>NZ_SEBR01000026.1 GCF_004295795.1 Flavobacterium sp. | reverse complement strand
ATTCCCGAATTTCCAAGGCTGTCAGGTCGCCAAAATCGGTCGTGCCGCGAGCCTTTTTGTTACTTTTGCGGCGAGGCAAAAGTAAGCCCCGCTGGCAGGCGACGAAAGAAAATCAAAGCAGGCGACGGCGCAGCCGGCGAAAAGAAGCAAAAAAGCGCAGCTTTTTTATTTACGCTTCGAGAGTGAGATAATTTCCGTAAACACAGAAACAAAATTAAAAGCGAGAAATCGTATTACGACAATCCCTAGCCCGGATGCGGGCAACTAGCCTTTTGCAGAAAAAGACGTGATTTTCTTGACTTGAAACAGCGACCGAAGGAAGCTCGTTTCAAGCCCTAGAAAAACCGGCTTTTGCAAAAAAGCTAGTGCCAGTCAGCCGGAAAAAGCTCCAAAATAAACCAAAACACCACAACGCTAATTTCCAAAAGCAACCTTTCCCAAAATCCGTATCTTTAACGCAAATCGATGCTTGGTGAAACCACAACTACTCAAAATCCTCATCGCTTCCCTCCTTTTTTCCCTCGGCAGTTTTGCCCAGGATATTTCGCTTTACCAACAATTCAACGGGCGTTACGACTTCGTGTTTTTTGGCAATACGATGAATACGATGGAAAATTCGTACATGCCTGTGCCGACTGTGCTGACTTCGACGGCGGCCGATTTCAACCTCACCGCAAACGATCAGATCGAAGCGGCTTACCTGTATTGGGCTGGCTGCGGTTTCGGGGATTTCCAGGTGGAATTGAACGGCGTCCCGATCACTGCCGAGCGCACTTTCGCCCATCAATGGGTAAGCGGCAACACCTATGATTATTTCAGCGCATTCGCCGACGTCACTGCGCAAGTTCAGGCGACGGGAAACGGCACTTATACTTTGAGCGAGCTCGATGTTTCGAACTACATCAACTTTGCTTTCACGAATCGTACGAACTTTGCCGGTTGGGCGATTGTCGTGGTCTACAAGAACAATTCGCTTCCGCTGAACCAACTCAACGTTTACGACGGAATGCAGGCCGTTCCTACGGAAATCACGATTTCACTGAACAGTCTGAACGTGATTGACAACGTGGGCGCAAAAATCGGGTTTCTGGCGTGGGAAGGTGACAAGAATATTGCCAATATGGAATCGCTTACGATCAATGGCGATGTGTTGTCGAATGCTTTGAATCCTTGGAACAACGCTTTCAACGGCACAAACACTTTCACGAATTCTGACCAGCTTTACAACATGGATCTTGACGTTTACGAGATTCAGGGTAATATCAATATAGGCGATACGACGGCCGAAATCACCTTGCATTCCGAACAGGATGTCGTGATGGTGAACGCGGTGGTGACCAAGTTGAACAGTCAATTGCCCGATGCGACTATCGTGTCGGACACTATTTCGGTGTTCTGCAATTCGCAACAGATTGTCGTCGATTACACGGTTAGCAACGTGAACAGCACGGACGATCTCGAGGCGGCGACGCCAATCGCTTTCTATGCCGATGGGATTTTGGTCGGACAAGCCGCGACGCAACAGTTGATTCCTATCGGCGGAAGCGAATCGGGACAAATTACCTTGACGATTCCGGACGATCTTCCCGATGGTTTTACCCTGACGCTTTTGGTGGACGACAATGGCCAGAATGTGGGCGTTGTCACGGAATTGAACGAAACCAACAACCAATTTGTCGCGACGGTGACTTTGCTTCCTTTGCCCGGATTCAATCAGCCCGAAAATCTGGTTTCGTGCAATTTGGGCTTGACTTCAGGCACTTTTGATTTTTCGGACTACGCAACTACCATCGGACTTGATCCTTCTTATCAGATTTCATTTTATACATCGCAAGAAAATGCCGAAAACGGAATCGGGGAAATCCTCAATACCGGAAATTTTGTGGCTCCGAGCACGCCTTTCACGGTTTATTTTCGCGTTCAGGGCGCCGATTGCTACAACGTCGGAAGCTTTTTACTTACCGTAAGAAATTGTCCGCCGACCGTTTACAATTTCATTTCGGCCAACGGAGACGGCATAAACGACGTTTTCCATATTGCCGGATTGCGCGATATTTTCCTGAACTACAAACTTTTCGTCTACAATAGATGGGGCGTTCAGATCTGGTCAGGAACAAACAACACCGAAGAGTGGAACGGCCGCGTTTCCAAGGGTTTGAAATGGTCTGACGGAGAAGCGCCGGACGGGACTTATTACTACGTTCTGGAATTGCACGATCCGGATTATCCGAAACCTTATTCGGGATTTTTGTACATCACGCAGTAGCAGTGGCAGTGGCAGTTGCAGTTGCAGTAGCAGAAGCAGTTGAAGTGGCAGTTGCAGAGGCGGCGGCTGCAGAAGTTGTAGCAGAACAGAAATCGTGCGGTAAATCACTTTCTGTCCAAAGGTGCCAGATACCATTTATAACGCACGGCCAAGAGGCGCAAAACTATAATGATGACCGAAACCAATACGTAAAGCACGTTTTGGGTGAGTCCGAAGTTGTTTCTCAGCGTGAAGAAGATTATTCCTCCCACAATACATAAAGTCGCGTAGATTTCCTTTCGGAAGATGACCGGAATCTCGTTGCACAGAATGTCTCTTATCACGCCTCCAAAACAAGCCGTAACCGTTCCCAAAGCCACGCAAATCACGGGCGCGAGTCCGAATGAAAGTCCGCGTTCGATTCCAATCAACGTGAAAATCCCGAGTCCAATCGTGTCGAACAGGAACAGGGAAACGCGCAATCTGTCGAGTTTTTTTCGGAAAATAACCGCAACGAAATAACCGGCGATGATAAAATAAACTACTGTCAGATCGCGCATCCAGCCAACCGGAGTGTATCCGATAAGAATATCGCGCAACGTTCCGCCTCCAACCGAAGTCGCGAATGCGATCACGAAAACCCCGAAAGGATCAAGCCTTCGGTTCATGGCCGTAAGCGATGCCGACACCGCGAAAGCCATTGTCCCGATGACATTCAGGTAATAGAACAAGTCAGCAGATTGCGGAAGATTCGGTAAACTATGCACCTCGAGTATAGAAATTGTAATCTTTGACGATCGTTCTCAAAAAGTCGTTGTTATTGCCCGACTGATTCCTGATTCCCGTCACGGTCTCGACTTTTGTGACGAGTTTGCGAATGGTTTCAAAATCATTTCTCGACAACGCATTGTTGAACGTTTCCTTGACGATCCTGATGTCGTTGTCAGACAATTTTATCACCAGCGGATAAATGGGCACATATTCCGATCCGATTTCCTCGAGAATCGTATGGCTGATGTTGATCTTGTTCTTCAAAGTGATCACGGCGGTTCCGGCGGCCATGTCGCCCAACCTCTGACTTTTCTTCGATGTGGCAACCGTTATGACGGCGATGAGTCCGTTGAAAAGGAACAAGTCGACCATGCGGAAAAACCATCGGATGAGATATTCGGTGAACGAGGCCTGATAGCCGTCGATCTTCACGACTTTGATCTTCATGAGTTTCTTGCCCCAGGTTTGTCCTTCGAGCCAGCTTTCGAAAACCAGCGAATAAAGCATCATCGGAAGCGAAAAGACTGAAATCACCGCACCTTCCGACCACGCGTCCAAATGCCCGATGGCCTCAAGAACGCCCGTATATCTGAGAATTATCCCAAACATCAAAAACATATAGGCGATTTTTATGATCCAATCGACGATATTCGCAAGGATGCGATCGCCCATGGATGCGGCCGTAAAAACGATGTTTACATTTTGTGTGGTGTTTATGGATAATTGGGTCATAATTCCTATTTTAGCCGCCAATGAGAGAAATCGCGTTCATCCGGCAAAATAAAGAAAAATGGCTTGAATTTGAACGTGCCATTACCGTTGGCGGCAAAAAAAACCCTGACGAACTTTCGAGTCTTTACGTACAGCTCATAAACGATCTTTCGTACGCGCAGACGTATTATCCCAAAAGCAAGATCGTTACTTACCTGAATCATCTCGCGGCCCAGGTTTACCAAAAAATCTACAAGACAAAAAGGCTTGAAAAAAACAGGCTGGTCCATTTTTTCAAGACCGAAGTGCCGCTTTTGAGTTACCAATACAGACGTTATTTCCTTTACGCTTTCGTGCTTTTTTTCGTTTCGGTGGCAATTGGGGTGATTTCCTCGCATTACGACCAGGATTTCGTCAGATTGGTCACAAGCGACGGATACGTGAACCAAACCCTGGAAAACATTGACAAAGGCGATCCGATGGCGGTTTACAAATCGGGGAGCAATTGGGGAAGTTTTATCGGAATCACGCTCAACAACCTAAAAGTTGGCGCGATTTGCTACTTTTTTGGGATAACCGCCGGAATTCTCACGTTCTACATCGCGTTCGAAAACGGCGTCATGCTTGGTTCTTTCCAGTATTTCTTCCAGCAGAAAGGCATTTTTTGGGAAAGTGTGAGAAGTATCTGGATTCACGGATCGATGGAAATTTTCGCGATCGTCATCGAAACGGCCTGCGGATTCCTGCTTGGTGCGTCGATTTTATTTCCGAAGACGTACTCGCGCATGAACTCATTGAAAATAGGATTCATGGCTTCGTTCAAGATTTATCTGAGCACCTGGGCTTTTACGATAGCCGCGGGTTTCCTCGAAGGATTCGTCACGAGATACGCGCCAAAAATGCCAATCTGGCTAAGCGCTTTCATCATATTGTCTACTTTGGGATTGATCGCCTGGTATTATTTGGTCTATCCGATTTTCGTCCACAAAAAACACCTCAAGGAACTTGCGTAGTCTGTTTTTGATACTTTGGTTGATGTGTTCCTCGGCGTACGCACAAGACAGCCTTGATTCGCAAGAACCCAAGCGCGTTCTCACGGACAAGGACATCGTTTTTGATTCATCCGATGTGAAACAGCGCCAATTCGCTCCTGATTTCAAGCAAAACTACAAGGACGAAGCTTTCGACTACGAACCGAAAGCCAAAGAACTCACGGCCTGGGATCGCTTCAAGAAGTGGCTTGGCGACAAAATTTCGAGGCTTTTCGAATTTGGAGGCAACCAAACCCTGACGGTGCTCGACTGGATTTTCAAGATCGTTTTGGTAATCGTGATCGTCGTGGTGATTTTCCTGATCGCAAAAGCGATCCTGAACAAGGAAGGCCAATGGATTTTCGGGCGCGGCACATCAAAACGCATCCTGTCGGCAGAGGAAATCGAGCGTGACATCCAAGCCGCCGATTTCGAGAAACTGATTGCCGAAACGCTTTCGATAGGAGATAGAAAACTGGCGATCCGCTACTATTACCTGTGGCTTTTGCAGAAATTCACCAGACGCGGCATCATCGTTTGGGATATTGAAAAGACAAATTCCGATTATTTGTATGAGATCAAATCGGAAACCGACAGGAAAGATTTCGCCTATTTGTCCTATCTGTTCAACTACATCTGGTATGGCGACTTCGAATTGGACGACATCGCGTTCGAAAAGGCGGTTTCGGCCTTCGCAAAAACCATAAAACGCTACTGATGGGAAAAATCAAGTATTATATCCTTTTTCTCGTGGTGGTTTTTGGCCTGTTGATCTTTTTTGACGGAGGCGAGAAAAAACCCGTCGATTGGCGTCCGACCTATTCGGTTTATGACAAAATTCCGCTCGGGCTTTATGTTTTGGACAAGGAAATCGATTCACTTCTGGACGAAAAGGTCGAAAGATTCCGTCGCACGCCTTATGAATTCCTGGATTCGGTTTTCGATTACGACGACAATACGTACAAGATTACGGGCAATATCATGGCGATCCAGAGCGACCTCGACACGCAATCGCTGAACGACATTTTTTATTTCGTCGGACACGGAAATACCGCTTTCCTGAGCATGGAATCCTTTCCCGAAATGTTCCGCGACAGCCTTAAAATAACAACTCGCACGAGTTTCAGTCCAATCGACACTTTGCGCGTGAAACTGTCAAATCCGAAGCTTGGAAAGAAAGCTTACGGTTTGCACGAAGGCATGAATCCCGTGTATTTTTCGTCCATCGACACCTTGGATAGCGAGATTTTGGGCGTTTTGCAATCAGACAGTCTCCGCGTGAATTTCGTCAAGGTCAAGTACAAAAACGGCAATTTCCTGCTGCATACGGCTCCGGCGGCTTTCACGAATTTCCATTTGTTGAAGGGAAATCACCACGAATATGCCGAAAAAGTGCTGTCGTATCTGCCAAAAGCCGAGACATTTTGGTACGTTTCTTCGGACGCGAACACGATCAGCAATTCGAAATTGCGCTGGATCAGTTCGCAACCGGCGTTGAATTGGGCTTGGTATCTGCTCATTTTCGGAATTCTTGCCTTCATGGTCTTCAACGGACGCCGCAAGCAAAGAATCGTCCCGATTCTCGAACCGTTGCCGAATACCACGGTCGATTTCGCCAAAACCATCGGAAACCTTTACTATCAAGAAGGCGCGCACCACACGGTAATCGATCGAAAAATCGTGTATTTCCTTGAAAAAGTGCGCAATGATTACCATATTGATACAAGCAAACTCGACGAGGTGTTCATCGAAAAACTGCACCAAAAATCCGGAAAACCTTTCGCCGACATCGAACAGGCGATTTTCCTGGTAAACAACCACAGACGAAGCCCGCACATGGCCGTGGAAGAAGATTTGATCAAAATAAACTCAGCACTCGAAAAAATATCCTGATATGGAAAACGAAACTAACATTCCGGAATCGAATCCGAACGAAAACGGTGAAAATTTCACGCCAACGCCGACCAACCAAAGCGAAGATGTGAGATTCAGCAACCGAATCGACCTGGCGCCTTTGTCGCAAAGCCTTGACGCGGTGAGACGCGAACTTTCCACGGTGATCGTCGGTCAGGAAAAAATGATCGACCAATTGCTTGTGGCGCTGCTTTCCGGCGGACACGTGCTGCTCGAAGGCGTTCCCGGAGTCGCCAAAACGATCACGGCGAAATTGCTCGCCAAAACGACCGACATCGGTTTCAGCCGCATCCAGTTTACGCCAGACCTGATGCCTTCGGACATTCTCGGAACATCGGTTTACGACCAGAAAAAGACAGAATTCGAATTCCGAAAAGGCCCGATTTTCTCGAATCTGATCCTGATCGACGAAATCAACCGCGCGCCTGCTAAAACTCAGGCCGCCTTGTTCGAGGTCATGGAGGAAAAACAGATCACGATCGACGGGAAACGCTACGAAATGGACGCGCCGTTTTTGGTCGTGGCTACGCAAAACCCGATTGAGCAAGAAGGCACTTATCGCTTGCCCGAAGCGCAACTCGACCGCTTTTTGTTCAAGATTTCTGTGGATTATCCGAAGCTCAGCGAAGAAATCGACATCATCACCCGCGAACACAAATTGCAGGACAGCGGCAAACTCGAAAACATCAAAAAGGTGATTTCGGGTGAGCAGATACGCGCTTTCCAGGCCTTGGTAAAACAGATCGTCGTCGAGCCGCAACTTATCGAATACATTGCCAAAATCGTGATAAACACGCGAGAGAATGCATTTTTGTACCTGGGCGCGTCGCCTCGTGCGTCGATTGCGATTCTGAACGCGTCCAAAGGTTTTGCCGCTTTGAGAGGCCGCGATTTCGTGACGCCCGAAGACATCAAGGAAGCCGCGATCCCGGTTTTGCAACACCGCGTCATCGTCACGCCGGAGCGCGAAATGGAAGGTTTGAACAGCCAGGAAATCATCAAACAACTGCTCGATTCAGTTGAAATACCGCGATAGATCTTGAAACGCCTCGCCGGACTTTATATCAACACTTTCTTTTTCTACCTCTTGATCGCGGTGGGAACTTTTTTCGTATTGGCGTTTTTCTTCCCGAGTCTTTTCACGGCCGCGCGCTTTCTTTTCCTGTCACTTATGGTGTTTTTGGTTTTGGATGTGCTGGTTTTGTTTTCATCGGGAAATCCTGTTGAAGGCGAGCGCGAATTGCCCGAGAAGTTTTCGAACGGAGATGAAAATCCGGTGCTGGTCAAGATCAGGAATTTCTACACTTTCCAGATCAAGATCAACATCATCGATGAGATTCCGGAGCAATTCCAGGTCAGGAATTTCGATATCGTCCGATTGATGAAAGGTGCGTCACAGGACGAATTCGCGTATAATCTGCGTCCGACCGAAAGAGGCGAATACCACTTTGGCAAACTCAACATTTTCGTGTCTTCGCCGCTTCGGCTGGTTTCGCGCCGCTTCAAGTTCCAAGACAACCAAATGGTCAAGACTTATCCGTCTTTCATCCAACTTCGCAAGTACGATCTGATGGCGTTTTCGCACCATTTGACGCAATACGGCGTGAAGCGCATCCGACGCATCGGACACACCATGGAATTCGAGCAGATCAAGGACTATGTTTCCGGAGACGATTTGCGCACGATAAACTGGAAAGCAACGGCCAAGAAGTCGAGTTTTATGGTCAACCAATACCAGGACGAGAAATCGCAATCGGTTTACATGGCGATCGACACGGGACGCGTGATGAAAATGCCGTTCAACGGACTGAGTTTGCTCGATTATGCGATCAATGCTTCGCTGGTGCTGTCGAATGTGATTCTCAAAAAACAGGACAAAGCCGGTATATTCTCGTTCTCGAAAAGGGTCGAAAACCGCGTCGTGGCCGAGAGACGTTCGTCCCAAATGTCGAAAATCCTCGAAAGTCTCTACAACGTCAAAACCGACTTTTTCGAAAGCGATTACAGTCGTCTGTATGCCGATATCCGAAAAAACGTGAACAACCGCAGCCTTATCATGCTGTACACGAATTTCGAGACTTTGGATGGCTTGAACAGGCAACTTCGCTATCTCAAAGGAATTGCCAAAAACCATCTTTTGGTCGTGGTTTTCTTCAAGAATACCGAACTCAATTCGATCATTGAAGGAAAAGCCGAAAACATACACGAGGTATATGACAAGGTCGTCGCCGAAAAATTCATGTTTGAAAAACGACTGATCGTGAACGAGTTGCGCAAGTACGGAATTTACTCCGTTTTGACTGCGCCCGAAGATCTGACTTTGGATTCGATCAACAAATATCTGGAAATCAAGTCGCGCGGAATTCTCTGAGTGCCTGATTACGAGATTTTTGAGATTACTTGAAGCGCAAATTTTGATAAAGATTACCCTGAAAAAATCTTGAAGACTGGAAATGATTCGACTTCAGACTAAATGATCTCATCTGACATCTTATCGCCGACTGCCAAAGTGGACTTTTGCTGAAGTAGAGTTTTGCAACATTTTGACCTGAGTTAAAGTTTTGATTTAACTCAGTTTTTTGCTGGATTTGGAGCGGGCGTTGATTTTTTGGGGCATTTGGGTTGGTTTTTTGGTTTAGCTCGGGATTTTTCCGCTTTTCAGATTCGCCACACCCTGTCAGGGTTATAAACCCTGTCACTGTTTTAAACGGTGACAGGGTGATTTTAAATTCCGATTCCGAGCAAAGAGTTTATCCAAACCAAAAATGCAAGAACAACTCACATTCCAAAACCTCATCTGGCGCCTGATCACGGGCTGCCAACGCGGATTTTTGCTGAGTTAAAGTTTTGTTGAAGTTGTTTTATAGTTGATTTTCGACTTTGCAACATTTCGACTTGAGTTAAAGTTTTGATTTAACTCGATTTTTTGCTGGATTTGGGGCGGGCGTTGCTCTTTTGGGGTATTTGGGTTGGTTTTTTGGTTTAGCTTAGGATTTTTTCGCTTTTCAGATTCGCCACACCCTGTCAGGGTTATAAACCCTGTCACTGTTTTAAACGGTGACAGGTTGATTTTAAATTCGAAATCTGAGCAAAGAGTTTATCCAAAACAAAAATGCAAGAACAACTCACATTCCAAGCCCTCATCTGGCGCCTGATTACCGACTGCCAAAGCGGATTTTTGCTGTACACGATCATCTATTTCGCAATCAGGATCTCCAAACGAAAAGACAAACTGCGCGAATTCGACCGATGCGCGACAATCGTGATCTGCACCGCTTCCCTACTCTTTTTGGCTGTTTGGATGGGCGAAACGATTTTAATCTGGAACACATCCGACGAAAGTCAAAACGCAATCCTGAACCGAATGACCGGCTCATACGCCTTGGCCTATTGGCTGCAACCGATGCTGTATTCCGTAATTCCGCAATTGCTTTGGATGCGAAAAGTGCGTGAAAACTACATTTCAAGATTCCTGATCGCGTTTTTCCTGTTCTTCAATTTCGAGAAATTTGTCATTATCGTGACTTCGCTGCACCGTGACTACTTGCCGAGTTCATGGACAATGTATTCGGATTCGTTTTTTCCCTACCTGATCCTCGGATTGCTATGGAAATTGGCCTTGTTCGCAGGTTTGACGTCGCTTTTGTATGCAATGCGTAAGAAAAAGGATAATTTTGCGCCATGAAACAAATCACTTCGGCACAGAATCCCTTGGTAAAAGAACTTGTCCAATTGCAGGAAAAGGCCAAGGCACGCAAGCAATCCGGGCGTTTTTTGATCGAAGGCCGACGCGAGATCGAGCTTGCCGTGAAAGGCGGATACGAGATCGAATCTTTATTATTTTTGGCAGAAACCGATTTTGATTTCCAGACTTTCGGATTTTCCGATCGTCAATTGATTGAAATCTCGAAAGAAGTCTATCAAAAATTGGCTTATCGCGATACGACCGAAGGTGTGATTGCCGTCGCGAAGTCCAAAAGTTTGGCTCTTGCCGATCTCAAATTGTCTGAAAAACCTTTGATTTTGGTAGCTGAAGCGCCCGAAAAACCGGGAAATATCGGAGCGATGCTGAGAACTGCCGACGCCGCAAATCTGGACGCCGTGATCATCGCCAACCCAAAATCGGACATGTACAATCCGAACATCGTTCGCTCGAGCGTAGGTTGTTTGTTTACGAACCAAATCGCCATCGGATCGACTTCTGAGGTGATCGAATTCCTGAAATCCAACAAAATCGACATTTACGGAGCGACTTTGCAGGATGCCATTGTTTATCACGAACAGGATTTTACCGACGCGACCGCGCTTGTAGTCGGAACCGAAGCCACAGGCCTGACGCAGGGTTGGCGCGACGCCGCGAACCAAAATATAATGATTCCGATGCAAGGTGAAATCGATTCCATGAATGTCTCGGTTGCCGCGGCTGTGCTGATTTTCGAGGCCAAGCGACAAAGAGGTTTCAGTTAAATGCTTGTTCGGGCGTCATTCCCTGTAAAATCTATTGCCGACAAAACTTCCGCACTGACTGCCTTTTCATAGGCATTACTTGCAACCGTTAATGTTGCCGCTACTGCTACCGCTACTGCTACTGCCACTGCTACTGCTACTTTCTCCGCTGTTGATAACTTCAACGCATTTATTACTCCATAATTCCGCAACAATAACTTCTTTTGACAAATCATTCGACGCAACACTCCTGAAATTCACCGTTCGCGGCTACTATATATGAAGTACATTTTCCTTGCCTTGGCTTTCGCCGGACTTTCCGTAAATGCCCAGTTATCCGAATCTAAAATAGATGCGCTTGTCGAGAAAACCTTGACCGCTTTTGACGTGCCCGGAATCGCGGTTGCGGTTGTCAAGGACGGGAAAATCGTGCACGCCAAGGGCTACGGCGTGAAATCGGTCAGGACCAAACAAAAGGTCGATGCCAATACACTTTTCGGAATTGCCTCGAATTCAAAGGCTTTCACGGCGACGGCACTTGCGATTTTGGTCGATGAAGGGAAAATTTCTTGGGACGACAAGGTCGTAAAACACATTCCCGAATTCAAGATGTACAATGAGTATGTCACGAACGAATTCACGATCCGGGATTTGCTGACGCACCGAAGCGGTTTGGGATTGGGCGCGGGCGATCTCATGGTTTGGCCTGACGGAAACAACTTTCAGGTTCAGGATATCGTCGACAATCTGCAATATCTTAAACCGACATCGGCTTTCCGCACGAAATACGATTATGACAACCTTTTGTACATCGTAGCGGGCGAAGTCGTAAATCGCGTGAGCGGCAAAACCTGGAACGAATTCGTCGAATCGCGCATCATGCAACCAATCGGCATGAATAACAGCGCTTCTTCGTTCTATCGGTTGAAAGACACGACAAACGTAATCGATCCGCACGTTCCGATCGACGGTAAACTCAAGATCATTTCCCGCTATAAACTGCGCACTTTTGACGCCGCGGCCGGACTTTATGCGAGCGTGAACGACTTGTCTAATTGGTTGATCTTACAGATGAACAAAGGGAAGTTCGATGGAAAACAGATTTTTTCCGAAAAAGTCGCAAACGAAATGTGGACGCCTCAAACAATCCAGCCCAACAAAGCCGTGGCGCCTTATTTCTCGAATTTCAAAACCTACGGACTAGGCTGGCAACTCACCGACGTAAAAGGAAAATTACAAGTCTCGCATACAGGCGGGCTTGAGGGAATCGTCACCCAAACCTTGATGATTCCAGAGCTGAAACTCGGCATTATCGTTCTGACGAATCAGCAAGCGGGCTCGGCCTTCAATGCGATAAGCAACACGATCAAGGACAGTTATCTCGCAACGCCCGAATTCGACCATGTCACTGACTTGGCCAACAAAATGCGCCAACGCGAAAAAGACGCCGACAAAGTCACGGATGAAGTCTGGAAAGCGGTAGAAAAAAATGTGAAGGGCAAAATCGTTCCGAATCAAACGCCGCTAATCGGGACTTTCAAGGACAAATGGTTTGGCGAAGTCGTGTTCACCGTCAAAAAAGGCAAACTTTTCCTTGCTTCGAAAAGGTCACCTCAACTCACGGGCGAGGTTTTTTTCTATAAAGACAACAATTATGTCGTTAAGTGGAACAACCGCTATTTTCACGCCGACGCCCATATTTTCTGGGACGGTCTCGATCATTTCACGATGAAACCGATATCGCCTTTAACCGATTTCAGTTATGATTTTCAGGACTTGGACTTCGTTCGAGTGAAGTGATAATGTCCGAAAGTTATGGTTTTTGACAAAACCGGATGTAATCGGCTTGGCATTTTTGGCTCGAGATTCTCGAATCAAAAGTTGAATCGGGCCAAGAAAAAGCAGATACCGAAATTCTGTACAATATGATTGCTGTTCCGAAAGGTTTGGGAATGTTCGCACTTTATTGAGTTATACTTCGACCGATTTTTTGTCCGAAATCAGAAATGTTTGCAAAACCAAAAGCAACTTGCGCCACTGATCGCCTTCGATGCCGATTTTTAAATCCGAACGAAAATTCGCACTTTTACAAAAAATAAACCATGAGAAGAATTTTGCTCATTGCGCTCTTGTCGTTTTCCTTTTTTGGATTTTCACAGTCGAAGGAAGAAGTCAAAAGATCGACCGAAAACCGCGACAAATATCTGTTCGCCGTAAAAACCGAATCGAAAAAATTCGACGAGACGGTTTTGGCCGAATATGTCACGGACGAATTGCTCGTTCCGGTCGAAATCAACGGAAAGACTTACACTTTCCTGTTTGATACGGGCGCGATCACGATCGTATCGTCTAAACTGCTCAAGGAACTTGGCTTGTCGCCGGTGACGTCTAACAAATTTGTGGACTCGGCCGGGAACGTGAGCGAGGAGAACTTCTATACTGTGCCCGAAATCAAATTCGGATCGGTTACATTCCAGAACGTAGGCGTCGGTTCTTTCGAATTGGCGAAGTTCAGCAAACTTTTGTGCCGTCCCATCGACGGGATTTTCGGCACAAACATGATGCGCATCTGCAATTGGGAAATCGACTATGACAAGCCGTCGGTGCGAATGTGCTCAGATAAAATCCAACTTTCGAATTCGAACGCTGTTGCTTTTACACAGAATTTTTCGGGAACGCCACGCGTGAGAATCGATACGAACGGCATCAACTTTTTGGCAGACGTCGACACTGGAAACAACGGAAGTCTCGACATCCCGAACGAATATTTCGAGAAAAGCCGGCTTGTGAAATCGAAAAAAATCGCATCTAGCCATGGTCAGGGTTTTTACTCGCTTATGGGAAATGCGCTTCAGGAGGAACGCGCGGTTTTGGCTGATTCCGTCTACATCGGCAAGGTGCTGTTCTCGAGAAGGATTCGCGTTTCGCCCAGCCCGATGGTGTTGATAGGCAATGACTTTTTCAGTCCTTTGGGCAAATTCGTGATCAATTACAAAAAGGGCGAATTACTGCTTCCGAAGAAAATGGACGCGCCCAAAAAAGAATTCACTTTCGGGTTTACGCCTTTGCGCGAGAACGGCAAAACTTTCGTGGGCGTGATCTGGAAAGGATCGAAGGCCGAAAAGCTCGGTTTTGCGCTCCAGGATGAAGTGGTTTCCCTGAACGGAACTGCCGTTGCGGGTTTGAGCGAGCAAGATTGGTGCGCTTTCCGTCAACAATTGATTGAGATGGAGAATCTTATGGTTGTAATCCGAAAGTCTGATGGGAAAACCGTTGAGGCGAATCTGGAGAAGTACGATTTATTGGAATAGAGCGCCTAAGTGTCCGAGTGCCGGAGTTGCACTCGAAACGAATCCGTAAACTCAAACGGGATTAACTAGTTCCGGAATCAGTAATAATCGGACGCACTTTGCATTCAAACTCACGCACTTCGATACTCCAACGGCGTCATTTCCATTTTGAGTTTGAAGAGTTTGCTGAACGATTGCGAGTGTTCAAACCCGATTCTGTACGCGATTTCAGAGACTGACAAATTAGTTGTCGAAAGCAATTCCTTGGCTTTTTCGACCACGGCGTCCTGAATGTGCTGACGGGCATTTCTCCCTGTAAGATTTCGCAGCAAATCGCTTAGATAATTGGCCGATAGGTTGAGTTTTTCGGCGAAGTGGTTGACCGATGGAAAACCCGAATTTTTAGGCGTATCTGAATTCAGGTAGTCTTTCAGCAAATGTTCGAAGCTCGACAATACATCGATGCCGTGGCTTTTTCTCGTGAGGAATTGTCGATTGTAGAAACGATTCGAGTAGTTGAGCAAAAGCTCGATGTGAGACAAAATCACGTCTTGGGAAAAGGCGTCGATGGCATTGGCGATTTCGTTAGCAAGATTCTCCATCATCGCCAGTATCATGTTTTCTTCGGAATCGGATACGTGCAAAGCCTCGTTTACGTCATATGAAAAGAAACCGTAATCGGGCAATTTGGACGTGAGCGAATGGCCTTTCAGGAAATCCGGATGCACCAAAAGCATTAAACCGTCCATTTTCTGGATGTTTTCAGACTCGACTCCAATGACTTGCATGGGCGAGACGAACGTCATCACACCTTCGTCAAAGTCGTAATATTGGCGGCCGTAGCGCAGTCTCAAATCGAAATTCTTCTTGAGCGCGATCGAGTAGAATCCATAAGTGATCGTTTTTCCGACCAATTCCTTGCAGCCCACGACCTCACGCATCGGCACGACGGACACCAAAGGATGGAAAGGCTTTGAAACCGACATAAGTTTGTGCATTTCCGAAATGGTCGCAATGTGAATCGGCGGTACGAACTTGTTCATTTTTAGAGTCTTGAATTAATTGCCGTACGGGCAGCGTATCGGGGAAATTTTCGTAAAAAAACTATCCAAACGGGACTTTCCATTCGGATAGCCGCAATTTAAGAATTAATAATCTTGGTATTGCATCACGTCGTCCCAATACGAATTTCCGGTTTTTGCGGTAATCGGGATGATGCTTTCGAGGCGTTCCAGATCTTGGCCGCTCAAAACGATGTTGGCCGATTCCAGATTTTCATTGAGATACTTGCGGCGTTTGGTACCCGGAATCGGGATGGTACCTTTTGCGATCGTCCAGGCGATGGCAAGTTGTGAGGGCTTGATTTCTTTTTCGGATGCCATTTTCTCGATCTCGGACAGCAAGTCGAGGTTCTTTTGGAACTGTTCGCCTTGGAATTTCGGGATGTTGCGACGGAAATCGTCTTTTGGAAGATCGTCTATCGACTTGAATTGGCCTGTGATGAAACCGCGTCCGAGTGGCGAATAAGCGACCAAACCGATGCCGAGTTCCTCAAGGGTTTGCTTGACTCCGGTTTCCTCAACCTGTCTTTCGAAAAGCGAATATTCCGATTGGACTGCCGTCAACGGATGAACCGCGTGTGCCTTGCGGACATTCTCGGACGAAACTTCGCTCAATCCGATGTACTTGACTTTTCCTTGCTTGACCAAATCTGCCATCGCGCCTATCGTTTCCTCGATTGGGATCGTTTTGTCGCGGCGGTGCAAATAATAGAGGTCGATGTAATCTGTCTTGAGGTTTTTGAGCGAGCGTTCTAGCGCATGCTTGATGTAGTCTGGTTTGCCGTTGATTTGCCAGGTTAAGGTGTTGGTCGCATCGTCGATTTCCCATCCGAATTTGGTGGCGATGATGTACTTTTCGCGATTGCCTTGCGTGGCCTTTGCGATGAGTTGCTCGTTGTGAAACGGGCCGTACATATCGGCGGTATCTAGAAAGTTGAATCCTTTTTCAAAAGATTCGTGTATGGTGGCGATTGATTCGACGTCGTCTGTTTTGCCGTACATATCGCCGCCCTGGAATCCCGACATTCCCATACAGCCCAATCCTAGCGCCGGTACTTCGAGGCCTTGCGAGCCCAATTTTTTGAATGTTGTCATGGTTGTGATTTTTTGTTGGGACAAAGTTCGTTCAGATTGCCGCGTTGGCTTGTAACCGAAGTCCTTTTGGTTGTAGCCCAATTACTTTTTCGGCTAACCTTTAAGGCTTTTTCAACCTTGTAGGTTCTATTTTTTGAACCATTAAGAACAGCAAGGACACTAAGTTTTTTTGCGGAATTACTTGACTTTCGTGGTTGCAAAAATTTCGTTTCTTTTTCCCCAGCAATCTTAATGCTCTTAATGAACTTAATGGTTCAGTCTTTGGCTAATTGCTAACCTGCAAGGTTTTTCGACCTAATGGGAGTCAGTTTTGAACCATTAAGAACAGTAAGGACATTAAGTTTTTTTTGCGAATTACTTGACTTTCGTGGTTGCAAAAATTTCGTTTCTTTTTCCCCAGCAATCTTAATGCCCTTGGTGAACTTAATGGTTAATCGTTGGACTGGCTATTTGATAACCTGCAAGGTTTTTTTCAACCTTGTAGGTTTAGTTTACAAACCATAAGAGCAGTAACGGCAGTAAGGTTTTCGCTTACTTCTTGCAAGTCACAATCGGGTATCCAAACACTTTTAACAATTTTTACAGATTTTCTGTAATTGCTATTTTTGGATTTTTCGTAGGGAAAACACCGGCCCCTTCCCTACGACAAGGTAGCGATTTCGGCAATACCCTAATTACAGAAAATCTGTAGTTTTTGTTAAAATAGATATGAGGAGTATCAAAAAATGATAACCCTAAGAGAAGTGATTTGACATTTTTTGTACGTTGGGCTGTCAAACCCTGAAAATCTCCGAAACTTAGGCACGCAGCCACCTTATCGACACTTTGGTTCAATTTTTGACAGGAGCGCGTTAGGGATTTGCCGCATTGTCTAAGCTCATTTTTCGCTTTCTTTAAGCGGAAAATAGCGAGTGCGGTAAGCCCGGCGACGGCCCGCAAAATGCTTGTGCTTCCACTACATTTTCCGGCCGGCGCAACGCCATCAGAAAATACCAGATTTCGATTCCAAATTCCGATTGGTCATTCGACAGCGAAATGAAAACTTGCTTAATTGATACCGAGCTTTTGATTTTTTAAGCGATGATTTTGCAATGAAAACAGTTGGGATTCGGGATTTGGAATTTGGTGCATTCTTTATACATTTAGAACATGGAGCTGACTGACGAATTCATAGAAAAGGAAAATAAGGCGATTGCGCAGGAATACAAGGAGTTACTGCGAATTTCGTATCAGACGCTTTCGGACAGCGACAAAAAGATGATCCGGAAGGCGTTTGACGTGGCCGTCGATGCGCACAAAGACCAAAGGCGAAAGTCTGGCGAGGCTTATATTTTTCACCCGATCGCGGTGGCCAAGATCGTGGCTTCGCAAATTGGTTTGGGCGCGACTTCGATCGCCGCGGCCCTGATGCACGATGTCGTGGAAGATACCGATGTGACAATCGAGGACATCGAACGCATGTTCAATCCGAAAGTCGCGCAGTTGGTCGCCGGATTGACCAAGATCTCACAGGTCAAAAAGGACATGAACATCTCGATGCAGGCCGAGAATTTCCGCAAGATGCTGCTTACTTTGAACGACGACGTACGCGTAATCATCATAAAAATCGCCGACCGTTTGCACAACATGCAGACCATGGAATCGATGGCCGAATACAAACAGGTCAAAATCGCCTCGGAAACACTTTACATTTACGCGCCTCTCGCCCACCGTCTGGGACTTTACAACATCAAGAACGAACTCGAGGATTTGGGTCTGAAGTACACCGAACCCAACGTTTATAAAGATATCGTCTCGAAGATCAAGGAGACGAAAGAGCAACAGGACGCGTACATCAAGGAAATTTCGGACATTCTCAAGAATTCGCTTGACGCGGAAAGCATCGATTATACTTTGAAAGGCCGTCCGAAGAGCGTTTATTCGATACGACGCAAAATGAAAGCGCAAAACGTGAGCTTTGACGAGGTTTACGACAAATTCGCGCTTCGCATCATTTACGATTCCGATCCGCATGACGAGAAGTTTCTCGCCTGGAAGATCTATTCGATCGTGACCGATCATTATCGCCCGTCACCGAGTCGTTTACGCGATTGGATTTCTTCGCCGAAATCTACTGGTTACGAGGCTTTGCACGTTACGGTCATGGGGCCGAAAGGGCGTTGGGTCGAGATCCAGATCCGTTCGCAACGCATGGACGAGATTGCCGAAAAAGGCTATGCGGCGCACTACAAATACAAGCAAGGTGGCGGAAACGAGGAATCGGGACTCGACATCTGGCTCAATCTGTTGAAGGAAGCGCTCGAGAATTCAGAGACGAACGCCGTTGATTTCGTGGAGGATTTCAAGATGAATCTGTATGCGAAGGAGATCTTCATCTTTACTCCGAAAGGTGAAATCAAATCGCTCCCCAAAGGTGCGACTTCCCTCGATTTTGCGTTTTCGATACACTCGGAAATCGGTATACGGACGAGAGGAACGCGCGTCAACGGAAAATTGGTTCCGCTGAATCACGAGCTCAAAAGCGGCGATCAGGTCGAGGTCATCACATCGCCTCACCAAAAGCCTACGACGCACTGGCTCGAATATGTGACGACGTCGCGTGCCAAGAACAAGATCAGGAACGTTCTCAACGAAAACACCAAGAAAATCGCCGAGGACGGAAAGGAATTGCTCGAACGCAAACTGCGCCACCTCAAGATCACGATGAGCGAGACGATAATCAACGAACTCGTGAGTTTTTTCAAGCTCAAGACAAGTCTGGATTTGTTTTATCGCGTCGGAATCGGAGCCATCGAAAACCAGCAACTCAAGGATTACGCGGCACAAAAGAGCAATACGTTCATCAATTTCTTCAAGAATCGCATCAAACGCGACAAACCGATTGCCGATGACGATCTGCACAGGCAAGTCTTGTCGCAAAACTACGATATGTTGGTGTTCGGCCAGGAACACGACAAACTCGACTACAAGCTCTCGACTTGCTGCAACCCGATTCCCGGAGACGAGGTTTTTGGTTTCGTGACTATAAACGAAGGCATAAAAGTCCACAAAAAAGATTGTCCGAACGCGATTACCTTGCAGTCGAATTACGCTTACAGGATCATGAGCGCCAAGTGGATCGATTCGACCCAACAGGAGTTCAAGGCCATCCTGAACATCACAGGAATGGACACTTTAGGGCTAACGAACCAAATTACCAAGGTGATTTCCAACAACATGCACGTGAACATCCAAAGCATTTCACTGAACGGTGAGGCCGGGATTTTTAACGGACAAATCGCCGTGATCGTCCAGAACAACACGATTTTAAAACGCCTGATGGAGAATATCAAGAAGATTGACGGCGTTGACAAGGTTACCCGGGTTTACCATTAAAGTGACGGAGTCCGAAGTGCGTGAGTGCCTGAGTCTATATAGTTCCGACAAAATCCGGACGTAATAAGTAGCTAAGAAAGATGTTGAAAACTTTGGGCGTTTTCAGGACTTGAAGAAGTGAAAGACAAAATGCGAAAAAGACGATAAAATCAAAAACCGGAACCCAACCAATAATTGCATTCCGGTTTTTTGCTTGTATCCGATTTTACACGGCGCTTCCGGGTCCGCTTGGATCCATCGGGCCTGGCGGCACAAGCGGATCGTGTTGCGGATCGACATCGCCCCAATCGGCAGATTCGGTTTCCTCATCGTCCTCTTTCTCGTCGTCTTCGGGATCGTCCGACTTCATCATTTTCGAAGTTTCTTCAGGCTTTGTGTGCCTTTCCCAATCGTGTCCTTGGTTTTGTCCGTCGTTGATTGGTTCTTTCCAGTCTTCATGTGTATTTTCCATGATGGTTTGCTTTAAGAGTTTGTAGTTGTAAATTAGTTCCCGAAACGCGATTTTGCCTTACGCGATTTATCTTAAAACTTGCGAAATCCCACACATGGAAAATCCGATCATAGACCAAACTTTCGTCCTTCAAAAGGGAAAAGAAAAAGGTGCATGGACATTTATCGAAATGCCAATTTTGACAAACGTGCCCAAAAAACGCAACAGCACGGTTCGCGTAAGAGGTTTTATAGATGATTTCGAACTGCGCGATTTCAACATTTGGGCGATGAAAAAAGGCACGTTCATGGCGGTCAAAGCCGATATCAGAAAAGCCATCGGCAAAGAGGAAGGCGATTCGGTCAAGGTCGTTCTCTATTTGGATGAAGCGCCGGCGGTGATTCCCGATGATTTTCTGGTCTGTCTCAAAGAAGAACCGAAACTTCTCAAGCGCTTTTCGGGCTTCGACGAAAAGGTGAAAGTAGAAGTCGTGGCGTGGATTTTTTCGGCTGCGACTGACGATGGCGTCGTGGAAAGAATCGGGAAAATCATGGAATTGCTTGAAAACCGCGCAACTTTCGTCCTGCCGAGAAATATCTGATTAGTAAAAAAAATCTTTATAGCACAAAAAAGCCCCGGAAAATCCGAGGCTCAATACAAATAAAACTAACCCAAATTTTTAGTAAGTCGCCGAGACGTTCGCGTTCCCGTTTGGCGTCGTAATCAGTGACGATTTTACGTATCCGCCTTCGAAAGTGTTCGTATATGTAATGCTGTCGCCACCTGCAACAATCGAATTGATAGGCATTTTGGAAGCGAAAAGCAGCGATTGCGTATCGACCAAAGTCAAAAGAAAAGGATCGAAAGATTTCACCGATGAAAACATTCCTTTCTTGCCATTGTCATACATGATGGAAATCCCCTGAATGCTTTGAACGTCGCCTTTGTCTGTAAGCAACACAGGATTTCCGCTGTAAGTGAAGCTGTTGTCGCCCGTCCAGGTCAACGTTACCGGTTGCTGGCCTTGCTCGGTGATGGTAGAAAGGCGTTTTTGAGCGTCGTAAGCCAATGCGATGGAAGTTGTCGTTCCGCCCGATGTCACTGTCATGTTCGATGCTTTTCCGTTCTCACCATAAGTGAAAAGTATTGTTCCCGAAGTGCCAGAGCCGGAAACGACCATTTGTGACATCCTGCTTTTGTTGTCGTATGAAAAGTTGTAGTTCAACGAAGTGTTGCCACTTGTAATCACAACGGATGATGGCTTTTTGCTTCCACCGTTATCGTCGTCGCTTCCGCAAGAAACCATAGCCACGGAAGCCAATAGGAATAAGAATACTTTTTTCATGATACTTTGTTGTTTATTGTGAAGTTGAAATTGGCCATTAATATGTGATGTTCATCGTATAGGTCGTTCCGCTTGACGCGAATGTCGCCGATTTCAACATTCCACCTTGCGTCTCGTTGGAAAAGACAACACCAACGCCGCTTCCCGTGACAGTTTTCAACGGACGTTTACCGGCGTAATAGAATGTCAGGATTTCTGTCAGATACAGCGTGAGTCCGTCGACGCCTTTTACGTTTGCGAATGCGCCTTTACCGGTGTCGCGGGTCACTATTGCTCCGTCCATCATCACGATATCACCTCTTTCGTCCACTTTTACTGTGGATCCATCTATGTTTGCCGTTGTGGCGTCTGACCAGGTAACCGGAAAAGTCTGGCCTGACCGCGTCACCGAGGAAAGTTTCCCGCTGCCGTCATACGTAAAAGCGATCGGATCTGTAGTTGAACCTGTAGCGGAAACCGTCGAAACTTTGCCTTGTCCGTTGTAGGCAAATGTGAAAGTGTGGGCGCCGCCATAATTGCTCGATAGTGTGTTCAGACGTCCTTTGTCGTATGTCATCGAGAACAGATACGATTCGTTTCCGCCCACGATCGTTACCGAACTTGGACGTTTCGACCCGCCGTCACCGTCGTCGCTTCCGCAGGAAACCATAGCCATGGAAGCCAATAGGAATAAAAATACTTTTTTCATGATCTTTTGTTTTTTACTGTGAGATTGAATTTGGTTGTCAGTAAGTAATATTCATCGTGTAGGGAACTCCGCTAAGGTCGAAAGTCGCGTTGGTGAGCATTCCGCCTGACAAAGTGTTGTTCATGATGTAGGAAATCCCTGGACCCGTGATGATTTTTACGGGCTTTTTGGATGCGTAATACAATGTCGTCTGATCGATGAGCAACAAAGTCAGTCCGTCTATGCCTTTTACGTTGGCAAATGCGCCTTTTCCGGAATCACGTGTAAACGAAACCGAATCGTACATCACCAAGTCGCCTTTGCTGTCAACTTTGATCGTGTGTCCGTCATGCGTTACTGTCGTCGCGTCTGTCCAAGTGAATGGCAACGCTGTTTGTCCGCTGTGCATCAAAGATGAAAGTTTTCCATCTGCGTCATATGTGAAAACGATATTGTCTGTGCTGGAGCCCGAAATCGCGACATTCGAGACTTTTCCTTTGTCGTTGTAAGTGAAAGCCATGGTGTGAGCGCCGTTGAACGAGCTAGTCATTGTCGACAGACGGCCTTTGTCATAGGTCATGTTCATGATGGCCGATTCGTTTCCGCCTGCGATCGTTACCGAACTTGGACGTTTCGATCCGCCGTCGCCATCGTCGCTTCCGCAGGAAACCATAGCCACGGAAGCCAATAGGAATAAAATTACTTTTTTCATCGTCGTTTAAAGTTGAATTAGATTTATGGATTGAGGCTTTTCCCAAATCCGATGCAAATAAAAACACGACTTCCCTGAGGTGAAACCTAAAATATACGAACGACATAATTTATAGACCGACGACGGCCGACACAATAAAATCCCAACGAAAATTGCCAGTTTTGCACGAACGCTTATCTTTGCCGTATGACACTCATTTCCACCGATAACTTAAAAAATCAAGAGACCGTAAAAAACGTTTTTACGCTCTATCTCGAAACCAAAGGCCATCGCAAGACGCCTGAACGTTACGCGATTTTGCAGGAAATCTACGATAGCGAGGATCATTTTGACATAGAGAATCTCTACATCAAGATGAAAAACAAGAACTATCGCGTGAGCCGCGCGACGTTGTACAACACGATCGAACTCTTGCTCGATTGCGGACTGGTGCGCCGTCACCAGTTTGGACAGAATCAGTCGCATTACGAAAAATCATACTTCGACAAACAGCACGACCACATCATCATGACCGATACCGGCGAGGTGATCGAATTCTGCGATCCGCGCATCCAGACGATAAAGAAGACGATCGAGGAGATTTTCGACATCGAGATCCACAACCACTCGCTTTACCTTTACGGTCAAAAACGCAAACCGATGGACAATTAATTATTAATAATTGGTAATTAATAATTATTAATTATCTGATATGGGCAATCGACTTTATGTTGGTTGCTTTTTTTTTGGCGTTGCGCCGGCCATCGAATTCAGCGGCAGAAGCAATTGAGGTTGGTGGCCGTCGCCGGGCTATCCGCTGTATCTTTTGCAACGGCAGTTGTGCTACTACAAAAGCATTGTCGCAAAAGTATGCCGCTGCTATCCCTAACGCAGGTTGGTTCTCCAATTCAAATTCCGTCAAAAAATCAACGCTGATTTTCTATAACGGACTCGCGCCCACCCAGGGCTAAATTTATCGAATACAACAATTTGTCGTTTACAGAAAATCTGTAAAAATTCTTAAAACTTCTAAAAACTCAAGACCACGGCTGTAACAAGTACTCACAAATGCCGTTTCCATAAACCTTGACAAACCGCACAATTCATTTTTTTGCCGCGGATTAGCGGATTCCAAAGATTTCCATCATATTTCCATCATATTTCCGAATTCCACAAATCGAAACTGCGCGCAGCAAAACAAACCCGAAAAAACTTAATGCCCTTAATGAACTTAATGGTTCATTTTTTGCCGCGGATTCTTCGGATTCTTCGGATTTCGGTTTCACTTCCGGATTCCACAAATCGAATTTTCACACCAGACAACCCGAAAAAACTTAATGCCCATAATGAACTTAATGGTTCATTTTTTTGCTGCGGATTAACGGAATGCCGCAGATTTCCATCATATTTCCGAATTCCACAAATCGAACCTGCGCGCAGCAAAACAAACTCGAAAAAACTTAATGCCCTTAATGAACTTAATGGTTCATTTTTTTGCCGCGGATTAGCGGATTCTTCGGATTTCGGTTTCACTTCCGGATTCCACAAATGGAAACTGCGCGCAGCAAAACAAACTCGAAAAAACTTAGTGCCCATAATGAACTTAATGGTTCATTTTTTTGCCGCGGCCACACGGATTCGTGTCCCTAATGAATTCAATGATTTAATTTTCGCGGCAGATAAAATCTATCGTCAAAGATTCGCATTTTACTTTCCGGCGTGCACCGACGAATCGGACACGACCAAAAAACAACATCCCAAAGCCAAACATCCGCCACAAACATTCCAAAACAACCGCCATTCGCGCCACGGCCAAATTTCCATCGGAATACCCAAAAATTACACGCCCAAAATTTGCCAAATCTCCTAAAATACCGACCTTTGCCGCTTCGTTCTAACAACACAAACACTAACTATAAACTGAAAGACAGTCTTTTCGCACAGTTGCCGCTCATTTGACTTGTGACCTTCGAAATTCAACTTTCAACATCCGACAAAAAATGGCAGACTTACTACTCGGGCTCCAATGGGGAGACGAAGGAAAAGGGAAAATCGTAGACGTACTCACTTCCAAATACGACATCATCGCGCGTTTCCAAGGCGGGCCAAATGCCGGCCACACTTTGGAATTCGACGGCATCAAGCACGTTTTGCGCACGATTCCTTCCGGGATTTTCCACAAGAATTCGATCAACATCATCGGGAACGGCGTGGTGATCGATCCGACGGTTTTCAAACAGGAACTCGACGGGCTTGCCAAATTCGACATCGACATCAAAGCACGCTTGATCATCTCGAGAAAAGCGCATCTTATCTTGCCGACGCACCGTTTGCTTGATGCGGCTTCGGAAGCTTCGAAAGGAAAAGCCAAAATTGGCTCGACTTTGAAAGGAATCGGCCCGACCTATATGGACAAAACCGGTCGTAACGGATTGCGCGTCGGAGACATCGAACTCGAGGATTTCAAGGAAAGGTACCGCGCTTTGGCCGACAAGCACGAGGCGATGATCAAGTTCCACGACGTCGAGATCCAATACAACCTGCCGGAACTCGAGAAAGAATTTTTCTCTTCGATCGAGACTTTGAAACAACTCACTTTCATCGATTCTGAAGAATACCTGCACGAGGCGCAAAAAGCCGGCAAGACGATCTTGTGCGAAGGCGCTCAAGGTTCTTTGCTTGACGTCGACTTCGGAACTTATCCGTTCGTAACCTCGTCGAACACTACGGCAGCCGGCGCTTGTACTGGTTTGGGAATCGCCCCGAACAAGATCAAGGAAGTTTACGGAATTTTCAAAGCCTACGCCACAAGAGTCGGAAGCGGACCGTTCCCTACCGAACTTTTCGACGAGATCGGCGCCACGATGGCCAGAGTCGGAAACGAATTCGGATCGGTAACAGGAAGACAAAGACGTTGCGGCTGGCTCGATTTGGTCGCTTTGAAATACGCAATCCGAGTGAACGGCGTGACCCAATTGATGATGATGAAAGGCGACGTGCTGTCCGGATTCGACACTTTGAAGGTCGCGACTTCGTACAAATACAAAGGTCAGGAAATCGACCATTTGCCCTACAACATCGAACCCGAAAACGTACAACCGATTTACACCGAACTAAAAGGTTGGGCTGCAGATTTGACCGGATTGACCACTTTCGAGTCGCTTCCGCAAGAATTCAAGGACTATATCGCGTTCATCGAAAAAGAAGTGGAAGTGCCGATCACCGTGGTTTCGGTCGGGCCGGATCGCAAGCAGACGATCTGGAAATAATTAAAACTTCGAATAGTATAAAAAACCCTTGAATCACTAGATTTGAGGGTTTATTTTTTACAAGAAATGGAAAGTCAAAAACCGATATTTTCAGTCAAGACCGATCGCCTTCACATCCGGACGATGAAAACCGATGACCTCGAAAGCTTTCTTAACTACCGATCGAATCCCGAAATCGCAAAGTTCCAGTTGTTTGACGTAATGGATTCGGATCGCGCCCAAAAGTTTGTCGAAACGTATTCCCAAAAACGATTCGGAACGCTTGGCGAATGGGTACAATACTCGATCGAAAATCTCGAAACGCGCGAAATGATTGGCGATTGTGCGATAAAACTACATGCTTTCGATGCGAGAATTGCCGAAATCGGGATCACGATTTCACCTTTGCACCACAAAAAAGGTTTTGCGCGAGAAGCCTTGAAAGGCGTGATCGATTTCCTGTTTTCGGAAGAAAATTTCCACCGTATCGTCGCGCTTGTCGACACGAGAAACGCGGCGTCGATTGCGATGCTTGAAAGTTGTAGCTTTCGTCTCGAAGGCCATTTCATCGGAAGTTATTTCGAGAATGGAACGTGGACGGATGAATTCCAATACGCGATGAACCGCTCCGATTGGCAAAATTTGCGAAATCGCTAGCTTGTTGAAAATGTCGGTTGTATTTTTGTGGAATGCCAATAACCGTATTCCGAAATTTCTTGTCTTCCGAAAAATCTGGTGGAATCATATTGATTTTCGCCACCGCGCTCTCGCTTTTTTTGGCCAATGTTTCATTTGGCTCGGATTACATCGGATTTTGGGAAACGAAAATGGGTGAAATGTCGCTTTCCAGTTGGATCAATGACGGTTTGATGGCGATTTTTTTCCTTTTGATAGGATTGGAACTGAAACGCGAAATTGTCGTGGGCGAACTTTCCGACCTCAAAAAAGCGTCACTCCCGATTGTTGGTGCGCTTGGCGGGATGCTCGTTCCGGCAGCGATTTTCCTTTCGCTGAACTTCGCGACAACTTCCCGAAATGGAGCGGGAATCCCGATGGCGACTGACATTGCGTTTGCAATCGGGATTTTGTCTTTACTCGGAAATCGGGTTCCGACTGCGCTCAAAGTCTTTTTGACCGCGCTTGCCGTAATCGACGATTTGGGTGCGATTCTAGTGATCGCGGTTTTCTACACCAAGTCGATCGCAATTTTGAACCTCGCGATTTCATTGGGCATTTTCGGCTTGTTGCTGCTTTTGAACCGACTCAAAGTCAAAACCCTGATTCCGTATCTCGTCGGAGGCGTCGCGATGTGGTGGTTCATGCACCATTCGGGCGTGCACGCGACGATTACCGGCGTTTTGCTGGCTTTTGCAATTCCTTTCGGCAACGGGAACGAACTTTCGATTTCCCATCGGCTGCAACATTTCCTGCACAAACCCGTCGCTTTTTTCATACTTCCGATTTTTGCGCTCTGCAACACCGCAGTCGCTTTAGATTCGGGCATTTCTGAGAGTTTGGCCACGACGGCCTCACTTGGTATCCTACTTGGACTTTGCGTCGGAAAACCTTTGGGAATCTTTGGATTTTCGTTCATCGGATACAAATTCGGGATTTGCAGATTGCCGATCGCGATCAAATGGAAGCAACTGTTGGGCGTTGGAATTTTGGGTGGAATCGGATTCACGATGTCGATTTTTATCGCGCTCCTGGCTTATTCGGACGCAAGTCTCGTCGGAATCTCGAAAATGGCGATTCTGGTCGCTTCAGGCGTTTCGGCGATCTTCGGACTCTTATTCCTGAAATTCACTTTGGAAAAATAATGTCAGTTTCCCGACGTCAGAGTCGTGAAAAAATACAGCGCAACCCAGAACGCGATCGAAATAAGCGACCATCGGAGCATCGCACGTCCGTTTTTGCGGTCTTTGTCCGAAAAGGCGAAAATGCGCGCTCCGTTTGGCAAGGTTTTTTTGTGGCTCGACAAATACCATCCAACGACCAGTCCGAAAATCCCACCGAAAATGACGGTGATCCATCCGAAGAAATTGACCGCCGCATCGGGTTTATCGGGCTCGGAAAGCTTGTCGATACGCTCTTTTTCGAGTGATCGCAATTCGTCTTCCGACACTTCGCGCCCTTTGTCCTTGAGCAACTTTTGGGCAAGCATGAAATCGAAAGCGCTCCATTCGTCTTTGGCCGAAAGCACGTCGAGAAGTTCGGATTCCGAAAACGACAGCAAGTAGTAATCTGGCGGAAGGTCGGCCAATTCGTCGGCAACCGAATCTTCGATGATTTTATGGGCTTTCTCGAAATCGTCCGGACGCAATTTGACGCGGAACTCCTTTTCGAGATTGCCTGAAAAAGTCAGATCGACATGGGCAGAATCGTCCTCAATGACGAAATCGATACCGTTTTTTTCAAAAAAATCACCCAAAGCCGACGCGGCATTTTTGGAGTTGAAGCGTTTAAAGGTCACGAATTCGTCCATATTTCGATGTGTGTTTGGATGCGTTACTATTCCAGCGAAGTTGTTGCAAAATGGTTGCCGCGGCTGCCGATATTTTCCATGAAAGCCACCGCGCCTTTCATGTGTTTTCCTTCGATTTTGGACGACGCGCCTCCAATCGAGTTTATCGTGATCGTGCCATAATCGAGAAACCATCCGAAAAAACCGCGCTTTACGGTCGCTCCGAACAAGCCGGCCGCGGGCACTCGAATGTAGTTTTTCTGCCAAGGCAAAACGCCCGACTGGATTATTAGCTCGTTGCCTGTCAACGTCCAAGTGTAGTTCTTGATCGTGAAATATCCGAGGAAGTCGAAGGACAGCAAAATCCATCCGAAAATCGCGATTTTTCCCGTTCCGAAAACAATCAGCAAAATGCAGATTATCGCGATAAACCATACTGGCGCGTAGCAAAGCCAATGTTTCCTGAGTTTCATGTCTGGCATGGAATTCCTTGTTTAAAAATGAATTGTCTTTAGATAAATGACTATTTCCCGATCTGGTAAACGAAAGATTCCGATGGCGGGACGGTGATCTGCAAATGACCTTCGCCTTTTGAAATTGTCAGTTTGATCGTGCTTTTTCCGTACAATTGGTCTTTTAGGATGTACGATTCATCGGTCAATTTCATGTCTTTGATAACGTCGGCTGGAATTTTGAGGTCAAAAAAAGACGACTTGCTGTTAGAGAAATTACAGATCACGAGCAGCTTTTGAACATCGGAGAATCTTAAGAACGAATAAACTTCCTGCGGATAATTCGCGTTCGCGCGGTTGGCGTGCTGCAACTCGCGGAATTCGCCCAACAAAGCCGGCGCTTGCAAGCTGAAATTGAGCAGACGTTGATAAAAGTCGCGCAAAGCTTTTTCTTCCTTGGACAATTTGGCGCCGTCGAATTTGCCGTCGTTCATCCAGCGTTGGTGGTTCGGAACGCCAATGTAGTCGAAGATCGAGGTGCGCGACGGTTTGCCGAATCCGGCGTCTTCCTTGCCCGGTTCGCCTACTTCTTGTCCGAAGTAAATCATCATCGGGGACGAACTTATCAATGTCGACAAAACTGCCATCGGTTTTCCTCTGTGCATATTTCCGGCAAATTCCGCGCTTGCGATGCGTTGTTCGTCGTGGTTTTCGAGAAAGTGCAACAAATTGTGCTCGATGTCCCGGAAGCGGTTTTGGATGTCCGAGATGCCGTCAGTGTTCGATTTGCCCTGGATCACGTCCTTCAGCTTGTCGTACAGATCGACTTTGTCGTACAGATAATCCATTTTCCCGAAGTTGATGTAATTTCTGTATTCGTTGGGATTGTAGATTTCGGCAAGCAAAAATGCGTTCGGATTCTTGGTTTTGATCGCGGAATTCATATAGCTCCAGAATTCCACGGGCACCATTTCGGCCATGTCGTAGCGGAAACCGTCTATGCCTTTGGCCGTCCAGTACAAAGCGATGTCACGGAATTTCTTCCACGAAGACGGCACTTCCTTTTCGTGTTTTTTCCAGAATTCGTAGTGCGCTTTGTAATCCTGTTTGTCGTAACCGTGCGGCAATTCAGGGAAATCTTTGGAACCGTCGGGCTTGATTCCGTAGTTGATTTTTACCGTTTCGTACCAATCGTTGATGTCCGGTTTGGCTGCTCGCGATCCGTTTCCTGTCCATTTGGCGGGATTTTCGTCGAATTTTCCGTCGAGGCCTGCGTGTTGTTCGCCTCCAAGCGGTTTGTAAGAGTCCGAAGTCGGAACCTGAAACGCCTGACCCGGAATGTAATAAAAGTCGTTGTTCTTGTCGTATTCGACTTCTTTGTTGTCATCGGCTCCAAAATCTTTAACGCCTTTCGGATTGTTTTTCCCTTCGTAATGGCGCGCGATATGATTCGGAACGATGTCGATGATGACCTTGAGCCCGTTCTTGTGCGTGCGTTTGACCAGATCCTCGAATTCTTCAAGTCGCTTGGCCGGATTATTGGCCAGATCTGGGTTCACATTGTAGTAATCTTTTACGGCATAAGGCGAACCGGCGCGGCCTTTGACGACATCAGGATCGTCGTTCGAAATCCCGTATTTGGTATAATCGTTGACAACCGCGTGATGCGGAACGCCAGTATACCAAATGTAGTTCGCGCCAAGATTCCTTATTTCGGTCAAAGCCTTGTCGTTGAAGTCACTGAACTTCCCTACTCCGTTTTCCGCAATCGTTCCCCAAGGTTTGTTCACGGTATTCTTGTTTCCGAAAAGTCGCGTGAATACTTGATAGACGACGATTTTTTGCTTCGGATTTCCCTGTTCTTTCATGTTTTTCTGCTTGCCCGATTGCGCTTGAGTACACAACGCCGAAAGGGCAACAAGGGCGAAAATTGTTTTTTTCATGTGGCGTTTATTCGTGGTTTACAAATATAGGATTGGGATTCGAAGATTGAAAGGTTAGTTTTGGAATATTGTTTCCTTTGAACTTTGGGTAGTTGAATTGGCGGTTTTTCCGATTGGATGTCCGAATGATTTTTGGGGAATTACAGGTTTTAGACCTGTCAGGTCTTAAGAGGTGACAGGTCTTCTTTTCTGTAACGTTCCATGAGCAAAACAGCCTTTCTCCCCAAATAGATTCCATGAAATACGTTGTTGCTGCGACCAAAAGTTGTGGTTTTGACAGAAATGGAGAAAAGCCGTTCCCATTCCAGAAATCTCGCAGAGCAACAGAGCCTTTCAAGCGAATTTTGCAAGATTGATAGGTTTGTCTTGATTGCTGTTTTGGCTGACAAGGGGTCAGAAAAACGATAGCCGGATGAGAGCGATTATTCCTACGAATTCATTGATTTTCCTACAAAAATGGACACACCCTGTCAGGGTTATAAACCCTGTCACTGTTTTAAACGGTGACAGGGTTGTTTTTTGTAAGAATTAGGTGTCGGAAGAAACGAAATCCCACACAAACAAACAGTGTCCCGATTTCGGATTGTGTTTTGCCCCGAAAGCTATCGGGACGGATTTTGGAATTTGTAATTTGGGAATTAAATACAAACCCTAATTTACTCTTAACACGATCTGCAAATCCCTACAATTCCATACATTTGCGCAAAAATTCACCACTTGAAAAAGCTGTTGTTCTTTACCCTTTTGGCACTTTTCGCGTCTTTTTCGGGAGTTGCCCAAAAGAACGATAAAATCAATATCGAGCACGCCGACAACGTCGACAAGAACGAATACGAAATGCCCGGTGCGCTTTTGCTTCAGGGCAACGTTCGCGTGAACCACGACGGAGCGATCATGACATGCAACAAAGCCTATCTTTTCCCCGACGGAAAGTACATGAAAGCCTTCGGAGACGTGCGTTTGGTGCAAGGCGATACTTTGTTTCTGGATAGCCGATACGCCGAATACAGCGCAACGACAAAACAGGCGCTCGCCACGGGAAATGTTGTGTTGCGTTCGCCCGACATGACCTTGACAACCGACACGATCTACTTCGACAGAAACGTTCAGGAAGCGTATTACCGCACGCCGGGAACGATTACAAACAAGGACAACGTTCTCAAAAGCAACACTGGGCGGTATTACGCAAGCCAGAAAAAATTCGTGTTCCTCACGGCCGTTACGCTTACGAATCCGAAGTATGTGATGAAATCGAATCATCTGGATTACTTCGACAATTCGGGTCACGCCTATCTTTTCGGACCGTCGACGATCACTTCGGAACAGAATTATATCTACACCGAAAAAGGCTTCTATGACAGCAAAAAGAACGTCGGACACTTTCTCAACCATTCGTACATCAATTACAAAGACCGAAAAATCGAAGGCGACAGTTTGTTTTACGACAGGAAAATCGAGTTTGCGTCGGCGACGAGAAACGTGAAGATCACCGATACGATCAACAAAGGCATCGTGAAAGGCCATTATGGCGAAGTCTGGAAACTCAAGGATTCGCTTTTCGTGACCAAACGCGCCGTGGCGATCAATCTCGTCGAAAAAGATTCGGTCTACATTCACGGAAAACGCCTTTTGGTAACCGGAAAACCTGAAAATCGCGTCATCAGGGCTTGGCCGAACGCGCGTTTCTACAAATCGGACATGAGCGGCAAATGCGATTCGATCCATTCGAGCCAGGTTACGGGTTTGACCAAAATGATCAACAAACCGGTTTTGTGGAATTTTGAGAATCAGCTTACGGGCGACATCATGCATTTGATCGCCGACAAAAAAACCGAAAAACTCGATTCCCTCAAAGTGCTCGGCCACTCGTTCATCATCGCCAAAGATTCGGCCGGAACGGGTTACAACCAGGTCAAGGGTGTGAATCTGTACGGAAAGTTTCGGGAGAATAAGCTGTATGAGGTCGATATCGTCAAGAATACCGAGTGTATTTACTATGTTCGGAATGATGCACAGGAACTCGTCGGGATCAACAAATCGGCGGGAAGTCGCATCAATCTTTTGCTTACGGACAACAAAATCGACGTTTTAACGGTCTACGATTCGCCGGCCGGAGACTTGACACCCGAAAAAGATTTCCCCGAAAACGCTAGAAAACTAAGGGATTTCGTGTGGCGCGGAGACGAACGGATCAAAACCAAGGACGATATTTTTCCGCCAGAGGAAAACGCCTACGCAGACGAGGCCAAAAAAGAAACCGACGCCGAAGCCAAAATCGACGACAAACCAATGGAAATCCGAAAGGAAACGCTTGATTACGGAAAACCGGTGGATACGAAAAAGAAAGCGCCGGCCAAGAAACAGTCGGTGAAATCCCAACCGAAACCATCGGCCAAAGCCGGCACTTTGCCCGCAACTCCATCCGCGAAAGCGAAACCCGCTACGGCCGTAAAAGAAGTAAAAGTCAATTGACGCAACCTTCGCTGTGTTTTCGGCATCTTCCACTAAAATCCGAAAGCATCCGGATTACAAAAACGAATTCGATTCCCATTCCAAAAACGTGAAAGCAGATTTTTTCCAATACCAAGCACAAACGTCGCCATTTCCGTTGGGAATGGAAGTTTCGCACGCCTCAGGTTCGTATATTTTCGATACTTCGGGCAAGAAATATCTCGACTTCGTGGCAGGCGTTTCGGCTTGTTCGCTCGGACACGTCAACCAAAGAGTCAACGATGCGATCAACGAGCAACTGCAGAAGTATTCGCATGTGATGGTTTACGGGGAATACGCGCAACATCCGGCTACGGAATATTGCAAGATGCTGGCGAATTTGCTGCCCGAACCTTTGGACAAGGTCTATTTGGTCAATTCCGGAACCGAAGCCACCGAAGGCGCTTTGAAACTCGCCCGACGCGTTACCGGAAGATCGCAACTTATCTCATGTCGCAACGCCTATCACGGCAATACTATGGGTTCGATGAGCGTTATGGGTTTTGAGGAGCGCAAACAGATTTTTCGTCCGTTGATTCCAGATGTGGATTTCATTACATTCAACGAGGAATCGGATTTGCTGAAAATCACCGAAAGAACGGCCGGAATCATTGTAGAAAGCATCCAAGGCGGCGCCGGATTTATCCAACCGACGGACGGCTGGTTCAAGAAATTGCGCGAAAGATGTACCGAAGTAGGTGCTTTGATGATCGTCGACGAAATACAGCCTGGCTTTGGACGCACGGGAAAATTGTTCGGATTCGAAAACTACGACGCCGTTCCCGACGTACTTATAATAGGAAAAGGAATGGGCGGCGGAATGCCAGTTGGCGGATTCGTGGCCTCGTCCAAAATGATGGATTTGCTTACGCACGACCCAAAACTCGGACACATCACGACCTTTGGCGGACATCCTGTCATAGCGGCAGCTTGCCTTGCTACTTTGAGCGAAATCACTGAAACAGAACTGATTCCGCAAACATTACAGAAAGAAAAGCTGTTCCGAGGTTTATTGGAACACAATTTGATAAACGAGATACGCGGAAAAGGACTCATGCTTGCAGCCATGACGCCATCTGCAGACATCACTGACAAAGTGATTTTGAAATGCCAGGACAAAGGTCTCATCTTATTCTGGCTGCTTTTTGAAGGCTGCGCTATCCGCATTACGCCACCGCTCACGATTTCGGAAGACGAGATTCGCGAAGGTTGCAGCATTTTGCTCGAGGCGCTAGATGAAGTACAGGAAGAATTACGCGTTAATTCGAATCAGGAGTACGATTGATTCACCAAAGCGAACCACGGGATTCGCATCCATCTTTAGGGAATTGCCCTAAAATCATGACTATCCGGGAAGTACTGTGAAACAAGTGTTAATTAAATTGTTCACAACAATTGTCCGCTGCGACGGCTAAAGGAAAGCGCGTTCGCTAATTTTAGTCGCAGGATAATTCTAAAAATTTCAAGTATGCATATCAGCAACGAAGACGAAGAATACAGCTTATCCTTATCTAAATTCGAATCGATGTTGAAAACCAACAAAGTCCTCTTTTTCGATTCGGAGGAATTTGAAGACATCATTCTCCACTACCTTGATACGGGTAAAGCCGCACTGGCAAAAAAAGCACTTAAATTGGCGCTTGAACAGCATCCAAGATCGACAGGTCTGAAATTGGTGCACGTCGAGATGCTCATTTATGACGACAAGCTCGACCAGGCAGAAAAACTGCTGAACGAACTTTTCGCGCTCGAGCCGAACAACGAGGAAATCTACATCCAGAAAGCCAATATCCTGTCCAAACGGGACAAGCACGAAGAAGCCGTTGCGCAACTTCGAATCGCTTTGGATTTTACCGAAGATTATGCCGACGTGTACAATTTGATCGGAATGGAATATCTTTTCATGGACAACCTCGAATCGGCCAAGGAAAATTTCATCAAATGTCTGGAGGAAGATCCGGAAGACCAAGCCGCCTTGTACAATGTGGTTTACTGCTTCGAATTTTTGGACCAGAACCAGGACGCGATCGACTATCTCGAGAAATACATCGACAAAAATCCTTACAGTGAAATCGCTTGGCACCAAGTCGGACGCCTTCACTACGGATTGAAGCAATACGAACTGGCGCTGCGAGCATTCGACTACGCGACTTTGATCGACGAAGAATTCCTTGGAGCGTTCATGGAAAAAGGAAAAGCGCTCGAGCGATTGAAGCGTTACGACGAAGCTATCGAGGCCTATAACCGCACGATCGAGATCGACGACCCAACTTCTTATGCATTGCTTAGAATTGGCAAATGCTATGAAAAACTGGGCAAGAAACCGCTCGCCTTGAAGTACTACAACAAAACGGTTCACGAAGATCCGCTTCTTGACAAAGGCTGGATCGCAATCACCGATTTCTACGTCCGCGAAAAGAACTTCCAGAAAGCGTTGTTTTACGTCAACAAAGCACTGAATATCGACAATTCCAACCGTTTGTATTGGAAGCGTTACGCAGTGATTAATAAGGAAATGAACTTTTTCGAGGAAGCCGAAGTCGGATACAGAAAAGCCGTAGAATTGGGCGATTTCCAGCTCGACACCTGGTTGTTTTGGGTTGACATTTTGCAGTTTTTGGGAGAATTCGAGAACGCGACGACGACATTGTTGCAAGCCAACGAATATTTTCCGGACGAATACGAGATCGAATACCGCCTCGCCGGAATCTATTTCTCGGGCAAGGAAGACACCAAAGGGAAATTCCACCTAAGCAACGCTTTGCGCCTCAATTTCAAGCACCACAATTTGCTCAAGGATTTGTTTCCGGCGGCTTGGGAGCGAAAAGTCGTCAAGAACATGATTGACAAGTACAAAAGTGAACACTGAAATTCTTTATAAGATTTGAAAACCGGTTTTAAGAACCGGTTTTTTTTGTGATGGAATTTTTGGCGAAGTTTGTGTTTGAGTTTGTCACGCTGTATTATTGGTTATTTGAACATTTATTTTGTTGCTTTTTAAACGATTATTTTTATAACCAATACGCTAGAAAACAAAATCTTAGAAGCTTCTATATAAACTGCGATATAACCCAATTCCTCTATATGAACCCTGTCACTGTTTAAAACGGTGACAGGGTTTATAACCCTGACAGGGTTAGAAAAGTAAGGAAGTCCAACAAACTTCAATTACAGATTTTCTGTAAAAAATCTTAAAAAGCCAATTCCCATCACTCCCAAAACCAGAATAAAAACCAAACCCAAAATTTTGAACCTGTCGTTCTTTACAAAACTGACAGGTCTAAACCCGAACCCATCCGAAGAAAACTCCGTCAAAAAAATCCAACCACACCAAAATTTCGCGCCCCAAAAAACTAAATTTGCGCATGCAGATCGAACATCCAAAGAAAATTTACGGCCTTTTGGGGAAAAATATTTCCTACTCGTTTTCGAAAACCTACTTCACCGATAAGTTCCAAGGTCTCGGACTCGACAATTTTTCATACCAAAACTTCGACATCACCGATATTTCAGAATTTCCGGGAGTTTTGAAAACCGAACACCTTTCAGGCCTGAACGTCACGATTCCATATAAGGAAACCGCAATGCCATACTTGGACAAAATCTCCAAAAAAGCCAAGGAAATCGGGGCGGTCAACACAATCCGATTTACAAAAAAAGGCCAACTCAAAGGTTACAATACCGATTTTTACGGCTTCCAGAAAGCACTCGAACCGCTAATTCAGCCGCATCACACGCGGGCTTTGATTCTTGGAACCGGAGGTGCGTCAAAGGCAGTTGCGTTCGCTTTGACCCAACTCGGGATTTTTTACACGATCGTTTCTCGGGAGGAAAAACCGGGAATGATCGACTACAACCGCATCAATGCGACGACTTTCGACAATTACCACATCGTGATCAACTGCACGCCTTTGGGCACGCATCCCAACGTTTTGGAGTGTCCGCCTTTGCCATACGAATATTTCACATCGAAGCACATCGCTTTCGATCTGGTTTACAATCCGTCAGAAACCGAGTTCATGAAGCGCGCGGCCAACTTTGGAGCCGTGACCAAAAACGGATACGAAATGCTGGTTTTCCAGGCCGAAAAAGCTTGGCGCATCTGGAATAAATAAGTATCGCTCCCTTTTTTCAACGCTATTTCCCTGATTTGTCTTTGGGCGTTGCGCCGGAACAAACCCTGTCTCCGAATCCAATTATCGGCCGGCGCCGGGCTTCCGCTTTTATCTTTTACGCCGCTACGCGTCTTGAAAAAAGGATAACAGCTCAAATCCCTAACGCGGGCGCGGTTACATGCAATACTGTTTCCAGAGACAAATTCGGCTGTAAAAACAACGATCCGCAAACCTTTCGGCCAATCGAAGCCATAAGTGCAAGATCACAAAGCCAAAAGTCGTATCGCATCCAAAGCCTTTAAAAATGGGCGATTCACAACCGTTTTTGTTTTGCACTTCAAAATCACTTTACTACCTTAGGGCGCTAATTAATCGCATACGCATGTCAGAAGAGAAGAATGATAACCTGCTTAACGCAGACGGACAACCAGACAACCAAACACAACACGAGCAGCCGGAGACAGATGCAGGAGCAGATGCAGTTGCAGGAGCAGATGCAGTTGCAGAAGCAGTTGCAGAAGCAGATGCAGATGCAGATGCAGTTGCAGATGCAGACGATACGCAAGCTGAAGATAACGCTTCCGCGGAGGAACCGCAGGCCGCAAGTGAAGAACCAGACGGAATTGCCGATGCGCTCGTAGCCGAATCGGAAAAACCAGAGGTCGAAGAAGCGCCAGAACCGGACGATGTCGAGATTCCCGTGGGCGACAAACCCGCATCGGAACCAAAAGTCGACGCGGTCGTGACGCCCGAAGCTGAAAGCACAGCCAGTATCGGTGAAGCGATCGTAGCCGAATCGGAACAACCGCAATCGGAAGAGCCGAATGTCGTGACGCTGAGCGACGAAGAAGTGGCCAACGACGATCTGGTAACCGAAGACAATTCAGAGCTTTTGGGCGAACAAGACCCGATTGCCGCCGTTGCCGCGATCTCGAATGCAAACGCCGAAGAAAGTGAAGATTCCACCGTAGCCGATGGACACGAAGTCGAAATGCTCGACTACGACACGCTTTCGATGGAAGAACTCGTCTCGGAACTCGAAAAATTGGTCGTTGTCGAAAAAGTCATGTCGGTTCGCGATCACGTAGAACAGCTGCGCACGGCTTTCCTATCCAAATACAATCATTTCATCGAAGAGAAAAAAGACGAATGGCAAGCCGAAAACCCTGAAACGACAGAAGAATTCGAGTACCATTTTCCGTTGAAACAAAAATTCGACAAACTTTTCAGCCAATACCGCGACAAGAAAAGCACGCATTTCAAAAGCGTCCAGACGAATCTCGAAGGCAATCTCAAAAACCGCCTGGAAATCGTCGAGGAACTCAAAAACCTCATCAATCCGAACGAAAACATCAAGGACACGCTCAAGCATTTCAATGAACTACGCGAACGTTGGAAGCACGCGGGCGCGATCCCGAAAGACAAATACAACCACGTCTGGAACAATTACCATTTCCACGTCGAGAATTTCTACGATTACCTTCACCTTGACAGAGACGCGAGAGATCAGGATTTCAAGCACAATCTCGAGCGCAAGCAAAAAATTATCACAAGAGCCGAGGAATTGGTAAACGAAGCCGATGTCACGAAAGCTTTCCGCGAACTGCAGGATTTGCACCGCTTGTGGAAAGAGGAAATCGGGCCTGTTTCCCGCGAACACCGCGAAGCGATCTGGAACCGTTTCAGCGAACTGACACGTCAAATGCACGACAAGCGCGAAGCATTGTACGAAGCCGCACGCGGAAAAGAAACCGAAAACCTCGACAAGAAACGCGACATCATTTCCAGAATCGATGCCGTTACGGCAGAACCTGTTTCGGCACACAACCAATGGCAAGGCCAGATCGACAAGATCGAGGCTTTGAGAAACGAGTTTTTCGGAACCGGGAAAGTTCCCGCAGAAGTCAACGAAGAAGTATGGAGCGCTTTTAAGGCGGCCGTTCGCAACTTCAATGCACAGAAGAATTCGTTCTATAAGGACATCAAGAAAGACCAACAGGACAACCTGAACAAGAAACTCGCACTCGTCGAAAAGGCGAAAGCGTTACAGGAAAGCGAGGATTTTGCAGCCGCAACTCCACAGATGAAGCAAATTCAGGAAGAGTGGAAAACGATCGGACACGTTCCAAGAAAATATTCCGACAAGATCTGGAAGGACTTCAAGGAAGCTTGCAACCGTTATTTTGAGCGCCTCAAAGACTCGCGTTCCGAAGTCAATGGCGAAGAAGCCGAAGCGTTCGAAAGCAAGAAAAACTTCATAGACGAACTGCGCACTTTCGAAATGACAGGCGATCACAAAACCGATCTTGCCGCGATCAAAGGTCATATCGAAAAGTGGAAATCGTTCGGAAAAGTGCCTTTCAACAAGCGTCACATCGAAGGAAAATTCAACAAAATCCTCGATGCGCTGTTCGAAAAACTGAGCCTGAGCAAGAAAGAAGGCGATATGGTTCGATTCACGAATCGCGTCGAAGCCCTTGCCGGAAGCGACGATACGCGCAAACTCGACAACGAGAAGATTTTCCTGATGCGCAAGATCGAGGAAACGCAAAGCGAGATTTTCCAGTTGGAAAACAACATCCAGTTTTTCGCCAACGCCAAGAAAGACAATCCGATGGTTCTGGAAGTCCGCAAGAACATCGAGCGCCACAAGGAAGAACTCGAAACATTGAAACAGAAATTGAAGCAGTTGCGAAACATGCAGCAGTAATTTTCTACCGATACATTCAGAGCCAGGTTTTTCGCCTGGCTTTTTTATTTTTACTATCCGCTTCGCTTTTGTTGAACCTAAGTTCTTTTGCAAAATTTTTGAACCATTAAGAACATTAAGGTTGGACTTGCAATCCCGAACTTGAAAGGTTGCATTGGCTTTAGCTGAAATCCCTAAAGCGATGGTTTTGAGTTTAAACATCCAAAAAGCGCACAATTTCTGATGTTTCATTATCGTTAGACAAAAAGAACTGAAAAACAATGCGAAAAACTAAAACGATCAAACCAGTATTGACCCTATTTTTTTTGTTGTTCTCCTATACCCATGGATACACATGCAGTATGTACAAGATTACCCTTGGTGATAAGACGATTGTTGGGACAAATTTTGATGCTTACTATACATCACCGAGAATTTGGTTTGAAATAGCTCCTAAACCAGGAACTTACGGAGCGGGATTTTCAGGTGGTAGAATAAGTGGCGTGAACGGATTTGCACCCCAATCAGGAATGAACGAGGCAGGACTTTCGTTTTCCCGACTTGCGACAGCAACACCGCAGAAGAACATTGTGGATATGAGGCATAAAAAAAACATTTCCAATGAATGTAGTTATCTGAAAGATATTTTGCACACTTGCAAATCAATAGAAGAAGTTCGAAAGTATATCAGCCAATACGACCACAGCTTTTTTAAAGAAGATGTATTTATTTATATAGAAAAATCAGGGAAATATTTAATAGTCGAACCTTATACCTTGACAATAGGAAATGATGCCAACTATGTGTTGTCGAATTTTTGTCCATCAGTTACAGATGCAGCTTACGCGAATAAACTGGATCGCTACCGCAAGGGCGTGGAATTGTTGAAAATCAAAGTAGATACGACATCGGAATTTTGTAAAGCTATGTCCGACTCAATGCACGTTTGTCGTAAGAAAATTGGAGACGGAACGCTATTGTCTTCGAACTGGAACCTAAAAGACGGGCTGGTTGCACTGTACTTTTATCACGACTACACACATTCCATTCAGTATAACCTGAAAGAAGAATTGGCAAAAGGTGACCATTTTTTTGAGATCCCAAAACTATTCCCACCTAATGCGGAATTCCAACGACTGTTGAACTACCGCATTCCACAAAACACTCCAGCTTTGGAATTCTTTTTATTGTTTTGTAGTGGATTGTTTTCGTTCACGTCCCTATTTTTCCTGGTCAGCTTTATTAGGACAAGAAAATCGGCAAGCCACTCGAATATCAAAGCATTGTTTGTCCCTTTGGGCATAATAATGACATTTTATATGTTCTCATTATTTAGGAACGTCATGATATTTTACTCGCCATCACCCTACAAAGATCATATTTTTACGATTCAGAATATAGCCGCATATATTCCCTTTCTAATTCTGGCAGCAATAATCCCGCTGTGTTTTGTAAACAGAAGAATTTTAAAAACGAATGCCTGGTCGAACTTTTCAAAATTCTTACTGACAACAAACAATCTGACCTTTATACTTTTGATTTGTCTGTTTTGCTATTGGGGACTTTATAGCATTTTTTGAGAAAAGGTGAACGCTTATAATTTTTCACATTCAATAAATTCGCGATAAGAGTGCGTACTTTTTCCAGAATAATCAGGAGCGAAAGACTTCAACCCGAAATCAGGCTCCAATATAATTCGAAGTAGGAGCTTTGTTGCCAAAATCAAACAACTATCTTCGCGTTCCGAAAATTTCCGCGATGAAAACATACCCCAAAATCACAGCCACGACTTCTACCCTTTCCGAATCCGACCTGGAAAAATTCGCGATTGAAAAATACGGATTGAACGAAACGTCCCGATGCAAACTCTTCCGAACCGGGATAAACCACACGTACATGATTTCGGACGGAGCGAAAAAATTCGTGCTCAGAGTCTATTTCAAGGATTGGAAAACCGAACTCGAGATCTCGGAAGAGATTCGGCTTCTGGACTTGCTAAACGAAAATGGAATAAACGTTTCCCATGCCGTGCCAGATTCCGACGGAAATTACATCCAGAAACTGAATGCACCAGAAGGATTGCGCCATGCGGTACTTTTCACGTTTGGCGAAGGCGACAAAATTCGGTTTTTGAACGAGGAAACCTGCTTCACGATTGGGTCTGTCATGGCGAAAATGCATAAGGTCACTTCGGGCGAATCGCTGGAGCGTTTAGCTTTCGACGAGCATTCGCTGCTGCATTCGGCTTATAAAACTAGTACTTCCATTTTTTCGGATGCGCTTCCGGAAGTGAAATATCTCAAACAAACCATCTCCAGAATTTCGGGCAGTTTTGCCTCGCGAAAGTTTTTGGATTGCCCAAGCGGGATCGTCCATCTCGACATTTGGTACGACAATATGAGCATCCGGAACGATCGCGAAATCACGCTTTTCGACTTCGACAATTGCGGAAACGGCAAATTGATCCTCGACGTCGCCTATTTCTGCAAACAGCTTTTTCACATCGAATCCGACAAGGAAATTTACAACCAAAAAGTGGCTGCCTTTCTCGACGCATATAGGTCGCAACGGAGTTTATCTGACGCAGAGCTCGCGTTTCTTCCGGAATGTGGCGCGGCGATTTTCATCTATTACCTCGGAATGCAAGCCAGCCGATTCGATTGGTCGAATATTTTCATGTCTGAAAACTATCTCAAAATGTACATCGGACGGATTCGGGCTTGGTTGGATTACCACCAAGACAAAGTGTCGAATGTCAATGTTCTGACGCGTTCGAAAGCCGAATAATTTACGTCACCGATTGATTTTGCTCCTTTTCTTTTTTTTTGCCGCAACGATTCGTGCATTCGTGGCCAATAAAAAAAGCCACGGATGCACGAATTTCACTTTGCCTTCTCGACAATATCAAGGTTTGCTGCGAAATTTGAACCGCGAATTCGCGAATTTGAACCTGAGCCCGAAACCAAATCTGCAAATTCGCGGTTAAACTTTACCTATACGCGGCAAACGCAACAAATCGGTAACGCGGGAAACATTGCGCTAAACTTCCCGTTCCCTTTTGCTAATCCAAACGTAAAAATTTCATAACCGCTTCAGGCTTTTGGCGGGGCTAACTTGCACTCCCAATAAACCTAAGACAACAATGAAAAAAATTACGCTGTTGTGCTGCCTCGGCTTTGCGGCCTTTGCACAAGCACAACTTTCTCAACCCGGAGACATCGCCTTTGTAGGCTGGAACGCCGACGGGGACGACGACATCGCATTCGTCACATTCAAGGACATTTCTCCCAATACGAACATCTATTTCTGTGATTCGGAATGGAACGGAACAGGTTTCGGAACCGATGAAGGCGATTTTACGTGGACGTCAGGGGCGGCACTAATTCCCGCCGGAACAGTAATTCACATCAACGCTTTGAGCGCGGCCATCAACACTTCTCACGGTGTAATCTCGTTTTCGAACGCAGGCGGACTTTCCTCATCGAGCGACGCCATGTTCGCGTTTTTGGGTACGGCTCCAAGAACGGCAACGGTTCATTTGGCGGCGATTTCAAACGCGGCTTCCGGCTTCGGAACTTTGGCAAATACAGGTTTGGCAATCGGAACAACGGCGATCTTGTTGCCCGAAGGTGCCGATATCGCCAATTACAACGGACCGAGAAATGGTTTGGACATAAACGGCTATCACGCCCAATTCGGATCAAGCTCGAACTGGCAGATCGAGGACACGGCAGCCGACGATCACAACAACGGAACAATCCCCGATCTTCCTTTCAATGCATCGATTTTTACGATCTCAAATGCCGATGGAACGCCGCCTTCGGTTGCTTCCGTCGCTCCAACTCAAACTACGGTTGCCATTGTTTTCTCGGAAGCTGTGACCGAAGTTCAAGCCGAAACCATCGCGAATTACTCGTTTTCGCCAGCGCGTACGATCACTTCGGCGGTTTACGACGCGGCTCTGAACAAAGTGGTTTTGACGCATGAAGGATTCGCAACGGGAATCGCTTACACACTTTCGGTCTCGAATGTAGAAGACGTGTCCGGAAACGAAATGACGCCTTTTACGAGCGATGCGATTTTCTTTAACGGACTCGCTTCCGGACTTGTGATTTCTGAAATTATGTACAACGCGCCATCGGCGAATTCCGATCAGTTGGAGTTTTTGGAAATCTACAACAACACCAACAATACGATCGCTTTGGGCGGAATCCGTGTGAAGGACGAGGCGAATTTCGTGTTCCGATTTCCTCAAATGGACGTCGCATCGCATCAGACGGTTTTGCTTGCGACGGACAAAACCAGCGCCGACGCATTTTACGGCGTCTCGTTTATCGACATGCCGCAAAGTATCATAAACGCTTTGGGCAACGGGGGCGAATTGCTTCAGATCCTGAACACTCAGGACGGCGTGATTTCGCAAGTGACTTACGACGATGCGGGTTCGTGGCCGACCGCTGCCGACGGAAACGGTCCATCCTTGGAACTCAAAGATCCGAACGGCAACCTGAACTCAGGTGACAACTGGCAAGCCGCGACGAACCTTGTGGGACAATCCATCGGACAAAACGTCTATGCTTCGCCAGGCGTTTATGTTCCGAATGTGACAATGACAGCTTCGTTCGTCAACCAATATAAAATCGTAGACAAGACGGCCGGTTTCGTACAAGTCGGAATCACGGTCGCGAACATTTACACCGAATCGGCACAAATTCAAGTTTCGGTCATGCCGAACGTCGGAACTGCCGTTGCCGGAAGCGATTTCACTTTCGCGACGCAAAACGTGAGTTTCCCTGCGAATGCGACCACGACGCAAACCATCGACATTCCGGTGATGAACACAGCTGACGGAAAAAACAAATTCTTCATCCTGAAGCTTACGGACACGAACGGCGCGCCTCTTAACGGAAGCACTACGACAACCGTTTATATCAAAGACAGCAATTTCAATGCTCCGACGGCTTCGAACGCGCTTGACGTGCAGTATCTCGACAGTTATTTGGTCGATGCGAACGGATCGGCAGAAATCGTGACGCACGATCCGGTTTCCCAGCGTTTGTTCGTCGTGAATTCTACCGCTACCAAATTGGCGATTCTCGACTTCTCGAATCCGGAAGCGATCGAGCAAGTAGCCATGATCGACATGTCGCAATACGGAATCGGGGCGACTTCGGTGGCTTTCAAAAACGGAATCGTGGCGGCAACCGTCGAAGGCGCGAACTACGGAAATGGAAAAGTGGTTTTCATGGACATAAACGGACAGAATGTTTCTTCGGTAGAAGCCGGTGTTTTACCCGATATGGTGACTTTTACGCACGACGGGATGAAAGTCCTGACCGCAAACGAAGGCCAGCCGAACAGCGATTACAGCATCGATCCGGAAGGCACGATTTCGGTGATCGACGTATCTGCCGGACTCGGAAACATCACGCAAGCCAACGTGACGAATATCAACTTCAACGCTTTCGACTCCCAGATCGTGGCTTTGAAAGCGGCCGGAGTCAGGATTTTTGGGCCAAACGCGTCAGTTTCCCAGGATTTTGAACCGGAATACATTTCAATCGCGGCCGACAACCAAACGGCTTGGGTGACGCTTCAGGAAAACAACGCCATTGCCAAGATCAATTTGGCGAACAATACGATTTCGCAGATTTTGCCTTTGGGGACGAAAGATCACAGCCTCGAAGGAAATTCGATTGATACTTCGGATCAACTCGAGTCGGTTTTCTTTGCCAATTGGCCAATCAAAGGCTTGTTCATGCCAGATGCGATGGCGAATTACACTGTCGGCGGAACGACTTATCTCGTGACTGCCAACGAAGGCGATGCTCGTGAATACGACAATATGGAAGAAGAGAAAAAGGTCGGTGATGCCGATTATATTCTTGATCCTACGGTTTTCCCGAATGCCGACATCCTAAAGAAAAACACGAATTTGGGACGTCTTGCGGTGACTTCGGTTTCGGGCGATACTGATGGAGACGGAGATTTCGACGAGATCCACGCTTTCGGAACGCGCTCGTTTTCAATCTGGAACGGAACGACAGGCGAACTGGTTTTCGATTCAGGTGACGATTTCGAAAGAATCACGGCTTCTGATCCAACTTTCGGAACGCTATATAATGCCAGCAACGACAACGCCAACTTCAAGAACCGTTGCGACAACAAAGGTCCGGAGCCGGAAGGCGTGACTGTTGCCCAAATCAACGGAGCGACTTATGCGTTCATTACACTTGAGAGAATCGGTGGCGTCATGGTTTACGACATCACGAATCCGCAAGCGCCAACTTTCGTGACTTATAAGAACAGCCGTCAAGGAAACGGTGGTGATTTGGGTCCGGAAGGCATCATTTACATCAAACCGGCCGACAGTCCAACGCAAACCGGATTGATCGTCATGGCCAACGAAGTGAGCGCGACCTTGAGCATTTACAAAATCGCGAACGACCTGCTTTCAACAGGAGATTTCGAGTCGCCAAAGACTTTCGCGATCTATCCGAATCCGGTCAAAAACGGACAATTGTTCTTCAACCGACCTGTTTCTGTAGAAATGTTTGACCTTTCAGGACGTTCCGTCGCTCGCAAAAACGACGCTCCGAGCCTTGAAATCGCCAATCTTTCCAGCGGAATCTACATTTTAAAGACTACAGATGGCTTTTCACAAAAAGTCATTATTGAGTAGATGTTAGTTTTTTATTTTTAGTTGAGGCCGTTTCGAAAGAAGCGGCTTTTTCTTTTTTTGAGCTTTTTCCGGCTTACTGGCACTAGCTTTTTTGTAAAAACCGGTTTTTCTAAAGTTTAAAACGAGCTTCCTGCGGTCGCTGTTTTAAACTTAGAAAAATGCGGTTTTTTCTGCAAAAGGCTAGTTGCCGTCATCCGGGCTAGGGATTGTCGTAAGACGATCCTTTTTTTTGTTTTTTATTTCTGGATTCAGTGAACCTCGTTCCTCGGTTTGCCTCGCCGCAAAAGTAACAAAAAGGCTCGCGGCACGACCGATTTTGGCGACCTGACAGCCTTGGAAATTCGGAAATGAAAGGAACTCGCGGGAAAGTTTTCTCGAAACGACTTCGTTTTAAGGTCGCTCAAACAGCCTTTCCTTTCGCGAATTTCCAAGACGTCAGGTGCCCGCCAAAACGCTCAAATGCCGGACTGATTGGAAAGTGTTTATTGACATTTTTCCGCCGCTTGCGCTTTGGAAAAATGCGTCTCCGAACACCTTTCTTCCTCAATCGCCAGAATCGTTTCCATAATGTCGCCACCGGAAACTTTTGGCTTGAAAACCCGTGCTTCGAAACAGCTGAATCCCGTTCGAAAATTTGTCCGAAGCCGCATTTTCCTAAGACCTAACAAATCTCCAAGATTTGTTAGGTCTGGCCGAAGTTCGGGGAAAAAATTGGGAGTCGATTACAGATTTTCTGTAAAAAATGTTAAGATTTTTACTCGTGTGATTGTTTCGTGCCGACGTGAAAACTTAAGACTTTCGATCAACGCCGACCCATTTTCACCGTCAAAGACACACCTGTTTTTCCCTATGGAGACAACCGGAAACTTTTATCTTTTAAGCCCGTGTTCCCAAACGTCTTAAAAGCTTATCGAAACCCGTGGGAAGCTGCATTTTTCTAAGACCTAACAAATCTCCAAGATTTGTTAGGTCTGGCCGAAGTTCGGGGAAAAAATCGGGAGTCGGTTACAGATTTTCTGTAGAAATGTTAAGGTTTTTGATCCGAATGGTTGTTTCGTGCCGACGTGAAAACCCGAGACTTTCGATCAAACGCCAACCCATTTTCTCCGTTAAAAACATAGCTGTTTTTCCCTATGGAGACAACCGGAAACTTTTAGCGTTGAAAACCCGTGCTTCGAAACAACCAAAAAACCAGTCAAAATTTGGTGGAAAGCCGCAGTTTCCTAAGACCTAACAAATCTCGAAGATTTGTTAGGTCTGGCCGAAGTTCGGGGAAAAAATTGGGAGTCGATTACAGACTTTCTGTAGAAAATGTTAAGGTTTTTGATTGAATGGTTGTTTCTATCAAACGTAAAAACGCAAGATTCTCGATCAAAGCCAACCGATTGTCTGCGTCACAAAGACACGCATGTCTTTCGCTAGGAAGGCAAATGGAAAGGTCCTGCACACCAAGATTTCCTGCGAAGCCATTTTTAGAGCAGAAAGTCAAATGTTCAGTTGGTAAGGCCTTTTGTTATTTTTGCGGACGGGCTCTCTGCAACAGCTGCGTTTCTGCAACTGCTACTGCTACTGCAACTGCTACTAAAACGCAACTGCTTCCGCTACAACTTCTTCGCCTCGTTCCAGAAAACGTCCATCTCGGCCAATGTCATATCACTCAAGGGTTTGCCAAGTTCGGCTGCTTTCGATTCGAGATATTGGAAGCGTTTGATGAACTTCTTGTTGGTGCGTTCCAAAGCATCTTCGGGATTTACGTTCAGGAATCTCGCGTAGTTGATCATCGAGAACATCACGTCGCCAAATTCCGACTCGATCTTGTCTTGGTCGCCGCTTCTGATTTCGGCTTGGAATTCCTCGATTTCCTCCTGCACTTTGTCCCAAACCTGATGCGGTTCTTCCCAATCGAAGCCAACGCCTTTCGCCTTGTCCTGGATTCGCGAAGCCTTGACCATGGCCGGAAGCGACTTCGGAACGCCTTCCAAAACCGATTTCTTGCCTTCTTTCAGCTTGAGTTTTTCCCAATTCTGCTTGACTTCTTCCTCGTCCTGAACCTCGACGTCGCCGTAAATATGCGGATGGCGATGGATGAGTTTCTCGCAGATCTCGTTGGCCACGTCGGCGATGTCGAAATCGTTAGTCTCGCTTCCGATTTTGGCATAAAAAACAATATGCAGCAACAAATCCCCGAGTTCTTTCTTGACTTCCTGCAGGTCGTTGTCGAGAATCGCATCGCCAAGTTCGTACGTTTCCTCGATCGTGAGATGGCGCAAGGATTGGAGCGTCTGCTTTTTGTCCCACGGACATTTGGCGCGCAGTTCGTCCATGATGTCGAGAAGTCTGCTGAAGGCGTCGAGTTGCTGTTGGCGTGCGTTCATTTTGGTCGAAGTGATAAGGTTTGGATGGCCGAAAATTCGGGCTTCCCAAAAATAGCGAATGTTGCGACCGACTTCGGTTTTAGTTCTTAAAAGATTTGAACCGATTGGGATTTTATCCGATAAGACAAATCCGAATCGTTGGATAGCCAATCCATTCTGTCCTGACAGCAAAACAAAAAATCCCGACTTCAAAGAAATCAGGATTTGTATAACGTCCCGATGACTCAGGTACTTTGCACTCAGGCTAAAAAACTATTCTTCCGTTTTCTTGGCCTTCGTTTTTTTGGCCGCTTTCGGTTTTTCTTCGACGACTTCCGCAGTTGGCGTTTCTTCTGCTTGGGCTTCGGCTTTTTCGGCTTTTGGTTCTTCTTTCGAAACCAAACCTTTTACCTGAAGAATGTTGTACCAGTTCAGGACTTTCTTGATGTCTGACACATAAACGCGATCTTGGTCATAATCGGGAACGACTTCACCAAAATACGCCAAAAGCGCCGCATTGTCTTCCTTGGAAGAAAGCGCCTCGCCTTCATTTTCCTTGACCGCGATCGCGCGCAAAACCTCAACAAGTGGTTTCTCGCCACTTTCGGTGTACATCGAGATTTCAGAAAGTAGGCTCACGTTGCTGCGAAGTCCTACCGTCACTTTTTTGCCGTCAAGCAAAGACTCGGCAACGAATCCTGTGCGCGTTTGAAGTTTAAGTTCGAAAAGGCCCGGTTTTCCGGAAATCGCCAAAATTTTGTCTATGTTCATTTTTAGTCGGATGTCGAAAGTCGAAAGTCAGGAGACTCAAACCTCGTTATTAATTAATTATCAATTATTCCTTATCAATTATTTACCTGCTTTTTTTCGGGCCCGCGAATTTCATGCGATAATCGGGGCGCACTTTGCCGTCCATGATTTTTTGGAGTCGGCCTTTGACCAACTGCTTTTTCAGAGGCGAAATTTTGTCGGTGAACAAAACGCCTTCAATGTGATCGTATTCGTGCTGTATCACTCTGGCTATCAATCCGTTGAAAACTTCTGTTTTCGTATTGAAATCCTCGTCCTGGTATTCGATCGTGATCTGTTCGTGCCTGTAAACATCTTCTCGAACTTCGGGAATGCTGAGGCAACCCTCGTTGAAACCCCATTCCTCGCCTTCTTCCTTGAGCATTTTGGCGTTGATGAACGTCTTTTTGAAACTCTTCAACGCTTCCTGTTCGTCTTGTGCAAGATCTTCGTCTTCACCGAAAGGCGTCGTGTCGATGACGAACAAACGAATCGGCAAACCTACCTGAGGCGCCGCCAATCCTACGCCGTAAGCATTGTACATAGTTTCATACATATCCTGGATCACGCGTTCCAAGTCAGGGTAAGATTCTAAAATGTCCTGCCCTTTCTTGCGCAAAACCGGATCGCCGTATCCAACAATTGGTAAAATCATCTTGGTGCGTTTCGTGCGTTTGGCCGAAAACGTTGGCAAAAATACGCAAAAAATAGACATTGGTTTTCCGATGCCCTAGATTTGGGAAATTTTTAATCGGATGTACGAAAAATTTGGGTTGTCGTCAATTTCCATGACGATTTATGCTTCTGACAACAATTTCTTTACGCTTTTGAGAATATTTTCTGATAATCCCGACAGATTCACGAGCTGTTCGATCACGAGCTGGCTTTCTTCCATCTTGAGTCGGAATTCCTCGCTCTCGGCAAGGTGTCGTTCCTGAAGTTCTTGCGTCCGGATATTTTTGAGTTCGGTAAAATGCATCGCAAGTTCATTCTTTTCGGACGAATTTTCCTGATCGCCAATATCTTGCAGATTCAAAAGCGCGATCGATTGGTCGAGATTCCGAATGACTGTCTGGCAAACGATATTGAAAGCGTTCGACGCCTTGGACGTCTTGTGCGATTGGATATAAGTACCAAGAGATGCCGATGCCGAAAGCAAAGTGTGGTTCAAAACGGCCAATTTGTAAATTTGCGGCAACTGTTTTTGCTTGGATTTCGGTTCGAGCTGCATGCGCTGGAAAGACGCCGTAAGATTGCCGGTTTCTATGAACGCGCTCTTTCGGGCAAGCCGATACGACGTCGTAACATCGCCTTTTTGGTTGTAAAACGCCGAAATCTCGTTCAGATAATTGCGGTTGGCCTCGATCGATTTCTTGATGTGAGACGGAACATTCAAGAATTCCCAGGACGGCCACAAGAAGTAATTCGCGACAAAAGCCAATCCCGAACCGATCAAAGTGTCGATGATGCGCAATTCAATGACCTGATTGACATTCGGCGTAAGCGAGGCGTACAAAAACACCACGTACATCGTCACAAAAGTCACCCCAATCTTATAATTGGTCGAGGTAAATGCGAATCCCAGCAACATCGAAATGATCGTCAAAGTGCCTATCGCGACAGAATTATGGACGAAATGCAAAAATCCGAATGCGATCATTCCGCCCAGAACAGTCCCGAAAATCCTTTGGTACGAGCGGTCTTTGGTCAATCCGTAACCAGGACGCATGATCACGACAATCGTGAGCAAAATCCAGTAGACGTTTTCAAGTTTGAAGATCGCGGCGATCAGGAATCCGACGAGCAAAGTCGCCGTCATTCGCAGTGAATGCCTGAAAATCGAAGAGGAAAATCCAAGGTTTTCGCGAAACGTGCTCCACGGATAATAGGCCGGCGCCAAAAATTTCTCGAGATCGCGGTCGCGGCTTTTCAGAAAATTCATCGAAATCTTTCCGTCCGAAAAAGCGCGTTCGATCAACTTGATTTTCTCGATTTGTTTCTCGGCGTAATGCAACATGTTGGTGAGCATAAAAACGCCTTCGGACGCATTTTCCCGTCCGAGTTCTTCCTCATAGCTGCGGATCGATTTCTCGAAAGCGGCCAAATCATCAAGCAAATTGTGCTTCGATTCGTATTTGTGATTCTGTTCGATACTCTTGGTGATTTTTTTGAGTACCGACCCCAGATTGTAGGCCAGATTTTGGTAGGTTTTCAAAGCATAGTCGTGTTTCTCGAACTTCGCGTGCAACTTGTTGTGGTCGAACGAGGTCGAAAGCGCCAATTCCATGATCTCTACCAGCGAAATGAAGACGAGCAATAATTTACGGTTCTGGTTGGAATGCCCCGAACTGAAACGCGTCCGGATCAAAACCTCGCGCAGATTCTCATGGATCGTATTGAGTTCGACCTGCAAGTGCAATTGTTTTTCGATAATTTTAGACCGATACGCCTCGCGTTCCCACAGATCGCCTCGAAATTTCAGGTATTTGGAAGTCAGGCGCATGCATTCGGCCAGTTGCAATTCGGTGTACCGATGCGGTCTGACAAAGTGGAAAATCAGGGAAACCAGAAGGTAAAAGAGCCCGCCGGCAAATATCAGCCCCGATTGCGCGACCATTTCCCAACCCGGACGGATGTGTCCGAAAGCCAGTGCCACGGCAAGCAGTCCGGCGAAAGACACCATATTGGCGCGATGCCCATAAACCGAAATCATCGCCAGGAAAAACAACAGCGCCGCCGTAACTGGATACAAAATAAACGGATACGGATACAGGATGTTGACGAGTAAAAAACTTCCGGCCACGATGAGATCGGCAACCAAAATACCGTTTATCTTATGACGCAGATTACTCGGAATATCGGCCGGATAAATCAGGAAAGCGCCGAGCGCAATGGCAAATCCTGTTTCGAAATAGCCCAATCGCGAACAGATTATTACCGGCAAAACCGATGAGATCGTCACTTTTAGTGCGTTCTCGAAGTTCGTCGTGTCGGTCAGTTCGCGGATTTTGTTGAGCATCAGGCAAATTTATGCAATGCTTTCGGCTTTTAAATCGTGATTTAACGAATCGTTTTTAACATTTTTTAGTTGGAGCTTTTTCCGGCTTACTGGCACTAGCTTTTTTGCAAAAACCGGTTTTTCTATGTCTTGAAACGAGCTTCCGTTGGTCGCTGTTTCAAGTCAAGAAAAATTCGGTTTTTTCTGCAAAAGGCTAGTTACCCGCATCCGGGCTAGGATTGTTGTAAGACGATCTTTTTTTTTGTTTTCTATTTCTGTGTTTACGGAAATTATCTCACTCTCGAAACCTAATAGAAATGAGCTTCGCTCATTTTGCTTCTTTTCGGCAGCTGCGCTGCCGCAGGCTTTGATTTTGATTCGTCGCCTGCCAGCGGGGCTTACTTTTGCCTCGCCGCAAAAGTAACAAAAAGGCTCGCGGCACGACCGATTTTGGCGACC
>NZ_SEBR01000025.1 GCF_004295795.1 Flavobacterium sp. | reverse complement strand
GCGGTTGTCTCTATTTAAAACCTACAAGGTTGTAAAAACCTTGCAGGTTACCTCGAACCGAAAAATTCGTGAATTCGGTGGCTTAAAAAAATCAGGACACGACCCGAGCAACGCGAACTGGCCAAAGGCAATCTGTGGGAAAAACAAGAGCGACACGAAATGAAATCCTATCGCTACAAATGATTAAACCGCGAATTCGCGAATTCAAAATTCGGCCGCTGGATGAATTCGCGAATTCGCGGTTGTCTTAACTTAAACCTACAAGGTTGTAAAAACCTTGCAGGTTACCTCGAAACGAAAAATTCGTGAATTCGTGGCTTAAAAAAATCAGGACACGACCCGAGCAACGCGAACTAGCCAAGGGCAATCTGTGGCAAAAAAAAGAGCGACACGAAATGAAATCCTATCGCTACAAATGATTTGCGGTTGTCTCTATTTAAAACCTACAAGGTTGTAAAAACCTTGCAGGTTACCTCGAACCGAAAAATTCGTGAATTCGGTGGCTTAAAAAAATCAGGACACGACCCGAGCAACGCGAACTAGCCAAGGGCAATCTGTGGCAAAAACAAAAGCGACACGAAATGAAATTTTATCGCTACAAATGATTAAACCGCGAATTCGCGAATTTAAAATCCGGCCGCTGGGTAAATTCGCGAATTCGCGGTTTTTACCAATTTTGTAAAATTAAAAGGTTGCAAAAACCTGCAAGTTAGCGGCGACGGAAAAAACGAAACAAAAATTCAGGCAATACTCTTCTAAAAGCGGCCTAAAAAAATCGGAGGCAAAAAACACCCAAATTGACAATAAAAAACCCAGCAATTGTCAAATCCCGAAAAATTTAACCTCATCCCGAAAAATTCCAAAATACAACGTTATAGTATATCATTTTTGCAACCAAAAGCGACCCGTTTCCCTATATTTGTAGCCGTGCCTTTTCTGGCCGTATTACAAACCAACAAAACCTAAAATGTCACATAACGCAAAAATCCTCTACACCATCACGGACGAGGCTCCGATGCTCGCCACCCATTCCCTTCTTCCCATTATCCAGGCCTTCACGGCACCCGCAGGAATTTCGGTCGAAACGCGCGACATCTCACTCGCCGGACGAATCATCGCCAACCTCGCAGACTATCTCAAGCCGGAACAGCGAATCAGCGACGATTTGCAGGAATTAGGGCAGTTGGCCACGACACCCGAAGCCAACATCATCAAATTGCCAAATATCTCGGCTTCCGTTCCGCAACTCAAGGAAGTCATCAAGGAACTTCAAAAACTAGGATACGCACTACCTGATTATCCCGAAGATCCAAAAACCGACGAAGAAAAAACCATCAAGTCCAAATATGCCAAAGTGCTTGGATCGGCAGTAAATCCGGTGCTTCGCGAAGGAAATTCCGATCGCCGCGCTCCAAAGGCCGTCAAGAATTATGCAAAAAGCCATCCGCATTCCATGGGCGCTTGGTCATCTGACTCCAAAACGCATGTCGCCAGCATGAGCCAGGGTGATTTCTATGCCAGCGAGAAATCGGTTACGGTAAAAGCAGATGACACTTTCACGATCAAATTCTTCGGAAACGACCAATCTGAAAAAGAACTGAAAGCCGCTTCGAAAGTTCAGGCTGGCGAGATCATCGATTCTTCGGTGTTGAGCCTTTCCGCCTTGAAGGAATTCGTGTCCAAGGAAATTGAGGACGCGAAAGCCAAAGGCGTGTTGTTCTCGGTTCACCTCAAAGCGACGATGATGAAGGTTTCCGACCCGATCATTTTTGGAGCGATCGTCGATGTTTTCTTTGCGGATGTTTTCGCCAAATACAAAGACCTTTTCACCAAACTCGGAGTCGATACGAAAAACGGTCTTGGCGACGTGTACGCCAAAATCGCGGGTCAGCCCGAACAAGCCGAAGTCGAAGCAGCTTTGACAGCAGCGTTCGAAAACGGACCGGCGATCGCCATGGTGAATTCCGACAAGGGAATCACGAACCTGCACGTGCCGTCTGACGTGATCGTCGACGCTTCAATGCCGGCGATGATCAGGACTTCGGGACAAATGTGGAACAAGGACAACAAGCAACAAGATACCAAAGCGATCATTCCGGACCGTTGTTACGCAGGCGTTTACGTGGCCACGATCGACGACTGCAAAAAACACGGCGCTTTCGATCCAAAGACAATGGGATCGGTGCCAAACGTAGGATTGATGGCGCAAAAAGCCGAAGAATACGGATCGCACGACAAAACGTTCCAGGCCGATGCCGACGGAACGGTAAAAGTGCTCGATTCCAAAGGCGAAGTCTATTTCGAGCAAAAAGTCGAAAAAGGCGACATCTTCAGAATGTGCCAAACCAAGGATGCGCCAATCAAGGATTGGGTAAAATTGGCGGTGAACCGCGCGAGATTGTCAGAGACGCCGGCCATTTTCTGGCTCGATGAAAACCGTGCGCACGACCGCGAAATCATCAAAAAAGTAAACGAATATCTCAAAGATTTCGACACGAATGGTTTGGACATCCAGATTCTCGATCCGGTCGCCGCCACGAAATTCTCTCTTGACAGAATCCGCAAAGGCGAAGACACGATTTCGGTTACAGGAAACGTGTTGCGCGATTATCTGACAGATTTGTTCCCGATTCTCGAACTCGGCACATCGGCCAAAATGCTTTCGATCGTCCCACTTATGAACGGCGGCGGATTGTTCGAAACTGGAGCAGGCGGATCGGCACCGAAACACGTCGAGCAATTCGTGGAAGAAGGCTACCTGCGTTGGGATTCACTGGGCGAATTCCTCGCGCTTGGCGTTTCTCTTGAGCATTTGGGTCAGACGCAAAACAACTCGAAAGCTCTTGTGCTATCGGAAGCTTTGGACAACGCGAACGAGAAATTCCTTGAAAACGACAAATCTCCGGCAAGAAAAGTAGGCCAGATCGACAACCGCGGTTCGCATTTCTACCTCGCGCTTTATTGGGCACAAGCATTGGCCGCCCAAAACAAAGACGCCGATTTGAAGAAAATTTTCGAACCGATCGCAAAAGCGTTGACCGAGAACGAATCGAAAATCGACGCGGAGTTGATCGCATCACAAGGCCAACCGCAAAAAATCGGTGGTTATTACAAACCGGATTACGATTTGACCGACAAGGCGATGCGTCCGAGTGAGACTTTTAACACGATTTTGGCGCAAGTCAGGTAAGCGTTCAAAAACGGATATCAAAAGGCTGTCTTCGGATGGCCTTTTTTGTTAATGTCCAGGCCTTGAAATTCCAGAAATGCTATGAAAATTGCTTTTATTCCAACAATAACTTTAACAATTTTTACAGATTTTCTGTACCGGATCCAAATTTTAATTTGTTGGGATGTACCAGCCCCTCCCCGTAAAAGCAAAGTTCGGATTCTGCAGAATACCCCAATTACAGAAATTCTGTAATTTTTGTTAAAAGGCGTGAATAGTTGCCCGCGTCATACGATTTTGCAAAATCGAAAGTTTAAGAATAACCAACTGAACAACCAAATGGATTTCAATCTTCTGATCTCGACCCTAATTGGCGGCGGCCTCGCGCTTTTGGCGTTCCTAAAGATGAGCAACGTGTTGCAGGTAAACCGCAAAGCCAATTTTTTCTTCGGATTGTTCTGCCTTTTGTGGTCGAGTTTCTGGTTGGACAATATGGTAGACCGAAGTTTTCTCGATCGGAATTATGGCTTTTCGTTCGCTTTGAAAGTCGCCCAATTCCTTACGGGCGTCGTTTTCCTGATGAGCATTCGGTTTTACGCCAATCCGCGACTGAAATTGTCTTTACGCGATTTGTTGATGTTGCTTGTTCCGATTGTCTTCGTCGGATTTTTGATGTTTCGCAAGACTTCGGACGACTGCGACCTTTTCTACACCATTTTTTCGCAGAGCCACTCGTTCGTTTATATCGTCCTGTCTTATCTCACCATAAAGCGCCACGGGAAAAACATCGAGCAATTCGCTTCTGAAGTCGAGTCTATCGATTTGCGCTGGATCAAATACATCATCTATTCGCTGGCGATTTCGCTGATCGTCGTACTGACTTACAAAATCCTCAAGATGCGACAGCCGTTGAATGTGTACATCAATCTGCACATGCTGACAGTCGTGTATTTCGTGGCTTTCTACGGCGTGCGCCAAAAGGAGATTTTCCCGCGTGGCTTGCCGATTTCCGATGCGTTGGCTACCTCATCCGGAAACGAACTTTCGCGCAAGACCAAATTGATGGAAGACGACGAATTGCTCTCGGTCAAAAAACAGCTTATCCGAAAAGTCGAATCCGAATCGCTTTACCTCGACTGCGAACTCAATCTGGTGAAACTGGCCGAAATCATGCAACTTTCCACGCATCAGCTATCGTACGTGATCAACAACGGAACAGGCGAGAACTTCTTCAATTTCATCAACAGATTCCGGGTCAAAAAGGCTGAAACTTTGCTGACCGACGCGAATTTCGACCAACTTACGATCGTGACCATCGGTTTTGAATCGGGCTTCAATTCCAAGACTGCTTTCAACACGGCTTTCAAGAAAATAACGGGCTTCACGCCGACCGAGTTTCGAAAATCGAACGAATTCGCAAAGCAAAATACTGTACTAAACTGACCAACAACAACTTAAAACCAAATCCAAATAGGTTCGGCTTTATAATCCAAGCCGATTTTGTGCAAACACCGCACTATTTTTGTCATCAATCAATCTAATTCGCTATGAAGAACTGCTTTTTATGGATCGTTTGCCTGCTCGCCACGCATGCTGTCCAGGCACAAAATTTTACGCTTTCGGGAACCGTCGCTGACCAAAACACGAATGAAACCCTTATCGGCGCAAGCGTTTACGTGGTCGAGACCAAGACCGGCGCTGTTACGAACGAGTACGGTTTTTACTCGATTTCGCTTCCGGCCGGCACTTACACGCTAAAGATCAGCTACTACGGTTTCGCCGATTTCACCCAAACCGTCACGCTCGACAAGAACATGCGACAGAACGTGTCGATGTCGGCTTCGACCCAGGAACTCAAAGAAGTTGTCGTTGACGGAAACGTTCCTCGTGCCAACATCCGAAAACCCGAAATGAGCGTCAACAAACTCACCGTGGGCGAAATCAAGAAAATGCCAGTCGTTTTGGGTGAAGTCGATGTGCTCAAGTCGATTTTGCAACTTCCCGGAGTGACCAACGCGGGCGAAGGCGCTTCCGGATTCAACGTGCGAGGCGGCGCGGCAGACCAAAACCTGATCCTTTTGGACGAAGCCACTGTCTACAATTCGTCTCACCTTTTCGGATTTTTCTCGGTTTTCAATTCCGATGTGATCAAAGACCTCAAATTGTACAAGGGCGGAATTCCGGCGCGCTACGGCGGACGCGTTTCCTCTGTTCTCGACATCTACCAGAAAGAAGGAAACAATCGCGAATTCCACGCCAGCGGCGGAATCGGGCTTATTTCGAGCCGACTTCTGGCCGAAGGTCCGATCAAAAAGGAGAAAGGTTCGTTCCTCGTGGCCGGACGCGCCTCTTACGCCCATTTGTTCCTGAAACTTGCCGACAACGACAACTCGGCTAACTTTTACGATCTGAATACCAAACTGAGTTACTCGATCGACGACAACAACAAGCTTTTCCTTTCGGGTTATTTTGGACGCGACAACTTCCGCATCAGCGACAATTTCAAGAATTCTTACGGAAATTCGGTCCTGAACCTGCGTTGGAATCATCTGTTTTCCGAAAAGCTGTTCACGAACCTTTCGATGATCTATTCGGATTATTACTACGGCTTGCAACTCGATTACATCGGATTCAAATGGGATTCCGGAATCAAGAACTTCAATCTCAAGTATGATTTCAAGCACTATCTCTCGAGCGATTTCCGACTTTTCTACGGACTCAACGCGATTTATTACGATTTCAATCCCGGGGAAATCACGCCTTCGGGCCGCGATTCGGCAATCAACGCAAGACAATTGGAACAGAAATATGCTGTCGAGCCCGCGCTTTACATCGAAGCCGAACAATCTTTGGGCAAGCGAGTCACTATAAATTATGGGCTTCGCTACAGTTTGTTCTACCGAATGGGCGCGCAGACAATGAATTTGTATGCAAACAACCAACCTGTCGTTTTCGACCAAGCCTTGCAGATTTACGAAAAGGCCGACGCCATCGGAACAAGATCGTACGGACGTGGTGAAACCATCGCCGATTTCAACAACCTCGAACCTCGCGCCTCGATCGCTTTCCAGATCAACGACGATCAGTCGGTCAAGGCGAGTTACAACCGCATGGCGCAGTACCTGCACCTGATCTCGAACACTTCCTCGCCTACTCCGCTTGACGTTTGGGCGCCCGCCGACGATTATCTGAAACCGCAATTGCTCGACCAATTCGCTGTGGGTTATTTCCGGAATTTCAAGGACGACGCCTATTCGCTTGAAGCCGAAATGTTTTACAAAACCCTCAAAAACCGCGTCGATTACATTGACGGAGCCGACCTGATCGCCAACGAGGCCATCGAACAGATCGTGCTTCCCGGAAAAGCCAGAGCTTACGGATTCGAATTGCTCGTGCGCAAGAACAAGGGCAAGTTGAACGGCTGGATTTCCTACACATTGTCGCGTTCCGAACAGCAAACGCCGGGCAGAAATGCCTCCGAACCCGGAATCAACAACGGCCAATGGTACAAAACCGGCTACGACAAATTGCACAATCTGGCCGTCACGGCTTCTTACGATCTGGCCAAGAAATGGACATTAGGCGCGAATTTCGCTTTGCAGTCGGGCCAGCCTGTGACGTATCCGAACGGTTATTACGAATACCAAGGCATCCAGATCCCGAGTTACGGACTCAGAAACGAAAACCGACTTCCGGCCTATCACCACTTGGATGTTTCGGCGACTTACACGCCAAGACCCGAGAAGAAAAAAGGCTGGCAAAGCGAGTGGGTTTTCAGCGTCTACAATTTGTATAACCGCATGAATTCGGCGTCAATCTCTTTTCGACAAAATGAGGATACCGGACAAAATGAAGCCGTGAGACTGTCAATTTTCGGGATAATCCCAAGTGTTACCTACAACTTTAAATTCTAAGCCATGCGATATATAACCGCACTTTTATTGCTGCTTTCATTTTTGTTTTACGGATGCGAGGAAGTCGTCGACGTCGACCTTGACACCCAAACGCCAAAATTGGTCGTCGACGCTTCTATCGACTGGATCAAAGGAACTTCCGGAGCGGAACAGACCATAAGACTAACCACGACCGCAGCCTATTACGATCAAAACGTCCCGAACGTCTCGGGCGCGATCGTTTTCATCACCGATTCGAATTCGCAGGTTTTCGATTTCGTGGAAAATCCGGGCACGGGAAATTATGTGTGTACGAATTTCGTGGCGCAAATCGGGATGAGTTACGTTTTGACTATCGTTCACGAAGGACAAACTTACACCGCTTCCGAGACGATGATCGCGACTTCCGAGATCGAAAACATCCAACAGGACAACGAAGGCGGCTTTCTGGGCGACGAGATCGAGGTCAAGTTTTTCTATCAGGACAGTCCGGTTCCGGGCGAACACTACCTCGTGCGTTTCGACGCTCCGGCCATTCCGTATCCTGATTTTGAGGTGATTTCGGACGAATTCATAAATGGCAATATGGCTTTCGAAAGTTTCAGCGAAGATCGCAACGCAGCCGGTGACAACGTGCGGATCCGCCTTTACGGAATCTCGGAGCGCTATTACGATTATATGTCGAAATTGCTGCTTATGACCGGCGGAAGCGGCGGCCCATTCGGAACGGCTCCGGCAACGGTTCGCGGCAATCTCGTAAACCAAACCGACGAAGGCAATTTTGCGTTGGGCTTCTTCCGATTGTCTGAAGTAGACCAAACCGACTACGTGATCCAATGACGAAAAGCTGTCTCTGGACAGCTTTTTTTTGCCACATTTCCAACCTTTCGCGCCAAATTCGCCTCTATCAAAGCACTAACTTTGCACCATGAGGAAATTCTTGCTTTTCCCGATTTTGCTCCTTTTCGGATTTATGGCTTTCGGACAAGCCGCGCCCGACCTAAAAAAGGCGCATCTGAAAAAGGTAAAATCGTTCGCTGTCGATTCCTGTGAAAAATTGCCAAACGGATTTTCGAAAGTCGCTTTTCGCACCGGATTGCTTGCATCCGAAGGCATTTTCGATCGGAAAACCAAAAAATATCTCGTCGACGCGATTTGCGATTCCATCAAGATCATCGGCGAAAACGAAAAGCTCTTTTACAGGATTTATGTCGATTCGCTTCAAAGTCTGGTTTCGGGTAAAGGAAAAACGATTGTTCCTTTCGACACGCATACTATCTATGAAAAACCGATTTATGGGAAATATTGGCTCGTCGATTCGCGCAAAAATCGCGACGCAAATTTTACTGCCGGAAACTTCGCGATTTATGACGAAAACGGAAAAATACTACTCGAAAATGCGCAAACCATCCGAGAAACGGAAATTCCTTGCAAAGTCGTTTCGGTCGATAAAAACAACCTATTTTGCCTTGTCGATCTGACCGACGGAAAAAAAGCACTCGAAGGTTACGACGCGATCTTCACGAGACTTTTGGGAGAAGAACAAGACGGCAGTTCTTCGGTTTACCTTGTCGCATCCAAAAACGGGAAATACGAACTCTTTACTTCCGGAAATGCGAAAATCCAGCGCATTCGCGACTTCGATTACCTTTTGTCGGACTTGAATGTGATTCCGAACGAGATCAACGTGATCGCGAACCTCAAGCGCAATCTCGGCGATTGGGAACGCGAACGCAGCTATAATTTCGCGGTCGTGACCAAAAACCGCCGGTTTGGGATTTACGATTTCGCGCACCGGAGTTTCGTCTCCGAAGCCGTTCACGACTCGATTTCGCCTTGGGGAAACACAACAATCGATGGAAAACGCACGAATCTCATCTACGGAAAACCGATTTCCGAACCCGAAATGTATTTTCCGAAAGGCGTCGTATTCGAACAAAACGGCAAATTCGGCGTGATGGACGCATCGGGAAAAATCAAGCTCGATGCGACTTACGACGGCATTCAAGAAATCAACCAAGGCATTTTCAAACTTCGAAACAACCGGAAATTCGGGCTTTATTTTATGTCCGAAAACAAAATCGTGGCGCCAAAATTCGACCACATCGACCGCAATCTCAGTGCTTATCGCAAAAGAACGAAAACAAATTTCAATCGCGACGGCACGATTTACGAAATGCGAAAACCCGACCGGACAAGATTCGAATCGCTCGACGACCGAGATGAAACCGCGTTTCCGAAATGGTTGAAGTATACCGAAAATGGCCGCCTTTTCGGACTTGCCGACAGTTTGTCCAATAAAATCACACCACCGATTTACAGGAATATTTACGCCATCGACAGCAATCATTTTGGTATCGTTTCTGACTCTTATGGCATGATCGATACAAACGGAAAACTTGTGCTGAAACAGGAATTCGAGGAAATCCGGAGACTGACTCCCGAAAAAAATCCGGCGTTTTACGAAGCTTCCCAAAACGGAAAATTCGGGATTTTTGACGCATCCGGAAAACAGGTTTTCCCGTTTTCGTATCAATTCCACGACTATTTCTTCCAAACCGAGTCGGAAATTTACACCTTGATTTCCGACAGCGAAAATCCGTACAAAAAACTACTGCGACTCGACAAAAACGGCGTTTCGGTTTTGAGTGAAGACGTTTACAGCGCAAGCGAAAACCCGAACACGATCGTCGTTTTCACCACGAAAAACTTCAAACACGGCTTTATCGACCTGAAATCTGGCAAGGTCGTGCCACCCGAATTCGACAATTTCGTGTTTGGGACGAATTACATCATCGTGCAAAAAAACGGGAAATTCGACGCTTATCTCGATTCCGATTTCGAGCTGAAACCGCTTGGGCAATCGTTCGACAAAGTGATCTCGAACCATTGGAACTTTATTTTCACCCAAAACGGGAAATGCGGAATTTTAGGGAAAGACCTCAAAATCGGGAACTTCAGACACGACAAAATCGAAGCTGCGACGACATTTTCAGCCAAAAATTATTTTACCGAACGCGATTTCGAAATCGGGTCGCGCTATTTGCGTTTTTGGGACAAACCGAATGGCGGGAACGTCGGGATAGTCGATTCCGATAGCAAAATCCTGATTAAAAACGATTTTTACGACATAATCGAATTCCCTGTTTTCGCCGAAAAATCGCAATTACCACCTTACCTCGAAAAGTATCGCAACGCTTTTTTTATCGGAATCCGGAATTTGGACAAGGACAGGATTTTGGTCGATCTGATTCCGCTTGACGGAAAGAACACAATCGGTTTTGAAGCGCCGGTCGGTTGGAAATTCTCGCTGACGGACATTTCAGAAAACGGACGAATTTTGGTGCGCGACAAAGGTTGGAGTATTTTTTACGATCTCAGGTCCGGAAAAATCAAGAGGGCGATTCCGGAAGCTTTTCTCAAGATTGACGCGTCTGGCGGATTTTCGACTGTTCCGACCGACGAAAACAGTTATCGCAACACAACCCAAAAGTTCAGCAAATATGCTATTGACGGACTGCTGCTTTCAGACACGATCACGACCGTTTACACGGCGCGAAGATTATTCTCACTCCAAAATTTCATCGTGTCCAAAAATGGCAAATATGGAATCGCGAATGTGCGCAAAGGTTTGGTCGTTCCGGAAATTTACGACGGAATTCAACCGCTTGACGACCGATTTTTCGTCTGCAGAAAAGCCGCTTTTTTGGGACTGATCAACGAAAACGGAATTGTGCAGATTGATTTTGCTTACGACTCGATCTCACGAATTTCAGACAGCGCCAATTCCTCCAAAAACAGTTATTTCCTGACTTCGAAAAATGGAAAATACGGACTTTCGAGCCAAAACCTCAAACCGATTTTGCGTGAGGAATTCGACGAGATACTTGTCGGACGCAAATTTATCGCAGCTTTCAAAAACCGGCAACTTTACGCGTTCGAACCTTCGGGAAAGCTTTATTGGAAAGGAGATGCGGGAAATGCGCGGCAAGACAAAAGTTCGCTTCAAGGCTTTATCGACTATAATAACAACAGCGCTTTTTGGCCAAAATCTGGCAATCGGATCGCGATTGAAACTGCAGGCGAACGCCATCGCTATCCGCAACAATTCCAGTCGTTCGAAATTACCGGCGAAAAACTTCCGGATAACGTAAAATACATCTCGCGCACTTACGAATCCGGCGGTTATACCAAAATGTTTTATATCACGTCCGACGGCGTCAAATCTGGGCTTTCGGACAAGAACCTCGAAACCATACTCGCGCCAAAATTCGATCAGGTCGGGCAAATAGTCGAGTCGCGAATGGTGATCGTCGCGAACAACAAGTTCGAAGGCGTGGTTGATTTCTGTGGTAAAACGGTGATTCCGATGATTTACGAGTCGGTTTACTACGACGAAAACAGCGAACTTTTCGAATGCGTCAAAAACGGGAAAACCACTTATCGGACGGAATTTGATGTGGTTGTCAAAATGTAATTTTTTTTGCCGCGAATTCGCGAATTCAGTTCTCATCCGCTAAGAGGAAATTCGCGAATTCGCGGTTAAAAAATGTTTTGAATTGAGCAATCCGGATAAATTTTTGAACCATTAAGAACATTAAGTTCATTAAGGACGTTTTTCGGCTTGAAAATCTAACGATCCGTGTAATCCGAAGGCAATGCGAAAATGGGTGCTATCCGTGAAAATTTGTGCTTTCGTGGATAAAATTGGCCGCAAATCCCTGACATGTTTATCAGCAAGATTACTACATGGTGAATAATTTGGCCACGAATGCACGAATTACAGACATTCGTGCATTCGTGGCCAGATAGCAGTAATAAATCTGATCTAAAGCGATGCAAAATCCGTGTGATCTGTGAAAATCCGGGCATCCGCGGCATAAAATTGGCGGCAAATCCTCGACATATTAATCAGCAATATCGCTACATGATGAATAATTTGGCCACGAATGCACGAATTACTGGCATTCGTGCATTCGTGGCCAGATATGCGAAATAAATCTGATCTGAAAGCGACGTAAATATTGGTGTAATCCTGCATCCTTGGCAACAAAAAACTTCAAATTCTTGGCCGACTTTCGCGGATAAAATCTAAACCAAAATCGGCAACAAAAAAACCGAGGCAAAGCCCAAAAACGTTAAAACACTGCCCAAAACCCCCACGATTCGGATTTTTAGGACTATTTCTACAAAAATGGCAATCGGCTCACTGTTTTAACGGCCGCCAAATTGCGCAAACGTTGTAAATGCGCTAACTTTCCAGCTCTAAAAATCACGTATTGAAACCATTTGTTTTCATTGCCTTAACCTTATTGGTTTGCTCGGGCGTTCAGGCGCAGCTCGGATTTTGCAACGGAAGCAAAGGCGATCCCGTTTTCACCGAAGATTTCGGAACAGGAACCGGATTCGGGCCGGCACTTCCGGCAGGAACGACTTCGTACACTTTCGTGGCCACGACGCCAAGCGACGGCGAATACACGTTGAGCGACAACACCGGAATGAACGGAAACTGGATAAGTCGCCCAGATCATACGCCCGGAGACACAAACGGAAAAGCGTTCATCGTAAACGCGAGTTTCAATCCCGGCGAATTTTACAAACGACAGGTTACAGGACTTTGCGTGAACACGACTTTCGAGTTTTCGGCCTGGCTTCTCAACGCTTACAATCCGTCGAGTAATGCTTGCGGCGGCACCGGAATTCCCATCAACGTCAAGTTCCAGATTTGGGATCAATCCGAAACCACGCTTTTGAAAGAAGGCGATACGGGAAATATTCCGGGTTCTTCGAGTGCCGATTGGGTGCAATATGGCATGACGTTCACCGTTCCGCCGGGACAGACTTCGGTCGTACTCAAAATGCTCAACAACGGAGTCGGCGGCTGCGGAAACGATCTGGCCATAGACGACATTTCTTTCCGTTCATGCGGTGATCTGGCGTCTGTGACTTCGGGTGCGAACGCGGTTGTCGAGGAATGTTCGAACAATTTGCCGGTTTCCCTGAATCTGACGTTGAACATTACCGCCGGAACGCACGTTTTCCAATGGCAATCTTCGCCCGACGGAACGACCTGGACAGACATTCCGGGCGAAACTTCCCAGAATTACAACACGCTTCCACTCACGGCTTCTGGTTATTTTCGTGTAAAGATCGCCGAGGATATCGTCAATATGAACAACGCTTATTGTTATACCTTGTCGGATAGTTTCCACTTTTTCGTGTTGCCGCAACCGATGGCTCCTACCTCGAACGGAAACATCGGCGCTTGCGATAACGATGCGAACATTCCGGCTTTGTCCGTGACTTCGACGAACTCGGTTGATTGGTATGACGCTCCGAGCGGCGGAAATCTACTGCTTTCGGGCAACGCTAATTATCAGACGAACATTCCCGGAACATATTATGCCGAAGCGACGAATGGCCCATGCAAAAGTCCGGGTCGCACCCAGGTCACGCTGACGGTTTTTCCTTCGCCACAATTTCCTTCGGTTCCGGTTCCGGTCGACATCTGCCAAGGCAATTCGGCTGTTTTGGACGCCGGGATTTCGGGTGCGACTTATCTTTGGACGCCGACCAACGAAACGACTCAGACGATTTCCGTCGGTCAAGCCGGAGTTTACACCGTCACGGTCACTTCTGGAAATGGTTGTCAGGCGAGCCAGAATCACGGTGTGATCGTGCATCAGGCGCCACAGATCGCGACGATTACCAACCAAGGCGCGACAATTACGGTTACGACCGCAAATACCGGAATTTTCGAATATTCGCTGGACGGATTTTCGTGGCAATTGTCAAACGTTTTCACCGATGTCGAAGGCGGAATGCTGACGGTTTACGTGCGAGACACTTTCAACTGCGGATCGGATTCCCAACAATACCTACTTTTGCTTCCACCGCAATTCTTCACACCGAACGCCGACGGATTCAACGACAGATTCACGATAAAAGGCATAGAATTCACCACGGTTTCGAGAGTCGGGATTTTTGACCGATACGGAATGCTGATCAAGATGCTGACGCCGACCGACAAAGATTGGGACGGAACTTTCCACGGAAAGCCGCTTCCATCAACCGATTATTGGTACCGAGGCGTGTTCGACGACGGAAAAGAAATCCTCGGACATTTTTCGTTGATGCGATGATCCAATTAACAATTAACAATTAATAATTAATAATTAATAATTAAAAATGTCTTCCCACCACATTGTAAGAGACGATCAGGAACCGGCTTTGATCATCGCCAACGGTGAAGCGTGTTCGATGGAATTGCTGAACCAATTGCTCGAATGGTCACCGCTTGTGGTCGTGCTCGATTCGGCGATGGATCGCGTTGCGCCTCTTGGTATAAAGGTCGATGTTTTGCTGGGCGATTTTGACCGCGGATTCGATCCGACGACCCGCGACGATTATCAGTTTCCGATAGAGATCGTACACACGCCAAACCAGGACAAAACCGATCTCGAGAAGGCTTTCGATTATCTGATAGAAAGAAAAATCCCGTCCGCGAACGTGGTTTGGGCTACGGGAAAACGAGCCGATCACACGCTGGCCAACGTCACGAATATCGTGAGATACAAAAATCAACTCAAGATCGTGATCCTCGACGACTACTCGAAAATCTTCCGATTGCCCGAAAAATTCGAGAAATGGTACACGAAAGATTCGGTGATTTCTTTGATGCCCGTGGGAAAAGTCACGGGAATTTCTGCTCAGAATCTCGTCTGGCCGTTACAAAATGACGAACTGACTTTGGGCTACCGAATCGGAAGCAGCAATGCGGTCAAGGACGACGGCATCGTTTCGATCACTTATGAATCGGGCGATTTGTTGCTGATGGAATGCCATGATTGAAATCCAAATTCCAAATCCCATCCCGATAGCTATCGGGACCAAATCCCACGCCGATAACCATCGAACCAATAGCTTTCAAAAAACTGATTTCTGAAAATCCGCCGATCCAAAAATTATTAATTATTAACTATTAATTATTAATTGAAATGTCCGACCCGAAAATCACCATCCGAGACACGCAAATCCTATCCGACAAACGTTATTCACTAAAAAGCTATACACTCGATTTCGAACAGGACGGAAAAACCGAAATCCATTATCGCGAGGTGTTCGACAGAGGAAACGGCGCGTCCATACTGCTCTACAATCCGACGAAAAAAACGGTTATCCTTACGCGACAGTTCCGGCTTCCGGCCTATTTGACCGGCCACATGAACGGAATGCTGATCGAAACTTGCGCGGGAACGGTCGACAAATCCGACGAAAATCCAACCGAAACGATTAGGCGCGAAGTCATAGAGGAAACGGGTTACCACGTCGAAAACGTGAAGAAAGTGTTCTCCTGTTTCGTCACGCCGGGCGCGGTTACAGAAATGCTGCATTGCTTCGTGGCCGAGTGCTCGGATGAAATGAGAAAGAGCGACGGCGGCGGTCTGGAAGAAGAAAACGAACACATCGAAGTGCTGGAAATGCCGTTCGAAAAAGCGGTTTCGATGATCTATTCGGGTGAAATCATCGACGCCAAGACGATTTTGTTGCTGCAATATGCCCAAATCCACAACCTTTTGGAGGTCAAAGCCTGAGCAATTCCTGTCTTATCAGCTCGTAATGTTCCCACGGGATGAAATGGTTTGCGCCAGCAATCGGGACGAGCCGGAACGAGTTTGCGTTGGTGAGTTTTTTCCTGAGAAATTCCGAATTCCCGAAAGGCACAAGCGGATCTTCAGTGCCGTGAATCACAAGCACATCGGCGGAAATGCTTTGGATGCGCGGTTCCAAAAGCAGCAATTCATGTTTGAAAAGCCACACTTCGTCGTTCGAAGTACGGAACGCGCCGGGAATCAGATAGCGCAAAGGCGGTAGTTTAATGATCTTTCTCCACTTTTCGGGCGCTTCCTCGTTTGGATCGACCGAACCCGCAAGCACGACCATTTTGTCGACAAGTTCCGGATGATCGGCTGTCATTTGTACCACGATCGGTCCGCCAATCGAATGCCCGACCAAAATCAATTGTTGGCCGTTTCTCGTTTTTTTCACGACTTCGCTCAGCAATCTCGCGTTTTCTGCCAATGATTCGGCTTTCCCGAAATCGCTGAATCCGTAACCCGGACGATCGACTGCAATCATTCGGAATTTCCGGAGCAAAAGTGTGTCGGTGAGATAACGTCTGTATGCGTTCCAGCTTCCGGGCGAGCCGTGCACGAAGAAAAGTGTGGGTGATTTTGGGTTTCCGGTTGCTATGTAATGGATGATGTGTCCGTCAGATTTGAGTGCTTTTTCGGAATAAGCCGTTTTGGTCCCGGTGAAAAATTCGCGTGTTTCCTTATCGGAAAACCGCATCGTCATGCACGACTGGCAAACGACGACGTAACCTGCGAAAATCGCGAGCGCCAACTGTCTTTTCTTGATCCGATTCCAGATTTTTCGCATATTGAAAGGTACGATTCTTAACGAAACCAAAACGCCCGACGTTGCAAACATTGGATTGATTATCTTTGTTTTCCACATTTTCAGCGCTATGAAATTCCAAGTTGTTTCCGATTACAAACCTACAGGCGATCAGCCACAAGCCATTGAAAAACTCGCAGCGGGCATCAAGAACGGCGAACAGTTCCAGACGCTTTTGGGCGTGACCGGATCGGGCAAGACTTTTACGATGGCCAACGTCATCGAGAAGGTCGAGCGTCCCACTTTGGTTTTGGCGCACAACAAGACTTTGGCCGCTCAGTTGTATTCGGAATTCAAGCAGTTTTTTCCGAACAATTCCGTGCAATATTTCGTGTCGTATTACGACTATTATCAGCCGGAAGCCTTTATTCCCGTGACCGGAACGTATATCGAGAAAGATTTGGCGATCAACGAGGAACTCGAAAAAATGCGTTTGAGCACGACTTCGGCCTTGTTGTCCGGCAGACGTGACATTCTCGTGGTTTCATCGGTTTCCTGCCTTTATGGGATCGGGAATCCCGTGGAATTCCAGAAAAACGTGATTTCGGTGAAAAGAGGCGAAATGATCTCGCGCACGAAGTTGTTGCATCGGCTTGTCCAAAGTTTGTACGCAAGAACCGAAGCCGATTTCACGCCTGGAACGTTCCGAATCAAAGGCGATACTGTCGAAGTTTTCCCGAGTTATGGGGACGAACCTTTCCGCATCCATTTTTTCGGGGACGAAATCGAGGAAATCGAGGCTTTCGACGCCAAGACTTCGAAGGTGCTCGAAAAGTACACGCGACTCAATATCTATCCGGCCAATATGTTCGTGACCTCGCCCGATGTCTTGCACGGCGCTATTTGGGACATCCAACAGGATTTGGTCAAACAGGTCGATTATTTCAAATCGATCGGGAAACACCTCGAAGCCAAACGTCTTGAGGAACGTACTAATTTCGATCTCGAAATGATCCGCGAACTCGGGTATTGCTCGGGAATCGAGAATTATTCGCGCTATCTCGACAGGCGTTTGCCGGGAACGCGTCCGTTTTGTCTTTTGGACTATTTTCCGAACGATTTCCTGATGGTCGTCGACGAAAGTCACGTGACCATTTCACAGGTTTCGGCCATGTACGGAGGCGATCGCTCGCGAAAGGAAAATCTCGTCGAATATGGCTTCCGATTGCCCGCGGCCATGGACAACCGTCCGCTTAAATTCGAGGAATTCGAGTCCCTGCAGCATCAGGTCGTGTACGTTTCGGCAACGCCCGCCGATTACGAACTGCAGAAATCCGAAGGCATTTACGTCGAACAGATCATCCGTCCGACGGGACTTTTGGATCCGGTCATAGAAGTGCGTCCGAGCAAGAACCAAATCGACGACCTTATCGAGGAAATCCAGCAAAGGGTCGAATTGGACGAACGGACTTTGGTGACGACTCTGACCAAGAGAATGGCCGAGGAATTGACCAAATATCTCACGAAAGTTTCGATCCGTTGCCGCTATATCCACTCTGAAGTCGATACTTTGGAACGCGTCGAGATCATGCAGGATTTGCGAAAAGGGATTTTCGACGTGCTGATCGGTGTCAATCTTTTGAGAGAAGGCTTGGATTTGCCCGAAGTTTCGTTGGTCGCGATTTTGGATGCCGACAAGGAAGGTTTCCTGAGAAGCAACCGCTCGCTTACGCAGACTGTCGGTCGTGCTGCGAGAAACGTGAACGGAAAAGCGATCATGTATGCCGACGTCATCACCAAATCGATGCAATCCACGATCGACGAAACCAACTACAGACGCGAGAAACAAATGGCCTACAACAAGGAACACAACCTGGAACCGATGGCGCTCAAAAAGAACCTCGACAATGCGTTGGCGCGCAATTCCGTGTCGACGAAATACGTGGCGAACCAAGCCGCGAAAGCATCGGAACCCGAACCGAAATACTTGTCAAAAGCCGAATCGGACAAAAAAATCAAGGACTTGCGAAAAGCGATGGAAAAAGCGGCGAAAGAACTCGATTTCATGCAAGCGGCGAAATTGCGAGATGAAATCAAGACGTTGCAGGACGCGGCGATTTGATCGGGAATCGGCTTTTCATCTCTCCGAAAATCGGAAAGTCAAAAAATCACTTCGTTTTCAGTTTCTTGTATTCGCGCAACAAAGTCTTGAGTTGGCGATTCGAGCTGATGTCGATTTCCTTGTCGGATAAAAAATGTCCGAATTGAAATCCTTGGAAGTATTTCTTGGCCGCCGTTTCTTTGAGGATCGTGTCGAGTTCGCCTCTCAAAAACCGTTTTTCGTTTTCGATCTTGGCCAGATTCGCGAATTTGTCCTTGCTGACAATCCGGAAAGTGTTCGTGCTGAACGGAATCGAATTGAGAAGCTGGATTTGCTTTTTCGATTTGAGATCGAGTTTCTCGACAAGCTGCAAAGCAATGTGCTCGATTTCCTTTTTGGTCAGCGTGAGCAGATCTTCGGGAAGACTTGACTGTCGCTTCGAAGGTTTGTTTTCAGTGTTTTTTTTCTTGTCAGATGCGCCTTTTGTCTCGGCGACTTCGGCATAACCGCTTCCGAAACATTTCGGGCAATCCGGATTGAGACCTTCGCAGGAACAAACTTGCATGGGCATAATTTCTGGTGTTTTTTAGTTTTGTTGTTCGCGAAAAATCTCAAAAACGACGTTCGGATCGAGAATCTTGAACTCCGATTCTTTCATCAACGTTAGGATGCGTCGGGTCGCGCCCGGATTCAAGCCCATATCGATCGCGATTTGGTTGATCGCCGCCTGTTCGCGTTCGTGCACTTCACCGTCGATGTGCATCAAAAGCGCTAAACGATAGAATTGGTGGATTCTTTGCACTTCCGATTTGATGGCGTGCGGTTTCGATTCGCGATGGAACAAATCGTCGAAAGCAGTCTTTTCTATGCGAAGCTCGCCCGCGATCAAAGAAAGCAATTTGTATTCGCGCGGATCGAGCTTGCCGTCGACCACCGAAAATTGGATCATGTCAAGCAGCAAAGCCAGTTTTTCTTCGTAGTTGTCCATCGAAATCGTAATTTGCGCAAAAATACCGTTTTAGGACGAAATTCCGCTCGTGATGCGCTTACAACTTTTACTCTTTTTATTGGTTCCGATTTTTGCCGCGGCTCAAACTACGGCATCTTCCCAAGTTTCCACTTTTGATTTGGAGGCGCCGCAATTGGGTGTGAACAAAAAAATCTGGATCTGGCTTCCGAAAGACTATTCGCAAAATTCCAAAAAGTATCCGGTTCTGTACATGCACGATGCCCAAAATCTGTTCGATGCAAAAACATCTTTCGTTGGCGAATGGAACGTCGACGAAGCACTTGAGTCGAAAAACGCACAGGTGATCGTCGTCGGGATCGAGCATGGGAACGACAAAAGAATCGACGAACTCACGCCTTTTCCGAACGAAAAATATGGGGGCGGAAAAGCCGATGCCTATCTCGAATTCGTCGTAAAAACGCTCAAGCCCGAGATCGACAAGCGCTTCCGAACCAAATCTGACGTAAAGAATACGGCTATAATGGGAAGTTCTCTCGGCGGACTTGTCTCGTTTTATGCCGTTCTGAAATATCCGCAAACATTCGGGAAAGCCGGTGTTTTCTCGCCTTCGTTCTGGTTTTCAAATGAGATTTACGCTTTCGCGGACAAGACGAAATCGCTCAAAGACAGGAAGTTCTATTTTCTTTGCGGCGACAAGGAAGACGACAAAATGGTTCCGGATATGCAGCGGATGATTTCCATCGTAAAATCCAGGAAAGCCGATACTCGGCAAAAAGTCGTTCCGGCCGGAGAACACAACGAAAAACTTTGGCGCGAAAATTTCCTCGAGGCTTTTGACTGGCTTTTTGACTGAGCAAATGCCGTCGCGACTGTGTTCGGCCGCTTAAATTCGCTTATCTTTGGCCAAAATCCGCCGCGACGGAAATCCTAAAAAAACACCTATGAACAATAACGATATTTTCAAGAAACTACGCGTAGCACTGCAATTGCGCGATGACCAGATCGTAGAAATCCTCGAGTTGGTCGATTTCAGGATCTCGAAAGGCGAGGTCGGGAATTTCTTCAGAAACGAAGACCACGAGAAATTCGTGTCCTGCGGCGACCAGGTTTTAAGAAATTTCCTCAACGCACTCGTGATTCATTTGCGAGGCACAAAGGAAAATCCAAAAAATCCAACCGAAGTCCTCGGACAGATCAAGGCGCAAGTCAAAGCTCCGGCCAAGAATTTCACGGCAAAAGACGCGCCGGCCAAGAACGCATCGGCAAAAAGACCGGCCAAGAATTTTACGGGCGCAAAACCTTTTGCAGCCAAGAAAACGACCAAAAGTCCGGTTGAAAACGTGAAATACACGATCAAGAAGAAAAAATAGACGATCTCAAAAATCCGAAAACTGACGACCGATGCAATTTTGTGTCGGTCGTTCTGTTTTACGGATTTCGGTCACAATGGAATTTGGACGCGAATCCAATTGGTGCCTGTCGGCTGGAAAACGCTCGGAAAAAAGTCGGGTTTGCGCTATCTTTGGGTTTCTCCTTCACAAAAACGACATGACAAAATTCCTCCATTCCGCTTTCTTTTTTCTGACGATCCTTTCTCTACAGGCGCAAAAAGTCGAGTACGCGTTCGAAAAGGACATCCCTTATTACGAAAAACCGACGGATGCTTACATCAAGGAGCGCTGCGTGCTCGATTTCTATTATCCGAAAAATACCAAAGATTTTGCGACCATAATTTGGTTTCACGGCGGCGGATTGACCGGCGGACAAAAGGAAATCCCATCGGCTTTAAAGGAAAAAGGCTACGCGGTGATTGGCGTGAATTATCGCTTGAGCCCAAAAGCCAAAGTCGAGGATTGTATTGCCGATGCGGCCGCTTCGATTGCATGGACGTTCAAGAATATCTCGAAATATGGCGGAAGTGACGCGAAGATTTTCGTGTCGGGACATTCGGCTGGCGGCTATTTGGGCGCGATGGCCATTCTCGACAAGAAACGTCTGGAGAAATATGCGATCGATCCCGACAAAATCGCGGGATTGATCCCATTCAGCGGACAAATGGTCTCGCACTTTACCTATCGCAAAGAAAAGGGAATCGACGAGAAACAACCCACGATAGACGAATATGCGCCTTTGTTCTTCGTTCGCGCCGATGCGCCGCCGATGCTTTTGATCACAGGAGATCGCGAGCTCGAACTCCTCGGACGTTATGAGGAAAATGCCTACATGGCACGAATGATGAAAATCGCCGGGCACAAAGAGACGAAACTGCTCGAGATTGGCGGCTACGGACACGACATGGCGTATCCGGCTTTCCCGCTTCTGGACAATGAAATCAAGCGCGCGCTTGCCAAAAACAATCCGAAACAAACCAATTAAAACCAAAATATGTCATCACTTATCCCTTATCTGTACTTCGATGGAAATTGCGAGCAAGCCCTGAATTTCTATCATGCGGTTCTTGGCGGACGGATTCCTTACGTTGGACGCTATTCCGATATGCCACCTTCTGACGATCAAAAATCAAATCCGGAAGACGCAAATCGCATCATGCACATGTCTTTGGAACTCGAAGACGGAGCGACGATCCTGGCTTCTGATGTTCCGACCTCGGAAATGCCGGGTTACAAATTCACGCCCGGAAACAATATCGCATTATCGCTGAACGCCTCAAGCCGCGAGCACGCCGACAAAATCTTCAACGGCCTCTCGCAGGACGGAATCGTAACAATGCCATTGGCCGATACTTTCTGGGGCGCATACTTTGGAATGTGGGTGGACAAATTCGGGATAAGTTGGATGGTCAACTATGACGATCCGGCGAATATGCCGAAGTGAGAAGTTTCAAAAAATCCCGGGTTTAGGCTCGGGATTTCTTTTTTCGCCGAAGTGTAACATTTCCAACGAAGTAATCGCTTATTTCCTACAAACGAAATCGATTTCGACGGTAGATTCTGACAAGAGGATGCATTTCAACGAAAATTTGTGCATTTTGCGACTTTTTTGAAAAACCATTCTTAACTTTAAGTTAAACGCTCAATCCCTAAATCTATGAACAAGACACATTTTGATGTGGTTGAAGACGCAGACATGCGCCTCAGCGACGCCTTGGTAAGCCAGGATGTGGGAGCTTTACTCCATCTGTTGCACCCTGACGCAATTTACACCAGCCCACACGGTGAGGTTTTTGTCGGATCAAGAAATTGTCCGGCGAGCAATCCCCAACTTTACCGGATTACAAGACTGGAAACGTTGGAACGAACCATCAATTTTTTCAACAGCGTGGCCGTAGTCACTGCCATCGAGAAACGTGAAGGTTTGTATATGGATATTCCATTCAAGGACTTGTACAGCACGACGCGAATGTGGCGATTTAACCGAAACTGGCAAATGATTGCCGCAACTTCAGTAATCATCTGAAAACACAGGTAATTGGTGCCATTTCCCTACTTGACTAGTCATGACCCTATCGCATATTCAGGTTATCGAAGAAGCCGAAAACAGACTTTTGAAAGCAGTAATAGCCAACGACAAGCGCACGTTGGCCAAAATGCTGCATCCCGAAATCGTCTTTACGGACGAAAACGGACAGACTTTTGTCGGATTCGACAGCATCCCATATTTGAACACTGAAATCCTTTTGCTCGAAAGCAGCGAAATATGCACGCGTAATATCACATTCTTCACCAACATCGCAATAGTGAACAGTGTCGAGAACCGACGCGGCAAATACAGGGGAATTTGTTTCGAAAGAAAACTTCGCATCAATCGATCGTGGAAGTTTTCCGGACGAGGCTGGCAACTCATTTCGGCGAATCTCGTGTTGCTGCTCGAGACTCCTTTTAAAATCGACCCATAAAAAAATCCCGACAGAAGCCGGGATTCAATTAGTATTTAATAACTATTAATTATTAATTGGCCAAAGCTGTTTTCACTTGGTCAGCCGCTTCCTGGAACAGTGTTGCAGACAAGATCGGCATTCCTGAGTTGTCGATCAATTCTTTTGCCAATTCGGCGTTTGTTCCTTGCAGACGAACGATGATAGGCACTTTGATCGAGTCGCCCATATTCTTGTAAGCGTCGACAACGCCCTGAGCCACGCGGTCGCAACGCACGATTCCACCAAAGATGTTGATAAGGATCGCTTTTACGTTCGGGTCTTTCAGAATGATTCGAAAAGCCGTTTCCACGCGTTTTGCATCGGCAGTTCCACCTACGTCAAGGAAGTTCGCCGGCTCGAAACCTGCGTATTTGATCAAATCCATCGTTGCCATCGCGAGACCTGCACCGTTTACCATACAACCGACGGTTCCGTCAAGATCGACATAGTTCAAACCTGCAGCTTTCGCCTCGACTTCGATTGGGTTTTCTTCACGTACGTCGCGCATTTCCGCATAAATCGGGTGACGGTACAAAGCATTGTCATCAAGGTTCACTTTTGCGTCTACCGCGATGATTTTATTGTCTGATGTTTTCAAGACCGGATTGATCTCGAACATCGTAGCGTCAGAACCGACGTAAGCTGCATACAAAGCCGTGACGAAACTCACCATTTCCTTGAAAGCCTGTCCTGAAGTTCCGAGGTTAAACGCGATTCTTCTGGCTTGGAAAGCTTGAAGTCCGACAGCTGGATCAACTTCTTCGGTAAAGATCAAGTGAGGCGTTTTTTCGGCAACTTCTTCGATATCCATTCCGCCTTCGGTAGAATACATGATCATGTTACGTCCTTTTCCGCGGTTCAAAAGTACCGACATATAGAACTCTTTCGTCTCGCTTTCGCCCGGATAATACACGTCTTCGGCGATAAGCACTTTGTTTACTTTCTTTCCTTCCGGCGGAGTTTGAGGCGTAATCAACTGCATCCCGATGATCTGTTCTGCGATTTCCTCGACTTGCTGAAGGTTCTTTGCCAATTTTACACCGCCGCCTTTTCCGCGTCCACCGGCGTGAACCTGGGCTTTGATTACGTGCCATCCCGTTCCGGTTTCGGCGGTTAGCTGCTTGGCGGCCGCAACGGCTTCCTGAGCATTATTGGCAACGTGACCGCGTTGGACTTTGACTCCGTAGCTGGCCAGGATTTCTTTTCCCTGATATTCGTGTATATCCATGATTGGTTATTTTGTAAGGTGACGCAAAAATAGGGAATATTGTTGATTTGCCGATTCCTATTTCGGTTTTTTGATTGGTGGATTTTTGGATTGTCGGATTGTCGGATTGTCGGATTTTGAATCTTTCGCCCTTTTAAATCCTGACAGGTTAGATCACTTTTTAACTTTCGGGTTTCTTCCGACCAAATTTGCGATACTGACTTTTTCACTTTACGTCGAGTTTGCCACGCAACCAATCGGCTTTTGTAGCATCTATTTGCTAACCATATAAAAAACAACTATGAAAACGATCAAACTATTTGTGTTTTTGCTCGCTTTGGGCTTGGCTACGGGCTGCAAAAGCGATGACGACAACAATTCCCAAGGCACATTGTTCGGAACCTGGACGCTCAAAAGCGTAACCGGCGGATTTGGAGGCGCGAACCAGCAATACGAGCCAGGCGTGATCACCTGGACTTTCAACGACGACGGAACGGTCGATGTCGTGAACGGACAAATTCCCGACACCGGATACGAATTCTTCGAAACCGGAACTTATGATTATCAAGTGCTGAGCGTAAACGGTACGGCCGATTGCGACGGAGCGATGATCATCGATGCTACGGGCTTCGGCTGCATGGACGTTGGCACGAACACGTTGAAATTCGACCAAAGAGACGCCGACGGTTTTCTGGTCACGCTCAGGAAACTGTAAATTTTTCTCATTTTTCCATCCGCGATTCTACCGATAATGCAGAAATGCCAAACCGTTTGGCAATAAGCGTTTTCATTGGTAAATTCGCGGATATTTTATTCCTATATGAAACCTACAGCACTACTTCAGCTCGCCGAGGAATTCGGTTGCCCGCTTTACGTTTACGATGCCGCGAAAATCGAGGCGCAGTACAAACGCTTGACGGACGCGTTCAGTAAGGTCGACGACTTGCGGATCAACTACGCGGTCAAAGCCTTGAGCAACGTCACGATCCTGAAGTTGCTCAAGAAGTTGGGATCAGGGCTCGACACGGTTTCGATACAGGAAGTGCAAACTGGCCTTCACGCTGGTTTTCCGGCAGACAAAATCATCTACACACCAAACGGCGTTTCATTCGAGGAGATTGAAATGGCCGCCCAACTTGGCGTGCAGATCAACATCGACAATCTTTCCGTTTTGGAACACTTTGGCGCCAAACACCCCAAGGTTCCGGTTTGTATCCGCATCAATCCTCACGTAATGGCTGGCGGAAACTCAAATATCTCCGTGGGTCACATTGACAGTAAGTTTGGTATTTCGATCCATCAGATGCCGCACATTCTGCGCATTGTGGAGAATACTGGGATGCATATCAACGGCATTCACATGCACACGGGTTCGGATATTCTCGATGTGGAAGTTTTTCTCTACGCAGCCGAAATCTTGTTCGAGGCCGCTACACATTTCAAGGAACTCGATTTTCTCGATTTCGGATCGGGATTCAAAGTGCCTTACAAAAAGGACGATATCGAGACAAATGTGGAGGAATTCGGGAAAAAGCTTTCCAAAAGATTCAACGAGTTCCGCAAAGAATACGGACGTCCGTTGGCTTTGGCTTTCGAACCCGGAAAATTTCTTGTGTCGGAATCGGGGTTCTTCCTGGCTAAGGTGAATGTCGTAAAACAGACGACTTCTACGGTCTTCGCCGGAATCGACAGCGGTTTCAACCATTTGATAAGACCTATGTTCTACGGAAGCCAGCACGCGATCGAGAACGTTTCGAACCCAAAGGGAAAAGAGCGTTTTTACACCGTAGTCGGCTACATTTGTGAAACCGATACTTTCGCGACCAATCGCCGCATTGCCGAAATCCACGAAGGAGACATTCTCGCTTTCAGGAACGCAGGCGCTTATTGCTTCTCTATGTCTTCCAACTACAATTCGCGATTCAAACCGGCCGAAGTTTTGTGGAAAGACGGAAAAGGAATCCTGATACGCGAACGCGAAACGATGGAAGATCTTCTCAAAAACCAGATCCTGGTCGAACTATAAAACAAGCGCCCCGGATAGGGCGTTTTTTTTACGGGAAGTTGTCGCGAGTTGCAAACTCGCCAACACGCCTTGGCGAAGTCACAGACTTCGCCGCAAAAAAACCACCCAAAAAGCCAAAACCCGCAGCCCGGATGTCGCGGCTAGCTTTCACACGCCAACGCGTATTTTTTGCCGAAGCGGGCTGGCTTTTTGCAAAAAAAGACCCGCCCGCGAGTTGCAAAAAAACGTGTTGGCGTGTGAAACTAATAGCGAACAGCCGGATTTGCTGCCCAAAAATCAATCCTTGATGAACTTGATTTCCTGAGTTGAATTCCCGTTGTCGATTTTCAGGATATATTCGCCTTTCGCAAGCTTCGAAACATCGATTTTGGAATTCGCCTGTTGCTGCTTTTTCACCAGTTTTCCGTTGAGATCGAAAATGGCGATGTTGGCTTTTTGGGAATCAAGACCGGAAATAAACAGCGTTTCAGCGGTCGGATTCGGGTAAACGATTACCGCTTTTTGATTGGGATCGTTCACGGACAACTCGCAATTTCCATCGGCTAAAAAAGGAGCGAACCAGCGCAAAACGTCCTGTCTCACTGACAACGCCTCGCTCGAGGAAGCGTCGCGGCACAAGAATGCGCTTCCCGTCAAATCGCCGCATTTCGGCATCAGGGCGAAACCTTCGACGTTGGTGTTTGATCCCGTCGGATTCGCTATGAAATATTCGTTCAACGTTGAAAATGTAGGTTCTGATCCGGGCGCTGGCGCAAGCGACATATTGGTTACTTGCAGGTAATTGCTGCCGACGTTGTGCAAAATGTAGAGCAATCCCGTAGAACGATCGAACGCCAGATCGCAGCTTTCACTTCTCGAAGTCTTGTATTTCCCGACGTAGGCAAAGTCATTGTTCACGTCCGGATTCAGGTCGAAAACCCAGATGTAGCCGCCGTCCTGGTGCGCGACAAACATAAGTCCGCCCATGCCTTTTGTCGAGACGTAAGGTTGGCCGGTGACCGAACTCGTGAAATTACTGTCGGCCAAAAACGAATCGGGAACGAACGCGATGCCTTCGGGGCCGGTGTTTCCGGTGTCTGGCATGGGCGATGGCGCTTGTAGCAAATTCCAATGGCGCGATTCGGTCAGCGTCGAAAAACTGGCATTGTGTGTATATTTCCTGATTTCGTATTCGTTTTCGTCGATGGTGTAGACTTCGTTCGCCGAAAGATCGACCTGCGTGATGCCTTCCGGTCCGCCGTCGAACGATTTGTTGGCGATCTGGCTAAAAGTTCCGCCCGACGCATCGTATTGCAGCACGCGAAGCCGACCGTCATTCTGTACGGCATAAAGTCGATTGTTGACCGAATTCCAGTGCAAGCCCGAAAGTTCGATTGCCGCCGACGGACTCATGACCGAAGTGATGTTGGTCGCATCTGACCAAGTCTCCGAAGGCCAAACCGATTGGGCCGAAGCGCCAAAAAAAGCAGCGAAAGCCGATAGCGAAAAAAGTAGTTTTGTTTTCAATGGCGAAAGTTTACGCGGCCAAAGATAGAAAAGTGTGTGGTAGGTTTTGGGATTATCGGAATTTCAGATTGGCGGATTTGAGACTATCGGAATTTCGAACCTGTCACAAAAATCAGCCGAAGACCGAAAATCCAGACAACGAATAATTTTCCTGAGTCGATCTGGAATCCGACGGTCCGAAATCCAGAAAAAACAGAAAAGTCGCTTCCCACAGCGACTTTTCCTCTTTAAACTACTATAATTTAACAACAACTTTCTTTGTTCGGGTTCCTTATCTAAGGATGATGAATTCGCAACGTCTGTTTATGGAATGTTCCTGTTCGGTGCACGGACGATCTGTTCCGCAGTTTACCAACGGCACTTCTTCCCCATAACCTTTTGGCTTCATTCGCTTGCGGTCGATGCCTTTGCCCGCGAGATAATCGACAGCGGCTTGGGCACGACGGTTCGATAAAACAAGGTTGTAAGTGTTAGTGGCGCGTGAATCTGTATGCGCACCAAGTTCGACTTCCATCGCCGGATATTTCGACAAAAGCTCAAACAACGTATTCAACGCGCCCGCGGCTTCCGGCTTGATTTCCCACTTGTTCAGGTCGAAATAGATGTTCTCCATCTGGATCTGGATTTTTCCGTCGTCGCGACGCGTGATGATTTCCTCGGCATCGTCGTAGCATTCCACGAAAAGCTCGATGGTGTAACGCATTTTGCCTTCCTCGTTGGTCACGAATTCCTCGCTGTGCGGAATATAGAAATCCTTGACGGCTTCAATCCTGTATTTCGTGTTCGGTTTGGTCTTGAAAACGTAATCGGCTTTTTGCCCCACGACCATCGTTCCCACAAGGTTATTGGCTTCATCATACAGTGAAACCGTCGTTCCCGGAAGCAGGTTTTTGGTGTTCTTGTCGCGCACTTCGCCTTCTACCATGTAACTCGCCTCGTTCTCGAAACGCGTGAATCCGTAGAGATTGTCCGTGCCTTTGTTTCGGTTGGACGACAGATAACCTTTGTCGTTTTTCTCGTTTACGGCGTATGCGAAATCGTCGGCGCTGGAGTTTATGGTTTCCCCGAGGTTTACCGGTTTGTCCCATCCGCCTTCGTATTGTCTCGTGTAAAAAATGTCCAGTCCGCCAAGGCCTTGATGTCCGTCAGAGGCGAAATACAGTACTTTTCCGTCATCGGACAAATACGGGAATTGCTCGCGGTGTTTGGTGTTGACGATGTTTCCGAGGTTTTGCGGCTGGCCGAATGTTCCGTCGGCGCTGACTTCGACGTAATACAGATCGAAAGAACCTTGTCCGCCTTCGCGATCGCTCGAGAAATACAGGCGTTTTCCGTCTTTTGTCAAAACCGGATGCTGGTTCGAGAATGCTTCGGCATTGAAAGGCAAATCAGTCACATTCGCCCATTTGCCGTTGACGAATTCGGCGCGCATGATACGGATCGTCGCATATTTATCGTCTCCGACATTGACTTTCTTTTTTCCAGTCCGGTTGAAATACATAAAGCGTCCGTCTGCCGAAAAGGTGGCCGAACTCTCGTGCGTCTTCGAATTGATTTCCTTCGGGAACGGCATGATTTTCTTCAACTGTTCCTTGTCGTCGATAACGGCTTCGAACAGGTCGAGATACGGTTTTTCGTTCCATCCGTAATTGCCTTGAGCCGAACGATACGAAGCGAAAACGACTTTGTCGCCAAAGAAAGACATCCCGAAATCACCGTTGTTCGTGCTGCGCGTCATCGGTTGGATCACGTAATCATAAGGTACGTTGAACTGTTGGTTCGAGCGGAAACTCGGCGTGTCTACCGGATATCCGACGTAAATCGCCATGATCGAATCGGCTCTTTGGTAGCTTTCGATTCCCATCAACGATTGGGCATATTTGAACAGATATTCCTTGTCGATGCTGTCGGTTTCCTTTTTCGTCAGATACAACTGTGCGTAAGCCCGCACGGCGTCTTTCATCAGATAATTGTTGTAATAGCAATCGCCCAGATTCTGCAAAATGTCCTTTTCGGGTTTCAGTTGCTCGTACATGGCCGCGGCCTTGAGGTAATTGCGTTTTTTGAACAAAGCGTCGGCCTTGCTCTTGCTCGCCTTGGTTTGGGCGAAGGAGCAAAATCCGATCAAAAGTGTCAATATGGCTAAAAGTGTCTTCTTCATTGGTTTAAAAGAATCGGGGCGATTTATCAAAACCTTTTCCTCCAAAAATATTGTTCAGGTTGAGTTCCCAAATCAGGAAAATCTCGTGTGTGCCCGAGTTGAAATTCCCCAAGTTGGTCAATGTGTAATCATACGAATAACCGATGCGCAAATCTGGTGTGACATAAAATCCGGCCAAACCGCTGATCGAATCGTCGAGGCGATAGCCGGCTCCGAGTTCGAACCGATTGAACAAAAGCGTGTTCAGCGTGATATCGAACGCCATCGGAGCGCCTTTTACACCGCGAACCATCGTCGCAGGTTTCAATTTCCAGTTGTCCGACAAGGTAAAAACATAACCGCCGGTCAAAAAGTAATGGATTTCCTCCACGCCAATCGTCGAGATCGCGTCCTGATGTTCCAAATGTTTCGTGCGAAGCAAGTTCGGAACCGAAGCACCCACGTAATAATTCTCTCCAAAGAAATAGGTTCCGACGCCAACGTTAGGGAAAGTCCTGCTGATGTTGTTGGCAAAAGCCGGATCAGGATCGGTGTCGGAATATTGGAATCCGTTGAAATTCGCGCTGAAAAACGTCGCTCCGGCTTTGAGTCCGAACGACAATTTTGTGGTTTCTCCCGTCGGAATCACGTAAGCCACATCGGCATAAACGTTGTTCTCTTTTACGACATCGCCAATCTCGTCACTCACGATCGAAACGCCCGCCTCTACCCGATTTGCCACGGACGAGTGCAAGAACGCCGTAACAGTTTTGGGCGCGCCAACAGCTCCAACCCATTGCGTGCGGTACAAACCGCCCAAAGTCATCGTGCCTGCATTGTCGGTCGCATAAGCCGGATTTATCACGCTCATGTTGTACATATAATGCGTGAACTGCGGATCTTGCTGGGCCAATCCGGTCATTCCGCAAAGCGCGGCCAAAAGGAAAATAATATGTCTGAATCTTGGACTCATCTAATTTTTATCTGTTAAGGTAAACCCTGCCCTGAAGCGGTTTACGTGCGCCGTCATTGAAATTCAGTATCCAGAAATAAACGCCTGTCGGTACGACGCCGCTTCCAATCATGACGCCGCCTTCCTTGGCTGTTCCGTCCCAGTTTGGCTTGGCCGTGTTTCCTTTGTAAAGGATATTTCCGTTTCGGTTATAAATCTCAAGGGTAAAGTTCGGATACAATTCGCGGATGTTGACGATGTCGAAATCGTCGTTGATGCCGTCTCCGTTCGGAGAGAATCCGTCGGGAATGATCAAGTCTGTACAAACCGTGAGGTCGACAGTTACTTGCAGACGAACCGTTCCCGTACAGGTCGTTCCGGCAAATTCGGCGTAATAAGTCGTTCCGTGAACCAGCAAATCTGTCGGCGCGTAAGCATTTCCGCCCGTTGGCGCGTCGTACCAAACCACGGTTTGTCCGCCAACGATGTTCGCACTCAAATCGGCGATTGTCGGGTTGTCGCGTCCGCAGAATTCATTGCCTTTGTCGATCAATTGCGGTGTATTGTCCTGAGTGACTTCAAAAGTTGTCGAAGCATTCGGATTCGTCGTTCCCGGACAAGTCGATCCCACTTGGATGATATCGGAAATGGAGAAATTGCTGATGCCCAAATTCGGGAGCAAAGTCGCGTCGATCGCGAAAGTCGCCTGACCGTTCACGGCTGTGATGTCGAGGGTTTGGGTTGTCGGATTCACTCCCGTGATCGTATAAGTTATCGTGTAAGTTCCGTCTGGCGCGTCGATGTTCGTGATCGTTGCGGTCGAGCCGGATCCGAGACAAGTATTCGCCACCGAAATCGTCGCTGCGGTCAGATTCGCCACTGGTTCAACCGTGAAATTGGCCGACAACGAAGTCGTGCTGTTTCCGCAAAGATTGCCTTGGCCGACAATTCCCGTGATCGTGATCGTGAAGCTTCCGCCGATATTGATTGCCGAAGCCGGAATCGTGAAAGTCGCATTTCCGCCAGAAACCGCAACGACACCAGAGTTGCCGGTTGATGGAGTCAAACCCGGAATGCTGTAGTTGAAAATATAGTTTCCGTCAGGAATTCCTGTCGCGTTCGAGAGTGTGACCTGAACCGCGTTTCCGAAACAAACCGAAGTCGCCGCAAGGTTCGCACTGTCGAAAACCGGAGTCGGATTCACGGTGAAAGTCGCCGAAACGCCCGAAAGCGTCACATCGCAACCAGAAGCGTTGTTTCTTATGCTGTTGAACGTGATCGTGGTCTGGCCTGTGTTCGGAATGCTCGTTCCGTCGATTGAAATACTTCCGTTTCCGGACGCGATCGTCAAAAGAACCGTTTGATTCGTCAACACGTTCGCTCCCGACAAATCGTAGTTCAACGTGTAAGTGCCGTTGTCCATTCCGGTGAAATTCACCGTTGTGCTTTGTCCGACGCAAACTGGTGTTACTACCTGAATGTTCGCGTTGGTCAACGTCGGATTCGGGGTGATAGTCAATTGGACGTTTTCCGAATCGGTGCCACAAGAATTCGCAATGCTGTAAATGAAAGTATAAGTGCCCGGAATGATCGTGCTCACGTCAAGCGGATTCACGATCGCGATGCCATTTTGGTCTGTCCACGTGCCGCCTGTCACCTCGTTGTCAAGCAAGTTGAACAAATCGAAAGTTCCGAAAGACGGACAAACCGTTTGGATGCCGGAGAAAGTGCCCGCGTTCGCCGCCGGATCGACCACGACCGTGACCAAAGCCGTATCTGTTTCGCAAGGAGCGACGCCGCCTGTAACCGTATAAGTGAAGTGATAAGTGCCCGCACCAACCGTCGACGGATTGAAAATCGTTCCGTTCAACGCGCCTGTGTTGTCGTCGTCAGAGAATGTTCCTGCGCCTTGTGTTCCGTCGAGCGCCGTTGTCAAATCTACCGAAGTCGAGGTGACACACAGCGTGAGGTTTCCGTCCGCGCCGGCATTTGGAGCCGGGAAAACCTGGATTGTCAAAGTGGCCGTATCTGTCGAGCAGAAACCACCGCCAACCGTGTAAGTATAAGTTCCGGAAGGATCGACCGCAGGATCGAAGATATTCGTGCCGCTGGCCAAAGCCGGAGTCCAGGTTCCGCCCGCTTGAGGTGTTCCGCCAAGTAAAGTCGTCAAATCAACCGGATCGTAACTCGAACAAAGCACTGCGTTCGCGCTCTCACCTGCATCCGGAATCGGGTTTACCGTAACAGTAACCGTCGCCGAATCGTTATCGCAAGGCTGTGATCCGATAAAAGTATAAGTATAGACGCCCGCAGCATCTACCGCCGGATTGAAAACGCCCGTTCCACTAGCCAAGGCCGGCGACCACGTTCCTCCTACCTGGGGTGTTCCGTTGAGTGAGTTGATCAAATCCTGAGGCGCACTGTCTATGCAAAGTGTAAGCGTTCCGTCTTCGCCCGCATTCGGACCTGGCGTAACGGTTACTATTACGGTCGCGCTATCGTTTCCGCAAGTGAAATTCCCTGCGATCGTGTAAGTATATGTTCCTGACGGATCGACCGCAGGATTGAAAATTCCCGTGCCGCTTGCCAATGCCGGAGTCCACGTGCCGCCTGTTTGGGCGTTCGGACCCAGCAATAGGAAAAGATCTTGCGGATTGCTGTTCGAACAAACGTCCAAAGTGTTGTCGTCGCCCGCATTTACCGGCGGAATAAAGCTCACCGTCACCGTTGCCGTATCTGGCGGGCAAGGCGCATTCGCGTTCAAAGTGTAAGTATACGTTCCGGCAGGATCGACTGCAGGATTGAAGATTCCCGTTCCGCTGGCCAAAGTTGGCGTCCAGACACCGCCTGGTTCTGCGTCAGGTCCGAGGAAATTGATAAGGTCGAAAGGTGTCGCGTCGGTACAAACCTGCGCATTTCCGTTGTCGCTGCCCGCATTCGGTCCATCCAAAACGGTAACCACGACACTTCCCGTAAGATTTTGCACGCACGTTCCCAAAGCCGCGCTTATGAGTTCGAAAGTCGATGTTCCGGTTAAAGTTGGAGTTACAGTTGCCGTTCCCGAAGCGTCGAGTGTCACGGTCAGAGCCGGAGTTCCGCCGTTGACAGTATAAGTTACGACCGCGCCCGGCGTTCCCGTGAAAATCACGGTTGCGCTTGTTCCCGAACAGATCGTCTCGTTTCCGTCCGCAGAAATCGTCGCCGTGGGAAGTGGTACAACAGTGATTGTCGCCGTTCCGCTTACCGTTACCGGACAAGTCGTCGTTCCGCCAGTGCTTACCGAAAGCAATGTGAAAACGGTCGTTTCGTTGAAAATCTGACCGATTGTTGCTACACCCAAAGCATCGAGCGTTACAGTCAGGTTCGTTCCCGGAGGATTTACGGAGTAAGTAACGACCGCGTTGGGTGTTCCCGTAAAAGTCACAGACGCGAATTCGCCCGCGCAAATCGTTTGGTCGGCTGCGATCGTGACAGTTGGCAACTGTTGCACTGTAATTGTTACCGTTCCCGAAACAGGTTGGCTGCAACCCGGAGTTCCCGTTGTGGCCGCGCTTACCAAAGTAAAGACGGTCGTGGCCGAAAATGCCTGGGTGATCGTGGCGATTCCGTTCGCGTCAAGCGTGATGGTTTGCGTTCCGCCCGGCGTAACCGTATAAGTGATGATCGCGCCTGGCGTTCCCGTAAATGTGATTGTCGCAGTATCGCCCGGACACACTGTCGCGTCGGCTGCGATTGTAGCCGTCGGAGCCGGAACAACCGTGATCGTGACAGTTCCCGATAGTGGCTGCGTACAAGCTGGCGTTCCCGAAGTCGTCGCACTTACCAAAGTGTAGACTGTCGTTTCGGTGTAGACTTGTGTGATGCTCGCGTTTCCGGAGGCGTCAAGCGTAATTTGTTGGTTCGGACCGCCATTGACCGTGTAGGTCACGACAGTGTTTGGCGTTCCGGTAAACGTGATTGTTGCGCTTTCTCCCGGACAGATCGTTTCATCCGAAGCAATCGTAACAGTCGGTGGTGGCACGACTGTAATCGTGACCGTTCCCGAAATCGGCTGTGTACAAGAAGGAGTTCCGCCAGAAGTGATATCCACCAAAGCGAAAACTGTCGTTACGGTGTAAGTGTTCGTAATCGATGCCGTTCCGGATGCGTTAAAAGTTATCGTTTGGGGCGCGCCTGCGTTGATCGTGTAAGTCACCGTTGCATTCGGAGTTCCGGTAAAAGTTACTGTTGCGCTTCCGCCAGGACAAATCGTGGCATCTGCAGCAATCGTTACCGTTGGTGGCGGTACTACCGTAATGGTGACCGTTCCCGTTGCCGTTTGGAAACACGATGGTGTTCCGCCTGTTGAGACACTGACCAAGGTGTAAATCGTTGTCGCAGTATAAGTTTGGGTGGTTGTCGCCGTCCCGGTTGCGTCAAGCGTGATTGTCTGGCTTACTCCGCCGTTTACCGCGTAAGCGACAATGGCGTTTGGAGTTCCCGTAAATGTGACCGTCGCTTGCTGGCCTGAACAGATCGTTTGGTCGGATGCGATTGTCGCAGTCGGAAGCGGTACGACAGTAATGGTGACCGTGCCCGAAATTGGTTGGACGCAAGAAGTTGGCCCGTTTGCCGAAATGCTCACCAAAGTGAAAACCGTGGTGGCTGTGTAAGTTCCCGTGATCGAAGCCGTTCCTGCCGCGTTGAGGACAATCGTCAAATTCGGACCGCCGTTGATCGTATAAGTTACCGTCGCGTTAGGCGTTCCCGTAAATGTCACCGTCGCTTGTTGTCCGGAGCAAATCGTTTGGTCGGATGCGATTGTTACCGTTGGCGGTTGAATCACCGTAATGGTGATCGAGCCCGTTTGCGGTTGGCTGCAACTTGGAGTTCCGCCAGTAGAGGCGCTCACCAACGTGAAAGTCGTTGTTGCGTTGAATGTCTGCGTAAGTTGGAAAAGTCCCGAACCGTCCAAAGTAACGGTTTGAGGCGCGCCTCCGTTTACGGTATAAGTCACGACAGCGAAAGGCGTTCCACTGAAAGTGACCGTTGCTTGTTGTCCGGCGCAGACCGTCTGATTCGAGAAAATATTCACCGTTGGAGGCGGAACAACCGTGATCACGACCGAGCCCGAAGCCGGACCGGTACAACTCGGAGTGCCACCGGACGCTACGCTGACAAGTGAAAACGTCGTCGTGGCGGTGTAAGTATTCGTGATGGACGCCGTTCCCGACGCGTTCAAGGTAATCGTCTGGTTCGGTCCGCCGTTGATCGTATAAGTCACCGTCGCGTTTGCCGTTCCCGTAAAATTCACCGTGGCACTTTGCCCGGGACAAATCGTCTGGCTTGCCGTGATCGCCACAGAGGGAAGCGGAAGCACAGTGATGACGACCGTTCCGAAGACGTTTTGCGTACAAGAAGTAGTGCCGCCCGTAGTCACGCTGACCAACGAATAAGTTGTCGTGGCCGTATAAGTTTGTGTGAAAGAAGCTGTTCCGGATGCGTTCAGCACGATGCTCGCCGGCGTACCTCCGTTGATCGTGTAATTCACCGTCGCATTTGGCGTTCCCGTAAAAGTTACCGTCGCACTTCCGCCAGGACAAACACTTTGGGAAGTTGCGATCGTAGCGGTAGGAGCCGGAACAATGGTAATCGTGACCGAACCCGTCAAAGGTTGCGAACAGCCCGGAGTTCCCGAAGATGTGATGCTGACAAGGTTGATGACGGTCGTAGCCGAATAAGTTCCGGTGATAACTGCCGTGCCCGATGCATTCAGCGTAATAGTCTGACTCGGCCCGCCGTTTACAGTATAAGTTACGGTCGAATTCGGAGTTCCCGTTATCGTGACCGTTGCTGATTGTCCCAAACAAACGCTTTGGTTGGATGCGATTGTCGCGGTCGGCAAAGGCAAAACCGTGATCGTGATCGAACTGTTGAGCGTTTGCGTACAAGTATTTGTGCCATTTGACGTTACGCTCACCAAGTTGTAAACAGTCGTGGCGATGTAAGTTTGCGTGATTGTCGCCGTTCCGGACGCGTTCAGCGTAATGGTCTGGTTCGCGCCTCCATTTACGTTATAGGTCACGACAGCATTCGGCGTTCCCGTAAAAGTCACCGTCGCCGATTGACCCGAACAAATCGTGGTATTGGCAGCAATCGCAGCAGTCGGCAAAGGCAAAACCGTAATCGTGACGGTAGCATCATCTTGCGGACACTGCGTCGCGCCGACATTATAGGTAAACACGTAAGGACTTCCCGCGAGCGTAAGTCCTGAAAGGTTCAAAGTTCCCAAATAGCCGCCGGTCGTAGGAAACGGCCCGGTCCAGGTTCCGCCCGTATTCGGGGAATTGCCCAAAAATGAGAAAAGGTTTACAGGTGGCGAAGTTGCCGTTTCGTTTTGACAGATTTGGAAAGTGCCGTCGGTTCCGGCGTTGTTCGGATTGATCAGATTTACCGTGACTTCCAGTCTGTTCGCGCTCTCGCAAGGCGGATCGACCGACGTCGCATAGTACGTTCCGCCGTTCACCAAAGGCGTATTCGGAGGCAAGACCAAAACCGAAGTGGGAGTCGCATACCAGTTGTAACTTGATCCGCCGGGCGTAAGATTCGCCACGGTTGGAGGATTTCCGGAAAGGTTACAGAAAGTCTGGATCGCCGGACCGATAGGAACCGGAACCACACCAATATTGACCAAAACCGAAAAACGAGAAGTCTCGCAGCCCGTGTTCGGATTCGTCTGGCTCGCGTAATAAAAAGTATTGTCGTTTAGGACGGTTGTCGGCGCAAGTGGCGCACCGCCTGTTGGAGTCGTGTACCATTGGATGTTATTCCCCGTCGCCTGAAGGTTCGCGATAGTGGCGTTCACCGGATTGTCGACGCAAACGCCCTGGAAGTTCAGTCCGGTAGGTTTGGTGTAGATCACGACGTTCACGCTTGGGCGAGGTGTACACGTATTGGCAGTGTTGCTCGCGTAATAAGTTTGTCCGTTTACAAGGTCAGATCCTGCGGGAAGCGCCGTTCCGCCAGAAGCCGAAGTGTACCAAACGACGCCGCCGCCAGTGTTGGTAGCAGCAAGACTTTCGATTGTTGGCGACTGCAAATCACAGAACGATTGGTTTGGATTGGAAATCGTCGGGCATTGTGAAAACGCCGATTCTGTCCCTGCCACCAAAAGGATCCAAAAAAAGAAAAAGTATGTTAGTTTAGCGATAGTAGTCTTCCTCATAAGCAAAAGGACGGCTGTAAAATCCCGAAATTCCTACAGCAATTTCGCACAAAAGTACAAAATACCGCAAGCCGTTGACGCGTTTTCCGAACAAACCTGAAAACATTCACATTCGCTCGCAAAACACTTGTTAATATTAGTTAAAATAAACAATTGACTCTGTCCAAAAAACCAATGTTATGAACAAAATCATTAACAGAAAACACTTGGGGATTTTTCGGCAATGGGTCGATTTGGGGCAACGCAGGTACCGGTTTTCACCGCTGGCAAATTACACAAAAAATGGATTCAATCGACTTTGATATTCTTATCGGGAAAATTTTCGATGTTGTAGACGATTACCACATTTTTCTGGTTGATATACAACTGTTTGCGACTTCCCTGTTTCTTGCGTTCGATCAGGGAAACCGTGAAAGGCATGCCATCGTCGTCGGTACAGGTGAACGGATACACGATGTCGTTTTCGGTTTCCTGTATCTGTTCGTAGCTGATGATGTCATAAAGTTGCACTTCCTGTGAATACACGACGATGCGGCCTTTCTTGGTGTCAAGCGAAATGACGATGTTGGACGGCTTGAGCGCAGACCACTTTCCCCAATTCCCTTTTTCGTCCTTTTCCATCACGCTGAAACCCGTCGACAGAAACTTGAAAACCTTGCCGACATCTTCTTTCCTTTTGGTGTTGAGATCTTGGGCTTTCGCCGAAAAACATCCGAACAAAACCACGAAAAACAACGCCACTCCTAATTTTTTCATTTACTGCAGATTTATCATTTCACTTTTCGCCGATTCGAACTCGGCCATCATATCGGCAACGATCTTCGCCGCCGGCTTAATGTCGTCGATCAAACCCGAAATCTGTCCGATCTCGAGCTCGCCTTCGTTCAAATCGCCTTCAAACATACCTTTTTTGGCGCGCGCACGGCCAAGCAATGTCTTTAAATCGTCAACCGATGGTGTTTTAGTATACAGATCGACGATATCTTCGAAAAATTTATTCTTGATCAGCCGCACGGGCGCCAATTCCTTAAGCGTGACGTGGGTTTGTCCTTCGTCGAGCGCAACTATCGCGTTCTTGAAATTATCATGTGCCGACGATTCTTCGGAGGCACAAAAACGACTTCCCACCTGAACGCCATCGGCACCCAAAACCATTGCCGCCAACATGCCTTTTCCCGTTGCGATTCCGCCCGCCGCAATGATCGGGATCGTCACTTTTTGCTTCACCATCGGAAGTAGCGTAAACGTGGTTGTTTCCTCTCGACCGTTGTGTCCGCCGGCTTCAAAACCTTCGGCCACGACCGCATCTACTCCGGCTTCCTGAGATTTCAATGCGAATTTGGAACTGCTCACGACATGAACCACCGTGATGCCTTTTTCCTTGAGAAACGAAGTATAGGTTTTTGGATTTCCGGCAGATGTAAAAACGATTTTGACATCTTCTTCCACGATGATGTCGATGATTTCGTCGAGATTCGGATACAGCATCGGAACATTCACGCCAAACGGCTTGTCAGTCGCCGCTTTGCATTTTTGGATGTGTTGGCGAAGTACGTCGGGATACATCGAGCCAGCGCCTATGATTCCGAGTCCGCCGGCATTGCTTACCGCACTGGCCAAGCGCCAACCGCTGTTCCAGATCATTCCGGCCTGGACGATCGGATACTGGATTTTGAAAAGTTGGGTAATCCTGTTCATCGACTTTTGATGAATTTTCCCGATTGTCTCGCACCCGAGGTCACGAAACTGTAGACGTAAATTCCCGAAGCGAGTTCGCTGCAATCGAGATCGGACTGTTGCGCTTCTATATTTTTGCTCAAAACGAGTTGTCCGAGTTGGTTGTAAACCTCAAGCTTAGCCGTTTCGGAATGGTTCGGAAGTTCGAAGTGGATCGTATTTTTGACAGGATTTGGCCAGATCGTGAATTTTTGCTGCAGATTTTGGTCGACCGACAAAGCATTTTGTAGCGCCAGATTGAAATCGGGAACGCCATAACCCTTGAAAGCTGTCGGATTAGCGAACAAATCGGCGGACTGTTTTACGAAATCGACAACCTGCTGATTCGTCAAACTCGGGACCGCCGACCAAAAAGTGGCGATCATTCCGGCCATGATCGGGCTTGAAAACGAGGTTCCGTTTGCGGTCGTGATCGTTCCGGCCGCACTCGAAACCGTTGCGCCTTGTCCGCGTGCGCAGACATCGGGTTTCACGCGACCGTCGGTTGTCGGTCCGATCGAACTGAAGCTTGCGTAATTTTCTGTGGCTGTTACCGCGCCTATCGTCAAGACGTTGATCGCATCTGCGGGAACGCTCACAAAATTGTCCGTATCGGAATTACCGTCGTTCCCGGCCGAGACCACGACGACCATTCCTTTGGAAAAAGCCGCGTCGGCACCGCGGGAAATGAAAGCTTTCGTGCCGTTTCTTTCGGCATACGTATAACTGTAAGCCGGATTGTCGTAAATCTTGTAGCCCAAAGACGTATTGATCACGTCAACGCCAAGACTGTCAGCCATTTCAGCGGCTTCGACCCAATACGATTCCTCGACCGGATTTTCGTATTCGATCGCTTCGGTGATAAATAGATAATATTGGGAATCCGGAGCCGTCCCGACCAGTTGGTTGTCGACAAAGCCGCCCATCGTGGAAAGCACGAGCGTTCCGTGGTTGTTTCTTGTAAAAATATCCTCGTTTCCGTCAGGGAAATTGTATCCGCCCAGGATCAGATTGTTGTCCCAAAGTCGTTGGAAAGGCGCGGCCGTGTTGACTCCGGGAAAACCGGCATCGAGAACGGCGATCATTTTGCCCGTGCCCGTGAAATCCTGTTGGTGCAGCAAATGTCCGTTGAGCATCTGGATTTGGTTGGCCGAATTTCCATAGTTGAAACTGACCAGTGCTTCCAATGTCTTTCCCGTTTGATGATTCGGGTTCGAAACCGTCGGAATTTCTTTTTTGGCCAATTTTTTGTCGGCTGTGGTGTCCAGCGAATCATCTGCAAAATCAATCGAGGAAACGAACGAAAGGGCCAGCAAACCATTGATGTTCGCCTGCGTTCCTCTCACATGCACCGCATTGAGCCACTTGGATTTCGCCAACACCGAAACGCCTGTGGCAGCCTCGACCTGATCGATATAGGATTGCGTTACGGGAACATCTGTCGAATTGAGGGAAATATTTTGGGCTGTTCGCCTGTCGAGCGCGCGTTGCGTCAACATTTCGAGCGGATTGTCGAGGTAGAACTGGGCGTTTTGCTTATCGGAAAAATAAACCCACGCGTCCTGTTGTGAAAAACACGTGAAACCCGAAAACAAAGCGACTATAAAAAGTAGCTTTTTCATGTAGTTGCAAGCCGTTTCTTGGCCGATTCAAATATACGAATTGGATTGACTTTTGGTCGTAAATGTTGGAAAATAGCAAATCCGAAAGAAAAATAAATGTTAAAATTTACAACATAAACCAATGATAATCAGATGATTTCAGATTTCAAAAAAATTAAATCCCAAAATTGGCTTGCATAGTTCATTTTTCCGCCCCTATCTTTGCACTGCGTTCTAAGAAATTATTCTTATCCAGAAAGACCGAGGGATTTGACCCTGTGACGTCTTGGCAACCTGTCTCACGATAAGGTGCCACATTCAACCCGGAAACGGGACAGATAAGTAAGAAAAAGCTATTTATATCTCACCATATACGTGCTCTTCTGACTTATCGGAGGAGCACTTTTTTTTTGCTCTTTCCGATAGACTGTGTAAGAAAGTTTTTTAAGCCGAAACAACTATTTCAAACTTAAAAAAACAAGATCATGCAAGAGCAAACTTCCATCCTGAACTACATTCCCGTTGACGAGCAAACCGGATCGATCTCGGTTCCGATTTACCAGACTTCGACTTTCGTGCAAGACGCTCCGGGCGTTCACAAAGGTTTCGACTACGCCAGAAGCAACAATCCGACGCGAAAAGTGCTCGAGGACATCATCGCCAAACTTGAGAATGGCACCAACGGATACGCTTTCGCCTCAGGACTTGCCGCAATCGACGCCGTGGTAAAACTGTTGAAAGCCGGCGACGAGATCATTGCCGTCGACGACATTTACGGAGGTGCTTTCAGACTGTTCACCCACGTTTACGAAAAATTCGGTATTACCGTAAAATACACCGATTCGACCGACGCCGCCAACGTAGCGGCGGCAGTGACGGACAAAACCGCCCTCATCTGGATCGAATCGCCAACCAACCCAACTTTGAAAATTTCTGACATTCGGGCGATTGCGAAGACCGCTAAACAACACGGCATTCTTCTTTGCGTCGACAACACGTTCGCTTCGCCCGTTGCTCAGAAACCGATCGATTTTGGAGCCGACATCGTGGTTCACAGCGCCACAAAATACATTTCGGGCCACTCCGACCTGATCGCCGGATTGGTTGTAACCGCTACACAGGAACTCGGTGACAAGATCAAATTCATCCAAAATGCATCGGGAGCGATTCTTGGGCCATTCGATTCTTGGCTCGTGATCCGCGGGATCGAGACTTTGACGCTCCGGATTCGCCAACACGCCGAAAACGCACAGAAAATCGCTGAATTTTTGGTGGATGAAAAACTCGTCAAGAACGTTTATTATCCGGGACTGAAAACCCACAAGAACCACGAGATCGCAAAATCGCAGCAAAAATACTTCGGTGGCGTCGTGACTTTCGACTTGGTAGTGGACGACAAAGACCTCGCGATCAAAATCGTGACAGCGACGAAATTGTTCAAACTGGCAGAATCGCTTGGAGGCGTGAAATCGCTTTTGTGTCTGCCGTGCGAAATGACCCACAAATCGATCCCGAGCGAAAAGCGCTACCAAAGTGGTGTTACGGACAGCTTGATTCGCTTGTCGGTTGGTTTGGAAGATGCCGATGATCTGATCGCCGATCTGAAACAGGCTTTTGCGGTTGCGACCGGATCTGTTCCGACGGAAAAAGTGAACGTGGAATTCACTTCGGAAGTCATCTAAACACAACCACATTTACTTCAGGGGCGACCTACAAGGTTTCCAAAACCTTGTAGGTCTAAAACCTGTCACCAAAATTTACTTTTATCGAGTTACCGTAACAAACCTACAAGGTTTTGAAAACCTTGCAGGTTACCCAATTCCTTATCAAAGTGTCAAGAAAAACCCTAAATATCGGCTTGTTCGGTTTCGGCTGCGTAGGCTTCGGATTGTACGAAGTGCTTCAAAAAACGCCCGGACTCAAAGCCAACATCAAGAACATCTGCGTCAAAAATCCGGATAAACAACGCGAGATCGGCTCGGAAAACTTCACTTTCAATCCCGACGATTTGCTCAACGATCCCGAAATCAACGTGATCGTGGAATTGATCGACGATGCCGACGCCGCTTTCGAGATTACCAAAAAAGCTTTGAAATCTGGCAAAGCCGTGGTTTCGGCCAACAAGAAAATGGTCGCCGAACACTTCGAGGAATTGTTGCAATTGCAACGCGAAAATAACGTTCCGCTTTTGTATGAAGCCGCTTGTTGCGCGAGTATGCCGATTATCCGCAACCTGGAGGAATATTACGACAACGACCTTTTGGAATCGATCCAGGGAATCGTCAACGGTTCGACGAATTATATACTGACGAAAACATCTCGCGATAAATTATCGTATGAAGACGCTTTGAAAGAAGCGCAGGAAAAAGGATTTGCCGAAAGCAACCCGATTCTCGACACGGGCGGATTCGATGCCAAATACAAATTGCTCATCCTGCTCGCCCACTCTTTCGGCCATATTGCCAAACCGGACGACATCCTGAACATCGGGATCGACAATTTGGGAGCGCTTGAACTCAAGTATGCGGCTGAAAAAGGTTGGAAAATCAAGCTCGTGGCTCAGGCTTTCAAGCATTCTGACGGAAATGTGGGCGCGTTCGTATTGCCCAAGTTCGTCTCTCCCGAAGACCGACTTTTCAACGTGGACGATGTATTCAACGGAGTCGTGACCAAAACGAGTTTCGCCGACGAGCAGTTTTTCGTGGGACGAGGCGCCGGAGCGCATCCGACCGCAAGCGCCGTTTTGAGCGACATATCAGCTTTGACCTACGACTATAAATACGAGTACAAGAAAATCGCCAGAGGCGAGGAAATCGCTTTGGCCGAAAACATAGACCTGAACGTTTTCCTGCGCCACGAGAAACACGAAGCCGAAAACCTAAAGCCGTTTTTCAAGAAAGTATCGGAATCTTATTTGAACGGTGAAGCCGGATATATCACGGGCACGATCTCGTTCGAGAATCTCAGGAAAGTCCACCGGGACGAAACGCTTGTGAAGTCATTTGTGCTTTTGGATGTGGTTGGATAGCTATGAGTTATGAGGTGTGAGTTATAAGATGTAGTAACAAGAACCACAGACTCATTACTCAAGACTCAAGACTAATTTTTGTTTTTGTTTGGTAAGCTTCTGCTCAAGAAGTGACAAACCCCGCTTGTGAGAATGGCGGGGTTTAGTTTTTTAGTAGATCTATCGATATTTCACCATCAATTGCTCGCGTTCTTCTTGACGTCGAAAGTACATTCGATGTACTTCTCGACCGTTCCGTCGGATAGATTTCCAGAGAAAACGCCTTTGAGTCGCGTATCGGAATTCACCGAGACATTCGAGTAGAAAACGTCGTTGATCTGGTAAACCGTGCCTTCGGACACATTCGGGATAAACTCGACGTGCTCGACTACATTATCGCCCGTTGCGCCAACCACGACATCGAAGTTGAGCTGTTCGCCAGTGCGATCGGCGTACACAAGAATGGCATTTTCGCCGTCGGCGTTCACATCTTGCGTGGTTTCGGCAAAAAACGGACGCTGTGCGCCATCTGAAGTCAGGTATAATTCGACTTTGGCAGCGTCGTCCGAACTCGAACAACCCGCGAAAACGGCAACTGCCAAAAACAAAACGATCTTTTTCATATCAAAATTTTAGGAAATGACGCCAGATCCGACCAATTCATCATCGATGTACCAAGCCGCGAACTGACCTTCTGTAATCGCCGATTGCGCGTCCTTAAACGAAATGTACATTCCGGTCTCGAATTGGTGCAAAGTGGCTTTCTGCAAAGGCTGACGATACCGGATTCTCACCATCACGTCCTTGGTTTGGTTGTCTTCCAGACGCAAATCTTCGCGAACCCAATGTACTTCTTCCTTTCGGATAAATAACGCTTTTCTGAACAAGCCCGGATGCGATTGACCCATTCCGGTGTAAATCGCATTCGATTCGACGTCAGTGGCGATGATGAACAACGGTTCTTTCGTGCCTCCTACATTCAGGCCTTTTCTTTGTCCGATGGTATAAAAATGTGCCCCGACGTGTTTGCCGACAGCTTTTCCCATTTCGGGTCTGTACGAAATATTGTGGGACGAAAATTCCAATTGTTGTTCAACCGACGCGAATTCAGTTTTTTCATCCGAATAAATTGTCGCCGATTCGTCAATCTGGTAAATCACGCCGTCTTTGGGTTGCAATTGCTGCTGAAGGAATTCGGGCAGGCGCACTTTTCCGATGAAACACAAACCTTGTGAATCTTTCTTTTCGGCCGTGACCAATTCCATTTCGGAAGCGATTTTGCGCACTTCGGATTTTTGCAGTTCGCCTATCGGAAACAAAGCTTTCGAAAGCTGCTCTTGCGTAAGTTGGCACAAAAAGTACGATTGATCCTTGTTATTGTCTTCGCCCGAAAGCAGGCTGTAAACGGTTTTCCCGTCGATTTCCTGTTCTGATTTGCGGCAATAATGACCGGTGGCGACATAATCGGCACCGAGTTCGAGCGCGATTTTCATGAACACGTCGAATTTGATCTCGCGGTTGCACAAAACATCCGGATTCGGCGTTCGGCCTTTTTCGTATTCGGCAAACATATAGTCGACGATGCGCTCCTTGTATTGTTCCGACAGATCGATCGTCTGAAACGGAATCCCGAGTTTTTCAGCCACCAAAAGCGCGTCGTTGCTGTCCTCGAGCCAAGGACATTCGTTCGAGATCGTCACGCCTTCATCGTGCCAGTTTTTCATGAAAAGCCCGATGACTTCGTACCCTTGCTGCTGCAAAAGATAAGCGGCCACGCTCGAATCGACTCCGCCGGACAATCCTACTACTACTCTCTTCATTTTAATTAATAATGAATAATGAACAATTAATAATGAATAATTGCCTCGACGAAGATTACGCAAGGTCAATTATTACTTGTTATTAATTGATCCGCAAAATTACTAAAAATCTTTCCTCGGTGGCAATTTTTGGAACTTGCGTTGCAGCGGATATTTCTCCTTCTTCTCCAACTTGCCGTTCTTGTAGAATTCCCAAGTGCCTTTCTTCTCGCCGTTTTCGTATCGGCCTTTCGAGGCGATTGTGCCGTCAGGATTGCGATAGACGGCGTCACCTTGCTCCTTTCCGTTTGCGAAAGTGACTTCCTCGAGCAAGATATTGTCTTTGTTTTCGGCATATTTATTATAAATGCCGTTCCTGATTCCGTCAGTGTAATTGGTGACGTTGGCCAATTGCCCGTTTTTGTAGAAAACCTTTCGTTCACCGACGAGTTTTCCGTTCCTGTAGTTCTCAAGCGTCATCAGCGCCGGGGAATTCTCGTGGTAATATTTCCATTCGCCTTCATATTGCTTGTTGACGAGTTTGCCTTCGCTTACCTTATTGCCTTTTTGGTTGAAGAAAGTATTGTAGACAGTGCCGTCTGCGCGGAATTCACGCGTGGCGATGACCGTTCCGGCTTTGGTGTCGTCGAAGAACTTGAAGGTTCCGGTTTCTTTCCCGTGGTCGAACGTTCCTTCATATCTGGGACGCTTGGATTCTTCGTAGACGCCTTTCCAAAGCCCGTGTTTCTTTCCGCCGGAATCGTTTTTATTGACGTCTTGCGCAAAAACGGAAAGACTCGCAAAAAGGGTAAAAAGCAGAAAAGAACGGAATACTTTCATGATATCGGTTTTGGATTTACCTAAATAACTTAAATGAAGCGATTTTATTTTGTGGATGCGTGCAAAGGTACGAAGTCTCGGAGTTGAAATCCCAAATCACAAATTCCAAATTCCAAACTCCCATAGCTCTCGCGCAGATTGCAATTTCGAAATTCATTCAGGTCACGACTTTATCGACAAAAAATCCGTGCGATCTAAATTGCGAAGAGGTAAAATCCGTGTAAATCAGTGAATTGTCTTCGGCCAGTTCGCGTCGCTCGGGTCGCGGCAAAAAACTGAACGAAGTCCGCCAAAACGATTGGCGACGGAGCAGATAAATTAGTGAATTAGTGGCCAAAAAAACTGGACGAAGTCCGCGGCAACGATTGGCGACAACGCAGATAAATTCTTGAATTTGTGGCCAAAAAAAACTGGACGAAGTCCGTGGCAACGATTGGCGACAAAGCGCATGTGAATTGGAAATGGAATTTGAATTGATTACGCAGCGAAAAAGAAAACCTACAAGGTTGAAAAAAACCTTGCAGGTTTGGTCGAGAATAGAAATCTCGATTCACAGGAATCGCGTTAGGGATTTTATCGACAAAAATCCGTGCGATCCAAAATGCGAAGCATCAAAATCCGTGCAATC
>NZ_SEBR01000024.1 GCF_004295795.1 Flavobacterium sp. | reverse complement strand
GGCTGTCAGGTCGCCAAAATCGGTCGTGCCGCGCGCCCTTTTGTTACTTTTGCGGCGAGGCAAAAGTAAGCCCCGCTGGCAGGCGACGAATCAAAATCAAAGCCTGCGGCAGCGCAGCTGCCGAAAGAAGCAAAATGAGCGAAGCTCATTTATCCAGGTTTCGAGAGTGAGAGAAAGCTCCGTGAACACCGAATTAAATAAAAAGAAAAAAGATCGTCTTACGACAATCCTAGCCCGGATGACGGCAACTAGCCTTTTGCAGAAAAAGACGTGATTTTCTTGACTTGAAACAGCGACCAACGGAAGCTCGTTTCAAGACATAGAAAAACCGGCTTTTACAAAAAAGCTAGTGCCAGTTAGCCGGAAAAAGCTCCAAAAAAATTTGAAACAAAAACAGAAAACCATCAAAAGAAAAATTCCCCTGATGGTTCTCAAACTAAAAATGTGCGGTTTAAGGCTCGGTCGTAGCGCCTTGCCACTGCGAAAATCCGCCGACGAGATTGTAGGTCGTCGGGAAACCGAGTTGGTTCATGATCGCGCAGGCTTGAGCGGAACGTCCGCCGGCTTTGCAGTACACGAAATAGTTCTTGTTCTTGTCGAGTTGGTCGACTTCGTAGATGAAGCCCTGGCCTTTGTAGATGTCGATGTTGATCGCTCCGGGAATGATGCCGTCGTTCCATTCGTCCTCGGTGCGCACGTCGAGAATTACTGCGTTCGGGTCGTTCTGGAGTTTTTCCTGCCAGTCGTTTTGGGATAAATCCATTCTTTTAATTAATAATTGATAATGAATAAATAATAATGAGCGGTGGGTGTGATTGACAATTAACAATTATTAATTAATAATTATTAACTATTAATTGAATCAGGCTTTGATCGAGCATCCGATCGCTTTGGTTTCGGTGACTTTTATGGACTGGCCTTTGAGCAAGGCATCGACGGCATTTTCAACATATTTCTCTTTTACGGCCGACGGTTCGTCATAATTGTCATCGATCGCGCCTATGTACTTGACCTCGTTCCCTTTGGCGGTTTTCTGCAAAATGTAGACGTGTGGTGTTTTGGTCGCTCCATATTGCGGATGGATTTTCTGGCCTTCGTCGAAAAGATACGGGAACGCGAACCCTTTTTCCTTGGCACGCACTTTCATCAGGTCAAAACTGTCCTCTTTTTGTTTTTCGGGATTGTTCGGATTGATCGCGATCACGGGATAGCCTTGTGGCGCGTATTTTTTGTTCAGGGCCACGATTCTGTCCTCGTAGGCTTTGGCGTAAGGACAATGATTGCACGTAAAGACGACGATGAATCCTTTTGCCGATTTGTAATCCGATAACGAGACCATTTTCCCGTCGACGTTCCTGAGTTTGAAATCGGTGGCGATGTCGCCTACTTTATAACCAGTTCCGGGCAGAGTGAATGCCGACATGAACGCCACGATGGCAAAGGCGGCAAGAATTTTTAAAGTTTTCATGGGATTATTTGATAAAAGGTTTGACTTGTGATTCGAGTTCGTCGTAAGTGAAACTTTGTTCGTAGAATTTGCGCTCGCCCGTTTTGCCGTTGTAGACTACCGTGGCCGGAATCGCTCCTGACCAATCGGGGTTGACCTTTGGAATCCACGAATTCATATCCGGATCGGCCAAAAGCACATATTGCGATTGCAGTTTCTTCTTTTTGATGAATGGGATGAGTGACTTCTCGACGACCTTGCGCGAATCGAGGCTCACCAACAGCACTTTGACTTTCTTGTCCTTGTACTTTTGGTTCAGTTGCTCGAAAAACGGCAATTCCTTGATACACGGCGCACACCAAGTAGCCCAGAAATTGACTACATAAACCGTGTCGTCGGATTTATTTAAAAAAGGTTCGAAGGTGCTGAAATCGTATGCGTTGACTGTGATTCCGTCTTTTGAGAAAACTTCCTTCGGTTTTGGATCGGATTGGGAATATCCGAAAGAAAATACGCACAAAAGAAACAGTGTCAAGGTTTGGCGTATAGAAAGCGACGTTGATTTCATCCTATAAAATTAGGCTGTTTGAAATCTGTCTAAATCGTATTAACAAAAAAATAACAATGACATTTGTAGCTACAAATAAAAAATCGGCATACATTTGTACCTACAAATTTTGAACTTACAAATGACAATCGAGGAAATCATCAAAAGCAGTGTTCCGATGTCGCCCACGAAACGGGTCATACTGAACATCGGCTACACGCAAACCAGATTGGGCGAAAGCATCCAGGCGGTTTTGAAGCCGTTTGATATTTCTACCGAACAGTTCAATGTACTCAGGATTTTACGTGGCCAAAAAGGGAAGCCCGCGAACATGTCGCTTATACAGGAAAGGATGTTGGCAAAAACCAGCAACACAACCAGATTGGTCGACAAATTGCTGGCGAAAGAACTTGTCACGAGAAAAATCTGTCCGTCCAACCGACGCAAAATGGAGATCGAAATCACGAAAAAAGGCCTCGACCTGCTTTTGAAGATCGACCCGGTGATCGATAATCACGAAACGCTGTACGGACGAAAAATGACAGCCGAAGAACTCAACACATTGAGCCTTTTGCTAGACAAATTCCGCGATTGATAACATCACATTAACATTCTTATGAATACTTTTATATCAGATTTGAACTGGCGTTATGCCACCAAAAAATACGACGCTTCGCAAAAGATTTCAGGCGAAGACCTCGACGTTCTTAAACAGGCGATCCGTTTTAGCCCGTCGTCCATGGGATTGCAGCCTTATAAGGTCGTTATCGTGGAAGATGCAAAAATTCGCGAGCAATTGGCCGAAGTTTCTTTCATGAACAAACAGTCGGTGCTCGAGGCTTCCCACCTTTTCGTATTCGCGAACATACTCGACCTTTCCGGCGATCATGTCGCCGATGCGATCGGACAGATCAGCAAAGTGCGCGGTATTCCATTGGAAAATCTCGAACAGATGATTTCCGGCTACAGTAGTTATGTCGCTTCGAAAGAAATCGTGGAGCGCAATATCTGGACTTCCAAACAAACATATATCGCTTTGGCAAACTTATTGAATGCAGCCGCTGCGTTAAAGATCGACGCTACGCCTATGGAGGGTTTCAACCCTGACGCCTACAACGAGATTCTCGGTCTTGGCGAAAAAGGACTGAGCGCCTCGGTTATCGCAACGGTCGGTTACAGGCACGAGGATGACCGTTTTCACGGATTGGCCAAAGTGCGCAAACCCGAATCAGAATTATTCATCACATTATAATCAATATCTAATCCTTAATTAATCCAATGAAAAATTTCAAAACAATCGCAGTAGCGCTTTTCCTTGCAGTAGGAACTTTGACAGCGACAGCACAGAACAAGGCTGTTGACGTGAAGAAAAGCACGATCAAATGGGTCGGAAAAAAAGTGACAGGTTCACACGAAGGAACAGTCAACCTCAAAAGCGGAACTTTGGTCCTTAAAGCAGGAAAACTTGCCGGTGGATCTTTCGTGATCGACATGACTTCCATCGCCGTTACAGATCTTGAAGCCGGAAAAGGCAAAGAGAAATTGGAAGGCCACCTCAAAGCTGACGATTTCTTCGGAACAGACAAATTCGCTACAGCAAAACTTGACTTCAAAACCGTTCAGGCAAAACCGAACAACGTTTACGCAGTTACCGCTGATCTTACCGTAAAAGGCAAAACAGCTCCCGTGACTTTCGACCTTACTTTGGGAAAAAATACGGCTACGACCGCGTTCAAAGTCGATCGTACGAAATATGACGTGAAATACAACTCGAAAAGTTTCTTCGAAGGTTTGGGCGACAACGTGATCTACGACGATTTCGACGTAACGGTCAACCTCGTTTTCTAATAGCTTTCTTTTTACAGCATGGCCTCGGAGTTTTCTTCGGGGCTTTTTTTTTGAGTGCCTGAGTGGCGGAGGTGCTGAGTGCCTGAGTTTGCTGTGCCGGAAACTGTTCTATTTCTGCGCCTGTTACTGCAACTGCTTCTGCTTCTGCTACTGCTTCTGCTTCTGCTTCTGCTTCTGCTACTACTTCTGCACCTGCTTCTGCTACTGCTACTGCTACTGCCACTACCTTCCAAATCACGGCGTGCCGGCGGCGGTCACACAACCCAATTCTATAATCGTTAGCATACCTGTTTTCCGAACGCGCTCCAAAAAGCCGCCGTCGGGCTACAGGCACTCGCTTTTTGCACGAAAAATATCTGTAAGCGACAAATCCTGAGACGCAAAAGAGCTCAAACAATGCCAGTATCCCTCACGCAATCGGGAAACACGAACAGGCATTTTCAAAACCACATTTTGTCCAAAATCCAAAAAAATCCCAAAAAACTTGCACACCAAAACCACTTGCCTATCTTTGCCACATGTACAAAATGCAACAAAACAACTGGTGGTGGAAAACTTTACGTCGATATTCGTGAAGCGCGTCCGCTATTAGTATTTTCATACAAAAGGCCCGTCAATCACGACGGGCCTTTTTTTATACCTAAAATCCAAGATATGGACACTTACAACTTCCAGACTTTCCACAAAACCGTTCTCGCCGATACGCTCACGCCAGTGGGAGTTTACCTCAAGCTGCGCGACCGTTTCGCCAATTCAATCCTGCTCGAAAGTTCCGATTTCCAGGCCGGGAAGAACAGTTTCTCGTATATCTGTTGTGATCCGATCGCTTCGGTGAAAGTCGAGAACGGCGAGTTGCGACAGGAATTTCCCGACGGAAAAATACTTTCAGAAAAGCTTTCCGCTTCCGACAATCTGATGCAAAAAATCCAGGGTTTTTCGTCGAGATTCGAATTGGCAAAAACCCACCACAAATGCATTCAGGGCGGACTTTTCGGTTATATTGCCTATGACAGCGTGCGCTATTTCGAATCAGTGGAAATCGCCAAAAAAGACGGCGACCTCGAAATTCCCGATCTGCAGTATTCGTTTTTCAGGAACGTCATTGCCATAAACCATTTCCGAAACGAGGCTTATCTGTTCTGCCATTCGCTCGACGAAAATTCCAATCTTGAAGAAATTCTCGGATTGCTCCAAAACAGCTCGCTCCCGAAATACAAATTCACAAAATCGGGCGAAAAGACGGCAAATATTCCAGAAAGCGATTATCTCGAACTCGTCGCGAAAGCCAAATCGCATTGCCAGCGCGGCGACGTTTTCCAGCTTGTGCTTTCGCGTCGGTTTTCACAAGCGTTCAAAGGTGACGATTTCAACGTTTATCGCGCCTTGAGAAGCATCAATCCGTCGCCTTACCTTTTCTTTTTCGACTACGGGAACTTCCGCATTTTTGGGTCTTCGCCCGAAGCGCAACTCGTCGTCGAGAACGGAAAAGCCGAAATCCATCCTATCGCGGGAACTTTCAAACGCACCGGAAACGACGAAGAAGACGCGATTTTGGCGCGCGCACTGTCTGAAGACAAAAAGGAAAACGCCGAACACGTCATGCTGGTCGATCTGGCCAGAAACGATTTGAGCCGAAATGCATCCGAAGTAACCGTCGAGAAATATGCCGAACTGCAGTTTTTTTCGCACGTAATCCACCTTGTATCCAAAGTCACTGGAAAACTCAAGAACCAGAACGGAACGTTGCAAGCCGTCGCCGACACTTTTCCGGCCGGAACACTGTCGGGAGCGCCAAAACACCGCGCCATGCAGCTCATCGAAAGTCTCGAGAACCGCAACCGGAGTTTTTACGGCGGCGCGATCGGTTTCATGGATTTCGACGGCAATTTCAACCACGCCATCATGATCCGGACTTTCCTGAGCAAAGCCAATACTTTGCATTTTCAGGCCGGAGCCGGAATCACGGCCGCATCTGACGAAAAATCGGAACTTCAGGAAACTTACAACAAACTGGCCGCACTCGAAAAAGCGATTGCATCGGCAGAATCAATCTAAACAAACATTTTTCACTACATTTAGCTTCCTACCACATGAAAGTCCTTATCATAGACAATTACGATTCCTTCACCTACAATCTGGTGCATTACCTCGAAGATCTTGGGGCCGAAATCACGGTTTTCAGAAACGACCAATTCGATTTGGAGGAAGTGGCGCAGTTCCACAAGATTTTGCTTTCGCCCGGTCCCGGAATTCCGGATGAGGCCGGTTTGCTCAAAGATGTGATCCGCGAATACGGAAAAGACAAGAGCATTTTGGGCGTTTGCCTTGGCCAGCAAGCCATTGGTGAGGTTTATGGCGGATCGCTCGTGAATCTCGATTCGGTTTTTCACGGCGTTTCCACCAAGGTAAAAATCGTCGACAGGAACGAAGCTTTGTTCAAGGATCTGGATTCCGAAATCGAGGTCGGACGGTATCACTCCTGGGTTGTCGATGCAAAGTTGCCCGATGCGCTGATCGCGACTTCGATAGACGAAAACGGACAGATCATGTCGCTGCGCCATTCGGTTTATGACGTGAAAGGCGTGCAATTCCATCCCGAAAGCGTTTTGACGCCTCACGGGAAATCGATCCTCAAAAATTGGCTTGAGAGCTGACAGACGAAAATCAGTTCCAATCCAATCAGAATCCCATGAAAACTATACTCAACAGGCTTTTTGGCCACGAAACTTTATCGCAGACCGAAGCCTACGACGTGCTGACCTCGATTTCGAACGGAGCGCACAACCAAGCCCAGATCGCATCTTTCCTCACGGTTTACATGATGCGCCCGATCACGATCGCCGAACTTTCCGGTTTTCGTCAGGCGTTGCTCGATTTGTGCATCAGGATCGATTTGTCCGATTTCGACACGATCGACCTTTGCGGAACGGGCGGCGACGGCAAGAACACGTTCAACATTTCGACTTTGGCGTCGTTGGTCGTGGCAAGTTGCGGCGTGAAAGTCGCCAAACACGGCAATTACGGCGTTTCTTCGGTTTCCGGGTCGAGCAATGTCATGGAAGCCCTGGGCGTGAAATTCACCAACGACGAGAGCGTGATAAAACGCTGCATCGACGAGGCGAACATCGCGATCCTGCATGCGCCTTTGTTCCATCCGGCGATGAAAAACGTGGGACCGATCCGCAAGGATTTGGGTGTCAAGACGTTTTTCAATCTGCTTGGGCCGCTTGTGAATCCGGCCTTTCCGAAGAATCAGCTGTCGGGTGTTTTCAATCTTGAGCTTGCCAGAATGTATGGCTATCTTCTCCAGGAAACCGATGTGAATTTCCGCGTACTCCACGATTTGAACGGCTACGACGAAATTTCGCTCACGGGTAAAACCAAAGTGATTTCCAAAAAAGAAGATTCGATTTTTTCACCTTCCGATTTCGGGCTGGAACAAATCCGCGAAAGCGACATATACGGCGGAAATACAGTCGAGGAAGCCGTTTCCATTTTCAGGAATATCCTCGAAGGAAAAGGCACGAAAGCCCAAAACGATGTTGTGTGCGCGAATGCGGCACTTGCTTTGGAACTCCTGCACAATACCGACAAAAAACAAGCGTTTGAAACGGCTCACGAGGCACTTTTATCAGGAAAGGCCTTGCATACTTTATACCACATCCAACAGTTGACCAAATGAACATTCTAGAAAAAATCGCTGCCAACAAGGCCCGGGAGGTCGAGTTGCGCAAAAAGGTCGTCTCGCGACCGCTGCTCGAGAACACACAACTTTTCAAACGTCCGACGTTTTCGCTTGCCGATGCGCTTGTGACGAGTGACTTCGGAATCATCGCCGAACACAAAAGACGTTCGCCATCGCGCCCGAACATCAACCAGAATCTGCCTGTAGCCGATGTCGTGACAGGTTATGCGAACGCCGGCGTTTGCGGGATTTCCGTGTTGACCGACATGACTTATTTTGGCGGATGCGTCGACGATATTCTCATGACGCGAGCCGCTGTTTCGACACCATTGCTGCGAAAGGAGTTCATTTTGGACGAATACCAGATCGTGGAATCGAAATCGACCGGAGCCGATGCGATTTTACTGCTGGCTTGCATGCTGAAACCTTTCGAGATCAAGAATCTATCGGTTTTGGCGATGTCTTTGGGCATGGAAATTTTGCTCGAGGTCAGAACCAAAGAAGAATTTGAGAGATCGATCTGTCCCGAAATTTCGCTCGTTGGCGTGAACAACCGCAATCTCAAGGATTTTGTCGTCGACGTTGATGTAAGCCACGAATTGGCCGAGCACATTCCGAGCGAGTTCGTGAAGGTGTCAGAAAGCGGGCTCGACAGTGCCGACACCGTGAATGCTTTGCGAGCTTCGGGCTATCAAGGCTTTCTCATGGGCGAACACTTCATGAAACACGAAAATCCCGGTTTGGCCGCTAAGAATTTCATGGAAGAAATGCAAACATTGGCGCGATGAAGATCAAGGTGTGCGGCATGAAAGACAAGGCTAATATGACGGCGGTCGCCTCACTCCTTCCCGATTTCATGGGCTTTATTTTCTGGGAAAAGTCGGCGAGATATTTTGATGGGGATTTGCCAAATTTGTCCGGATCCATTAAAAAAGTCGGTGTTTTCGTGGATGCATCCGAAGCGGAAATTCGAGCAAAAATCGACAGATACGATCTGGATCTGATCCAATTGCACGGAAGCGAGTCGCCCGCTTTTTGTCGCGAACTGAAATCCGGAACGATCGAAATCATCAAAGCTTTTTCGGTCGACGAAGATTTCGATTTTGGGATTTTGGACAGATACGAAGCCAGTTGCGACTATTTCCTGTTCGACACCAAAGGCAAAAACCCCGGTGGAAACGGGTTGGTTTTCGATTGGAAGCTGCTTGCAAATTACGCCGGACAAAAACCGGTCTTGCTAAGCGGCGGAATTGCGCCCGATTCTGTTCAAGCCTTGAAAAACCTGACATTTCCAATTTACGCGATCGACATCAACAGCAAATTCGAGATCGAACCCGGAGTGAAAAACGCATCGGCAATCGCCAACTTCAAAAACGAGTTACAATGAAATATGCAGTAGACAAAAATGGTTTTTACGGAGATTTTGGAGGCGCTTTCGTGCCCGAAATGTTGTATCCGAACGTAGAAGAATTGCGAGAAAATTACCTCAAGATCTGCCAAACCGACGACTTCCAGAAGCAGTTCCGCGATTTGTTGCAAGACTACGCCGGCCGCCCGACGCCGCTGTATCTCGCATCTCGCCTTTCGCAAAAATACGGAGCGAAAATCTACCTGAAACGCGAAGATCTGTGCCACACGGGCGCCCACAAAATCAACAACACGATCGGACAGATCTTGCTGGCCAGGCACTTGGGAAAAACGCGCATCATCGCTGAAACCGGCGCGGGTCAACACGGCGTTGCGACCGCGACGGTTTGTGCTTTGGCGAATCTCGAATGCATCGTCTTCATGGGCGAAATCGATATGGAACGCCAAGCTCCGAATGTGGCCCGCATGAAAATGCTTGGAGCCGAGGTGCGTCCGGCCAAATCGGGTTCGAGAACATTGAAAGATGCCACGAACGAGGCGATCCGCGACTGGATCGCAAATCCTGAAAACACTTATTATTTGATCGGATCGGTCGTTGGGCCGCATCCTTATCCAGATTTGGTGGCGCGTTTCCAGTCGGTTATTTCAGAGGAAATCCGCAAGCAACTTCTGGACAAGGAAAAGCGCGAAAAACCAGATTATGTGCTGGCTTGCGTTGGCGGCGGAAGCAACGCTGCGGGCGCTTTCTACCATTTTCTTGACGATCCTGACGTGAAATTGGTCGCGGTTGAAGCCGCCGGTCACGGAGTCGATTCCGGTGAAAGTGCGGCGACTTCGATGCTTGGAAAACCGGGCATCATCCACGGAAGCAAAACGCTTTTGATGCAGACCGAAGACGGGCAAATCACCGAGCCTTACTCGATATCGGCGGGTTTGGATTATCCCGGAATCGGGCCTTTGCACGCACATTTGTTCGCTTCGGGGCGCGCTGATTTTTTGTCGGCGACCGATGACGAGGCGATGAAAGCCGGACTTGAATTGTGCCGACTTGAAGGCATCATTCCCGCGATTGAAAGCGCGCACGCTTTAGCTGTTCTCGAAAAAATGAGTTTTGATCCGGACGATGTCGTCGTGGTTTGTTTGTCAGGTCGTGGCGATAAGGATCTGGCGACTTACATCAAACATTTCAATATTTAGGAATAACGTTCAAGTCATTTTGGACCATTGAGATCGTTAAGAAAATTAAGGTTTTTCATAGCCGTATTCAGTCAATATAAATTCAGTTAATCTAAGCGCGGATGCACTAATTCCCTAAAAATTAGTTCGTTATCCGTGCAAAAAAATACTTTCATAACGAAACAATGAAAAGACTTTCCAACCTATTCCATTCGGACAAAAAGCTTCTTTCCGTATACTTTACGGCCGGTTTCCCGAATTTGGACGACACCACAAAAATCATTTCCGAACTCGAAAAATCGGGCGTTGACTTTGTCGAGATCGGACTGCCTTTCAGCGATCCTTTGGCCGATGGCCCGGTGATCCAACACAGTTCTACGGTTGCGATAGAAAATGGCATGACGGCCAAATTGTTGTTCGACCAACTGCGAAACATCCGCGAAAGCGTGGATATCCCTTTGATGATCATGGGCTATTTCAATACGATGTTGCAATTTGGCGTTGAAAATTTTCTGGAGAAATGTTCCGAGGTTGGAATCGACGGACTGATCGTGCCCGATTTGCCTGTCGACGTTTACGTTTCGGACCACAAATCGATGTTCGAATCGCACGGAATTCCGATGGTTTTCCTTGTGACGCCACAAACTTCGAACGAAAGGATCCGTCAGATCGACTCGGTTTCGGACGGCTTTATTTATTTGGTTTCATCGGCGGCGATTACCGGAAATGCTTCGGAATTCGGACAAAAACAATCGGATTATTTCAAAAGAGTCTCGAACTTGAAACTCAAAAATCCGCTCGTGACCGGCTTTGGCATCCACGACAAGTCTACTTTTGAATTGGCTACGGAGTTTACGCGAGGCGCGATCGTTGGTTCGGCATTCATCCGACACATCGAAAAAAACGGTCTGGAAACCATCTCCCATTTCGTACAAAATTTCCACTAAAACGTTTGAATCTGTTAAAGAAAAGTTAAACCAAAAACTAAACAAACGTTTAACTTAAACAAGCGTTTAATTTTGCATCGTAATCCGAACGAAGAAATGTCAGAATTGAACGAAAAACAAATGCAGATTTTGCTGGTGGCCGAAAAGCTTTTTGCGGAAAAAGGCTTCGACGGAACTTCCATACGCGATATCGCCAAAGAGGCGCACATCAACGTGGCCATGGTTTCGTACTACTTCGGTTCAAAGGAAAAAATGCTCGAGTCGCTCATTTTGTCAAGAACGAGCGACATGGAACTCCAACTCACGACCTTGCTCAAACTTCAGGTCGACCCTTGGGAAAAAATGGAGCGCCTTATCGATCTCTACATCACGCGCGTCAACAAGAACCGCTGCATTTACAAGATCATCCATTCCGAAGTGCTGAATTCGCAGCGCAATCTTTCGATCCAACAGTTCAATGAAGTCAAGTTGCGCAACCTCAACCTGATTAGGCAGATTGTCGAGGAAGGCCAGAAAACGGGACAATTCAAACAGGACATTCCCGTGCATTTGCTTCCCACGACGGTTTTGGGAACGTACTTCCACTTTACCAACACGCGAATTTTCTATGAGGAAATGCTCCACCTCAAAACCGATCGCGACTTCGACAATTACGTCAAGAACAACCTTATCCCTTATATCAAACAAGTAATAAAAGCCCTGCTCAAAAATGAAAATCAGTAAGATTCTCGGTTTGGTCGTGTTGTTTTTAGCCGCTTCGCAACTTCAGGCGCAAAAGAAAAGCCTGTCTTTGAACGAAGCCGTGAAAATGGCCGTGACCAACAGCAATCAGGCGGTTTTGGCAGACACCAAAGTCACTACCGCAAGTTTCGAAACGCAATCGGTCAAGATGAACCAGTATCCGGATTTGAAGATTTCCGGACAGTACATGCGCTTGACAAATGCCGACATCAACCTCAAAAGCTCGAGTGAATCCAACAGCGGAGAAGACACCCAAGAAGGCGCTTCTTCACCCAAAGTGAACCAATTGATCTTGGGCCAGGCGAATTTGTCTGTGCCGATTTTTTCTGGTGGAAAACTTCGCAACAGCATCAAATCGAGCGAAAACCGATACAGATCGGAACAAGCTAATGCCGCGCATTCGAAAGAGCAAGTCGCGATGGAAGTCGTGCAATATTACGCCGATCTTTACAAAGTGCAGAAGTCGATCGAACTCTTGCGCGAAAGCATCAAAAGCCAAAAACAGCGCGTGACCGATTTCACCAACATGGAAGAAAACGGACTCATCGCAAGAAACGATCTGCTCAAAGCCCAATTGGCGCAATCCCGCGTTCAGATTTCACTCGACGAAGCCGAAAAGAACGAACGCGTGATCAACTACTATCTCGTGACATTGCTGAAATTGCCGGCCGGAACGCAAATGCAGGTTACGCCCGAGAACATCGACCGCGACGTTTTCGAGATGCGTTTGAATTCCGAAGGTCAGGCGATCGAAAGCCGAAAAGACCTCGAGGCTCTGAGCTATGCCAAAAAGGCTTCCGAGGACGAGGTTAAAGTGGCCAAAGCCGATTATTATCCAACGTTGGCACTTACCGGCGGTTACATCTTCGCCGATCTGCAGAATGTCGTGAGAATCGAGAACGCTATGAATGTTGGTGTCGGGCTTTCTTACAACATCAGTTCGATCTTCAAGAACGGAAGTTCGGTCAAGGCCGCAAAAAGCCGCACTGCCGAACTCGAGCAACAACAGGCGATTTTGACAGACGAGATCAAACAGGAAGTCGTTCGTGCCAACGAAGACTATCAACTTTCGCTCAAACAGGACAAGGTTTACAACGAGGCTGTCGGTCAAGCCGATGAGAATTTCAGGATCGTCAAGGACAAATATGACAACGGGCTCGTCGATACGAACGATTTGCTCGAAGCCGACGTAGACGATTTGAACGCCAAGATAAACGTCGCTTATTCCCAAGCCAACATCGTCCTTAAATATTACGAGCTTCTCGAAGCCAACGGACAATTAACCCAATCATTCAAACTCAACTAATATTTCGTCATGAAAGAAGAGAAACAAGTCGAAAAGAAAAAGACAAACAAGAAATTCATGTTGATTTTCGGAGTGCTGATCCTCGTGGGCGGAACTTTCGGGATCTACAAATACATCCATTCCCTGTCTCACGAATCTACTGATGACGCACAGATCGAGAAGAACATGAACCCGATCATTCCGCGTGTTTCCGGTTATGTGACCAAGGTTTTCGTGAAGGACAACGATTACGTGAAAAAAGGCGATACTTTGTTTACGATCGACGACAAGGATTACGTGGTTCGCGTGGAAGACGCCAAAGCGGCCTTGCTCGCTGCCGAAGGGAATTTCGCGGTTTCGAAAGCCGATGTGGGAAGCGCTTCTGCCGGAGTTTCGGTTTCGGAAGCCAACGTGCAAAGTGCCGGCGGAAACATCGAATCGGCGAAGATTAGATTGACCCGCGCACAACAGGACTACGACCGATACAAGATTTTGTACGACAAGCGTTCGATCACCAAACAGCAGTTCGAGCAAGCCGAAGCGGTTTTCCTCGAAGCCAAAAACCAGGTGAAAATCCTGCAAGACCAACAACGCGCGAGTTCTTACCAAAAATCGGTGAGCCAGGCCAGAAGTACGGTTTCAGGCAAGCAGACCGAAGTTGCCGCGGCGAACATCGAGCGTGCAAAAGCGGCTTTGGCGGCTGCCCAATTGAACGAAAGCTACACGATAGTCACGGCGGCGGTCGATGGACAGGTTTCGAAGATCAACGTGCAACCGGGACAACTGGTCGCCCCGGGACAATCTTTGTTCTACATCATCAACAATCAGGAAACTTGGGTTGTGGCCAACTTCAAAGAAACACAGTTGAACAAAATGGTCATTGGGCAAAAAGTTACCGTGAAAGTCGACGCTTATCCCGATACCGAATTCGAAGGTGAACTGGTTTCTTTCTCGCCTGCTACCGGAGCTCGTTTTTCGTTGCTTCCGCCCGATAACGCGACTGGAAACTTTGTGAAAACCGTGCAGCGTCTGCCTGTGAAAATCGCTTTGAACAATAAGGAACAAGCCGAGAAACTCAAGAGTTTGCGTCCCGGGATGAATGTTGAGGTCGATGTGCATTTGAAGTAAAGGGATCCTGAGTGAAAAAGTACCTGAGTGCCTGAGTTTTTTTCCGAGTCACAGACTCGGTCACACGCCTCGCGAAGTTAAAAACTTCGCTCCCAAGCAAAAAAGCAAACTCAAAGCCAACCCGCTCTGGACATTTGCCGACCAAAGAACATACAACAAATAGTTTCGAACAAAGAACAATTCCCAGCCCGGATGCAAGTGGTTAGCCTTTCGCAGAAAACAACCTGGTTTTGTTCGCGCCCAAAAGCGACCGCAGGAAGCTCTTTGGGCGCGTTACAAAACCGGTTGTTTGCAAGAAAGCTAAAAACGGGCAGCCGGATAAAGCTCAATTATCAATTATTGATTAATAATTATTAATTACCAATCACAATGTCTGCCCAAACCATTACCCAAAATCCCGACGACCTCGTAGAATACGGCTTTCGGCGCGTGATCATCACCGTTACGGCTGTCATGTGCGCCTTGCTCGAGATTGTCGATACGACTATAGTGAACGTGGCTTTGACACACATGCGAGGTTCACTTGGCGCGACCTTGACCGATGTTGCCTGGGTTATCACGGCCTACGCGATCGCGAACGTCATCGTGATTCCTCTTACTAGCTGGCTTTCGCAACAATTCGGGCGTCGCAACTATTTCGCGGCCTCGATCATCATTTTTACCATAGCCTCATTTCTCTGCGGAAACGCAACAAACATTTGGGAACTCGTCGCCTTCCGCTTCATTCAGGGAATGGGAGGCGGTGCGCTTCTCGTGACGGCACAAACGATCATTACCGAATCTTATCCGTTGGCAAAACGCGGGATGGCGCAGGCGATTTACGGGATGGGCGTGATCGTCGGCCCTACGCTTGGTCCGCCGCTTGGCGGTTGGATTACCGACAACTGGGATTGGTCGTGGATTTTCTACATCAACATCCCGCTGGGAATCATCGCGACTTTCCTCACGCTTACTTTCGTGAAAAGTCCGAAATATGCCGAAAAACTCAAGGCGAGCCAAGTCGATTGGTGGGGCATCGTTTTCCTGATTTCTTTTATCGGATCGCTTCAGTTCGTGCTCGAACACGGACAACAGGATGATTGGTTCGACGAGCCGCTGATCGTGATCTTGAGCATTGTTTCGGTTTTGGGATTACTTGCTTTCATTTGGCGCGAGTTGACTTACAAATATCCGATCGTGAACCTCAGCGTTCTCAAGGACAGCAATTTGCGCGTCGGAACCGTGATGTGTTTCATTCTCGGATTCGGGCTTTATGGATCGACTTTGGTAATTCCAATCTACACACAACAGATTTTGGGTTGGACGGCGACAGAAGCCGGGTTATTGCTGATTCCGGGCTCGCTTACGACCGCATTCATGATGCCTATCATCGGAAAAATGATCCAGAACGGCGTGCCGCAAACACGATTGGTCGCCATCGGATTCGGGGTTTTCTTCCTTTTCACCTTCTGGATGTACAACGTCATGACGCCTGACACGGGAGCCGAACACTTCTTTTGGCCGTTGATCATGCGCGGAATCGGACTTGGACTGCTTTTCGTACCGATTACCACCATGTCGCTTTCGACCTTGAAGGGAAAACATATCGGGGAAGGCGCTGCTTTCACCGGAATGATGCGTCAGCTTGGCGGCTCTTTCGGAATCGCGATCATCACGACTTTCATCACGAGATTCACGCAATCGCACAGAGTCGACCTTGTGGCCAATCTCGATCCTTCGAGACCGAGCGTCGCTACTCGCGTTTCCCAAATACAGCAAGGTTTTGAGGCTAAAGGTTTCTCTTTCAACGAGTCGCTTCAAAAAGCGTATCAGGCCTTGGAAGGCGCGGTCATGAAACAGGCGACAGTCATGTCTTACATGGATATTTTTCTTTACCTCGGACTGTTGTTTTTGTGCTGTATTCCCGTAATTTTGCTGGTGAAAAAGAGCAAGAACAAAGTCGATATGTCAGAGGCAATGCATTGATTTTCAGCCTCCGATGTTAAAAAATAATGACCAAAAAGTTATTCCGGCTTTAATTTTTGCCTATATTTGAGATTCCTCCAAGACAAAAAAACAACCAACAAATGGGACTATTCGGAAACAATATCAAGAAAATTATCCGCGAGGTCCGCAGGATGAGTGAGTATTATTCGAACGACCTCAGCAAAGAGATCAACGAATCGTTCGAAGACCTGAAGTCGGAATACGACCAAAACAGCAACGTAGTTCCGGAGTTTATGGAATTCGTGAATCAGCTCAAACCGAAACTCGATTCGGCAGATGCGAGCAAATTGGATGTGTTCACCCAAAAGATCTCAAAAGTCGATCGAAACGCCCAAAAAGGTGTGGACGCGCTTTACGAACTCTCGCGAAACCAGCGAAAGATCACGACCGAAAGCTTAAGAGACATCGAAGAACTCGAGCTCGAGTTAAAATAGAGAAAGAACCGTCAGCAATGGCGGTTTTTTTTTGAAATTCCATTTTCCAAATCCCAAATTCCAATTGGCTTTGAACGCTTTTTGGTGTTTGGGGTTTTAGTTTTTGGCTTCGATTCCAATTGTCGAATTTTGAGCTGCAGTTTTGGATTTTGGATTTTAAAACCTATAACTTTATCGGAGCGCCCACGACAGGCGAATCGGGATCGATCTCATAATCTGGCATTTTTTCGTAAGTGCAAAGGTATTTGAAAAACTCTTCGTTCTTTCCGGCCGGTTGGTGTATCGAAATCAAACTTCCGGGATTGTTGGCTATCGGATTGGCAAACGTGTGAGGAACGCCTCTCGGAATAAAAACCGTATCGCCTGTTTTTACCGCGAAGATGTCCTTGTCAACCTGAATCAGGAATTCCCCGCTCGAAACGAAAAAGATTTCGTCCTGAAACTTGTGTATGTGCAATGGCGGACCGCCTTTGAAGGCGAACGTTTTTTCTCCAGGCGCGACAATCAGCAGTTCACCTTCCGTATCAGCTGCGGAAATCAGGCATCGACCGATTACGTTCTTGACCGTTTTTTGTTTTCCGTCAAAACGGCTTTCGTTGGCTCTGATCAAAATGCCCTTTTTGGGTCTTTCGCTTTTCTTGAAATCCCAGAACTTCGCCAAAGCCAATCCAGGAAGCGACAAAAGCGTCGTAAGTACGAAATTCCTTCTTTTCATCTTTCAGTCGTTTCCCGAAAGATACCGTATTATCCTCAATGTTAGATCATCTGGTAAAAACCAAACTATTTCCGGTAGACAAATTCGCGTCAAACGAGTATCCGTCATAATTGAAGCCCTTCAAATCGTCGACGGTTTCGGCATTCGTATCGATGATGAAACGCACCATCATGCCTCTGGCCTTCTTGGCAAAAAAGCTGACAATCGACAGTTTCCCGTTTTTATAATCCTTGAATTCGGGCGTTATCACGGGCACCTTGAGCGCTTTTGTATCGATGGCAGAAAAATATTCGTTGCTGGCCAGATTCACGAAAAGTTCTCCTTTTTTGAGTTCTTTGTTCAGCGCTTTGGTAAGCGTTTCTTTCCAGAAAGCATACAAGTTTTTATCCTCGCCGATAGGAAGTTGTGTGCCCATTTCGAGTCTGTAAGGTTGGATCAGATCTAGCGGTTTGAGCAATCCGTAAAGTCCCGACAGGATTCGCAGTTTGTGTTGCAAGTCGTCTATTTTATCGGCAGGAATCGTGTACGCATCAAGCCCGATGTAAACGTCACCGTGAAAAGCATACATTGCCGGACGCGCATTTTCGGCTGTGAACGGCGTTTTCCAGGCCTTGTTCCTTTGCCAGTTCAGATCGGCGAGCTTGTCTGAAATGTCCATCAATTCCATGAGTTCTTTCGGTTTTTTGGACTTGAGCTCCTTGTGGACTTTTCGGCTTTGGGTCAAAAACGCCGATTGCGTGTGGCGTTTTGATGGAAGTTCAGATTCGAAATCGAGTGTTTTGGCTGGGGAAATGACGATTTTCATTGGTTTGGATTGTTTGGCTAAGATACGAAGTGTGGCAATTTCGGTTTTGCTTCGGATGCTACAAATTTCCTTTTCCTCCACGGATTTTTTGCCGCGGATTTTTTGCCATACTTCGCTTTCGTCCAGTTCGTTTTGATCGGACAACTCGTGTCTGCAAATCTCTGCGGCTTAAAAAACTATTCGCCAAAGATTACTTTTCAGCCGCGAATTCGCGAATTTCATCTTCTGATTTGAAAACGAATTCGCCAATTAGCGGTAAAAAAGATTTGCCCTATCAAAATCCGCAGACAAAAAATCCATTCGCCAAAGATTATTTTTCAGCTGCGAATTCGCGAATTTCATCTTCTGATTTGAAAACGAATTCGCCAATTAGCGGTTAAAAAGATTTGCCCTATCAAAATCCGCAGACAAAAAATCCATTCGCCAAAGATTACTTTTCAGCCGCGAATTCTCGAATTTCATCTTCTGATTTGAAAACGAATTCGCTAATTAGCGGTTCAAAAGATTTGCCCCATCAAAATCCGGAGATAAAAAATCCATTCGCCAAAGATTATTTTTCAGCCGCGAATTCGCGAATTTCATCTTCTGATTTGAAAATAATTCGCCAATTCGCGGTTAAAAAGATTCATCCTTAAAATCGGCGGACAAAAAATAATAACGACTTGCCGCGGACTTTCCAACCGCAAGCATTTCCTTTGAAGTGAAAAATAGGTGGAAACGTTATTTTTTCTCGGTATAAATCCGAAGCAAAGCCAAGGCTAGATTCGGTTCAATCCGATGGATCGTGCCGGTGTTGATGCTGATTCCGCCGCCACCGCCCGCAGTAATTCCAACTTGGTTCACGCCAATTCCCGAGAATCCGAAAAACGAGGAATAACCCGACGCATTTCGCTTGACCCAAACCGCCATTCCCGTGATTCCGCCTTTTACGATCTTGATTTCCTTATTTTCGGGAATGTCGAATTGCTGGAATTTGCCGCTTTCGATCTCGTACTTTTTGCCGTCGAGTTTGTAGCCCTGCGATTTGTTATCAGACAAGTCCGGACTTCCGAAGATGAAAATCCTGTTGGCCGGAATATTCAGGAAATTCCGGTCGAAAAAATCGCCTTCGACAAAATAAACCGACAACACGAGTTCGCCATTTTCGGCATCTGTTTTTTGGAAACTCTCGAATTTGAAAGCCGTCGCTCCTACTTTTTGGGCACTCGCCTTGATGCTGTTGAACAGGCCCGAAACGTCTTTGAGTTCGCCGGTCGCTTTGATTTTTCCAACGTAAACCACGTCCGCTAAATCGGTCTTGTCGTCTATGTAGATGAAGATTTGGTATTCTGGTTTTTGGATGGTGTCGGCTTTTTCTAGAAACACAACTTTTTGGGATTTTGCCGCGAATGATGCGAAAAGCGTTAGCAACAACAAGTATTTCATGGCCGATGTTTTCCGTAAAGATAATACGGTTGCAGGTTTTTCGTCCCGATATTCCTTGCTTCTGATTTTTGGCCAACGATTTCACGGATCTTCACCGACCCGGATGTCTATTTTCGTCAATCGTATTTCACGAATTGCGATTTCTCATTGCTCGCGTTCCAGATTCAAAAGATTTTGCCCGTAATCGATTCGTGCATTCGTGGCCAAAATTTTCATATGGTTTTGGCCACGAATGCACGAATTTGTTTTGCGGAGTTCCGTATGTACTGAATTGGCAGCTCATCCGCGGAAGCCATAAGAAATAAAGACCTTAATGTTCCTAATGGTCTTAATGGTCTTAATGGTCTTAATGGTCTTAATGGTTCAAAAAAACTAAAATGTAAGATCAGTCTTCCTCGTCCTCAAAATCGACCTTCGCAGCAGAAGAATAAGTGCGCCATTTCTCGATTAAGGCTTTCATGTCGGCCGGCAATTCCGTATCGAAACGCATCCATTCGCCCGTTACCGGATGTTTGAAACCCAAAGTCTTGGCATGCAACGCCTGACGCGGACAAACCTTAAAGCAGTTATCGACGAATTGTTTGTATTTGGTGAAAGTCGTTCCCTTGAGGATTTGCGAGCCGCCGTATCGTTCGTCGTTGAAAAGCGTGTGCCCGATGTATTTCATGTGCACGCGAATCTGGTGCGTGCGGCCGGTTTCGAGTCGGCAAGAAACCAAAGTCACGTAACCCAGACGCTCGAGCACTTTGTAATGCGTGACGGCCGGTTTCCCGATGTCTTCGCCTTCAAAAACCGCCATTTGCATGCGATCGCGCGTGTGGCGTGAAATGTTTCCTTCGATCGTGCCCGAATCTTCTTTCACATTTCCCCAAACCAAAGCCACATATTCGCGCTCGGAAGTCTTGAACTCGAATTGGGCCGCGAGATTGGCGAGTGCGGTATCGGTTTTGGCCACGACCAAAAGTCCGGATGTATCTTTGTCTATTCGATGGACCAAACCCGGACGATTGCTCGAATTCATCGGCAAATGCTGGAAATGGTAGACCAAAGCATTGACCAAAGTTCCGGTGTAGTTGCCGTGTCCGGGATGCACGACAAGTCCGGCGGGCTTGTTCAATACGATCAGAGAATCGTCTTCATAAACGATATCGAGCGGAATATTTTCGGGATCGATCCTGTTTTCGAAAGGCGGATGCGAGAGCAAAACGCGCAACACATCGCCGGGTTTTACGCGATAGTTCGATCTTGTCGGAACGTCGTTTACGTAAATGTCGCCGTTGTCAGCCGCATTCTGGACTTTGTTTCGCGTAGCGTTCGGAATGAGTCCGGTGAGATATTTGTCGATTCGCACCAAAGCTTGTCCTTTTGGGACATCGAATCTGAAATGTTCAAAAAGTTCCTGGCTTTCCTCCTGGCCTTCGAGGTCGAAATCTTGGTTACTCATCTGTTTTCGGTGTTGCCGACGATTTTGAGGACGTGCTGTCTTGCTCGTCTTCCTGTTCTTCAAAACCTACTTTTCCGTCTCCGAGTACCAAATCGATCTTGGACGACTTCCAAATCTTGTCGCCGGGCTTGATTTTCTTGCCATTGTAGCGCATTTCGAGAACCATGTCTTTCCCCAGATAGGGCTTGTAGGTGATTTTTCCTTCGACCAAACCGAGCGCCAAAAGGGTCGGAATGGCTTGTCTGTAAGTCTTCTCGATAAGATCTGGCATTTTGATTGACGTGAATCCGGACGAATTGATCTTCACATAAATCTTTCGGTCTTCCTTGACTTTCATGCCCGGAGCCGGATCTTGCGTAACGACACTGTGTTTCGGATAATCCTTCACGAAATCGACGCTGTCCAAAACGACGTAATCCAAATCGACGGCATCGAGTTTTTCCTCGACCTGGGTTTCGGTGAGCTTGCGCAAATCTGGCACCGTGATCTCGTTCCCGTGATCTGTGGTAAAAGTCAGCCAGTGCATGAGCAGATAACCGAGGACGAAAAGGATAACTACGGCGGCCAGCATCTGCAAGGCGAAAACGCGGCTGGTCAAGTATTGTTTAAGACTCATCAAAAATGGATTTGCGCAAAGATATGAAATGAGACCAATGGAAAAAAAGGTTAATTTTGGGGTGAGTGCCGGAGTGCGGAGTGCGAAGTGCCTGAGTTGGCCGTGCATCTGGGTTTATCCGGAAATCCGACACCAACTTTGAACCTAAAACGAATACAGATGAAAAAAATTGCCATTGTGATGGGCGGTTATTCGAGTGAATTTGAAATTTCCCTAAAAAGCGGCAACGTGGTTTACGACTATTTGGACAAAACGCGCTACGTCGGGTATCGCATCCATATTTTCAGGGAAAAATGGGTTTATGTGGATGAAAACAATCAGGAATTCCCGATCGACCGAAACGATTTCTCGGTTGTCGTAAACGGCGAAAAAGTCAAGTTCGACGCGGTTTTCAACGCCATTCACGGCACTCCGGGTGAAGACGGATTGCTCCAGGCCTATTTCGAGCTTTTGGGAATTCCGCAGAATTCCTGCGATTACTACCAAGCGGCCTTGACATTCAACAAACGCGATCTTCTATCAGTGCTGAAACCTTACGGAATCAAGACCGCGACTTCGTTTTACCTGAACAAAGGCGATCATTTCGAGACGTTCGAAATCGTGAATAAGGTCGGACTTCCATGTTTCGTGAAACCGAACAAATCCGGTTCGAGTTTCGGAATCTCGAAAGTCAAGACCGAAGCCGAATTGCCCATCGCCATTGAAATCGCTTACAAGGAAGACAACGAGATCATCGTAGAAAGTTTCCTCGACGGCACTGAAGTTTCGGTTGGAGTGATCGATTATCAGGGCGAAATCATCGTTTTGCCGATCACCGAAATCGTGTCCGAGAACGACTTTTTCGATTACGAGGCCAAATATCTCGGAAAATCACAGGAAATCACGCCGGCTCGAATTTCGGATGAACTCGCGCAAAAAGTCCGCCAGACGGCCAAAAGAGCTTATGAAGTCTTGAAGATGAAAGGTTTTTCGCGTTCCGAATTCATTATCGTCGACGGCGAACCTCATATGCTTGAAATGAACACGATTCCGGGTTTGACTACTGAAAGCTTGATTCCGCAACAGGCTCGCGCCGCCGGGATTTCTTTGGAAGAGTTGTTTACCAATGCTATCGAACTGGCTTTGGCCGGGAAATAGTTGCAGTGGCAGAAGCAGTGGCAGTAGCAGAAGCAGTGGCAGTGGCAGTGGCAGAAGCAGTAGCAGTGGCAGACGTTCCGAAACAGATTGCAGATTATAGCAAAACGAAAGGTCATCCTAAGGGCGACTTTTGACATCCGATACAACATGAGAAAAGCAATATTCCCGGGTTCGTTCGACCCGATCACGAACGGACATTACGACATCATCAAACGCGGCATTCCACTATTCGACGAAATCGTGGTTGCCATTGGTGTAAATGCCGAGAAAAAATACATGTTCAGCCTTGAAGAACGCCTTCGCTTCATCGAGGAAAGTTTCAAGGACGAACCCAAAGTTTCCGTGATCACTTACGAAGGACTGACCATCGATCTTTGCAAAAAACTCGGGGCGAAATTCATACTTCGCGGCCTTCGCAATCCCGCCGATTTCGAGTTCGAGAAAGCCATCGCGCACACCAACAGGCAATTGTCAAAAATCGAGACCGTTTTCCTTTTGACCGCGGCCAAGACTTCTTACATCAGTTCATCTATCGTCCGCGATGTTTTGAGGAATGGTGGTGATTATACTGTTTTGGTTCCGGAGGCGGTTCGGGTTTCAGGTAACAAATAGTTAACCATTAAGTTCATTAAGTCCATTAGGGAAGCCAATAGCAGGCTTCATTTAAACTTGATTTCAATTGGAGAATTAAACTTAATGTTCTTATTGTTCTTAATGTTCTTAATGTCCTTAATGTTAAATGTAAAAGTTTCCGAGTCGGCCCTATGAGAAACATACTTTTCTTAGTATTCCTTTTTCCGATTTTTCTCTTCGGACAAAAACCAGATTTCAAGACGCCATTCGAGAAAGGAAACGGCAACCAATCGGCGACTTATGGGCAAGTCGTGGCGTTTTACGACGACCTCGCGGCCAATTTCGAGACGATTTCAATCAACGACGGACGTCCCGACGACAGCGGCGAATTGCTGCAACTCGTAATTTTCGATCCCGACAAAATCTTCTTCGATCCCGAACACAAGAAAACCGTCATTCTCATAAACAACGGCATCCACGCAGGCGAACCCGACGGAATCGATGCCACGATGGCGCTATTCCGCGATCTGGCCACGGGAAAAATCAAAGCACCTAAGAACGTCATTCTCGCGACGATTCCGGTTTACAACATCGGCGGTTACCTCAACAGGAATTCGACTACAAGAGTGAATCAGGACGGACCCGAAGAATACGGCTTTCGCGGCAACTCGCGCAATTACGACCTGAACCGCGATTTCATCAAAGCCGACACGGGAAATTCTTGGGGATTCGCGAAATTCTTCCAATTGCTCGACCCCGAAATTTTTATCGACAATCACGTCAGCAACGGAGCCGATTACCAATATGTGCTCACCTACATCATGACCAATCACAATCGATTGGGCAAAAGTCTCGGCGATTATCTCAACAAGGAAATGACGCCAAGCCTGGTTTCGGACCTCAAAAAGAAGAAAATCGAAAGCACGCCTTATGTGAATGCTTGGGGCGAAACGCCTGACAAACACGGGTTTGCGCAATTCGACGATTCGCCAAGATATGCCACAGGTTATACTTCGCTTTTCAATTCCATCGGATTCGTAGTCGAGACGCACATGCTCAAAAAGTACGACAAACGCGTCAAGGCGACTTATGAATTCATGGTTTCGACCTTGGCTTTCGCCGATAAAAATTCGGGTGAAATCAAGGCCAGACGTCGCGAAAACGCCAAGGAATTCGTTCCGGGCGCGAAATATCCGATTTCCTGGGCTATCGATTCGGCCAAAGTGGAAAAACTCGAGTTTCTCGGATACGAAGGCTCGTATAAGAAGAGCGACGTCACGACGGGCGAAAGATTGTACTACGATAGAAAGAAACCGTTCAAAAAGACGATTCCGTTCTTCAAGGAATACAAACCTGTAAAAGAAATCGTCATTCCGGAATTTTACGTGATTCCGCAAGGCTGGTGGAACGTCAACAAACTTTTGGCCGCCAACGGAATCGAGTCGAGACGCATCGAAAACGATACGACAATCGAAGTCGAAAGCTATAAAATCGCCGAGTACAAGACGAATCCTAACGCTTACGAAGGTCATTACAACCACCGGAACACGAAAGTCACGTCCGCGAAAGCGACAGTAAAGTTCCGAGCTGGCGATTTCTTGTATCCGACAAGGCAAAAAGGCGTGAAATATCTCGTCGAAACCCTCGAACCCGAAGCCGGAGATTCGTTTTTCAACTGGAATTTCTTCGACACAATCCTGCAACAAAAGGAAGGTTTTTCCGATTATGTTTTCGAAGATCTGGCCGCGGAAATCCTTCGCAAAAATCAAGATTTGAAGTCACAGTTGGATGCCAAATGCGCCTCTGACGCGGAGTTCGCCAAAAACCCCGAAGCGCAACTCGACTGGGTTTACAAACATTCGGAACATTACGAAAAAGCGCATTTGCAGTATCCGGTTTATCGAATCGTCTCACCATGAAAAAAATAGTCGCCTTAGCCGTTTTGTCGCTTTTTATCGGTTGCGGCAAAGAAAAATCGGTTCAAAATACCGAAGGAAAGCCATCGGAATCAACTCAAAAACCACTTGCGATTGCTGACGTAAGCGGAAAAGCGTTCTCGTTCGGACCGGAATTCAATGCCGAAACCTGCGAAATCATAGCCGAATGCGACTGCTGCGGATCGGACTTTCTATTCCTCGACGACTCGCGTTTTGTCGTGATCGCCTATTGCCTCGAAGGCGATTCTTTCCTTAAAGGCACTTACAGAATCGTAGGTTCCAAAATCGAAATGACCTATGAAGGAGAAATGATCGTTCAGGAAACAAATTGGGAAAAAGAAGCAGATTCGACCAAAACCGAGGCACCTTTTTATTTCGAGAAGGCCGAACCCGCGCCAAAAAAAGGGCTGACTTTGAGCCGTCAGCATTGCAATGGCGACCGCCTGATCCTCAAACTGGAAGGCAATGAGAACGATTTTGGCGCTGAAGAAGGAAAGCTCGGGCAGGCAATCGCGCAATTGAAAAAATCAGGAATCTGGCAAAAGCTGGGTTCCAATTGATAATTATTAATTATTAATTGACAACAGTCGCCTCCAACTCCACTTTCAAGGTTTCGAACAATTTTACGACTTGCAGACACGTGATCGTAGTCTTGATTCCGTTGGCCGAAACCCAATCCTGGAACACGTCGAAATCGTTGAAGAACTCGTCGTGATCCGTTGTGAAAATGTTCAGCCTTGCGATGTTTTTCACTTCGTAACCCGCTTGCGTTATGACTTTTTCGAGGTTGGCGATTGCCAGTGCAATTTGGGTTCTCATGTCTGCATCGCTCGAAATCCCATCGTCTGAAATCGCGGTTTGTCCCGATACGTAAAGCGTTCCGGTCACGTTTTTTACCTCTACGGCTTGGACGTAATTTCTTGCGTCTTGCCATTTCCACGGATTGGTGTGTGTCTTTTCCATAATCGTTGTTTTAGAATTATGGTACAAATTTCGGTGGCGATCGCAAAAATCGCGCGTGACAAAACGCACATTCGGCAATAGGAAATGTTAAGAGGAAAGCCGGCTCAGGGTTTCTCTGGTGACGCCGAGATAGGACGCGAGCAGTGATTTCGGAAGGCGTCGGAACAAAATCGGACGCTGCGCCAAAAGTTGTTCAAAGCGTTCCTTGGCAGTCATCGTCGTAAGGGCAAGGATGCGTTTTTGGCCGGCAATGTGCGAAGCGATCGATTTCTCAAGGAAGAAATGCTGCATTTTGGGCAAAGCGTCGCAAAGCTTTCTATAGTTTGGGAATGTCAGGCAGAAAACGGCCGTGTCTTCGAGACATTGCACTTGCATCGTGGCCGGCGTCTGCCTGAAAAACGCGTCACTGTCGGTTTCCCACCAATCTTCCATGGCGAAGGTGACGACGTGTTCGGTATTGTTCGAATCTTTTGCCGAAAGTTTGGTCAAGCCCGAAACGATAAAGTAATTCGGAACGTTTTGTTCGCTTTCGCGGATGAGAAAATCGCCCTTGCGCAGAAATTTTTCGGTAAAATGTGACAGTACGAAAGCGAATTCGTCGTCAGACAACTTTATAATCTTCTCAAAATGCTTTCTCAGGAAATCCTGCATTACGGATACATTTTTTTGGTATGTTCCGCCGATGCGACGATCATTTGCGACAAAACCGATTCGTCTATGTCCGAAAGCCGTTTGACGTAAACGCAGCCTTTGGTGACTTTGTGTTTGCCGAGTTTTTCGAGCAAGGCTTCGCGTCCGTTGAATTCGGATGAAAAATAGAACACCAGATTGGCCTTTCTCGGTGCGAATGCCGCCAATGGCGCGTCGCCTTCGTGCCCGGAATCGTATTTGTAATGATAAGTTCCAAAGGCGATTATCGTTGGCCCGAACATGTGCGCCGGAAGTTTTGTTGCAGCCTCGAAAAGCTCGACAAGACGGCGCGCTTCGTCTCTTTTGGTTTCGTCTTCGAGGTTCGAGATGAATTGCTCGACGGGCACTTGGGTGATTTTGGTTTTGGTTTCGTAGGCCATTATTTCAAATTCGTTGTTCGTTGTTGGTGTTCGCTGTTCGCTGTTCGTTGTTCGTTGTTCGTTGTTCGTTGTTCGTTGTTCGTTGTTCGTTGTTCAAAATTCTATCTACGAATTTCGGGAATTTTTCGAAAAGTGATGTTTTTTTGACGGCTTCGCCTTTTTTTTTGCCACGGATACACGGATTTTCACCGATTTCACGGATTTGCGCTTCGCTTTTTTGATGTCACGGATTTGGACTTGTTACGATATCGAAATCTTAGGAATTAATGATTTAAGCCACGAATACACGAATGAAGCCTTTTATGAAAGCTGACAAACACTTTCAAACCGCGAATTCGCGAATTTACATGCGCGCTGAACATAATTCGTGAATTCGTGGCTTAACGTGTAACGAATTGGCTTCGCATTTTTGCCACGGATGCACGGATTTACACAGATTTCCCGGATTTGCACTGTGCTTTGTGGATATCACCGATTTGGGCTTATACTATGACGAAACCCCACATTTAATAGGCTGAGATATTTAAGCCACGAATACACGAATGAAGGCTTTCAGAAAACTGACAAATACTTTAACCGCGAATTCGCGAATTTATATACTTGCTGAGTTTAATTCGCGAATTCGCGGCTTAACACATATTAATCGGCTTCGCTTTTTTTGCCACGGATTTACACCGATTTGCGCTAAGCTTTCTGGATCTCACGGATTTGGACTTGCAACAATATCGAAATTCTAAGTCTTGAATACATGGAGATATTTAAGCCACGAGTACACGAATGAAATCCTTTTCTGAAAACTGACAAATACTTTAACCGCGAATTCGCGAATTTTTATACTTGCTGGGATTAATTCGTGAATTCGTGGCTTAACGTGTAATGAATTGGTTTCGCTTTTTTACCACGGATGCACGGATTTACACGGATTTGCGCTAGGCTTTATGGATTTCAAGGATTTGGACTTGTAACAATATCGAAACGCTACGTCTTGAATACATGGAGATATTTAAGCCACGAATAAACGAATGAAAGCCTTTTCTGAAAGCTGACAAACACTTTCAAACGGCGAATTCGCGAATTTATATACTTGCTGAGTTTAATTCGTGAATTCGTGGCTTAATACATAATTAATCGGCTTCGCTTTTTTTGCCACGGATTTACACCGATTTGCGCTAAGCTTTATGGATTTCAAGGATTTGGACTTGTAACAATATCGAAACTCTACGTCTTGAATACATGGAGATATTTAAGCCACGAATAAACGAATGAAAGCCTTTTCTGAAAGCTGACAAATACTTTTAACCGCGAATTCGCGAATCTATATACTAGCTGAGTTTAATTCGCGAATTCGCGGCTAAGCTATCGAATGAAAGAGTTTCGCTGTTGAATTGTCAACGATTTACACTCGTCGCTGATAGAAATCCCGATGTATAAACAGATGTATAGGTTCAGTTTTAGGATTTGGAATTTGATTTTCGACCCTTCAGCCCGCCGTTTGCTCCTCAAAAAGCAATTTGATGTTCTCGTAAGAATTGTGCAGCGCCTGCTCGATGTCTTCAGGGTTTAGCCAGGCGACTTTCTCGATGCCTTCCTCAAGTTGCGGATGCAGCGTGCCTTCGAAGTTCGATTTCATCTCAAACCAGTGCGTGACTTTGAGTTTGTAGCGTCCGTTTCGCTTGAAGACGTGGTAGGTTTTTTGGAGTTTCCGCACGATCGTAAGCTTGCCGACGCCGGTTTCTTCCTCGACTTCGCGCATGGCCGTTTCCTCGATCTTCTCGCCTTTTTCGAGTCCGCCTTTTGGCAAATCCCATTTCCCGTTCCGGAAGATGAACAAAACCTGGCCTTTTTTGTTGTAAACGAGTCCGCCTCCGGCCTTTTGCACCGGAATTTTGGCCTTGATCGCCTTGAGCATTTCCTTTTCGTCGGGATGATACAGGTAAGCTTTCTTGACCTTGTTCGAGAACAGCTTCGAGATAAGCTGCGTAAAGTCAATGCCTTCCAACAAAAACAGTTGGAAATCGGTCTCCTTTTGTATCTCTCCAGTCAGGAAAAGAGGTTTGTCGTTAACAAAAACTTTATACATTTGCAGTATGATTTTCAATAAAGATACAGCCGAAAAAACCGCAGAATTGCTTTTGCAAATAAATGCAATAAAATTGAATCCGAAAAATCCTTTCACTTGGGCTTCGGGTTGGAAATCTCCAATTTACTGCGACAATCGAATGGTTTTGTCGTTTCCTCCTATCCGAAACTACATTCGTGAGGAATTCTCGAAACAAATCGAAAAACAGTTCGGAAAACCCGATGTGATTGCCGGTGTTGCCACAGGCGCTATCGGGATCGGGATGTTGGTTGCCGAATATCTGGGGCTTCCGTTCGTATACGTTCGTCCGGAACCAAAAAAACACGGACGCCAGAATCAGGTCGAAGGCTTTTTGCAGAAAGGACAAAGTGTCGTGATCGTAGAAGATCTGATCTCGACGGGAAAAAGCAGCCTGATGGCCGTTGAAGCCTTGAGAGAAGCCGGAGCCACGATCAAGGGAATGGTAGGGATTTTTACTTACGGATTTCCGGTCGCGGCCGAAAACTTCAAGGGTGCCAACGTCGATCTTTACACTTTGAGCAACTACGAGAATCTGTTGAACCTCGCCGTGACCAAAAAATATATCACTGAAAACGAGCTCGAAACGTTGAAGGAATGGAATTCCAATCCGGCGGAATGGGGCGTCGAAGCATAATCTGACCTATGAATCTAGAAAGCCCGAAAGTTTCCGTAGCGAAACCAGCACACTACATTTTCGAACAATTGACCGAGGTCAAAAACTTCGAGAAACTGATGCCAGAATCTATCGCCAAGTTCGAATTGACGGGAGAAGATTCGTTTATTTTCGCCTTGAAGGGCATGCCCGAAATCAAGTTGCGACTCAAGGAACAAACCGCTCCCACTTACGTAAAACTTGGAGCGGCGAGCGATAAATTGCCTTTTAGCCTCGAGGCGAAGATCGATGCGGTTGCCGAGGACAAATCGGATATCCAACTTTTCTTCGAAGGCGAATTCAATGCGATGATGGCCATGATGGTCAAAGGTCCGATCAGCAAATTTATCGAGACATTGGCCGCCAATATGCACAAGTTGTAAATCGACGTTCGGCTAAAATTTTGCCTTTCCCTTCGGAAGGGCTTTTTTTTGCATTTCGCCTTTTGTTTACTTTTGTTGCGAAATCGTTCGACAATCTACAATTTCGGCCATAAAATGGGAATTTTGTAACATCACAAGCTTCGTGTTTTGGCTATATTTGTCGGTAATGCAGCAACAGCACCAAATGAAAACAGATTCAAATCTTACCATTTTTTACACCGACGACGATGTCGAGGATCTGGAATTCTTCAGGGAAGCAACCGAGAGCCTTGATCGGCACATCGAACTTGTTACGCTCAACAGTGGCGAGGCTTTGTTGGACATTTTGCAAAATCCGCCACCAAGACCACATTTGATTTTTTTGGATATCAATATGCCCGGATTGACGGGATTCGACGTACTCGAAAAAGTGCGAAAAACCAACAATTTCTCGAAACTTCCGGTGATCATGTTCACGACATCGAACGATCAGGTCATCATAGATCGCAGCCGCAATTTGGGTGCGAGTTTCTTTGTTCAGAAGTCCGGAAATTTTCCTAACCTCAAAAAATCGATCGAATTTGCGATGAGCATCGATTGGAAAAACCACAAAACCACGGCCGACAATTTCGTCTACGCCGCCTAATTTTTATATGAATTCAGACACTACCGCCTCGGTTTCCTTTTTGGAAAGACTCAGGAATGAAACTACAGACGCCCACACGGCCTTGGAACGCATTCCGGTTTCGGCCGCGATCTTGAAGCCCGAAGTCACCAAAGAAGAATATGCCGACTATCTCAAATTGATGTTTGAAGTCGTTTCGGCTCTGGAAACTGAAGTGCATCCGAAAATCTCGACGATCATCAGCGATTTATCCGACAGGAAAAAAGCCAAAGATCTCGCGAACGACCTGAGTCATATCGGAGGCACGATTCCGCTTGACGGGAAAAATCCTTTTGAGACCACAAACGATAAAGCTTTCAACCTAGGAATTGCTTATGTCGTGGAAGGTTCGACTTTGGGCGGACGATTCATCCTCAAAAACATACAAGCCAATCTCGGTCTCGACGAAAATGCGGGAGCGACGTATTTTGCGGGCTACGGCAACAAAACCGGAAGCATGTGGAAATCGTTCCTCAACGAAATGACCGGATTCGCGTCGAAAACAAATTCAGAAAACCAGATCATCGCCGGCGCCAACCACGCTTTCGAAGCTATCCACAAACATTTGAGCGCCTGATGAAGATCAAGGACATCGTGAACCGGGAAATCGTCAACCTCACCAACTGTGAGCACGAACCCATACATATTCCCGGAAGCATCCAGCCTCACGGTTTCCTTCTAGGCCTGAAATCAGACAATTTCAACATCGATTTTTGCAGCGCCAATACAATCGATTACATCCATACGCCTCATGGTGAACTGCTAGGAAAATCTTTCGATGCGGCTTTTGGGGACGAACAACTTCAAAAACTCAAGGATTACCTGAGCCACGCCATGTGGAGTTCTCCGCTCAAGCTAGATTTTGGCGGAAGCACTTTCGGATGCACGGTTCACAAAAGCGATGCGACCTTTATCGTCGAAGCCGAACCGATCGCTTACAACGAGCTTCCGATGTCAAGCATCTACGACCAGACTTCTCAGTTTTTGTCGTACATGAACGAAACCCACACACTCAAGGAACTTTGCCAGCTCGTGGCCGAAGGAACGCGTGAAATCACAGGTTACGACCGCGTGATGGTTTACAGATTCGACAAGGATTACAACGGGGAAGTTTTTGCCGAATGCGTAAGGGACGACCTCGAACCTTTCCACGGCTTGCATTATCCGCATACCGACATTCCTGTGCAGGCGCGCGAACTTTACCTCAAGAACCTTTTGCGCCTTATTTCGGATATCGGATACAAGCCTGTTCCGATATTTACCGTTGACGACGCTCACGGCAAGAATCTCGATCTGAGCCATTCGGTTTTGAGAAGCACCTCGCCTATCCACATCCAATACCTTCAGAATATGGGCGTTGGCGCGACATTGACGATTTCTTTGATCCACCAGAAAAAACTTTGGGGATTGATCGCCTGCCACCATTATTCCCCGAAAAATCTTACGCCGGAAATTCGGCTTGCGGCACAATTGCAGGGAAATTTCCTGACCTCGCAAATCGACGTGCGACAGTCTTATGAGGAATATGAGGTTTCGAGAAAGACGAATGCGGCTTTGGAAAGACTCAATGCCTTGCGCCTTTTGCCGAAACCCGAGGCTTTCGAGCGCGTTGTCGAATTTCCTGAAATGCTCGATTTGTGTAATGCCAGCGGCGTTTCCATAAAGTTTGGAGGCGAGATTTTCACGGCCGGATCGGTTCCTGAGATCGAAGACATCAACGAACTTTCGAACTGGCTTTTCCATTATACGAACGGCGGACAACTTTTCACCGACAAATTGCTGGGACATTTGCCGGACAAACCCGAATTGTGTCAAAAAGTACCCGGAATAATCTACCACTCGCTTGGCACGAACGAGGAAAGTTGCGTGATTTGGTATCGTCCCGAAACTGTTACGGAAGTGCATTGGGCGGGCGATCCGTCGAAAGCGATCGTGAAAGACGCCAAAGGTTTGTCGCCCAGAATGTCGTTTGAGCTATGGAAGGAATTCGTCAAATACCAAAGTAAGCCGTGGCAAAACCCCGAACTCAATTCGGCGGCGAACTACGCACACTCGTTGCAGCGCCAAATGAGCCTGATCTTGCTTACCGAAGAAAGCCGACGCAATCTCGAACTGAACCGGATTTTGGCCGAAACCAATTCCGAACTCGAGAACATCAACTGGATTTCGACGCACGATTTGCAGGAACCGCTGCGAAAAATCCAATTGATGGCTTCTCGTTTGCTGTCGAAAGATCTAGATATTTCTCCCGAAGTATTGGATTCGCTGGTTCGCATGAACAATTCGGCCAACCGCATGCAGACTTTGCTCATCGACATTCTCAAATACACGAGAATCCAGCATACGAAAGGCACGTTCGAACCTGTCGAGCTATCTGAAATGGTCAGTCAGACGATAGAAGAACTCAAGGAATTGGCCGTCGAGAAAAATCCCGAGATCAGCGTGGACAAATTGCCCGAAATCAAAGGTGTCCTGTTTTTGCTGAAGCAACTTTTCTCGAATCTGATCTCGAATGCCATCAAATACAGTCGCGAGGAAGTCGCTCCAAACATTTCTATTTCGTATTTGGGGCAACGCAACAACATCAATCCTGCAAGTCCCGAAAAGTTGTTCGAGGCGATTTCAGTGAGCGATAACGGCATCGGTTTTGACCAAAAATTTGCCGACAGCATTTTCAACATCTTCACGAGATTGCACTCACACGCCGAGTACAAAGGTTCTGGCGTAGGATTGGCTTTGTGCAAGAAAATCATGCAGACGCACGGCGGATTCATCGAGGCAAAAGGCGAAACTGGACTCGGTTCCATCTTTACACTTTACTTTCCCGTCGATCAATAAAGCATCGTCACTTCCTTGATCCCGAACGATTTTATGGAATCGTCCCCGAGCTTTATTTCGAGCAAGCCTTCTTTTGTGGCGTTTGCGATAATTCCCATGAATTTGTCGCCGGAAAGGTCTTGAAAAAGCGTCGGTTTTCCTTTTCGGAAGAGGTTTTGCTGATAATCTGACCAGATTTTCTGCGATGTCTTTTCGAAGACTTCCAATCGTTTTTCCAAAGCCGATGCAATGTGGATACAGATTTCGTCTTTTTCAAAAAAAACGCCTGAAACCAACGCCAACGAACTTGCATTTGGCAATCCTTCGAAATCCGTCTGGTTGACGTTGAGTCCGATTCCGATCACCGAAGCTACCGAATTGTCAGTTTTGACACTGTTTTCTATAAGGATTCCGCCAACTTTTGTGCGACCTGACATTATGTCGTTTGGCCATTTTAGGCTCAATTCCGGTATGCCGAACGTTTTCAGCACCTCAAGAATCGTCAGCGCAACAGCAGCATTCAGCGCGAACAATTGTGTAGTTTCCGACATCTGAACCTTCACAAAAACACTCATAGTCAGATTCTTGCCTGGTTCAACTATCCAGGTTGCGCCTCTTTGGCCGCGTCCGGCAGTTTGGGTTTCGGCCGTCACGATCGTGAATTCGGAAAGGTTTTCGGCCTTGGCCAAATCTTTTAAATAATCGTTGGTGGAACCGATGGCATCGAGTTTGATTAATCGCATGGCAACCGAGTGAAATACTGTTTTTAATCTTTTGTTAAGTGTCAAAATTAACGACAAAAAATGGTAACTTTGCGAACTTATATAAAATTGTTAAATGGCGAAAAAGACAAACAATAACGATATCCTGCTGTCACTCATCATCAAAGGAATCGAAGACGTAAAAGGCAACGATATCGACATTCTCGACCTGAGGGAAATCGAGAATTCAGCCTGCGATTATTTCGTGATCTGCAACGGTAATTCCAACACTCAGGTCAACGCCATTGTCAATTCGATACAAAAGTCGGTCTCCAAGGAAATTCACGAAAAACCGTGGCATGTTGAAGGCGCCGAAAACGGTGAATGGGTTCTTATGGACTACGTTCACATCGTCGTTCACGTGTTCCAGAAGCAAATCAGGGAATACTACGACATCGAAAGCTTGTGGGGAGACGCAAAGATCACCAGTATCGAAAACAAATTCTAATCCCATTAAGCTAAATGGCCCAAGAAAATAATAACCCGACCCCAAAAATGAGGTTCAATCCGTGGTTGCTCTATGTAGTTGTCATCTTGATTTTCCTTGCGATTTTCACGATGAACGGCGATTCTGCCTTCCAGGAACCAAAAAAAATAAGTTTGCCGCAATTCAATGCGTTGCTTGAAAAAGGAGATGTTGACAAAGTGGTGATCTTCAACAAGACCGAATGTGAGGTTTTCCTCAAACCGGCAGCGTTGAAGGAACCGGCGAACAAGAAAGTTTCCAAAGATCTTTTCGACCGCGAAAACAAAGGCCCGCACTACACCTTGGAAATCGGTAACGACGAGATTTTCCAGAAAAATCTCGATCAGGCAGTAGCCGACAAGAAACTGCGAGATTTCCAGTTCCAGCCCAAAAGCAATTGGACGGACATCTTCCTGACCTTGCTTCCGGTTTTTGTGATCGTGGCCATCTGGATCTACATCATGAGAAGAATGTCGGCAGGCGGACCGGGCGGCGGCGGACAGATTTTCAACATCGGGAAATCGAAAGCGCGCTTGTTCGACGAAAAGACCGACATCAAGACAACATTCAAGGACGTTGCCGGATTGGAAGGCGCGAAAGAAGAAATACAGGAAATCGTCGAATTCCTTCGAAACCCTGAGAAATATACGAGTTTGGGCGGCAAGATTCCGAAGGGTGCCTTGCTGGTAGGACCGCCGGGAACCGGAAAAACGCTGCTTGCGAAAGCGGTCGCCGGTGAAGCGAAAGTTCCGTTTTTCTCGCTCTCGGGATCCGATTTCGTGGAAATGTTCGTTGGCGTCGGAGCTTCGCGTGTTCGCGACCTGTTCAAGCAAGCCAAGGAAAAATCGCCTGCAATCATCTTTATCGACGAGATCGATGCCGTTGGGCGCGCCCGTGGAAAAAACAATTTCTCCGGATCGAACGACGAACGCGAAAATACCTTGAACCAACTCCTTACGGAAATGGACGGTTTCGGAACAAATTCTCACGTAATCGTTCTTGCGGCCACAAACCGCGCAGACGTCCTGGACAAAGCCCTGATGCGCGCCGGACGTTTTGACAGGCAGATTTTCGTGGATCTTCCGGACATCAGGGAAAGGAAAGAAATCTTCGAAGTACACCTCGGTCCGCTAAAAAAGGTCGAAAATCTCGATACCGACTTCCTCGCCAAACAGACGCCAGGTTTTTCCGGGGCCGATATCGCAAACGTCTGTAACGAAGCTGCTTTGATCGCTGCCCGTAAAAACAAACTTGCGGTCGACAAACAGGATTTTCTTGATGCCGTGGACAGAATCGTCGGCGGACTCGAAAAAAAGAACAAGATCATCACTCCCGACGAAAAACGCGCCATCGCGATCCACGAAGCCGGTCACGCAACTGTAAGCTGGATGCTTGAACACGCGGCTCCGCTTGTAAAAGTGACGATCGTTCCGCGCGGACAAAGTCTTGGGGCGGCTTGGTACTTGCCCGAAGAAAGACTGATTGTGCGTCCGGATCAAATGCTCGACGAAATGTGCGCCACGATGGGCGGACGTGCTGCAGAGAAAGTGACGTTCAACAAGATTTCCACCGGAGCTTTGTCCGATCTTGAAAAAGTGACCAAACAAGCTCGTGCGATGGTGACGATCTACGGCTTGAACGACAAGGTTGGAAATGTGACGTATTACGATTCCACGGGACAAACGGACTATAATTTCTCGAAGCCTTATTCTGAGGATACGGCCCAGATCATCGACAAGGAAATTTCCGTGTTGATTGAAAGCCAATACCAACGCGCCATCGATATTTTGGAGCAGCACAAAGAGAAATTGTTCCAGTTGGCCGACATCTTGATCGACAAGGAAGTCATCTTTAAGGACGACCTTGAAAACATTTTCGGCAAACGCCCATTTGACAAAAATTTGCAGGAAGAGACAAGCCTGTAATTATATAGCCTTATTTTTACAAAAATCTTAATTCGAAAACTTTTTGAATTAAGATTTTTTTATCTTTGGGTGAATTCGAACGCTAGGAAACGTCAGATTATATGAGCCTTTTCAGGAAGATTTTCGGTTCGGGAAACGAACCACATGGCGATGAAAACGAAAGTGAGTATCGTCCTCAGGCGCAGCCAAATATGCCTGTAGATGAATTGTTCACTTCCAATTTCAAGCGCAACGGCGGGAAATTCATCTATTGCGAAAATCTCGACGAGGTTCACGAACAATTTGAGAATATCCTTGAGGAAAACGATTGGTTCGAGTCTGAAGCGATGTGTTATGAGCAGAAATTGTTCAGCATGCTTGACGACAACAACGTCCACCACGGAAATCTGCCCGAGCCCAAATTCCTGCTCGCGTCTTGCGAAAACCTCGTCGCCGACGAAGGTTCCATCCTATTTTCATCCAAACAGATCAAGCAGAACAAGCCAAACGATCTTCCTTCGAACATCGTCATTTTGGCCACTACAAGCCAAATACTGGAATCGAAAAGCGACGGACTTCGCGCCATCAAGAAAAAGTACGAAACAGATTACCCTACCAACATTACGACCATAAAATACTTCGAAAAAGCGAAAGAAGAGGATTTCCTTCAATACGGAAGCGCTCCCAAAAACCTATATTTGCTGCTTCTAGAAGACCTTTAGTATGAATGAAACCTTAACCAGGACGCTTTCCGGGGCGGTTTACATCGTTATTTTAGTCGGTTGTGCTTTGTTCCCAATGAGCTTTGTTGCGCTTTTCGGGATTTTTTTATTGCTGGCTGTTTTCGAATTCTGCGAATTGACGCAGCTTCCAAAACTCGGACCGTTACTTACTTCGGCCTTACTTTATTTCCTTTTTACAAGTCTGCCTTTGTCCAACATGATGGAATTGGCTTTGCTTGTTCCAACGATTTACGTCTCAGTCAGACTACTACTATTCTTGTTTTCGTCGAAATTCATCGGATTGGACAAAACCACCAAATATGTTTACCTTATCGGATACGTCGTGCTTCCGATGGTTTTCATCACCAAACTGCCATTCGAGAAAGGCCAATTCAGACCCGAAGTCATCATTTCGATTTTCGCGCTCATCTGGTCGAACGACACTTTCGCGTTTCTTGTCGGAAAAGGCTTCGGAAAGCGCAAACTTTTGCCGAGCGTTTCTCCGAAAAAGACCGTCGAAGGATTTTTTGGAGGGTGGATTTTCGCACTTCTTTTCGCAATCCCGATCGCGATCTGGCTTGTCAAGGAACCCATACTTTTTTGGCTTGTCATCGCAACCATAGTGAGTTACGTGGGTACGATAGGTGATTTGGTCGAGTCCAAATTCAAGAGAATTGCCGGCGTAAAAGACAGCGGACGCATCATGCCCGGTCACGGAGGTATACTGGATCGCCTCGATAGTGTTATATTTGTAGCTCCATTCGTATTTTTGTTTTATCAAATCGTTTTTTATGTTTCATAAGGAAGGCGGAAAAATAATCCTGATTTCAACGACACTTTTCGTGGCGCTATTGCTAACGACAGATTATTTTCTCAAAGACATCGCGTGGTTGCGCATGACCGTAATGCTCGCAGGATTGTTCTTTTTGATCATGATCCTGCAGTTTTTCAGGAATCCGAAAAGGTTTCACAACCCAGACGACTCTATCGTAACTGCTCCCGTGGACGGAAAAGTCGTCGTGATCGAAGAAGTGTACGAAGGCGAATATTTCAAGGATCAACGCCTTCAGGTGTCGATTTTCATGTCTCCGATAAACGTACACGTAACGCGCTATCCGTTGAACGGAAAAGTGAAATTCAGCAAATACCATCCGGGAAAATATCTTGTGGCTTGGCATCCGAAAGCGAGTACGGAAAACGAAAGGACGACTGTCGTGATCGAAAACCGCATTTTCGGGGAAGTTTTGTACCGACAGATTGCCGGTGCGCTCGCCAAGAGAATCGTGAATTACGCTCAGGAAGGCATGCAGGCCGTGCAAGGCGAAGACGCCGGATTCATCAAATTCGGGTCGCGCGTCGACTTGTACTTTCCCGTCGGAACCAAAATCGACGTAAAACTCGGGCAGAAAGCTATCGGGAACAAAACGGTCATCGCTTCGAAGAATGTCTGACCAAGATCTAAATACACGCTTTCAGGAAGCTTTTGCCCTCGCATCTGCCATGTCACAAGCCGATTTGCCGCAAGACACGCAATTGCGCCTTTACGCCTACTACAAACAAGGTTCACTCACGCAGCCATCGATGAACGTGAATTCGGGAATCGATTTGCGCAATGCTTTCAAGACAAATGCGTGGATGCAGATCCGGAATATGGCACCCGACGAAGCCAAACGCCTTTACATCGAACTCGTCGAATCGCTCCAGCACCGCTAACATGAGAAAGTCCGCAGTTTTGCTTTTCGTTTTTTCGGCTGTACTTTTTTCGTGTCAGCAGAAAAAACTCACCGAGGTCGTCGAAGTGCCGCTTCCGGCTGCCGAAGAAAAAATGACGATTGGCAAACCCGAAGACGTTTCGGCCGACGAAGGCGCTTTCTCGATGTACAAACTGCCGTTCGCCTACGACGCATTGGCTCCGAATCTGGACGCGATGACCATGGAAATGCACTACGGACGCCACTATCTGACTTACACGAACAATCTCAACCGACTGCTCGACAGCACCGAAAACGCCAAACTTCCAATAGAGGAAATCTTCAAGAAACTCAATATGTCGGACACCGATTTGAGAAACAACCTTGGCGGCTATTACAACCACACGCTCTATTTCGAGACACTTCGCGCCAAATCGCAAGGCGCTCCAAAAGACACTTTGGCCAATGCGATCAAACGCGATTTCGGTTCGTTCGACCTGTTCCGAACTAAATTGGAAGACGCAGCCGAAAGACAATTCGGTTCAGGCTGGGCTTGGTTGGTGACCGATAAAGCCGGAAAATTGCAGGTTTGCGCCACTGCGAATCAGGACAATCCTTTAATGCCGGGAATGCCCGTGAAAGGCACTCCGATTTTGGCGATCGACGTTTGGGAACACGCATATTACCTCGGCTACCAATACCGACGCAAGAAATACATTTCCAACTTTTTCAATTTGGTTGACTGGGAGAAGGTTTCGGCCCGATATGAAGCAGCCATTAAAAAATAGTGGCAGTTGCAGAAGCAGTTGCAGTTGCAGACGCCGAGTACGAGACCGAGAAAAGCCTTAAAATTCCCACGTTATAATCAGGCCACGACTGCGCGAATATCATCTATTCGTGCATTCGTGGCTTTTTCATTCAAAAAAAACTTCTCGATGGACAACCGAAGTCGATCCAAAGAGAAGTCTTATTTAATTTGTTCCGATATTGGCCGGAATCCGATTCTTATTTCAGCGAAGTCAGACTTTGCTCGATCGTGGCGATTTTGGCCAACGCATCGGCTTCTTTCTTGCGCTCGTTGGCGATTACGGCTTCTGGCGCGCCACTCACGAATTTCTCGTTCGAAAGTTTGCCCTGAACCGATCTCAGAAAACCTTGCGTATATTTCAATTCCTCGCTCAATTTCTCGATTTCGGCCGCGACGTCGATATTTCCCGTTACCGGAATAAAATACTCGTTCGATTTGACGCGGAAAGAAAGCGCTCCGTCGACCTTTTCGTTCACGAATTCGAGACTTGACAGATTCGTCAGTTTTTCGATTACCGAATGAAAAGTGTCGGACGCATTCTCGTTGTTGAGCACCTTGAGCTCGATCGCGTCGCGGAACGAAATGTTCTTGTCTTTGCGGATCGTCCGTACTCCTGAAATCACTTCGGATGCAAACTCGAAATCGGCGATGATTTTGGTGTCGAAACTTTCGGCTTTTGGCCAATGGTTGACGATAAGCGCTTCTTCGGTGGAACGTTCGGCTATATATTGCCAGATTTCTTCCGAAAGAAAAGGCATGAACGGATGCAATAGACGCAGTACGTTCTCGAGTGCATCGATCGCGCCCGCGAAAGTTTTGGCATCGATCGGCTGTTGATAAGCCGGCTTGATCATCTCGAGATACCACGAACAGAAGTCGTCCCAAACGAGTTTGTAGATCGCCATCAATGCGTCAGAAATGCGGTATTTCTCGAAATGGTCTTCGATCTCGAGCAAAGTCTGCTGCAATTTGGCGTTGAACCAAGCCACGGCTTTTTGGGATGCGTCCGGAGCTTCGATAGCATCCGAAACTTCCCAACCTTTGATCAATCGGAAGGCATTCCAGATTTTGTTTGCGAACGAACGTCCGTTGGCGCACAATTCCTCGTCGAACATAATGTCGTTTCCGGCAGAGGCGCTCAAAAGCAATCCGACGCGAACGCCATCGGCACCGAATTTCTCGATCAAATCGAGCGGATCTGGCGAATTGCCGAGTGATTTGGACATTTTACGACGTTGCTTGTCGCGAACCAATCCGGTAAGGTAAACGTTCGAAAACGGTTTTTGGTTAGTGTATTCGTAACCTGCGAAAATCATTCGGGCAACCCAGAAGAACAAAATGTCCGGGCCAGTCACAAGATCGTTCGTTGGATAATAGTACTTGAAATCATCGTTCTCCGGATCGTGTATTCCGCCAAAGACCGCAATCGGCCACAGCCACGAGGAAAACCAAGTGTCGAGCGCATCGGCATCTTGTTTCAAAGTTTCGGCCGTTATGTTCGGATTTTTGGCCTTTGCCATTTCCAAAGCCTGCTCCTTGGTTTCGGCTACTACGAAATCCTCTTTTCCATCTCCGTAATAATAAGCCGGAATTTGTTGTCCCCACCAAAGTTGGCGCGAAATGTTCCAGTCGCGGATGTTTTCCAGCCAATGGCGGTAAGTGTTGTCGAATCGCTTCGGATACAACTTGATTTCCTCGGTTTCCAAAACGGCTTTCAGCGCAGGCTTGACCATTTCTTCCATGCTCAGGAACCATTGGTCGCTCAAACGCGGTTCAATCACGGCTTTGGTCCTTTCGGAAGTGCCGACTTTGTTGTTGTGGATCTCAACCTTTGCCAAAGCTCCGATGTTTTCGAGTTCTTTCTCGATTTCCTCGCGCACGACGAATCTGTCCTTACCCGCATAATGCAATCCGAACGAATTCAGCGTAGCATCGTCGTTGAAAATATCGATAACCTCGAGATTGTGCTTTTCGCCCAACGTCTTGTCGTTCACGTCGTGGGCTGGCGTAACTTTCAACGCTCCGGTTCCGAATTCCATGTCGACGTAATCGTCTTCGATGATCGGAATGACGCGGTTTGCGATCGGGACGATCACTTTTTTGCCTTTCAGATGCGCGAATCGCTCGTCGTTCGGGTTTACGCACACGGCCGTGTCGCCCAGAATCGTCTCGGGACGCGTCGTTGCAACGGTCACGAATTCCTCCGAACCTTCGATTTTATAGTTGAGGAAGTAAAGTTTACCTTGTCTCTCTTCGTAATTGACTTCTTCGTCAGACAGCGTCGTTTTGGCTTCCGGATCCCAATTTACCATTCTGTATCCGCGGTAGATCATGCCTTTTTTGTACAAATCGACGAAAGATTTGATGACAGATGCCGACATGTCAGGATCCATCGTGAACTTGGTACGATCCCAGTCGCATGAAGCTCCCAGCTTTTTCAATTGCTCGAGGATTACGCCACCGTATTTTTCTGTCCATTCCCAAGCGTGTTTGAGAAATTCCTCCCGCGTCAGATCGGCTTTGTCGATGCCTTCTTTTTTGAGTTTGTCGACCACTTTGGCTTCGGTCGCGATCGAGGCGTGATCTGTTCCAGGAACCCAACAGGCGTTGAAACCCTTGAGTCGTGCACGTCTGATCAAGACATCCTGGATCGTATTGTTGAGCATGTGTCCCATATGCAGCACACCGGTCACATTTGGAGGCGGAATTACAATGGTGTAAGGCGTTCTGTGATCTGGAGTAGAATGGAAGTACTTGTTTTCCATCCAGTACGAATACCACTTGTTCTCGATTTCTGCAGGCTCAAATTGCGATGGGATAGCCATATTTTGTTTAGCGTAATGGGTTGATTTTTTGGCTCGGTTCTTGAAATTACCGACGCGGCACAAAAATAGTCGTTTATGTGCCTTTTAAAAAATTAAGAAGTAATAATTTGTGCAGAAGTTAAAACACTCTATTTTTACGAACCAAATCATTTCACCCATGAGAAAATTCTTGTTTCTGTTGGCTTTCGCCGCCTTTCACGCAGCTGCTTTGGCGCAACACGGTCCGAAAATCGAATTCTTGAATAAAGACAACACCGTCGATTACGGAAATGTGACAAAAGAATCCGACAGCGGCGTACGCTCATTCGAGTTCAGGAACACGGGAGACGCGCCATTGGTCATCACAAACGTACAGTCAACTTGTGGTTGCACGGTGCCGTCGAAACCGACAGAACCGATCATGCCGGGAAAAACCGGAAAGATCGACGTGAAATACAACATGAATCCGGGACCGATCCGAAAAACCATCACAGTCGAATCGAATGCGATCAACTACGAAGGCGGAAGAATCGCCCTGAAGATCAAAGGCGAAGTCATCGTCAAGAAAGAGGATAATCTGCTGGAAAAGAAAAAGACCAGTCCTATGATGCAGTAGTTCTCAGATAAAAGATGATAGATAATTGATGATAGACTAAAAGATGCTAGACAACCTCTCGATTCGGGAGGTTTTTTTATAGCATTTTGCGAAGTCGGAAACTCGCGTTGATCCTTATGCCGTTCCTTTCTACCTCTATCACCACTTCTCTATCGGGTTCAGATCGCATCATATCGGTGATTTGCTGTAACGTGTATCTGTAAGCCAGTCGGCCGTTTATCGCCAGAAGCGCGTCGCCTTTTTGCAGACCTGCCTCGGCCGCCGGAGAATCGGTTCGCACGCTTGTGATCTTGTAGACCGGTTTGAGTTCGAATTTATAATGAAATCCGGAGAATCGCTTTTCGAAGTTTCCATCGTATTCGTCCCCTTTCATATTCGTGTTGAGCTCGACGGTTTCCTTTATCCATTGCAGTCCGCCGTGCTCGATTTCGAGTCCGCTCATATTATAGTGGAAAGCTTCCGAAAACGCTTCTCCTTTGCTGAAGAACATTTGCTTGTTCGGATAATCCAAAACCACGACGAACCGTTTGAGAATCTCGCCTCCCACCGATCCCAGACGATCCTTGACCATATTGACATGCCGCACCGAGACAGCATCCGGAAAAGCGACGATCGGTTCCTCGAAAGTGAATCCGGCAATGCCGAACTTCTTGATGCGTCCGCGCTTTCCGAAGATTTCGCCGCTGAATCCGCGTCCGAGAAAATCCTCGAAATACTTCTTGGGCAATAAAATCTCATCGGACAAATTCTCGAAAAGCCAAACCGCGTCGCCGCTTCCCGTATCCACCAAAAGTTTTGCGTTCAAATTGTCGCTTTGCTGCAGCACATCGGCAAAAATATAGGGCTTTCTGAGCTCGATAGAAATCGGGAGCCTTTTCATTTTGCGCTTGATTTTCCGCAGTGCTTTTTCGGTGTCGTGAAAAATCGTGATCCGCTTTCTGTCGTAATTGATCTCAATGAGGTTGTTCCTGAAAAATTGATAGCCGATGATGCCGTTTACCGGAATCCCGATGTGGGACGAAAAGTTGAAATCCTGATCGAGCACGATATAAAGCATGTGGTTGGAATCGTACATATCGTCGAATCTCAGCGTATTTCCGGACGATTTCATGCCTTCTATCGATTCCTGCTGACCCAATCCGCGCAGCCAGACTTTCTCCACGTTCTCGAATTTGATCTCTTTGGTTTCCTCGAGACTGAACAGGATGGTTTCCTCCACGCCCGTGTCCAACAGAAAGTTGAGCCGCACGCCGTTCAATTCAACCGGAATGATGATGAGATTGTTGATCAGGTTGAAGTGGATGACCGTCTTTGACCTCTTTTTGTCGAACTGGAAATTCCCCTGTGAAAACGACACGTTGGCCGTCAAGAGAACCGACAAAAAAAGCAGCAGACGCTTCATGCAAGTTTTTTTATAAAGTTAATAATTTCCTAACCCTAATTTTCAGAATGCTGATGCAAACACAAAATTTCCTTGCCGAAACTTGCAAAAAAATTGCAACTTTGCGTTTCAAACCACGCTCCCATGCCAAAAATTTCGAATAAAGGGCTACAAATGCCCGAATCGCCAATCAGAAAGCTAGTTCCGTATTCTGAAGCTGCCAAAAAGAAAGGCCATAAAGTCTATCATCTCAACATTGGCCAACCCGATATCAAGACACCCGAACTCGCGCTCGAAGCCGTTCGCAATGTCAAAATGGAAGTGCTCGAATACAGTCACTCGGCAGGTTTCGAAAGCTATAGAAAAAAACTCGCGGCCTATTACACTAGGCAAGGTTTGGCCGTTGAGACACAAGACATAATCATCACCACCGGCGGTTCCGAAGCGCTTTTATTCGCCATGGGAAGCACAATGGACCAAGGAGACGAAATCATCATTCCCGAGCCATTTTACGCAAATTACAACGGGTTTTCGACCGCTTCGGGCGTGACCGTAGTTCCTGTGATTTCCGGTATTGAAACGGGTTTTGCGCTTCCGCCGATCGCTGATTTCGAGAAACTGATCACTCCAAAAACCAAGGCGATCCTGATCTGTAATCCTGGAAATCCGACTGGGTATCTGTATTCGAAAGAGGAAATGCAGCAATTGGCCGAACTCGTCAAAAAACACGACCTGTTCCTGATCGCCGACGAAGTTTACCGCGAGTTCGTATACGACGGCGGCACGCATTATTCGGTCATGAGCATTCCGGGACTTGAAGAATATGCGATCATGATCGACTCGGTTTCCAAGCGTTACAGCATGTGCGGGGCGAGAATCGGTTGCATCGTTTCCAAAAACAAAGATGTGATGGCCGCCGCAATGAAGTTCGCACAAGCACGTCTGAGCCCGCCAACTTTCGAGCAAATTGCCAGTGAAGCCGCGCTCGATACGCCACAAAGCTATTTCGACGAAGTGTCTGCCGAATACCTCAAGAGAAGGAATATTTTGGTCGGGGAATTGAGCAAGATCGAAGGCGTGACCGTGGCCAATCCAAAAGGCGCGTTCTATTGCATCGCCAAACTTCCGGTCGCCGACGCCGACGATTTCGCCCAATGGTTGCTCGAATCTTTCGACTTGAATGGAGAAACCGTAATGGTCGCGCCGGCCGCAGGTTTCTACTCGACTCCGGGCGCCGGAAAAGACGAAATCAGAATGGCTTATGTACTCAAAAAAGGTGATTTGGTACGCTCTGCCGAAATCTTGAAAGCAGCGCTCCAAGCCTATAACTCAAAATGATTTTTAGAAGCTGATCCGGTTGTCCGCTATTAGCTTTCTCGAAAAAGCCTGGTTTTCCAAAGGGCGAAACGAGCTTCCTTCGGTCGCTGTTTCGCCCTGGGAAAACCAAGTCTTTTTCCGCAAATGGCTAACCGCGACATCCGGGCTAGGCCGCGAATTTCAAAACTTCAATCACGGAGTTGTCATTTCAATCGCCAATCTTTTTCCAAAGGCATCGGCTACCATGAAAAATAACTTATTATTTTGCTGCATTGCTATCGTCAACTTTGCCTCGGCGCAAAAAATCTCCATTTCAAATGAGCTCTTGGCGAAGTTGCTATGCAGGAAATGGCAAGTGGACTTCGCGTTTTCCGACGGAAAAAAAATCGACCGCAACCAAATCCCCGACGCTCAGTTTTACGAACTGACCTTCCGTGCCGATTACACAGTACAAGTACGTGTCGCCGATAGTACTTTTTATGGAAATTGGTGCTACGACCAGGTTCGGAAACACGTGGAGGTCGAACTCCATGGAAAAAATGTGCTCCGGATTCTTTCAGTCAGCGAAAAGGAACTCATAGTGACGAATCGGGATGATCCGACAAAAGGTTTTTCGATTCTGCCACAAAATTTCACGCACTTCAGTCCTAAATAGACTTTATCTTATCAGAATAATATGGTCTTTTGTTAGATGCGTCGGTCGAAATCGGAAACCAGCCAAACCTTATTCGAAATCCATCAACATCCCGAGATTTGCTATCATTGGTTTGAGCCTTCTGCTCTGTAAAGAACTTCCCTAAAATAGGAATTGAACAAATCGTTGCCTTCGAACCTTGAAATCACTTCTGGAGCGGCCGTTTTGCATGCTTGAAGATATTCGGTTTCAGCTCCGGAAGGAATTGAACCCAAATAGGCCAGTTTGTATATTTTGTCTTCGGGCGACAAGACATGTGCGCTTTCGAGAAACTGCTTTGCCGTATTTTCCCATTCCGTGTAGTCTCCGAATAAGTATGGAAAAATCCCAATCGTGTAACCTAGCACGAATAACGCGTCAGGGTTGCCCCGATGTCTTTTTATTCCTTCGTCGCCGAGAACTTTGAGTTCATCGGCAATTTTTTGATCGGCGACAAAATCCTGCAGTCCCAAAGGATAATCCTCGACGGTCAGGTACCATAGAAAAAAATAGTAATGCCTCCAAAGCCTATAATCTGACGGATTCTCAGCGTAAGCTTTTCGATACTCTTCCAATGCGGGAATATAATTTCTGTCTGCTTCTAACTTTAAAATAGCGTTCACTGTTTCTGTTTTTTGGAAGATTCTTAATAATGAAAGTTTGTGGCAATTTGTATTTCGAAAGTTGTATTTATATTTCTTTTTTTTCGGAATGGAAGTTGTCCAAAGTGATACCGTTTTGCTCAAAGCGAATTTGCAAGGACTTGTCTTTTTTTACGACGATATTATTTTTTGTACGTGAAATGAATGTAAGAAATAAAGAATCCTTTTCACGTATTTGCCAAATCCAATTTCCTGAATAACAAAAGACAGTGGGCAAAATCGTTTTCTATTTCGATGCAAACCCATAATTGCCGAAGTGCCTAATATTTCGTGTGAGCAACTTTTGCTGTTTTTCAAAATGAAAATTCTGTCAGGCTGTCTGAAACTAGCGGCAATTGCATTCAACTGAAATGCAAAAAACCGCGACCTTTTAGGATCGCGGTTTCTTTATTCCTGTCTAAACGAAACTTAACGTTTCAAGGAGAAGTGGGCTCTAAATTCTTTCATGGCGCCACTCGGATCCGGATACTCGACCAGGAACCAGTAATCGGTCGACGGCATCGGCTTCCCGTTGAAGGTTCCGTCCCACCCGTTCCCGCTCTCGGG
>NZ_SEBR01000045.1 GCF_004295795.1 Flavobacterium sp. | reverse complement strand
TCCCGAATTTCCAAGGCTGTCAGGTCGCCAAAATCGGTCGTGCCGCGCGCCTTTTTGTTACTTTTGCGGCGAGGCAAAAGTAAGCCCCGCTGGCAGGCGACGAATCAAAATCAAAGCCTGCGGCAGCGCAGCTGCCGAAAGAAGCAAAATGAGCAAAGCTCATTTTATTAGGTTTTGAGAGTAAGAAAGATTCCGGAAAAAAGGAGTTTCTTAAAAGAAAAAGGATCGTCTTACGACAATCCGTAGCCCGGATAACGGCAACTAGCCTTTTGCAGAAAAAACCGCATTTTTCTAAGTTTAAAACAGCGACCGCAGGAAGCTCGTTTTAAACCCTAGAAAAAGCAGTTTTTGCAAAAAAGCTAGTGCCAGTAAGCCGGAAAAAGCTCAAAAAAAATTATCTGTTAGCCAAAACAACGACCTCCATAGCAGGAACCTCGACGTTAGTAAGCCTTTTACCAGAAAAAACCTCCTTAAAAGCACTGCGTTTCAAAACAGCATCAGAAAAAGAAACCATTTTATCAGAGCGATTGATAAAAACCAGCACTTCTTCACCGTTCAACTCCCGACTGAAAACATAGAATTTTTGGGCATCATCGGCGAGAATCGTCCTGTAATTCCCAAGGCGGATCGCCTTATAGCGCTGGCGCAGCTTCATGAACTTTTGGTACCACGAGAACAAGTCCTTGTTGAATGCGACGGCGTCGGGATCGTGTTTGCTTTGATCTGGATTCGCGGTTTCGGAATCGTATTGAAGTTCCTGCCAGATCATAGGTTTGCGGCAATCCGGGTCGTTTGCGCCCCAAATTCCGGCTTCATCACCGTAAAAAATCATAGGCGAACCCAAGTATAATTGCTGGAACGCCGCGATGAGCTTTTGCTTTTTGACTTGCTCCGGCGTGGGTTTTCTGGCGTTGTAATTCTTATTGTTGCTCTTTTGGCTCCAATTGAAATAGTCGCCCCAATTCCCGAATTTTTTCCCGTCGGGATTTGCCACCGCGCTGGCCAAGCGCGTCGCATCGTGGCTGTTCATGAGGTTTTGCATGTTCAGGGCGACATCGTTTCCGAAGGCTTCGCGGAGTTGCTTGAGCCTGGCATCGAAATCGGTTACCGTCGTGGCGGATTTGTCCTGGATAAAGAAATCGTGCACGATGAAGGCGAAATTGTAGTTCATCGTCGCATCGAACTCGTCGCCTTGCAAATACGGGCGTGTCTTGTCTATCGGATCGACCAATTCTGCCGTCATGTAAGCCGTCGGGTTGATGGAGCGAACCCATTTTCGCCATTGCTTCCAGAACGGATGGCCCACGTCATAGGCCACGTCGAGTCGCCAACCGTCGATGCCGTCCTTCACGCCTTTGTCCATCGGGTTCATCCAGCGTTTGGTCGCGTTGAAAATATATTGTTTCGGACCTTCGACAATTCCGTTTTCATCTTCCTTGAACTCGGGCAAGGTCTTGACGCCGAACCATCCTTTGTACTGGAAAGTCGTGCCTTTCTTGGCGTCGTTCCAGCTGTCGATCGAAAACCAATCGGCGTAAGCGGAATTCTGTTGGTTCTTTTCGACATCCTTGAAGGCAAAACTCTTGACGCCCATGTGGTTGAAAACGCCGTCAAAAATTATGCGCATGCCGCGCGAATGAACTTCCTTGATGAGTTTCAGCGCGAGCAGATCGGCTTTTGTCCAAACCCAGGTTTTTTCGTCAAGCGGATTTTCCTTGGTCATCATCGCTTTGTCGCCCTCGGGATCGGGTCCGAAAGTCGGGTCGACATGGTGATAACAAAGCGCGTCGTATTTGTGGGAAGACGGCGACCAGAAAATCGGGGTCAGGTAAATGGCGTCGACACCCAATGATTTGAGGTAGTCAAGTTTGTTGATGATGCCTTGCAGATCGCCTCCGTAGCGGCGTCTTTGCAAGTTGAAATAAATGTCCTTGCCATTCTGTTTTTCATAAGGCTGAAGTTCATACCAATCGCTTGTCCATGGATGGATTTGGAAAGGCGAGTTCGTATCGAAAGGATAGGCACCGTCCTGATCTTGCACTTTCGGGTCGTTCGTCTTGTCGCCGTTGCTGAAGCGTTCGGGGAAAATCTGGTACCAGGTGATGCCCTTGCTCCAGTCTGGAGTGAAATCTTTTTGCGCGAAGGCGCTGATTGATAGCAGTGCTATCAAATAGTATTTTTTCAATTGAAGTTGAATTTTATGTTTTTTTACAAAAATAGCTTGTTTTGTGCAGGGTTGCTTTCATTGACTTCTTTTTGTTAGATTTTTAGGAGCTGATTCCGGCTAACTGGCACTAGCTTTCTTTAAAAATCCGGTTTTTCTAAGGCTTGAAACGAGCTTCCTGCGGTCGCTGTTTCGAGCTAAGAAAAGCTCGGTTTTTCTGCGAAAGGCTAGTTGCCGTTATCCGGGCTATGGATTGTCGTAAGACGATCCTTTTTTTTGCTTTTTATTTCTGTATTTACGGAGATTCTCTTACTCTCGAGACCTAAATAAATGAGCTTCGCTCATTTTGTGTTTGCGGCAGCTGCGCTGCCGTGTGGTGTAGCTCGTCGCCTTCCGCGGGACTACTTTTGCCTGGCCGCAAAAGTAGCAAAAAGACCTTGCGGCTGAACCAAAAACGCGACCTGACAGCCTTGGAATTTGGACCCGAGCAACGCGAACTGACGGAGCTTGCGGAGTAAAAGAGGCGAACAATGCGCTGTACCGTTGACGCCTCTTTTTTCCCAAATTTCAAGACGTCAGGTGCCCGCGTTT
>NZ_SEBR01000005.1 GCF_004295795.1 Flavobacterium sp. | reverse complement strand
GCAGATCGGCCCCTTAAGACCTCTTCGACACAATGGAGCTTAAAATCATAACTGTGCTTTACTTTTCTTTCCATAGGATACCCCAAAATTGTGTCTAACTTTTTGGGTGCAGTTCAAATCTGTGTGAAAAGTTCCAAAATTAAAAAACTCACACAAGAGGTGCCGTCAATGCCATTGCGGTTTAGCTACAACTTCGCGCCACTACCTTGTCATAATTCATGAATGCGGAAAGGTGACCAAGCCGATGATGAGGTTGTGAGCGAACGGATTAATCCCGCCGAGCTTGCCTTATTGGAAACCGACTGTTCCAACATGAACGAAGCGAAATTTAAGGCTCATCTTCAAAAGCTCATTCGACTGGTTTGTATGTCGCTAAACCGAAGCGCGTTGCAAACGTTAATTGACAATAGGGATAATTGGGAGTTGGAATATCGAAAGGGCGGGTTGGCATATTTGATTGAGGGATTGAATGAGAAAACCACACGGTGAGGTGTGGTTTGATACATTTCCTATTAGATGGTCGCTCTCATTTGATTATTTGGTCACGAGCGAGACTCCAGCGGAGGAAATATTATTGTATATCTTCAAAAATGTCAAATTTCGTCACCAAATGATACTCCAATAAATAATTACTTTTTTTTTTCACTTATAGCAACACCCTTTGAATAACCATTTCCCCATTTTTTTGGCATTTGAGGAGATGGTTGCAATGTGTAATTAGGAAAGTTATTTCCCGATTTTGCTTCAAAAACGTATATATCGAAACTTTCATCGAGTTTAATTTTGTTTTTAGTAGCAGAATAATTTGAACTGATAAAATTAGGTACAGGATAGTTTTTTATGGCGCAATCTCTATCTATTTGCAAACTATCTATGGAAGAAACACGTTCAAAACTTTTATATGATTCCTCAGTTTCAAAACGATTAACCACTAATAAACATGTATCAGTAGCCTTGTAGGTTGCAATCGCAGAATTCAAAACCCTTTGCTTAAACTGATTTATCTTGTTAAGAGGCACATCGTTTTCATATAAAAATAATCCGATGTCATTTTTTCTTCTATTTGTGTTTGAAATAATGTCGGTATAAGGCGAAGTTATTTTTTTAGGAAATTGATCAAAAAATTTCGCATCAAAGTCTAATTTATAAGCCTCAAAATTTTTATTTGAAGTTTCAATAAGAAAGTTTCTGTTGTCACAGGAGGAGATAAAAAACTGTAACAATAATAAAAGTAATAGCATCTTTTTCATATTATTTAATTATTGCTTTAATAACTTTCACCAGATTATCAACGAATGTTGCTGCCTGTCCAGCATTATTAGCATTGTTGGTTTTATTAGAATAAAAATAAGCATTATCATTATTCGCAGTACCTGGTGTTTTATTCACGTTATATGTCACAGATGAGACTGAAGAAAGCCTACCACCTGAAGTTTCCTTATTCAAAATATCTTTTTGATTTAAAGTTCCATCTTTAGTATATGTAACCTTAGTTTGACCTATTTGTTTTAAGTCAGAAACTGTATGCGTTATGTTTTCTTCACCCATGCGTCCTCCAGACTTATATTCAGTTTCCTGAACAGTGACATTTTCAGCTTTATCATAACCCTGTTTATCCATAAATTTTTCTGGATTTTCGATTGACATGGGACCTTCATTACGAATATTAACACCATTGACAATAACTTTTTCTCCAAACATATTATCAGCACCTAAGCGGTCGTAATTTTTGGCATCCCCTGCTCCGATGGCTGTCGCTACAGTTTGCGTTAGTTTCGATTGGCCTTCTACATGAACCACTGCGCCTGTCTTATTATTTACAAACCAATCTGGAGGAGTGGCTTGCATTCCGTCTGGGTCGATAAAGTAAACAGGATTATTCAAAGCATAAACATACGGAGAAAAACGTCGAGATTTCTCCGCCATCGGGTCGATATTCATCCACCGTCCAATTGCAGGGTCATAATTTCTCGCTCCGTAATCGTAAAAATTAAGTTCCAATTCATCCTGCCACTCCTTCCCATTGTACTTATAATTATAATCCAAAGGCAAAATAACAGCCGGAGGAGGATTCCCGGGCGCCTTCAAAACAACAGCCAGATTCTCCTCCTGAAAAGTCTTCTTGCCATCGAGGTAATTGGCATGCTTCAACCCGAAAGGATAATAATGGTCCTGCTCGACGATCTTGAGTTCCTGGGTCCGCGGATCGACGGCATAGTTCATCCGGATGTTCCCCAGGTGATCCTTGTACTGGAACACGAAGTTGTAGTTGTTGGCCCCCGAGATCGAGGTGTTCCGCACGTAGCCTTCCGGTGTCGGGAAAAACTGCAGCAGGCCGTTGAGGTACTGGAAACCGTTCAGGTAGTCGACTTTCGAGATCACCGTTCCCTCGGTCACTTCCTTGAATACTTTCTCGCCGTCGGCGTTGTAATGGTAGACGATTTGGTTGCCGTTCGAGAACGCGATTGTCTTGGGCAGGTTCAGGTGGTTGTAATTGATCTTTACGACGCCTTTGTTGAGGTCGGAAGTAAGGTTGCCGTTGGCATCGTAGTCGTAGTCATCGGTTTCATCTACAACGTCCTTGAAGCCCGATGGGTCGGTGGAGCTGTCCGTGACCGAAAGCAGTTTGTTGGAATCCTGCTCGTAGGTGTATTGCAGGTTGTCGATTTCCCAGGCCATGTTCGGGGCGTCGATGTCGCCGTTTCGCAGCAGTTCGGTGATGTTGCCGTTGCGGTCGTAGATGAGCTTTTCATCGTAGTTGCCGTTTGGCATGGCCTCGCTCACTTTTTGGTAATGGGAGTCGAGCAGGCTGGTTCATGGCGTCATATTCGTATCCGTATTTGCGCCATTCGGCACCGGCACTTTTCCAGTACGTTTCGGAAATATTGCCATTGTAGAGCGGTTTTACGTCGTTGTAGAGCGAATTGGGAGCTTCATATCGCAAGGCAAACTCGTAGCGCTCTGAAGAATGATTATTCTTCTACGCTTTTGCCTTGATGCGCCGCGAACTGTGCTAACGATATGCTTAGGGTTGTGTAGGCGTGAAGCCGTGCTGTTTTGAGGGATGTGCTTTCTTCGGTTGAGAGGAGTTTAAAAAATGCTTTTTCACGTTTTGGTTTTCATAGGAAGTCTTGAAAAAACAAAACCCACACGTTTGATGCATTGCCAATTAAAAATAAGAAGAGCGATAGGTACTACCGCTCTTTTTAAGCATAAAACTATTTTTTATTTCGTTTTCAGTAGATTATATTTTAGGAAAGAGAAAACCACACGTTTGATACACGCTATTTTGGAACATTAACCTTGTTGTGTATGATTTTTAGTTACTCTTGCCTTTATTTGAGTAAATGCACAATTGACCTTCACCATTTGTAACAATTAAATACTTATGTAAACAAAAAATTACAAAACCATATTTTTCATTTCGAAAGAGAATTTCTTTTCCTTCAATTCTAACATCATTTTTAAAGTTAAGTTCATCAGAAATCTTGTTTGATGAATTAGATTTCCATAGAATGGACTCTATATGACTATTTATGTTAATATAAACCAGTAAAACGAAAATAATGCAACTAGACACATATAAAATCTTTTTTGTAACGAATCGTTTTTTCATCCTTTAGTTATTTATTAACTGCCCATTTTTACTTTCAGTCATTCTGAAAGACTCAAAATGCTTATTACCAAACCAACCTATCCAAGGTTGTTGATATCGGTTTCCAGCAACTATATATGTCGGTTCTCCTTTTTTACCAAATATACCATTTAATTGATTTGAAGAAGGACGGCGCGAATTTGCATACATTGATGGATACGTGTAAGAAGTTTGACCAAACACTGAAACATCTTTGAAATTGCTTAAACCTGAAACTTCTGTTGTAAAGCCTTTCTTTTCTCCACTTGGGTCTACACTGGTCTGACAGCCGTAGAAAAATGCTCTTGCATTTTCTGCCCAGTTGAATTTTATGTCAGCCCATCCCTCAAGCGACATTTGCCTATTCTCCATTAAACTAAGTGCATTTTTAGATGTTTCTGCGGTTCCCACTGGGCCATCCGTTCCTGCGTGAGACCAAACTCCAAATTCTTTAGTTTTTCCATATTTTTCAGAATTTTTAGCGATAAATGATTCTGCATCTGTTTTAATTGAGGCCAAGTCCTTTACTCTCGTTATTCTAAAAATGTCATTAGAATCTGTTTCCCCACTATTTATAAAATCACGCGCCCGAGTTAATGCTGCTTGCCAAAACATTGTATCGTCCTTTTTTGAGTTTCCCTCTGTAGTATAATATAAATAAATATCTTTTCCATCTGGGTCTATATATAAAATGGGATTGTTTGCGGTATATGCAAAAGGAGAGATATTAGTAAATTTCTCCGCCAGCGGGTCAATATTCATCCACCTCCCAATGGCAGGGTCATAATTTCTCGCTCCATAATCATAGAAGTTAAGCCCCAGCTCATCCTGCCATTCCTTCCCATTGTACTTATAATTATAATCCAAAGGCAAATTCAGCCCAACGGGAGGATTGCCGGGAAGGAGCTTCAGCACGACGGAAGATTGTTCCTCCCGGAAATCCTTGCGGTCGGTTGAGTAGTTGCTGTGCTTGAGTCCGAACGGATAGTAATGGCTTTCGTCCAAGACCTCCAGCAGTTGGGTGTTCGGATTCAATGCGAAATTCATCCTGACGTTCCCCAGGTGGTCTTTGTATTGGAACACATAGTTGAAGTTATCTGCGCCGTTGGCCAACGTGTTTCGTACATAGCCTTCGGCATGCGGAAAAAATTCGAGTTTGGCATCCTTGTACTGGAAACCGTCGAGGTAATCGACTTCAATCGGGCTTCCTGAAGCGATGACTTTTTTAAGGACTTTTGCCCCTGATGAATTATAGGTGTACTGTATTTTATACCCGGTGGAGAAGTTGATCTCCACGGGAAGATTCAGGTGATTGTAACGTATCGAGGTGATACCCTTGTTGTCATCCTTGGTCATGTTGCCGTTGGCGTCGTAGTCGTAGTCCATGGTCAAATCGTCTCCCTCATCCTTGAAACCCGACGGGTCTGCCGTCGAATCCCCAACGTCCAGGAGTCTGTTTGATGCGGGCGCATAGTGGTAACTGAGATCGTCGATTTCGATCGGATAGTTCGCGGCGTCGATGTCCCCTTTGCGGTAGAGCGTCTCGATGTTGCCGTTTTTGTCGTATGATATCATCTCATCGTAGTTTCCGTTCGGCATCGTCTCGTGAACTTTTTGGTAATGTGCCATCGTAAGCCTGTTTAGTCCGTCATAAGCGTAGCCATATTTTCTCCAGACTGGGGAACCTGTACCTTTCCAATAGGTCTCGCTGATATTGCCGTTGTAGAGCGCTTTAACGTCGTTATGCAGGTTGCTCGGGTTCTGATATTTTATTTCGAACCTGAATAGGTCGTCGTCCGGAGGACAGCGATCGCAAGCCTGCTCACGATTTATCGCGGTGAGCCAACCGCGGACGTTGTATTCGTAATTGACGTTCTGTAACCTGTTTGCTCCCGTGGCGCTAGTTCCACCTACCAATTTGTAGTCAAGAGAGCCTAAGGCGTCGTAAGCGTTGTACGAGATAAGTTGCGGAGTTCCGCTTGCTCCAATCTGGTGCATACCGGAAAGCAACCTATCCTGATCGGTGTAGATGAAAGTTTCTTTTGTAAAAAGTTCGGATGCTGAGGCCGAGCGTTTATGACGGATTTCCGTAATCGTTGTTTTGCCAGAGAAATCTATTTTTCTCTCTGTTTTGGTATATCCGCCTAAATAGTTCGTTTTGTGCTCTGCTACCGCCCTACCCTTATTGTCGTAGAAGACGCTAGTAACTTCCGCTCTATGGGCTATAGAGGTCTCCAAAATCCTGATCCAGTTACCTGTTAGCACGCCCTTTGGCCTTGTAACTTGATTGTAATAGACGGATTGACTACCGTCGCTTAGAATTTGCGTTGGAATTGCTGGCGCTTGAGGAAAATCGTATTCGTCGTAGTAATTCACGCTGAGCAACGCATAGCCGTTCTGTGGACGTGCATTGCTTGAGTAAACGGTGCTCGGTGTCCCGTTTCCGATCTTTGTTTCACTGAAAACAGAGTCGGAGTCATATTGTTGTTGGAGGGCCGACCTGCTTGATGCTATGAAATTTGCGGCAATCCATCCCGTGAGGATCGGCCTGTTAAACTTATCGTATTTGGTTATGATCCATCCCTGTTGGTTGGGCAGGTCAGGAAAAGGGGAAAAGGTAGGGCCAGTTGCAACTATCCTATCCAACTTGTCGTAGACAATGAATTCCCATTGTTTTCCTGGGAGCTTCTTTTCCACCAGCCTATTGCGTTGGTCAAAAACGTACTGATAACACAGGCCGTCGAGTTGGCCTGACAAGCTGGAGAGTTTCGTCTTGGGAGGCAAAACGTAAGTCAGGTTTCCGAACTGGTCATAGACGTAGTATGTGTCGTGTGGATCTCCATTTTCGAACGTTCGTTTTAGAACTACTTTTCCCTCTTTATCTTTATACTCCTCCGTAGAATGGTCAGGATCATCGGCGATCGTCCAGTTTTCGTCGCGGACAATATTCTTGTAGAGTGTCCCTTGCGCGTATTCTGAAGTGCCAGTTGCGGAAAATGAGATCAAGTATTTGCCTTCCTGACCGCTCCAGGTGGCTTGCGCGGAGAAAATTTTAACATAGTCATCGTCAAGATTGGTATCATAGGCAAATCTGGTTTCATGTCCTTGCCCCATAGTCCAAGGGTCGCCGGGCGCAGACTGTTTCAGTATGCGGTTCAGGGGTGAGCCATCAAATTCTTTCTGAGCAGTCGGGTTAGTAGTGCCTTCACGGAAAGAACTGTAGAAACCTTGAGTGCCTGAAAAGGCTGAGCTTTCAAAATCAAGTGAAGTGCTTTGGCTTTCATAGGGAAGAAAATCGAAAATCTGTCTCCCGAAAGCGTCGTACTCTATGTGCGACACGATATTTTTGCCGTTGGCAGAGCTTTTTCTTGCCAGTGTCTGGATTGGCCGTCCTAAGCCGTCCATATAGGTAATATTCTGAGAGGCTTGGTTGGGTTGCGGGTTAGATATTGAATTAGTTGTTTCTTCCTTGTAAATCTTCGTCGAAACAAAATTCTCGGTAACTGTCTGACCAAACATAAACATCGGTAAGGTCAACAATAGGAGTGCTATTTTCTTCATCTTTATGTTCAGTTTGGTCGGTAATTGTATTCGCTTTCAGACAAAATCTTTCCGTCTTTATCTCTTACTTCCTTGAGTCTGGAAAAACTGTCGTATATGTAAGTCGAGAAGTCTCCTTTCGGATCCGTGATTGCCTTCACGCCGACACCGGGAGTATAGATGTAAGTCGTGACCATTGCCGTAGGGAGCGACGCTCTAAGATTGGTCAACTCATTCCTCAAATTGACTTCACTGTAGTTCGTTGACGAATAGGTATTCAGGTTGTTTCGTATAGATACACTTATGGCGTCGTATTCATAGTTGTTTACCCGCGCCAACAGTTTCGTATCTGAATAACCCCAGATGAACGAGGTCGTCACTCCTCCGGTCGGCGTGAATTGTCTGATATTTCCTCTAGGGGAGTATTTGTCGAATGTCATCTTGAGCTCGAGATTCGCGTTGCCTTTGGCAGAATAGAAACGTTTTGGCAGAATAAGGAAATTTGTGCTTCCGTCACTTACATATTCCATTCTTTCGGACGCGATCAGATCTGATCCCCGATAGCTCTCTTTTTTCAACGGAAGCGAAATCGCATTGCTCGCAATCATTGTGGCTTCGACTGGTTGAAGAAAAGGTGTGTCGGATGCATAAAAATACTTTTCAAGCAACGTCTCACCGATTGAGGAAGTCATTGTTCTTGATTTTAGCGTACCGTTTTCGTTATATTGCATGGCACTCGAATTTGTCACTACATCTCCAGGAAAATTCTGTGTCGTTGTCTCCGAACTTTGGATTATCCTTGATGGATTCAGGGCACACGATACGAATTCATTCATACTCCCGGAAACCGGGCCATATGTTGGATAAAATATTTGGATGTTCGTACCATTGCTGTAGTTTGCGTTCCATCTGCAAGGAGTAAGAGCACCCACAGCCAATCTTTTTATGATAAGGGAATAATAATTGGGTAGCGTCGAAATATCTTGATAACCGTAATTTGTGGTTTGGATATCTTGGTCATTTTTATCTTTTAGTTTTTTTGAAGCCAATTTGCCATTCCAAACATTTCTTATGAATGGAAGACCCGAATTTGTAATATAAGATTCGGTATTGTAAAAACTGTAAATTGTCTTCCCATTGGTTGCATTGGCTTCCCCTATTTCTTCTTCCTCAACACGATCGTATCCTACTGCTGCGTCTCCGCCCATTCCAAGGTCACTTGATGAGATGAATATTCGTTTGTGAAAACCAATATATTCCACGCCTACGCCATTTGTTGTTCCCTGCCCTGTTTTATTGTTGACGAAACTGATTTGAAGTGGGTTGAACTTGTTGAGTAACTTTCCACCAAAATATTTGAGTTTTTTTCGAGATGCCAAAACGTTCGTAGACGAGAAATTTTTTATTTCGGCTATCCGTACTCCGCCCATTATACTCTTAGACTGATCCATTCCATATGTTGAAAAGTAACTAAGATCCGCTTTGACGTTATGAGAGTATGGGCTTGGGAAATTGTATGGAGATATCAGAGGTCTAATTACTTTTAGGTAATAATTCGTCGCTGGATTAGTACTCGAAATGGTATGCTCAACATTAGTCATATAGAGACCGGTACTTTCGAAGGTCTGGAAAGACGGCTGAAGCTCTTTAAGACGCCATTCCTTTATCGTAGTTTCGATACTCCCAACTTTAGTAACTAACATAATGGTGGCGCCGTTCCAGAATTGTGTAAGGGCAAAGTTATGCGCCGCACCTTGAACGCCGGCGGAGTATGTGAGAGCTATTTTCAATGTGGTGGCTTCATGCAGTTGAAAAACAGCGCTATACTGCTCTGTAGGATAATTTAAGTCGGTAAGTGCCGACCTGCTATTATTTCCGTCAATCAGCTGTTGAGCATTAAAAATGAATTGATTCTCAAAAACGTTTGATTCATATGTAAATTCTGTTGATCCCCCCGTTGGATATTTTATGCCCGTCAAGATTCCGGCCTGAACGTATAAATTGTCAGTATACCGGTTTGAACCCGTGTACGGATAGGAAAAATAAGTTGGGTTGTAGACGTGACCGAGTAAATAAACGTTTTGCTTCTCGTAACCGAATGGTCTTAGGTTGGGAAGAGGTGATGAGTTGTCTCTACCATTAAAGTAGCCCCACAAATCTTTCGAAAATGAATGTTTGGAGGGTAGTGCAGTAGTGTTGTATGTAAATACATAAGGAGGTTGGGAAGTATCTGGCTGACCATTCACATATCCAACTTCTCTGATACTTTCAAGTTTTAGCCTTTTGGTAAGCGTTGTTGAATTGTTGGCGATAGGATAAAGTAAATTTGCAGTTCCGCCGCTTGGCCCAGCTACGAAATAGGAATAACTAAAGTCAAATCCTTTTATGGGTGCAGAAGTAACAGGCGATGAGACAAGAAGGCCTTTTAGTCTCTTTGGCGCCGGCTGTTGCGAGCCCGGAATCAAATCCTCCCTGTTCTCGAAGACAAGGTCAACAATTTCTTCTGCAGATCGTATTTGGCTCAATCTCTTTTTATTTTGGACTGTCCAATCAACTGTTGACTGGGTTGGCTGGTGATAAATCGCATCATTGACAAATGACGACTCGGAATAATTAAACACTAAAGTTTGCTCGTCCTCGTAGGAGAAAGTGAATGATTTTCCGTCCAGATACATGATTTGGGTAACTTTGAAGGTATAGCCGGAAACATCAGCCATGCCATTCCTGTGGGCCTCTTCGACTCCGTTGGTTCCGAACGTATAGACTGTTCCATCGGGCGTGGTAAGAGAGAAGCTATTGAGTCCGGCTATGTTCGAACTAAATTTGATTTCCGCGTCGCTCTCTAGCAAAATTGGAACGGTTGTTTCTGGGTGCAGGAAAAATTTTCCGGAGTACTGCCCCAAATTGAAATGGAAAATATCCGGCTGCCACTTCCCTTGCTCCAATTGTTGGATTATATATCCTTGAGTGCTATAGCCGCTCGGCGTTTCCATACATTCACCAGCTCCTGTTTCCTTTCCAATCTGGTAAGTGGAATAGTATGTGTCGATCGAAATTGGTGGAAGGTGATTCTGTTTGAATGTAACCATATCGTTTGCATAAACAGAGATACCTGTATCACCACCGGGCCCGTCACGCATACCTCTGACTTCTTGGAAAATGGTGGCTTCCGGTTGAAAATTCCAACCCAGTCCAACCCAGGTAGCTTCATCCTCAACCTTGATTCCCGAAGAGTGGTAAGAAAGGGTCAGTGGTAATTGATGGTTTCCCGACTTGACGCTATACAGCGGAATGGAAATATTGGCGGTACCATTATGGTAATTAACCGGCGTTTGTCCGAATCGCAGTAGTAATGCTGTTTCCGGAGAGGAAGGAATTGATGTTTCAGGGCTAAAAGAGTTGATTGAATTGTTCGCTTGCGCACTGTTTTCACCGGTGATTAGAATCATCAGCGAGATGTATGCGACCTTAAAACAAAAATTAATTTTCATATGGATATTCATAGAAAGTATTTTAGATAAGATTTTTGAATTGTTGGTGCTGTGGTGAGAAGATTATTTACACTATTTTTGAGTCTTCATCACCTTCACAGAATCATCAGACTTATTCGTCCTGATATTCACGATGTAAATTCCCTCAGGCAAGCCCTGAAGATTAACGGGGACGGTTTGTTCGGAAATCGGAAAGCTTTGCAACTGTCGTCCACTGATGTCGAACACTGTTGCGGTTCCGTTATCGAATTCATATCCTACGACGACATTCGTGTATTCAGCGGTGGGATTAGGGAAAGCCTCAATATTCTTTTTAGGCTTCTCTTTCTTATCCTTGTCCTTGAGTTTCACGACCCAAAAGTCAGTCTTGCCAAGGTTGTTGGATTTCTGTCTCGAAGCCGGCAATTTTTTGGAAGTAGCTCCACTTTGTGCATTTCCGGAAGCTTCGCTTTTTCCAGCGTTTTCACCACTTCTGCCCTTTAGCAAATCGCCTGGCCCGCCGACGCTGAACTTCGCCGGGCCGTCTTTCTGACCCAAGGCGTCGTTCACCGAATTCGAAAGTTCCGATGTCTGCTCTTTGTAATGATCGTTGACCGATGATCGCGTGTCATTTACATACCCGTCCATCTGTTGTTGGGCTTTGTCGGCAACAGCCAAATGCTGTCCGTTGCTCACTTTCGCCAGTCCTTTTTTGATTTTACTTCCTTTTCGCGAACTGGATTTTTTTACAGCTTCTGGATTTGAAGTGCCCGCCAAAAGATATCCGCCATCGCGGGTTTCGACAAGTTTGTACAAAACATCCTCGCCATCACTTCCAAGGGTACGGCTCCAAATCTCGCGTCCGTCAGCAGCCACTTTGAGCGCGATGTAATCGTTCGTGCCTTCGGTGTCGTTCGCCTTTCCGGGATCAGATTTGGCGTGTCCGGCGATTAGCAGCGTACCGTCGGTATTTTCGATGATCGAAGTCAGCACGTCATATTTCCCGAAGTCGTAGCTTTCCTGCCAGAGGCTTTGTCCATCGGTATCGATTTTCAAGACCCAGAAATCGCTTCCGTCACGGCTCGAGGTCGTTTTGTTGAAGCCAGCGCCCGAATTCGAGTAGCCAGCAACCATGAAATTTCCGTCGTTCGTTTGTATAACGGTCTTGAGCTCATCGTCTTTCGCGCCACCAAAAGTTTGCTGCCAGATCACATCACCTTTATCGTCGAGTCGCAGGAGCCAAAAATCTCCGGCGCCGAAACATTTGCCCAGTTTGTCTCCCGTTTCGGATGAAGTGGAATAGGCGCCAACCAGATAGCCGCCGTCAGAAGTTGCCACGACACTTCGCAGCTCATCGTCGAAAGCGCCCCCGAAAGTCTTCTGCCATTTTACGCTGCCGGCGTTGTCAAGTTTTACGAGCCAAATGTCATTCCCGCCTCGGCACTTGTCGGACTTGTCTCCGTTTGCATCCGAAGAGGAAGTACCCGCCAAAAGGAAACCGCCATCGCGCGTCTGTACGGCATTTACCAACTGATCTGATCCATAGCCGCCGATGGTCTTCTGCCATCTTTCGCCACCGCCGGCATCGAGTTTTATGACCCAGAAGTCGTTTCCGCCTTTGCTGTCCTCAGTTTTGTCCTGACTTTTCGGGCTGTTCGATGTTCCCGCAAGGATAAAGCCGCCATCGCGGGTGAGCCGGATGCTCTGCAAAAGGTCGATTCCCGAGCCGCCAAAGCTTTTCTGCCAAACCGCCTCGCCTTTCTCATCCATCTTCCATATCCAATAATCGAGGTTGCCATTGTTCGCGGAAGTCTTGTTCCCACTCTTCCCGGAAAGCGAACTTCCGGCCAGGATAAAACCGTAATCGGCCGTAGGCACGGCATCGAACAAATAGTCAGCGTGTTTGCCGCCATAAGATCTTTCCCATTGGATGTCCTGGGAAAATGCGGGTAATGGTAGAAGCAGCCCCAATAACGGCAGCAGCTTCCGGCTTGTGCGGAATGATATCATGAATCGAAATTTGTTTATCTATTGTCATTAATTGATGTCAATAAGTCCGGATAGGTTGGTAAGGCCCGGTCGGCAATAAATCAAATTTCTTAGGGTTGGGAGCAAGTCCCGGTTTGTCTTGGTGGGGCGAAAGTATGTAATTTCCCGAGAGTTGTTTTGGGAATAAGTTAAGATTTCAAGTTTTAACAAATTGGGGTGACAGGATGAGAATTTCCGAAACTCGAAACGTTAGGAAATCCGCAAATTGAGAGTGCTTATATAATGCCAAATACGCTGGAAGTGTCGCATTATTATTTTTCCGTCAGATGTATGCCAGTCGCCTACATTGTCCTTTCAAAGCAATTGTTGACCCGGATAATCTTGTACGTTGGACAATCAGCGAGGCATCGGTATATATTAATTCAATCAACATATCCGCTTATGAACGACACCTTACATTTCTCTTTGCACCTTTCTTCCTGACCGGCGTGAGCGCACAACAGGTAAACGACACAGAGTTCAAGACCAAAACACTTACCGTTTACCAAACCTTGAAGTGAAATAGGCAAGTGTCGGTGTTCGCGGTTTCGTCAATAACTTTACCACTTGCATGACGAACTTAAATTTTTACAAGAAGATTGCTACTGCAAACTTCTCAATGGTTTGATTGCTGGTATCGATGCAGTCTCAAACACCTTCGACTATCCGATTGACGTTAGCAACAGCTAGCACGTGGCCAGCACTTATCGCGCTGATGTACGATCGAATGAAGCGTTCTGAAAATCTGGATATAAGCTACAATACATCACAATCGAACCTTTTCCTCAGATTTTATTTACACTTTCAAATTGTCAAGTACACCTCAACCGATATTTATGCGAGTTGTCGATTGCTTAGACGCGATAGCCTTACAACAACTACATTTAAGTTCCATCCAAGAACATTTTAGCGCGCATCGAATATCACTTAAGGTCGTAAATGGCCTTGAGCTTCACTGCTTTTTATAACATCAATACTTTAATTATGAGTAAAGGAGTTGCAAGAGTCTACACAGACACGGTCAGACAAAACGAAAAAGTGCTTTACGGGGTTTGGTACCCGGGAACACCGCTCAAACTTGGCGATTATGGACGAATGGATGGAAACATTTTCGTGCATTTGGGGAATTTGAGCGAATTCGACGAACTGAAAAATTTTGAAATCAAAGTAAGGAAAGACGAAACTTCAGATGAAAAGCTGTTCACTTCGCAAAAGGGCGTAACATATGAGATCAAACCCAAGGTAGAAGCGACTGTAGGAACAGTGCCTGTCAACGCTTCGATTGACATAAATTTCGGAAAAGAAGAGGCCGTTTTTGTAAACGCCGCCGGCTGCACGGTTGACATGATTGAGAACAAACACATTTTGGGTCAAAAATTACTTGAAATCCATAAGAAAGACAAAAAACGTTGGCAAAGGAATTTTGTACTGATAACCGACTGCATAATCGCCAAACGAGGTCTTATCGCAGTTTCAACTTCGAGCGACTTTTCTTTATCTCTTGAAGCCGCCGCCGACGTACCTCAAATAAATCTCGCCTCGGCTTCTTTAGGACTCAGCGTGAAATCGCAGAAATCAAGCGGCGAAAGATTTATAACAGAACAAGACTTCGTGGTAATGATTGGATTGTGTAAGATCCAATCTAATTTTTTGGCTTTCGGCAATAGTTTTAAACCGCTTGCAGGGCGTTTCAATGCTATCTCGAACGAGGTGTACAAAGATGCCAACTTCATCTCTACGGAAGCATCCGAGGACGAACTGGTCTTTAGACAATATACCAACAATCTAACCTAGAAGTGAAATGGCGATAGACCTGAGCACATACTGTCCTAAAAATAAATCCCAATACAAAAATACCTGTTATGCTTACGCCGTGGCGTATACAGCTATGACAATCGAATATAACGTCGCAAACAATGTCTCCGAAGCGGTTGCTGTCGAAAAAAACAGCTTCTCGCCTGGTTATGTCGCGAGTTATCACAATTCGTCATTACCTTTTCTTAAACGCAGTCCATGGTGCGGCAAATACGGAACCGCCGACAAGGCACTTAGCTTGCTCCAATCTGAAGGATCTGTCTTTATAAGAGATTACGAATGCAATTGTGAAAGTTCTGGTGACATAGAAAAATCGCTACCGTCTGGCACAGTTAAGTACAGAATCACCGATTACCAGGAAACAAACATCAATTTTAAACTATCCCAGAGCGCGATAGATTCGATCAAGTCAAAGTTGGCAGAAAACCATCCCGTAATAATAGCGGTAAACAATCACGTCCGATTTTCCAATGTTGGGAAAGAGGAATTTCCAGACCTTTCAACCGACGAGTTGGCAAAGGTGGAAAAATCCGCTAAAAACGAAGGTTCGAACCATGTCGTCTGTATTGTCGGATTTGACGACGCTTTCCAGAACAATAATGGATTTTTCCTGGTCAAAAATAACTATGCAGATTGGGGAGCGAACGGTTTTGCGTGGATTCCATATACGTACTTGCTTCGGATTGTCGAAGTAGCCTACACCATAGGGAAAATATACTCGGCATGAAAAAAGTCATTTGTATAGGTGTCGATAAGGCCAAGGGCCTAAGTCCCCTGACGGCAGCTGCCGAAGGCGCACAAAAAATGGAAACTTGGGCAAAATCACAATCTTACGACACATCTCTCTTTACCGATAAAGATAAAGATGTGGAATTGGCGGCGATATTCAAAGATATTTCGACATCCATCGATTCGATGAAATATGAGTCGATCATCGTGTTTTTTTCGGGCCATGGACAACTCCGCGGACCTGGCCAGGAAACTTGGCTGCTATCAAGTGCCAAGAGCAATCCGAATGAGAGCATAAATGTCGTCGGGTCGATCGACAATGCCAGGACTTGCAACGTACCACATGTGACCTTCATATCGGATGCGTGTCGCTTACTCCCGGCCGAGATCGCGTTGACGAGCGCTGGATCTTCGATTTTTCCAATCGGCGAGGCCACTCAAAGGGTAGCCGTTGACATTTTTTACGCTACACGCCCCGGTAGTGCGGCCAACGAAGTAAGTGGATTGACATCACTGGATCGGTTTGGGATTTTCACCAAATGCCTCTTGGAAGTACTTGAAGGGAATCACCCATCGCTTCTGACTTGTCAATCAAATCCGGCAAGTATCGTCGATTTCTATCAAATTGTCGAACTCAAAAAAAATAAAAACTACAAACAATTGAGCAAGGGTTTATGGGAACTTCACTCAATCAAACTCGACGATTTTCTAATCAAACTCGTAAAGAAAAAAGCCTCCACAATCAAAACCACTTTGAGTCAGGAACCTGATCTCATTCTTCAACACATGGCCAACAAACCCTTTTTGTCTGCTTTTGACGATGAAGTGGCAAAAAACCTATTGCTGAGCCAAGAAAATGAAAGTGGCGCTTTATCGAATCTTTCCGACAAGAAAATAAATGTTCTTTTCCAGAAGCAAATTGCCCATTCGTTAAATCATCCTGTTTTCAGGATTACTGATTCTGTCTCCGCCCAAAAAAATACAAAAGACAATCTTTTTGGCTTGCGCCTGAAATACAACGAAATTTCCAATAACAATCCAAACTCACAGCTAGTTAAAGGCTGGGCTAAAATTCTAAACGCCGACGTCTTGGACAGCGTTGATTATCGTACTGGATTTGTAGTCGAGGGAACGGAGGTAAGTGACGTAATAGCTGCGACAAGTCCCACCATCAGTTACACTGAAAAAGGAACATTTGTTGCGATTAAGGACAACAATGTTTCCACCGCATTATTTATCCTAAAAAATCAAGAGTCCGTCCCAATCATGGTTTTACCAGGCTTTATCGGTCATTTGATTTTTCGAAAAGGCCGACTTCTCACCGTCAATTATTCGCCTTCCAGGAAAAACGCGCCCAAATACCGAGAGTTCGAAAGAAATAAAGACAAGATTCTTTGGGCGCGAGCTATCGTTGCAAGTGCAGCAAATGAAGGTCTTGAATACGGGACACTGTTTGATTCGAGAACAGGTTCAGCAAATGAAACAGCCGACTTCAATGGCATTGGAAGTTTACTGCGAAGGGAAAAATCCGTAGATCCTTCACTGGGATTGTATGCGGCATATGCATTCAGACAGCAAGGGAATGTGGAAGCCATAAAGTCTGTTTTGGAATACATGGAAATGGAAGATCAGATACTGCCGTTTGATGTCGTGATGTTAGCCGGAAGGCTTGGCAGCACCCGACAAATGGTTGGTCCGTTTTGCCCTATGCTTTCTTCTGGTTGGGCTTACGCACATCTTTTCAAGGACTTCTTAAACCCAACTCTGAGACTGGCAAGTGAAAACCTTGTCCCCAATTTGTGGACAACATTCAATGAAGAAGGAACCCAAATTTTATCAGAAGCAATATCAAATAATCGACTATCATGAAATTAGTATTTTTGCACGGCAGAGCTCAAGGCGGTAAAAATCCGTCAGACTTGAAAGAAATATGGTTGAATACCTTCGCCGAAGGATTGACCAAATCTCAGTTGAAACTCGACATCGATGACATTGATGTGATATTTCCATTTTACGGTGATGAATTGGATACCATGACCAATGATTTCTACAAAGCTACTCCCGAAATAATAAAGAAAGGAACGGAACTTACGACACCTCCAACGGCGTTTACGAACTTCCTCGAAGAAATTGCTGAAAATGAAGGATTGCGTCTTGATGAAATCCAAAAAAATAGCGGAGACGAAATACTGGAACGCGGCCCGCTCAATTGGGGTTGGACGCAAGCACTTCTAAGGGCATTGGACAGACACGGAAAATGGGGAGAAATCGCACTTAGAAAATATACCTTCGACGTGTTTCTATATTTGACAGTCCCCGCCATAAGGGAAAAAATCGATGAAATCGTGACGTCCCAATTGCCTAAAGACGATGAGTTTGTTCTGGTAAGCCACTCGCTGGGCACTGTCATTTCCTATAATGTTCTGATCGCAAATCCAGAATTGGAGGTAAAAAAATTCATTACGATAGGATCTCCTCTTGGTCTGAAATCCGTCAAACGATATCTCAAAGCCCCACTTCAAATGCCACGATGTGTCAAAAATGGATGGTACAATGCCTATGATGACGGAGATGTTGTTGCACTTAATCCCTTGAACAAACAAAACTTCTTTACCAATCCTGAAATTGTGAATTCAAATCACGTGAACAATAGTACAGACAACCAACACGGCATTGAAGGCTACCTTGATGATTCTGAAATAGCGAAGACTATTTATGACAACTTGAGTTAATCGGTTTTATAAAGTCGCAACTACCATTTCGAAGTACGTTTAAGACTTTTGAGATAGCTGATCTGGCATTCAACCTTTTTTGGCGGCAAGTATCAAACCCACTATAACCAATTAAACACATACAATATGGCAAAATGTAATTTCAATATTGCTGTTATCGAGCCAATCGAAATCCTTATCGAAAAGGCAAAAAACGGCATTACATCAATTGGTGGCACTTTCGAAGGCACTACCGAAAAAGGAACGTTTTCAATTCCGACGAAAGCCGGAAAAATAATAGGGAATTACTCGGTCAATCACAATTCAATTGAATTTGAGATAACCGATAAACCAATTTTGGTAGGCTGTAAAAAAATTGAAACCGAATTGAAAAAGTATTTGAGTCCGACACCCGAAGAACCAATGAATTTTGAATAACTCAAAAGCCGGTAAATCATATTTGGAAGAAGATTACTTTTGAATTTTCCTCCTTTTTTTTGGGCAAACTCGCGTTGTCGGCAATAATCCCAGTCAAAATCAATAAACATGAAAGTAGAAGAATTGGCGCTCTGGGGAACTTTTTTTTCAGGGCTTGGAGCATTAGCCGCATTGCTGCTATCCATAAATCAAGTCAGACGAGACTCAAAGTTTAATGAAGCAAATTTTTGGCTGTCTTTGAGAGAGATGTTTCATCATGAAAATCGAAGATGTGTCCACAACGACTTCAGGGACGGAAAATGGAAGGACGACAAACCTTCTGACACTAAAGATTGGGTAAAGATCGAAGAATATCTTGGATTGTTTGAAATTTGTGAGCGTATGTTGCAACGCAGGGTAATCAGCCGGAAAATGTTTAAAAGTATCTACGAGTACCGTCTGTATAATTTCACAAAAAATAAAGAGGTCGTAAAATGCAAGCTCATTTACGAACCATATGACTGGATTTATCTTTACAAACTCCTATCGAGAATTTACGGCCGGGAATGGAATGATATGCTAGAATTTCTTCAAGGCTTGAAAATCGATTACAATGAAATAAGTTCCGAAAAACATCTAGTTGCCAAAATGAACGATGTGCAAAAAACAAAGTATGACCGTCTAAAAACGGCAATCGGGATATAGTTCTGTCAACGAAATCCGGCCAGGAAATATCAGCCTTTTTCCTCGATTTAGTAAATGGCGCCTGGACATGTGTCGGAAGCTATCCGGCAAATTTGCTTGAGCAGCGCGTGCTTTCTTATAGGATAAATTACTCAACCAATCCTTTAATTCGTTTATTTGGGTACGAAAACAAATTCACCTCTGAATCTGCCAATCTTTACCAAAGACCATGAAATTCGCACACCTTATCTTCGGCCTCCTTGTCATCTCAAGCACGATTGCTGCTGCCCAAAGCACAAAATCCGCGAAAGCGCAAGCAGCTAAGTCAGCTGTCGCAACAATGAATTGGCAAGGCACTTATTTCGGTATCACCGATTGCGCAAACTGCGAGGGCATCGAAACAAGGTTGCAACTCAACGAAAATAAAACTTATGTCTTGAGTGTAAAGCCCACCAAAACCAAAGAAAAGGAATTTGTACAGAAAGGCTCGTTCAAGTGGCAAGGCGATATGGTCGTGCTGCAAGACTTAAAAGTTGCGGGAATGGCTTATATGTACAAGGTCGAAAAAAATCAGGTGAGGCAACTTTACCTAATCAGCGGAGAAATTCGAGGTGCCGATTGGAAGGGTTATATTTTGAAGAAGGTTGGTGCTGTACGCTAAGTTTTTCTGCTGCGCAATTTGCGAGAATTCACTTTTTCCAATCACAAAAAAAGCCGAAAGAAAAAATCCTCCGGCTAAATCTAAATCTGTTTTGCAAGCATTTACCTGCGTTGATAAGTGAGATAACCACCATCAACGGCAATATCCGCACCACTGATATAACTCGCTGCATCAGAAGCCAGGAACACCACCAAATTGGCAACCTCATCGACGTGACCAAGTCGCTGCAAAGCGTTCGCCGATGCCAGATGCGTCAAAGTTTCCGGAGAAGCGAGCGCATTCAATCCAGGCGTTTCGACCGGCCCAGGACTCACGATATTTACGCGGATCTTTCTCTCGGCCAATTCGTTCGAGGCAATTTGCGCGATCTTGTTCAGCGCGCCTTTCGTAGCCGAGTAAATGCTCGATCCGATTCCGGCTGCGGTTGCAACTCCAGAAGACGTGAATATGATGGACGAACCATCGGCCAAATGCGGAATAAGCTTTTGGAGCGTGAAGAAATGCCCTTTGACGTTGGTGTTGAATTGGTAATCGAAATCGGCTTCGGTCGCGAGCTCGATTGGCCCGAATACGGCAACTCCGGCGTTGAGGAAAAGCGCGTCGATTTTATTTCCGCTTTCGGCTACGGCCTTTTCCAGTTGCGCAATGCCTTCGAGGTTTGAAGTGTCCGAAACCACGGTCGTCAAATTCGGATTACCGATTTCGTCCGACGCCTTTTTGAGGTTATCGGCACTTCGGCCTGTAATCAAAACTTTCGCTCCCGCGTTCAGGAATGCTTTTGCCGTGGCCAGTCCGATTCCTGTGCTGCCGCCTGTAATTACTACGTTTTTATTTGCTAAACTCATCGTTATAAATTTTTTGTTATCAGAGCACAAATTTACGTCACTTTGGTTTACTTTTGTAACCAAATAACCAAAAGTAACGGTATCTTTTGGGTAACCAAGTAACTTATGTCAGAAAACGTATGCCACAAAAAAGACATCATGGCCATTCACGACGCCATGGATGTGCTGAGCGGAAAATGGAAAATCTCGATTCTTTCCTCGATGTGCTATTACAAAGAGCGCAGATTTTCTGAAATCCTCAACGACATGAACGGGATTTCCAACAAGCAATTGAGCAAAGAGTTGCGTGATTTGGAACAGAATAAACTCGTCAAACGGACGGTGTCAGATACACAACCAATATCTGTACATTACAATCTCACGGAATACGGATGGTCTTTGCAAAACCTCATCCACGACCTTGCGGAATGGGGATCGAAGCATCGCGAAGTGATTATTGCCGATATGGTGTAAACGGTAAAAATGCAGAGAAGAGCAGCAGGACGATACGTCACATCCGCAATAAAAAATTCTCCTTACTGATATTGGAAAGCGAAAAGCCCAGGTCGGTTTTGAGCACGTGCCTGATGATCTGTCGAAGTGTGGCCACATCATCTGGTTTCGGAATGTAAACGTTCGCGCCCGACACGAAAGTCGCCTCGATATCTTCATCGGTTGCCGACGTGGAATAAATCGCCACAGAAACCTTGTCGTATCGGCTATTCTGACGGATTTCTTCCAGACAAGTATGTCCGCTTTTTCCGGGCATGTTCAAATCCAGAAAGACGATGTAAGGAAGATCTTTGCATTCGGCCAAGTGTTGCATCAGCGATTCCCCGTCGTTAAAAGTTTCGAGCGCCACGACGAGATCGTCGATTTGATCTATCGCAATCTTGAAAAACAGACGGTCTTCGGGATCATCGTCTGCCAAAAACACACGGGATTTATTGTATCGCATTTTTTTGTAAGAAACTGTTTATCAGATGTAGTATAAGACTAAAACGAATTTGGATGCACGCATTTCGACCAATACGAAACCATGCAATCCAACTGTTTTTTCACGTCTTCATAATTGTTCCCTTTTTCGAAAAAGCCTTGTACGGTCAAATCATAAGCCTCGTCAACGACGTCTTGGCTCACGGCTTGTGTGAGAAAAATAAACGGGATCGATTTTTTCCTGAGGAATTCATTCTCGTCTATGGTTTTTCGCAATTCGAGTCCGTTCATGGTGTTCATCATGATGTCGGAAATGACCAGGAATGGCTGTTCGGTCGTCTTGGCGAGATAATCCAAAGCATCTTGCGCCTTGCCGAAATGCTTGATGACGTTTTTCACGGAATTTTCTTTGAGCGCACTTACAATCACATCAACGTCGTTGAGATCGTCCTCAATTAATAAAATAGGTCCTTTTTTTGACATGTTAGGATGTTTATTTAGGATGTTTGTTCGGAATCAGAAAATGAAAAGTCGAACCCAAACCCGGAGTCGATTCGGCATAAAGATGCCCACCGTGGTTGGCCGCGATTTTTCGGCAATGCGCCAAGCCGATGCCCGAACCCGGAAAATCGCCCTGACTGTGAAGCCGTTTGAAAATCTCGAAAATCTGTTCGTTGTACTTGGCCTCGAAACCAATTCCGTTGTCTTTTACAGCTATGTCGTAATAGCTTGAACTCGCTTCGGCATCTGGAAAAAACGATTTGATCCTGTCTTGCGAAAGTTCATTCGAAGTGATTTCAATCAACGGAAGCCTGTCACAAAACTTGAGCGCATTACTAAGCAAATTGCAAAAAAGTTGGTTTATCTGCAAGCCGATCCCGTCGATTTTTGGCAAATTACCGACTTCGATTTTCGCATTTCGTTCAGCGATCTGAATCTCAAAGTCTTCCAAAACATTGCCGATTGCCTCATTCAGGTCAACAGGGCGAAACATGCGTTGAGAGCGTTGCAATTTGGAGTATTCGAGCACATCGCCAAGCAGTTTCCGCATGCGTTTTGCCGATTCACCAATCTTGTGGGTTATGATTTTGTCGTTTTCGGACAAGTGCGCAGTTTCATCAAGAACTGACGCATAAAACGAAATCTTTCGAAGCGGCTCTTGCAGATCATGGCTTACGATGTAGGCATATTCTGATAATTGTTCGTTGGATGCGCGCAATTTATCGTTGGAAACCTCGAGATTTTTGTTCGCAACCGATATTTCGCTGTAAAGATCCGTGAGATTTTCCGATCGGTTTTCGCTTTTCAGATCTTCTTTTGCGGATTTTTTCTGATTGTCCGATGTACTTCCATTTTGCGGAACTCCATCGGTCACATCGTAAACACTATAAGCGACAGTAACGATTTCTTCGGATGGATTTCCCAACGGACGCACCTCGTGATCGAAATACAACAAATCGCCGGTGATGGAAAATTCCTGACTGGCTTTTTCTTCGGCACCGACGCCAACGGCCAAACAGCGACCGATAAGCTCAAAAACAGCGTCGTGAGGCTGAACTTTTCCGTTCATCTTTTTCCCGATTTTGCTCCAATACGAAAGCATTTTTCCATTGGCCGCCACGATTTCCAAAGACGGAACGGCAATCAGGCAACAGGCGTTTGCGGCATTCGCAAGTGTAGACAAGTCAACTACTTCATTAGGAAAGTTATTCGAATCCATACCGCTTCATGTTCGGTTGTGAAATCAACCATCGCAAGTAAAGATACTGTTTTAAGTGGCATCGCTTCCGGATTTGTGTTTTCATATTCTTTTGATTTTCACCTAGATTTCCAAGCTGATAAAGATGGCACGCGAACCGCGAATTATGCAACGCCACGAAACACGTCCGCGCCTATTTTTGAATCCGAAAAACGTTTCATCCCATGGCAAGCTCCGCATCTGTCAAACCGTATCGCCACCAAGAGCGCGACATTTCCAGAATCCTTAAATTGATTAGCCAACACGGCTCAGGTTATAACGCACTTTATCAGCTCCCAACCGGAGGCGGAAAGACGGTCATCTTTTGCGAACTTGCCAAACGATATCTCGAGCAATTCGGAAGACGCGTCGCAATTCTCACGCACAGGATCGAACTATGCGCCCAAACCGGACGCACACTCAAAAACGCCGGCGTGGAAAGCTATTTGCTGACAAGCGATTCGCTCAGTCCGACAAGTGCTTGCAGTTGTATGGTCGCGATGGTTGAGACTTTGAAAAATCGGATAAGAGACAAAGAAATCGACGTGACAGACGTCGGTTTGGTCATAATCGACGAGGCGCACAACAATTCCTTCCACAAATTATTGGACAATTTCCCGAATGCTTTTATCGTGGGCGCAACAGCAACGCCCTTGAGTTCAGATGGCGGCAAACCAATGAAAGACACTTATGACGAGCTCATCGTAGGCGAAAGCATTGCCGCGCTCGTCGATGCGAATTTTCTCGCCAAACCAAAGTCTGTGAGCATACCTGTCGACTTGAACGGACTTGCCAAAGGCTCCAACGGCGATTACACGATTAGTTCTTCGGATGCGCTTTACTCGTTGCCTGCAATGCAACAAACCTTATTCGACGCATACAAAAACAATTGTGTACACAAGAAAACGCTCATTTTCAACAACGGGATCGCCACTTCGCTCAAAGTCCATAAACTGTTTGAGGATCAAGGCTGCGACATTCGGCATCTGGACAATCGGACATCCGAAAAAGAACGCGAAGAAATTCTCAAATGGTTCAAAAAGACGAGAGGTGCAATATTGACTTCGGTGAGCATTCTCACGACGGGTTTCGACGAGCCAAGCGTTCAGGCATTATTGTTGAACCGCGCCACGACTTCGATGACGCTTTATCACCAAATGGTCGGTCGCGGTGCGCGATGGCTGGCCAACAAAAAGACGTTCACGATCGTGGACTTGGGCAACAACATCGAAAGATTCGGCAATTGGAACGATTTTGTAGATTGGCAATTCGTGTTCGACGATCCCGAAAGTTTCATCGCACAACTCGAATCGAGAGACGAGCATACGTCGCCAAAAACAGGAATCACAGCCGATGCACGCGCCCAGTTCGCCAATAGTGCCAACGTAAGCTTCGACATCGCGAAGGCTTTTCTCGAAAGCGGCGATTCGCACAAGGACGCGATCAAGAATTCGATTCGTCAACATGCGGCAATTTGTCTGGAAAACGCCGAATCGCTGTCGCACGCGCTAAAGTTGGCCGAAACCCTGAAACCCGACATCGAACTGCGCGTCAAGGAATACGTCAAGTTGCTGGACAATTCGACAAAAAGTTTCAAAGATTGGCTGACCGATGACTACGTTAGAAGGCTCGACGGCTTGGTGAAACGCTTTTATGGGGCGAAGAGCGAGGCGTTTGCCGATTGATTTTCTTATTTCGATTCGGATGTTTGGCATCTGAAAATCTTGTTTGAATCTCAGTAAAAACCAAATTTTGCCATACATCGATTTTTCGCGGATTTGCACCGATAATTCTTTCCAGGTTTCGCCAATTGATTTTCTTTGCGCCCGATGAAGTTTACAAAAGCAATTCCCATAAATTTTTCCGCAGCGCTGTTAATGAAGATTTTACTTATCACGATCTGGCTTTTCGGCATTCCTGTTTTTGCCCAACATGCCAAGTCTGACAGCATTTCACGAATCATTTCGGCTTACGACAAAACCAGGAAAGATGCCGGCGAGACTTCCTACACTTTGAAAGACAGCGCGAAAGTGAAATTGCTTTTTTCGCTTTACGGACAAATTCACACAAACGATCCTGCGCGAGCACTGAAAATCGCCAATCAAAGCTATCTTATCTCCAAAGAAATCGGCTTTGAATCCGGAATGTCAAAGGCATTGAACCAGCAAGCCAATATTTACGATTACCGCAGCGAGCACGACAAAGCGCTGCAACTTTTCAACCAGTCGTTGGAAATTGCTGAAAAGCTGGGCGACCAAAAACAAGTCGCGCAAGTCGAGGCGAACATAGGCGTCGTTTTCGCCAAACAAGGCATTCTCAACGAAGCTTTGCGGCACATGCTCAAAGCACTTTCGATTGCCAATCATTCAAAAGACATCGAACTTCAGGTAGGTTTGACCAACAACATCGCCATTATGCTTCAGGATCAGAAGCGAACCAAGGAAGCACTCACCTACTTCAAGAAATGTCTCGATCTGCAACGCTTGCACAAGGTCGACTTCGGTAAATCTTATGTTTGTCAGAACATAGCCGAAATTTACCAACAACTCAAACAGGACAAAATCGCCAAAGCCTATCTCGAGCAAGGAATCAAGTTCGCCAAAGCCGAAAACAACTTGATTTCGCTTGCCAACAACTACTCGACTTTGGGTATGATTTATTTGGATGCCGACAAAGACGAACTGGCATTTTTCTACTTTGAATCGGCGCTTGAGATCAGGCAAAAACTCGAGGATTCTTTCGGACTGTTTTCGTCTTACACAAACTTGGGTACTTATTACCAAAAGATGCAAAATTTCGAGAAAGCTCTTTCCTTTATGACAAAAGCCGAAACACTTGCCAACCAAAATGGTGGTTTTGACATGCAAGCCGAGGTTTACAGACAATTCTCATCGATAAATCGCGACAAAGGCAACTTTAAACTCGCTCTCGACTACCACGAAAAGTTCAAGCAGGCGAGCGATTCGGTGTTCAATTCGGAGAACCTTCGAAAGCTCACCGAACAACAGCTCAATTTCGATTTCAGGACCGAACAGCAAGCCCGCGATCGCGCCGCCACAAAGGCTTTAGCCGAACAGAAGCTGATACGGAATTTGTCGATAATCGGACTGAGTGTGCTGGCTTTGCTGATCATTTACGTATTGGTAAGACGCCACCGAAGCAAATCGCGAGAGAAACAAAAGCAATTCGACACCTTACAGACCAAATTCACGCACCAGGAAGCCGAAGCATTCGCCTTGCGAGTAGAAAACGAGAACATTCAACTCAAGAACAAACTCGAAAACCTCGAAGCCACGCGCCAAAAACAGCAATTGCAGGAAAAACTCGAGTTCAACCAACGCGAATTGGCCTCGACGACCTTGTTCCTTTCCCAGAAAAACGAAATGTTGTCGCAATTGCAACAGCGCATCGACGAACTGCCCAAAAACGCCATTCCCGAAAACCAAATGGAACGGATAAAATCGGCAATCCAAAACAACCGTTATATGGATGCCGATTGGGAAAAGTTCCGACTGCATTTTGAACAAGTGCATCCGGATTTCTTTTATGATCTCGAGCGGAAACACAGTACTCTCACTACTTATGAGTTGAGGCTTTATGCTTATTTGTGTCCGGCGGGGAGTTCTTTTGTCTGGCAACAAAAGAACCAAAAATGCCTTGCGGCTGAACCAAAAACGCGACCTGACAGCCCCAAAAATTCGGAAATGAAAAAAACTCGCCGGAAACTACTTTTTCGCCGGATGCTCTTTTCTGGCTCAAACAGTTTTTCATTTACTCCGCAAAGCTCCGTCAATTCGCGTTGCTCGGGTCTACAATTTTCGTGACGTCAGGTGCCCGCGTTTTGTGCTTAGGCCGCGGACTAATTGGAAGTGTTTATTTGCTTTTTAGCTTGCTTCGCTGCGCTAAAAATTGTCTCCGTAGGAAATTTTTCGGTTTTTAGAACCTCTCGTTTGGCTTCGTAGCGAAAAACAGGTGTGTCCTTGACGGAAACATTCGGTTGGCTTTAATCGAGAATCTTGGTTTTGACGTTTTGTCCTAAACAACCATTCGGTTCAAAAACCTTAACATTTTCTACAGAAAATCTGTAATCAACTCTCGGTTTTTTCCTCGAACTTCGGCCAGACCTAACAAATCTTGGAGATTTGTTAGGTCTTAGGAAAATGCGGCTTTCCACCAATTTTCGACTGGTTCTTTGGCTGTTCGAAGCACGGGTTTTCAAAGCCAAAAGATTCAGGTGACGACGTTATGGAAACGATTCCTGCGATTGACGGAATATGGTGTTTCGGAGACGCATTTTTCCAAAGCGACAGCGGAGGAAATCGAGGCCCAAGCAGATAGCAAGTCGTTTCACAAAAATCTCCGGGCCCGAAGATTCAACAAAGTTAAAAATGTCAATAGACACTTTCCTATCAGTCCGGCATTTGAGCGTTTTGGCGGGCACCTGACGTCTTGGAAATTCGCAGAATTAAAAGTTGTTTGAGCGACCCAAAGAGAAAGTCGTTTCGAGAAAAGCTTCCCGCGAGTTCCTTTAATTCCCGAATTTCCAAGGCTGTCAGGTCGCCAAAATCGGTCGTGCCGCGAGCCTTTTTGCTTCTTTTGCGGCGAGGCAAAAGAAGTCCCCGCCGGACAGGCGACGAATCAAAATCAAAGCCTGCGGCAGCGCAGCTGCCGCAGAAAGCAAAATAAGCAAAGCTTATTTATTTAGGTTTCGAGTGAAATAATTTCCGTGAACACAGAATTAAAATAAAAAGAAAAAGGATCGTCTTACGACAATCCCTAGCCCGGATGCGGGCAACTAGCCTTTTGCAGAAAAAACCGAATTTTTCTAAGTTTAAAACAGCGACCGCAGGAAGCTCGTTTTAAACCCAAGAAAAACCGGATTTTTAAAAAAGCTAGTGCCAGTCAGCCGGAAAAAGCTTCAAAAAAACCTACAAAAACCATTTGTAACTTATGCCCAAAGTTCAAAATTCAAGTTTATTTATTATAAGATAATGATATTCAAATAGTTGAATAAAAATACATCAAATAAAAGTAACGTTATGTCCCTCATTTGTCCCTACTAAAAATTAGTTAAAGAAAGCCCAAAAGACTCTCTTTGTTGCGGATTCCGGAAAATCGGGAACCACAATCTTATGAGAAAATTTTATCTTTTTGTTTTTGCGTTTCTTGCGCTGTCGGCCAGTGCGCAGGTCAGAATCGGGACTACGAATTATTCTAATCTCAAAAGTGCTTTTACCGCGATAAACAGCAACGCATTCTCTGGTGCGGTCGTGATCGAAATTACATCCGACGTCACCGATGACCAAGAAGCGACCCTGAATACGCAGCCGAGTTCACCCAACGTCACTTCGATTGTTATCAGACCGGCGGCTGGCAGCGCGACATTCACGCTGAATTTCAACAACCGACTTTACGTGAAAAGGGGCGGTTTCACCATTGACGGCCAAAACAGACTGACTATCAGGCAAAATGTAGTGAGCAGTTACGGCATATCGTTCGTAGGACCGATCCAGGACATTACCGTTGCCAATTGCAAAATTATCGCGGCCGAAAGGGCGACCTGTGTTCATTTGGACACTTCGGGTGGAAACATTGTAAATGTAACAGTCTCGAATTGCGAGTTAGCTTCGACAAATAACGCTACACCAATCAAATATGGCATCTATTCAACAGAACATTCAAGTCCGGCGGGTTCGGTGCGCAATGGCGTATTTACATCGAATCGCATCCATGATTTCGGAGACAGTGCGGCGACGATGTATAGTTCCGGGATAAGTTTGTATCAAACAGCTGGAGTTCTTATAGATGCGAACAAATTCTATCAAAGCATATCACGCCAATACAACAGTTTGAGTGCGATCGAAATACGCTACGTAACGACCTTTAGCGGCGACGGGCCGACCACAATCAGGAATAACGAAATTGGCGGAGCGAACGACTCCAACACCGGAACTTGGAATATGTTGTCGGGCTCTTTTACTGCGATATTTGTTGAAGCGTTCTCGGCCACTTACACCATCAGCAACAACACGATAAGACGTATCGCAATGGCCGATGGAAATGGCGCTACAGGAGTCGGTTTTACAGGAATTTCCGCACGCAAGGGCGAGGCGATCGTCACCGGCAATACGATTGGTGCGACCGATGGCACCAACTCCATTGTAATGAATTACGCGGGATCGACAAAAAACGCATTTGTGTACGGAATCAACTCAGCCATCACAACTCCAAGCACAACTGCCTCGAACAATAACATCGGTGGGATTTCGATTACTGGAGGCGGACGTTACGAGATGACCGGAATCACCAACAGTGCCAGTACCGGCCTGGGAAATTTCATCTGCAACAACAACATGATCGGCTCGCCGTCCGGTTCTTTTATGACGTGTACTTCGACGGCATCGGGTTGCGGCCTTGCCGGAATCAAACAATACGGCCCGAGACTCGGCTCGATCAATTCGAATACAATAAGCGGACTTACCGCGAACTTCCCGGGAACTGACACCACATTATACATTTCGGGAATTGATTATTCCGACGATTATCAAGGTGGCCCGCAGCGCGTAATAGCATCAAATATTGTTCAGAATATCAGAAACAACAATAGTGACAACAAGTCGTATACCTCCGGAATTCAAGCCTTTGTAAGCGGAGGAGAGTTGGCGACCGAAAAAAACCAGGTATACACGATATTTTCGAATTCAACCAACAGCGGTTCACAAGTTCGTGGCATGTCGATCCAGGCGGCGGCGTTACTCATACGCAATAACATGGTTTCTTTGGGAACCGATATAACCAGCGGGCCGACCATTTACGGCATCTCGGCGATTCGTGGAACGGGTGGCGGCAACCGGTTTTTCGAAAGCAACAGTATCTATGTAGGCGGAACCAAATCATCGGGAGACGCGACATCGGTTGCATTTTTCCATCTTGGAAATGGTAGTGGTAACGGAAATTACATGCTTGATATAAACGACAATATCTTTGTCAACATGAGAACCAATTCGGGATCCGGATCGGGCGGTAACTACAGCGCCAGGATTTCCACTCAGCATTACAGTCGTTCCAATGTATTTTACGGAACAGGAAATGGATACGTGATCTCGGGCACGCCAACTTCGGATATTCCGACACTGGCACAAATCAACGCACTGGCTTCGACACAAAGCCCAAGTTTTTTCGGGGATCCGCAGTTCATTTCCGCGACGGATCTTCACATCAAACCTTCGACACCAACTATAATCGAGGCTCGCGGTTACGGAGGTTTCCCGTACGTCCCGTTGCTCGTAGATGTCGATAACCAAACCCGATCGAACCTTTCGCCAAACGACATCGGTGCCGATGCGGGCAATTTCCTGACAATCTCCGCACCCACAATCACAGGAATCAGTGCCACATCGATTTGTTCCTCGTCTACTTTTACGATTAGCGGAAGCAATTTTTTCAATATCAGCTCCGTCCGGATCGGTTCAACTGAAGTTCCGTACACTGTTTCCAGCGGAAGCCAGATCGTCGTGACGCCACCAAACGCGAATCTCTCCGGACAAGTTACCGTGCAGAATATTGCGGGAAGCGCGACAAGTTCACAAAGCATCTCGATTACGCCGTTACCGGTAATTTCGGCTCAACCACAATCGGTCACGATGTGTCCGGGATCGACTTCTTTCTCTGTTACAGCCAGCAATGTCGCAACTTACCAATGGCGTCGCAACGGCGTCAACCTGACCAATTCGGGTGCCTATTCGAACGTCAATACCGCCACGCTACAATTGACAAATCCGGACTACACTCAAAATGGCATTTTTGATGTCGTGCTTAAGTCTGCGAATGGAATCTGTTCGGTGACTTCAGCTGGGGCGACGCTCACGTTTTCGGGTCCGAAGCCGATTATTTACTCGGCCAACAACGCAACCTCGTGTAACGGACAACCCGTAACGTTGACCACCTCGCAACAAAATTCGGCTTTACAGTTCGACGGCGTGGACGATTATGTGGATGTTTCGCGGACGTTCTCGAACGATTTCACGATCGAATTCTGGATGAAAACTACGCAAACCGGGGCAACCGGATACAGTTGGATCTCAGGGAAAGGCATCGTGGACGGATATGATATTTACAATGATAACCCACCTCCGGCTTTCGGCACCTCACTTCTCGGGAACAAGCTCGCGTTCGGACTAGGGGCATTCTACGATTATAATTTTTATACGATTACGTCGGCGACTTCTATAAATACCGGACAATGGATCCATGTAGCAGTTACCAGGAAGGACGGAAGCGGCGAGATGAAAATATACATCAATGGCGTTCTCGATGCTAGTGGAACCGCACCTCAAAACGGCCCACTTACGGCAGGAACGATCCGTTTGGGCGGAATCAGGACCGGCGGCAACTTCTACAACGGAAGTCTCGATGACGTTAAAATGTGGAATACGGTTCGGACGTCGGCACAGATCACGCAGGATATGGTAGCTGATTTCCCGGCGGGAACGGCCAATCTTGTCAGCAACTATCAATTCAGCGAAGGAAGTGGCACATCGGTCAGCAACGTTTCGAACAACGCAACTTCGACACTCACGAACGGTGTTTCATGGACATCGCGACTAATCGCACCTCCGGCAAATACAACCTTTTTGTGGTCGAACGGGGCAACTACTCCTGATATAACGACTACGACATCCGGGTCTTACACGGTAGCGATCACCTCGAGCGGCTGTTCGGTAACGAGTTTGCCGACGCTTGTAAACATCGGCACCTCACCAACTATTTCGGGCACGCAATCTTTTATCGGAACAGGCGGTTCCAGCACGCTAACCGCGACGGGATCAAGTTCGTTCATTTGGACGCCTTCGACAGGATTGAACACCACCACGGGCACGACGGTAATCGCCTCGCCTACCGTGACCACAACTTACACGGCAACGATTCCCGGTTGCGGCACTTCGGCAACTTACACCGTAAAAGTGCTTCCGGCTAACTCCGCGTCAGACAATGCTTTGGATTTTGACGGAACCGACGATTTCGTCCAAATGCCAACTCAGAATGCAACAGTAAGCGGAAACTTTACCGTAATGATGTGGGTAAAACCGACGCACCCCACGAAAAACATGGCGCTCTTTTCAACAAGAAGTGGATTCGCCACGACTTTCGACATCCAAATCCTAAATGGGAATTTAATACACGGCGACATCGGAAACGGCTCGGGCTGGCTAACGACCGCTGCCGACGCGACTTTCAGCTATTCGGCCAACCAATGGATGCACATCGCTTATGCCGTGACGCCGTCGGGTTATAAAATCTACGCGAACGGTATCGAGGTGGGATCGGGATCTTACAACGGTACGCCGTTGCTTTACGATGCGAGCACATTTATGATATTGGGAAAAAACATCAACGAGAATACGCTTTTGCAGGGTTCGGTGGACGATTTGGTAATTTATCCGTCGGCTCTAAGTGCAACCGATATCTACACTTCTGCCAGAACTCCAGTAAACGGTTGGCTTGCCAAATATTCATTCGACGAAGGAATCGCTGGCGGCAACAATCCGACGGTCATTTACCTCAACGAGAACAACGTCAACGGGAATTTCCATGGAACGCTGAACAATTTTACGCTAAACGGCGCAACGAGCAATTGGGTTGTCGGACAAGGCGTCCAAAACCAGACGATCACGTTCAACTCTTTGCAGAATGCGGTTTACGGATCGAACTTCAACCTCAACGCGACAGCGAGTTCGGGACTCGGAATCACTTACACGAGCTCGAATCCGTCGGTGGCGACGATTTCCGGAAATACCGTCACGCTGACTGGCGTCGGCACGACCACGATTTCGGCCAACCAAGCCGGCAATGTGTTCTACAATTCGGCTGCGACCGTAACCCAAACCTTGACGGTAACTCCAAAAGAACTTACGATCGCATCGGTCGTCGCCCAAAACAAAGTTTACGACAGGACAATCAATGCGACAATTTCTGGAACGCTTTCGGGAATTGTAGGATCAGATAACGTAGCTTTTTCGGGCACGGGAACATTTGCTTCGATGAACGTCGGGAACAATATTCCGGTGACTTCGACTACAACTTTGTCGGGCGCGCAATCTGGGAATTATACTTTGACGCAACCTGTAAATTTATCGGCCAATATCACTCCAAAAGCACTTACAGTGAACAATGCCGTGGCTAACAACAAAGTTTACGATGGAACTACCTCGGCTTTTATCAGCGGTGCGACACTTGTTGGCGTCATTTCTCCAGATGTCGTGACGCTGGCTTCGACTGCGGGAACTTTTGCCTCGCCTCATGTCGGAAATAACATCGCAGTAACCTCGCAATTCACGCTGGGCGGAGCAAATTTCGGAAATTACACCTTACTGCAACCTACCGGATTATCGGCCAGTATCACATCGATAACTCTTACGGCCCAGTTTTTGGGTTCCACGTCAATCTGCCAAGGTGATGCGGCCGTGCTTCGCATATCGATACCAAATGCGAACATGACGTTCACGGTTCAATATAGCAACGGTTCGCAGGTTTTTCAAATAAATAACTATTCGAGTCTTAACCCGATCTTGGTTTTGCCGAATGCGACAACTACCTATACGTTGGTGTCGGTTACTAATGCCAATGCTTCGGTTACGTTGGCTGGATCGGCAACGGTTACCGTAATTCCTTATATCAGAATCTACATGGATGCTGACCAGGATGGCTTTGGAGATCCTGCGGTAAGCGCTCTTTCCTGCACAGGCGTACCGGACGGATATACTACCAATAACACCGATTGCAACGACAATGACGCAGCAGTATTTACAACCGGAACTATATATATCGATATGGACGGCGACGGTTACAGCAATGGCTTGTCTGAACAATGTTATGGGACGTCGGCTCCTACGGGCTATTCGATAAATTCACTGGGAACGGATTGCAATGATAACAACGCAGCTGTTTTCCAGTCTTTCACGCTTTACATTGATCAGGATGCCGATGGCTATTCGGTCGGGTCGGAATTGGTCTGCTACGGAAATACAGTTCCTGCAGGTTATTCGATTTTCTCGGGCGGAACCGACTGCAACGACAACGATGCGAGCATCCATTCTAACTATTTCTTCTATACCGATGCGGACAATGACGGATACGGCACCGGAGGTCAGGTTTACGCCTGCGCTCCGAACGCCTCGACCCCGCCGACAGGATTCTCCCTGAACGATACTGATTGCAACGACAACAATCCAGCTATTTTCCAAAGCAATCTTTTGTATGTCGACGCTGACGCGGATGGCTATTCGGTTGGTTCGTCAACAGTTTGCTACGGAAACCAACTTCCGAACGGCTATTCATTGACTTCGCTCGGATCAGATTGCAACGACAACAATCCAATGGTGCACGCGACTTTCGGTTTCTATACCGATGCGGATCACGACAGCTACGGAATCGGCAATTTGGTTTCGGTTTGTGCGGTTGACGCGAATTCACCGCCGGTCGGTTACGCCTTGAACAACACGGATTGCAACGACAACGACGCTACGATGCACGCCCAATATCCGTTTTACGTCGATGCCGATTTCGACGGATTTGGAACCGGAAACCAGATGGTTCAGGTCTGCGCGTTAAATGCCACGACAGCGCCAAACGGCTACTCGACAAACAATTCCGACTGCAACGACAACCTCGCGGCGGTGAATCCGGGACAAGGTGAGATTCCTTACAACGGCATCGACGACAACTGCGACGGAAACATCGACGAGGGAAGTTTGCTCTATTCTCAGGTTTTGCCTTCGCAATGCGGAACGACATTGGTATCGATGGGCTCTTTGGTCGGAGCGGTCAATTACATCGCGCCGGTCGACGGTTACCGTTTCCGGATCGTGAACGTGTCCACGAACGCTGTGCAGACCATCGATCGCAACGTTCCCAACTTCAGTTTCAGTTTGCTCGCCAATTACGACTATGCCACGACGTATTCGATTTCGGTAATGCTCAGAAGAAACGGCATCTGGCTGAATTATTACGGCACAAACTGTCTGGTCTCGACTCCGGCGGTGCTTTCTCCGGGCGGAGCGGCATCGGTTTCACCATCGCTTTGCGGCGCGACATTGCCAAGCATAGGCTCGCTGATTGCCACGACAAGCCTTCCGGGCGTGACGGGTTACAGATTCAGGGTTACCGATTTGACGAACGGAACGGGCGCAAACGTCGTCCAGACCATCGAAAGAAACATCAACTGGTTCTCCATCACGATGCTCTCGCGATTCACTTACGGAACAACTTACCAGGTAGAAGTTTCGGTAAGGACGAACGGCAACTGGAGCGGTTTCGGAGCGCCTTGCAACGTCTCGACACCAAATGTTCCGACATTGACGAACTGCGGCGTGACGATTGCGGCTACAGGCACGAAAATCACGACGACGAGTCTTGACCGCGTCCAGGCGTACCGATTTGAGATCACGAACATGACGACTTTCGAGCAGATAACCGTCGACCGATCGATAAACTGGTTCACGTTCGCCAGCGTCCCGAATTTCGTTCCGGGCGCGCAGTATGCCGTGCGCGTGGCCTTGCAGACTTCGGGCTATTGGTCGCCATTTGGGGAAAATTGTCTGGTAATCGCTCCGGGCGTTTCGAGAAATGCCGTAAAAGACGAAAAGGACGAACCGCTTCCGCTGTTCGATTTCAAGGTTCGGGCCTTCCCGAATCCGTATTCTCAGGAATTCGCGATCGAACTGGAAACGTCGGGCGATGAAAAGGTATCGGTCAAGGTTTACGACATGGTCGGCAAGCTGATCGAAACACGAGAATTCGACGTCGCATCGGCGAAAGCCCAAAAATTCGGGGAACGATACGCTTCGGGCGTTTACAATATTGTCGTGACGCAATCCGGATTCGTGAAAACGCTTCGGGTGATCAAACGATAAATTTCCAAATTCAATTGAAAAAAGACCTTCTGGAAACGGGAGGTTTTTTGCGTGTAAGGCGATCGTGCATCGGATACGAAAAATTGTGTAAGTGCTTCCAAGCCTAAGTGTTGAACTTTGTTGCAACAGAATTACAAATCATAAAACAAAGCAACATGGCTACAACAGCAACCAAAACAAAAGCGACAGCCACCACGGCTTCGAAATCAAACACAAAAGCAAAAAGTCCGGCGGCTGCAAAAAGTCCGGCGAAAGGACAAATAAAAGCCAAGCGATCGGCGGCCGAAGAATTGCGCGAATTGTTCGTAGACGGACTCAAAGACATTTATTGGGCCGAAAAAGCACTCACGAAATCGCTTCCGAAAATGTCCAAAAACGCAACATCGAGCGATCTCAAAATGGCCGTTGACGAACATTTGACGATCACTGAAGGACAAGTCACGAGATTGGAAAACATATTTGCGCTCATCGGCGAAAAAGCCGTAGCCAAAAAATGCGACGCCATGGACGGACTCATCAAGGAAGCCCAATCGATCATGGAAGAATCTGAACCTGGAGCGGTTCGCGACGCCGGAATCATCGCCGCGGCACAAAAAGTCGAGCATTATGAAATCGCAACATACGGCACTTTGGCGGCTTGGGCGAAAACCATAGGCGAAACCGAAGCCATGGAACAACTCCAAATGACGTTGGCCGAAGAAAAAGAATGCGACAAGTTACTCACTGAAAAAGCTTACAACACTATCAATTTCGATGCGGCCGAAGCCGACGGAATGGACGAAAAAGCATAAAAATCGATTGTTAGGTTTGGTTAGCAAGGCGGAATCGTAACTGATTCCGCCTTTTTTTAAGTCCGATGACCGACTATTTTCGGAGCATCCAAAAACTCAAACCGAGGTCATTCTTTCACTTGATGCGCTTCATGATGTCGGCGAACTGGATTGCGTCGAGAAATGCGTCGACTTTCACGATTTTGCCGTTTTTCAAAGTCATGAACCACGCATAAGACATGTTGTAAGCTTGGCCGTCTTTGGCCGTTGCTTGCCCGTCGATTCTCGCGATTACGACATCGCCGTCGGCGTAAAGCGCTTTTACAGTTGGGACTATCTTGTTCGACAATCTTTCGTTCAACGGATTTATCACCTCGTCGAGAAACTGCCTTTTTCCGACGTAAGTTTTCGACAAAGGCGCGCTGCCGTTGATTGTCCAGACCATATCGTCTGCGAGCAAATCGAAGAAACTGCCTTCGCCTTTCGCCCATTTTTCAAAACCTGCCCTGATGATTTTCTTGTTTTCTTCCTGCGTTTGGGCAATGCCCGTGAATGTTGCGCCAAGCAATGCCAACAGCGCCAATTTTAGTCGTTTCATGATTTTTTGTTTTAAGATTGGAAATCGGTTGAAAGTGTGATGTTTTTGAAGCGTTCGATTTCTGCCGAGACTTCGCCGAACTTGGAAACAGCGCGTTTGTAAGCGTCACTTCCTAGCAAAAGCCGAAGCGGAGGTTGTTCCATATCGACAATCGATGCTATGACTTGGGCCGCTTTTTGAGGGTTTCCCGCCTGGCGCCCGTTGTTGGCCTGGAGGTTGCGTCGAAATTGGCCCGCGGTGGCATCGTATTCGGCAACGGTGCGATCTGCAACGGCCAGCGAGCTATCTAAAAAATTGGTTCGGAAAGCGCCTGGTTCGACAAGCGTGACCTTGATTCCGAGCGCTTTCGTTTCGAGTGAAAGTGCTTCCGAAAAACCTTCGACTGCATATTTCGAGGCGTTGTAAATTCCAAAACCGGCCGTGCTCGCCAAACCTGCGATAGACGAAAGATTGATGATATGACCGTTTTTCGCGCGGCGCATCACAGGCAAGACATATCGCGTGACGCGCAACATCGCCTCGACGTTTACTGACAGCACTTTCGAGATTTCGGCTTCGGAAGCTTCTTCGATCGCGCCTGCGAATCCGAAACCTGCGTTGTTGATCAAAACGTCGATTCGCCCGTACTTTTTCGAGATGTATTCGATTGTTTTTGACACCGAAGATTCGTCCGTGATGTCGAGACTCAGGACTTCAAGGTTCGTATTTTGTGTGACCTCGGAATGGAATGCCGATGCGTTTCTCGTCGTCGCGACCACGATTTGGCCTTGTGAAAGCAAATATTTTACGGTGGCCAAGCCGAGTCCTTGCGAAGCGCCCGTGATAAGCCAGATTTTTTGTGTTTTCATGATTTTTTATTTTGAGTTACTGATGTCGTCCGCAAAAATGACTGACTGTTGAACGGTTCCAAATATCAATTCGGAAACTGCCGAAACCAATTTCGCGGTCGTCGCCGATTGGTTGTGTGCGTCAAGAGCTGCTTGCGATTCCCATCTTTCGTACAACACAAATCTTTCGTCGTTGCCGTTGACTTTGTAAAAATGGAACTCGACATTGCCGTTTTCATTTCTCACAATCGGGACAAATTCCTTGAAAAGCGACTGTAAAGCTGCGCCGTTTCCGGGTTTTGTCTTGAAATCGACGAGCAAAGTCGTTAGCGGACGATGTGCTTCTTTTTGCAATTTTTCGTTTTTCGGAAACAATTCCGTGAGGTAATTCATTTCGATTGGAGCATCCAGATCGCCGTTTTGCAGATCGAAAGCGCCTTTCGTGTAGGGTTGGACAAAATGGTTTTCGAGCGCCGCCTGATTTTCCCAACGCTCGAAAAGGTAGAAAGTGTCGGGATTTTCTTCGGCTGAATAAAGTTCCATTTTGAGATTCCCTGATTCTGTCCAGGCGCCACGCACATCTGACAACAAAACCGATTTCGCTTTGGAAATGCTTCCCGATTTGGCTTTCACTTTCACGAAAAGTGTCACCAACGCTGTGTTTTCTGAAGTTCTCATGGCTTATTTGTGAAATTCGACTTGAGCTCTTTGCTCGTAAAGTTGCCAGAACAGCTTCGCGAGAAGTTCGGGTGAATGGGTTTCGCTTTCAGCATCGATGAATCCGGCGACGGTTAGCAACCCAACATAAATCCCATCTGGTTTCAACCGATCGTGCAGTTGAAAAGCCAGGCTGCGCAATCCGGCTTTCCCGATAGAAAGCGTTCCGTAGTCAGGACTTGGCGTTAAGGCCAAACCGCCGCCGGTAAGCAAAAATGCGCCTTTGGTGGCTTTGAGTCCGTTGTAAGTGGTTTGGATGGCGTTCAACGCGCCCGCCGTGTTGACCTCGAAATCTCTCGTCAAGGTTTCGGACGTTTCCTCGAGGATGTCTTTGGCTTTGAGCGCCGCGGCGTTGTAAAGCACGACGTCGAATCCGGTTGACGGCTCGAGTTTCTTGAGTGCCTGCGATAATTGTTGGGAATTTCCAGCATCCGCGGAAGCGAAATCGACATCAATTCCGTCGGCTTTGAGTTGCGAGGCCAGCTTTTCGAGATTTTGAGCATTTCGGCTTATCAACCGCAAGGCAAAACCGTGTTTGGAGAACGTTTCGGCTACGGCTTGGCTCAATCCCGTTCCGGCTCCGATAATGGCAATTGTTTTCATGACTTGAATTTGGTTATGCGACGGGTTTGTTCCCAATCTGCATTACAAATTTCCGCCGATGACGCAGTTTTTTCCTTAGCGATACCAAAGCGGACGTTATGAAAATCAAAGCCGATTAGCCATAAAAAAAGCCCTTCATTTCAGAAAGGCTTCGGTGTTGGTGGATTTTTACGAACTGCGTCGGAATTCCGCGGGCGTGATGCCGGTATTTTTCTTGAAGAACTGGCTAAAATTGGGTTGATCGGCAAAACCGACGCTGAAACTGATGTCCTGCAAACTCCAATCGGTTTGCAGAAGCAATGCCTTGGCCTCGTCGAGAATGCGGTTGCGGATGTGCGTGCTGGCGTTTTGGCCCGTGTGTTTCTTGAGCAAGGCGTTGAGGTAATTCGGGTGCATGTGCAAATCGTTGGCGAATTCCTTGGCCGTCTTAATCCGGATTGGCGTCGTATAATTGATCCCCGAGGTTTCCTTCTCGAGCAGATCGAAAAAATGGTGCACGTGCGAATAATCTTCGCTCACTACATCAGGTTTGGGGAAATTGGCGATTTTCATGCTTTCAACCATGAGCAATTGCAGAAAAGCCTGCATCGCGTCTTCGCTGAATTGAGCGTCTTCAGCGTGTTCTTCTTCCTGCATTTTCTGGAAATACTGAGAAATTTTCGGCACTTGTTCCTGTGACATCCTGATGACGCTTTTCGATTTGTCGGTGAACAATCCGAATTTGTCGATGATGCTTTTCAGATGCGGATGATGGTTCACGAACGACTTCTTGAAAAGCACGTAATAGCCGCCGGAATCACCTTCTGAAAGGTTGCGCCACGAAATGATGTCGTTCGGATGGATGAACAACAAAGTAGGTTCGTCGACATAATATGTGTTCAATCCCATCGTGAAAACGCCTTGGCCTTTTGTGATGAAAAGTGCTTTGTAAAATTCGCGTCGGTTGGGCGACAAATAGTTTCGGCATTCGTGTTGCTCGCGATTGAAAACGCGGATCGTCCAATCTTCGAAGAATTCGCGAAAAACGGGGATCATGTCGGGAAGATCGCGCAACATATTGATTTCCTTGCTATCAAGAGTGACTCGCATCATTTGCATAGTTGTTTGGACTTTAAAGTTAGGGAAGTTGGTTTGAAAAATCAGTATCCATTTTTTGGTTTCGGATATTCAACCGATTGACTTCCAAAGCAAAATCGGACACAAAAAAAACGGACGGTGCTCACACAACCGTCCGTTTGACTCGGAAACAACAAAAATCAGATTCTGTTTTCCCAAGCTTTCAACTGATGTTCCTTGAGCATATCCTCGACGAACTGCGGAACGACATTTCGGAATTTTCCTTCATCGGATGGAACGATCTCGATCATTGCTTCGATCATTTCCTGAGGATCGAGTCGGCCTTCTGGCGTTCCCAAAAGCGAATCGAAATTGGCTTTCATGTCAGCGCGTTTGGTGAAATTCACTTCGTCGTCGAGCCAACGGAATGCGTTTTCGGCCATTGTTTCGTTGTATCCGGTAAGATACGCGCCGGGATTTATCGTCTGGATCTTGATTCCGTACGGATTCAATTCGTTGGCCAGCGCTTCGGCGATCGCTTCAAGTGCGTGTTTTGTCGAGACGTAGATGCCGTAACCTGATGGCGTGAAAAGTCCGCCCATTGATGATGTGAACACGATTTTTCCGTTTTTGCCTTCGCGGATCCATTTGGCGGCGAATTTCTGAGAAAGCTCAAGCGGCGCGAAAACGTTGGTTTCGTAATTGCCTCTTACCAAGTCGAGTGGAATTTCGAATGCTGGCCCGCTTTCCCCGATTCCGGCGTTGCTGAAAAACACGTCGATGTCGCGTTTTACGGCCAAAGCCACGTCATATTTGTCGAGAATGTCGAGTTTGATTACCTCGATGTTGTCCTGCAATCCGGCAGCTTCGACTTTTTTGCGCAATTCGGTAAGTTGTGGAGCGATTTGCACGCCGGCGATGATTTTGTGGCCGAGTTTGGCCAATCCGAAAGCTGTTCCTTCTCCAAATCCGGAACCTGCTCCGGTGATCAAAATTGTTTTTTTAGTTGACATGATTTTTGTGATTTAAGTGTTGAAAATTTTTTAGATGATAGGTAATAGACTGGTAGATAATAGATGATAGATGATAGACTGATTCAAAGTTTGCTTCCTGCCGATGCTATCTCGAAATCCTGATCGGGGCTTCCGCCTGATACGCCTATGTAGGCGACGATTTCGTTGTTTTCGGTTACGGGAATTCCGCCTTTGAAACCGACGAGTCCGCCGTTCGTGGCGACCATTCCGTAGGTTTTGTTTTCCGGATTCAGGAATTCTCCTACCGCTTCAGAATTCATTCGGAACAACATCGCCGTTTTGGCTTTTCCGAAGGCGATGTCGATCGAACCCAAAAACGCGTTGTCCATTCTGTTGAACATTTTTACATAACCCGCCGTGTCGAGAATCGCGATGTTCGCGTTGACACCAATTTCTTTTGCTTTCGCTATCGCCTGGTTGAGTGATTTGAAAGCTTGTTGATCTGTTGTATTCATGACTTTGATTTTGTTGTTGCTACTTTTTTGTTGTATCAATTCGGTTTCCCGTTTTGTACAAGACAAAGTTGCGGCAACAACAAGCCTCGCGTCATACGAAAGCCAAAGAGGTCGTTATGAAAATCAAAGAAGTGGTGAAAAATGAGGTTTTTATGTGCCGATTTTGAGGTCTCACGTCATTTTGGTGCAGCACAAACTCATTTCGGAAACATCCAAACAACAGCATTACCGCAACTTTGCACTGTAATCACAACACTTTTATCATGAAGACTATTTTTATTACAGGCGCATCGTCAGGTTTGGGAAAGGAAGCCGCAAAATTGTTTCAGCAACGCGGTTGGCAAGTCATCGCCACGATGCGCAATCCCGAGAACGAATCGGAATTGGACAAGATCGACAATATCATAATCAGGAAGCTCGATGTGTCGGATTCAAAAAATATTGAAACGACGATTGCCGAAATTCTCAAAACTCATGAAGTCGACGTGGTATTGAACAATGCCGGTTACGGATTGGTCGGCGCTTTGGAAGCTTGTTCAGACGAACAGATCGCGAGGCAAATCGACACGAATCTGCTCGGAACGATCCGCGTTACAAAGGCTTTCACGCCCTATTTCCGACAAAAAAACAGCGGAATATTCCTCAACGTGACTTCGATGCTCGGCTTTTTCGGATATCCGACGTGTTCGGTCTATGCCGCGACCAAATTTGCGGTGGAAGGTTTTTCGGAAAGTCTTGCCTATGAACTTGCCCAATTCGGGATCTCGGTAAAAACGATCGCGCCGGGCGGCATCCAGACCGATTTCGCCGGACGCTCGCTCGATGGCGTGCAACACGAAGCTTATTCCAAACTCGAGGCTAAAGTCGCCGAAGGTTATTCCGAAGAAAACATCGGCAATTTCGCAAAAGTGGCAACCGTCGCAAATGCAATTTTCGAAGCTGCAACCGACGGGAAAACGCAATTTCGTTACGTCGTGGGAACGGATGCGAAAACACTATACGACGAAAGATCCGAAAACGGAATGCAGTCGCAATTTGATCGGATTAGGGAAATGTTCACGGTATAACCTTATTTTTACGATATGAAAGCGACCCAAAAACCGCAAAAGTTCGACTCGATTTCAGCATTGCATCTTGCACTTGGCTTTCCGAAACCTTTGCATCCGCTTATCAGTCTTGTCAATTATGCCGATATGAAAACGCCTCACGAGGAGTTGCCAAAAGTGGCGCTGCTGAATTTTTACAAGATTTCATTCAAGAAAAACCTCAAGGGAAAACTTAGATACGGCCAAGGTCACTACGATTTCGACGAAGGCGGATTTTCGTTTACCGCGCCCAATCAAATCCTGTCGAGCGCCGACCACGACAACGATTATGACGGCTATACTTTGCTGATCCATCCGGATTTTCTTCGCACTTATCCGTTGTCCGCCAAGATTAAGATTTACGGCTTTTTTTCGTATTCGGTGAACGAAGCTTTGTTTTTGTCCGATAAGGAAAAACAAGTCATTTTTTCGGTTTTCGACAACATCCGAGACGAACTGAACAACAATCTGGATGATTTTAGCCAAGACGTAATCGTGTCGCATATCGAGGTTTTGCTCAATTACAGCAATCGTTTCTACAAGCGCCAATTTCTGACGCGAAAGACTGTCAATCACGATTTGCTTGCTAAAATGGAGCTTTTGCTCGAGGATTATTTCGCTTCGGAAAAGTCTGCAAACGGGTTGCCGACTGTAGAATTCCTCGCCGACGAACTTCATTTGTCAGCGCGCTATTTGAGCGACATGCTGCGTTCGCTCACGGGGAAAAATGCGCAGCAACACATTCACGACAAATTGATTGAAAAAGCCAAGGAATTGCTTACGGCAACGGAACTTTCGGTCGCTGAAATCGCTTACAGGCTCGGGTTTGAACAACCGCAATCACTCAACAGACTTTTCAAAAAGAAAACCGACGCGACTCCGTTGGCTTTCAGGCAGACTTTCAACTGACATGGAAACACTTATAAAAGAATTGATCGAGGCGGCGAACGCTTTCGATACGGATGGTTTTTTGGAAAAATTTCACTTGGATGCGGTTTTGGACGATCCTTCGGTGGGACAAAAATTCGTCGGACATCAAGGCATAAGAACCTATTTCACAAATTACTTCATCGGATACAACACCCAAACAAACATCGTCAAATTCAAAAAAACCGGCGAAAATACGGCGCATCTCGAGGTTTGGTTCACCGGTAATTTTCCCGGAGGCGAGGTTGGAGGCGAATTCGATTTTGAGTTCGGCGATTCAAAAATCATTTCCCTAAAAGCCGATTTGACCTGATTTCGAGATTCATCTTTGATTTTCATAATCGACCGATTGGTATTGCTATGACGTAAGCTTTCGAGTCTGGTGAACTTTGGCTCATCAAACTTCAAAACTTTACATCATGAAAACTTTTTTGAGATCTGCAGTACTCGCTTTCGGAATTTTCGCACTTTCGATGCAAGCCCAACACAAACACGAAACCGGATTCGACATGCCCAAACTGAACCCGAAAAGTGCATTGGCCGAATTCGCCGGCAACCACGTGGGAATTCGCGTTCCAGACTTTGAAGCGGCAAAGAAATGGTATACCGAAAAACTCGATTTTCGCGTGATACACGAATGGGCTTACGCCGATGAAAAACTGGCCTACCTTGCGCCTGCGAACACAAACGACTTCTGGATCGAAATTCTCGGAAACGGGAAGTTGTCCAAACCCGTTGTTTACGATGATCTGGGGAAAAGCTTGGAAATTGCGGGCTATCACCACATTTGCATGGACGTAACCGACGTGGACAAAATCGTCTCCGAACTCAAAAAACGAGGTGTTACTATTGTTGGCGAAACCTTTTACCTTGAAGCCATCGGACGCAAACTCGCTTTTTTCAGAGATCCTTGGGGCAACATGATCGAGCTTTCGGAAGTCGTCAGGAAATAAGGTTTTTTTTCTGAATCCTCGAATAAGCACTTGCAGTTTTTGTGGGTGCTTTTTTTTGTTTAACCTAAACCGACGATTTGTCTTTTGAAAACTTTTGGGCATAAAAAAACCTCTCGTTTCGGAGAGGTTTGTGGTCCCACTTGGGCTCGAACCAAGGACAACCTGATTATGAGTCAGGGACTCTAACCAACTGAGCTATAGGACCAGGTTAGAATTGTTACGAACAAGGCGGTAGCCGCTTTATTTGTGCCTGCAAATTTACACTATTTTTTAAGGGTTGCAAGCGTTTTTTCACGGGTTTTCGGGATACTGGAAATCAGGTGTTATTTTACCGAGAACTCGCCGAAATGCCACAAGATTCCCGACGGATCGTGCACGAAACATTCTCTTCCCCAATGTTCTTCGCGAATCGGGATGATTTTTACGTCGCGGTATTTGGATGGCAATCCAAGTGCGGATAGATCTTCCCAGAACTTGGGCAGGTTTTCGACTTCCATGAACACTTGGGTATTTTCGATCCAGTCTTTTACGTAGTCGGCTTGCAGATAGAAGGCGAAATCACCTGATTTGAAAACCGAAAAACCGTTCCATAAAACAGTTTCCTCGAAACCTAGATCGCGGTAGAATCTACTTGAAATGTCGAAGTCTTTGGCTCCTATAAATGGTCGGATGGATTTTGGAGTGAAGTTCATGGTTACTGGATTTCTTGGCACAATTCTACCAAAACGCCGTTTGTTCCTTTTGGATGCAGAAAGGCCACGAGTTTGTTGTCGGCGCCTTTTTTTGGAGTTTCGCTCAAGACGGTGAAGCCTTCGCTTTTGAGGCGCTCGATTTCCGAGACGATATCTGTGACGTCGAACGCGATATGGTGGATGCCTTCGCCTTTTTTCTCGAGGAATTTGGCTATCGGACTATCGGGAGTCGTGGCTTCGAGCAGTTCGATCTTGTTGGGACCCGATTGGAAGAACGAGGTTTTTACGCCTTCGCTTGCGACTTCTTCTTGTTTGTAGGATGCGACTCCGAGCAGTTTCTCGAAAAGCAGGTTCGATTCGGACAGGTTTTTGACGGCAATACCGATGTGTTCGATCTTGTTCATGGTTGATGGTTTGTCGTAAAGATAAGTTTTCGCGGGTGACAACCGGACTGGCGAGCGTTAAAGAAAATCGGGTTTTTGACAAGACCTTGTTTGCACCCTCCCAATGCAAATTTATCATTTACAAAAACTGTCTCAGTGCAGAAAATCTGTAAAATTTCCTAAATGTAGGTTGCTCCTTCACCTCAAGTGCCACAAACCAACATCAAAAACATAATCAACGACAAGACCTGATTTGCACCCTCCCGGCGCAAAAATACCATTTTAAAAAACCACCCAATTACAGAAAATCTATAAAAAACCCTAAAACAAGGTCGCCCCAAAATTCCCTAGCCCGGATGGCAGCGGCTAGCCTTTCTTTCAAAAACCGCAGTTTTCCAAAGCTTCGACAGCGACCAAAGGAAGCTCGTCTCAGCTTTTAGGAAAACCCGGTTTTTGGAAGAAAGCTACTAGCGGACAGCCGGATCAAGCTCCTAAAAAACAAAACCCGAGTGATCTCAGTCATGCTTCAAGCCATCAGCCTCAAAACTTTAGACCTACAAGGTTTTGAAAACCTTGCGGGTTAGCGTAACTTTGCCGCATGGAAACAAACCGTCAAAAGAAAATCGGAGGAGTATTGCAAAAGGATTTGGTCGACATTTTGCAAGGTGAAGTGCGCAAAAACGCGATTTCGAACCTTGTGATCTCGGTTTCAAAGGTTTCGGTCACAACAGATTTGTCGGTCGCATCGGTGCATTTGAGCATTTTTCCTCAGGAGAAAGCCGCCGAGACTTTGGCAGCAATTCGTTCGAACACACCACTGATCAAGCACGATTTGGCCCAACGCGTAAAAATGCAGTTGAGAAAAGTCCCGAACCTGACTTTCTACATTGACGATTCTTTGGATTACATCGAGAAGATCGACCAAGCTTTGAAAGGCGAGGAAAATCCGATCGAAAACCGCGATCTGCTCGAAAGACGCAAGAAGTCGTAGGTGAATTTCCCGCTTTACATAGCCAAGCGTTATTTGAGGACGAAGAGCAAAAACAACGCGATCAACCTCATCAACGGCATCGCGTCGCTGAGCATTTTGGTTGGCGCGGCCGCACTTTTCGTCGTCCTGTCGGTTTTTAGCGGACTCAAGGATTTCAGTCTGTCGTTTTCGAACGATTTCGATCCCGACTTGAAAGCGCTTCCCCAAAAAGGCAAGGTTTTCACAGTTACACCCTCGCAATTCTCCAAACTCACCAAAATCGAAGGTGTCAAAATGGCGTCGAAAATCATCGAGGAACGCGTGCTTTTCGTGTTTGACGGAAAGGAACAAGTTGCCTATCTAAAAGGCGTCGACAGTCTTTTCGGACAAGTCAATTCGGTCAACAAAACCATTTTTCAGGGCCAATGGCTCGAACCGAATACTGCGCAAGTTGTCGTGGGATACGGAATTTCGCAACGCCTTTCGTTGGGTTTGCTCGATTTCAACAATCCGTTTGAGGTTTATATGCCAAAAGCCGGAAAAGGCGATATTGAAAATCCGGACGACGCTTTTACCAAGGCAGTTCTGGCGCCAGTCGGGATTTATGCGATCAGCGAAGAACTTGATTCGAAATACGTTTTCGCCGACTTGCGCGTCGCCCAGATTTTGCTGAATTACCAGATCGATCAGGTCTCGGCGGTCGAGTTCAAAATAGATCCAAATGCGAACATCAACCGCGTTTCTGATGAAATACCCAAAATCCTTCCCAATATTGAGGTAAAAACGCGCGCACAACTCAACGAATCATTGTACAAGATGCTCAACAGCGAAAACCTGATCTTGTATCTGATTTTCACTTTGGTCGTGATCATGGCGCTTTTCACGCTGGCCGGAGCGCTTATCGTGATGATAATCGAGAAGAAAAACAACCTCAAGACGTTGACAGCTTTGGGCGTCGAAGTCAAGGATTTGCGAAAGATTTTCCTGTTTCAGGGCAGTCTTTTGAGCTTGTTCGCCGGTATTTTCGGACTGATTCTGGGCTCGGCAATCATCCTTTTGCAACAACATTTCAAACTCGTGATGATCACGCCGACGCTGGCTTATCCGGTGAATTTCACTTTTGAGAACATCGCGATTGTACTGACCACGATTTTCGGTTTTGGATTTATGGCTTCTTTGATCGCTTCTTCACGAGTTCACAAGACCTTGGTGGAGTAAATCACCGACCAACAAAACCCTGACAAACAATTACTTAACACAGGAACACAAATAGTAACGAAAATTTTTAGAAAAATTTAACGAAATTTTCCTACAACATATATATTTGTAATTCCAAAAACAACGGATTTACCACCCGTTTCCTCCCTAAGAAATTTGGATTTATTATCGATAGGCTTGCCTGTCTTTTAGTTAGCATTACCGATGTCAACGATAAATAAACAAATTTCGACACATGCATCTATCACGTACTTCGTGGGGTTGGCTTCCATTGCTATCCCTTAGCTTCATTCACCAGACTTATTCCCAAGATATCCAGTGGGAAAAATCTTATGGCGGCAAACAGGCAGAATATCTTTTCGACGTAATTCCTACCGCCGATTACGGATTTATCCTCGCTGGCAGTTCTGCCTCTGGCAACACGGGAAACAAAACCTCTTTAGCGAACGGCGATCTCGACTATTGGATCTGGAAAATGGACGAGCATGGCGAAGCAATCTGGCAAAAGAGTTTCGGAGGCAACGGAATGGACATGTTACAAGCTGTTCGCACCACTTCTGACGGCGGATTCCTGTTGGCCGGAACGTCGAATTCGGGAAAAGGACGAGACAAAAACGAGGATTCAAAGGGACTGAATGACTTCTGGATCATTAAATTGGATGCCGGAGGTGGGCAACAATGGCAGAAAACAATTGGCGGCAGCGGTTCTGATGATCTGGCAACTGTCATCCAAACGAAAGATGGAGGTTATTTGATTGGCGGAACATCGGCTTCTGAAGTTACTGGCGATAAAAACTCGAAAAATCAAGGTGGAACCGATTTCTGGATGGTCAGACTTGATATTTCCGGCAACTTCAAATGGCAAAAGTCTTACGGCGGCCTTTACAACGATCAACTTCGGGATCTATGTGCTACGCCAGACGGTGGCTTCATGGTCTTGGGCTACACGAACTCACCTGAATCAGGTGACAAACAACAGAAAGGTTTTGGAGAAGGCGATTACTGGCTGATCCGACTCGACAATAATGGCGAGCAGATTTGGCAAAAGACATTCGGTGGCGACAAAGACGACCAGCCGTTTTCTGTCATAGCGTTGAAAGACGGCGGTTACCTTTTGGGCGGCAATTCCATCTCTGGCGTGTCTGGAAATCGATTGGTTTCCAGTCGCTCGGGCAGCGATTTTTGGGTCTTGAACATTAGTGAAGACGGCGATTCCCGTTGGCAGGAATCTTACAATTTCGGAAGGAATGACATCCTGACTTCGCTCACTGAAAATCAAGACGGTTCTATATTGATTGGCGGCCATGCAAAATCGGAAAATCGTGGTCAAGCCAAGGAAGACGAGGGAATAAACGATTATATCGCACTTAAAATCAATGCAAAAGGAGAAGAAATCTGGACAAAGCACCTGGGTAGCGACGGAGATGACATTCTTCGGAAACTGATACAAACACGAGACGGAGGTTACCTTTTGGCCGGAACGTCGAATGCTGCATCAAACAACCACGCTTTAAATAGGAAAAACGGAAAAAAGAAAGGTGGTATTCACGGCATTTCACCTATAGACGGCAACCAAACACTTGCGGCATCGGACAAGGCCCAAAAAGAAGTGGACGATACTTTAAAAAGCGGTCGGAATGCGATAAATGAGGCCTATCAGGATCAGACGGCAGATCTGCAAAAACAACTTGGAGACGCCGTTGGTTCCAACGACGCTCCTTTGAAAACGGGATTGAATATTCCTACGGATGCCGTCCGCCAAGGTTCGGGGAAATCTACCGGAGTGGACACCGGCAATCTATCGGCGCCATCGGGAAACAATTATCCAAAACAACCTGCCTCGAAAAACAAGACACTCAACTACGGAAACAACGATTTCTGGGTAGTCAAGCTAAAGGACAAGGACAAAAAAGAAAAGGCGCGCCAATCGATAGAAGCAAGCCCGAATCCGACCCAGGATTATACGAATGTCGTCATCGGGTATGATTTTGAAAAAGGAACGGCCACGATTTATGACATTGCCGGACACAGGCTGGAAAGCTTTGAGATTACCACAGGACGGACGGTTCCGGTGAATCTGGCAAAATATCCGCAGGGAATTTATTTGGTAGAGATCAAAACTGAAAAGTCGTCGGATACGGTCAAAATAATGAAGTCAAAATAAACCACTTCTCGAGAAATGAAGATTCTAAACAACATTGTGCTCACACTTTGTCTTGGCCAGGCATTTTCGCTATTCGCCCAAGGCTACACACCTAAGGTCAACAGTATTCCAACGTCTCCTGAAGCCGCTTTATTTGAGCGCTTTGGGGACATTCCCGTTGGACATTACAACGGTTCACCCAACATAAGCATCCCGTTATATACGGTCAAGGTCGAGGATTTTGAACTTCCTATCCTACTTCGATACAATTCTTCCGGAATCAAGGTAGCCGATGAAGCGACTTGGGTTGGATTGGGTTGGGATCTTTCGCCGGGTGGCTACATCATTCAGGAAGTGAGAGGGAAACGCGACGAGGTCGACAGCCCTACCATAAATACCGAGCAGTCTCAATATGACTTCTTCATGAACCGCATCCTGAGTGCTCCTGGCGGTTTGGGCAGTTACAAAGAGGTGAAACAGCTGGGCAACAACATGTACAATTACGCCTGCCCAACTCGTTGTATCGGCAGCACTTCCTGCAATGCCTATGGGACGTTCGAGATACCGGGTCTTCCGCCAAATGCCGAAAGCGGCGCCTTGATAAACGGATTGCGTATTGGTCATGGCGATCCTGACATTTACCATTATAATTTCGGTGGCTATTCGGGCAAATTTTACATCAATCCGCAAAACCAGCAAATCGTATTCATAGACAATAAAGACGGTATCAAGTTCATAAAAGGAGGTTCGCAGACTTACCCTACGATCGAGGCGAAATTGCCGAACGGGACAAGCTACTTCTTCGGAAATGCCGGAAGGGAAGAATCATCGGGAAATTTACCTTCGAACGAATATTACGACAAAAGAGGTGCCACCTACAAGGTAACCCAAATCAAGCTCGTGACGGGAAAAACGATAGACTTCGAATACCAGAATGCCCAGGTCACGAACTTGAGATACTCTCAATTCGCCTATTTGAATTCTTGCTACGGCGGACCTCAACCCAACAACTTGCAGACGCCTCAATTGCCGTCCTCTAGCCCATACGATGTGAGTCAGGTCAGGATACTGAAAAAAATTACGACGCCAGAGCTTAGAATCGACTTTATTTTGGCAGACAGGGAAGACACCAATTTGGTAAGCGGCGATTCCCACAAAAAACTGCAGGCAATCGATATTGTTTCCAAAATCACTTTGAAAAAAATAAAGTCGTTCCAATTCACCACCTCTTATTTCCCGTTTGGATCACAGTCGCCAATAGGAAACTATCCTTTGAACACAAACGTTTTGACGAAAAGACTGCGCTTGGACGCTGTAAAAGAAGTCGGATACACCCAAGATGCCTTACAAACCGCAGATTTATCTAAGCCGCCTCATGCTTTCGAGTACGATCAAACGGTAATGCTTCCGTCGAAGGTTTCAAACTCCATTGATTTCTACGGATACTATAACGGCGCCAGCAACACTTCGCTAACGCCAGACTTTGACTACTACGACTATCCGCAACAATTTCTTGGGGCCAATAACAACGTTCTTTTCGTCTACACCAACTATACAAAGGGCGACCGTTACTTCAATAAGGATTACGCCAAAGCTTGCCTGATCAAGAAAGTAACGTATCCGACAGGTGGTTATTCCACTTTCGAATTCGAGCCTCATACCTTCACCAACCAACCAATTCCTTCGCGCCAGCAAGTCAATTCGGTTTTTTATTTTTCCAGTGTCACAGGTGGAATGATGCCATCGTGGAGTTCCAACACGCAGACAAACACGCTCACGGGAATAACCCAGGATGTAACCATGAACTTCTATGTAAGTTTTTCTCACGGCAATCCGGTGATGTCCGCAACCGATTCTTCACCGAATAATACAGCAAAAACCACTATGTGGTATAATTCATCGGTAACTTTGGTCAAGGTAAGCGGTAATGGATACGGTGTGGAAACTCCGGTAAAAACTTGGGTTCCGGGTGATTTCGTAAGCTTGCAAGCCTGGCAGGCTCCAAATTACAATGGAACTTTTCAATATTTGAATTACCGATTGACGTATCAGCCCGGATACGTATACAAATTGCGCGCAACTTTTCCGGCGCCGCAGGCATTTGGTTCAACGCCGCCTTATTTTCCCGGAGGTGTCGCCTATGCCGCGAATGCCGGAGGAAATGTTCGTTATTATGGCCAGCTTCCCGCCGGAACGCTATACGAAGGTGGTGGCATGAGGGTGAAAAAAATCCAAAGCTTTACCTCGACCACAGATCCTTCTCCTTCAACCAAAGAATATGTCTACCATTCCGGAAAAATATTGACCGATTTCAACCCACTGGCCATTAATGACGTTTATTGCTTTAATTGTCTCAACTCCGCTTTTACGCCTTGTTCAATCTGCGGAAACAAACAGGAAATGTTTACACGTGAACTTTTCGTCGATTCAAGGTTTCTTCAGAATATGAGCAACTACGTCGGATACGGAAAAGTCGAAGAAATTTACGGCACGACCTTGTTCAACACCGGAAGAAAGGAATTTGACTTTTACAACGAGCCGAATATGACTTCCAATGGCTTTCCCGATGTGCCAAAATCGATAAGCGGGCTTCCGTCGGCTGAAAGAACCTACGACAGGGCCGGGACATTGCTCCATAGAAAAACTATCGGTTATGAAAGTCAGGTGCCTGGTGTCGTTGTCTTTTATGGTGTGAGAATCAAAAGCAATTTTTACGGCAACACTGACCCCGCCGAAACCGTAAGCGGAACATCACGCTCCAAATACAGTTACCTGTGTACGCCGATATTGTCTGAAGCCTACAAGGTCAAAACAATTACAGAGTACAATTATTTTGGCGGAACCGCTATAGAAGATGTCACTAGCCTCTCTTACAACACCTATGGACAGATGGCCACACAAACCCAGCATCTGGGCCAACCTGAGGAAACGGTATCCCAGTTTTTATATTCGACAGACAACCCGGTCGGAACGTTCGAGAGCTCGTTGGTTACCGCAAATATGATCAACGTTCCCATCCAGATCAAGACGAGCCGAAACGGGCAACAGGTGTCCATGACCCAGGAGGAATTCCTGAATGACGGTTACAATCACATCCTTAAAACATACGTCAGCAATAAAAAGGACACCCAATCGACTGAACGCAGGGTTCGCTATGATACTTATGACGACAAGGGAAACCTTACGGTATACAGGCAAGAAAACGGAAAGGCTACGCTGATTGTTTGGGGTTATGAAAAAACCTTGCCGGTGGCCAAACTGGAAAACCTTGACTATCCGGCAATACCTGCCGCAAATGCCCAAGATATCGCCACTTATTCGGCTCCGGGCACTTACAACGAAGCACAGCTCGTCCTTGCTTTGGCAAATCTGCGGACACTTTATCCGACTGCATTGATTACTACGTACGTCTACGCGCCAGGTCAAGGCGTCAAGAAAATCACAGATGCAAAAGGTCAAAGCCAAAATTACGTTTACGACAATTTCGGCAGACTTAAAGAAGTCAGGAATTCACAGTCTGAGTTAGTCTCTGAAAACCAATATCACTACAAGCCTTAATCTATTCTGAACATGAAAAGAAAATTTCTACTCTTGATAGCATTGCCATTGGTCGGCTTAGGTCAAAGTGCTAACCAGAACTACGCAAAAACAACCGTTTACCGGACCGCGACGACAACTTCTATAGCCAATCCTACGCCGGAACAAGCGAAGGTTAGCGTTTCGTATTTTGATGGATTGGGAAAACCTATACAAACTGTGCAACACAAACAGTCGAACAGTGGCAAAGACGTCATTTCGTCAGTTCGCTACGACGCATTCAATCGCCCGAATAAGGATTTTCTTCCTTACCCGGCTTCTGATGCCACAATGTTGTTTCGAGACAGCCTTACGGTAAATTCAGGAATGAACAATTATCCAATTTATTCGGGAGACGTTCCATTCTCGCAGATACGATTTGAAGAATCTCCTTTAGGGCGGGTACTCAAACGCGCTGCACCTGGCTATAACTGGCAAATCGGATCCGGACATGAAATTAAATCTGAATATCAGACAAATCTCAACAATGAGGTAAAACTGATCTCTGCAACATCGACTTGGAGTTCGACGTTAGGAATTTTCAAACCTCAGATAAACGACGGCGGAACCAGCTATCCTGCCGGAAGACTATTCAAAATGGTCACGAAGGATGAGAGCTGGGAAGCAGCAGACGGAGTCAACCACACCCAAGAAGAATTTAAGGACGTTCAAGGAAGAATTATCCTGAAAAGACGCTACAATGCGGGTATCTCCCACGACACTTATTATGTCTACGATCAATTCGGGAATCTGACCTATGTAATTCCACCTTCCGTGAGCGGAACCGTTACCGAAGGCAAACTAAATGGACAGTGCTATCAGTACAGGTACGATCGTCGCGACAGGATCGCACATAAAAAATTACCTGGGAAAAACTGGGAATTCTTCGTTTATGATAAGCTAGACCGCCTGGTCGCGACCGGACCAGCACTTACTCCTTTTACTGACTTGGGTAGAAATACAGGTTGGATCATTACAAAATACGATGCCATGAATCGAATCGTACTCACGGGCTGGTTGCAACAGTCAGTAGATAGTTTGACTTGGAAAAGCAGACAGTACGACAGGGATCAGGAAACGATTAATTTCAGCGAAACCAAAATAGCAACTACGACAAACTCAACCGTTGGTGGCGTTTCTTTCAGATACAGCAATCTTGTATGGCCAACAACCGCTTATCACGTCTTGACCGTAAATTATTACGACGACTATAATTTCCCGAATGCTCCTTCGCCAATTCCATCCCAAGTTGCATCCAATACGCAGTCGGTATTCTATAACGATACGAACAAACCAAAAGGATTATCAACCGGAAACTACATAAGGGTTTTGGAAACTACTGCCGATACTCGCAGAGAGGTCAACTACATCCTTTATGACATTTATGGCCGTGGCGTCCGGAATCACAAAATCAATCATTTGGGTGGCTATACGATCAACGACAGCAAGCTTGATTTTTCGGGTCAGATAATTGCTGATGAAACCATCCACAAATACACTTCGTCGTCTGCCTCCAACACAGATGTCACTGTGAAACAGTTCTATACCTACTCACCTCAAGGATATCTTACGAAAACCGAACACAGGTTGAACGCCAATCCTTCGGAATCATTGGCCAAGTTCGAATATGACGAATTGGGCAAGATGACAGCAAAAAGAGTCGGAGGTTCTGATTTGACGGGAACTGCATGTTTACAGAAAATTGACTATTATTCCAATATAAGAGGATGGCTCACTGATATAAACTACATCATGGACCCGTCAACCGGCCTTCCCATTTACCAGTCAACGAATCCGGATGACCTTTTCCGTTTCAAGATTCATTACGACGATCCGAGTCTTGGAAATGTTTTTGGAGCGCCACCACCAGGAGAGGCTTTGTACAATGGAAATATCTCTGAGACAGAGTGGAAAACGAGAAGCGATATGACAAGACGTCGCTACCGTTACTTTTACGACGACTTGGATCGTCTTATCGAAGCAAGCTATGAAAAACCGGATAATTCAACTCCTGAAACAAACAGCTACGACGAGGTGCTTTCCTATGACAAAAATGGGAACATTACACATCTCAACCGCAATGGCGAGTACGATGACAACTTGTACAACCTGCAAATCGACAACCTGACTTACACTTACGATACGAGCAAAATCGACCGTTTGCTTTCGGTATCCGACAGCTCTGGCATTTCGGCAGGATTCAACGATGGCAATATTATCGGTTCCGATTACGGATACGATACCTTTGGCAATTTGATCGCCGACAAAAACAAAGGAATCAAAGTCATTGTCTACAACCATCTTAATCTTCCGACAGGAATAGATAAAGGTTCGTCGAGCAGATTCATCAAATATACGTACAATGCGGTGGGCACCAAAGTAGCGAAATCCTGGAGCGATGGCACTGCTACCGGCACTACAGATTACCAGGACATGTTCCAATATACAGATGGCGTCATGGACTTCATTGCCACATCCGAAGGAAATGTCGACACGAAGCTGAAATCAGGCGGATTGGTATTCAACTACGTTTACAACTACTTGGATCACTTAGGGAATATCCGTTTGCGATATGCCGCAGACCAGCAAACCGGAGAGGTAAAGATTCTCGAGGAAAACAACTATTACCCTTTTGGCTTAAAACACAACAATTATAATATCTCTCGTAGCGCATACATCGACGGAGGAGGCGTTGGGCCATGTACAGATTGTCCGAAGTTCTATAATTACAAGTACAATGGGAAGGAATGGCAGGACGAGTTGGCGGTTGGTTGGTACAACTATGGCGCAAGAAATTACGACCCAGCAATTGGGCGTTGGATGAATATCGATATACTTGCGGATAATTACGCTTTCGCCAGCCCTTACAATTACGTTTTGAACAGCCCAACATCCGCCATCGATCCCGACGGGAAACGCGTATACTTCATAGCTGGCGCAGGCAATGACAGTTCCGGATGGCGATATACTGAAAGATGGGCGCAAACGTTTTACAACGCTGGGATGCAAGGAAAATTCTATGTCGTAAATAGCTCTCGCGGACAAACGGCCGATATGGACTTTACATTTGGAAACTCCTCAGAAGGCTATAAAAGGGAAGTTTACGTTTATAACTATGGTGGTTCCCCAACTGGAATGTCTACTAGTTCCATATCCCTAGGCAATCCTATCGAGGGAGAATTTACAGAAAACTCCTATATAGATTCGCAGGTAGGAGCCTATGAAAAGCACTTAAAAGACAATCCTTTAGCCGAGGGAGAACAAATGAATATGGTCGGATACTCATTTGGTAGCGTTATGTCGGCACAAGTTGCATTAAGATTGGCATCTAAAGGACAAGTAATTGACAATCTGATACTTATTGGTAGCCCAATATCTGATAGCTCAAATCTATATAAGCAATTGAAGGCACACAAAAATATCAAGAACATCATACGGTATGACATTCCCGGAGACAAACTCAGCAATCCCAAAGATATTCTGGATTGGATTCAGGGAGCCTCGGAGAATACCGACGATAAAACTGGTCATCATTTCGACTTGGCCAGACCAGGAACCGCCGCTGACAGAGCGATGCAAGTTGTGATAACATGGTTAATGAATAACGGCGTAAAATGATTTATCGACTTATACTATTTTATGTAGTATTCACCATACTATATGTCATTGTAACTGTGGTATGCACCCCATACTTTGTGTCATGGGGCCGAGAAAGATCAATATTAGAGGAGGTTTTTCTGTGTTTTATCAGTCGTCCATTTCATAACACAAACCCATTTTATTTCAGCATTCTCTTGAACTCTATATTTTGGTACGGGATTCTGGCATCATTTTACATATTAATAAAAAGCGTTTTAAAAGAGAGAAAAAAGTAAAATAAATTAGGATTGAGAATTATACTTCTCGTTTAGCGAACCCCGAAACAGTAACCCCAACCTTCTTCCGAAACAACTTCGAAAAATAAGCATAGTCATCATAACCGAGCATCGACGCGATCTCGCTGAAATTTCCATCAGAATGTATCAAAAGCCGTTTGGCCTCGAGCAAAACACGTTCGATAATGATTTCAGATGTCGATTTCGCGACGGTTTCCTGATTGATGCGATTGAGATGTTTAGCCGTGATGTTAAGCATCGCTGCGTACTTGTCGGGTGACTTTTCAATGCGGAAATTGGCTTCCAGCAATTGGCCGAACTTCGAGAATTTCGAGGCGTAGGCTAATGTCTTTCCCGTCGGATTTTGGGCAGAACTAAACTGTTTCATTTCGACATAAACCTGCGTGATCAGCGCGATTACAAAATGTCGCTTCGCCTTTTCGTCAGACGGATTCACTTCAGACATTTTTCGGAAATAATTGACAAATCCAGAAAATTTGTCCTTTGGAATCTCAACCGAATTCACAGCTTCAACCTGCGAAAAGAAAGCGTAATTAGACAATTTTTCGTCGGCATAACGCATTTCGTAAAACGATTTGGTGTGGAAGAAAATAAAGCCGTCCGCGTCGTCTGACAATTCCCAATGATGCACTTGTCCGGGTGACATGGCGAAAACGCTGCCCGGTTTTACGTCATAGGTATTGAAATCGATATGGTGTTTCCCGCTTCCGACAGTAAAGATCATCGTAGCAAAAAAGTCGTGTTTGTGCGGCTTTTCAATGTGCAGATGATTTGTCGCCAAATGATCTTTCAAGTTGTTGACATAGAAATCGGGCAGCGGATTTTTCCCTCGGAATTTGTCCAGCCCTAAAATCTCGATTTTCTTCATAATGTCCGAAAAGTACAAATTTAAAAAACTTTCCGACTAACTCCGAAATTGATTTCTGAACTAACTTTGTATCAGAATCAAAAGCCAATCGCCATGTTTACCAAGAAAAGCAGACTATACAGTATGATTACCGGAACATGTCCGAAATGTCATGAAGAGAGTATGTATGTGAACCAAAATCCATACAACATTTCAGAGACGATGAAAATGCACGAGCATTGCCAAAATTGCGGTTTCCAATACAAGATCGAACCGAACTTCTTTTTTGGTGCTATGTATGTGAGTTATGCGCTTTCGGTTGGAGCCGGAGTTGGCACTTTCCTGATATCCAAAGTCGGATTTGGTATGGATTTGCTGCAATCGTTTGCCGCGATTTTTGGTGTGTTGATTTTCCTGATGCCACTAATCACAAGGCTTTCCCGCAACATTTACATCAATCTGTTTGTCGGATATGATGCCTAATTAACCTGCAAGGTTTCCAAAACCTTGTAGGTTTGATCGAACAAAGCCAGCTTAACTTTCCAGACCTGCAAGGTTGAAAAAACCTTGCAGGTCAATCGATCTAAAAAATCTCGTAACCCGAATAAACATCTGAAATCATGTCGAAAATAGCAAACAAATCTTCCTTGCCGTCAGTGGTGACAAGCCTTTGGCGATACTCCTTGAAATTGGCTATTCCCTTGAAATAATTGGTGTAATGACGACGCGTCTCGACGATTCCGAGTTTCTCGCCTTTCCATTGCATCGCCCAAGTCAGGTGATTTTTGGCCGCTTCGATTCGGTCTTGCATCGTTGGCGGAGCAAGTTTCTCCCCGGTTTTCAAAAAGTGCTTGACTTCGTTGAAAATCCACGGATAACCAATCGCAGCGCGCCCGATCATAATGCCGTCGATGCCATATTTGTTTTTGTATTCAAGCGCTTTCTCGGGCGAATCGATGTCGCCGTTCCCAAAAATCGGCATGGTGATTCTCGGATTGTTTTTAACTCGCGCGATATGCGACCAATCGGCTTCACCTTTGTACAATTGAGCGCGCGTTCTTCCGTGAATTGACAAGGCTTGAACGCCGATATCCTGCAATCTTTCGGCCACTTCGTCAATATTGATCGAATTTTCGTCCCAACCCAAACGCGTTTTCACGGTAACGGGCAAACTCGTGGAATCGATCACGGCTTTGGTTAGGCGAACCATCAAGTCGATGTCTTTCAAAACCGCGGCTCCGGCGCCTTTACAAACGACTTTCTTCACCGGACATCCAAAGTTGATGTCGATTATATCCGGATTCACGGTCTCGACAATTTTAGCAGACATCGCCATCGCTTCTTCGTCTCCACCAAAAATCTGGATCCCGACAGGCCTTTCGTAATCGAAAATATCGAGCTTCATACGACTTTTGATCGCGTCGCGAATCAGTCCTTCGCTCGAGATGAATTCCGAAAACATCAAATCGGCTCCGTGTTGTTTGCACAATCTGCGAAATGGCGGATCGCTCACGTCTTCCATCGGAGCGAGCAAAAGTGGGAATTCCGGAAGTTCTATGTTGCCGATTTTTACCATGGCGCAAAGGTAAGTGTAAAAGTTGGAAGTCGAAAGTCGATCGGTAAGCATCTGACGAAAAGCAGATTGAATCTTCTACGTCAGCCAAAACCTTTTTCGCCAAAAGGAAATGCTTTTTCGGTTTATTCAATTAATCAGCTGGTTAATATACCAAGCAGTAAATTTCAAAGATTCGTTTGACCAACAACAAAAATCAGCCGAATCTTTTAACAATTTTTACAGATTTTCTGTAAACGACTCTAAAGATTTTTCGTTAGGGATAAACACCGGCCCCTTCCCTACGACAAGATCGTATTTTACAAAATACATCGATTACAGAAAACATGTAATTTTTGTTAAATGAAGGTGGGCCGAAACAAATTAAAAGACTCGAGACAGCACGCGAAAATCACTTCCGGAAGTCGAAAAAAGTAATCGGTTTCCTGCTCATCGGATTAAAAACCACCGGGCTCAAAGCCTCTTTAGTAGTGAATTCGAGTCGTGGCGTAACGCGCAATTTCGCCCTGAAATGATCCTTTATCTCGCGAAGAAAATGCTCCGATTGTTCTTTAACGGCGAGTTTGATCACGATTTCATCCGTGCCCAGATCATTCGTCGAAATCTCGATCACGTGCATGTCGATATTCTCGAAATCGTTCAAAACGTTGGTCATCGCCGGCGGATACAAAGTCGTTCCCTTGTATTTGATCATTTGTTGTTTGCGACCCAAAACCGGCCCGACGCGCAACGTATTCCGTCCACATTGACACGGTTCGCGGTGCAATTGCACGATGTCGCCCGTCTTGAATCGGATTAATGGCATTCCTTCTACGCCAAGATTCGTGATCACCAATTCGCCCGGCTCGCCATCCGCGACCGCGTTATTTTCGTCATCGACAGTTTCCACAACGATCAATTCCGGATGGTGATGGCCGCCAACGTGGAATTCACATTCGGTGAAAGCCGTCGCCATTTCAGTCGAAGCGTACGTCGAATAAAGGTTGATTTCCCATTTTTCTGCGATTTTGCGCGAAAGCGTACTGTCTGAAAAATCCTGTTCGCGCAACGCTTCTCCAATGCAGACCGCGCCTCTTACACCCGAATTTTTGTAGTCGATGTCGTGCGCTTCGGCGTATTCGATGAGTTTCAAAAGGAAAGACGGAACAGTAATAAGGTAAGTCGGTTTGTATTTTCGGATCGAATCCCATTGCAGTTCAGGGATTCCGGCACCCACGCGAATCACACCAACTTTCATCTTGCGAAGTCCGAGAAAATAAGCCAATCCGGCCATGAATCTTCGGTCAATCGTGGTCATCAATTGCACGATGTCGCCGTGCTTTATCCCGGCACAATCGAACGAAATCGCTTCGTTATAAGCCAATCTGTCGAGGTCTTTATCGGTCAAGCCGAAAGTAACCGGGTCGCCCAAAGTGCCCGAAGTCGTGGCATAATCGATGATTTCGGTCGTCGGCACACACAAAAAATCGTCGTTGAACGCTTGCAGTTCGGCTTTTGTCGTAACGGGAATCTGACGCAAATCTTCGACAGATTTTATGCTCGAAATATCGATGTCCTTGTCGGCAAAAAGACGTTTGTAGTAAGCCGAATTCTGGGAAACATACTGCAAGGTTTTCGCCAATTCCGATTCTTGCAAAGCTTGGATTTCGTTAGCCGAAGCGGTTTCGATTTTCGGGATCATTTTAGTTTTCGGTTGATTTTTTTGAGGTATTCCTGAGCGTGTTCTTTGGCCGGTAGCGTCGTGATTTCCTTTGTCAGCGCGGCCTCGAAGTTGGGTTTCGCCTTCGTGTACTCTTCCGTCTCGAAATAATATTGCCCCACTTTGTAATGCACGATCCACAAATCCGGGTTCAAAGATTGGTAATTTTTGGCAAAATCTTCGGTCATTCCTGATTTCTTGTCGAGGAATTCGTCCATTTTTCGGTCTTCGACGCGATATTGCTCGTATTTTTTGAAAGCCTCGGAATCGACAAAAGGATCTTTTGGAATATCGAACTTCAACGAAGCCAAAGTTTCCACCAACTTTCCATCGTGCATTTTCCCAAAAACCTGGTTGAGATCGTAACAAACAAATTCTCCCAATTGGTAAGGACTCGCCGAAACCCAAACCTTGAGATCGCTTGGTTGGAAAATCACGCCGTGGTGCGCCAACAATTGGTTCAGCGCTTTCTCGTTTCCGTAACCAAGCGGCAATCCGCCTTCGAGTGCTTTGGTGTCGCGCAAGATCGAAGCCGCGATTTCCGGATTTATCCTGCGGTTCTGGTCAAATTCCTCAGTCAGTTTGTCGAAGCGATATTTGGAATGCGAATTCTTGATCGTCTCGTTGTTGCGTTTGTCGTCTTTGTAAGTTTCAGATTGGAAATGGTTCGAACAAAGCAATTGATCGGCTGAATTCGGAACTTCGTACACACCAAAATTCTTCGGGGAAACCTCGATCAGCGCAGCTTTTCCATCTTTCGCACTTCCTACCATAATCGCTTCGGATACGAAAACCTGACGCTTTTTGGCAATCGCGATCGCCTCGTCAATCGTACTTGCATATTGCAGGATCTCTCGCGTCAAAATCGAGATCGGCGTTTTGGCAATCAACGGGATTTTCGATTTTCCGGCGTTGATCGTAACGGTCAAACCCTTGTCATTCATGCCCGAAACCGCACCTATCATTCCGGCCCAAGTGACCATCATGAACTTATTTCCTTTGTCGGGTTTCACGAAAGCGACGACTTTGTCCTTGGCGAAATCGTCTCCGGCGTAAAAGTCGAAATTGCGTCCCAGAATGAGTTTTCCATCGGCAGATTTTTCGCCCCAAGCCGCGAAAGACGAACATCCGACGAGCATCAAATCCTGCATCGCGTGGCCGATATCGTGCGCTCCGTGCAAGTACAAAGTGCGCAAATACCTTTCTGCAATAAAGTCGTAATCGTGAGATGTGTAGCGCGAAAGCCCGTAAATCTCGGTTTTGTATTCCTCGGGAACGTTCAGGTAAAGCTTGCGATTGTACCAGGTCAGGATTTTCCGAAGCAGTTTCTGTTTGCCTTTTGACGGAACGATTTCCTCGATTTTCGAAAAGAAGACTTTTTCCTGTTTTTTCAAAAGCGAATCTTCGAGCGCGCCGGTCTCCAGACCAATTTGCAAAGGATCACCTTCGACGTAAAGTTCCCAGAGTTGTTGCTTGTTTTTGAGCAGGAAATTGTTGCCGGAGATGAATCTTTCGGCCGAAATTTTTTGCACTTTCGGAGCTATCGAATCGTAGCCTTTCGTGATCGGTTTGTGGTGCAATGAGCCCGATGTTCCGCATCCGACAAGGAAAGTCAGCAAGATGAAGCTGAAGATTCTTTGAGCCATTAAGTAGTTGAGAAAAGTTAAGTTCGTGCGAATGGGAAAAGTACTCCACTGAATATTTCCCGCCCCAATCTTGACTCTTGACTCTTGACTCTTGACTCCCAAAACGCTACTCACGACCCGCAATTTTATCAATAATATACTTCCGACCCAAAATTTCCCCGCAGGTGCGAACTGCGCCAAGCGAAACGCCAACGACGCCGTGTGTGTTCACACTTTGGCCCGTAAGGTACAAATTCTCGAACTTGGTCTTGAGCGGAATCATCGTCAGCAGCGGGTTTTCGGCATCTTTTACGTAACCGTACATATTTCCTCCAGAACTTCCAATGTAATCGCGATAACTCAAAGGCGAAGAAGTGTGCACAGATTGGATGCAATCGCGAAGATTCGGGAACTTTTTGACGACTTCTGAAAGAAGTTTTTCGGCCTTTCGGATTTTGAATTCCTCGTAAGATTCGCCTCGGTCGTGCCTTTCGGCTGTCGTGTTGAACGTGTTTTCCCAATGCCGCACGTCGTCGTATTTCATGTACGTCAAAATCGTCATTCCGTCGGCGAAAGTTTCCGAGTGATGTGTGGCGTTGAATGTTATCAGATACGACTTTGGCCAGGTTTCGTCCGAATATTCGTGTGCCGACCAAACGTCATCCGCGGAAGCGAAATGATAGAAATTCCTGTTGATATATTCGAAACTTCCAGGCTTGAAAACGATGTAAACGCTAAACGCCGACAGCGTATTCTCGAGATTTTGTATCCGATTGTAAAAAACCTTGCGAAAATGCTCTTGCCCGACCAAATCAAGCATCGTTTTGAGTTCGATGTTCGAGATGAAAATATCGGCTTCGACCTCGCTTCCATCTTTTATTTTCACCGATTTCACTCGTGTTTCGTCAACCTCGAATTTGATGACTTCCTTGTATTTGAAAGTCTCGCCGCCGTGAGCTTTGAGTTGTTTGATGAGCTGTTTCGTAATCTGGCTTCCGCCGTTGATGCAGCGATGCGCGCTTTTGATGTAAGAATTGACAGCCAAAGCATGAAGGTAAAACGGACTTTTCTCCGGAATCGCCGCATACAAAAAGTTCGTTCCGGCCAAAACCGCGCGCAATGTCTCGTTTTCGGTGATGGAGTCGATGACTTCCTTGGCGTTCAGACGCATCATGTTTTCGTCGTACGAACCTTCCGATTCAAGTTTGTAAAGCGGAAAAGAGTCACAAGCAGCTTGCAGTTTTTCGCAATAATTCGCAATGTTTTTTCGCTCTTCCGGAAAGAATTTCGACAATTCGGACACAAATGCTTCGTAACCTTGCGCTTGCGGATATTCGGTTAAATCATCTCCAAAAGAAATCATGTCGAAACCATTTTTGTCCATTTGTTTGAGACGCAGATCGTCCATGATTCCGAGGTACGAAAAAAGCCTGTTCAGGTTCTCGCCCTCGCCCAATCCGCCGATGTAGTGAATTCCCGTGTCGAAAATCGTCTTGTCGCGCACGAAAGTCTGCAGATTGCCGCCAAATTGGTTGTTTTTTTCGAGCACGCAAACCTTGTAGCCTTCTTTCGCCAAGAGCACGGCGCACACCAATCCGGCGAGCCCGCTTCCTATTATCACGACGTCATATTGCTTTTTCACGTTTCAGTATCGTAATTTTTTCTTCTTTGTGGACGATTTTGAAGTCCGATTTTTCGAAGTTAGGCAAAAGGTTGTCGTTGTCGAGCAAAATGATATGGTCGGAAAGCTCCGAAATATGGTCCGATTCGATTTTTTTCGCAGAAACCAATGCCAATTCATATCGCTTTTGAGGTTTGTCGACATAACGGATTTCCCTTTTTTGCCACAGATGGTTCTGCGATGCGATGCGCTTTTTTTCGTCATCGGAAATATAAGAATCGATTTTCCTGAGCGACTGTTGCAACAACAACATCACGTCGATCTGCCCGTAGTCGTCAGCGATATGGAGCATTTTCGCCTTTTGCGGAATGTGTTTATTGAGGCGATAATACAAGTCGAGATTTTTTTCAAAGTCAGATTTTACGGCCTCGATCACGAATTCTTCCTTGAAATCGAAACTTCCGAGCGCGAACTTTTCCCAGTATTTCGGGCCTTCCTGCTCGTTGCGAAGTTTCTGGAATTCATCCCGCATGTAAGCGTTGATCTTTTTCGTCCTTTCGGAATAATCCTTGCCGAAACGCAGATCATCGGGTTTGATTCGCGGCAAAAATTTTATCGCGGTCGTCGTTCCGTTCAGGATGAAATCGTTCTTTGGCGCGGCTTCGGAATAACCTTGGATCAAAATCGGCAAAATGTCAAGCCCGAATTCCTGAGCGAGAAAAAAAGCGCCTTTCTTGAAACGCTTGATCGAATTGTCTTCACTTCGCGTGCCTTCAGGAAAAATCATCAGGGAAAAACCTTGCTCGATCTTTTCGCGAAGATGTTCAACGCCAACTTCCAAGCCTTCGCTCGCCGGATAAAATCCAGCCAAACGCACGCCAAGCCCAATTATCGGGTTGTTGTAAACGTGATCGGAAACCAGGAAAATTATGTTGCCGTTGAGTCCGCCCATCGCCATGACGTCTAGAAAAGACGTGTGATTGGCAATGATGATCGCGGGTTTCTTGAAATCTTCTCCTTGTTCGTTGTAGATTTTGCGCGTGACGGCCGGAAAAGTATAAAAAACAGAATTCATGTAAACCGACATGATCTTGTGGAAGATCTTGGTTTTTCGGGTTTTCGAAAACGGCAAAAACTTCATGAATACAAAACTCAAAATCGACACGAGAAATCCGCCAATGGCATAATATCCGAGCGAAACGAACGAATGTAGCATTCTCCGAAGTCGGATTGGCGCAAAACCAATCTTGCGTCGGGCGAAAAAAATCCAACGGAACAGCATCGGATACAAAACGAAAATCATCGCACAAGCCGCAAAAACGCCAATCAGCGCGGCAGACGAAATCGACTTCAACGAAGGATGACCCGCGAAAATCAAAGCGCCGACACCCAAAATCGTGGTAATCGCCGCCAAAATGATCGAAGTTCGGTAAACCTTGCGCTCGTCGCGACCGTCGGTGTATTCTTTTTGCAACGCACTCGTCATGAAAATCGAGAAATCGACGCCGTGACCAAAAATAAGCGTGCATACAATCGTACTGAAAATGTTCAGTTCAAGCCCAAAAACACCCATGACGCCGGCCGTGACCAAACCTGTGAGCACTATTGGAATTGTCGCGACAAGCACTATTTCGATGCGTCGGAAAAACACGAAAAGGATCGCTATCACGGCAATTAGCGAGTAATCGACGAGGTTGTTGAAATCGTCGCGAAGTTGCGTGAGAAAACTCTCGTTCATTTCCTGACGGTCGATCGCCACGACATTTTTCTTGAAAGCTGCCGATTTCACGAAAGCATTGCGTTGCTGATTCGAAACTTTCACTAAAGTCGAAACGGTGTAAAAACCGTTCTTGTCCGCAAGGAATTCGTCCAGTTGCAAAGCCGCGATTTTCCTGAGATTTATTATCGAAACGGGTTCGAACTTTTTGTCCAATTCCTCGTAAAACGGATCGTATGTATTCGATTTGAAACCGATTTTTTCGCCTTCGGAAACCAATTTCGCCTTTAATCCTGACTTCTTTTCGGACGTCCAGAACGCGTTCCAGCGATCGATCTTTTGCCGTTGTTCGGATGTCGGCAAAACCAATCCGCCGATGGAACTGAAATTGATAATTTTACCCGATTTTTTGTCCGATTCCAAATCTTCGAAAAGTCGCGAATTGTTGGCCAAAGCCTCGTCCTGACTGTTTCCGTAAGCCGCGACGTAAATCGTTTTGGAAGTCAGGCTCGAATTTCGCTCAAGTTCTTTTTCCGCTTGACGGATATCTTCCGGAATGTAATTGAGTTTGGACAAATCGGCGTCGAAGTCGACATTTCTCGAAGTGAAAAAACTGATGACGACCAAAATCGCGCAACCTGCGATAAGCCATTTGTTGCTGTCGAACGAAAATCCGGCCGCTTTCTCGATGAAATTTTCCTTGTGAGCCGACGTATCTTTCTTCGGATTATACAAATGCGGAACGATCAAAAGCGAGAAAAACGCCGACCCGATCACAATCGAAGCCGCGAAAATACCCAGATCTTGCAAGGCTTCAGATTTTACGAAAAGCAGGCACAAAAACGCCAGAGCTGTCGTAGTCGAGCTCATGAAAAGTGGTTTGGTGATGATTTCGTACGTGTGTTTTATGTCGACATTGTGCTTGTAATGCGTGAGAATGTGGAGCGAATAATCGATCGTGATGCCAATCAGAATCGCGCCGATTCCAAGTGAAATGGCCGAAATCGTCTCCTTAACGAAGTACAAAACCGTCAACGCGAAAAGCGCTCCGAAAATCGTCGGGATAAAAATGATGATTGGAATCGTGTTCTTTCGGTAGAACAAAACCAGGATCAACATGAGCGCGCTCATCGCGAGAATCGTCGTCAACATCACGTCACCCTTGATTTGTGTGGCGTTTGCGACCGCGATCAACGGCGCTCCGAAGTAACTCGTCTTTGTAGTTTTCGACGTATTGAGTTTGTCTTTTATCGCGTAGAGTTTCTTTGAGAATTCGGCGTTTTTGCTTGCCTCGGAAGTCGATTGGTTTGGCGCGATGAACAACAAGAGCATCTTTTTGTCTTTGGTCATCACGAAGCCGTTTTCGAGCGTAAAATCGTCGCCAAGACTGAGTTGTTGCAGTTTTTTGAGTCCGATGAACGAAATCCCGAGCGGATCACGTCTTATAAAATCGCCCGTAATCATCCCAGACGGCGACAAAATCGAGCGGTAATTCGCATCGACCGTGGCTTTTATCGAATCTTGCGAAAGTTTGGACTCGATTTGCGCATAATCGGATTCGTCCAAAAACAACGGCAAATTGTCGAACACGAAACCAATTGTCTCATCGATGTTTTCTTCGGCAATTTTGCCTTGGATCTCTTTGTAATAGGGTTTGCAGGATTTCTCCAACGAATCGATGAAAACCTGGGCCGTTTGCTGCAAATCTTCAGGATTTCCGTCGGGTTTTGATTCGAAGATCACTGTAATTTTGTCGGCGAAATTGACTTGTTTCAACACTTTTGCCGTGACGTCGAGTTTGTCGTTCACGGGCAAAAGTTTGGTGACGTCTTCCTCGAATTTGAGGCGCGACCCGAAAAATCCGAAGACACACAAAATCGCCAAGGCAATCCCGATGGAAATCGCCTTGTTCTTGCTCACAAACTCGTGTATGGCAAAGAAAAACCTGTGCATTTATCTCGTCTCTTTCTTCCAGAATGTCAGCAAACCGTAGCTCAAAAGTCCGGCCGCGACCGCTGAAATTGCCGCAAAAGTAAGACTTCCAATGAGATATTGGCCAAAATGTACTTTGAGCTTTTCGAAAGTGATGGGAAGTTCGGGGAAAAGTTGCGCGCCCGTGTCATAAAAAAAGCTTCCCGTCCAAAGCGAGGCCGCGACGACAAAAGGAATCATCGGCGGAATCGAGACGTTCGAGAAAATATACGAAATGGCTTTGTTGAGTTTGAAAACCGTCGCGAGAAACAGCGCCAAAATCGTCTGAAATCCCCAAAACGGACTAATCCCGATAAAAACGCCAAGTGCAATCGACAATGCCTTGACGCGATTCGAATCCTGGCTTTGCATCACATTCTCGAGGAAAAACTTCTTAAGTCCTTTTTTTTTTAGTTTCCGAAACACGTTTCTCGGGAAAATCCACAAAAAGCAGATCGTGACCAAAACCGTATTCAGAATCGAGATCCTCGTAAAATCCTTGAACGGACGGAAATGTGAAACGCGCTCGCTCGGATCGTACTTGACTTGGATCGGAACATTTTTCACGTCGACGCCGCGCCAGGCCGAACGCACGATTACCTCGATTTCGAACTCGAATTTTTTGGTGAAATAGTGCTTCGGAATCTGGTGCAAAGGATAAAGTCGAAACCCCGATTGCGTGTCTTGCAAACGGATTCCGGTTTCGAACCAAAACCAGAAATTGGAAAAATTATTCCCGAAACTGCTCTTTTTGGGCACGCCTTCCTGAGTCATGTTTCGCCCGCCGATGAGCAACGCCTCGCCTTCCGATTCAAGCGAATTGAGGAAAACAGGCAAATCTGAGGCGAAATGTTGTCCGTCAGAATCTATCGTGATCGCGTGGTCGAAATGCAATTCGCGGGCTTTCGCGAATCCGTTTCGCAACGCCATGCCTTTCCCGATGTTTTTGGGATGTGTGACAATCGTGAGTTGCGGGTAATTCGAAAGGATTTCGGCTGTGGAATCTGTTGCGCCGTCGTTCACGACAATCACATCTGGCGTAAATTCCAAAACCGAATCGATGACGCGCTTTAGCGTTTTGTGGTTGTTATATGTGGGAATAATCACACATACATTAAGCCTTTTCAGTTGCTGAGTAACGTCGGTCATCGTCGCTTAGACTTATTTGTAGGCTTTTTTCTCCTCGTCGGAAAAAGTCTTCGAACGCAGGATAAAATTCTTGATGTATTCTTTGAGTGCGCCGCTTTTGCCGAAATTTGCCACGATGAATGCCTTGTCTTCCTTGATGTTTTTCTTGTATCCGACGATTTTCGGGACGCTTTCCTGAACCGAAAGTCGGATCATGCGAATCTCGATATTGTCGGCATCGGCAGTGACTGCACCGTCAATCAATTTCGCAGCCGCTTTCATGTGTTTGGTTTTCTTGCCGAGCGTATTCCCGTATTTCGACATCAAACTTTCGGCCGCGCCTTTGTATGCGACGAGCGCTTTGTTGGCGTCGGAATCTGAAACCGCCGACATTTTCTGGAAGAATGCATTGGCGCTCTCTTCCGATTTGGCCGCATCGGGATACAATTTCCTGACTTCGGAAATATCGGCGAAAGCCAAAACGAAAAGACAAACTAAAGAAGCGATGATTTTCATGACTGGACTTTTTTATATGTGCTGGCTAATTTTAGTGCCACCGTATCATTAAAGTACGTCGTATTCTTGACTTTCACAAGGTTATCCTCGGTTTCGGATACATTTAGCTCCAAACGAAGAGTTGGCGTTTTGTCGGGATTGATCAAAGCCATGAACTTCACGTTCGACAAACTTTGCATGAATAGATTCGATTCTATAATTTCCTCTGTCAACTCCTTGATTATTTGCATCATACAAACGCCCGGCATTACCGGATTTCCCGGAAAATGTCCTTTGAAAACCTCGTGGGCCGCGTTTACGTGAATATTGACTGTGAAGTTTCCGTCGGAAACCGCGTCTTTAGAAACAATCGTGTAAAAATCCTGTAGTAACATATTATCGTCCAAAAGTATAACTCAAACCAACCTGAACCACGAAATTGGTTCCGTCCTCGAATCCGAAAAATTCGTCGTTGTCGATGTACGGTTCATCAGTGATCGCATTCACGACTCCTTTTTTGAGCCGCACTTCGGCTTCCAAACCATCGATAAGACGCACGCCCAAACCAAGTTGTATCGTCAAATCGACATCGTTTTGAACCGGCGTGCTGTGTTTTACCAACGCGTCAATCGACGGACCGATCGCGATCGAAATCCTGTCGGCAAAGGTAAACTTATTCATGAGCGCGACCGATAAATACTGAAGCGAAACGTCGACATTTTCGGTTCTGTATTCCGAAATCAGGTTGCCGTTGTTGTCGTACAACGGGTCGTAAATACGGTAATCGCCTTCCGCACCTTGACGCGAATAAATCACCTCGGGCTGCAAAGTGTAGTGTTTCGTGAACTTGATTCCGGCGAATCCGCCAATGTAGAAGTCGGTTTTTATTCCGGTTTCCGATTCTGTGAGTTGGGCGAAATTGGCGCCCGCGCGGATTCCTGGGGCGAACTTCACCTGAGCGTTCATCGCGCATCCGACAAGGAAAATCGCGACAAGTAAAATCTTTCTCATATTACTTTTTGAGATTGAAAGTATAGGTAAGGCCAATCTGGAAAGCGTTGTTCACGATCAAATAGTCGTTATAGAAATCGTCGTCGGCATAATCCTGGAACACGTCGATAAACCCGATTTTGTAACGCGCCTCGACTCCGATACCGTTCTTGAAAGTATAACCCAAACCAAGCGTGACGCCCGAATCAACATCGTTTTGCGGATTCACGAAATTCGAGTGATCGACCAAAAAGTCAAGATATGGCCCAACGTTCAGGTTGAGTCCGGCCACGGGCGTGAACTTGTTATTGATCGTGATTCCAAGATAATTCAACTCCAATTTTTCGGTAGTCGACCCAAAACTCGGATCGAAATTGTCGTAAAAACGCACTTTTGAGCCTTGACGCGCGTAAGTGAGTTCGGGCTGCAAAGCGTACCAGCGCGTGAGTTTGATGTTGGCGAACGCTCCGGCGTAAAAATCGGCTTTGCGCTTTCCTTCGATATCGGTCAGATCTGCCAAACTGACTCCGGCGCGAAAACCAGGATTGACGCGAACTTGGGCAGAAATTCCGAGTGAAATGAGAAGCGCGAACGCCAAAAGAATCTTTTTCATATTGTTGTTTTTTGGTTTTTTGGTGTCGGTCAAGCCAAAAAAATCAGGTTTTCAACTACTGTTGTTCCATCCGATTCATCTCGATTTTCAATTTGATATCTCGGTGTAAAATCTCGATTTTGTCGGCAAAAATATCTTTTTCGGACTGAAATCCTACGGAAACTTTTTCTTTCTTTCGGCTTCCTTTCGAAATGGAAATCAATTTCTTATCAGAGTACGAAAGTTTGTAAAGGTTGCGTGCCTCTACAGCTTCGTAAGTCATAATTCTGTCAGGTTCGGTCATTTCTACGTTCGAACTCACGATTTTCTCGCGAAACAACAACCGGAAATCATCGCGCAAAGTATTGACGACGATTTTCCTGTCCAAATCTTCGACTATAGAGTTTTTAACAAACGATTTTTGTCCGATCTCGAAATCGAGCAAAGTATTGCCGAAATCGGTTGTAAGCACGACGCGATGTATTGAATCTGAAATTTTTTTGGCAATCAGGATTCCGTTCAATTCGTGTCCGTAAACCGTGATTTTGGTGCGATACGTATAGTCTTGGGATTTGTCTGAAAAATAGCGGTTGAACGCCGTCGCAACCTCAGAATTCGCAGTGAATTTGGGCTTTGAAGCGCATCCGAAAACCAGCAAAAAGCTAGTTATTAAAAGCGGAATCGTCAACTTTCGCATTGAGGATCTTGTTTTTGAAGACGATTTTGGTATAATCTTTTTCTGACTCGAGTAAACGCACTTGTTCGACCGTGCCTTCTTTTTTATCGAAACTCAACTCGACCTGCTTGATGTATTTTTTCATGGCCGCGTCCTTAGGAACAAAGCGTGCGATGTTGAAATCCTTCGAGTTGAAATATGAAATCACGAATTCCTTGTCGTCGAACATTTGTCCCGAAACGCTTCCGACAATCAATTTGTTGATTTTGGAGAACGTCTTGTTCGATTTTGCGTCCATCTGGCTTTTCTTGCCTTCGTCGTTGATATAAATTTTCCCCGACTTGAAAACAATTGAATAATTGTACGGCTTTTTGTATTGCCAGGCCAGCGAATTCGGTTCCTTGAACGCCATTTTACCCGAAGTTTCCAAATCTTTCGACAGGAAATCCATGTGTTTGTATTGGACAAAATCTGTGGTCATCGTCTTGATTTTGGCCGATGCCGCGTTCACGCCTTTCTTGAATTCGGCAATTTCGGACGCGTTCATCGCATCTTGCGCAAAAGCCGAAAATCCAACAAAAAACAAAAGCAGGTAATAGTTAATTTTCTTCATAAGCGTTCAATCGCAGGAGTTTGTCGATGCTGACGACCGTAAAATTTTTCTCGCGCAAAGTTAACAATAAGCGTTCCAAAACGTTCACAGTGATTTGCGAAGTGTCGTGCATCAGGATTATCGCGCCGGGTTTGAGTTGTTTGACAATCCTCTCGTAAATCGCATTTTCGTCTTTGCTCACGCCGTCCATCGAGCGAATGTTCCAGCCGATGACGCGATGTTTCGTGACTTTCAACGCGTTTGCTATCGACGGATTCGTAACTCCATAAGGCGGACGAAAAAATTTGGGCTTCTTTCCCGAGAACTTTTCAATTGCGGCATCGGTTTGAATCAATTCCGACAAGACTTCCGACGTGTTTTTCCAGTCGAAATCTTTTCCATGAAAATAGCTGTGATTTCCGACGATATGACCTTTTTGGATTGTCTTAAGCAAAATATCCGGATGGCTTTGGACGTTGTTGCCGATGCAGAAAAAAGCGGCGTTCGAATCAAATCTTTCCAGCAATTCCAACACTTTCGGAGTGAATTCGCTCGGACCGTCGTCGAACGTGATCGCGATTCTGTTTTCCTTTTCGGATGGATTCGAGCAAAACGCCTTCACGTGATAATTGCTTGCTATCCAAGCCGATCCGACAACCACAATCGCCATCCATACCACGATCGACAATCCGAAAAACCACCAGCTCAAAGAAGCAAAAAGGCTCAAAAGAGCCAGTGTGATTGCCGTTGCAGCAAAGGTGATAGTTACGATTTGGTGGCGCGTCACTTCAACATTCGTTAGTCGTTATTCAATATTCGTTCTTCCTTTTTTCAGCTTCAAATCGAAAGCAACGCAAAACTGTGATCGATGCCGCGATACTGATTGTAAAGCAAAATCTTGTGATAAGAAGGTTTTTCGACCTCATTCACTTTCAATTGCTGCGGAATTTCCTGATTTTTCAAAACGTTCGCGCCAACGTACAAACCAAAAGCCGAAGCCGTGTTGTATTCGCCCGAAACATGCTTGTAGTAAACTTGTGGCGTAAAGCCGAATTCACGCGCCAATTCCTTGTAATATCCATCGAAGTCCGCGTCTCCGTCAAAGCCCAAAACGACCGCATCGATATCGTGTTGCGTCAGATTGTTCGCTTTGAGGAAGTCGATCGCTTTGTGTCCGACTTTGGAAACTTCAAGTTTGTTGATCGTCTCGATGTCGACCAATTCGGCATAAGTCGATGCTGATTTTGTGTCGGACAAAAGGAAAAAAGTCGCGCCTTCACTAAAAACAGTGGCTTTTGTATCAGAACCCAAAATCTCGTGCGGCCCGGAGTCGTCAGGCTTGATGAAACCCGCGAGCTTGAACAGCGATTTGGTGTATTCGGTCATTTCGTCGATTCCGCCTACCAAAACGTTTGCAACTTCATCTGCATCAAACTGCAATTTCGCGTCGACCAAAGCCGATTCGAACGAAACTGCTCCATTCACGTAAGTAAAATTGTACGCCTTGCAACCCAAATTGATCGCGATTGTCGAAGCGACAGTGTTGTGCGTCGATTGGATAAACGACGTTGGCGTAAGGAATTGTTCGCCGTTGTCGATGATCGCCTTGAGAAATTTGTCCGAATCTTCTATGCAACCCATTCCCGTGCCCGTGATGATCGCGTCGAGATTCTCGATTCCGGCTTCTTTCATGGCCAAAGTCGAAGCGACGATGCCGTTTTTGACGCCTTTCGCCATTCTTCTGGACGCGATCGGCGAGAAATAATCCTTGTAGTCGGGTTTTACGATTTCTAGGAAATTCGCGTTTTCATCTATCGAAAATTCCGATGGAAAACCGCCTGTCGTAGCTTGTGCCGAAACACATCCGATACCGTTGATATACGTTTTTGCCATCAGTTCTTCGAAAATATTACAGTCGAACAGTTGCCGCCGAATCCGAAAGAATTCGACAACACGTGATCAATGTTTTTGTGTTTCAGTTCAGTCTGCGGAACAAGGTCGAATTCAGCCATTTTGGTCTTGAAGTTCAAGTTTGGATAAACGACTCCATTCTGTATCGCCAAAACGCTGTAAACCGCTTCAATCGCCGCCGCAGCCGCCAAAGTATGTCCCGTAAAAGCTTTCGTGGACGAAAAATCGGGAACGTCTTTTCCTTCGTAAATCCTTGCAACGGCGCGGCCTTCACTCAAGTCGTTGTTTGGAGTCGCCGTTCCGTGCACATTGATGTAATCGATTTTTGTCGGATCGAGATTGGCCACTTTGAACGCTTTTTGCATTGCCAAAAACGCCCCATCGCCATTCTCGGACGAAGCCGTTTGGTGATATGCATCGTTCGCATTGGCGTAACCTGTAACTCTTGCAAGCACTTTTTTACCTTCCTTCTCGACAATCTCGTCTGATTCCAAAACAAGGAAAGCCGCGGCTTCACCGAGATTCAGACCTTTTCTGTCGTTGTCGAAAGGCGTGTTGTAAGTATCGGTCAAGATCATCAAAGTCTTGAAACCGTTTATCGTGAATTTGGCCAGTCCGTCGGTTCCGCCAACTATCACTCTATCCAATTTTCCGGCTTTGATCATTCTCGCGCCAAGCATGATCGCGTTCGCCGCCGAGGAACAAGCTGTAGAAATTGTCGTAACGAATCCTTCCAAACCGATGATTTCGGCGATTTTTTGCGAAGTGTCGCCGCCGTCGTGGGCCGCGATAAATTTTACCGTGTCCGGATTTTCGAAGTACTCGTAATAGTGTTTTTCGGTCGTGTCCATTCCGCCGACTGAAGTTGAATTTATCAAGCCGGTCTTGTATTGCGACATATCCGAAATCCCGGCATTTTCAACCGCTTGTTTTGCTGCGAAAGCGCCAAGCAGCGCCGTTCTCGTGAAATTGTTGTCGATTGGCAAACCCAAATCGCGCATCAAATCTTCGTTCGATTTCTTGATTTCTCCGAACATGATCTCGTCCTTGTGGATCGTTTCGATATTGTCGGTTTTCGAAATTCCCGTTTCCGAAGAAATAAGCGAACGGAAATTCTCCTCGACATTGTTTCCAATAGCCGAAATGATTCCCATTCCCGTGATAGCAACGCCTTTGGTCATAAAATTCCGATTTTGAAATTCCAAAAACCAAATTCCAAATCCCAAGTGTTCTTGAAGGAAAACTGGAATTTGGGATTTGAGTTTTTTTTTATTTTATTTGGTGCGATTCGCCTCCACGTAAGCCGCCATCGTATCGATAGACTGGAAAATGTGCTTTCCTTCTTTGGGATCGGTCAATTTGATTCCGTAGTCTTTGTCGAGCAAAACGATCAATTCCAGAGCGTCGATAGAATCGAGTCCGAGTCCGTCGCCAAAAAGCGCGTCCGTGTCCGAAATGTCTGACGGTTGCACGTCTTCAAGGTTCAAAACCGCGATGATCTTCTCTTTCAATTCTTGTTTCAATGCTTCCATGTCAATACTTATAAATGTGTTCTATGTTTTGTTTTGTGTGTTCGGTTTTTCCTTCAGATGAAACGACGTAAAAGAACGCTTTGTAGTCTTCTTTGTACAATTCTGTCCAGCCGCAAAGCACGTTTTTGGCCTTTCCCGTTTCAATCAGATTTTGAGCGTATCCGACAAAAAAATCGGCGTTAAACGCGCCAAATATAAAGAAACTATTCTCGGTTTTCAACTGATGGCGTATGCTAATTTCGCCCAGGCAAATGTTGGGCAAAGTGTACACGAAAACCGCCGGACTCGGGAAATAGTTGGCTTTGTCGGCGATCGATTCCTGATAAGTTACGTCTGTATCGAGTGAGGATGACGAGTTGGCGAACAAAAGCGCGGTTTGCGGTTCCGGATTGTCTTTCAGCAGCAATTCCGAACCCAAAAACGCCAATTTGCTAAGATTGTCCATCTTGAAATACTTCGGATATTGGATCGCGAAATGGCGCAGACCTTCTTTCAAAAAGTCCGATACGTTTTTTACCGACGATTCGAATGCGGGATTTCCGTCGACCGAAACTTTTCCGTTTTCGATCGAAACATATGATTTTATGTACAGATTATTCTCCAAAATGCACTTCTTTTTCAAAAACGACCGCCGTGTTGCAACCTCCAAAACCAGACGCGGTTTTTAGGAAATATCTGAGGAATTTGTCCTCGTTTTCACGGATGATATTTAGGTTTTGGCTCACGCCGATTTCGTCGAATCCGGCAGATGCGATCAGTTTATTCTGTTGCAAAGCCTCGATTCCGATGACGGTTTCGAGCAATCCCGACGCCCCGAGCGTATGTCCGTAAAAACCTTTCAGGCTGTGAAGCGGTTTTTGTTGCAGATTGAGCCTGTTGAACGCGATTGCTTCCATTTCGTCGTTGAACGGAGTCGCGGTACCGTGAGCCGATATGAAATCGATTTTTGACGCCGGAAGTTTCGCTTCCTTCAAAGCCGATTCCACGCTCAAGACCAAACCTTCGCCCGTTCGCGACGGACCCGAAATGTGGTTCGCATCGTTCATCGAGCCATCGCCCAGAATTCTTGCTTTCTTGTACGATTCGTCTAAAGTGACCAAAACGGCGGCCGCGGCTTCTCCCAAAGTCACGCCCGTGCGATTTTTCGAATACGGCTTGCAAGGCGCGTCACTCATGGCTTGGAACGAGTTGAATCCGGAAAGGACGAATTCCGAAACCAAGTCGCCGGCGACCACAAAAGCTTCGTCATACAAGTCCGATTGAATCAAACGCTTTGCCACCGAAATCGCGAGAATTCCGGACACGCACGCATTCGAAACTACAATCGGTTCTGACTCGAACCTGAAGAAATCCGCGACGGTTTTTGCCAAATCGTGCAGTTGGGCTTTCTCGAGATTTCCCGATTCCAGCGCCGTGATATTTCCCTTTGTAGTCGAAAGCACAAATGCAGTTCGCTTGCCCAGATTGGTTTTTGAATTTTTTACGATCGGATGCAAAGCCAGAATCATCATCTTCTCGAGCTTCGTGAAGTTGCCTAAATCTGAGATCTTCGTGAATTTTTCGTTCAATTGTTCTTCATCGACAATCGCCGAAAAGTACGGATGTGGCATCATCGCGTTCTGGTGACGCGCAATCCCGGACTTTCCCGCAATCAGGTTTTCGAAGTTTTCCCAAACCGTAAAACCCAGTGGCGAAACGCAGTTCGTGCCCGATATGTAGACGTTTTTAGCCATTATAGCAATCCCATTCGTTGTTTCCAATCGTACCAAAACGGCGGATTGGTGAGTTGAAGTTCGCCTTTTTTGTCGAGGAAAACCTGAATGGTTTCTCCCGTGCAGGCGATTTCTCCGTTCGTATCGTAAATCGTGAATTTAAAGATGATTTTCGCGGCCGGCGTGTCGTAGAATTCGGTTTTGACTGTCGCCACATCGCCGTATCGCAACGACAATTTGTGCTCGCATTGGGATTTTACGATAGGTGTCGAGAATCCGCTTGCCGCGACGTCCAGATAGGAAACGCCGTGACGTCTTCCGAAAGCTTCGCGTCCGTCCTCGAAATATTTGATGTAATGTCCGTGCCAAACGATTCCAAGCGGATCGCATTCGTTGAATCTTACGCGCGTCTCGAATTCGGTCGTGAGTTCGGGGATTAACTTATACTGTTCTTTTCTTTTTGTCATAAAGCAAGGCGATTGCTGTCGTGGCTATGAAAAACGCGAATAGCAGCGCAATGTCGGCAGAAATATCGGCAATGGACGCATTCCGTAAAAAAACATCGTAAAACGCGTTCAATCCCCAATTCATGGGCGAACATTGGGCGACATATTGCATGAATTTCGGCATGGCGAAAACCGGAACCCAAACACCGCCAAGCGCGGCCAAAACGATGACCGAAGTCGCTCCGAAAGGCGCTGATTGTTCCTGTGTTTTGGCAATCGTCCCGACCAAAATCCCGTATCCGGTCGCGGCCAATCCGGAGAATAGCGCCACGATCGTAAGCATGAACAAATTCGCGTCGACGTTCAATGCGGGCAATCCCAAAAGTGGGAAAACCCAAACTCCGACGGCAATCATCATATAAAATTGGATCATGCAGATTATCAGATACGTCAAGGTTTTTCCACCAATTACGATCGCGCTCGAAACGGGATTCGTCCGCAATCTGATAAAAGTTCCCTGTGTTTTTTCCTTGACCATGTTGATCGAAAGCGGAATCACGATGAAAAACATGGCGAAAAGCGTCCACGCCGGAACGTTGTGCTGCACGGCATTTGGCTTGACCTCTTTGTTTCCAAAGGTCGGATTGATTTCCTTGAACGCGATAAAACTCTCTTGGTCAAAATGTTGCGTTTCATCGGTTCCGAGTTGTTCGCTGAACGCGTCGTAGATCGATTTGCTCTCGATTTGCGAAATCATCTTGTCGATATTGTTCATAACGGCGTTCTTGAAGCTCATCTGAACCGCCGGATCGAAATACAATTTGACGTCTTTTTGCGAGATTTTTCGCGTCGGCGGCTTGACTTTTATGGAATCTTCCATTCCGAAACTCGTAAGCAGTTTCTCTACGTTTTGGTCGATTTTCACCTGAAGATCAGCACTCAGGTTCTTCGGAAGCACGATCGCGAGTTGGTAGCGTCCGCTGAAAACCGCATTTTTTGCCGATTCCTCCGACAGTTTTTTTCCGTCCAATTCCGTAATCAAATCGAAAGCTTTGCTGGCGTTCATATTGGCGAAAATCGATTCGGAAACGCTGCCCTTGTCATTGTCTACGATCAAAATGGGAAGTTGGGAATCGCCCGATCGTTCGTAAGCCGATTGCTGAATCAAGGTCACGGCGATAATCAGAACCAAAGGCATCGCGAACAAAATGATCACGCCGCCAATGTCGCGACGCAACAATAGCAATTCCTTTTGTATGGACATCCAGAGTTTATGCATCTCGCAGCGCTTTTCCGGTTAGCGAAAGGAAAACTTCCTCGAGATTTCTCGCATCTGGCGTCGAAGCGATGAGTTCCGCCGACGTTCCTTGTGCGTAAATCACGCCTCTGTCTACGATCGCGATGCGCGTGCAGAAATCCTGGGCTTCGTTCATGTGATGCGACGTGTAGATGATCGTCGTGCCTTTTTTGTTGATTTCCGACAGATATTCCATGATCACGTTTTTGGAATGCACGTCGACGCCGACGGTCGGTTCGTCGAGAAACAGCACTTTGGGCTCGTGCATGATTCCCGCGATAAGGTTGATTCGACGCTTCATTCCGCCCGAAAAAGTGTCGATGCGTTTTTTGCCGAATTTCGTCAGGCCTAACCTTTCGAGGTTGTACGCGATTTTTTCTTTGAGTTCGGAACCTTTGAGTCCGTACATCGATCCAAAGTACTTGAGGTTTTCTTTGGCCGATAAAGTCGGATACAATGCATATTCCTGAGGAACGACACCGATAAGTTTCTTGAGTTCGTGCTCGTCGTTCTCGTACGTTTTTCCGTCGATCTCGAAATTGCCCGACGTGGGTTCGAGCAAGCCGCAAAGCATCGAAATCAAAGTCGTTTTTCCGGCTCCGTTTGGACCTAAAAGCCCGAAAACTTCGCCTTTTTCTATCGCCAGCGACAAGGGTTTGACCGAAAAATGTTCGGCGCCTTTGTACTTTTTGGCGAGGTCGTGTATGTCTATGATGGCGTCCAAATCAGGCGATGGCTTTTTTTAGTTTTTTGAAGAAAGCTTCTTCAAGGTCGGCAATTTTTACCATTTCATCTGCCAACAAATTGTAAACATCTGATTTTGACGAACGATTTTTATAAACACGAGAAGCTTCGACAGCAAAGTCGCGCCATTTGTCCCCGATTTTTGTCATCTCGTAAGAAAGTTCCTTTAACTCGGATTTGTTCAGGATAACCGACGATTCCTGCAGAAAAGCCGCGAAAATATACCGGAATCCGCCGCCGCCAGTTCCGATTTCCTCTTGCATCCGGACGATTTGCGCCAAATAGTGGTTCGCAACCTTGACACCGTGTTTCGCCGGCCATTTCCTGACAAGTTTGGCCACAGTCCGAATGCCTTTTACGCCTACGAACGGCACTGGCGCAAGCATATCGCGACAAGTTTCCTTGATGCCTTTTACGATCGCTTTCGGCAAATCGGATGATTTTGGAATCGAGGTCGGATAATACATTTGTCCTTTCGGAGCGAATGCACCTTTGGCAAAACGCACTTTCTCGAGATCTTTGTGAGAAAGCGTCGTGGTGTTTTCCATTACCGGATCGGACACGAGATAATCTGTTTCGGTTTTCCCGTAAACCACACAATTGTGGGCGTTGAAATGGAAACGGTATTCATCGGGAAAATAAGTCAATCCGTAAACGCCGACCTGTAAACCTGTCGGAATGTTGTTTTTGAGATTTTCGTCAAGTGCTTGCTGAGCCGCTTTCGGAGAAGAAAACCTGACGCGTTTCACCTTGAAGCCCAATCGTTTCGCGGCTTTGTTGAAAATCGTTCCCGGCATCGGACGATAAGAGATCGCCGGCGCGTGGTTGACTTTCAAAAATGGGATATAAACGTAGAAAAGTCCAGAGCCGATACCAAAAATCATCGGTTCTGAAATCTCGAAACCGTTGTGTTTCAAAAGATTTGATGCAACTCCGTTTTCGCAGTGAGCCGCTTGATGGTGCGTGAATCCTACTTCCATTAGTCGGCTTTGAAGTTTTTGAGTTGGTTGATGTCGATGTCGAATGCATCGGCGTATTTCTGCAGGACTTTGTCCGATAAGTTAGCGAAAACCGATGGCTTGAAATGACGTTTTACGCGCCATTGCCACATCGAGACGTAACTTGCCAGAATTCCCAAATCCATTTTGGAAGCTTCCATGAAATAAACGATCGGGCTGGCTTTTCCGGCTTTTACGTCGGACTTCGCCAATTCCATGCGCTCGGAAATATCGTCCATGGCGTTAGAAAGCGCGATCGATTTCGGCTCCCAGCCTTTGCTCAAAGCGGTCGTATAATTGCCTTGGTCGTCTGTGGCGTAGAGCAGTTCGCGAACATTGTTTTTGGAGAGATTTCCCTCGTCTTGCGGCACTTCGTCTTTCTTCATATCGGTCGTTTTCGGGACAAATCCGAACGGCCAAAAATACCGCTAAAGGTTGGATTTCACAACAGTCGGAGCTTGCTGTTGTATGAAAAGGTTGATTTCGCCATCGAGCAGTTGCTTTTGGCCAACGAACGTCTGGCAATGCATCGTGCAAAGGCAGTAATCGTCGGTTGCGAAGTTGGAAATCAAAGAAGATTTGGTGATGATCACGTCGCCGGCCTTCGGAAGTTCGAAAACTTTCAAAGTCTTGATCGCACTGATGAATCCGATTACGCTCGCACCGGTTTTGTCCTCGAGATTTTCATCGACGAAAAAACCTTTTGCGACGATCGCCGCGCAGTTTTGGGCTGCGTTTTCGACGAGTCCGGCTTCGATGAATTGTCCGTTCGCGTCAACGAAAATATTGTCAGGCAAAATCTTGAAAGTCGTCTCGACCGCTTTTTCCTCCAAATGCGTAATGACGTCAACCATGAGGAATGGCGCGCGGTGCGGAAGATATTTGGTGATGTCGATTTCGGCTACCATTATTTTGCGAGTACGGTTTTCATTTGGCCTTTGGCGATTTCCGATCCGTTTACCGATGATGAGATTTCGACCATCGTGATGTCTCCGAATTCCTGGATAATTGTGACTGTCGTGACGATTTCGTCCCCGGTTTTGGGCAATTCCGATATCGAAAGCGAACTTACCGAACCGATGTATCCGGTTGGCGCGGCTTGTTTCAAAAGGAAAAATTTGTATCCGGTGTGAAGCGCGACTGTTTGCGCCATGTGTTCGATCAGTCCTGACTCGCGGAAAGTTCCGTCAGTCGTGAAAATATTCGCTTCGGAAACCAAAAGTCCGGCGACGACCTGCGTTTCATCGAATGAAAACAGTTTGTCTACCATTTCGAATGGAAACTTTTGCGGAATCAGTTGCCAAACGGCTTCTTTTTCGGCTAAAACTTTCATTACACGACAGTTAGGTAAGCGTACGCAAATGAGAATCGGCCGCTTTCCGGAACCGACAAAAGGATTTTCTGGCCTTTTTTGAGTTGTCCCGAATTGAGCAATTCTTCGAGCGCCAGGTAAATCGACGCCGATCCTACGTTTCCGACGCGCTGCAAGTTCATGAACCATTTGTCGTCTGACGGGCAAATTCCCTTTTCGGCAAAAACGGTTTTGAGTCCGGCAACGAAATAATGCGAAGAAACGTGCGGAAGGAAATAATCGAGATCATCGACCGTGATATTGTGCTTTTTGAGCGTGTCGCCCATACTTTCGGCACCTTTTTCGAGAATGTATTTGTCGAGTAATTTGACGTCTTGCTTAATCGAAAAAACCGATTGTTTTCCCCATTCCGATGGATCGTATTCGCTCCAAGGCTTGATCGATCCGTCTTCTTGCTTGTCTCCGCCAGCGTACATGCAAGCTTCGAGTTCGTGTGCGTAGGAATAAGCGTCCATCCACTCGATCTTGAGTGAAATGTTGCCTTTTGGCTGGTTTTCGAGAAGGAATGCGCCCGCTCCGTCAGAAAGCATCCAACGCAAAAAATCTTTCTTGAATGCGATAATCGGCTGTTCTTCAAGACTTTTGAGGTTGGTCACTTCTTGTTCGTATTTATCGGAAACCATCCAAGTGGAAACTTTTTCCGAACCCGTACAAACGGCGTTTTTGGTATTTCCGGATTTAACCGAAAGGAATCCGTATTTCAAGGAATTCATGCCCGCGCAGCAAACGCCCGTAGACGAATTGAGTTCTACCGACTGGTTTTTCAAAAGTCCGTGGACCATCGCGGCGTGAGATGGCAAAAAGTTGTCGGGAGTTGACGTTCCGCAAGACAAAAGCTCCATGTCTTTGGCCGAAAACGTGTCGTCGAAAAGTGACTCGACTGCGTTTTTGGTCATGTCAGCGTTGTTGTGCGTGCTTTTTCCGTCTTTGTCCAAAGCATAATAACGCGACGCGATTTTGTTGTTTCTCAAAATCAGCCTGCGCGCCTTAGATGCCGTCTCATTGATCATTCCCAAGTAGCTTTCCATATCATCGTTCTGGATCGCTTCATTCGGCAAAAATTTACCGGCTTTGGTAATATATACTTCAAACATAGTGTATTCTCAAACGCTCTAAACCCCTTGAAAATAAAGGGTTTCTCTTTTGATTTTATTGATTTTAAGCGGGTACGTTAAAAGGTGCAAGATATATACAATAGGTGATATAACCCAAATCGCGAGGAATAAATAAACATAAAATACTTTAAGCCACGATTTGCGCCCCGATTTTCTCGATTTGATAAATTTCGACCACTTATTAAAGATTTTATTCCCTGTTCGGTCGACCAAAACAAGGTAAGAACTAATGCGGACGGCGTCGTTCTCTACCAATTCGGGTTGAAGCGAATCGAGTGTGTTTTGCTCGAAATGCGCCTTGATGATCTGTCCGAATTTCGATGCACCGGAAATGTCTTTGTCCGAAACGCCAGGCAACGGAAGCAGTCCCCATTTCTTGGTCTTCTTGCCAGAAAACATCCATTCGACTATCGTGAGAACGCTGATCAAGTTTCCGACTCGGTCGACCAATGCGATGTTGCCTTTCAAGTCTGCATCGGCTTCTTTCAAAAGCACTTTGACTTTCTCCTGCGCCATAACCCACATATTTCGAGAACCCGAAATAGTGATTACGGGCTTTCCTTTCAGAAGCGATTTTCCTTCGTCACTTTTCAAAAACGAGTTGATCGGAATCGAAGGCGACAAATACCAAACCTGATAATGAAACAGGATCAAGTCGTAATTTTTGTTGAGGATTTGTGTCGGAATTGGTTCGAGCGCAATTGGTTCCTGAACGAAAGATTCGGGAAAAGCACCAAAAAAAGCGTCGCTATTCCACGGAAACGGGAAAGGCGTCACGGGTTTGATCTCGTGAAAATCGACCTGGTAATCGCCACTTTCCAAAAACGGTCTGGAAACGTTCGCGGCAATGTCCTTAAGTTGTCCTGATTGGGTATAATAAATGACCAGAACGTTCTTCATCCCTTTTTGTTTATCGCGCGCAAATGTAAGCCAAAAAATGCAGATTTGTCTTACGCAGACGTTATTCTCAACAAAGACAAACCGTTAGCTCTCGGAAGTTTCCTATTTTTTCCAGAAATTGAAATAATTGAACCATTGATACGGATACTTCCTGACGAAGCTTTCGACGTTTTTCGCGTATTCTTTCAAAAGTGCTTTCTCATCTCTGTGCTTGACTTCGGCTCGTCTCGTATACAAATGGTAATGCAGTTTCGGTTCTTTCATCACGTACACGAAAGCCACCGGAACTTTCAATCTTGAAGCGATCAAAAATGGTCCCGACGGGAAATTCGCGTCTTCACCCAAAAATGCTTCGGTAAGCACTTTATTGCCTTCAAAGTAGCGATCGCCCGTAAAACAGACGAGCTCGTTGCGCGCCAATGCTGCGTTTATCTCAAAAATGTGTGACAGATCGTCTTTGATGATGATGAACTTGCGACTGGCTTTTTCGGTGACCGATTCGAGGTAATCGCGAATGGCCGAGTGTTCGAGATCTGTGGTGACGATGTTGATATTGAATTCGAGATCGATGTCGGCGAAGAATTGTTCGGCGATCTCGAAGTTTCCGACATGGGCCGAAATCAGTACGCCGCCTTGTTTGTTCTTGAGCAGATCGATCAGGATCTCGATTCCGTCGAACTCGTAGGTGAACTTTTTTCGCAATCCGGCTGATATCGCGACCTTGTCGATTATCGTCTGTCCGAAAGTAAAATAGCTTTTGAATAACGCCCGACGGGTTTTGGCTTTGGAATAACCCAACCGATCGTGGAAATAATAAGACATGTCGCGATTGCTTCGCTTTTGAGTAAGGAAGTAATAACTCGCAACAAAATACAGTATGAAATAAGCCGGCCGAACGCCGAAGTTCTTGATCAGGAAAACGAAAATCCTATAGCCAAGAACCGTCCCTTTGGATTTGCCTTCCCATTGGGCCATGTTATGCGTGCTTCGCTAACAGTTTTTTCTCGATAAGGTCGTAGAACGTCTGGAAGGTCGTGATTCCGACAAAGTCAGATTCCACAAGCTTTACGCCGAAATTCGCCTCGATGGAAACTACCAAATCCACATAATCCAGACTGTCCAATCCCAAAGTGTCTTTCAGGATAGCATCAGGCTGAATGTCCTCAACATCTACTTCGAATTCATCGCTCATGAACGCGTTGATCTTCTCGATAATCTCTTCTTTATTCATTTTCTTTAGTATACTTTTTCACGACCAAGGCCGAGTTGGTTCCTCCGAATCCGAAAGAATTCGACAAAAATATATTAATTTCCTTATCTAACGTGGTGCGCGCGATATTTAATTTGGAAGAGTCTTCGTCGGGATTTTCAAGGTTGATGTTGGGCGCGACGAACGAATTGTTCATCATCAGGATCGAATAAATGACTTCGCTTGCTCCGGCCATCCAACATTCGTGTCCTGTCATCGATTTGGTCGAGCTTACGGGCGGCGTTTCAGGTCCGAAAACATCGAAAATCGCTTTGGCTTCGTTGGCGTCTCCTACTGGCGTTGAAGTCGCGTGCGCATTGATATAATCGACATCAGATGCCAAAACTCCGGCTTCGTTCAACGCTTTTTTCATCGCGATTGACGGCCCGTCGACATTTGGTGTGGAAATGTGTCCGCCGTTGGATGAAAATCCGTAGCCGATAACCTCAGCGATGATATTTGCGCCTCTGGCAATCGCCGATTCGAGGCTTTCGAGAATCAACGTCGCACCGCCACCGCTTGGAACCAATCCGTCGCGACTGGAATCGAACGGACGCGAAGCTTTTGTCGGATCGCTTTCCCGCGGTGAAAAAACACCGAGTCCGTCGAACGATCCCATGGCATATTTGTTGATTTCCTGTGCGCCTCCGCAGATGATCACGTCCTGTAATCCGCTTTTTATCAGATGATAACCAAGCCCGATCGAATGCGAACCGCTTGCGCAAGCCGCACTGATTGTCATGTTGACGCCTTTGAGTTGGAAAATCGTGGCAAGATTCATCGTCACCGTGGAATTCATCGACTTGAAAATCGCGCCTGATCCTATGAGTGCCGTGTCTTTTTTCTCGCGAATGATATCTGTAGCTTCGATGATTCCTTTGGAAACCGAGTCGTTTCCGTAAAGGATTCCAACTTCGCGATCGTGAAAGAATTGTTCGTCGATGTTGGCGTTTTTCAAAGCCTCGATCGTGGCCATGAACGCATATTCCGTTTCCTCGCCTACCGAAATGCGCTGGCGGCGGTTCAAAAGTTCCTTGAGTTCGGGTTTTGGGACAATTCCGGTCAAGGCCGAACGGAATCCGAATTCCTTTCGCTCCTGGTCGTAAACGATGCCTGATTTTCCCTGGCGAAGCGATTCCGTAACCTCATCGAGCGACGTGCCGATGCAGCTCCAGATTCCCATTCCGGTAATTACAACTCTCCTGCTCATTATCTCTTTCCCGATGTAATTTTATGAATAGATGCCTCCATTTATGTTGATGATTTCGCCCGTGATGTAACCCGATTTCCTGGAAGCCAGAAACGACACCAGATCGGCGATTTCCTCGGCTTCCCCGAAACGGTTCGCAGGAATCATTTTGATGAGTTCTTTTTGGTCGAGATCGGCCGTCATGTCGCTTTTGATGAATCCCGGAGCGACCGCATTCACGGTAATGTTGCGTTTTGCGACTTCTTGTGCCAAAGCCTTTGTGGCTCCGACCAAAGCGCCTTTTGCCGCCGAATAATTCGTTTGTCCCGGAGTTCCTTTTACGCCAGAAACCGATACCATGTTGATGATGCGTCCGTATTTGTTTCGAAGCATTTTCTGGATGAAAAAGTTCGTGACGTTGTAGAATCCGTTGAGACTGGTGTTGATGACTTTGCTCCAATCTTCGTGCGACATCCACATGAAAAGTCCGTCGCGCGTGATGCCGGCGTTGTTCACGATGACTTCGACCGTCGCTTCCGGATTCGCTTCCTGCCAGTTATTCAGCACTGATTTGGACTCGTCTGAATCGGCGACGTCGAACTTGAGGATTTCTCCCGTGCGACCCAATTTCTGGACTTCGGCAAGCGTTTCTTCGGCTGCAGCCTGATTCGCCTGATAATTGATCAAGATGTGATATTCGGTTTCGGCTGCCAATTTTATGCAAATCGCGCGTCCGATGCCGCGGGAACCACCTGTGACTAATGCACACTTCATTCCTTTATATGGTTTTTGTTTTTGTCAGTTGCTGAAAAGCTCGGCGTTTTCGAACCATTGGTTGCCCAAAACCGAACCGTCCGGTTTCAGGAATGCCCACTTTTTATCTTTTTTGACACGGACCAAGCCGCCGTCGAACCCTGTTTTTTCTTGTTTGAACAAATTGAATCCGCCGCCGATGTTGATGTCATAATCGGTCGGGATTACCAATTTGCCGCTGGCGTTGATAAAACCCCAGTGTTTGTCCTTTACCGGAGCGAATCCGTCTTCACTGAAAACTTCGGCATCGGCATATTTCGTATCGATCACGAATGTTCCTTTCGGATTCACGTAACCCCATTTTTTCTCGTTCGCAACCGGCGCAAGTCCTTTGTGAAAAGCACGTGCTTTGTCGAATTTCGGCTCGATCACCCATTTCCCGGAGTGGTCGATAAACCCTATTTTATCGCCTTTTTTGGCATAAGTCAATTCGGATTCATCCCAATCCCAAATCTTGGTCGCGCCGTCGACTTCAGTATATTTTCCGTTGTTGATCACGCCGTAAGCCTCGCCTTTTTTGACCCAGGTTCCTTTGTTGTAATCGCCCACGTCAGCATAATCTGCAGGAACGACGACTTTTCCGGTCTTGTCGACAATTCCCCAAAGTCCGTTGTTCTTGAACCTTGCGTAATTGCCCTTGAATTCCTTTATCATTTGGTATTTCGGCTCGACGACGGTTTTGAGTTGCGCGTTCATGAACCCGACTTTCTCGCCCGATTTCAGCATCGCGATTCCGTCTACGAAATCAAACAACTTATCTGTTGCCGGCGCCTTTTCTTCGACACCTTTCTTGTTGATGTAGAAAACTTTTTTCTCTTTTCCTTCTTTGACAGTCACGATCGCATGCCCGGAATCGAAATCGTTGGCATCGTCATAAATTGGTTTGATGGCCCAATTTCCTTTTTTGTCAATGTAACCCCATTTGCCGTTTTCTTCGACGATGGCCAATCCGTCAGAAAAACTCTTGGCTTTCTTGAATTTTGGCTCAATGGCAAATTTTCCGGTTTTGTCGATGTATCCGAAGAGTTTATCCTTGCGAACCAGAGCGAGTTCCTGAGCATTGGCAAAAGTGATAGCTAGTACCAGCAACAAATATATTTTTTTCATATTCGGTTGATTTAACGGTTACTAGCTAAAATACTAATTATTTGTCAAATGGTCTTTCACCTTTTGTACGAAAGGATACATGGCCTGATCTTGACTAAATGTCGGAATTATTTTACGGATGTCGTCATACAATTCTCTTGAAACCGATGAAATCTTGTCTTTCTGTTCCAAAATATCGATCGCCTGAACGATCGAAATCGCCTCGATGGCCAAAACCTCAAAAGCGTTTTCGATGACTTTTGCCGTGATGCAGGCCGCGTTCGTTCCCATACTCACGATGTCTTGGTTGTCGTTGTTGTTCGGGATTGAGTGCACGTACATCGGATTCGACAAAGTCTGGCTTTCGGCCGTGGTCGAAACCGCGGTAAATTGTGTGCCTTGCATCCCGAAGTTGAATCCGAGCTTGCCCATATTGACGAAAGGCGGCAAAATCTCGTTGATTTTCGCGTTCATCAGATAGTTGAGCTGACGTTCGGCCAACATCGTCAATTTGGTCACGACGATCTTGAGTTTGTCCATTTCGAGTGAAATGTAGTCGCCGTGGAAGTTTCCGCCGTGCCAAACGTGTTTGTTGGCCACATCGATAATTGGGTTGTCGTTTGCCGAATTGATTTCCTTTTCGAGAATCGCCGCAACAGAATCGATCGTTTCCTTGACCGGACCCAAAATTTGCGGAACACATCGCAACGAGTAATATTCCTGTACTTTTTCCTTGAAAACCGTCTCGGAATTATTGCCAGAATACAAGTGGTCTTCGCGTTTGCGAACCAATTTGCTGTCTGACAGATTCTCGCGCATTTTCGCCGCGATTTCCTGTTGACCCGCGTGTAGTTTCGTATTGTTGAGTTCGGCAGACAAATGATCGTCGTATGCCTGAACCAATTCGTTGATCGCGCACGAAAGCTTCACTGACCAATCGAGCACTTTTTTGGCGTTGTGGATGTTGACCACGCCAATTCCCGTCATGACCGACGTTCCGTTCATGAGCGCAAGACCTTCGCGTATCTCGACATTTATCGGTTTCAAGCCTTCGATTTCGAAAACTTCTTGGGTTTCGAGTCTTTCGCCTTTGTAGAAAACCTCGCCTTCTCCGATAAGCACCAAAGCCAAATGCGCCAATTGCACCAAATCGCCAGAAGCGCCAACGCCACCGTGCTCGAATATAAGCGGAGTGATGTCGCGGTTGATAAGTTCTTTCATCAAGTGGATCAAAGAAGGATGCACGCCCGAATTCCCGAGCGACAAAGTGTTCAAACGAGCCAGGATCGCCGCTTTAACGAAAGTCGGGTTCATCGGCTTGCCCGTTCCTGAAGAATGGCTTCTTATCAGGTTGTATTGTAGTTGGAGACGGTCGGCGTCGTCGATTCGATATTGCGCCATTGGCCCAAACCCTGTATTGACGCCATAAATGACCTTATTTTCAGAGAACTCCTTTAAAAAATCAAAACTGGCATTCACCCTTTGCAGCACTTCCTCACTGATCGCCACTTTGTTGTTGTTGAATACTACTGCTTCAAATTCCTCAAGGCTTAGATATTCATGTATCGTATTCATTTAATAACGAGATTTTAGAGAGCGTAATAAACCATCAAAGTTTATTTTTTTCGTAACTTCAATTGTCTTTATTTTGAGGCCACAAATGTAATATAAATTAAGAGATTTTTAAGAACGTAAAAACACTTATTCCGATGTTAAAAGAAGTTGTCGATGTGTTGGTGATCGGTGCGGGTCCTTCGGGTTGCGTTTCCTCGTGTTATCTGCACGCTAACGGAGTGAAGGTCAAGATGGTCGAAAAACAGAAATTCCCGCGTTTGGTAGTCGGCGAAAGCCTCATTCCGCGCGTGATGGATCACTTTCATGAAGCAGGATTGTTCCAGACTTTGGACGCGATGAACTTCGAGAAAAAACTCGGGGCGCGCTTCATTCGCGGAGAGGAAATTTGCGTGTTCGATTTCTCCAACAAATACGGCGATGGCTGGGATTGGACGTGGCAAGTGCCAAGAGCCGATTTCGACAACACCATGGCCAAGGAATGTATCTCGAAAGGGATCGATCTTGAATTCGAATCGGAAGTGATCGCCGTGGAATTCGACGGAAAAAAATCGGTAACGACGGTAAAGGACAAAGACGGAAATCTCAAGGAAATACACGCGAATTTCATCATCGACTCGAGCGGTTACGGACGCGTTTTGCCAAGGTTGCTCGACCTCGACACCCCTTCTCACCTCGATCCGCATTCCTCGATTTTTGTTCATGTGGACGACGTAAACCGTCCGGCGGGCGAAGAAGGCACGATGATTTCGTTCGACATTCTCGAAACCGAGGTCTGGCTTTGGGTAATCCCGTTTTCAGACAACAGGACTTCGTTGGGCGTCGTTGGTCCGACAACTTTCATCAATGCACTTTCCGAGAGCAAGGACAATGTCGAGGCTTTGAAAAATGCGATCAAACTTTCCGATTTCTACATCAAGCGTTTTGGCGATGCCGAATTTTTGTTCGAACCCGTAAAACTCGAAAACTACAGCCGATCGGTCAAGAGAATGTTCGGTGACGGATTCGCCTTGACGGGAAACAGCTCCGAATTCCTCGATCCGGTCTTTTCATCTGGCGTTTGTTTCGCGACAGAATCCGGAATGTTGGCCGCCAAGTTGTATCTCAAGGAATCAAAAGGCGAAAATGTCGATTGGGAAACCGAATTTACGGGCTACATGCGCCGCGGGATAGGCGTTTTCACGACTTACGTAAAAGAATGGTACACGGGAAATCTGCAGACTTTGTTCTTCCACAGACCTGAAAATCCAGACGTAAAACAAAAGATCTGCGCGGTTTTGGCCGGATACGTTTGGGACGAGACCAATCCGTTTGTCAAGAAACACGATAACGTCGTCAAAAACATGGCGTATCTGATCAATCAGGAAAAAGAAATGGCCGCGACGAACCAGTAATTCTCGCGAATCGAAATAAAGAAGGCGTCCGTTTTTGGATGCCTTTTGTTTTATAGCCCGTTTCGTTTCTTGAAATTCTCGAGTTTCTGAAAGCCGTCAAAATTGCAATTTGCATCAGAAATCGTGTCGCTTTTGCCATTTCTATCGATGACGAATTTCTCTGTCGTGGTGCACATCCCGTCTTTCGGAAGCGCTTTGAGTTGCTCGACCAAATTCTCCAGGTATTCGATTTCTCTAAGAGAAACAAACCTTTTGTGATTTCCTCTGACCGAAACAAATCTGTCATCAACCTTGAGAATTTGTAGCGAATCTTCTCTCAAATGAAAACAGCCGCTTGATTGGAAATTGATTTTTAGAATGGCTTCCGACTTTTTATTGGCCTTTATTTTTTGGGTAGCCGAGACATCTTTCTGACATCCAAAAAACATCGGAATCAAAAGCAAAAACATGATTTTTTTCATCACATCGAAGTTCAAAATTGATTTTTATCGGACGCGTTTGAGTTGCATCACGAAATTTTTAGCCAGTTTCTCGTAAGCTCCGGAAATGCGTTCGCCGAATTTATTGGGATCTCGGTTTTCCATGCCGATGGTTTTGTCGAATTTGACCGAAACCAGAACATTCGTAGGATTCTCGGTTTCGAAAACACTGATTATCGCCGTGATTTTTGACGGTTGTCCGCTCGGACCCATTCCGTAACCCGGATAAAGCCAGACCGTTTTGACCTTGATCGTGTATTTTGCCGCCCCATTCCTGACGATTTTCACTTCGCCTTTCTCGAACCTTTCGTTGAAATAGTCGATGAAACGCGGTTCATATTTGTTGGTTCTGTCGGCATACCAATTGTCGACGAACGCTTTTGCTTTCTCTGGTTTTTCCTTTTGCTGTTCGAACTTGATCTTGAGATAAGCTTCTTCGGATTCATAATCGTGCACTTGCATTCCGTCGTAATCGAAGACGATATTGAATTCCGGAATGTCTTTTATCGACTCGAAATTCCCTGAAAGCAAGTCGAACCGTTGCGCCCAAACCGACGAGACACAAAGCAAAAAAAACACGATTTTCATAAGATTCGTTTGGGTGAAGTTAGAAATTTATCGCATATAAAAAAGCCCGATGTTTTGGTCGGGCTTTGGTTTTGTAACTAAATATCTTGTCAGTTATTTGAGCTTGACCACGATCATGATGTCTTCCTTGCCTTTTTTGTAGGCTTCGAACATAAACGAGTCGTTTGAGGTGTGCATCATTTTTTCCATTGACATTTCTTTGAGCTTGTAATCTTCGATCTCGCGCACGTTCAAAATCGAACCTTTTGAAATATCGCCCGTTTTGTCGTCGATCTTCACTGCTGTCAAATAACCGCCGTGTCCGTCATTGTGCATCGCCGGAACTTTATCGACCGGAAGATCGATATTTTTCACGTTGTCAAAAAACACGAGAAAGTGCTCGCTTCCGTTTTCGAAATGCTCGAACGACATTCCGCCGCGACCTCTTGAACCGTGCTGGAATTTCGGGATTTTCTTCATCCATTGCAGATTGCCTTCCTTGTCGGCTTTCAAGACCAAGACACTGTTGTAGTTGTAAGAGTATGTCGTGCGCGTGCCGCTTGAGGAATAATGCGTCGAGACAACCAGAATGTATTGTTCGGCTGCCATGAAAATACTTCCGTCTGGCATGATCTTGAGCTCACGGAAAACAAGATTGCCGAATTTCGCACCTTCTCCGCTTTCTTCTTTCTTTTCGTTTTTGCGGATGGCTTTCTTACTCGAGTACTCGTTGATGATCTCGACCGGAATGTCATAATAGTGCACTTTCCCGACTTCGGCATCAGGACTTACGCGAAACGTGATCGCGCCATCGCTCGCAGACTGAAAGTCTTTTCCGCGTCCGTTGCTGTAAAAACCGGCCGCTATTACGCCATTTCCATTAGGAATGTCGTACATCTGGACAGAATTGATGAATTTGTTGCCGTTTTCGATCTGTGCCGTTTTGAATTCTTTCGCTCCGGCTTTCAAAACCATCATCTCCAAGTGATAATTGGCTTCTTCGTCTTTCTTGCTCTTTTTGTCGTCTCCACTGTCATCGTGATAGACTTTCGTAAGCAGATAAAGGTCGCCATTGTTATCGAGTTGATAGTCGAGATTGTTCATGCGACGCTCCGTGTAAGGCATCGTCACCTCGCGGTTCGAGATTTCCTTCATGTTTTCGTCAAAAATCACGAATCCGATCTTGTCGAAGCTTTTCTTGTCGTTCTTCACTTCGGGGATGCGACGGTATTTTACAAGAAATTTCTTGTTGTCGAACGAGCGGTAAACTGGAAATTTGTTTACAAGGTTAAAGTCCATCATACGTCCCGAACCTTCGCCCGTGACTTTTCCGTCAATTTTTAGCAAAAGTTGCTTTTCGCCTTGCAGAATGCCAGTATCCATATTGACTTCCTGCGTATAAAGTTGCTCTTTTTTGTTGTCGCCATCCCATTGCGTCAGGAAAATAACGGCTTTCCCATTGATGAAAAGGATGCGCTCAAAAACCGTATTCTTGGCCACGGCATCTTCGTAGAATTTGGAACTGACCTCATTTCCCGTCGCCGGATCGAACTTCTGGACATAAATGTCTCGCTTGTCGAAAGAGACTTTCACCGCTTTTCCTTCTTCGGACAAATAATATTTATCGTCCGCATCGACATATTTGTAAGGCGAACTTACTTTGTACTCGTAATCTTTTGACAGTGTTTTTTGGCCATAGGAAGATGCTGCCACAAGTAGGGCGAACAGGCCGAAGATACGTTTCATTTGCTTATGTTTTTTGGTTTGGAAGCAAACATAACATTTTCCTACAAAAAAAGCCGCGCTGGAGACACGGCTTTGAATTTATATTTGTTTTTGGCTTTATTTAATATCGCCCGCAAGTTCTTTAGCGAGTTTTGCGTAAGCTTCAGAGATGCGGTAACCCGAGTCGAAATCACCACCAAACGCGCCAGATCCCGGAGTTTTCTCATACAAAACCGAAAGCAAAACATTAGAAGGATTTGCAGTTTCAAAAACTGTGACCCTCGCAGTCAGTTTTGAATCGCTTCTCGAAATTGCGATGTTGTAACCCGGATGCAACCAGATCGTCTGGATCTTCATTGTGTATTTGGCCGATGCAAGATTTTTGTCTGCCTTGACTTTCCCGTCAAAACGCTTGTTGAATGATTCGATGAACTTTGGTTCGTAACGTCTTTCGCGATCGCCAAACCAGCTTTTGCGGAAATCCTCGTCTGTGCCTTTTTCTTCGCGTTTCTTCATTTTGTCAGCTAGAAATTCTTCTTCCGACTTGAATTTATCGACAGTCAAACCTTCGTAGTCGAACACCAGATTGAACTCGGTGATGCCTTTCAAAGCCTTGAAATCACCTGATTCCTTCTTCACTTTTTGCGCGAACGCCGCCGATGAGACCACAAGCAGCAACAACATTGCTTTTTTCATAATTTCCTGTTTAGTATTGCGCCAAAAATAAACAAATTCGCGAATCGTCCACATACGGCATTTGCCCTAATTGTCAGATGGTTTTTTGTGACCGATGCTGTTGCTTCGTACGACATTAGCGTTATATTTGCCGATTGATTCCAAGTCTGCCGAAATCGTAAAAAATGCTGTGCCGACTTCGCTTAAAACTTACGGCATAAAGTTTTTAGCCTCAAACAGAAACACTGAAAATGAAGAACATACGCAATTTTTGCATTATCGCCCACATCGACCACGGAAAAAGTACGCTGGCCGACCGTTTGCTTGGCGCGACCCAAACCGTGACAGCCCGTGAGGAAAAAGCCCAGTTGCTCGACAACATGGACTTGGAACGCGAACGCGGCATCACGATAAAGAGCCACGCGATCCAGATGGAATACACTCACAAAGGCGAAAAATACATCCTGAATTTGATCGACACTCCGGGACACGTAGATTTTTCTTACGAAGTTTCGCGTTCGATCGCTGCTTGTGAAGGCGCGCTTCTAATCGTCGACGCGGCGCAGAGCATTCAGGCACAAACGATTTCGAACCTTTATCTCGCTTTGGACAACGACCTGGAAATCATTCCGGTGTTGAACAAAGTCGATTTGCCAAGTGCGAATCCTGAGGAAGTCAGCGATGACATCATCGATTTGCTCGGGTGTAAACTGGAAGACATCATTCACGCTTCGGGAAAAACCGGATTCGGTGTCGACAAGATTCTCGAGGCAATCATCGAGCGCGTTCCTGCTCCGAAAGGAAATATCGACGAACCGCTTCAAGCTTTGATCTTCGACTCGGTTTACAACCCATTCCGTGGCATCGAAGTGATTTTTCGGGTGAAAAACGGAGAAATCAAAAAAGGCCAGAAAATCAAGTTCATGGCGACCGGAAACGAATATTTCGCAGACGAGATCGGGACTTTGAAATTAAATCAGGTTCCCAAACAAGTGATTTCGGCAGGCGATGTCGGGTATTTGATATCGGGCATCAAGGAAGCCAAAGAAGTAAAAGTCGGCGATACTTTGACAGATGCCAAAACGCCAACCACAAATATGATTACGGGTTTCGAAGACGTGAAACCGATGGTTTTCGCCGGAATTTATCCGGTAGACACCGAAGATTACGAGGAATTGCGCGCCTCGATGGAAAAATTGCAGCTCAACGACGCCTCGTTGGTTTTCGCTCCGGAAAGTTCAGCGGCGCTGGGTTTTGGTTTCCGATGCGGATTCTTGGGAATGTTGCACATGGAAATCATCCAGGAACGTCTCGAACGCGAGTTCAACATGACCGTGATCACGACGGTTCCGAACGTTTCTTACTTGGCTTACACCAAAAAAGATCCCGAAACGGCGCTTATAGTGAACAATCCAAGCGATTTGCCGGAGCCTTCGAAGCTCGATCACGTCGAAGAACCTTATATCAAGGCGACAATCATCACAAAAGCCGATTTTGTAGGAAACGTGATGTCGCTCTGTATCGAAAAGCGCGGACAGATCACGAATCAGACATATTTGACAACAGAACGCGTCGAATTGAACTTCGATATGCCGCTCGCCGAAATCGTATTTGATTTTTACGACAGACTGAAAACCGTTTCCAAAGGTTACGCGTCTTTCGATTACCATCCGATTGGTATGAGAACTTCTAACCTTGTGAAGCTTGATGTTCTTTTGAACGGAAATACGGTCGACGCACTTTCAGCGTTGATCCACGCCGACAACGCTTACAACATAGGCAAAAAAATGACCGAAAAATTGCGCGAGTTGATTCCGCGTCAGCAATTCGACATTCCGATCCAGGCGGCCATCGGAGCGAAGATCATCGCTCGTGAAACCATCAAAGCCTTGAGAAAAGACGTTACGGCAAAATGTTACGGAGGAGATATTTCGCGTAAGAGAAAACTCCTCGAAAAGCAGAAAAAAGGAAAGAAACGCATGCGCCAGGTTGGTAATGTGGAGATTCCGCAAGAGGCTTTTATGGCGGTTTTGAAACTGAATGACTGATTTCAGATAATAGATGATAGACGGACAGATGATAGACGACCTTTTTTGATTCCCGTTTTTTGACACAATAAAAGCCCGAGAATTTACGCTCGGGCTTTTTTTTCGATTCAGCCGATTTTCACAGCCACGGTGAAACAAGATTTTCCCGCGTTCGCATGAGTTTGCATTTTTCGGATTCGGAAATTACTTAAATTGGACGAGCATTCATCCCGATTACGCCTTCGGATTGATCGAACTTCAAACTCTGTTTTATGGAAATTCTCTTTTTTTTAGGATTGGCGATTTTGGTCCACGTTGGACTTGCTTATCTGTCGATGCGGTTTTTCGCCAGATTCACCAAAAAAAGTCAGTACAAACTACTTCTTGACGGATCGATATTGATTTTGTCGTTACTGGTTTTGTTCACCATTTCTTTTGTGATCATCATACAATCGGTTTCGCTCGAAAGGTGAAAAATCCTTGTAATTTCTAACAATCAACCAAGCGATTGCGAGATTTATCGCCAACGAAATCCAGACATTAAGGCCGTAAAAAAGTTCGTAGGAATGTCTGCTTTCGTTAAAAATCAAATTTTTTAAGATCCGGAAAGTGAGCGCCGTTGTAGTTATCGCATAACTGAAAACCATGAAGTTACGGTGCTGTGCGATATTTCCTTTTCGTATTTGCAGAATCGCGCCAAGCGTAAAAAATGCCCAAAGTAGGTTTTGGATCACGAATCCGGAAATTCCCAAAAAACCACCATTCGAAAAGACTGCGAGCACAAAACAAGCCGGAACATTCACGACCAAAATGTTGTAAGCGTAGATTTTCCCGATGATTCTGTGCGCCTTTCGGTTCGTCTTGAGAAACGCTGACGAAAATTGCGTAAGTCCGGCCAACAAACAAATCACAACCGAAAAAATGTGGATGTAAAAGAAAGCCAGCCAAAATTTACTGCCGACGATTTGCTGTTTGAATTGAAGAAAACCGATATTCGTCTCAAAACTCAAATACTGGCTGATTGTGCTCAACATCAAAATGCTGAACGTGAAAACCGTCAGCACGCCAAGTATTTCCAAAACCAGTTTTATCGTTCTCGACATTTTCGACCGTAATTTTTCCGATTAATTTCGCACCAAATCACGCTTCATCAGCAAGTCGAACTGCAAATCCTTTCCAAGCCAGAATTCGTGTTTGCCGAAAATCTCGAAACCGTTGCGTTCGTAGAATTTGATCGCGCCTTCGTTGTGTTCCCAAACGCCTAACCAAATGAAGTCGAAGTTTCCGCTTTTGGCGATCTGTATCGCTTTGTCGAACAGTTTTTGTCCGATCTTTTGCCCTTGGAAAGCCTCGTCCACGTAAAGTCTTTCGACCTCGAGCGCGTTTTGGTCGCGGCAATCGGTTTGGGCTTCTTTGGAATTGAGTTTGAGATATCCGACAGGCGTTTCATCGGCGAAAGCCAAATAAAACGCAGAATTGAGATTGGAATATTCTTCAGATAATTTCTCGAGCGACAGGTTCTTGGACAAATAATCGTCCATGTCAGATTCAGAGTTGACCGAAGCGAATTTGTCGACAAAAGTCTTGATACTGATTTGGCGTAAAACAGCCAATTCATCAGGATTCACTTTGCGTATGGAAATCTTGTTCATCCAGCGAAATTACCACCATTTCCGGAGTCCGTCAAACAATCGCTTGGCGTCATTCGCGTCGAAAAGTTGCGTGCCGTTGTTCATCGTTGCCGCAGAACCGCAAGCAACGCCCCATTGTATGACCTGTTTTAGCGGCAAATCCTGCGAAAGCGCCCAAACCATCGCACCAACCATGGAATCGCCCGCCCCAACCGTACTGCGTTTCTTGACGTGAGGCGCGGGAATGTGGTGCGCTTCGTCCTTGGAAACCAGAATCGCGCCTTGCGGGCCAAGCGAAACCACGACAATCTCGACTTTTCCGCCAGAGATGATTTTTCTGGCGGCTTCTTCGGCTTCGTCGCTATCGAGTCTCTCTGATCTGGTCAGGCGCGCGAGTTCGCCAATGTTCGGTTTGATGAGATAAGCGCCGACTTCGAGGATTCTCTCGAGCGGTTCGCCAGACGTATCGACGACCAATTTCGAGCCGTTCTCTTTGGCGATCGATGCGACTTTTTGATAGAAATCTGGCGTCATGCCTTCGCAGATACTTCCGCTGGCTACGAGAAATTTGGGCTGTCTTTTTCGGACAGATTCGAGAATGTCTTCCATTTCGTGTTTAGAGAGCGGCTCGCCCGGAAATCCGACGCGATATTGGGCATTTGAGTTCACTTCAAGCGCGATCATGTTTTCTCTTGTGGAATTCTCGATTGGAACAACCGCGGTTTCGATTCCCTCGTCTGCAATCAGTTTTTCGAGTTTTCTTCCCGCCGATCCGCCTGAGGTTATAATGCAAAGCGATTTGCCGCCGAGTCGTTTTATGGCTTTGGACACGTTTATTCCGCCGCCGCCCGCATCGTAGTTTGGTGCGGAACACCTGATTTTTTGTTCGGCGATCAGGCCTTTGAAGGTCGTGCTTTTGTCGAGTGCGGGATTTACGGTAAGGGTTACGATGTCGAAATTTTCCATTTTGGCTGTGATTTCTCCTAAAATTCCGATTTTGGGTTTGGAACGGCAACGGTTTTAACAACAAATCGAGGGTTTTTGGGCGATTGCCTAGCCTGGATGCAAGCGGTTAGCCTTTTGAAGAAAACGGCCTGGTTTTGTTCGTTTGCCGAAGCGACCGGAGGAAGCTCTTGGCAAACGTTACAAAACCGGACATTTTCAAGAAAGCTAAAAGCGGGTCAGCCGGATTTAGCTTCAAATAATAAAATCCAAACGACTAAATTCGCGTCTAAACCTTTGTAAAATGTTCGACGAATCTCCGAAACGTTTTGACCGCATCGTGGCGATCTTGATTCAGCTGCAATCGAAAAAAATCGTGAAAGCGCAGGAAATGGCCGACCGTTTCGACTGTAGTTTGCGCACGATTTACCGCGATATCCGCACTTTGGAAGCTTCGGGCGTTCCGATTTTTTCTGAGGCGGGAATTGGATATTCGCTCGTGGACGGCTATCGTTTGCCGCCCGTGATGTTCACCAAGGAAGAAGCCTCGTCTTTCATTGCCGCCGACAAATTGATGCAGCATTTTTCGGACAAGGAATTGGGAGAACATTATGCCTCGGCGATGTTCAAGCTCAAGTCGGTTTTAAGAAGTTCGGAAAAGGATTTGGTCGAGGAAATCGGCTCGAAGGTCTTGGTCGTGAAGTCGACGGATACCGAATCGAAAGCGCCCAATGCTCTTGCGTCGATTTTTAGGAGCATCGGAGAGAAATTGCAGGTGAAATTGTTGTACGAAGCCAGTCAGGCTGATGAACCGAGCGAGCGCCAGATCGAGCCTGTGGGCGTTTTTCACGAGAATTCGTTTTGGTACATTTTTGGGTTTTGCCATCTTCGGAAAGATTACAGGCAATTCCGGACGGATCGCATCCACGACATCCGCTTGACGGAAAGCAAATTCGAACGCGAGCACGACGATTTGGAAACTTACCTCAAACCGACGAATTTTCCAACGACTTTGGTAAGGATCGTCGCCGATAAAGAAGTGGTTGCTTTCATGAAATTCGAGCGCAAGCACTTTGGTTTCATCTCGGAAAAAGAAACGCCCGACGGTTGCGAAATGACGTTCATGAGCCGCGACCTGAACAACGGATTCGCGCGTTGGTTCTTGATGTTTGCCGATTATGCGACTGTTTTGGAACCGCTTTCGCTCAACGATCGGTTGCTTGAATTGATGGAACTTGCGAGGATTCGGATGAAATCTCGATAAAAAAAGGCCCGGAACTTTTTGTCCTGAGCCTTTATTACTTCAAAATTCGTTGTTTGTTGTTCGTTGTTCGTTGTTCGTTGTTCGTTGTTCGTTGTTCGTTGTTCGTTGTTCGTTGTTCGTTGTTCGTTGTTCGTTGTTCGCTGTTCGCTGTTCGTTGTTCGTTGTTCGTTGTTCGTTGTTCGTTGTTCGTTGTTCGTTGTTCGTTGTTCGTTGTTCGTTGTTCGTTGTTCGTTGTTTAAAATTAATTCGTTCCGAACCTCATAAAAACTTAAAAAAAAAGATTTTACACAGAATTTATCTTAAATATTAAAGTTTTTTGAATGTCGAACAACGAATAACGAATGTTAAATGCTGAAGATTTTTGAATGTCGAACAACGAACAACGAATGTTGAATATTGAAGTTTTTTTGAATGTTGAACAACGAATGTTGAATAACGAATGTTGAACATTAGACTACCAACGCTCCCAAAAGAAAGGCGGCTCAACGTTCAACGCTCGCAAATACACGAACATTTGGCCGCGATGGTGGATTTCGTTGTCGATGAAATACAAGATGTTGTGTAAGATCGGGAAATTGTATTGGCCGAAAAGGTTGAACATTTCCGGGAATCGCTCTTCAGGGATTTGCGCCCAATATTTCTTGATTTGTTCGTCGGCATCGTCCCAGGCTTTTAGAAAATCTGCTTTTGTGGCCGTGACCTCGGGCTCTGAATAGGACGTGATCTCGGAATTTGCGATGGCTTTGAGCGATGGTGCGGCGATCGACAGCAACTCTGTGGTCAATTGCGCCGCGGTTCGCATTCCTCCTATCGAAAATTCGAAAAATTCTTTCTCGGGGAAGATCTCAAGCGTTCTCCGGGTTAGGAATCGGTGGCCGAGATAGTGTTTCAAAAGCTCGTCTTTGCTGATGATTGGCGTTGTGGTTGTGCTAGTCGCTTCCATAATTTTGTGTTTTTAATTGTTATCTGAGTTCAAAATTAGTGGCGCCGAGTGACAACAGTTTGTCAGTAGGTTTTTGGAGTGGTGATTTTTTTTTGAGTTTTGGATTGAAGTTTTGGATTGGGCTCACTTTCTGAAAAATTTAGACCTGTCACCTTTTTAATCGTGACACGTTTTAGACCTGTCACCCTTATAAACCTGACAGGTCTAGAAAAGTAAGGAAGTCGGACCAACTTCATTTACAGATTTTCCGTAAAAAAAGTTAATTGAAGGTTCGTACAATCCGTCAACGCGAGCAATCGGAAAATGCAGGGTCAAAAGTGCTCTCCGATAATCTGAAAATCCGATACTCGACAAGTCGGCAACCAACAATCCACCAACCATAAAATCGTACCTTTGCCGTTCAATTTTTCAAATATGTTAGAAAACAAGAATCCGCAGCGCACGAGCATTTCCCAACTGGGCGAATTCGGGCTTATCGAACACTTGACCAAACACTTCGAAATCGTTCAGGAATCGACGCTGAAAGGAATCGGTGACGATGCGGCAATTATAGATTTCAAGGATAAAAAAGCCGTCGTGACCACAGATTTGCTGATCGAAGGCATCCATTTCGATCTGGCTTACATGCCGTTGAAACACCTCGGTTACAAAGCGGTCGTAGTGAACTTGTCAGATATTTGTGCCATGAACGCAAAACCGACGCAAGTTACGGTTTCGGTAGCGATCTCGAACCGATTTCCGCTCGAAGCACTAGAAGAATTCTACGCCGGAATCACCTTGGCGGCCAAAGAATACAAGGTCGATGTGATTGGAGGCGACACGACTTCATCCCAAACCGGACTTTTGATTTCAGTCACCGCTTTGGGACAGGCCGACGAGTCTGAAATCGTTTACAGAAACGGTGCAAAAGCCAATGATCTACTTGTCGTTTCTGGCGATTTGGGCGCAGCTTATATGGGATTGCAGGTTTTGGAACGCGAGAAACAGGTTTTCTTGGTGAATCCGAATTCGCAGCCTGATTTGGATGCTTACACGTATCTGATAGAACGTCAGTTGAAGCCCGAAGCCAGAACTGATGTGAGAACGTTGCTACATGCGCTCGAGATAAAACCAACCTCGATGATCGATGTTTCGGACGGACTTTCGTCGGAAATCCTGCATCTGTGCAAACAATCTGGCGTCGGATGTAACTTATACGAGGACAAACTTCCGGTCGATCCGCAGTTCATCGCGACTTGCGAGGAATTCAATATCGACGCGACCACCGTGGCAATAAACGGAGGCGAGGATTACGAACTTCTGTTCACGATCGGACTTGATGATTTCGACAAACTGAAAGGGAATCCGAACTTCACCGTCATCGGACACATCGTCGAGGAAAAAGAAGGCGCACATCTGATAACCCGCGCCAATTCAAAGATTCCGCTCAAAGCGAGAGGCTGGAACGCACTTGAAGAATAGAAAAGAAAAAAGCGACACTCCCTAATGTGTCGCTTTTTTTGAAATCGTCAGTTTATAGTAGGTTAAGCTATTGGCCTGACAATGCGGTATTTTACTAGCATTACCGATACGAAGATAGGTCGATTGGCGCTAAAATCAATTGCGGTTTCCCGCACATTTACGTGTGGGAAACCGCAATTTTTTAGGTGTCGGAAATTAAAGTAATCCTTTGTTTTTCGCTTCGCGGATCAGGTCGATGTCGCTTCCGCCCTTGATACTGAAGGTTTCCTTGAGGTTCAACTTTCGTTTTTCGATCGCGCTCAGGGAAAGTGGTACAAAACTCGGAATGTCTTTGGTTTTCGTGCCTTTTGACAAATGATACAGGATCTGTTTGTCGAATTGGTCGACGTCAATATTGTCGTACTGGATTTGCGAAATGAGTTTTACTACGGTCTGGCTGTAGTAATTTTCCTCGTGCAGGATTTTGTCGAAGGCGGTTAAAAGCTCGTCGAATGTGAGGTCGTTCTTGATAATGAGTCCGTTCGGATTAATGTTTTTGACGATATTCGAGATCTTGAGCAACTCGGTATGCATCGTAAGCAGAATTACTTTGCAGTTGGGCATCTCGTTTTTGATCAACATGGCCAAATCTTCTCCCGAATGGATGTTTTTTTCTTCGTAAGAAGGCATGCTGATGTCGAAAAAGGCGATCTGGAACACTCCATTTTGGGGCGAAGTAATGTTTTCGTAACCCGAGCGGCAGTCGTTCGCCTGGGTGATAGTGAATTCGTAATCTTCCGAATTATAACCCTTGATGGCGTTCTTATACGCCTCGATGATAAACGGATGATCGTCTACAATGAGAATGTTGACTTTTTGCGGCATTTGTCTTGTTGTTATGCGATCACAGGTTCACCTGCAATTGCGGTCTGTTCGTTGTTTGATTTGCTTTCGGTAGGGAAAAGTATGGAAATTGTCGTTCCCTTTCCTTTTTTCGACTTGATTTCTAACTGACCATCGCATTCTTGGGTTCTCGAAACCATATTTGACAGCCCGATTCCCTTGGCTTTTTTGTCGACTGAGAAGCCTTGCCCGTTATCGGTGACTTCCAACCGCAGATTTGTCCCGTCAGACACAAGCTTCACTTTGACCTTGCTGGCTTTCGCGTATTTGTTGACGTTTTGGAGCGCTTCCTGGACGATTCGATAGATGTTGATTTTTAAAGTGTTCCCGATTTTATCCCACGGAATGTCTTCGCTTATCTCGGTTTCGACTTCGGTTTCGAAATTGTTCCCTTGTTCTTCGAGCAAATTGGTAAGAATGGCCACGAAATTGTTGATCAAAACGAATTTCTCGCGATTCAGATCGTGCGAAATCTCACGAATGTCCTGTTCGATGTTCTTGAGCTCTGTGAGGTAGTTGATGCGTTTGTCGCGAGCCTCGTCTCCATCGGACTTGTTGAGACTGTCGAGATTCAGGCGCGCCCCGAAAAGCCGGCTAAGAACACCATCGTGTAACTCTTGGGCGATACGCTTCTTCTCGCGAATTCTGCCTTCTTCGATTTTGTTTTGCTGCGAAAGCATGAGATTGTAAATGTCCTCATTGGCCTTTTGTTGGGCTTGCTTGAGCAAAAGTTCTCGATTTTTGGCGCGCTGTGTACGAATGACGAAAAGTAGTAATCCAATCATCACCGTTCCTACGAAGAATAGGACGAGGTTTCTGTTTTTGGTTTCTAGGCGGTTGTTTTTAAGGGAAATTTCCTCCGTTTCGAATTGGATGCGGGCGAACTTATCTTTTATTTTTCTTTCTGCGTGTTGAACAGAGTCATTAATTTTTATGTATTGTTGAGAAAATATTTTTGAATTTTGAGAATCATATTCAGATAACTGCTTTAGGGGCGCCAACTCATTAATTGAGTTTTTAGATTCTTTTGCTATTTGGAGAGCCTGAGACGTGTATTTAATTGCATTAGGTAGATCACCTTTAAAATGATAAAACTCTCCTATCCGCGTTTTGCTAAATATAATACCTGCAACTAAACCCAGGCTATCCTTGATCCTTAATGAGTGTTTAAAGAGATCCACGATATCATTCTCGGGAAAATTCAGTTTGAATTTTGAATATGCAACATTATCCAACAATATCGCATACAACGCAGGATTTTCATTTTTGAGGTTTGGTGTTTTTATTGCCTTATTAAAGTTTTGAAGCGCGAGAGAATTGTCTCCAATATTTTGGTAGACATTACCGACATTATTTAAGGTCGTCGCAATAGGAGTTAAATTACCCAAGTTTGTTTGCTCAGCAATTTCCAATGCTTTTCCCAAGTAGTCCAATGCCTTCGAATAATCTTCTTGAGCGTTCGAAATAATTCCAAGTAACATTAGTGCCTCATACTTATCTTGCTGATTTTCGGTTCCACGCATATATCTTAATGCCTCCAAAGCAAAGGCCTCACTCCCGAAGTAGTCATTTTGATTCCAAAGAACGGTAGCCTTCCTAAGTTTAATTTTAGTCAATTCTGGATAAGCTCGATTGATAAAATAAATTTTCTCAGCTTTAGAATAGAACGCATATGCACTATCTCTAGAAGAAATATCTCTATAAAAGTCTCCTAAATATAAGTACGCTTTGGCTATACTTGCGGTATCCTTTCCGTCTTGTGCGCGACTCAGCGCTTCTCTAGATACGACTTTATAATTTTTGAGATCATTTATATTATAATATCTGTTCGCAACTTTAAATACATTGACTCGGTTATTTGAATCATTAGGAAACATCTGCACAAGTCTGAAAGCTCTATCTGCGCTTTCTATTTGCTTCGTTCTTCCCAGCGCGTCTTGGTTTGCAAAGTCCAAATAGATTTTTAAGCTATCTGCAATCGAAACAGAATTATCTGTGTCTATCCCTTTTTGCTTACAAGATGAAAGTATGAAGACAATTGCTAAAATTAGGATTCTCAATGGAAATGCATTTTATTTTCAGCAAAACTATAATTTTTAAAATTATAATAACCCTAATCTTCTTGCTTCCACTATAATATCTTCATCATTTCCTTTTTCTATACCCATAAATTCTTTGATTAAAGCTTTTCTTTTATCAACAGAACTAATCGACAAGCGTAGTTTTTCAGATAACGTATTCGTCTTAAACCCTTTGCCCATTAGCGCTAATAATTTTCTGTTGATTTCGTCCATTAGGTAATTTCCTTTTTTAATTTCTTCGACACTCTCTAAAACTGTTGCGCTAAATATTTGGCCATTTTCGAAGACAATCTTGTAAATACTTCTAATAAGTTCTTCCGGGGAAAAATCACTTTTAACCAAAATGCCGTTTGGATTGATCTCTTTGTAAATTGAGTAAAGAGTAATCTTGTCAATATAACTTGTCAAAACTAACAACTTCGCAGATGGCTGATGATTTTTTATTATGAAGGCTAAATCGTAGCCCGATTCGCAATTACCAAAAGACGGTATATTTATGTCTAACAGAATTAGATTGAATTCCACATTTGACAATACGTCAATTGCTTGTTGGCAATTATGTGCCAAGAAATACTCGAAACCTATCTGAGTATCTTCCAGTATCCTCCTGTATCCCTCGATCATTGCAAAATGATCTTCAACAATTAGTATCTTCATAATTATATATCGATTAGACAATGATTTGAATAAATAACCCGTGACCTTTTGAGGATTCAAAGTTGATGGTTCCATTCATCTCCTCTACTCGATCTTTTATATTGTAAATTCCCAGTCCGTCAAAATGTTGCTTTATATCGAATCCAATCCCGTTGTCTCTGACCTCTACGATAATTTCTTTTTCAGTTTTACAAATGGAGCACCTCAATTCAGTTCCTTTTGAGTGCCTCCCAAAATTTTCGAGCACTTCTAAGAGAATATTATAAAAATGAACTTTGACTTTATCTTCTACAAACTCCCAATTGATCATATCCGCACTCAAGGATATATCTGCGCCAAAAATCCGTTTCTTTTCTTCGAACAGTTCGACAAGATTCTGTTTAAAATTCTCAAACTTTGTCGAATCGTTTTTCGCGAGTTGATGGGCGAGTTTCCTTATATCTTTTTCAACTTCTTGAATTTCACCTATATAATACCTTGAATCCTCTTCGTCCATCCCGTCTCTCAATAAAAAGAATAAATTGAGTCTTATCGCAGAAAGTCTATTCATGATATTATCATGCAACTCCCTACCAATCCATTTACGTTCTAGCTTTTTCACTTCCGAAATCTCTTGTTCTTGACTTATTATCAATTGAAACATCTTAGCATTTGCAATACTCGTCTGATTAGACAATTGCATTTTATTATTTTTCCTTTGTTGATCAATTATTTTAACTAGTAACAAAAGAGTAATAAAAATAAAAATTGCGACGTAAGTAATTTTCTTCTGTGCTTTTAAAGCATCATCTTTTTCACTTATTACCAGTTGTGTTTCATATTCAATTTTTGCAAATCTGTCTCGAACCAAAACTTCTTTCTTTACTGCAGAACTCAAAAGTGAACTATACAGCACATCAATTCTATTTCTATTAGGAACTATATTTAAGTAATCTCTCAAAATATCGTGGGTCTGTGGTGAGTAATTATCTTTCTCACATCTTGATAGTGCCTCTTGAAAGTAGAAATCAGCATTAATAGTATCTTTTCGAGTAAGATGAAATCTCGCTATATTATGGCAATTAGCTGCCGCCCTGTACGCTATTTTCAAACTATCATTTATTGAAAGTGCTAACATTAGACTTTCAGGAGACTTTATTACACCAGTTACAATTTTGTTATATTCAACAGAGTTTACAGCAGCCGCAAAAAGTCCCGGATTATTTTTTCTGACATTCTGATCATCAATGATAATATTGAGATATGTACTCGATACTTTATATTTTTGCTGCAATTGAAATACAAGGCCCAAATTGAAAATTGTCGATTCTTTCAGAAAAAACGGACTTTTAAACTTGCCGAAGTTATTTAAATTCAATGCTTTGTAATGATATTCTAATGCTGTGTCATAATTACCATAGTCCATATATACATTGCCCAGAAGATTGTATGCTTTATATCTCTCGTCGTCGGAATTTTCCGTTTGATCAACCAGTTTAAGACATTTTACACCAGACTTTTCGGCCAAAAAAAGTTGGCCCATATTATATTGGCTTTGGCCGCATACAATGATTGACTGTGCAAGTTCTAGATATCTCTTTTCTTTTTTAAAATTTCGTTCTGCGTTTTTACTAAAATAATACGCAGAATCCCATTTTTTTTTATCGAAATAATACTCGGACAAATTGAGATTTGCCTTTCCAATGAAATTAGCATCTGATTCACTTGTTACTATTTTCAGACTAATCTCTTTAAACTTTTCTTTTTTTCCGACGTTCCAGTATCTATTCCCAATTCTCAAGGAGTTCGAAGTCTTAATTGAATCGTTTCGCTCCCAAGAGTTTATTTCCTCGATTTCAGAAATTGCATGCAATCTCGAACTTATAGAAATACCGCTATTATTAGCGACGTCAAAAAGTTGCTCAACCTTTAGTTGTGGTTCTTTATTTGAACAAGAATAAAGAACCAAAGAAATTAGTGCTATTTTCCAATAATTCATAAAAAACAAAAAGGGCTACTCTTTACAAAGAATAGCCCACTGATATATTATTAACGTATTAAAGTCAATCAAGTTTTTTGACTCCTTTATCACCAGTCTGAACCCCGCCAGTCTCAAAATCTACTTTTTTTCCTTTGTCACCAGTTGCAACACCACCCGTTTCGAAATCTAATTTTTTTCCTCCATCTCCGGGCAATGTTCCTTGGCCACCGGTATTACCTTTAGAGGTTGTGCTGCCATCGGGTTCACCAGAATAATTAAGATCAGGCGTAGTAAAAGAAGTCAAAACCATTACTAGTGAAAACAATCCGAAAGTAAAAATAGCTTTTTTCATAATTTGAGACATTTATGTTTGTGGTATCTTTTGTTTTTGTTCCTCATTGTAGATGTGTGTTTGTGCACACGAATCCACGAGGCAAACTTAGGTACGATGTCTCTGTCGAGTCCTATGTTTACTGGCTCGTTTGGTAGATGTAGCTATTCTATGAGTGGATGATATGAGTATGAAGTGTAGCCGTCAGCTTTTAAAACTCCAAATAATTGCCGTTTGAGATACTGTTTATGATCAAATCGACATTTTCCTTGTAAGATTTCGAGAAAGGAAGTTTAGTCGCAGCGGTATTTTTTAAGTAGCAAACTGAATTTCCCGTGTGAATTCTGGATACATAGTCCATATTCACGATATGGCTATTATGGATTCTGACGAACGGCGCCGGAAGCGCATTCTCAAATTGCTTTAAGGTTTTGAAAGCTGTAATCATCTCACCGTTATTTAAGTGGATGTCAGCTGAGTTGTTATCTGCCTGGATATAACAAATATCACGAGCTTCTATAAAACGGTAGTCGCCGTAAGACTTCACGCAAATCACCAAAGGTTTCTCGACGGGAGTCGCATGGATCTCAGGAACAATTTGAACAGGATCTAAAGTTATGAGCTCGACCTCCGCTTGCTTAGTCGAATCACTTTCTATCTGTTCGATAACTTTTTCGGAAGTCGGCAAATCAGTCTCGGTCGCCGGAGCTTCGATAGTCGTCTGGAATGCAATAACCGGCTGCATAGCCGAAGACTTCTCCAATCTCATAAGACACTTCCGTAGTTCAAGAGAACGAAATGGCGTTACGAAGTAGTCAAGTACATCATACCGAAGCGCTTCATAAGCCAGATCGGCATTTTTGGCTGTGACAATAACTTTCGGAACGTCGTTTAGAAAACGAAAAAGTTCACTTATGAAGGAAAGTCCCAACTTAGACGAAACATCTTCTGGCTGAATCTCCAGGAAAACGATTTTCGGATTCTTTTCCAGCACCAAATCCAAGCCTTCATCAAAGTTCGAAGCACTTCCAACAAACGACAGTTGCGGGAAAACAGCGGCCACAGCCTTTGTCTCCGCGATATCATGGCGATTGTCGCTAATAATAATGTAATCGTGCTTCATTTGGTTTGGAAGCCACGCAAGTAGGTTTGATAATTTGGGGTCTTATCGGAAGCTAATTTATTTTATATAAGAGCCCAATTTTCCTTTGGGCAAATCTCGAAACTGTTTTTATGCAATTACTATATGAAGTGCATAAAATAGACGGTGAACTACATGCCAATATAGATTTATTACCACTAATTTTACATTTTTACATAAATTTTGTTATTTTTGTGTAAAATTATAAAAACACATTTAGAACCAATGATAGTCAGCAATCTAGAACAGTTGGAGTCTTTTGAGGACATCGCTTCGAAATTTCAGGATGAAAACGCTTGTATTATGCAGCTCGAGCAAATTCGTTGGGAAGGCGATGTTGTTAGTCCGTTTGACGAAACTTCCAAAATTTATAGGTGCAAAGACGGACGCTATCGTTGCCGCAATTCCGGAAAGTATTTCAATGTGAAAACATATACGATTTTCCACAATTCAAAATTGCCATTGCAGAAATGGTTCCAAGCAATTTGGCTCGTTAAGAATTCGGAAGATGTTACGCCCCGGAAATTATCCGAAGACTTGGAAATCACTCACAAAACGGCCTGGCTTATGCAAAAGCGTATTTCCAAATACATCAAAACGCAAACGGTCATTGCAAAACCGAATGAACTTGTGTTGACAGATTGGCTCAATCAATTGAAATAATGCAGACGGTATTTTCAGGATCGTATGACAAAAAACTATCTGGCAAAACTTTAGGACTTCAGCCTTTTGTTTTGTCGGATATGTCTATGGTAGTGACCAAGAAAAGTGTAAATCGCCACTTCGGACATTCGGCAAAGTCAGATTGGCTGAACGAGTTCATGAGTGGGTTCACGCGCTACGGGATCGGAGCGACCGGATTATTAGAGAAACTGTCGAATCCTGTTCTATTCGCATCCAATAAAAAAGACGGTTTCCCGATTATTGAAGAAGGTTACACATTGCAGACTATTCTCGAGGCTTGCGACTTCTTGATTTTTGCCAAAAAAGAAGGTTTTCTCAACGTGATCGAGCTCAAGTTCGCGTCCATTGCCGAAAGTATTATTTCGTCCCACAAATCGAGCCCGCTCGCCCACCAAGTTGCTGAACTTACGGGACTCAATCTCATCAAATGGAAAAGCGCGCAAAGAGTTTTGGAAATCTTGTCCGAAAAGCAGAAAGAGAATGCACATAATTGGGTACACGGATTAACCGATGAATTCTGGAATCTGCTATCGGAACAACTACAAACGGACTGGAAGCAAATCATCAAAAATCCAGTTCCGGCAGCGAAATTCATCCACGAATGGATTTTCAGCAGAATCGATGAAACGACGATGGAAGAAATGCGCAACGCCAAGCCAAAGCGGTCGTATCGCACCAAAAAAGGCCCGCAAGTAATCGGCAACGATGGTCTTTCCTTCTATCAGCATATACTTTTGGGATTGTATGGCGTTTCCGACAAAAATCTGCAAATCCTGGAGCAATTGATTTCTCGGACGCATCCAAAGAAACGATCGGCGAATTTTCCGTCAGAACCACAAAAACCGACACTTCCAGCATTTGCGAAACAACTACACGAAGCGGTTGTCGTAAAAAAATAAAGCCTCCCGAATCGAGAGGCTTTTGTATTTCTAATTCTGATGTTACTTGGTTTTCAACAACCAATTTCGCATCGAAACTTCATTTTCTATGATCGAGCGAAGTTCGGTGATCGCGACCCTGTCCTGTTGCATCGAATCGCGGTGGCGAATCGTAACGGTGTTGTCTTCCAGAGTTTGGTGATCGACCGTGATACAAAAAGGCGTTCCTAGCGCGTCTTGTCTGCGATAACGGCGTCCGACTGCGTCTTTTTCGTCATAAGTCACATTGAAATCCCATTTGAGATCGTCGATGATCTTATGCGCGATATCAGGCAATCCGTCTTTTTTGACAAGTGGAAGAACCGCAGCTTTCGTAGGCGCCAAAACAGACGGCAAGGCCAAAACCGTGCGAACAGATCCGTCCTCGAGCGTTTCCTCTTTCAACGATTTCGAGAAAATCGCAAGGAACATTCTGTCAAGACCAACCGAAGTTTCCACGACATAAGGCACGTAATTCTCATTCAATTCCGGATCGAAATATTGCAACTTGCGTCCTGAAAATTGCTCGTGCGCCTTCAAATCGAAATCCGTTCTCGAGTGAATTCCTTCCAATTCCTTGAAACCGAATGGGAAATTGAACTCGATATCGGCGGCAGCGTTCGCATAATGCGCCAATTTCTCGTGATCGTGGAACCGATAATTTTCACGTCCGAGACCAAGCGACAAATGCCATTTCAAACGCGTGTCTTTCCAATAATCGTAATATTTCATTTCCTCACCCGGACGAACGAAGAACTGCATTTCCATCTGTTCGAATTCGCGCATGCGGAAGATAAACTGTCTCGCAACAATCTCATTCCTAAAAGCTTTTCCGGTTTGGGCGATTCCGAAAGGGACTTTCATGCGACCTGATTTCTGCACGTTCAAGAAGTTCACAAAAATTCCCTGAGCCGTTTCCGGACGCAGGTACAAATCCATCGCGGTATCGGCCGACGCTCCAAGTTTGGTTCCGAACATCAAATTGAATTGACGCACTTCGGTCCAATTTCTCGAGCCAGTATCGGGATCGGCAATCTCCAGCTCTTCGATCAACGCTTTCACGTCTTCCAGATCGCCATTGCCCAAAGAACGCCCGAGTCTTTCCCGAATTTCGGTCTCGCGCGACAAATATTCTTTCACACGAGCATTCGTGGTCACAAATTCCTGTTCATTGAACGCTTCACCAAATCGAGTCTTGGCTTTTTCTATTTCTTTTTGCGCTTTTTGGTTGAGTTTTTCAGCAAAATCTTCTACCAAAACATCAGCTCTGTAACGCTTTTTCGAGTCTTTGTTGTCGATAAGCGGATCATTGAAAGCGTCCACGTGACCGGAAGCTTTCCAAGTCGTCGGATGCATCAAGATCGCAGCATCGATCCCAACGATATTTTCGTGCATCTGAACCATGGCTTTCCACCAATATTCGCGTATGTTTTTCTTGAGTTCAGCGCCGTTCTGACCGTAGTCGTAAACCGCGCTAAGTCCGTCATAGACTTCGCTCGACGGGAAAATGAAACCATACTCTTTGGCGTGGGAAATCACATTCTTGAAAATATCTTCCTGCTTTGACATGATGCGTTTGCTTGATTTTTGAGAATTAAGACGCGAAAATAAATATTCTTGGCCGAGCGTCGAAATAAAAACCGTTGTTTCAGCCGAATTTCCTAACTTTCAGCATCTAAACGCCATTCAATTATGTTACAAGCCTTACTCAACCTGATTTTTCCGTCGGTCTGCGCCGGATGCGACAATCTTTTGCGCGACAACGAATTCGTGATCTGTACAAATTGCCGACACGAAATTCCGCTCACCAACCACCATCTTCAACCGCAAAACGAAGCTTCGACGAAGTTTTTTGGACGAATTCCTACCGAATCGGTGACGACTTTCGCCTATTTCCACAAAAAAGGCATCGTGCAGCAAATGATCCACAAACTCAAGTACAAAAACCAGCAAGATGTCGGGACGGCGCTTGGTTATTGGTTCGCCGAAGATCTGAAGGAAATTTGCGCTTCCGCGGATGCTATAATTCCGGTTCCGTTGCATCGGCGTAAACTCAAAAAACGCGGTTACAATCAAGTGACGTCTTTCGGAAAAGCCTTGTCGGACACACTCGAAATTCCGCTTGACGAAAAGCTGCTGAAACGGAACTTTTACTCGAAAACACAGACGAAAAAGAACCTTTTTGCGCGTTCGGAACTCAGCAAATCGATGTTCGAAGCCAACTTTTCGGAATCCGATCACGGAAAACATTTCCTGTTGATAGACGACGTGCTTACGACCGGATCGACCTTGGAAGCCTGCAGTCGGGCGTTGCTAGAAATTCCGGGCGCAAAAATCTCGATTGCGTGCCTCGCTTTTTCACATTCATAATTCGGTCAAAAAATAGTTTCGCGCGAGAAATTATAATCGTTATTTTGTGCATCGAAATTTGACTTTCAGTTGAAAAAACTCTTTACATACTTCGCTTTCGCCCTTTTACTTGCTTTTGTCGGATGCGCCAAACGCGGCACGATCACCGGCGGTTTGAAAGACACGATCCCACCGACGCTGCTAAAAAGCATTCCGGAGAATTTTTCAAAGAATTTCAAAGGGAAAGAATTCAAGTTGGTGTTCGACGAATACGTGAAAATGAAAGACATCAACAAGCAATTGATCGTTTCCCCGCCTTTGAAACATGAACCGATAATTTTGCCGACTACGGCCGGAAAGACTTTCACGATCAAAATCCAGGACACGCTTCAGGACAACACGACTTACAGTTTCAACTTCGGACAGAGTTTGGCCGACAACAACGAAGGCAATCCTTATTCGCAATTCCGATACGTTTTTTCTACCGGAAGTTACATCGACTCGTTACAAATTGCAGGACGAATCAAAGACGCATATTCGAAAAAACCGGACAACTACGTCTCGATCATGTTGTACGAAGCCGACAGCACATTTACCGATTCGGTGATCTATAAAAAGCCGCCGCGCTATATTACGAATACGCTTGACAGCTTGACGAACTGGAAAATCGAGAATATCAAAGCCGGAAAATATTTGCTTATCGCGCTTAAGGACAACAATAACAACAAATACGATCCGAAGTCTGACAAGATCGGGTTTCACAAGACTTTCGTGAACATTCCGAACGATTCCATCTACCAACTCGAACTTTTCAAGGAAGCCGTTCCGTTCAAACCGAGCAAACCGACGCTCGATTCGGGACAAAAGCTGTTTCTTGCTTACGTAGGCGATCCGAAAGGCACGAAAGCGACTGTGAAAAGTCCAACCGGTGAATTGCTCAAGTCGGCCGTGACGAAGGTCGAGGACAAGGATTCCCTGAACATTTGGTATCCGAGATTGAAGGTCGATTCGCTCCAAGTTTCGGTAGAAAGAAACAATTTCAAAGCCGATTATTGGGTAAAGATCAAAGACCAGAAAAAAGATACGCTTAGTTTTTCGCCGCGACAGTCGGGCACTTTGCCGTTAAGAGGCAATTTCGGACTCGAATCGAGCATTCCGCTTTCGAAGTTCGACGAATCGAAAATTTCGGTAAAGACGAAGGATTCCGTCGTGAAATTCACGGCCAAATACGATGAATTCGAACGTTTGCTGGAACTCGATTTCAAGAAAAATCCGATAGAGAAATACAATATCGAGATTCTTCCCGGCGCGCTTACTGACTTTTACGATTCCGTGAACGACACTTTGAAATACAATCTTTCCACAAAAAACACGTCCGAATACGGCAATCTCAGGGTCACATTGGAAAACGCCAAACGCTTCCCGATCATGGTCGAACTCACTGATTCAAAAGGCACTGTGAAATATATGGAATACACAGAATCGGCGACGGTCGTCGATTTCAACAATATCGATCCGGCGACTTACACGCTGAGAATCATTTACGACGACAACAAAAACAGGCAATGGGACGCGGGAAATTACCTAGAAAAACGGCAGTCCGAAACCGTGATTTATTTCCCGAAAGAGCTCGAGATTCGGGCGAATTGGGATGTCGATCAGCCATTTACGATACCGTAATCGAGTCGCGATCTTCCAAAAACGGCAATTTCTCGCGTAGTTCGAGCATCGGTTCTTTCTCGATCGAAATGATAAAAACTCCTTCGTTTTCCCAGGCCGAAAGCACACTTTCACCCAAATAATCGAACACTTGCGAATGCCCCGGATATTCGTTTTTGTTGAAATCCTCGCCCACGCGGTTCACACCGACCACATAGCACATATTCTCGATTGCCCGGGCTTTCAAAAGCGCATCCCAAGCGGCGATCCTCGGTTGTGGCCAATTCGCGACGTATAACAAGACGTCGTAATATTCGGTATTTCTGGAAAACGCTGGAAAACGCAAGTCATAACACACCAAAGGACAAATTTTGAAACCTCTGAAATTGACTATCAGACGTTTTTCACCCGCTGTATAAACCTTGTCTTCGCCCGCGAGTGAGAACAGATGACGCTTGTCGTAAGTCTCGATTTCTCCTGTCGGATGCACGAAAACCAACCGATTGTAGAATTTTCCGTCAGACGCAATAGCCAAACTTCCAACTACGGCGCAATGGTGTTCAAACGCAACTTTCTTCATCCATTTCACTGATTCTCCGTCCATGGTTTCAGCGGATTCCTCGGGCGTCATCGTGAATCCCGTCGCGAACATTTCGGGCAAGACGATCAAATCGACTTCATCCTGTATCGACACGATTTTGTCCTTTATCAGATTCAGGTTCGCTTCGGCGTTTTGCCAAACCAACGGCGTTTGAATCAGTGCGATTTTGAGTTCGTTTTCCATTAGTCGATCGTGATTTCATCTGTAAAAATGTAAGCTTCGCCGCCAACACCTTGATGCCACTCGGGCAATTTACCGAAATTGTAAGCCTTGACCTTTACATAGTTCGCAGAAGTTGGAGCGAATTGCGCAATGAAACTCTCGACCTTGACATTGGTATTTAGCGCATCGTATGTATTTTCGACAGTTTTGACCAACTTGAAATCCTTGTTGTCATTAGAAATATAGAATTCGACTTTGGTCGGCATCAAAATCCAGGCACGCGAATCTTGCAGGAAACGCGCGTCGATCTTGGAGATTTTTGTCGCATTCTTCAAATCGATCGTGGCCTCGAAATCCTGGCCTTGATAACCTTGCCAGTCGCCTTTTCGCCAGTTTTCCGAACCCAGAATCCCGTCCAGCAAACCGTCCGGTCCGCCTGCGTGATATTGTTTGTCGTACTTTGATTTGATGGCGATGGAATAATTGTTCGGCTTTTTGTAAAACGTCGCCGAAACCCAATTACTCTCGCGTTTTCCATCTTTTACGACTGCCGTAATTGTCGACGATTCGTTGATGTAAAATGGCCTCTCGTAAGGCTGAAAATCGATTTTACCTTTGTTCGTCCGAGGTTCAAGCACATATTCGATTTGCTGATTTTTTCCATCGGAACTTTCAAGAGAAACGAGCATTTTGTCAGAAAAAGACTTGCTCGCAGCTTGGATCGTAGGAACTGGAACAATTTTGTCGTACGGGATTTCAGCCGCAATTTTAGATTTTTCACCAAAGCCCAAACGACTGAAAGTTGCATTTTTGACATTTTTGCCCATTTTCACTTCCGAACAATTTTCCAACTTGACCGTCGCAACTTCATACGCCGAAGTCGTCAAAGTCCAAGCGTCTCCGGCCGGCGTGACATCGTAAAGTCCAAGCGAGCTCAACACGTACCACGCACTCATTTGGCCGCAATCTTCGTTTCCGATCAATCCGTCGGAAGAATTCTTATAGAAGTTTTCAAGGATGAATTTCACTTTTTCCTGTGCTTTTTCGGGCTTTCCGATGGAATTGTACAGATAAACCATGTGATGGCTCGGTTCATTACCGTGCGCATATTGCCCGATCAAACCCGTTATGTCGGCCTGTTCGCGTCCGGTGGTTTCACTTGGCGCGGAAAACATCTCATCGAGTTTTTTCTCGAAATCTGCTTTTCCGCCGTAAGCTTCAATCATTCCAGCAATATCATGTGGCACGAAAAACGAATATTGCCACGAATTCCCTTCGGTGAAATTGTTGTTGACTTCGCGCGGATCAAACGGTTTGTCCCAACCGCCATTTTTCTTGGGACGCATGTGTTTCGTCTCCGGATCAAACACGTTTTTCCAATTTTGGGAACGCTTCATGAAGTAAGCGTAATCCTGCTCTTTACCCAAAATCTTGGCCATTTGCGCAATACACCAGTCGTCGTAAGCATATTCGAGCGTTTTCGACACGCTTTCGTGTTCGTCGTCCATCGAAATGAAACCTTGCTTCTTGTAAGCCGAAAGTCCCAAATGATCGAGCATCGCACTGTGTTTCGCAGCCTCGAACGCCTTCTCGTAATCGAAGCCTTTTATGCCTTTTGCCATCGCATCGGCCATGACCGAAACCGAATGGTAACCGATCATGCAATCGGTTTCATTGGATGCGAATTCCCAAACCGGAAGTCGTCCGCCTTGCTCGTATTGTTTGAGAAAAGTGTTGATGAAATCGGACGTGCGTTTGTTGTCGATCAAAGTATAAAGTGGATGCGCGCCACGGAACGTGTCCCAAAGCGAGAAAACCGTGTAATAGTCGAAACCGTCCGCTTGATGGACTTCGTCGTCTCGACCGCGGTATTTTCCGTCAATATCCTGGGCGATATTCGGTTGGATCATCGTGTGGTACAAAGCCGTGTAAAAAACCGCGAGTTTATCTTTGTCCTTTTCGGAAACGGTGATTTTGGAAAGCTCTTTGTCCCAAAGTTTTTCGACGTCTTTCCTGACTTTTTTGAAATCCCAGCCCGGAATTTCACTCATGTTTTTTCTCGCGCCTTCGAATCCAGTCGGAGACAAAGCCACTTTCACTTTTATGGTTTCGCCTTTTTTTACATCTGATGAAAAAGCCAGTCGCAACAAGCTTCCAGCGATCATTTTGTCGGTCGGTTTTGCCGGAGCGAACGCATTGTTCTCGATTTTGGTGATCTTCATCTCGTGATCGAATTCGATTCTCGCCCAAATTTTCTGATCGGTCGCCCAAGCCGCGCTATTTCTGTAAACTTCGATCGTCTTGGCATCGATAATTCTGACTTCGCCCATAAGCAATTGGTCGCGATGGTTCAAGTCGAGAATCACATTCGCCTGACCCGATTTCGGAAACTTGTATTCGTGAAATCCGACGCGAGTCGATGCTGTCAATTGCACATCAATCCCGAATTTGTCAAGCTTCACGGCATAATATCCGGCGGAAACCTTTTCGTTCTTGTGCGAAAACTTTGAGGAATAGTGCTCGAAACTCGTCGAAGGTTCGCCCATCGTCGGCATCAGCATAAAATCGCCGTAATCCGAAACGCCCGTTCCGCTCAAGTGCGTGTGCGAAAACCCGTAAATCACCGAATCGGAATAATGATAACCGCCGCAGCCGTCCCAACTTCCGTCGATTCGCGTGTCTGGCGAAAGCTGAACCATTCCGAAAGGCGCGGTCGCTCCGGGAAAAGTGTGTCCGTGGCCGCCGGTTCCAATTAACGGATTTACGTGTTTTGAAAGTTGTGGAAAGCCTAAAATAGGCAAAAGCAAAAGCAGGAAAAAGTGTCGCATCTGGTTTGTAGTTGTGCCCAAATATAAGCAAACGCAAATGTTCCGAAAACGTTTTTGTACGCCTAATGACGTATGGATTCTCCGGAATAGGATATTCTCGCGCTTGCCTCTACTCCTATTTTCGTATTGTATTGGTTGCGAAGCGAAACGACCTTTACAACGCTAATAAAAGTGCTAATAAAGGTAAAGCACAAAACAAACGGTTCGGGGAACGAAAGTCAATCAGACTATAATCATAAAACAATAACTTATGAAAAACTGCTACATTCTTTTACTCCTGATTTGCCAGATTTCGCTAGCGCAAACCACCGGAATTCTCGACACGAATTACAGCCAGGATGGCTGGGACGAACGCTTTGGGCACGACAACGGTTTCTACCTGCACGAAACTTTGGTGCAACCTGACGGAAAATTATTGGTGTGTTTTCAGGGCAATTTCTCGAACGAAGGCCATCAAGCGATGCTTTTCCGATATACTACTGACGGTTCCCACGACGTGACGTTTGGCGGCGGCGATGGCCAAATCAAGTCTGTCGAAGACAATTTGGAAGCCGAAGAAACCTTGTGGACAAGAGCATACGGAATGGCTTTGCAAAGCACGGGAAAAATCGTTGTTGCGGGCGACGCTTTCTACTCGGACGAACGGATCATCAGGTACAACTCCGATGGCTCGCTCGATCTCTCTTTTGGAAACAACGGAAAAGTCGATATGCCACGCGAAAACCAGGAATTCATTTACGATGTTTTAATACAGTCGGACGACAAAATCGTGGTTTTGGGAAAACACGAAGTTTCGGGTAGTCCCGACTTATTTCTATGGCGGTTTTTTCCAAATGGCGCACTTGACACAAACTTCGGTTCGCAGGGAAAAATCGTGATTCCTGTCTCCGGAAACGCGTTTTCGGAATCTGAACTGAACGCTTTCAGACTGGTTACGGGCGACAAAATGATCCTGAGCAGAGTCATCAATCTTGACGGAGTGCAAACTTTTGTCGTCCAACGCCTGAATCCCAACGGAACAATTGACGCTTCATTTGGCAACAACGGCCAATTTTCGTACGTCGGAGGCATCGATTCTGGTTTTACGATTGGCGACGACGGCACGTTTTTCTTTTCGGTTTTTGAGATCGTTGACGACTTTGGCAACGGCGTTTCGTCAATTCTCAAGGCCAATGCCGAAGGAACTTTGATTCCGGATTTCGAAATTCTGCTCGACGGAAGTTTCGGCACGAACGCATTTCCGACCCAAATCGTTTCGAAAGGAAACCTACTTTACATCTGGGCCGACACCGCTGACTTTCCGCAAGCGCCGCAACTCTACTGTTACAACACAAACGGAACTCCTGTTTCAAGCTTTGGAAACAACGGCAAAGCGATCATTGAAATTCCGGATATTCTTTGGAGCCAAGGCGGATTGATGAATACCACAAGTTCCGGCAACGTTTTGGCTGCAATGGTTACGCATGTTTCCGATACCGGAAGTGATGTCAACCTATTTACTTTCAGTATCGTCGGCGAAAGCCAATTGCAGGTTCAAGATAAAAAGACGGCTACATTGGCTTTGAGCCCGAATCCTTGCGGTGATTTGTTTTCGATCAAGTCGGATGAACCACAGATGTTGTCGGTTGCGATCTATGACAATCTCGGACGAAAAGTGTTGGCGAAAAAAGACATCGCTGATTCCGAAAGTGTCGAGATTTCCGGCTTGTCAGCGGGCATTTATTCGGTTGAAATCACTTCCGACAGTTCAAAATCTATCCAAAAACTCATCAAGAAATAGTCCGATGCGAAAAATCATGCTACTACTTTTGGTACTCGTAATGAATTCAGATTTGTATTCCCAATCGCAAAATCTCGTCGTTCCGAATTCTCAATGCTGGAACGAAATCGCGCCGGGACAAGGTTACACGCTCGCAATCTCCAACGCCGGAACACTTTGGGCTTGGGGCGAGAACGCCTCCGGACAATTGGGCGACGGAACGATCTTGAGCAATCCTATCGTACATCAAATTGGAAACGCGACAAACTGGAAAGACGTCAGCGCCGGAAACGGACACGCACTGGCGCTCAAAACCGACGGCACTTTGTGGGCTTGGGGCACGAATACATCGGGACAATTGGGAAGCGGAAACACTACAAATTCGACGATTCCGATACAAGTTGGAACAGCCACAAATTGGGCGTTCATTTCTGCCGGAAACAGCCACAGCCTTGCAATCAAATCAGACGGAACACTTTGGACTTGGGGAAACAACCAATTCGGACAACTCGGGTTGGGAACGGCCGGCAGCGGAACTGACGCGAATGCGCCAACACAAATAGGCACCGAGACCAATTGGGCAGCGGTTTCGACAAAATCGCTCCACACGCTCGCACTCAAAACAAACGGCACTTTATGGAGTTGGGGATTCAATTCGAGCGGCGAACTCGGTTACGGGAACACGACTTTCACAAACGTTCCGGTTCAGGTTGGAACCGCTTCTGATTGGCAGAAAATAGTTGCGGGCTTGGGTCATTCAGGTGCGATAAGAACCAACGGCTCGCTTTGGCTTTGGGGTTCGAACAATTCCGGACAATTGGCAAATGGATCACTCATAAACTCGCTTTCGCCTATGCAGGTTGGAACCGATTTGGACTGGCAAAGCGTCGCTTTGGGCTCATCGTTTACCGTCGCGCTAAAAACGGACGGGACACTTTGGAGCAGCGGTTACAACGGCTTGGGTCAACTCGGTTTGGGCACGTTGGTCGATGTGCTTTCGTTCGCTCAAATTGGACAAGATTCCGACTGGCACAGCGTAAAGGCCTCGACAATTCACGTTTCGGCATTGAAAACCAGCGGAAATCTTTGGGCTTGGGGCGCGAATAACGCAGGCGGAATTGGCGATGGAACGACAATCGGGAAAAGCAGTCCCACGGCAATAAATTGTCCCGAATCGCTAGCCGTTGCCGGTTTTGTTTCGAATGAAACTTTTCAGGTTTACCCGAATCCTTCGGATGGAATCTTTGCCATCGACGGTTTTGACGGTAATCTGATTTCGTACTCGGTAACCGATTTTAACGGACGGACAATTGCAAAATCGGACGCAAATCACGATCGTACAATAAATTTGTCGCACTGCCAATCGGGAATTTATCTGCTCTCAATCGCATCGGAATCTCAAATCCAAACCATCAAATTGGTGAAGAGATAATCGCTTCGAAAAACTATCGGACACAAAAAAAGCGCACCCAAAATAGAGTGCGCTTTTGTATTTATGACTTTCAGAGTCTTAACTCATCGAAGCTTTCATGTACTCGCGGTTCATTCTCGCGATGTTTTCGAGTGAAATGCCTTTCGGACACTCGATTTCGCAAGCTCCGGTATTCGTACAGTTTCCGAATCCTTCTTCGTCCATTTGACGAACCATATTCAAAACGCGGTCGTGAGCCTCGACTTTTCCTTGCGGAAGAAGCGCGTACTGCGAAACTTTCGCCCCGACGAATAACATAGCCGATCCGTTTTTACAACTCGCCACACAAGCGCCGCAACCGATACAAGCCGCAGCCTCGAAAGCGCGATCTGCGTCAGCCTTTGGAACCGGAGTCGCGTTTGCGTCAATCGTGTTTCCGGATGTGTTTACCGAAACGAAACCGCCCGCTTGCTGGATTCTGTCGAAAGAACTTCTGTCAACGACCAAATCCTTGATAACCGGGAACGCTTTTGAACGCCACGGTTCGATGAAAATCGTTTCTCCGTCCTTGAACGAGCGCATGTGCAATTGACATGTCGTGATGAAACGATCTGGTCCGTGGGCGCGTCCGTTGATGTAAAGCGAACACATTCCGCAGATTCCTTCGCGACAATCGTGGTCGAAAGCAACCGGCTCTTTCCGCTCATTTATGAGCTGTTCGTTCAATTGGTCGAGCATTTCCAGGAAAGAGCTGTCAGTCGATACGTTATCGAGCTTGTAGCTTTCCATCGTGCCTTTCGATTTGGCATCTTTCTGGCGCCAGATCTTGAGTTTTATATTGATATTCTTAGTAGCCATGTCTCTTGATTTATTTGTAGTTACGGGCTGCGATCTTGATGAATTCGTAGTTCAGGTCTTCTTTGTTCAGGATTTCCTGGCTGATGTCAGATCCGTTGTATTCCCAAGCTCCGACGAACTTGAAATTTTCGTCATCGCGCAAAGTTTCACCTTCTGCATCCTGATATTCTTCACGGAAATGTCCACCGCACGATTCGTTTCTTTGCAAAGCGTCCATCGCCATCAATTGTCCGAGTTCCATGAAATCGGCAACGCGAAGTGCTTTTTCCAATTCCACATTCATTTCATTGGCGCTTCCCGGAACGTAAACGTCGCGGTGGAATTCGGCTCTCAAAGCATCGATTTCTTTTACGGCTTCAGACAAACCTTGGGCGTTTCTTCCCATTCCGACCTTGTTCCACATAATGTGTCCGAGTTGCTTGTGGAAATAGTCCACAGACTTCGAACCGTTGTTGTTGAGGAATTTGTCGATTTGCGCACGAACCGATTTCTCGGCCTCGTCGAATTCCGCCGATTGCGTAGAGATTTTCCCGGTTCGGATTTCATCTGCCAGATAATCGGAAACCGTGTAGGGCAAAACGAAATAGCCATCTGCCAAACCTTGCATCAACGCCGATGCTCCAAGCCTGTTCGCTCCGTGATCGCTGAAGTTTGCTTCACCGGCCACAAAACAGCCCGGAATTGTCGACTGCAAGTTATAATCGACCCAAACGCCGCCCATCGTGTAGTGAACCGCCGGATAAATCTTCATTGGAGTTTCGTACGGATTTTCAGCTGTAATTTTTTCGTACATCTGGAAAAGGTTACCGTATTTTTCCTCGATCCATTTCTTTCCAAGCTCGACGATTTTCGCCTCGGACGGATTGTGATCGCCCGCGACCAAAGCCGCTTGTTTTCCTTTGCTCTTGATTTCTGATGAAAAGTCGAGGTAAACGCCTTCATTCGTATCGTTGGCTTCGATTCCGTAACCTGCGTCGCAACGCTCTTTTGCCGCACGCGAAGCAACGTCACGCGGCACGAGGTTACCAAACGCCGGATAGCGTCTTTCGAGGTAATAATCTCTGTCTTCTTCGGCAATTTGCGTAGGTTTCAATTTCCCGGCACGAATTGCTTCGGCGTCTTCTTTTTTCCTCGGAACCCAAATTCTTCCCGAGTTGCGAAGTGATTCTGACATCAAGGTCAACTTCGATTGGTTCGTTCCGTGAACCGGAATACAAGTCGGGTGAATCTGCACATAGCAAGGATTCGCGAATGCCGCACCTTTTTTGTGGATTTTCCAACCTGCGGAAACGTTCGATCCCATAGCGTTTGTCGAAAGGAAGTATACGTTTCCGTATCCGCCTGAAGCGATGATTACAGCGTGAGCCGAATGTCTTTCGATTTCACCTGTCACCAAGTTGCGAGCAATGATTCCACGGGCTTTTCCGTCAACTTTTACGATGTCGAGCATCTCGTGACGGTTGAATTGCTGTACGTTTCCTTGTCCGATTTGGCGTGAAAGTGCCGAATATGCTCCAAGCAACAATTGTTGTCCGGTTTGGCCCGCCGCGTAGAACGTTCTTTGAACTTGTGTTCCACCAAATGAACGGTTGTCGAGCAATCCGCCGTAATCGCGTGCAAACGGTACACCTTGCGCCACACATTGGTCGATGATGTTTCCGGAAACTTCGGCCAAACGGTGCACATTCGCCTCTCGGGCGCGGTAATCGCCACCTTTGATCGTATCGTAGAACAAACGGTAAATCGAGTCACCGTCATTCTGGTAGTTTTTTGCCGCGTTGATTCCGCCTTGAGCCGCGATCGAGTGTGCACGACGTGGAGAATCCTGAAAACAGAACGACTTCACGTTGTAACCCATTTCTCCAAAAGAAGCGGCCGCAGAAGCTCCGGCCAATCCCGTTCCCACGACGATGATGTCGATTTTCGGACGGTTGTTCGGGGCAACTAGTTTAAGGTGATTTTTGTGGTTGGTCCACTTATCGGAAATATAACCTTCCGGTATTTTAGAATCTAACTTCATAGTTATTTATGAATATTGATTATTAAAGGACAAAGTAAATGTACGGAGGCAAAATCGCGAACAACGCACAAACGACAATCGAGAAAACAAGTCCGAACTTGTCGATAAACGGACTGTATTTCGGGTGGCTCAAACCGATACTCTGGAACGAACTCGCCAATCCGTGGCTAAGGTGAAATGCCAAAACCGCCATAGAAATCATGTAAAGGATCACGTACAACAAACCGTATTTCGGCTGTTTGAAAAAATCGACCGTGATCTTGTAAAGATCTTTGTATACTTCGGCAATTTTGATGTTTGCGTTAGCGTCAAAAATTTCTGATCTGTTGGCGAGATATTTCGGCTTTTTCTGTTCGAAAGCTTCCTGTTTGCTAGCCGCGACCTGATCGAAAGGAATGAATTGATCGTTTGTCGTTTTGTAGAATTTCATTTTTTGGCCCATCGCCGTAAGCTCTACCACATAAAGCGGCATTTTCTTGTCAAAGTGCATTCTGCCCCAAAAACTTGCCATGTGTGTCACGATGAAAAGCAGGATCAAGGAACCCAACATTGCCATATTTCTCGAAGCCCAAGTCGTATTCGCCGACGGATTGTTCTTGGCATAACCAATCGGCCTTGCCTTGCGGTTCTGGATCGTAAGCCAGAATCCATCCACAGCATGGAAAAGGATTGAGAGATAAGTCAAGTAAGAAAGTGCTTTGACCGCAGGATTCGTGGTCATGAAGAGCGCATATTGGTTAAAATGAAGCGCCGCCTCGTGTTCTGTCCTACTCAGAAGTTGCAGGTTACCCAACAAGTGTCCGACGAGAAATAGACACAAAAATAGTCCTGTCGCCGCCATCCAATACTTTTTAGCCAGGGATGACTTCAGGAAAGCCGATTTTGCCATAGATTTTGAGTAATTTATTAAAAAATCACACAAAAATAAGGCTAAAAGGGTTATAGCACAAAGGATTTCCGATTATTTATAATCAGTATTAATTAGCGTGAAAGCCGCTAATGACGTGGTTTTTACCAAGTCAATTCTGAACCGTGAAAGACGGCAGCAATCCTCTCAAACCCATATCGACGACATTTTCTCCCGCAGACGGTTCGAATTTCCCGTCGGCATTGACGTCTTGCCACTCAAAACTGTTGTTGATCGAAAGTGAAAGCGTGACCACGACATCTTTCTTTTCATTGCCCGTAATTTGCAGTTCGTTGCCGAACTTTCCAGTAACGACGCACGATCCGGCGGGAATTGGCGATGTACTTGCCAACGGATTCGGAACGGTCGTCGCTCCGGCCGGCGCCTGACCTTCTGAACTGTAAGGATAATCGTCCAAAGCGAAAGCCCAATAACCCTGGGCGCGATTCGAGTTGACCTCAAAGAAATTGTTTCCGATGGAATGCGACTTTATATAAGTATTGAATCCGACGAAACTCGCCAAAGTGCCATCATATTCCACGCCCGACTGCAAAAAGTTCACGCCAAAATTTTGGTAAGAAAGCGAAACGCGAACCCAATTGTAATTCCCGGACGCGACCTCGCTCAAAGGAATCTTGAGAAAAACCTCGTCTTCACCCACGATTTTCGCCTTGCTGAAATCGATCGCTTTTGGTCCGCCTTGCGTGGTTTCAGGAGCGTGATACAAAACCGAACCTTCGCCCAATTGCGTATACATATCGGGAGCGAGTTCGAGATAATGCGCAGAGATCGTGTGGAAATCGGGAGTTTGGGCAGCGTGGCCGGAAGGAATTGTCGACGGTTGCCCCAAATTGTTCAAGCGTTGTTGGTCGCGATCGAATTTGAACTTCACGATCAACATCGGTTCGTCATTATCCGATTCGTCGTTCGAGCAAGAAACGAACAAGGAACTCACTAATAAAACTAGAAATGTCGGCAGGAAAAAAACAAAGTTTGCCTTCATGTTTGTATCGATTGGTTTGATTAAGAACGCCGCGCGGGTTGGTTTATTGCCGATTTCGAAATTATGAACGACAAAAATTCGGCAAATTTTACACTTTCGCGAAATGTTCGGCGTTAACGATAAAAATCGAATCGCAAGCCCGAAAAACAGTCGCTTTCTTGGCTCGAATCGTAACTTTACGAACTCAATTTCCGTCCCATGAAAATAGGAATCGACGCGATCGCGTTTGACGTCGCCAAAATCCATCTTCCAATAAGAACTCTGGCCGAAGCGCGCCACATCGAACCCGAAAAACTCGAAAAAGGCCTCGGCCTGCTCAAGATGACTTTGCCGGATGCACATCAGGACACGGTTGTTTTTGGAGCAAACGCTTTGACGAAATTGATTCTGGACAACGATATCAACCTGTCGGAAATCTCGAGAATTTACGTTGGCACAGAAAGCGGAATCGACAACTCAAAACCTGTCGCATCTTTCGTTTCGGCTTTGATCGAGCAGAAATTCGGCGAAAATTCGCTTCTGGAATGTGACGTCGTCGATTTTACTTTCGCGTGTATTGGCGCTGTCGATGCGTTGCAGAACTGTTTCGATTACCTAAGATTGAATCCGACGAAAAAAGCGATCGTTATTGCGACTGACATAGCTAAATACGACCTGGAATCGACCGGAGAATATACCCAAGGCGCGGGCGCGGTCGCAATGCTTTTGAGTGCGAATCCGAAAATTATCGCTTTCGCGGAAAATTGGGCGGTAAGCAACAAAGGCGTTTTCGACTTTTTCAAGCCGTATCGCAAGGTTTCGAAAGTCCAGATCACCGGAAACGACGAAAATCAGCCGTGGTTTGGGAATTTGGAATCGGAAGTGGAAATCCACAAAGACCAACCGGTTTTCGACGGACAATATTCCAACCAATGTTACACCGATCGAACGCGAGATGCTTATTTCTCTTACAAGAAATCGGCGAATTTCGGCGGAACACTTTACGAATCCTGGTCGAACATCATCATGCATTTGCCATACTCTTTTCAAGGCCGACGCATGTTGACAGAGATTTTCGCTTTGGATTCGGATAAAATCCTGATTGACAGAAACGATCCGAACTGCGCGACACAACTCAAGGATTTGGCGAAATCGAGCGATTACCAGGAGTTTGTAAAGACAAAATTGCAACCCGCCGAATTGGCTTCGTCATTGATCGGGAATCTTTACACAGGCTCGATTTTCATGGGATTGCTGTCGGCTTTGTGCGACGCCCATCGAAACGAACGCGAGATTTCGGGAACAAAATTCGGTTTTCTGGCCTACGGAAGCGGCTCCAAATCAAAAGTCTTCGAAGGCGAGATCCAACGAGATTGGACAAGCGCGATATCCAAAGTAAAATTGTTCGAAACACTTGAAAACTCTAACGAGATCGACTTTGAAACCTACGAGAAATTACACAAAAAAGAACAGCATTTCAGTGTGAAAATTCCAAAAAACGAATGGGTTTTGGACCGAATCGAAGAAGAAAAACCAAATTTGATTGGTGCGCGATATTATCAATATGTCGAATAATCGACTTCGGCTTGCTTGAGTTCGATCTTTTTTCCATTGAGTTTCACGAACACTTTTTTCGCTTTGTGATTTTCCCCGAATTGCACTTCGAACATCGCTGTTCCATTTTGATTCCCCAAAACAAAAGTGAGTTCCGATTCATCGAACTTGATCGAACATTGAGATTTGACGACTCGCTCGCCTTTTTCATCTCCTAAAAATTCGACTCGTATCTTTTCCGGAATTTTCGGGAAGAACTTTTTGGGTTTGGCTATTTTGTTAGACGGAAAATCGACCTGTAACGAATCGCCTTCCTGAAAGCTCAGAAACGCACTTGCGTTTGGCGTCTGGGTGTTGAAAGACAAGTCCAATCCAAAATTTAGATTCGATTTCACGAGTGGCTGCAAAGCTTCGATCTGGTAAAATCGACTCGTTTTCGAATCGCACGCATCGGCTTTCCATTTCAAGACTTTCGGTTTCCATTTTCCGACATAAAAACTGATTTGGGCATAACCTGCACGCTCGATTTCAAATACAACCGAATCGACTTTCCGGACTTTTTCCGCTATCAGTTTGTCCTCGAATTCTTCATTATCCCAATTTTTGTAAAGGCAATAATAGTGATTGTCCTCGAGCGAAAGCCAAGTTGCGTCGACGCGATCGGGAAGTTGTCTTGTGCTGTCTTTTATATGGAATTCCCGTCGTCCGCGAATAAATATCGGTCTACCGACATCGACCAAACTGTCGGCATAACCGCGTCCGACAAGATTGACGTATTTTGCGTAAACGACCGTACTGTCAGGAAATTTGAAAATGACTTTTTGTCCAAAGCGCGAACTTTCCGTTCTGGCGTCAACTTTCGGCTTGACCGTCACTACGATAAGCGCGACGACGTGAAACAAAACCAAGAGTGCTAGCAAAATCCTGTTTCTCATGTCAAAAAAGTGGTAAAAGTACCAATCCCAATATCACGACCGCATATAAAACGTAAGCGACAGCCCACGCGACCGAAAGCACAAAAAGCACTTTTTTATAAGGTTGGCCATTGATGAGAATTGCGCAGATTATGAAAATCACGAAATTTATCTGGAAAAAATAGATGAAATCGAAAACAGAATCGCTTGTCGACGCGACCTGAAACTGTTTGTACAAACTGTAAACGGGAAAAGGTGCGAGCAAACACAGCACGAAAGGAAAAACGGGATTTTCGAGTTTTTTGAGCATCAGATTCCAGAGTTGGATGAGGCAAATCTATGCAAATTGCTTTATCAGATTACACGACCGATAATTATCGGACGCTTCGTATTTTTGAGCATGGAATTTTTCGACAGCTTTTCAGGATTTTCGCCCGGCGCGAGTTCATCTTTGCAGGATTTTATCGAAAGCCAGGACTCGGGTTTTTCAGAAATGACGTTGAAAAAGAACGCTTTTTTGGTGTCCGAAGGCGAGATTTGCCCATATTTCTGTCTGATAAAAACCGGAATCCTGCAACATTCGATTTTGGTCGACGCCGAAGAAAAGACAACATATCTCGGACTCGCCAACTCGATCACGTCCTCGCTTGGCAGTTTTTTGTTCAGGAAACCTTCCCGGAAATCCATCAAGGCTTTGTCTGACACGAATTTGCTTGTAATCGATCGTGAAAGCTTCGGAAAACTGTTGGCCGAAAATGCCACTTTCAACAAACTTTACTACGAATTGCTCGAGCGCCAACTTTGCCTGATCGATGATTATCGCATCGACTTGCTGACTTTGACGCCCGAAGAACGCTACGCCAAAATCCTCGAAACCGAACCTGAACTCATCAAGGAAGTTCCGTTGCATTATTTGGCTTCGTTTCTCGGGATTTCCACGCGCCACATGAGCCGGATTCGCAAAAGTGTTTTTGGGTGATCGGGATGGAATTTTCGGTTTTTAGTTTTTTCCGCCATTTGGCCACATCCGATCAAAATCACAATCCCTAACTTTACAAAAACCAAATTCCCGATTATGAAATACGAACAAATCGACAGCAATTTATTTGTCAAGAACCGCAAGAAATTCATGGCCGAAATGAAGCCGAACTCGATCGCGGTCTTCAATTCCAACGATATTTACCCGATTTCGGCCGACAGCACGATGCCGTTTCAGCAACACCGTGACATTTTTTACCTGAGCGGCGTCGATCAGGAAGAATCGATTCTGGTTCTGTTTCCGGACGCGCCTTACGAACACCAACGCGAAATTTTGTTCCTGACCGAAACCAGCGAACACATCGCGATCTGGCACGGTGCGAAACTCGACAAAAATCAGGCTTTCGAGGTTTCGGGCATAAAATCGGTGTATTGGCTTCAGGATTTCAACAAGATTTTCTACGAACTGATGACGTATGCCGACACGATGTACATCAACACGAATGAGCATTATCGCGCGTCTGTCGAGACCGAAACGCGTGAAGATCGTTTTGTGAAATGGTGGAAAGAGAAATATCCGGCGCATTCGGTTGCCAAGTCGAACCCAATTTTGCAGCGCTTGCGTTCCATCAAGGAAAAAGAGGAAATCGACCTGATCCAAAATGCTTGCAATATCACCGAAAAAGGTTTCCGTCGTTTGCTCGGATTCGTGAAACCGGGCGTTTTTGAATACGAAGTCGAAGCCGAACTGGTACACGAGTTCATCAGAAACAGATCGAAAGGTTTCGCTTACGGACCGATTATCGCAAGCGGAAACAGCGCCAACGTTCTGCATTATGTCGAAAACAACAAAGAATGTAAAGCCGGCGATTTGCTTTTGCTCGACGTTGCGGCCGAATACGCGAATTATTCCTCCGATTTGACGCGAACGATTCCCGTTTCCGGACGTTACACAAAAAGACAAGCCGAAGTTTACAACGCCGTTTTGCGAGTCAAGAACGAAGCCACGAAAATGCTGAAACCCGGAACTTTGTGGAAACAATATCACGTGGAAGTCGGAAAAATCATGACTTCGGAATTGCTCGGCCTCGGACTTTTGGACAAAGCCGATGTGCAGAACGAAGACGCAGCTTGGCCAGCCTACAAGAAATATTTCATGCACGGAACGTCCCACCATTTAGGACTTGACACGCACGATTACGGGCTTTTGCACCAACCGATGGAAGCCAACATGGTTTTCACGGTCGAGCCCGGAATCTACATTCCGCAGGAAGGTTTCGGCATTCGAATCGAAGACGATGTCGTGATCCAAAACTCGGGCGAACCATTTAATTTGATGCGAAACATCCCAATCGAAATCGACGAAATCGAAACTCTGATGAACCAATAGGATGAGAAAACTTGTCGTACTGTTGTTGTTATTCGGCACGATCGCGCATTCACAGACGCAAGGCTTTGCCAAAAGCAGCGACGGTACGCCCATTTTTTACCGCACTTTCGGAAGCGGGAAACCCATATTGATCATAAACGGCGGTCCCGGAATGAACTCGAACGGTTTCGAGGCACTTGCCAAAAAACTCGGAGAGCACAACCTCACTATCATTTACGATCAGCGCGCTACCGGAAAATCAAAGCTGGAAAAACCATCCGAAAAGAACATTTCGATGGATTTGATGGTCGACGACATCGAACAGTTGCGACAAAAACTCGGTTTTGATTCCTGGATCGTGCTTGGCCATTCGTTTGGCGGAATGCTCGCATCCTATTACACTTCTTTGCATCCGGAAAAAGTCGAAAAACTGATCTTGTCATCCTCTGGCGGAATCGATCTGGAATTGTTGAACCATCGCGACCTCGTCCAAAAAAATCTCGACAAGACTTATCGCGATTCTTTAGCTTATTGGGACAAAAAAATCCGCAAAGGCGATACGACTTATGTCACTAAACTTGGTCGCGCACGAGCTTTGGCGCCTGCTTACGTGGTTAATCCGAAGTTTTATGCGATGCTGGCCAAACGCTTGTCACAAAGCGATCGCGCACTCAATACTTTGGTTTGGCTCGACATGAACCGCATGCATTTTGATTGTTCCGAAAAACTGAAAACATTTACAAAACCGGTTTTGATCCTTCAGGGAAAACGCGATATCATTCCCGCAGAACTGGCCGAAAGAGCGCACAAAGTGCTCCAGAATTCGCGTGTCGTCCTGATGGAAAACTGCAGTCATTACGGTTGGCTTGACGCCGAAAATGTGTATTTTTCCGAAATCGGAAACTTCCTGAAACCATGACGCCCCAAAAAACGATCACTTTCAAAAATTCTTCGGTAAACTATTCAGAATCAGGAAAAGGAACGGCTGTCGTTTTGCTTCACGGATTCTTGGAAAACAGCACGATGTGGGAACATTTCGTGCCCGAACTGGCGAAAAAGAACCGCGTAATAACGATCGATTTGCTCGGACACGGAAAAACCGAACCCGTCGGATACGTGCAAACCATGGAAGACAACGCCGATTTGGTGCACACGGTTCTGTCGGAAATCGGCATTCGTAAAGTCGTACTCGCCGGACATTCCATGGGCGGATATGTCGCGCTGGCTTTCGCCGAATTATATCCGGATATGGTCAAGGGAATCGCGCTTATAAACTCGACTTCACGCGCCGACAGCGACGAACGCAAGACGAACCGCGATCGCGCGATCAAGGCCGTGAAGCAAGATTATACTTCTTTTGTCAGACTTTCGGTCGGAAATCTTTTTAGCGAAAACAACCGCGAAAGGCTGTCGGAAGAAATCGAGAAAGTGAAACAGGAAGCTCTGAAAACGCCGTTACAAGGAATCGTCGCATCTCTCGAAGGCATGAAAATCCGCAAGGATCGAGAGGTTTTGCTGCATTTTGCGCCTTATCCGATTTTGCTCGTTTTGGGAAAAGCCGATCCGGTTTTGAACTACGACGAGAACATCGAACAAATCGAAAACACATCGGTCAAACTCATCACGTTCCCCGACGGACATATGTCGACCATCGAAAACAAAAACCAACTTATCAAGGAATTACAGGCGTTTTTAAAGGAAATCTAGCATTCCGTCGTTGAGATATCCCTTGTCGACAAGTTCTGATTTGTCTTTTAGATGATGCGTTTTTCCGTCTTTCATCAGAACCAATCGCGTGCTGATTGCAATGACGTTTTTGTAGTTATGATCTGTGATAATAATCGCTTTGTGCTTGGACCTTTCCAGAATCAACGCATTCACTTTTTCAGTCAAAGCCGGAGAAAGTCCATTATAAGGTTCGTCCAAAAGCACGAAATCTGCGGGATGGAATAGCAACAACCGAATCTCGAGATAACGCCTTTGTCCGGTAGATAAATTTCCAACTTTCTTACCCAAAATCGTCCGCATCATTTCGTCATCTGAAAAAGCCTGAATCTGATTCTTGTCCAACGAAAGATCAATTGCTTTCTGCACCGAAAAATATCTTGGGATAAAATTGTCCTGACTCAAATACGCAATTCGGTTTTTGGCTTCGCTTTCGCGGATGCCATCCAATTTGAGATGTTTCTGTTCTGCCGACAAATGGCCCGAAATGATCTTGAGCAACGTCGATTTTCCCGATCCGTTTCTGCCCAAAAGTCCGACAATTTCGCCCGTTTCTACCTTGAGCCAAACGTCTGACAAAATCAACTTGTGGCCAAACAGCTTTCGCACGCTGTCGATTTCTAGAACATGCGTTTGCATAACACGAAAATTGAGATTAAAGCCAGGAAAACCGCGATGTTCAAGAGAAATCCGAATGCCCAGAGTTGGGCGCGCGTGAGTCCGTTATTGCGATAAAAAATGTATTCCGATTTGCCTCGGACTTCTTTGAATGCGACAGAAGCGACGAATCCGAAAGTCAGGAAACAACCCGCGAAATTTGCGACGCCACCAAAAATTCCGGCCGCGACCGACAATCCGAAGTTGACCAAAAACAAACTTTGGTAAAACGCCCAGATGTTGCGGAATTTGCGCATCAGTTGATTCGCTCGACAAATGCCGTGTCGGCGTCCAGGATTTCTGCCAACAAGTTTGCCAATTGTTCGGTATAATCGCGGAAAATATCATCTGTAACGACTGAAATCACGACTTTGTCGTCGCCTTGGAACTCGAATGGCAAAAAGCCGTTTTTGAGATTTTTGAACGATATGATCCCGACCTCGATTTCTCGATTTTGGATGAATTCCTCTTTCGAAATCATGAAAGCGTAGGCCAAGACCTGAATGATCTTGTCCGATTTTATTTCGGTGATCAAGCCGTTCCAATCCTTGAGTTTGACGTCGCGTGCCTCGACTTTTCCCGTTTTGTAATCGACGATTCGGACTTTCCCGTTCCGCACTTCAACCCTGTCGACATTCCCCTTTATCAACACCGGATACGGCAATTTGTGATGCTCGAGTGAGCGTTCGTAAGTTTGTTCCAGGGCAACGATCGAAATCGCATCTCCGTTTTTTATGTCTTCGCGTTCCATGCGCAAAAAGTTCGCGACGTTGCGTTTGGCGACCTCGAAAGCGAGTAAATTCCGGCCTTTCTTGATATCGCCTTCCTTGTAAACTTCCTTGAATTGACGCATGACTTCGGCGTCCAACAACTTGAAACAATTGTCGATATCTTGTTCCGACAAAAATTTGCCGATAAGTGGACGATAAAGATTCTCCAAAGTCGCGTGAATGATCGTTCCGAGCGTATTCAAGGCAATCGTTTCTTCAACCTCATCGATTTCGCTGATTCTCAAAATTCGTTTGAAATAGAAATCGGCGGGATTTCGGATGTAACTCGTGAGCGATGACGGTGAAAAACCTTTGTCGGCGATTTCCCTGAGTCGGTTCATGACCAAATCTGACTTTGGAATTTCTATGGGTTCGTAAGCGATCAACGGCACAAAAGCGTTTCGGATTTCAAAACTCAACTCGTGGTTCGGCTGTTTTTCGACTTCGAGTTGGGTAACGAATCGGCTTCTTTCGCCCGCGTCCAAACCTTCGCTTTCCGTATTATAAAGCAGGTAAATGTTTTTGGCGCGTCGCAGCAAATGATAGAAGTGATACGTGTAGATCGCATCTTTTTCTTTATAGGTCGGAAGTCCGAATTCGCGCTTTACATCGTAAGGAATAAAAGAATTCGAGGATTTCCCGGACGGAAAATTGCCTTCATTCAGCGAGGTGACGATCACCGTGTCAAAATCGAGCACGCGGCTTTCGAGAACGCCCATGATCTGCAAACCTTCGAGCGGTTCGCCTTCGAACGAAACTTCGGCCAGATCGATCACTTGTTTGTAAATCGCCTGAAGCGTTTCGAGCGAAGCGGTTACCGTGTCTTTTGTGTAATATGAAATGAGTTTGTTGATGACCTTGAAAACCGAATATAGAAAAGCTTTGGCGACTTTTTCCTCTTGTGATTCGCTTCCTAGGCGCGATTTTATGTAGAGCAAAACTTCGGAAATCTGTTGCAGCGCGGCAAGCGGACCGTCGTTCCATTTTTGGAAAAGCAGTTGAAACAACTCCGAAGTTTGTCCCGAGCGTTCGAAAAGTCTGGTGTGCGTGATGAACGAATAATTGTTCCTGTTTATCAGATTCACCGTTTCATGCGCGTTCGCGTAAGGTTCGATCAACGGATGCGTCAAGATGTCGAGCACGTCCTTGTAGTAAAAAACGTAGTTGGTTTCGTTTCGGGATTTGGCTGCGACGTGTAATCGGAACATTTTTGCCACGAGAATTTGCGCCGGATTGTTCTTTGCCGAATAACCCATCGTGATATTGAGCGCTCCGACGGTAGACGGCAATCCGTAAAGCAGCGGCACGAGCAGGTTTTCTTCTCCCAATACGATTGCTGTTTTGTCCAGCTTTTCGCCCGGATTAGCTGCGATGTGTTCCTCGAGGATTTTTCCTGCGATTTTGGCCTGCCCAACGGTTTTCGGCGTTCCGATTACTTTGATATTCTTGTGTTGGCTGAAATCGTTCGCAATCGTCTGGAACGGATAGGTGTTGTAATACTTCCAGTTGTTTTTGAACCTTCGGATGAAAAGTCCGGCGTCGTGTTCTTCGTCTTTGAGGAAAACCGAATCGATGTCCCAATAAACTTCGGCCATGGCCAACGATAGCAAATGTTGGATGATGACTTCCTCGGCGGCGTTCAGGGCGTTGAATCCGGCAAAAATGAATTGTTGTCCCTCGAATGAGGCCGAAAAATGTTCGAGGTTCTTTACCGCCTCGCGATAGATGAGGCCTTGGTAGCCGACGCCTTTCGCCGTGAGATATTCGTTCAAGGCCGTGTAATATTCGGGCAACTTGTTCCAAAACTTGAGGTAGTTTTCGATCAAAGTCGTCCTTTTTTCCAAATCGACAGACCAATGCTTGATGTCTTCGATGGCTTTCAGATAATTCAAAACCTTGTAGGGATCGAGCAAATACCTATCGATTTCATTGAAATCCTGAAGCAGCGTTTTGGCCCAATTGGCGAACAATTCGAATTCCTGTTGTTCGTCTTTTTCGGTTACCGAAAGATAAATCTCGTAAAAGGCGAAAAGCAGTTCGATGTTGTCAATGGTGCGAACGCCCGCGATTTCCTGTATGAAGTCTTCGATGCTGATGATTCTCGGCGCAAAAACCGTATGCGGCACTTGTTTGCGCAAGGCTTCCAAAAGGAAAATGCGCGCACGTCGGTTTGGAAGTACTATCGTGATTTTGGAAAACGAATCGGTTCCTTTCTGAACCATTTTCTCGGCAAGCTGATCGAGGAATCTTGTCATGTCATAAAAATAAAAAAACGCCCCGATTTCTCGAGGCGTTCTTGATATTTAGAAGGGTGAAATTATTCTTTAATCAATTTCACTTCAACTCTTCTGTTTTGAGCTTTACCTTTCGCAGTCTTGTTAGAAGCGATTGGCTTAGTTTCACCGAAACCAACTGACTGAAGTCTTCCAGCTTCGATTCCGTGCTCTTGCAAGTACGTTTTAACAGCAGCTGCGCGGTTCTCAGACAATGTCTGGTTCAAAGCGTTGCTTCCGTCGCTATCAGTGTGTCCTTCTAGCATGAACTTAGATCCTGGGTACTCTTTCAAGATTGTTACCATGTTGTCAAGGACAGCATAAGTTTGTTCTTTGAAAGTTGACTTACCAGAGTTGAACAAGATAGTTCTAGCGTAGTCGTTCAATTTCTTGATTTGCTCTTCAGAGATTTCTGGACATCCGAAGTTAGCAGCAGTTCCTTTTACTGTAGGACATTTGTCATCTTTGTCAAGAACTCCGTCTCCGTCAGTATCTGGCCAAGGACAACCGTTGTTTTCTTTTGGACCCTTAACATCTGGACATTTGTCGTTTTTGTCGATTACTCCGTCTCCGTCAGTATCAGGACATCCTTGGAATTGTTTCAAACCTGGAACATCTGGACAAGCATCGTCTTTATCTGGCACACCGTCTGCATCTGTATCAGGGCATCCGTTGAATTCTTTTGGACCAGCTTGATCTGGACAAGCATCGTCTTTGTCTGGAATTCCGTCTCCGTCAGTATCAGGACAACCTTGGAATTCTTTCAAACCTGGAACATCCGGACAAGCATCATCCTTGTCGTAGATTCCGTCTCCGTCTGTATCTTTACCTCCAAATTTGAAAGTAAGACCTGCGAAGTGTTGCATGTGTGAAGGGAAAACACCTCTCTCGTCTTCGAAAGAGTGCTTGTAAGTAGATTGGAAAGTCAAACCAACTTGCTCAACGATCCAGAAAGTAACTCCCAAACCTCCGTTTACGGTTCCTTTGTTTTCGTCTCCGAACCAAGTGTAACCTCCACCAACGTGAGCGAATGGATCAAACCATTTAGATCCGATCAAACTTCCCAAACGGTAAGACAACTGACCGTCAACAGCGTAGTACTTAAGGTCACCAGGATTTGTCACTTCGTACTCGTCAGTCAAAGAAGGTCCTTCTCCGCGTCTGTTTACGAATTTATCGATTTTGTTGATTGACCCAGTCACACCGAAAGTGAAACCTGCACCAAGGTGACGTGTTACGTTAAGGTAAGAAACAGATGGAATGATGTTCCAGTTGTCTTTTACGTTAAAATACTCCGAAAACTGGTCCTCCAATTTGGACGCAGCACTAAAACGCGTATCAACCGCGTTAGCTCCGAACGATACTGCCCACGGGTTGTCGCTGTCCTGAGCATTTGCGCCCAAGCCCAACAACAAAGCGGCCGCGGCAAAAGCTTTGTTAAGATGTTTCATACTAGATTTCATTTTTAGTTACAAAAGTTATTAGAACAAATGTAATCCGTCTTTTTTTAACCGCAAAGACAAATGTTAAAAAAATAACATAACGTTAAGATTCGTCAGCCTATGACAATTAACGTTTTACCAACTTCCGTAAAGGCAGTAATGGCGCGGTCTAGATGCTCTTTTTCATGAGCGGCCGAAAGCTGCACACGTATCCTCGCCTTGCCTTTCGGAACGACCGGAAAGAAGAAACCTATCACGTAAATTCCCTTTTTCAAAAGCTCGTCAGCCATGACTTGAGACAATTTCGCATCATACAGCATAACTGGCACGATTGCTGAGTCGCCGTCAATGATATCAAAGCCTGCCGCTTTCATTCCCGCCTTGAAGTAGTTAGTATTCCACTCGAGTTTGTCGCGAAGTGACGTGTCTTTCCTGAGCAATTCAAAAACCTTGATCGAAGCTCCGACAATCGCAGGCGCTAGCGAATTCGAGAACAAATAAGGCCTTGAACGCTGGCGAAGCAGTTCGATTATTTCCTTTTTACCTGTCGTATATCCGCCCATGGCGCCGCCCAAAGCTTTGCCCAAAGTTCCGGTAATGATGTCAATTCTTCCCAAAACACCTTTCGCTTCGGGCGTTCCTTTTCCGGTTGCGCCTATGAAACCCGCCGCGTGGCATTCGTCGATCATGACCATTGCGTCATATTTGTCGGCGAGATCGCAGATTTTGTCCAGTGGCGCAACAAGCCCGTCCATTGAAAAAACGCCGTCCGTGACGATGAGTTTGAACCGCGCACCGGCTTCGTTCGCCTTGATGAGTTGTTGTTCCAGATCGCTCATATCGCTGTTTTCATATCGGAAGCGCATCGCCTTGCAAAGTCGCACACCGTCAATGATCGAAGCATGATTCAGACTGTCTGAAATGATCGCATCCTGTTCGCCCAAAAGCGGTTCGAAAACGCCTCCGTTCGCATCGAAAGCAGCGGCATACAAAATCGTATCTTCGGTTCCGTAAAAATCAGCGATCGTGGCTTCGAGTTTCTTGTGGATGTCTTGCGTCCCGCAGATGAAACGCACAGAAGACATCCCGAAACCGTGAGAATCGAGAGCGTCTTTCGCAGCCTGGATCACTTCTGGATGAGAAGACAATCCGAGGTAATTGTTAGCACAAAAATTCAACACTTTTTCACCCGTGGAAATGGTGATTTCCGCGTCTTGTGGCGACGTAATGATGCGCTCTTTCTTGAACAGTCCATTTTCTTCGATAGACTGCAATTCCTGTTGTAGATGTTCTTTTATTTTGCCGTACATAGTCAAGTTGTTTGTCTTACAAATGTATCACATTTATGTCCTCGCCTGTGTAGACCAAAGCCTTTTTGGACACGTTGAAACCCATGGATTCCAATGCTTGTGAGTACATTTCTATTTGTTGGATGTATTTCGGATTATGGCTTCCGGTCTTATAATCAAGCAAGTAAACCTCGTTGTTCTGCGCAATGACGATTCGGTCAGGTTTTATCAATCCCGATTCTTTCCGGATAATAGACTGTTCGTTCAAAACCTGATTAGCGTCCGAAAAATAGTTTGCCAACTCGAAATGCCCCACGATCGACCTTAACGTTTGTTCTACTTCTGACCGCTGCAATTCGGTGATCAGACCATTTTCGATAGACTTTACAATGGCCAGATCGAGGTCGGATTCCGATTTCACCAACGACAAAATCTCGTGGATCGTATTTCCATATTCGATCGCCTGAAGCTGTTTCGATCCCCACATAAGCGACTCGCGCTGCGCAATTTTGATCCGCGAATTTTCCAACGGATTTTCGACCGGGCTGATCGCTTCGGGCGCTGGCGGAAGCGGTTTGTCCTTGGAGATTTTCTGTTGACTCCCGAATTCGTACTGAAACTGATTTTCGTCGAAAACGCCTTTGTCCAAAAGGAAATTCACGAAAAAAGTCGACATGTTGTTTCGCTTCGGATCGCCGTTTTTATCGAGATTCATGCCTGAAATGATGTACAATTGTTCTTCGGCACGAGTGAGTGCGACATACAGAACATTGATGTTGTCGAGCAGTTCTTCCTGTTTTTTCTGTTGGAACAACGTCGCCGCGCCTTCTCCGAAACCTTCGACCGAACTGTTCATATCAACCAGGATTTTGGGCAGATCGCCAAGCATTTCGTCACCCGGAATCCACATTTTCTCGCGCGGTTTCCTATTGTAATCTTCTTCGGCAAAAGGCATGATCACAACTGGAAATTCCAAACCTTTCGATTTGTGGATCGTCATGATTTTCACCGCGTCTTTTCCTTCGGGCGACGGAATGCTGAACTTCTCTGAATTTGCATCCCAAAACGTCAAAAAGTCGGCGATTCCCGCTTGGTTTCTCACGTCGCGTTCCAAGACGATATCAAGGAAATATTGCACGTAAGCGTTGTATTTCGGAATGAATTTCGAGGCCATGATTTCGACGGCTTCATAAAGCGATTTCTTTCTGATGTCAGAAAACGAAAGCTTGAAATCGAAGCCCGCAAGCCAATCGGCGAAAGCCTTTTCCTCGAAATACGACATGCCTTGCGCAATGAAATCGTGAAGTGCGAGCGAATTTTGGAGTTTGTCTCCGATGTAATGCAAAAACAACGCCTTGGCTTCGGCGTCGTTCGCGTTTTTCAGATATCTGAGAATGTTTATCAGGAACCGGACTTCGGTCGCCGTAGCAATTTGCAGCGTTTCGGACGAAAGCAACGGAATCTCATTTTCGGTCAAATAATTCGCGACCAGAATTCCCTTCGATCGCTTTCGCGTCAAAATCGTGATATCGCTGTAGCGGAAACCGTTCGCAAGCACTTTTTTGATTGTCGACAACGTCGCTCGCAAATGCAGCATATCGTGTTCCGGCGTTTCTTCTTCGTCCGATTCAGACGGCGCGACGAACGAAATGTTCACGTAACCGCCATCTTTTGACGTGATTTCCTGTCGGCTTTGTGTTTCGTACAAGTCCTTAAAGTCGACGTGGTCGAAGTTCTCGGAAATCAAACGGAAAAAATCGTTGTTGAAATGAATGACTTCAGAGTAACTGCGCCAGTTCGTGCCGAGTTTGAACAATTCCCACGGTACATTGGTGAACGGCGTTCCACCTTTTCCCAGCGCGATGAATTGTTCGGCTTTTCCGCCGCGCCAACGGTAAATCGACTGTTTCGGATCGCCCACGATCATCAAAGTCCCGATTTGTCCCAATTCATCCTGACCCGAAACCGCATTGGCGATAAGCGGCACGAGGTTTTGCCACTGCATTTCGCTCGTGTCCTGAAATTCGTCTATGAAGTAATTTCTGTAGCGTTCGCCCAATCGTTCGTAGATGAACGGCGCGGGTTGGTTTTGGATTTCCTTGTGGATGATCGCGTTGAATTCTGAAATCGAAAGCACATTTTGGTCTTTTTGGATGCGCTCGAGTTCGTTGTTCACCGTATTCAGAAGCGACAAAGGCGTGATGTTCTTGAGAAACGCCAGATACATATTGCGTTTTCCGAAGTTCGCGTAGACTTTGGCGAGACTTCCCAAAACGTCCGGCAGCAAATTCTCTATCGTCGCACGATCTTTGGACGTCTTGTTGATCGCGACATCCTCGAGTTCGTAAAAATGCTTGTTCGCGGGTTTGTAAGCACCGTCTTGGATCGATTTCAGGTGATTCGGAAACGTGCCTCTTGAAAACGACGCCAAATCAACGCCGTTGGTTTCGAGCAATTCTAAAGCGGTTTGCGCCAACAATTTGTTTTCAGATTCAAGTTCGCCGGCTAGATTCCCGAGTTTTTCCTTGAGCATCATGAATTCGGGAATCGATTTTTGGCTCAGATGCGAAATCTCTGACCGATGGTTTTCGTTCAGCGCCAATCTTCCCGTGTCCATGATTTCGCGCGAAATGTCCCAGGATTTGTCGTCGTCGGTTTTTTCCATCGCGAAATCGACGAGCAGTTTGGTGAGCGTTTCGTCTTCTCCGGCTTGGGCGATCAAAGCGTCGACGGCTTCCTGCAACAAATTTTCGGTATCGAGCGAGACTTCGAACGTCATTGGCAAATTGAGATCGCGTGCGAAAGTCCGGATAACTCTGTGCGTGAATTTGTCGATGGTCGAAATGTCGAAGGCCGCATAATTGTGGATGATGTGGCGGATGATCTTTTTGGCCTTCAACTGGATTTCGGGCACTGACATCTTGACTTCACCCGAAAGATCGCGCATGAGATTGACGCCTTTCTCTGATGGTTCGTCTGAAGCGAAATCTGACAGACTCGAAACGATCCTGCTTTTCATCTCGTGCACGGCTTTGTTTGTAAACGTGATGGCGAGAATATTGCGATACGCGTCAGGTTTTGACGAGCGCAGGATAATTTTGAGGTATTCTTTTACAAGCGTATACGTTTTGCCCGAACCTGCCGAGGCGTCGTAAATGGAAAAGGAAATGGGTTCGGACATATACAAACTTCGTTATTCGTTATTCGTTATTCGTTGTTCGTTGTTCGTTGTTCGTTATTCGTTGTTCGTTACTCGTTACTCGTTGTTCGTTATTCATTATTAGCAACTTACTTCAGACTGGAAATTGTAAAGTTTTTATCCGATTTATTTTCAAGTTTAAATGCTGAAGTTTTTTGAATGTTGAATGTTGAAAAACGAATGTTGAATGTTGAGCGATTGCCTAGCCCGGATACAAGCGGATAGCCTTTCACTGAAAAACGCGCCTTTTGCCCCGCGATACAGAGCGACCGTAGGAAGCTCCTGGAGCGCGGTCGGCAAAACCGCGTTTTTTGTGAAAGCTAGCAGCGGGAAGCCGGATTCGCTTCCAAAAAAAATACTAATCTGAAAAACAGCTATCGGTTTTTAAATAAATTATAACGGACGCAGGGTTTCAATTACAAAGTTAAATCTATAAATTTGAATTGACTTTTTATAAACCACTTAACAAATAGAAATTATGGCATTCGAATTACCAAAATTGCCGTATGCCTATGATGCGCTCGAACCTCACATTGACGCGCGCACCATGGAAATTCACCATACGAAACACCATCAAGCCTACACGACGAATTTGAACGCGGCCATTCAGGGAACTGACATGGAAGGCAAAACCATAGAAAACATCCTGATCAACCTTGACAAGAAAAACGCGGCGGTTCGCAACAACGGCGGCGGTTTCTATAACCACAATCTGTTTTGGGCGGTAATGGCTCCAAACGGAGGTGGAAAACCGACAGGTGAACTGGCATCGGCGATCGATCGCGATTTTGGTTCGTTTGACGAGTTCAAGGCAAAATTCGCAAAGGCCGGAGCGACGCAATTCGGTTCTGGTTGGGCGTGGCTTTGTGTTCAGCCTGGCGGAAAGCTTGAAGTTTGCGGAACGCCGAACCAAGACAATCCGTTGATGCCGGAAGTGGGCTGCGGCGGAACTCCGATCTTGGGAATGGACGTTTGGGAACACGCTTACTACCTGAATTACCAAAACCGTCGTCCGGATTACATCGAGGCTTTCTTCAACGTGATAAACTGGACAGAGGTTTCAAGACGTTACGCTACAGAAAAGAACGCTGACAAGCCGTAAGGTTTACAGACACAAATGCAAAACGGCCGAAGTAATTGCTTCGGCCGTTTTTTTATATACTATTTGTAACTTCTGTAAAATAAAAAAGGTGAAATTTCTTTCACCCTTTTTGCCCCAAATCTACCATAAACTTAACCTACTAATGCTATGGTGATCCAAATGTATATTGCTGATAATGTGTTGACAAAAAAATTAGTTGAAATACAATAATAATCGATGAAGTGCATGTTTTACATCGATTTAGTACGCTCTTGCATCCTTTCCTTCGTAAAAATTCATGAAGGCTTTGTTGACAACACGGTTTCCGCCAGGCGTTGGATAATCTCCGGTGAAGTACCAATCGCCCAAATTTTTCGGACACGCTTTGTGTAGATTCTCTACCGTTTGGAAAATGATTTTCACTTCGGCTTTTATGCCTTCGGAATGCAACATTTCTGCAATTTTGTCTGATATTTCCTGATCTGCGAACGGTTTGTAGATATCGACCACGTGATTCACGACCTCGTCGTCGGGAAGGTTTTCCTGAGCTTTGCATCGTTTGTAAACGTCTTCGATGATGTGGTACAAATCGCGTTCCTTAATCAATTCGAGTGCGGCCTTGAACGCAACCAAACCTTCTAATTTCGCCATATCTATACCGTAACAATCAGGGTAACGGATTTGAGGCGCCGACGACACGATCACGATACTTTTCGGTTTGAGGCGATCCATCATCTTTATGATACTCATTTTCAGCGTCGTACCTCGAACAATCGAATCATCGATGATCACGAGGTTATCAGTCGGTTTTACCACGCCGTAAGTCACGTCATAAACGTGGGCGACAAGATCGTCACGACTGCTGTCTTCGGTAATGAAAGTGCGCAGTTTGGCGTCTTTGATCGCGATTTTCTCCATCCGGATTTTCACCGACAGCAATTCGGCCAAGGTTTCTTCGGTCAACGTGTGGCGATGATCCAGAATGTGTTGGTTCTTGCGCTTGTTCAGAAAATCGCGCGCCGCTTCGGTCAAGCCGAAAAACGAGGTTTCTGCCGTATTTGGGATATAACTGAAAACCGTGTTGTCTGTGTCTTTGTCGATGGCTTCGAGCACTTGCGGTAGCACGAGTCGGCCTAGTTCTTTTCTTTCCTGGTAGATTTCCACATCGGAACCACGTGAAAAATAGATTCGCTCGAAAGAACAAGCTTTGTACGGAAGTCGCGGCAAAATTTCCTGCTGGGAAACCGACCCGTCTTTTTTGACGATGAGCGCACTTCCCGGAGTCAATTCCTGAACGTCTTCGGCATCGACGTTGAAAACCGTTTGAATGACAGGTCTTTCCGAAGCTACGACCACGATTTCGTCATCCTCGTAGAAATAAGCCGGTCGAATGCCCGCCGGATCGCGCAAAACGAAAGCGTCTCCGTGGCCAAAAAGTCCGGCCATCGCATAACCGCCGTCCCAACCCTTCGAGGCGCGTTTGAGGATTCTGGCGACGTTGAGTCTTTCGGCGATAACTGGCGAAGCTTCCCGTTTGGTCAATCCTTCTTCCTTGCATTCCTGGTACAAATCTGTAACCTCATCGTCGAGAAAATGCCCTATTTTTTCCATGACCGTAACCGTGTCGGCCATTTCTTTGGGATGTTGTCCGAGTTCGATCAGGCTGTTGAACAATTGGGTTACGTTGGTAAGATTGAAGTTTCCGGCGACTATAAGATTTCTGTGCATCCAGTTGTTCTGACGCAAAAACGGATGCACGCTCTCGATGCTGTTCTTCCCGAAAGTTCCGTAACGCACGTGTCCGAGGAAAACTTCACCTATATAAGGCACGTTTTTTTTGAGCGCTTCTGTATCGTCGTTCCATTCCGGATGCAATTCGAGTTCCGAATTGATGCGTCCGTTGATCTGGTCGAAAATGTCTGCGATAGGTTGTTGGGCGTTCGAACGCACGCGGCTTATGTAGCGCTCGCCCGGTTGCAGGTCGAGTTTGATACTGGCGAACCCGGCGCCGTCTTGTCCGCGGTTGTGCTGCTTTTCCATCAGCAGGTACATTTTCTGTATGCCGTAGAAAGCCGATCCGTACTTCTCTTTGTAGAATTCCAGCGGCTTTTTCAGTCGAAGGAAAGCAATTCCGCATTCGTGGTTGAGTTTATCGCTCATGGTTGTGTGTCTTTTCCGCTTGACGGATATAATTGTGATTCAGTAAGTAACCTTATTTTTTTCGGATTTCCTGATTCTCATTCGGATTTCCGACAAAACAAAAACGCCCCGTTTCCGAGGCGTACTTCTTCTTTATTGCAAAGCGATGTCGAACTGCGTAAGCGCCCTGAACTGTTTGAGGCGTGCTACAACCTCGTCTTTTTCAAGCGCTTCCATTCGCTCGGTGCCGAATTTCTCGACGCAGAACGAAGCCAGGTTCGAACCGTATATGATCGCATTTTTCATGTTGTCAAACGAGATGTTCTCGCTTTGGGCCAAATAACCAGAAAAACCTCCGGCGAATGTGTCTCCGGCTCCCGTCGGATCGAAAACTTCCTCAAGCGGCAAGGCCGGAGCGAAGAAAACTTCCTTTCCATGGAAAATCAACGCGCCGTGTTCCCCTTTTTTGATCACGACATATTTCGGACCCATTTGGTGGATTTTCGCAGCGGCTTTCACAAGCGAATACTCGCCTGACAATTGGCGCGCTTCCTCGTCGTTGATCGTGATTACGTCTACTCGCTTGATGACGTCCATCAATTCTGGCAGGGCGCAATCCATCCAGAAGTTCATCGTGTCGAGAACGACCAACTTTGGCGTGGTTTCCATCTGATCCAAAACACTTGTCTGAACAAGCGGATGCAGGTTTCCTAGCATTACCACTTCGGCGTTTTTGAAATCCTGCGGAACTTTCGGTTGGAAATCGGCCAAGACATTGAGTTCGGTCACCAAAGTGTCGCGCGAATTCAGGTCGTTGTGGTATTTTCCCGCCCAAAAGAAGGTTTTTCCACCTTTCACGACTTCGATCGCCGAAATGTCGATGTTTCTCTTGGTGAGCAAATCGAGATATTCCTGTGGGAAATCTTCGCCCACGACAGAAACGATTGCGGATTTTACGTTGAAATGGGATGCGGACAGACCAATGTAGGTCGCGGCTCCACCGAGAATTTTATCGGTTTTCCCGAAAGGCGTTTCGATTGCGTCGAAAGCAACGGTGCCGACAATGAGTAGTTTGTTCATTCAAGTAGTAAATTGAAGGCGCAAAGATACTTTATAATGTAGAAAGTTGCAACGTGGCGAATTGGTAAAGTTTTGCAAAAATAAATAACTGGATTTTAGATGTTTATGCGCCCTATTTTAAAGCTGTTACTTTAGCATTTCCCGAATTTGACCCTGTCACCGTTTAAAACAGTGACAGGGTTTATAACCCTGACAGGGTTAGAAAAGTAAGGAAGCAGCAGCTAAACCGATTACAGATTTTCCGTAAAAATTGTTAAAATTCAAAAAGGGTTTAACGCGCCGAATATTCAGATAAAAAATCAGAGCATCTTACCTTCTTCCCGCTCATAAAAAGCATCGATATTCAAATTGGCAAGCTGGCTTCCCATAACCGCCAATTGGTCGCAACGTTCATTCTGCGGATGATTGTTATGTCCTTTCACCCATTTGAAATCGACTTGATGTTGCCGATAGATCTTGAGGAAACGCTTCCATAAATCAGGATTCTTCTTTCCCGCGAAACCTTTTTTCTCCCATCCGAAAACCCAATTCTTTACGACAGAATCGATCACATACTTCGAATCGGAAACCACCAAAACCTTCGTCATGGGCTGTTTCAACTTCTCGAGTCCGACGATCACCGCCAAAAGTTCCATCCTGTTATTGGTCGTAAGCCTAAAACCTTCGTAGAATTCTTTTCGGTAAGGCGTGCCGACGAGTTCCAGTACGACGCCGTATCCGCCAGGCCCGGGATTTCCTTTGGCCGCGCCATCGGTATATAAATGAACTGTGTGCATCAATCGGTCAGGTCTTTGATTTCTACTAATTGCCACGAATTTCGATTGCGGGCGAACGTGTAAGTGATGTTGCGGTAATTCCCGATTCCCAATTGTCTGTAAAAAACGCTATCGGATTCTTTTTGAACTTCGATCTTATAAGGATTCGATTGTAACGCTTTCGCCGATTTGTCGCCCGAGAAATCCACAAACGCATAGTCTTCCTCGTAAATCGGGTTTTCCATCATGTCAAGCGGGAAATCTTCATCGGAATAAAAATTCTCGAGCGGGAAGAGCACGTGTTTTTTCTGGAAAATGCTGTCGGAGGCGAACCTGACGAAAAAAGTGTCGAAGTCGTCGCCATTTGAAGTTTGACTTTTGGACATATCCGAAGTATCGCCAAGCGTTCCGACAGAAACTTTCGAATCCGGTTTACGACCGCATCCGAAGATCAAAACAGACGCTATCAAAAGCAAACATTTCACGAAAACAGCAGTTTTTCGATGACCAACGGAAAATGTTCGTGCTCCAATTTCCGGACGCGCGCGGCAATCTGTTCAGGCGAATCGCAATCGGAGACGTCAACTTTTTCCTGGAAGACGATCGCGCCTTCGTCGTAATGCTCGTTCACGTAATGGATGGAAATTCCGGTTTCGGCTTCGTTATTTTCCAAAATCGCTTTGTGGACGTTCATTCCGTACATGCCTTTTCCGCCATATTTCGGAAGCAACGCCGGATGGATGTTGACGACCTTGTTCGGATAGGCCGAAATGATAGCTGACGGAAATTTGAGTAAAAAGCCGGCCAACACGATCAGATCTGGCGAAAACCGATTCACTTCGGCAAAAGCACTGCCGTTTTCAAGATCAGGTTTCGCCGAAATCACCACCGGAATGTTATACAATTGCGCTTTGTCGACAACGCCTGCATCGGGTTTGTTGGTGAAGACTGCCGCGATCGTGACGTCGGATCTATCCTTAAAATACTTAATGATATTTTCGACGTTCGAACCCGCGCCGGAAGCGAAAAGGACGAGCTTTTTCATGTGTTGTTTTTTCGTCCGCAAAAAAACGGAATATTAGCCAGAATGGACAAAATTAGCGGTTCTTTATGAAATTAATTTTTTATATTAGTTCTCACATTTCCGAACCAAAAGGTTGTTTTAAAATAAAAGTTTTTATTTTTGCCAACAAATTAAAATTTAAAAAGAAAGATTATGTCAGACATTGCATCAAGAGTTAAAGCGATTATCGTAGACAAACTAGGCGTTGATGAGAATGAAGTCGTTGCGGAAGCAAGCTTCACCAACGATTTGGGGGCAGACTCCCTAGACACTGTTGAGCTTATCATGGAATTTGAAAAAGAATTTGACATCCAGATTCCAGACGACCAAGCGGAGAACATCGCTACTGTAGGTCAGGCGATTTCTTACATCGAAGAGGCTAAAAAATAATATTTCCCAGCACCCGTATTCCATTAAGTTTGCGGGTGTTATTATTTTTTGAATAGATCATCCTGATTGTTCACTCAATCATCTGAATACTAGATAATACCTGTGACTTTAATGACCCTAAAGGAATAAAGCATAGGTATTATTTGTTTAAACAATAAATCAAGATTAAATATGACATTACGTCGCGTAGTTGTTACAGGTTTAGGAGCATTAACCCCGATAGGAAATACAGTCCAGGAATATTGGGATGCGCTGATCGCCGGTAAGTCGGGAGCGGCTCCTATTACGTATTTCGACACCACGCATTTCAAGACCAAATTCGCTTGCGAGGTCAAGAATTTCAACGTCGAGGATTTCGTCGAGCGCAAAGAAGCTCGTAAAATGGACCGTTACGCACAGTACGCAATCGTGTCTTCGGAAGAAGCCGTGAAAGATGCCAATTTTGATTTTGAAACATTGGACAAAGACAGAGTCGGAGTAATTTGGGGTTCCGGAATCGGAGGTCTTGAAACGTTCCAGCAAGAGGTAATGGAATTTTCTGCCGGAAACGGTGTCCCGAAATTCAACCCGTTCTTCATCCCGAAAATGATCGCCGACATCGCTGGCGGACATATTTCAATAAAATACGGTTTCCGTGGACCGAACTTTACCACGGTTTCAGCCTGCGCCTCGTCTACGAACGCACTTATCGACGCTTTCAACTACATTCGTCTGGGTCATGCCGATGTAATGGTGACAGGCGGATCGGAAGCAGCCGTAACGATCGCAGGAATGGGCGGATTCAACGCCATGCACGCGCTTTCAACCCGCAATGACAGCCCTGAAACAGCTTCGCGTCCAATGGACAAAGGCCGCGACGGATTCGTACTCGGTGAAGGTGCCGGCTCACTTATCTTGGAAGAATACGAACACGCAAAAGCGCGTGGAGCAAAAATATACTGTGAAGTTGGCGGAGGCGGAATGTCTGCTGATGCGCATCACATCACAGCGCCACATCCGGAAGGATTTGGAGCCAGAAACGTAATGTTGTACTGTTTGAGAGACGCTGGTTTGAAGCCCGAAGACGTAGACGGCGTAAACATGCACGGAACGTCGACTCCGCTTGGCGATATCGCCGAATCTAAGGCAATCGAAGCTGTTTTCGGGGAACACGCTTACACAATGAACCTCAACTCGACAAAATCGATGACCGGCCACTTACTTGGAGCCGCCGGAGCCATCGAAACCATTGCATCCATTTTATCGATCGTGCACGGAATCGTTCCGCCTACGATCAATCATTTTACTGACGACGAAAACATCAATCCGAAACTGAATTTCACTTTCAACAAAGCCCAAAAGCGCGAAATGAAAGTCGTCATGAGCAACACTTTCGGCTTCGGCGGACACAATGCCTGCGTGCTTGTGAAAAAACTCGAGGAATAATTTTTGAAAAAGATTTTTAAAAATATTTTCATTAAAAAAGATTCCCGTTCTCCAGAAGACGGGATTTTTTTTGACACACTCAAGGCCATTCTGGGCTTTGAGCCACTTACGCTCGACCCTTACCGAAAATCTTTCACGCATCGGTCTTCAAACAAACACGACGCAAATGGAAATCCCGTCAATTACGAAAGACTTGAATTTCTGGGCGATGCGATGCTGAGTTCGGTAATCGCGGCACATTTGTTCAACGAAGTTCCGTCCGGCGATGAAGGTTATCTCACGAAAATGCGCTCCAAGATCGTGAGTCGGGAGCATTTGAACGAACTCGGACGCGACTTGAACCTCATCGGATTCATCGACAGCAAAATCGCCCCGGTGCATTTTGGCGAAAACGTGCACGGAAACATTTTCGAGGCTTTGGTCGGTGCGATCTATCTCGACAGAGGTTATCCGTATTGTGAGATGTTCATCCAGAAACGCGTCATCGAACCTTACGTAGACATTCCGCGACTGGAAGGAAAAGTCATCAGCTATAAAAGCTTGCTCATCGAATGGTGTCAAAAGGAAAAACTCACTTTCCACTACGATGTTTTCGAGGACAACGGCATCGACGGACAGCGTTTGTACGGCGTCAGATTGAGTATTGGAGGAAAAGTCGTATCAAAAGCGCGCGCCACATCCAAAAAGAAAGCCGAAGAGAAAGCATCTCAACGCGCCTATTTTGCATTTCAGGAAAAAATTAACAAAAAATAAATCACATTCTCTAAAACTATATCGTTTTCGTTGACAAATTAACGTAAAGTTGAATTTCATTTTTTCGGTAGTGGTTTATAAATGTTATCTTTACGGCTTATTTGAAGCAAAATGGCCGTCTACAAATTGAACATCGATGAGTTTGACGAAATCGATTATCAACTCATCGCGATCCACACTTCTTTAGAGGATTACCGACTGGCCTTTTTCATCAACCAAAATTTCCCTGTGCTTTTGGCCAAGAGCGAAAATAACATCCCGATTACATCCAAAACCGGAAGCGCCGCGCTCTCGCGTTTTTCATTTGAGGATGAATTCTCTTGCGCAACGTGGGATCTGATCCAGAACAAAAGCGAATTCTCGAGTCAGGAAAGTGACACTTCCGCAGATTTGTTCGCGAATTCCAACGTGAAAATCTCGTCAAAAGCTTATTTGCTTCCAGAATTCAAAAAGGTCGACTACATCTTGAAACTTCAAAATTTCGATGAACCGGCCGAATCCATCTGCGAGAAAATGCAGAAAATACAACAAGTCACGACATCCTATACTTTGGATACGACTCGTATAAAATCGATTAACAATTTAATCTTCTAATAAAATGCCAACGAACAAGAAAACGAAAATTGTTGCCACCCTTGGGCCAGCCTGTAGCACGCGCGAAGTGCTGAAAGATATGATTGACGCTGGTGTCAACGTATTTCGTGTCAATTTTTCGCACGCTGACTATGACGACGTAAAACACAAGATTGACACCATTCGCTCGCTAAACGACGAATTCGGATACACGACCGCGATCCTTGCCGACCTTCAAGGCCCGAAATTGCGCGTGGGCGTGATGAAAGACGATGTCGTGGTAAATCCCGGCGATTTGATCACGTTCCAGACATCCGAAGACATTCCGGGAACTGCCGAACGCGTTTACATGAACTACAAAGCCTTTCCAGCCGACGTAAATCCAGGCGAGAAAATCTTGCTTGACGACGGAAAACTGATGTTCGAAGCCGTTTCCACAAACGGATCAACCGAAGTTTTGTGTCGCGTAGTCCAAGGCGGACCGTTGAAGTCGAAAAAAGGCGTGAACCTTCCGAATACCAAGGTTTCGCTTCCGGCTTTGACACAAAAAGATATCAAGGACGCGATTTTCGCGATAGAATGCCAAGTCGACTGGATCGCACTTTCTTTCGTGCGTACGCCAAAAGATCTTGAAGAACTTCAGGATTTGATCGCACAACACACAGATCAAAAAATTCCTATCATAGCCAAAATCGAGAAACCCGAAGCTGTAGAAAACATCGACAAGATCGTGGCGTTCTGCGACGGCTTGATGGTTGCGCGTGGTGATTTGGGTGTCGAAGTTCCGGCTCACGAAGTTCCGCTTATCCAAAAGAAACTCGTCAACCGCGCAAAAACTGCGAGAATTCCGGTAATCATCGCCACACAAATGATGGAAACGATGATCACAAGCCTTACACCAACACGTGCCGAGGTCAACGACGTGGCGAACTCGGTAATGGACGGTGCCGATGCGGTAATGTTGTCAGGAGAAACTTCCGTAGGAAATTATCCTGTACAGGTTATCGAAAAAATGACTCAAATCATTGAAGCAGTCGAAGATTCACCGCTGATCCAGGTTCCGCAGAACACGCCACAAGTCCGTACAAAGCGTTTTATCACAAAAACAATTTGTTATCACGCGGCTTCTATGGCAAACGTGATCCGCGCAAAAGCGATCTGTACTTTGACAAACAGCGGTTACACGGCTTTCCAGATTTCGGCTTGGAGACCGTCTTCGCACATTTTGGTTTTCACCTCGAACAAAAAGATCCTGACGCAATTGAACCTGCTTTGGGGCGTGAAATGTTTCTACTACGACAAATCTGTCAGCACAGACGAAACCGTGACTGACGTGAACCAAATCGCAGGAGACAAAGGTTTTGTCGAAAAAGGCGACTTCCTGATCAATTTGGCTGCCATGCCGCTAACTGACAAAGGAATGGTAAACACCTTGCGTGTATCTGAAATCGAATAAACCCGAACCTGTTCATAAAAAAGCCACCTTTGTTTTGGGTGGCTTTTTCAGTTTATGGAAATTCCACTATTTTTATCCACACAAAAAACAGACATCATGGAAAACAACATTATCGTTTCTCAATCGTCAGATCTTGAAAGAGCGACGTTCTACAAAAAAACTTACCTGCATGTCGCTTTGGCGATTTTGGCATTCATGGCAGTCGAAGGTATTCTGCTTGCAACAGTTCCAGTCGACGTGATTGCCTGGATGTTGAGCGGAAAATTCATTTGGTTGTTCCTTATCGGATTGTTTTGGCTCGGTTCTGTGGTTTCAGAGAAACTGGCGTTCGATCTTTCGAGGGAAAAACAATATTTGGGACTCGGATTCTACGTCATCCTGGAAGCCATCATTTTCCTGCCGATGCTGACTATCGCCTCACTAATGGACGGCGGAAGCCAAATCATCACACAAGCGGCAACCATTACGCTTTTCATGTTTTCAGGATTAACGGCGGTTGTTTTCGCAACGAGAACAGACTTCTCGTTCCTTAGAACAATTATCGTCGTGGGCGGATTCGTCGCTTTGGGAACGATTGTGGTCGGAGCGATTTTCGGATTTAACCTAGGACTTTGGTTTTCTGTCGGAATGGTCGTCTTGGCCTGCGCAAGCATCCTGTATCAAACAGATCAAATCAAGAACAACTACGGAACGCAACAATACGTGGGCGCGGCTTTGCAACTATTCTCGTCTGTAATGCTGTTGTTCTGGTATATTTTGCGCATTTTGATGAGCAGAAGAAGTTAATTCCGAACCTTCATAAAAAACAAGAAAGCCGTCCTAAACCGACGGCTTTTTCAGTATTTCAAATAAGCATCCGAGTAAAAAAAATTGCCAACAGACCGCATCCACGACAACAACACTTTAAAACTCGAACTTGAGTTGGACCGCGACCGTCTTCTTTTCCTCGGTGTTGAGATTGTTCAACGAAATCCCTAGCAAACGCACTGAATCTTTGGGCTTTTCCTGATACAGCAGTTCTTTGGCCGCATCGTATAAAAGCGACTTATCCGATATGAAATAAGGCAACGTTTTGCTCCTGGTTTGCTGCGTAAAATCGCTGTATTTGATTTTGAGCGTGATGGTTTTTCCCGCGATTTCGTAGCGTTTTAGCCGACGTTCGAGTTCGCCCGCAATCATCTCGAGCTTTTCGACCATAAAGATTTCACTAGTGAGATTTTCGCTGAAAGTGTGTTCGGTCGCAACAGATTTGGCCACACGCTCGCTCTTGACCTCACTGTTGTGGATGCCGCGCACGATATGGTAATAATAGCCGCCCGATTTTCCGAAGTGATTCACCAAAAAATCAAGATCTTTTGACTTGAGATCTCTTCCGGTGAAAATGCCCAACTGGTACATCTTCTCGGCAGTGACTTTCCCGATGCCGTGGAATTTCTTGATCGCAAGATTCTCCAGAAAATCCAAAACCTCATCCGGATTCACCGTTTTTTGTCCGTTTGGTTTGTTGTAATCAGATGCGACTTTTGCCACGAACTTGTTAATCGAAATTCCAGCCGAAGCCGTAAGTCCGGTTTCCTCCAAGATGCGCTGACGGATTTCCTGGGCCAAAAGCGTCGCGCTCGGATTTCCTTTTTTGTTGACCGTAACGTCGAGATAAGCCTCGTCAAGCGACAAAGGTTCGACCAGATCAGTATATTCGTGAAAGATTTTGCGGATGCGCTGAGAGATTTCCTTGTACCGATCGAATCTAGGCCGCACAAAGATGATTTCCGGACAATATCGCTTGGCCAAAACGCCGCTCAAAGCACTTCTGACGCCAAATTTACGGGCTTCGTAACTCGCCGCCGAAACAACGCCTCGCCTTTCGCTTCCGCCGACCGCAATCGGTTTTCCTCTCAATTCCGGATTGTCCAATTGCTCTACCGACGCATAAAACGCGTCCATGTCGACGTGAATGATCTTTCGGTTGGCAACGGGATTCGGTTCCATTTTTTACTCATGCGCCGGAATGCCGACGGTCGTTTGGCGTTTCTCTGTCGGAAAAAAGAAGCTCAAAGGTTTGGTCAGGAAATGTCTGAAAATCGCGAAAGCCACGAATCTCAAATCGAGAAGCGAGATATTCCGCGACCGCAACGCCAAAGTCACCGAAAGTGTAAAACTCACTAAAAAGTTCACCAATCCGATAACGACGATTCCCAAAAGGCACCAAACCAAAAGCGAGCTGCCAATCGTGAAACGCGCGCCATACAAACCAAGAGCGAGATTTCCGCTTGCAAAGGTAATGTGTCTGATGTCAAGATTCAACCCGAGAAAAATCCCGATCGAAGCCGTCGTTCCCATAAAAACCCCGAACCAGAAATTAGAGATGATGCCAGCCCAGCGTTTCTCGTACCAATCGGCGATTTTTTGGGTTTTTTCGCGTCCGAAGAAATTTTTCAACATCGGATGTTCCTGAATCCGATAGTAAATTTTATTGTGCTTGTCGCGATTGGCCACGCTTCCGGAAATGATTCCCGACAAAAACAGGAAAACGCCCGCAATCGCCGCATGGAAAATCGCCGGAGAATGCACCGGGCTGATGTCGAAAAGCAAAGTAGGCCATTTGAAACGCGCAATGTTGTAGTCGAAGCAATAGTCAATCAACCAAATCCCGAAAAGCGAAACCGGAAAAGCCATCACGACATTTCCCACGAAAGCGATGAACTGCGACCGGAAAACGCGCGCAAACAAAACCGCGAACGCCTGATATTTGTCTGCCCGTTTGCCTCTCGCCTTCGCGCCTTCCTCAAGCGCGCGAGCCAAAGCCGAAGCTGTCATCGCGGGCTGTTTGGTCGCCAGGGTCGCGCCAGTCAAATAAATCAGGATGAATCCGAAGGCGTAATTCATGCTGTAAAGAAACGCGTGCCCGAAAATGCTCGTCTCGACTTTCGAAAGCAAAACCTTGAAAATACAAAGCAATCCGACGATTAAACCGCCGCCAAGCGCTGACCGAAGCATCTTGAAATAACCTTTTGGCGTCTCGGTAATGTAATGTTCGCCGGTTTTGGCCGCGTGTTGCGTGATCTCGTACGAAATGAGTTGCGTACTTTCACTCACGAATTTTTGCACGTTATTTTTGTAGCCGTTGTAACGGATGAGATTCAGCGCCAGATCGATCGTGTGTTTTCGGCGATCTTCTTTCGAATCGATTGCGAGCAAAGGCATCAAAACTTCCAAGCGCTGCAATTGCTGCCTGATCTTGAGCAAATTTTGGTTCACTTTGATGGAAATGCCATATTTGGAACTGTTGGCGAACGCTCTTTCAACGAATTCCAGACATTGTTTGTGAAGGATTTTCAACTGACGGAAAACCAAATCCTGTGTTCTTATGTAGTGGATATCGGTATTTCGGATTCTGTCCTCGATCACGAGCAATTCCTTCTCGAAAGCGATGAACGGACTTTCGAGATCGTCGAATTCTGGAACCATTTTGATTACGTCGGTTTCCATGGCGCGACCCGAGATTCTTTGGGCGATCAAGTGCATCGAAAGCAACATTTCAGACAATGGCGATTGTGGCGCAACCGAATCGAAAATCGGCGTAAAACCAAGGATATCGAACAATTCTTCTAGTTGATTTCTTGGAATTTTCTCGATCCACGCGCGATCTGTCGCTTTGTAAAAAACCTGGATCAAAACATACTCGAGTTTGTCTTTCTCGGGTTGTCGCGGTAAAAATTTGGCCACGATGCGTTTCTTGATTTCGCTGAAAAAGTCGGCATCGCTCAAAACGCCCGCATCGGACAAAAACCGACTGAATTTCTTACCGTCCAAAATCGATTTGACATAATCTCCGAATTTTTGTGAGCATTCGGGATTGGCTTTGAGGAAATTGAGAAAATCGGTTATCTCGATCGATTTGACTTTCGTTGGATGTTTCGGTCGGAACAATTGCACCAAATGCACCAAAACGTCGAGATCGCCTTCGAATTTCTGCCAAGGCGAATTTTGGTTGCAAAGTTGTTTGAGGTAATTTTCTGGAGTAGTTTTTTTCCTTCGGCTTCGAAATTTCATAGTTGTGCTTTGAGTAAAATTACCAATAAAACCGCCGAATTTCCTTAACTTGTTGCCAAAATACACCCCGAAAAAATGCTCGAGATTGAAAGAAAATTCCTCGTCAAATCGCAAGATTTCAAAAATTCGGCTTCCCATAAATTCCACATTGCCCAAGGGTATCTGAATTCGAATCCGGAGCGGACCGTTCGCGTGAGAATCAAAGGCGAAAGCGGGTTCATCACCGTAAAAGGCAAGGGAAACGAAACGGGAACGACGCGTTTTGAATGGGAAACCGAGATTTCGCTGATGGAAGCCAAACCGTTGTTGAAACTTTGTGAATCTGGAAGCATCGAGAAAATACGCTATGAAGTTCCCGTCGGAAGGCTCACTTTTGAAGTCGATGAATTTTTTGGTGATAATTCCGGTTTGATTTTAGCCGAATTGGAGCTTTCCGACGAAAACGAACCGTACGAAAAACCAGACTGGCTCGGGCAAGAAGTCACGAACGACGACCGCTACTACAATTCTTACCTAAGCAAAAATCCTTTTTCGAAATGGCCGAAATGACCTACGACTTGGTGATTGTCGGCGGCGGCCCGATTGGAATGGCTTGCGCGATCGCGGCCAGAAAGGCAAACCTGAGCGCGATTATTCTCGAAAAAGGCGCGCTCACGAACAGCCTGTTCAATTATCCGCTTTACATGACGTTCTTTTCTACCGCCGAAAGGCTCGAGATTGGCGGCATTCCGTTCAATTGTCTCGCCGCGAAACCCGGTCGTCAGGAAGCGCTGGAATATTATAGAAACGTGCAACGCTATTTTGGTTTGGACATCAGGTTGTTCGAAAAAGTCGAGTCGATTTCCAAAAAAGATTCCGTTTTCGACGTTACATCCGCGAAAGCGAAATACACGGCAAAAAAAGTCGTAATCGCCACCGGATTTTACGACATTCCATTGTACATGGGAATTCCGGGCGAAAATCTGCCAAACGTAAGCCATTATTTCAAGGAAGCGCACGAGTTCGCATTTCGCAAGGTTTTGGTCGTTGGCGCGAACAATTCATCGGTTGACGCGGCTTTGGAATGTTGGCGAAAAGGCGCCGAAGTCACGATGGTCATTCGAAAAAACGAAATCAATCCGCGAGTGAAATATTGGGTCAAGCCCGACGTGGAAAACCGAATTGCAGAAGGAAGTATCAAAGCATTTTTCAATTCTTGCGTGACCGAAATCCGCGAAGGCGAAGTCGACATCGAGAATTCCGACGGAAAAACGACGATTGAAACAGATTTTGTGCTTGCGCTGACGGGATATCGGCCCGATTTCGACTTTCTCGAAAAAGCCGGAGTCGCACTCGAAGACGATTGCCTGATTCCAAAACACGATCCTGAAACCATGGAAACCAACGTGCCGGGACTGTACCTGGCCGGCGTTGTTTGCGGCGGACTCGAAACCCATAAATGGTTTATCGAAAACTCGCGAATCCACGCCGATTCCATTGTAAATCACATCTTAAAAACCGCTTGATATGAAACGAGTCGCTTTATTGCTTTTGACCTTTTTGGCCATTTCCTGTTCTGAAAAAAGCCTTTATTCGGAAACCGATAAGAGTTTCGACGAAAACCGTTGGCAAAAATCGGACATAAAAGTCTACGAATTCGAGATTGCGCAAGCCGCGACACCTTATGAAATGGACGTTTTCATGAGTTACGTTTACGGCGCGCAGTTTGCCAAAATCCCGATGATCGCAGAAGTGACTTATCCTGACGGACAAATGTCGAGCGTGACTTTTGACTTTGTGACAAAAACCGATTCCGGAGAGGAAAAAGGCGATTGCTCGGGCGATTTTTGCGATCTGGACCAAAAGATCGACTTGCCCAAACCGCTCGTTCGTGGAAAATACAAAGTGCGCCTGATGCACAATTTCAACAACGAATATCTGCCGAACGTGCTCGCGCTCGGACTTCGCGTAAACCAATTGGCCGACTGATGAAAAAAATACTGTTTCTGCTGCTTTTCACAAGCGCCTTGTCTGCCCAGAAAATGCAGACTTTGACCTATTTCAAGAACGACACTTTGCAACTTGACCTCGATTTGTACTTGCCCAGCAAGAAAACTTCGTCCAAACTTCCGCTGATGCTTTTCGTACACGGCGGCGGATTTTCAGGCGGCCAAAGACAGAACAACGCGGCGTTTTGCCAATATTTGTCAGAACACGGATTCGCGGCGGCGACGATCACTTATACTTTATATGCAAAAGGCAAGAAGTTTTCGTGCGACGGCATTTTGTCCGAAAAAGTCAAGGCTTTCCAATACGGTGTGAACGATTTGTGGCTTGCTACGTCCTATTTTCTGCAGAATAGAGACAAATTCAACATCGACGTTTCCAAAATCTTCGTATCGGGCTCGAGTGCCGGAGCCGAAACCGTTCTGCACGCGGCTTATTGGGACAGAAATGCGATGAAACTCTACGATCACAAACTTCCGAAAGAGTTCAAATATGCCGGATTGGTTTCGGGCGCGGGCGCAATCATGGATCTGAATCTGATAACCGACAAAAATATCATCCCGATGTTTTTCTTCCACGGAAACGGCGATTCGACAGTTCCATACGGCACGGCGGCTCATCACTACTGCAAATCGGACGCTTCAGGTTGGCTGATGCTTTTCGGATCGTACTCGATTTACAACCACGCGATTGCCAAAAACGCATCGACCCAACTTTACACCTTTTGCGGCGGCGGACACGAATACAGCGGTTGGTTGTTCGAGAAAGAACAACAAAAAATCGTGGATTTCCTTGAAAATGTGTTGATTGGACAAAAAATCCAGTCGCATACGATTGTGAAGACCGGCAAAAAGAACGAACTTTCGTCTCAATACGGTTTTTGTGATTAGATGAAACTGCTTCGGTCGATATTGGTTTTTGGGTTTGTGCTGGCTTGTTTCAAGGCGAAAGCCGATTCGTGGATCGATCCGAGTTGGAGGCAAATGCTCGATGATTCAGACGTTATCGCTTTGGTGGAATATGTTTCTGACGGAGAATTTTCGGCCAACGCAAAAATCGTCCGGCTTTACAAAGGCAATCTCAAAATCGGCGATGAAATATCGATTGAAGGTTTCAGCAATCATTACGGCCCGATCGACAAAATGCAAAAAGGCGATCGATATGTCGTTTTTCTCGACGACACTTATCGGAATAAGAAATACCGCGATTATTGGGAAACCACGCTTCAAGACAATCCGCAGAAAAAAGCCGAAATGGAAGCAAATCACTCCTATCGAGTGCAATCTGCCACTTCGGGCGATCTGAAAGTCAAAGGAAAAAACGTGCAATATGACCTGACTTCGACGACTTTCCACAAAAACCAACGCTATTATTCGCTCAGGCAGTTCGAGGAATTCCTCAAGGCTTATCTCGAAAAGAAAGATGTTCCGATGGTTACCCAAAATTCGCTTTCGGGTTTGCTTTCCGATGCGAATCCCGATCAGGTGACGCAACATTTGATGCAATTGTACTTCCTCGGACACGACAAATACGAAGAAGTTTACGACGAATTTGCCGATTACGCTCCGGAAAATATCAAGTATGCGCTCGCGCAAGTTCTTGGAAACGTGAAAAATGAGCTTTCGAGAAACGTGCTTGCGAAATTGCTCAAGGACGACAGCAGTTTGGTTCAGGGCGAAGCGGTGCGCCAATTGAAAACCGAACCTGCGGAAATCGTTGGGCCTTTGTTCGTAGAACATCTGAAAAAAGCCAACTCCAGAAATTTTGGCCCGGACAATCTCATGAATCCCGTGATGAATCGCATCGACGGCGGACAGACCGAGATTATCCACGCTTTGGGAAAACTGAAATACAAACCCGCGATTCCAGATTTGCTGTTGCTGCTCAACACGAACGACGTTGACCAATTCGACATCGTGATAAACGCACTTCAGGAAATGGGAAGCCGCGATTACGTGAATTCGCTGAACTCCAATCTACTCCAGAAGAACGACAAACTGGCTTCGAAAATTGCCGACGTCATTGTAAAGCAAAACTTGCGCGAGTGCCTTCCCAGCCTCAAATATTACCTCTCGAACTGCGATCGCAACAAAGCGAGTTATTATGTCATCGAGACACTGGCCAAATTCGACGACAAGGAAACCGTTTCATTCCTGCTTTTCGATTACCAACGTTTCCTGATCGATTCGCGAAAATTGGAAAGCAGTAAGGAACTCAATTGGAACGAAGCCTACATTCGCGCGTTTGCGACTTTAAAAACCAAGGAAGCGCGGTCGGCGATCTATAATTCGATTTTCGATTGGACTGGGTTCGACCTCAATTTTGTGAGAAATCCGAAATTGTTCGACATAAAAAAAGCATCCGAATTGGAAATGGAAGCAAAATTCGCAACGTTTCCGCAGTTCAAAACCTACAAATTGTCGCATGATATCGCTTTTATCAGAAATGCATCCGAAGTTTCCAAAGGCGAAAAACCAGTCGTTGACCACTTGGTCGAAGTCCTAATTCCATCTGATGACGATCCCAAATTAATTCGCGAGAAATTGGCATCGGCTTTGGCCATAGATCCGAAAAACGTTTTTATCCGATTCGATTCGGGCATTTACTGGCAGGAAATCCAGACGCGTTTCGACAAAGGCAAAGATCCGACAGAAACTTTCGTAAGATATGCCGAAGCACTTCCGAATCCCGAAGATGCGGCCTTTTTCCAGGCGTTGATCGACAATCACGCGCTTAGAAGTTCGTATCAGGACTACCAATTTCCCGAAGCGGTCAAGAACATCCGAGCGACACTTCCATAAAAAAAAGCCACCGATTCAAAAAGAACCGATGGCAAAACAAATTAAAAAATGCTTTACGGCTTATTGCCAGCCGCCGCCAAGTGCTTTGTAAAGCGTGATCAGGGCGCTGTATTTCTGGTATTGGTTGTCGATGTAATTCAACTCTGTGTTCAACGCTTGGTCTTTCGCCGTCAAAACCTCGAGGTAATTCACCATTCCGTATTGCAACAATTCATCCGAAAAATTCGCCGCGTCTCTCAAAGATTCCAGCTGTTTTTGACGGATCACGAGTTTGTTGTCCTCGTTCTGGTATTGTTGAAGCGCGTCAGAAACTTCTCTTCCGGCTGTCAGCAACGCTTGTTGGAATTGCAAAAATGCCGTTTCCTGATTTGCTTTTGCCGCTTCGTAAGCCGTCCTGTTTCGACGTTGGTTGAAAATCGGTTGGGTCAAACCGGTCACTACGTTGGCAAAAATCGAGTTTGCGCTGAGCAATTCCTTAATGTCAAGACTTTGGAAACCGCCTGTAGCTGTAACGGTGAACTTCGGGTAAAAATTGCTTCGGGCGACGTTCGTGAGCTCGAAATAGTTCACGAGATTGTATTCGGCGGCAATCACGTCCGGACGTTTTGCCAGCAATTGCGCCGGAACGCCAAGTTTAATGTCGGCTTCCACTTTTTGGTCTTCAAAACGCGCTCTCTCGATCTTGCGAGGTGTTTCTCCAAGCAAAATACTGATCGTGTTTTCGAGCAAAACGATGTTGGTCTTCAAGTCTTCGCGGATGATTTGCGTGGCGTACAACTGCGCTTCGGTCTGTTTGACACCGACTTCATTCGTCTCGCCCGCATCTTTGAGCGATTTGATGATGTCGACACTTTTGGTTCTGTTGCCCAAAGTCGAATCGACTACGCGAAGTTGCGCATCCAAAGCCATCAGCTGGAAATACATAGAGGCGATGTCAGAAACCAATTGCGTCTGGATCGCTTGTTTGGCCGCGACCGATTGCAGATATTGCGCTCCGGCGGCACGTTTCGTACTCCTTATTTTTCCCCAGATGTCAGCTTCCCAAGCCACGCTTCCCGTGAGTTGGTATTGGTTGATGCTGCGATTTGGCAAAAACGATCCGAATTGGCTGTTTTTCGACAATTCCTGGTGCGTCCAGTCGGCTCCGACCGAAAGAGTCGGGAAATAACCCGCTTTTCCTTGTTTTAGGTACGCTTCCGCGGATGCGATCGTCTGAATGGCGATCCTCATGTCGAAATTGTTCTGAAGTCCTTTGTTGATGTGGCCTTGAAGAATCGGATCGGTGAATAGATTATTCCACGACAGATTCGCCAACGACGTACTGTCTTGAGCCGACAAATCTGTTCGGTACAGATTCTCGTTCTGTACTTCGGGACGTTTGTAGTCTTTGGCCACGAAACACGACTGCATCGCGAGCGCCGACAAGACGACTAGTGCTATTTTGGTTAAGTGCGATTTCATTCTGTTGTTGTTTTTGGTTGTTGGTTGTCTTCGGCATCTTGGTTTTTGTCGTGAGGTTGTCCCGAAATGCGCTCCTGAAGTGTCTCGAAAATCACGTATAGCACGGGAATCGCAAATACACCGAAAATCGTTCCGACGAGCATTCCGCCAACCGCACCCATACCGATCGAACGGTTACCGACAGCTCCGACTCCGCTGGCAAGCGCCAATGGCATAAGTCCGAAGATGAATGCGAACGAGGTCATCAAGATTGGACGCAAACGGGCTTTCGCACCTTCGATCGCCGCATCCCAGATTTCCATGCCGTGTTTTCGCCTTTGCATCGCGAATTCCACGATAAGGATTGCGTTTTTGGCCAGCAATCCGATCAGCATGATAAGTGCGACCTGGAAATAGATGTTGTTTTCCAATCCGGCCAATTTCACGAATCCGATCGCGCCCGCAATTCCCACGGGAAGTGACAAGATAACCGCAAGCGGAATCAAATAACTTTCATATTGGGCTGACAAAAGGAAGTAAACGAAAATCAAACTGAGCAGGAAAACGCCCGCGGCTTGGTTTCCGGCGATGATTTCCTCTCGCGTCATCCCTGAGAATTCGTATCCGTAAGTCTTTGGCAAATGTTGCGCGGCGACTTCCTGAACGGCTTTGATCGCGTCTCCCGAAGAAAATCCTGGATTCGCTTTACCGTTGATATTCACAGCTTTCAACATATTGAAACGCGCAACGGCTTCCGGTCCGTAAATCCTTGTCAAGTTGATGAATTGGCTGATGGCGACTTGTTCTCCGGCCGCATTCTTGACGTAAATGTGGTTGATGGAATTCTCGTCTGCGCGATCTTCGGGCTTCGATTGGATCATGACGCGGAACTGCTTTCCGAATCGGTTGAAATCTGTCGTGTACAAACCGCCGTAATAGCCTTGCATCGTATTGAAAATGCTCGAGATCGAAACGCCCGCATCTTTCGCCTTTTCGACGTTGATGTCCATGCGATATTGCGGGAAATTCGGGTTGAAGTTCGTCATCGCATATTGGATTTCCGGACGTTGGTTCAACGCTCCGAGGAATTCTCCCGTCACTTGGCTCACTTTCTGCCAGTCGTCGTCGCCTTTGTCCTGAACTTTCAGCTCAAAACCATCGGCCGTACCGAAACCTTGCACACTTGGAGGCGTGAAAAACAACAACTTTGCATCGTTGAAACCTGCGGTTCGTCCGAAAAGTTCACCCACGATCGCGTCCACACTCTGGTTGTCTTCCTTTCGCTCTTTCCAATCTTTGAGCTTGATTACGGTAAATCCATACGAGCCACCGTTTACGCCGTTCAACAACGAGAAACCTACAACGCTCATTCGCGCTTCGACCAAAGGCATCGACTGCAAGACCGAGTCGAGTTTCTTCATCGTTTTTTCGGTTTGTTCCAACGTCGTTCCCGGCGGCAAAGTCACGTCGGCCATGATGATTCCGCGGTCTTCGTTCGGGATAAATCCGGATGGCGTGATTCGGAACAAAAGAATCGTGATTCCGGCAAAGACGACAAGTCCCAAAACCGTAATCCATCTTTTCCTGAACAAAAACCCGAGTGATTTCACGTAACGTTGGTTCAATCGGTCAAAATTGTGGTTGAAAGCGTTAAAAAAGCGCTGTTTGAAATTTTTCTTTTCGGAATGATGCTCGTCGTGAGGCTTCAATAGCAACGCACAAAGCGCAGGAGAAAGCGTCAAGGCGTTCACAGCCGAAATCAAGATCGAAACGGCAAGCGTGATGGCAAACTGCGTATAGAAAACTCCCGACGGACCTTTAAGGAACGATACCGGAATAAACACCGCGGCCATGACCAACGTAATCGAGATGATCGCGCCCGTAATCTCGCTCATCGCAGAAATCGTCGCTTTTTTCGGATCCCGTTCGCCTTCGTCCATCTTGGCGTGCACGGCCTCGACGACGACAATCGCATCATCGACGACAATTCCGATCGCAAGTACAAGTGCGAACAACGTCAAAAGGTTTATTGAGAATCCGAAGATGTTCAGGAAGAAGAACGTACCGACGATCGCCACCGGAACCGCAATGGCCGGAATCAACGTCGACCTGAAATCCTGAAGGAAAAGGAAAACGACGATGAATACAAGGATAAACGCTTCCACCAACGTCGAGATTACTTTCTCGATCGAGGCGTCAAGAAATGTTTTGGTGTTGAACGGAATGACGTAATCGATTCCTTCCGGGAACGTTTTTTTGGCTTCGGTCATGATTCCCGTCGCTTCTTCGATTATGTCGTTCGCATTCGATCCGGAGGTTTGGAAAATCCCGAGCGCAACACCGTTTTGTCCCATTCCGTAGTTTTTCGCACCGTAGTTGAAAGCGCCGAGTTCTATCGTGGAAACGTCTTTCAAACGCACGAAATTCCCGTTTCCGGTAGACTTGATTACGATGTTTTCGTACTCTTCGGTCTTCGAAAGTCGGCCTTTGTATTTGATCACGTATTCGTAAACACCTTGGGCATTTTCCCCGAATTTACCCGGAGCCGCCTCGACGTTCTGTTCGTTCAACGCCGCTTGCACATCGGCTGGAGAAATCTTGTAGGCCGCCATTTTCTCTGGGTTGATCCAGATTCTCATCGAGTAATCCTTGGCCCCGAAAACGTTCACCTGACCAACACCTTTCACACGTTGCAACTGCGGAACTAGGTTGATCTTGGCGTAGTTCTGGACGAAAGTTCCGTCGTATTCCGGGTTTTTCGAGAAAAGCGCAAGGAACATGAGCGCACTCGTCTGTGATTTGAACGTCGTCACACCGGTTTGCACAACGGCTTGCGGAAGTTTGCTTGTGGCACGAGAAACGCGGTTTTGCACGTTCACAGCAGCGATATCAGGATTGATTCCGAGTTCGAAGAAAACCGTGATTTTTGCCGATCCGTCGTTCGCAGCCGACGAGGTCATATAAGTCATGCCTTCAACCCCGTTTATTTCTTCCTCAAGCGGAATTACTACGGAATTCAAGACCGTTTCGGCATTCGCACCTGTGTAGGTCGCCGTTACCTGAACCGTCGGTGGCGCGATTTCGGGATATTGTTCTATCGGAAGCGATAGCAATCCCAAAACCCCGAGAATCGTGATGATTATCGAAATTACGGTCGAAAGTACCGGCCGTTGTATGAATGTCTTTAGCATGGGGTCGAATTATTTTTTTGCTGTTGCTTTTGCCGAATCCTTGGCAGGTTGTTGTTGCGCCGTTTGCGGATTCGCGTTTTTGGGCTGTGGAGCGATTTGCATATCGTCTTTCATCTTGGATGCGCCTTCGATCACGATGGTTTCTCCTTCTTCGAGTCCGCCAGTCACGATAAAGTTCAGTCCGGAAACGCCGCTTGTGCTGATGATTCTCGACTTGACTTTGTTTCCTTGGCCAACCACGAAAAGTTGTTGTTTGCCCTGCATGTCCAAGACGGCGTTTTGCGGCACGAGGATCGCACTTTTCACTTCTACCGGAATTCTAACGATTCCCGTTCCGCCACTTCTCAAAATCGCCTGTGGATTCGCGAATTCAGCGCGGAATTGCGTCGTTCCCGTTTCCGGATCGGCTTGACCGTTTACAGTCTCGATTCTGCCTTTCACGTCATATTCCGAATTATCGGCCAAAATCAGCGAAACAGGAGCGACATTCTTGAGTTTTGCGGCCAAAGATTCGCCTTTGAAAGTCTTGGCGAAATCGATCATCTGTTTTTCGTTCAATGAGAAATAAGCGCGCATCACTTTTGTGTCCGATACTGTCGTGAGCGGCATTTCCGTCGTCGTTCCAACCAACGCGCCTTCTTTAAAAGGCAAACTTCCGACGAATCCGTCGACTGGAGAAACGATCGTTCCGTAGCTGATGTTCGCAGCGACGCTTCCATAAGCGCTTTTCGCCTGAGCCAATTTGGCTTTCGCGGTCTCGAGTTGCACCGGACTGATGATGTTTCGATCGACAAGCGGTTTCAATCGGTCAACTTCGACCTGGGCCGCGTTTACCTGAGCTTTCGCCGCCGCCGCATCTTGGTTCAAAGTATTGGTTTCGATCTTGAACAACAATTGTCCTTTGCGAACCTGTTGGCCTTCGTCGACATAGATTTTTTGGATGAATCCGTTGACTTTCGCACGGATCTCGACGTTTTGGCGCCCTTCCAGATTCGCCGTGTATTCCTGGAAAACTGTCGCGTCCTGTTTGGCGACTTTTTCTACGGGAAACGGCATCGGACCTTGCGGCTGTTGCGCCTGTTCTTCTTTTTTGCTGCATGAAGCCAACAAAACCGAAGCTATGATGAAATTGAAGATGTGATTGGTTTTCATATTTATTTGTAGATTATTTCTTTTTGTTTTTTTCTTCTATCTGTCGGAATCTTTCCACCGTTTTGTTGAGCAATTCCTCGACTTTCAAGACGTGGCCCTGATACGCTTTTATGTTTTCGATGTCGTGCGATTCGTCGTCGCAGTTTGTCATCTCGCAATATTTGAGCATTCTCGCGATGAGCTTTTTCTCGAATTGCAACAAGCGTTGGTAATTGTCGAGTCTTTCGCTGAAAGGTGCAGGCTTGTAGTATTTTTTTCGGTCGCCCGAAACGGTGATATAAGTGATTTTGCCGAGTTTGTGCAACAGATTGACAGCAGTAGAAACCGAACTTTTACTCGCACCGGTTATCTCGACGAGATTTTCGAACGTGAATCCAGGTTGCTGACTGTCAACGATCAAAGTTCCCAGAATTCGCGAAGCAAGAGGTGGCAAGTGGTACAACGTCTCAAAGTGGACGCCGAACATCTCGATCAACTCTTCTTTCTCTTTTTGGATATCCATTTTCGGTAAAAAATTGACCCCAAAGTTAGTTTTGGTTCGGCTCATACCGAACTAACCGAACTTAATTTTGTGTTAATCTTACGAAAACGATTTCTAAGGTTGTTCTAATCTTGCAAATTGCGGTCGACCCTTGACAACCAATCTTTTACGCCTGACTGAAGTTTGTCAGACAATTCTTTCGTGTGACCAATGTTAAGGATTTCGACGATTTTTCGGCCGTCGGGATAGTCTTTCCCATTAAGTCCGATTTGTGGATCGATTTTATTTCCCGTCGGAAAAACCACAAGTAACTTTCCGCGATGCAGATTGATCACGGCCAAGTCGCGTTTGTACTCTTTCGGATCGAATTCGGCCATTTCGCCATTGAAGTAAAAGGCGGGCGAATTCCATTTGATGTGTTCTGAAATTTCGCTGTCAGAAGTTAGGAAAAGCTCACGCAAAAACCGGACGATTTCTTGAGAAGTCGCGTCCAAAGCAGCGATATATTGGTCTACTTTTTCCGAATCCGATAGTGGAGTTTTTCCCATTAGTTCACGATTTCCATATTAACTCGAATGAATCCGTGGTTTTTGTTGTCTGTGATCGACATGAAAGCGCGTTTGCTCAAATCGATTTCGCGACCGCTTTTGTGCGGACCGCGATCGTTGACAGTTACGATTACGGATTCGCCGTTCTTGACGTTGGTAACACGCAATTTCGTTCCGAAAGGCAGTTTTCTGTGAGCCGCGGTCAAATCGCTGTTGTGGAATTTGTCTCCGCTCGCCGTGCGACGTCCGTTGAATTTGTCGTGATAGTAAGATGCTTCGACATTTCGCTTGTAAACCGATGCGCTCCCGCCTTTTCTCGAAGAACAGGAAACGACTGCGATTGACAGTGAGAAGAAGACGATCAGGGCTAAGATCCGCTTCATATTTAGGTGTTTGGGTTACTCGATGACCTCGATCGTCACTTTTAGCGCGCCGCCCCAACCTGCTCCGGCGATGTCCATGAAGGCGCGTCTTGTGAGATCGATGTCGCGTCCTCTTGTGAAAGGCCCGCGATCAGTGACTTCCACGATAACCGACTTTCCGTTGGCTTCGTTCGTCACTTTGATTTTTGTTCCGAAAGGCAGTTTGCGATGCGCCGCCGTGTAGCCTTTGTTGCTGAATTTGCGTCCGCTCGCGGTTCTTTTTCCGTTGAACTTATCGTGGTAATACGAGGCGTGGGCGCTTTTTTTGAAAACCTTGAGTTTCAGGTTCGAAACAAGTTTGAGACTGTCGGCGACTTTTGCGTTTTTGGCAATCGAGTCTTGTGTCGCTTTTGACTGTTGCACAGGCTGTTGTATTGTTTGGAATCCGAAAATCGACAACAAAGCGAGCAGTCCGAAAGCGGTAAAAAGTATTGTTTTATTCTTCATATTCGAGATTTTATCGCGGGAACGCCTTTACAAATACTGTTCCTTTAGACGAAAAAAGCGCCTTTTAGAGCGCCTGAGTGGTTTTAGAACCAAAGTTTCCATGGAATCCGACTTAACAAAAAGACCAATCCCAAGGTGTAAAATATCGCGAAACACTTGAATTTGTCTTTGCTCAGCTCTTTCCGTTTGTGCTTCGACCATCCGATAGTTATCAAAACGATCGCGATGATATTCACCAACGGATGTTCCAAAGAAGTCAGACGCAATGCGGCGTTTTTCATCTGTCCGAAAGCCGAAAGACCAAGTGGCGAAGTAAAATAAGTGATGAGCCCGATGACCAATTGAATATGGGAAGCGATCAACGCAAAAAGCCCGAGGCGACGATCTGAAGCTTTGAATTCACGAGCCGAAGTGAATCCTGCGATTCCGTTTATGACCGCGATTACCAAAACCAGCAAAGTGATATAAGCCCAACCGGAGTGCGCTTGTTGAATGATATGAGCGAATTTATCCATCGAAAATTTGGTTGTTTGGAAACCCAAATATAGGAATTTAAGCGCAAAAAAGCCCCGCTTTCAGGGCGAGGCTTGTTATATGGAATCGATTGAAATTATTTTTTGGACAGGAAAGCGTTCAACAAAAAGCTCGTAGAACTGTCGTGCTCGCCCACTTTTCCGGAATTGATTTCGTCCAAAACCGTGCTGGCCAATTGCTTTCCGAGCTCGACGCCCCATTGATCGAAGCTGTAAATGTTCCAGATTACGCCTTGCACGAAAATCTTGTGTTCGTAAAGTGCGACCAAAGCTCCAAGCGATTTCGGAGTCAATTTTTCGATCAAAAGCGTGTTTGTCGGTTTGTTACCTTCGAAGACCTTGAACGGTTTCAGTGCTTTCGCGTCTTCGTCCGAAACGCCCATTTTATCGAACTCGGCCTGGACTTGCGACGCGGTTTTTCCGTTCATCAAAGCTTCTGTCTGCGCGAAAAAGTTCGACATCAATTTGTCGTGATGATCCCAATCGCCATGCAACGGCTTGACGTATCCGATGAAATCTGTCGGAATCAGCTTCGTGCCTTGGTGGATCAACTGGAAAAACGCATGCTGAGAATTCGATCCCGGTTCGCCCCAGATGATTGTTCCGGTTTGGTAATTCACGACATTTCCGTTTCTGTCGACGTATTTTCCGTTGCTTTCCATCGTGCCTTGTTGCAAGTAGGGCGCAAGTCTGTTCAAATATTGTGTGTACGGAATCAAAGCTTCAGTTTCGCTTCCGAAGAAATTGTTATACCAAACGCTCAAAAGTGCCAGAACGACCGGAATATTTTGAGAAAATTCTGTCGTTTTGAAGTGCTCGTCCATTTCGTTGGCGCCTTTCAGCAAATCGTCGAAATTTTCGAATCCGACAGCCAAAGCAATCGAAAGCCCGACTGCGCTCCAAAGTGAAAAACGTCCGCCAACCCAATCCCACATTGGGAAAACGTTGTCAGGATCGATTCCGAATTCGGTCACTTTCTTGACGTTGGTAGAAACCGCGACAAAATGCTTGGCCACGTCTTCCTGTTTTGCTGATTTCAAAAACCACTTGCGGATCGTTTCGGCATTGCTCAACGTTTCCTGAGTCGTGAAAGTCTTCGAAACCACGACAAACAAAGTCGTTTCAGGATCGAGATTCTTGATGACTTCGTTCACGTGATCGCCGTCTACGTTCGATACGAAATGAACATTGAGATGATTTTTGTAGAACTTGAGTGCTTCGACAACCATCGCCGGACCCAAATCAGATCCTCCGATCCCGATGTTCACGACATCAGTGAAAGTCTTTCCGGTGAAACCTTTTCGGGTGCCTGAAATTACCTCGGAAGTGAAGTTTTTGATTTTATTCTTGACCGAATAAACTTCTGGCATCACGTTTTCGCCGTCAACTTTTATAGACGCATTTTCTGGCGCTCTCAAAGCCGTGTGCAAAACCGCTCGTTTTTCGGTAGCGTTTATCGCATCGCCCGCGAAATATTTGGACATCGCTTCTTTCAATTGGACTTCGTCAGCCAACTTCAAAAGCAAATCTATCGTTTCCTGATTGATGATGTTCTTGGAATAATCGACCAGAAAATCGTTCCAGCTGATGTGGAATTTCTGGGCTCTTTGCGCGTCTTCCTCGAAGAGTTTCTTCATCGGGATATGGCACAAATGTCCGTGGTGTTGCAATAGTTCCTGCCAAGCGGCAGTCGTTTCCGGATTTATTTTAGGTAAAGGCATAATCGTTTTTTTGACACGCAAAAATAACCAAATCGCGACTAATTCGACTTAAACCTTTCCTGATTTGGGTTAACCTTTCGTCAAACTTCCGAATTTCTTCTCAGCGACGCTGTCAAGTTCGCGTTTGAGAGGCGTCATTTCGGCAATAAAGCGGTCTTTGTATCGCTTGTCCATCGGTTCGGCGTTCGGCAATCGCAACCCAAGCGGATCGACCTGCACGCCATTTCTCCAGAATCTATAGCAAACGTGCGGACCGGTCGCCAATCCTGTACTTCCTACGCGTCCTATCACATCGCCTTGCGTAACGCGCTGTCCACGTCTTACGAGAATTTTGGACATGTGCAGGTATTGGGTTGAATAAGTGCCGTTGTGTTTGACTTTCACGAAATTTCCGTTTCCTGTCGTATAGCCGGTTTGTTCGACGACTCCCGATGCCGTGGTCATGATTGGAGTTCCCGTTGGCGCGGCGTAATCTGTACCTTTGTGCGCTTTCCAAACCTGTTGCACCGGATGGAATCGGTTTCTCGAAAATCGAGAGGAAATACGGCTGAATTTGAGTGGCGCTTTGAGGAAGAAATTCTTGAGGACTTTTCCCTCTTCGTCAAAATAAGCGACTTTGCCGCGAGTCGTGTCCTGGACGAAAGGAAAGGCGTAAATGAGTTTGCCTTTGTATTCGAAAAAAGCGGCTTCCATTTCTTCGACGCCGTCGTAAATCGTGTCGTTGATGAATCTTTCGGTAAAAGTGATCGCGAATTTGTCGCCTTTTTGGAGTTTGAAGAAGTCGATTGACCAAGCGTAAACCGTAGAAATTTGATTGGCCAGCGCCGGATCGACCTTTTGGCGTTCGAGTTCTTCGGTGAGCGATCCGTCGAGTGCCGCGGCGATCGTTCGTCTTCTGATTTTTATCGGACGGACTTTCTTGTAAGATTTGGCAATCGAATCACGCAGATCGACCACGTAATAACTAAGTCTGTCGGGTTGATAGATGAAAATCTGTGCTTTTTTGGACGCGTCTTTCGTGCGAAGGATCGTGTAAGGTTTTCCGACCCTGATTTTTCTGACATCAAAAGTATCGCGAACCTGCTCGACAATATCATGGATTTGCGTAGGATTGAAATTTTGTTCTTCGAGAATGCTTCCGAAAGTGTCGCCCGAAACGATCGTATCGTTCAAAACATCGAAATCGTTGAGCTTGAACCCAAATTCAACGATCTCGATTTTCTTTTCGGCAACAGGTTTCTTGACCGTTTTTTCTTCATCAGATTTACCACAGGCAAAAAGCAACAGGAATACGGGTAAAATCAGTAGTTGTAGTCTTTTCAATGCTTTGATTTTACGCAGTTACACTTTTTTCCTCGCCCCAATTCCTGAGTTCTTCCTCGCTCCAAAGTTCAGGGAAGAAAATACGGCGTTGGTATTTCGGATGCATGTACTTTTTCCAGTCGCTGCCTCCGGTCGCCTCGCCGTCTCCTTGTCCGCTGTCGATGTATTTTCGCGCGGCATTCAAATGTCCCATGACCCATTTTACGTTTACCGTGTGGTCGTAATGGCGCATGGCTTCTCTCAATTCGGGGTTTTGGCGATCCTCTTCGGGAAGTTCCGAAAATTTGCGCCACAGGTTTATGGTGTTGTATTCCTGCATGAAGCGAAGGAATTCGTCTTTGTACTTTTTCTCGAAATTGTTGAGCAACGCCGATTTTCTGCCCGTGTGATAATCCTTTCCGGCCGCTTGCCAATACAGATGTTCGAAAGCGTGTGAAAACGGTGTATTCCTGTCGATCGTCGCACGGAATCGGTAATCTATAAGGTTTATAAGATCGGTCGAGGCAAATTCGATCAGGCGATATTGCGCGCTTTGGAATCCGCTTGCAGGCGTCAACGTATTTCGGAATTTCATGTATTGCTCGACTTCCATTCCGTCGCCCATGATGTCGAACGAATTGGTCAAAAGATCGAAATAGCGCGAAATCCGCGTCAATCGCTCCGTGAAGAATTTCGTCGTGAGTTTATCTGTATGGCAAACCTGTTCGATTTCCCACAAAATCATTTTGAAAAGCAGCTCGTTTACCTGATGATACATGATGAAAACCATTTCATCGGGCAAAGTCGTGCGTTGTATTTGAAGGTTCAGAAGTGCATCGGTTTGGATGTAATCCCAATAAGTGATCGGTTTCGACCAGAGCAAACCTTCGAGATGCGTTTCGGTTTTTTGGTCAATGGCACGGAATTTCTCCTCAAGGTTATCAAGGATTTCATCCGATATTTTAGAGTCGGCCATCAGGGTTTAGCTTTTACTTTGAATGAATGTTTGAGTCCCTTGAAGCTTTCGAGATCTGCTTTGATGGAACCGACAGCCAAACTTGCCTTGATTCGAATCGGTACTTTGTTATCATCGTCTGAAATCCAGACAGTAAGGCTCTCTTCCTCTTTGAAAACGCGGCCCGACTGGACTAGCGGTCGGAAAATCATCGTTGGAACGACCCCAAATTTAGTCGATATATCTTCCTGACCAATGTATTTTAACTTAAACTTGATCACCTCGTCGTCGAAAAAAATGTCGACCGTGATCGCTTGACCGACTGTCATTTTGTCGATGCTCGGATGGTTTCTGAGGTAATAGAACATAGAAACGGCGTCGAGAGTCTTTTCTGGAATCACGTAGGTTTTCTCCTTATTGCGCTTGTAATCCTTTACGAGAACGCGATTTGCGTCCTGGTCGAAAAATGCTTCGGAGTTGCGAATGTATCCGCCTTCATCGATCTTTCTCACGTGCTGAACCGGGACACACGTCATCTTGTCGAAATAACTCTCGTAAGTGTCGTCTACCTTGAAGAAAAACCGAGACATTCCAACTGTCCAGCCTTTTCCCACCGAGTGGAACATCTTTTTCCCGTTTTTCATCGACTCCTGAACCTCAAGCGTCGCATAACCGGCGTTCACCAAACCGTAGTGAATGCGGAATTTGAAGTATTCTCCCACGCCAAATGCATCTTCTCTTGGAGTCGTGAATCCGGCGGTCAAGACAAATAATAAGAATACTATTACCTTTTTCATGTTCTAAAAATAGCTTTTTTTTTGGGCGTCTAGGCAATTTCCGTTCCAAAAAAAATGATAAAACAAAAAACCCGTCAGGAAATTCCTAACGGGCTCAATGCTATTAACCAACCAAAAAACTATAATTATGAAAAACTTATTGCGAGACAAGGAAACCACCCCTTGAATGCGATGCAAATTTACGTCGGTTTTGCATAATTGCAATAAAAAATTCCGATTTAACAGAAATTTTACAATGAAAACGTTTTCGTAAATGCCTTTTTTGCGAATTCTAATGTTATTTTAAACTTGGCGTTGCAGACTTGATTCGTGCGAAAACAAAAAATGCCCGCAAAAGCAGACATTTTCTATTGTAAACAATTCTTTTTTAGAGAGTTCCGCGTTTAGCTTGCTCTCTTTCGATCGACTCGAACAATGCTTTGAAGTTTCCGGCACCAAAGCCTTTCGCTCCCATTCGTTGGATGATTTCTATGAAAAGCGTCGGACGATCCTGAAGCGGTTTGGTGAAAATCTGAAGCAAATAACCTTCTTCGTCGGCATCAACCAAAATCGCGAGCTTTTGGATCACGTTCAGATCTTCCTTCATCATTTTCATGTGCTCGCCAAGACGATTCGGAACATCGGCATAATATTCAGCGGGTGGCGCTGACAAAAACTCGACGCCTCTTTCGCGCAATTGCGTCACTGTCGTCAGGATATCGTCTGTCGCGATTGCCATGTGCTGGATTCCGGGTCCGCCGTAGAAATCGAGATATTCCTCGATTTGGGATTTTTTCTTTCCTTCGGCCGGTTCGTTGATAGGGAATTTGATGCGTCCGTTTCCGTTTGACATGACTTTTGACATCAATGCAGAATATTCGGTATTGATCTGTTTGTCGTCGAACGAAAGGAAATTCACGAATCCCATGACTTCCTCGTACCACTTCACCCACGTGTTCATCTCGTTCCAACCGACGTTCCCCACCATGTGATCGATGTATTTCAGTCCGGTGTCACTTGGATTATAGTCGGATTCCCATTTCACGTAACCCGGCAAAAACGGTCCATTGTAGTTTTTGCGCTCGACAAACATGTGCACGGTTTCTCCATAAGTGTAGATTCCGGAACGAACCACTTCACCGAATTCGTCTTTCTCGACAGTTGGTTCCATGAAAGGTTTCGCTCCGCGTTTTGTGGTTTCCTCGAACGCACTTCTGGCATCTTCAACCCACAAAGCCGCGACTTTTACCGCGTCTCCGTGTTTTTTCAGGTGGTCGTTCAGGATCGAATCGTTCGTCAAAGGCGTTGTCAGCACGAGTCTGATCTTGCCTTGTTGCAAAACGTAAGACGCGCGATCTCTCACGCCTGTTTCCAATCCGGCGTAAGCCAAAGACTGGAACCCGAAAGCGGTTTTGTAATAATGCGCGGCTTGTTTGGCGTTTCCGACGTAAAGCTCCACGTAATCTGTTCCCAATAGCGGCAAGAAATCCTGCGCGCCCTCAAATATTTTTTCAAGGCCGTACTCGACCGATTTTACTTCTTTTGACATGATGTGTTTGTTTTTATTCAAATGTGATTGTGTCCGTAGCGACTGTGTCTACTGGCATTTCAGTGTAAATCGTGTCTGTCGCGTCGTAAGTGCGTTCAGTTTTGCGATTGTTTCCCAGATTCTCCAAAAATGTCTTCCAACTTTCGGTAGTCGCCATTGTTCCGACCAAAGCGAAATATCCAATTTGTATGAACAAGATTACTGCACTGAGAACGATCCCGATGATTCCCATGATTTTGGACGCCGTGAGATTGTTTTTGCTCGATTCGACATAAGCTTCGGGATTCGCGTCATACAACTTGAGTCCTTTAACTGCGATCACCAATGCCGTAATTGCCAATCCTAGCGAAACGATCGCAAAAAGTCCGCAACAGCAACCCAAAAGCAGCAACGCCAATGCGATGATACTGAAAACCAGCGCCAATTGGTCGTTAGGCAATTTTTCTTTGTACATTATTCTACCCAGGATTTATAGTATTGTCCATCGTCCAAGCCCATCGCGGCCTCGGTGACTTTCAACGGCTTGAACGTGTCGACCATTACGGCCAATTCTTCTGTTACGGTTTTCCCGATGGAACGCTCCATTGCGCCAGGCGCCGGCCCGTGCGGAATGCCTTTCGGATGCAACGTGATATGGCCTTGTTCGATGTTGTTCCGGCTCATGAAATCTCCGTCTACATAGTACAAAACCTCATCGGAATCAATGTTCGAATGGTTGTAAGGCGCCGGAATCGCTTTCGGATGATAATCATACAAACGCGGACAGAAAGAACAGACGACAAAAGTCGAAGTCTCGAAAGTTTGATGCACCGGAGGCGGTTGGTGCACGCGCCCCGTAATCGGTTCGAAGTTGTGGATCGAGAATCCGTAAGGAAAATTGTAGCCATCCCAACCAACGACGTCAAACGGATGCGTCGCATAAACCATTTCGTGCAACATGCCTTCCTTTTTGATCTTGATCACGAAATCGCCTTTTTCGTCGTGCGTTTCGAGTTCGGTCGGCATTTTGAAATCGCGCTCGCAAAACGGCGAATGCTCAAGTAGTTGTCCCGAAGCATTTTTGTAGCGCTTCGGAGTGTAGAACGGCGCGTGAGATTCCACGTAAAACAAGCGATTGTCCTCGGTTTCGAAATCGATCTGGTAAATCATCCCGCGAGGAATGATCAGATAATCGCCATACTCGAATTGAATGTTGCCCATCATGGTGCGCAGTTTCCCGCTTCCTTTGTGGATGAACAGCATTTCGTCAGAATCGGCGTTTTTGTAGAAATACTCACGAAGTGACTTTCTAGGCGCGGCCAGCCCGATAATACAGTCGGAATTCACCAACATATCGGTTCGGCTTTCGAGGAAATCGTCAGCAGGTTTTAGCTCGAATCCTTTGAAAAGCAAGGATTTTATGTTCTTGTCGATGGCAATTTTCGGCTCGACCGAATACGACCTCAGAATCTCCTTGACCTGAGTCGGACGGTGCACGTGATACAACAGCGAGGAATGTCCGTGAAAGCCTTCGGTCCCGAACAATTGCTCGTAATAAAGGCCGCCATTCGGTTTCTCGAACTGTGTATGTCGCTTTTGCGGAAAATCGCCGAGTTTGTGATAAATAGGCATAACAGAAAGATTAGATTATTGCCACTTTAGGTGCATCTGTGGCCGATGCGAATTGTCGGCAAAAGCTTGTTCATTCAGGATTTCTCTTGATCATGAACTTGAGGTGCGACAATAAATCTTTCCAAGGTGTCATAGCTCCAAATATCGGAAAAATTAAAATTTCGAGGTGTTTTTTTACGGATAATTTATAAAAACAAAACTCCGGTCGATTGGCCGGAGTTTTGGTATTTGTCTTTTCGGATTTACTTCGATGGTTTGTTAAGCTTGCTGTGCTTTCTTCCGTAAGAGAAGTAGAAAACGACGCCGACAACCATCCATGCAACGAGTCGCAACCAGTTTAGCCAACCCAATCCGTAAATCATCGCCAAACAGACAGCGACGCCCAAAATAGGGACGAAAGGAACCCACGGTGTGCGGAATTCCCTCACCATATTGGGCTCGCGTTTGCGAAGTACGATTACCGCGATACACACCAGGATAAATGCGAATAAAGTTCCGATACTTGTCATGTCACCAACCACATCACCAGGAATAAAGGCCGCAAAAAGTCCGACGATCACGAGGATCACAAGATTCGCTTTATAAGGCGTTTGATATTTCGTGTGTAAGTGACTGAAGAAATTCGGCAAAAGTCCGTCTTTACCCATTGCATAAAAAACGCGTGATTGACCCAAAAGCATCACAAGGATCACAGATGAGAATCCGGCCAAGATGGCGACCGTCACGAACGATCCAAGCCACTCGTAACCGATCATGTACTTATTGATGGCAAATGCCACGGAAGCTTCTTTTCCACCAGATCTGAAATCTTCAACAGTGGCGACTCCGGTCAAGACATGGGCGAACAAAATGTAGAGAATCGTACAAACGGCAAGCGATCCGAGAATACCGATTGGCATATCGCGTTTCGGGTTTTTGGTTTCTTGAGCCGCAGTCGAAACCGCGTCAAATCCGATGAAGGCAAAGAAAACCGTTCCCGCCGCACCCAAAATTCCGAGAATGCCGCCAAAACTGTGTGAAACTCCGGCGTCGTCGACATATTTCGAAGGTTCTGGAATGTAAGTTGCGTGGTTTATAGGATTGATGAATTGCCATCCGATAAAAATAATGGCGATAACGATAGCAACTTTGACGATAACGATCAAGCCGTTTACGAAAGCCGATTCCTTTGTACCTTTTATCAGCAACAAACTAATAGCAGCCACAATGGCAAGCGCCGGCAAGTTGATGATTCCATGTTCGCCAGTAGCAGATTCCTGAAACGGCGAGTGCGACAACCCATAAGGTATGGGGTCGACATGTAGCACCGAGACCAGTAAATTGTTTAAGTATTCACTCCAGGCGATTCCGACGGTCGCAGCCCCAACAGCATATTCAAGAATCAAATCCCAACCGATAATCCAGGCAAGGAATTCTCCCATAGTCGCGTAAGTGTAAGTGTACGCGCTACCCGAGATTGGGATTGACGAGGACAATTCTGCATAACACAATCCCGCCAAAGCGCATCCGATAGCCGCGATGATGAATCCTATTGTAACAGATGGTCCGGCATTTTGAGCTGCCGCCGTGGCCGTTCTAACGAACAAACCTGCTCCAATGATCGCTCCGATTCCCAAAGCGACCAACGACCAGGCCGTAAGTGTTCTTTTCAATCCTTTTTCAGACTCCGAAGCTTCTGACAGCAACAGTGTCAATGGTTTTCTTTTCCAAATAGACATATAAAAGGGTTATAATTTAAATGATTGGTTTGTTTGAAGCCCAAATATATCGCTTTCTGAAAAAAACTTCGGAATGTTTTGAAGTTTTTGCATCAAAACCAGAATCCGACGCTGAATTGCGTGAAGCCTTTCGGAAGTTCCGGCGACCACGAATATTTGATTTCGACCGGACCAATTACGGTTTCCATTCCGTAGCCGATCGCGTAACCCGTATATTTTGGCCAGGAAACCCAAGAACCGTCGTCGTAGAGATTGTCGCCAATGTTGGCGAAGTTGGCCGAAAAGTTGATGTGGTTTTTGCGGAAAATCTCGTAGTCAAGCGTCGCTCCGGCCTTTATATAGCTGTCGCCCGAAATGCCCAGGAAATCATATCCGTAAAATTGTCGGATGTTGTTCACGCCGTTGAATCCATATCCGCCAAGGATAAAATCGAAAAACGGAATGCTGTGATCGCCAACCGCGGAACCGGCTTCTGCATCGAGTTTCGTGGTGAATTTCCGGAAAAAGGTCTTGGCGATTCCGGCTTCGGCCTTCAAGATCGAGAATCTTTTGAAGTTGTTGTTGTAGTCCGAAGAGTACAAATAGGATTGGAAATCGGTTGAAAAAAACGAACCTTTCTTCGGAAAATAGCGATTGTCATAAGAATCATAACGCAGATAAGCCAAGGCGCTCACGTAATCACTTTTCTCGAAAACCGACGAAATCGTGGCGTTCTGAATGGTTTCCGATTTGATTTTGAGGTGTTTGTACTCGATTCCCGCGCCAATCATGAATTTCTGCATGAACAAAGTCTGGACGTAAACCTGATGCGATAAATCTGAAAAATTGATATTCAACGTATTGAGTCCGAGTTGGTCGAGGATTGCGCCGTTGTTGAAATCGGTACCGACATTCCTGTTGAAACTGTTGTAGCGCGAACGGAATCCGAAGCTGAAATAAAATCCGTTATCGACATAATAATCAACCACATACCGAAAGTTGTCTCCCAAAATCACATCGGCCGAAACCACGTCGTTCTTGAATAAAACGCGTTTTGTCGTCACGTTCATTAAAATTCCACTTTTGTACAATCCGTCATAATGAAGCCCGAATTTGAGATAAGTGCGAATCGGGTTTTCGATCAGGTTCAGATGCAGATCGTCCCCGTTTTCGGTTTTGTCCAAAGTGTACGTGATCGAGCTGAAATTCTGCGTTCCGGTCAAATTGTCGATGCCGTTCCTCAAATCGTCATAACAGATTTTACTGCCGTTCTTGAACCGAAGTTTCCCGATGATATAAGCCCGCGTAAAATTGTCGAGTTTGTCGATCGACACGTTCTTGATCTCGAGACTGTCTTTTTTGATTGGAATATCTTCGCGTTTATACGCGCCTCGTTTCACCGAAATCGCCGTGAGTTTTTCGGCCTGTTGCCAAGCTGCACGTTCGCCTTCATCGATTATCGAAGAGCCGTTGCTGAACGAAATCACGCTGTAAGCCGACATATCGGGACGAATGTAAATATCGGTGTGTTCTTTTTTGACCTTCATTTTCTCGATCATCTCGAGATTCGAGATCTGCGACAGGATTTTGGTCGCGTCGCCAAGGTAATCGCGCGCTTTGAGATCGTCCTGGACGTCGACTCCGATGATGATGTCGGCGCCCATCGCCCGAACTTCCTCGATTGGATAATTGTTGGCCACGCCGCCGTCCACGAGCAATTGTCCGTTCAGTTCGACCGGGCTGAAAACCGTAGGAAGTGCAGCGCTCGCGCGGATTGCCTGAGGCAGATAACCTTTGTTCAGCAAAACCTGCTTTCCGGTTTCGATATCTGTCGCAATACAAAAAAACGGAATCGGAAGTTCGTTGAAATCGCGCACGTGGCGAACGTTATGCGTCAATCGCGAAATCAGGTTGAACGTATACATTCCTTTGGAATACGAGCGCGGAATCCCGATTCGCATTTTTTGGAACGGAAGCGACAAAGCGTAAAGTTCGTCGTTGCGCTTTCCGTAGAAGTTTTTCGATGACCTCGGAATGTAATCGCCCAAGAGTTCGTCGAAATTCGTCTGACGGAAAATCGAGTCGATTTGCGTGGCGTTGTAACCCGAAGCATAGAGTCCGCCGATGATCGCGCCCATGCTCGTTCCGCCGATATAATCGATCTTGACGCCGGTTTTTTCGAGAACTTTGAGAACGCCGATGTGCGCAAAACCTTTGGCGCCGCCTCCGCTCAAGACCAATCCGACCTTTGGACGCGGTTTTACGACAGAATCGATTTGGGCGAAAGTGAGCATCGGAAACAAAAACGCAAGACAAAAAACCAGCAAAAAGCGGCTTTTGTAAAAATCTTGCGCGGTTTGGATCATTTCGTTTGGTTTTGCGGATGATAAAATTCGACTATTTTTTTGGCTTTCGACGGTCCGATTACCTCGGCGATAGCAGATTCTTCGGCTTCTTTCAATCGCTTTACAGATTTGAAGTGCCTGATCAAGGTCTGCATCGTCTTTTCGCCAATTCCCGGAATCGTTTCCATAGACGTTACAAGCGCGCCCTTGCTGCGTTTGTCCCTGTGATGCGTAATCCCGAAACGGTGCGCCTCGTTCCTGAGTTGCTGGATGATTTTTAACGTTTCGGACTTTTTGTCGAGATACAACGGAATCGGATCTTCCGGATAAAACAATTCCTCGAGTCGTTTGGCAATCCCGATGATCGAGATTTTTCCTCTCAAGCCCAAAATCTCAAGGCTTTTCAACGCCGCCGAAAGTTGGCCTTTTCCGCCGTCGATGATTATCAATTGCGGAAGCGGTTCGTTCTCGTCCAACAATCGTCTGTAACGACGGAAAACGACTTCTTCCATCGAGGCGAAATCGTTCGGGCCTTCGACCGTTTTTATGTTGAAATGGCGATAATCGCGCTTGCTGGGTTTTCCGTCCTTGAAAACGACGCAGGCCGAAACCGGATTCGTTCCCTGAATGTTCGAGTTGTCGAAACACTCGATGTGGCGCGGCTCGGCAGGCAATCGCAAATCTTTTTTCATTTGTGCCATGATTCGCGTCGTGTGTCGGTCCGGATCGACGATTTGCATCTGTTTCATCTGTTCCATGCGATGGTATTTCGCATTTCTGATGGAAAGTTCCAGAATTTGCTTTTTGTCGCCCAGCTGCGGAACGGTGATGTTGACCTTCTCGCCCAAATCGACCTGAAATGGCACGATGACTTCCTTGAGTTTGAGCTCAAATCTTTCCATGATCTCGACGATTCCTATCTCGAGCAGTTCTTCATCCGATTCATCGAGCTTTTTCTTCAGTTCCAAAGTATGCGATCGAATGACCGATCCGTGCATGATTTGCAGATAATTGATGTAAGCCGCGGCTTCGTCAGACACGATCGAGAACACATCGACATTGGTGATCTTCGGATTCGCAACCATGGAACGCGACTGATAATTTTCGAGAACGTCGATCTTGTTTTTCATGATCTGCGCTTTCTCGAATTCCATTTCGGACGCAAATTCCTGCATTTGTCGTTTGAACTCGCGCAAACTGTCCTTGAAATTCCCCTTGAGAATCTCGCGAATCTGGTCGACGTGATCCTGATAGACAGAAAGCGGCTCGTGGCCTTCGCACGGACCTTTGCAATTCCCGATGTGATATTCGAGGCAAACCTTGAATTTTCCGGCCTTGATGTTTTGCGGCGTCAAGTCATAATTGCAGGTTCGCAACGGATACAACGCCTTGATCATATCCAGAATCGTGTAAATCGTCTTGAAACTCGTGTACGGACCAAAATATTCCGATCCGTCCTTTATCATTTTGCGAGTCGAGAAAATCCTTGAAAAAGGCTCGCGTTTGATGCAGATCCACGGATAAGTCTTGTCGTCCTTGAGCATGACGTTGAACCGCGGCTGCAACTTCTTGATCATGTTGTTCTCGAGCAAAAGCGCATCACTTTCACTCCAGACGACGATGTGTTTTATAGTGACGATTTTTCGCACCATAACGTTGGTACGAGCGTTGTCGTGCAGTTTGTTGAAATAGGAAGAAACCCGTTTTTTGAGGTTTTTCGCTTTCCCGACATAAAGCAGTTTTTCGTCCTTATCGTAATACTGATACACGCCCGGAGAATCGGGCAACGTCTGTATTTGCAAGGCCAAAGTAGGAGATTCCATAGTCTACAAATGTAACGAATCAGGTCGTTTTAAAGTATCGGGCGAATCGTCCAAAACTGAATTTTAAGTACTTTTAACAGCGAAAATTTATAAGATGTTCACAAAACAGGATTTACGGATTGCCTACAAAACGCTTCGGCTGCAACTGACTTCAGGCCAGGTCGAGGAAAAAAGCCTTGCGATCGCCAACCGATTGCTGCAACTTCAAATTTGGGAACACGATTTTTACCACATTTTTCTTCCGATCCAAAAACAGAACGAAGTCGACACTGAACTGGTTTTGCACCTGCTTTCCGGAAAGGACAAAAATATCCTGATTTCAAAATCAGACTTCGGGACGCGAGAAATGACGCATTTCCTGCTTACGGACAACACAAAAATCGCAGTCAATTCTTACGGAATTCCAGAACCGTCAAGCGGAATTGAGATCGCGCCAGATAAGATAGACGTGGTTTTCGTGCCGCTTTTGTGTTTCGACGAAACGGGAAATCGAGTGGGTTACGGAAAAGGTTTTTACGATAGATTCCTGGCCAAATGCCGACCCGATACAATCAAGATCGGACTGTCTTTCTTCGAAGCGGTCGAACCTTGGGAAGATGTTTTCGAAAGTGACGTCAAACTTGATTTTTGCGTCACGCCCGACAAAACATACGAGTTTTAGATTTCGTCAGAAACGGGCATCGCCGGATCTTCTTTCTTGTGGAAAGCGCGTTTGTTGAACACGATCAAAATTCCTACGCCTACTGAGATCGCCGTATCGGCAATGTTGAAAATGGCGTTGAAAAACGTGATCTGTTTTCCGCCCCAAATCGGAACCCAAGTTGGCATCGTGTAGTCTTCGATGATCGGGAAATACAGCATGTCGACCACTTTTCCGTGAAACCAAGTTCCGTACGGCTGAGGCGACATCAATTCTGCTAGTTGTCCGTGGCTGGTTGAAAACAGGACGCCGTAAAAGACAGAGTCGATGATGTTTCCAAGCGCTCCGGCGAAAATCAAAGCGATTGCCACGACGAGATATCGCGAGCTGTTCGACTTTACCGCCGTCCACAGCCAATAGCCGATTCCGACTACGGCCAACAATCGGAAAACCGTCAAGATAAGCTTGCCGTAAGTGCCCGGAATTTTCGTTCCCCAAGCCATTCCTTCGTTTTCGATGAACAAAACGCGGAACCATTCGAAAACGCGAACTTCTTCTCCATGAAGAAAATTGGTTTTGATATAGATTTTGCTGAACTGATCTACGATCAACACCAAGAAAATGAGCAGGTACGCGTTACGTAATGACATGCAGTAGTTGTTAAAGCGGCAAAAGTAAAGGGGAAAATCCCAAATTCCAAAGACCAAATTCCAATATTCTCTAAATCACGTAAAAATTGTGATTTAATTGAGAGTAATTTTGAAGTAATCAAAACTAAAATCCGAAATTCCAATTTATTGCAACAGATCTCGTTACAAATGCTGCAAATTCATCAAGCTGTTTTCTTCAAAGAAAATTCCATGACGTCGTTTCAAAACAGATCGGAATTTGAATTTTGGAATTTGGGCAATAAAAAAGCCCTTTTTCAGGGCTTTCTCGTTATCGCTGCAAGTTTTTCGCCTCGATACTCATTGTTGCGTGAGGAACGATCTTCAAACGGTCTTTCCCGATGAGTTTTCCGGTCACTTTGCAAATTCCGTACGTCTTGTTCTCTACTCTGAAAAGCGCGTTCTTCAAGTCGCGGATGAACTTCTCCTGACGGATCGCCAATTGTGAGTTCGCCTCCTTTGACATGGTTTCGCTTCCTTCCTCGAATGCCTTGAACGTTGGCGACGTGTCGTCTGTGCCGTTGTTCAAGTCGTTCATGTAGGCGCTTTTTATAAGGTCAAGATCTGCTTTGGCCTTTTCAATCTTTTTCAGAATAATTTCCTTGAACTCCGCCAAATCGGCATCGGAGTATCTTATCTTTTCATCTACCATTTCGTTTAGTTATTTTGAGATTAATACTGATGTTTTGATATCGTCGAATTCGACATCGGAACCGTCAACTTTCTCACTGATGACCAGTTCCTTGGTTAGTGTTTCGTCTTTGATGTATTGCCCGAAATCATTTATGGCCTTGTCGAGTGATTTCTCGCTCTGAATTTCCACTTTGATCTTGTCGGTCACTTCATAACCCGAATCCTTTCTCATGTTCTGGATGCGGTTCACAAGTTCGCGCGCGATGCCTTCGTTCCTGAGTTCGTCGGTAATCGTAATATCCAGAGCTACAGTTATTGTGCCTGAATTCGCGACGAGCCAGCCTTCGATATCCTGTGAAGATATTTCGACATCAGCGGATGTTAAAGTAGTATCTTTTCCCGATATGACAAGCGTCAGTTCGCCATTGCGTTCCAATTCTGCGATCTGCTCTTGATCAAAACCTTGTATTTCTTTGGAAATCAATCCCATATCTTTTCCAAAACGCGGTCCGAGCGCCTTGAAATTCGGTTTGATCTGCTTTACGAGCACGCCCGACGCATCGTCCAAAAGTTCCACTTCTTTCACGTTAACCTCGGCCTTGATAAGGTCGGAAACCGCTTCGATTTCAGCCTTCTGATTTGCGTCAAGCACAGGAATCATAACCTTTTGCAACGGTTGGCGCACCTTGATCATTTCCTTCTTTCTGAGCGATAGTACAAGGGACGAAATCGTCTGCGCCTTGCCCATTTTGCTCTCTAGCGTTTTATTAACAAAGTTGTCGACAAATTCCGGAAATTTTGCGAGGTGAACGCTGTCGAAATTTTCCTTTTGCGTTAAATTATTGAGGTCGCGATAAAGCTGATCCATGTAGAACGGAGCGATTGGCGCACCAAGCTTCGCAACCGTAACCAAACACGTATAAAGCGTCTGGTAAGCCGCGATTTTGTCAGATGCATATTCGCCTTTCCAGAAACGTCTGCGGCACAAACGCACGTACCAGTTCGACAGGTTTTCCTGCACGAAATCGGAAATTGCGCGCGCGGCTTTCGTAGGCTCGTAATCGGCGTAGAACGAATCGACGTCTTTTACCAAAGTGTTCAATTCCGAAATGATCCATCGGTCGATTTCAGGTCGATCGTCCATCGGGATTTCCGCTTCAGAATACTTGAAACCGTCGATATTGGCGTATAACGCAAAGAAACTGTACGTATTATAAAGTGTTCCGAAGAACTTGCGACGCACTTCTGCCACGCCTTCAAGGTCGAATTTGAGGTTGTCCCAAGGATTCGCGTTCGAGATCATGTACCAACGCGTGGCATCGGCACCGAATTCGCCCAAAGTCGTGAAAGGATCGACCGCGTTCCCGAGTCGCTTGGACATTTTCTGTCCGTTTTTATCGAGAACGAGTCCGTTTGAAACCACGTTTTTATAAGCTACAGAATCAAAAACCAAAGTTCCGATCGCGTGCAAAGTATAGAACCAACCACGCGTCTGGTCGACACCTTCGGCAATGAAATCGGCTGGAAAATCTTTCTTTGCATCAATTTTGTCCTTGTTCTCGAACGGATAATGCCATTGCGCATAAGGCATCGCGCCCGAATCGAACCAAACGTCGATCAAGTCGCTTTCGCGTTTCATCGGCTTGCCCGAGGCCGAAACCAACGTGATCGCATCGACCACATTTTTGTGCAGATCGACCAATTTGTAATTTTCTTCGGACATATTTCCGGCCTCGAAACCTTTGAATGGATTTTCAGACTGGATTCCGGCCGCGATCGATTTCTCGATTTCGTTGTATAATTCTTCTACCGATCCGATGATGATTTCCTCAGATTTGTCTTCGGTGCGCCAAATCGGCAACGGAATTCCCCAATAACGCGAGCGCGACAAATTCCAGTCATTGGCATTTTTGAGCCAATTACCGAATCGGCCTTCGCCTGTGGCTTTTGGTTTCCAGTTGATTTCGTCATTCAAATCGAACATCCGCTCTTTAACTTCGGTCATTTTGATGAACCAGGAATCCAGCGGATAATACAAAAGCGGCTCGTCCGTTCGCCACGAATGCGGATAACTGTGGACGTATTTCTCGACCTTGAAAGCGTTGTTGTTTTCCTTGAGATAGATTGAAATCTCGACATCGGCTGAACGCTCCGGCGCAGTTCCGGCGTCGTAATATTCGTTCTTGACATATTTGCCCGAAAGCTGCAAAGCGTTTCCGTTCGGGTTGTCCAGACTTTCTAGATGATTCGTGAATTTCCCTTGTAAATCGACAAGTGGCACAGGATTTCCGAATTCGTCCAAAACGAGCATCGGCGGAACTTCAGGCGAAGCTTCTTTTGCAACCTTGGCATCGTCTGCACCAAATGTTGGCGCGGTGTGCACGATTCCGGTTCCGTCTTCGGTTGTAACGAAATCGCCAGAAATCACGCGGAAAGCATTTTCAGGATTTTGGTACGGAAGCGCGTATGGCAACAATTGCTCATATTTGATTCCGACAACATCCGAACCTTTGAACTCGGTCAGAACCTGATACGGAATTTGCTTGTCACCGGCTTTGTAAGTATCGAAATCACCAGACTCGACATAATTTTTACCGAATTGCTTTCCAACCAAATTCTTCGCCAAAACGACATTGATCGGTTCAAACGTATATTGGTTGAACGTCCTGACCAGAACGTAATCGATTTTTGGCCCGACCGTCAAAGCTGTATTCGAAGGCAAAGTCCACGGCGTCGTTGTCCAAGCCATAAAGTGAACGTCTCCAAAACCTTGCAAAAAGCCAGGAAGCGTTTCCGGCAAAGTCTTGAATTGGGCAACGATCGTAGTATCGGTCACATCACGGTAAGCGCCAGGTTGGTTCACTTCGTGAGAGCTCAAACCAGTTCCGGCCTTGGGCGAATAAGGTTGGATCGTATAACCTTTATAAAGTAAATTCTTGTCGTAAATCTGTTTGAGCAACCACCAAACCGTTTCCATGTATTTGGGTTCGTAAGTCACGTAAGGATCTTGCATGTCTACCCAATACCCCATTTTTTCGGTGAGGTCGTTCCAAACGTCGGTGTAACGCATAACCGTGCGCTTGCAGGCTTCGTTGTATTCTTCAACGGTGATCTTCTTGCCGATGTCTTCTTTGGTGATGCCAAGTTCTTTCTCAGTTCCTAGTTCTACCGGCAAACCGTGCGTATCCCAACCTGCTTTACGTTTTACCTGGAAACCTTTCTGGGTTTTGTATCGGCAAAAAATATCCTTGATCGCACGCGCCATGACGTGGTGAATTCCGGGCAAACCATTAGCCGACGGCGGACCTTCAAAGAAAACATAAGGTTGCGCGCCTTCGCGGCTGGTTACACTTTGCTCGAAAATTTGATTCTTCTTCCAGAAATCGAGGACTTCAGATGCGACTGTCGGCAAATCGAGCCCTTTGTATTCCGTAAATTTGGCGTTCATTTGGTGCATTTATAAAACGCGCGAATGTAATCAAAAAAATATTTAAATTGGTGTTAAAGCCTGTGTTTCTGCGGTATTACAGATTTTTAGCGATGAATAACAGCGTTTTATGAAAACCTGTTTACGAAATTTACCTAAAAATCACATTTCACTAACAATCAAAGCTTTGGGCAAACGCAAGATTTTGAATGTTTGGGCGTTGCGCCGGCCAGAAAGTACATAGTAGAATGCGGTTGCAGCCGCAGGCCGTCGCCGGGCTTTCCGCTGTATCTTTTGCGGGAAACCATCGGTGTTTCACAAAAATCGGAATCGCAAAAGGATGCCGCTGCAACCCCTAACGCGGGCGCGAATTCCAAATCACCTTTTCAGCTAAAAGAACAACTAGAATCCCAATGGCGTACATCGCCAGATCTTCCCACGAAAAAGATGTCCCGATCACGATTCTTGCAACTTTGTTGTCGCGCAAATCCAACCTGTCGACGATTTGCAAATACTGGAGAAATTCAACCAAAAAAGCAAACATCAAAGTTCCGAAAGCTGCAGTATTAACCGAGATTTTGAGAAAACTGCGAACAAAAGCGTAAATCAAGATCACAACCAACAAGTCGCCCACATAAGGCCGAATTATAGAATCGTGAACGAAAAGCGCAATCAGGATTTCGGTGACGAAAAGCGCTACAAAAAGCAGGAAATAATTGCGTCGGAAGGTCATGAAAAAACTTCTTTTAAGACGTCAAGCGATTTTGGGCGCTTGAATCCGTCGAGGTGAAAGGCGTAATAATCCAAAAGCGTCTTGAGCAATTGCGAGCGTTCGTTTCCTGAAAACACCTTTTGGTCGGAATCGAATTTCAAGGCCATAAGCCGTTTGAACAAATGCGTTTCATTTTCGTCCAAAGTCGAAACCGCAAGCGAATCGGAAAAAACACCCTCAATCATCTCGAAATAGCGCTCGCCCTTTTTTGAAGTAGCCGGATAAAACCCGAGAAACTTCGTCGCCTGAAGCAATACGATCAAATGGAAATTCGCGACCTCATCGTGCGTATCGAACCACATCAAGGCCGTTTCCAGAAATTCGAAAAGCGCTTCGTTTTTTTCTTCCTCCCGAATGCTGTGGTGCAAAACTTCCGAAAGGAAAATCGCGATCGTGCTCTTGATCACGTCCGAAGCGACCGTAACATAAGGCGTTGCCAACCGAATTTCCTTGAAAGTCTCGAGCGTGCCTTTGTTCTTGTGGTTCGCCTCGACTTCCAAGATCGAAAGCGGCTGGAAATAAGCGGTTTTTCGAGTCGCACTTCTCGAGGAAAAAGCGTTGTGCACGAAGTAGGATTTGAGTCCGTCAGATTGGGTAAAACATTTCACGATCAGGCTTTTGTCCTGATATTTCAGTGAAGAAATGACGATGGCTTTTGTGGTGACGCGCAAAATGAATTAATAATTAGTAATGAATAATTAATAATTGCTCATCGCACGACCATCACTTTTTTGACTTTGGTTTCAGATCCGTCGTCGGTCGCGATAAAAATCATGTAAACACCCGAAGCCACTCGGTACTTCCCGAATGCAGTCGTGTCCCATTCTACCGTGCCGCCTTCCGCGGTTTTCTCGAAAACGAGATTTCCGGCGATGTCAGTGACTTTTACGTTGGCTTTGTCGACGAGATTGGCAATTTTGACCGTACCGGCAAATCCTGGCCTAACCGGATTCGGATACACATAAACGCTGTTCAAGTCGCCTTTCGGGTCAGTATTCACGCCTTTGAACGATACCAAACCTTTGTCAGTGGCGATGTAGACTTCGCCCGTTTGTCCGTTTATTTCGATGTCATTTATTGCGTTGCTTGGCAAGGGCGAATTCGCGATCGTGAAGTGGTGCAGCGTTTGTTGTCCGTCAGGAGAAACCATGAAAACGCCCGAATCGACCGTTCCTATCCATTTGTTGTTCGCGCCGTCCACGCAAATGTCATTCACGGCTTGTTCGTATAACAATTCCTGGGCAACGCCGTCGTCGTCCAGAATGATGATCGGATTCGTGGTCATTTGTCCTTCGGCATTGAACCTGTCGACGCCTGGCAAAACCCTCAAGCCTTTTCGCGTGCCTATCCAAAGTTGGTTTCGCTTGTCGATGGCGATCGCGCGGGCATCTTGTATCGGCAAATTCCCCAAGTCGGAACCCATCGTGATTTTCTTGTATTTTTCAGCCGAAGCTTCGTTGTAAGCGACCACACCGTTGTCATAAGTCACGATCCATTTCGTGTTGTTCTTGTCGATAAGCATTCTACCGTAACTGTCCTGGAAAAATCCGGCGATGATTGGCGTCATGTCGATTGATTCCCAATTTCCGTTGGCGCGCAGCACTTTGAGTCCGTCGGAGACTTTTGCAACCGTCGTCCAAAGATTTCCCTGGCTGTCAAATGCCGATTGTTCGACGCGGATACTTACGCCACTGGGAAAATTCGGATCGACCAAAGAATTGAGTTCGCTGTTCGTATTGTCGTACAAAGTCACCAAAGATTCGTTCTCGAATTTCAAAAGTCCCGAGTGGTACGAACTCACGTAAAATTGGGAAGTATTGTTTGGATTGAAAGTCATCCGAACCAAGTCATTTGCGTCTTTTCCCGTCGGATGCACGTCAGCATAAGGTTTGTTGAGCCAACCTTGGGCGTTGTATTTGCTGATTCCGAGGTAACGCAAAGGATCGGGATCGTAGAAATAGGTGTAATCGCCATAAGTCACCCACAAATCAGCAGTTTGTGTATTGAGTGAAAACACGTTGTTTTTGGTTGGTCCGTCTGGCGAAATGTTCTCGAAAATCGCCGGACTCGTTGCCGAAGTCACGTAAACGCCTTGCGCCAGACTTCCGATATAAAGATTTTGGTTCACGACAGTTGCGCAAGTGAACGTCGAGGTAAATTCCGGAATGCTGTAATTGAAGACTTGGGCCACAACCGCCAAATTCGTATTGTAAAGCGCGACGCGTCCGTCAGTGACCGCGATCAGATAATCGGTCGTGGCGCGAATGTCTCGTGGCGCTCCGGGCAAACTTCCGAAAGAGACAAAAGCATTTCCGTTAAGCCGATTCAATTGTCCGGTTGAAGTCACGGCGATAAGTTGCGTTCCGAACGCTTCCACCGCAGCCCAAGAACCTGTCGTTACAGTCGTCCATTGATTGGCGTCGATAAGATTCGGATTGGTCACGTCGGCGCGCTTGATTCCATAATCGGCTGTCGCTGCATAAATGAATCCGTTGAAAATAGCCGATTGCTTGATGACGATCTCAGACGGACCTGTTCCTATATAATAGGTATCGCCAAATTGCAGATTGGCCGGATTGTACTGGCAGATTCCGAAATCGCACGAAATATAGATGATTCCGTTGTATTCGGTGAAATGGTTGACGCGCTTGATATTAGGCGGAAGTTGTTTGTTTACGATGTCGACGACTTTCACGATCGATCCGTCAGGGTTCACGACGTTTATGAGCCCGTTTTCATATCCGACAATCGTTCGGTTCGACGTCGGACTGTGGTAAACCGCCGAAATTACCTGAGCCGACAATCCGTCGACTGTATTGATTGTCTTGATTACGTTCGAAGTCAGATCTTTCGAGAACAAAGCATTCTCTGACGCGGCGTAGAATTTGTTCGTGCCTTGCGCCAAATCCTTGATTTCGGTATAGGAGAAATAGCCTTTCCAACCCGAATTCGCCTGCTGGGAAAATCCGAAGAAAAAAGCGAACAAAAGCGCGAAAAGCAAAACGTAATTCTTGATCATAGCCAGCGAATGGGTAACAAATATAGTGTAAACGGAAATATGGCCGATTTCGTGTTTTCGATTAAATAGTTATAGACGGATAGATAATAGACGAATAGATAATGGAAACAAATGTCCGTCCTACAAAATCTCTGTTTCATTGGATTTCGCTTGCGCGGATGATAGGCGAACAAAAAATAATCCATTGCCAAAAATCGGAAACGATAAAGTCTATTATCTATCCGTCTATTATCTATCTGTCTCAAAAAAAAATGCTCCCGAAAATCGAGAGCACTTCCAATTATCTTGAAATTGTGATTACACAACTCCTTGAGCAAGCATCGCATCGGCCACTTTGACGAAGCCCGCAATGTTCGCACCTTTTACGTAATCGATGAAATCACCGTCTTTTCCGTATTGCACGCAAGCCGAGTGAATGTTCAGCATTATGTTCTTCAAACGCTCGTCGACTTCTTCGCGAGTCCAGCTCAAACGAAGCGAGTTTTGTGACATTTCAAGACCTGAAGTGGCAACACCTCCGGCATTTGAAGCTTTTCCCGGAGCGAACAAGATTTTCGCTTTTTGGAATTCGAGTACTGCTTCTGGAGTCGATGGCATGTTTGCACCTTCTGCAACCGCGAGAACTCCGTTGGCAACAAGCGCTTTCGCCTCGTCTCCATCCAATTCGTTTTGGGTTGCACAAGGAAGCGCAACGTCGCATTTCACTTCCCAAGGACGTTTTCCTTCTACGAATTTCGCGTTCGGATATTTCTTGGTGTATTCGCTGATGCGTTCGCGACGCTCGTTCTTGATTTCCATGACGTGCGCCAATTTCTCGGCATCGATTCCGTCTGCGTCGTAGATATAACCTGACGAATCAGAAAGTGTGACGACTTTTCCTCCAAGTTCGGTAGCCTTTTCGGCTGCGTATTGCGCCACGTTGCCAGAACCTGAAATCGCAACCGCTTTTCCTTTGAAAGAATCGCCTTTTGTACCCAGCATTGATTCAGCGAAATAAACACAACCGTAACCCGTCGCTTCCGGCCGGATTAGCGATCCGCCAAACGTGATGCCTTTTCCGGTCAAAACGCCGGTGAACTCGTTACGCAATCTTTTGTATTGTCCGAACATGTATCCGACCTCGCGTCCTCCAACTCCGATATCTCCGGCAGGAACGTCAGTATCCGCTCCAATGTGTTTGGCCAATTCTGTCATGAAAGCTTGGCAAAAACGCATCACTTCCACATCTGATTTTCCTTTTGGATCAAAGTCAGATCCGCCTTTTCCTCCGCCCATTGGCAAAGTTGTCAAGCTGTTCTTGAAAGTCTGCTCGAAAGCAAGGAATTTCAAGATTGAAAGGTTAACCGATGGGTGAAAACGCAAACCACCTTTATAAGGTCCGATCGCAGAGTTCATCTGGATGCGGTAGCCGCGGTTTACCTGCGTCTTTCCGGCGTCATCGATCCAGCAAATGCGGAATGTGATGATTCGCTCGGCCTCGACCATGCGCTCAAGCAACATCTGGCCTTGGTATTTCGTGTTTTTCTCGATAAATGGAATTACGGTTTCAGCCACTTCGTGAACCGCTTGGATGAATTCTGGCTCGTTGGGATTTCTTTTCGCCACTGCCTCAACAAAGGCATTAATAGATTGTGACATACTTAATTTCGTTTTTTAACGTTTTGTTATGAAAACGTTTTCGTTAGCGACGCAAAGATAGCAGATAGACAAAATCTGAAGGTTAATTTTTTCAATTCCGCAACAGATTTATTTCTTTTCTAAGGATTTGCACAGTTAAATACCATTAATGCATGGATTTAATCGATTCCATATCATTTCTAAGGCAATTCAAGTATTTTTCACTTTAATTTACAAACTGAATTCGATTTTTATATATTTGCCACGAATTGTAACACCCAGAGAACAATGCCCAAGTATTTAATCATGAGCTTTTTGCTGATGCTAGGCCTTTCAAACAAGGCGAAAGCGCAGTTTGGATTTTCTCACGAAATCGGCGCAATTGTTGGTCCTGTAGCCATGATGTCCGATTACGGTGAGCGTTACGATTTCAAAACAAACGCAGGAAACACGGGCTTTGGCGTGGGAATCATCCACTATTTGAACTTTGCTTACAGAGCCGAATGTAACTGTTACGCTCCAGAAACGTATTTCAACGATCATTTCAAGGTTAGAAGTGAAATTTCGTTCAATAAGACCAAACTGCAGCACGAAGGCGAATGGACAGAAGGCGACGGCGTTTTTGCCCAGCAATTGAAAGCCATGCGCGGAGAAACTTCGGTTACGAACATTGGTGTTCAATTGGAGTATTTTCCTTTCAGTATCCGAGAGTTTTCGGCTTCACCGGGAATGTTGGCACCATTCGTAAGTTTGGGCGGACAATTCTCTTTCTTCAAACCAAAAGCTTATTCCACTTTGGGCAACGGCGAATTGGGCGAAGATCCGGTAATTACGCCGGTCAAGTATTTCGACGCTTTCGATCAATCAGGAGGAACGACTTGGTCTGTTGTGGGAAGTATCGGGACGCGTTACAAACTTACGGTTTTGAGCGACTTGATGATCGACTTGCGCTGGCAGTATTACTTCTCGAACTGGGTTGACGGTTTGAACCCGAATCCGGACGTTTACAAAGAGAACAAATCGAATGAATGGTTGGTTTGGTTGAATGTCGGATACATTTACTACCTGAACTAGAATTTCTTCTACAGATATAAAAAAGCCCGGAATCAACTTCCGGGCTTTTTGTTTTTACGCGAGTGCCTGTTCGAGATCGGTCAACAGATCGGCAATATCTTCAACGCCGACACTAAGCCTTACAAGGTCGTCGGTAATTCCGATTTGCTTGCGCTTTTCCTCTGGAATCGAGGCGTGCGTCATCAAAGCCGGATGATTCGCCAAAGATTCGACGCCGCCCAAAGATTCCGCCAACGTGAAAACTTTCAATTTTTCGAGAAACGATATCGCATCGGCTTTCGCTCCAGATTCGAACGTGAACGAAACCATTCCGCCAAAGCCTGACATTTGCTTCTTCGCGATTTCATGAAACGGATGCGATTCCAATCCAGGAAAATAAACCGTCTTGATTTTCGCGTGTTTCGACAGGTATTCAGCCACTTTTTCCCCGTTCTCGCAATGGCGTTGCACGCGAAGGTGAAGTGTTTTGATACCCCTAAGTACCAAAAAAGAATCCATCGGACCCAAAGTCGCGCCAGTAGCGAATTGCTGGAAATGCAGTTGCTCGGCCAGTTCTGCGTCCTTGATGATAAGCGCTCCGGCAATCACGTCAGAATGTCCGCCCAAATATTTCGTGGCCGAATGCATCACGACATCGGCTCCAAGCTCAAGCGGACGTTGCAAATAAGGTGTCGCAAAAGTATTGTCGACCGCGAACAGGATTTTGTGTTGTTTCGTGATTTTAGCGATTTCAGCAATATCTGCCAATTTCATCAACGGATTCGTCGGCGTTTCTACCCAAACCATTTTGGTCTTATCCGAAATCAAGCCTTTCAGTTTCTCCAGATCGGTCAAGTCGATAAAGTGGAATTTGATGCCCGAATCTTTGTAGATTCTCGTAAACATTCGGTACGTTCCGCCATACAAGTCGTCCATGGCAATAACTTCGTCTCCGGCTTTCAACGACCGCAACAAGCAATCTGTCGCGGCAAGACCAGATGAAAATGCGAGGCCTTTCGCTCCGCCTTCCAAACTCGCCAAAGCGTTTTCCAAAGCGGTTCTCGTAGGATTCGCCGCACGACTGTATTCATAATCGCCAACAGGCTTGCCCGGACTTTCCTGAACGTAAGTCGAGGTTTGATAAACTGGCGGCATGACCGCGCCCGTGCTGGGATCGTGATGCTGTCCGCCGTGTATTGTCTTTGTGTTAAACTTCATGTAATTTATTTTTGTAAGTATGCAATTATTCGCAAATTTAGAGTTATTCGCCTAACTAATTCCATCGCCCCGATGAAACGGTACATTTACTTGTTTTTAATATTTTTCGCAATCGCCTCATGCTCAAAGGAACTTGAGTTTGAAACCAAGACTTTTGAAAAACGCACGTCTTTGAAATGTCAGGGATTGTGTCCGAAAATTACGATTAAAGTTCCCGTCGCCCAAAACGGAAAAGCTGCTGATTCCATCAACGCCAAAATTTTCTCGACTCTGAAAGGCATCGTCACATTTGGCGAAAATCCCTATGAATCCAAGGACTACCAAGGTTTAGCAGATGATTTTATCTCGTCTTATGAAAAACTTCAAAAAGACGATCCCGAAGAACTGATCGGATGGGAAGGCGACGTAAGCGGGCGCTTGGTACACAAATCTGAAAAAGTGCTCGACATCGAACTGCAACACTATATTTTCACGGGTGGCGCTCACGGTTACAGCGGAAAAACTTCTTTGCTTTTCAATTTGGAAACCGGACGTTCGATTCCGCGCGATTCGATTTTTACCGATGTTGCGGCCGTCACGAAACTCGCCGAAAAACGCTTCCGCGAAAAGTTCAGGATTCCAGCCGACGCGCCAATAAATTCGGGTGGACTGATGTTCGAAAACGAGAAGTTCGCGCTTCCACAGACGATTTTTTATTCCGATAAAGGCATTTTGCTTTACTACAACACTTATGAGATCGCTTCCTACGCCGACGGTCCGCGCGACTTGATGTTGCCGTATTCCGAAGTGGATAAATTCCTCAGGATAAAATAAGCCAATTCGTTTTTTCGGCTTTTCTTTGTTGGCAAATCCAACCGAAATGAACGTCGTTTACTATTTGTCGACTTGCGACACTTGCCGTAAAATACTGGCTTCCTTACCCGAAAACAATCTTGTGCTTCACGACATCAAGAAAGATCCGATTACCGAAAAAGAAGTCGATCGCATGAAGGAATTGGCCGGAAGTTACGAAGCGCTTTTTAGTCGGAAAGCCCAACTTTACAAGGCGCGCGGTTTGAAAGACCAAAATTTATCCGAACAGGATTACAAAAATCTCATCCTGGAACACTACACGTTTTTGAGCCGTCCGGTTTTTATCATCGACGATAAGATTTACGTTGGAAACAGCTCCAAGAATGTCGAGAATGTGATTTCGGCCTTGAAATAATGTCGAAGCGGAATCTCGCTCTCGTCGCGGCCACATTGGTCTCGATCATTTACGGCGTCACTTTTACGATCGCCAAGGACGTCATGCCCAAACACGTCGGCGCTTTCGGATTCATTGTGATGCGAGTCGGCGGTTCGGTGATCTTGTTTTGGATCGCGTGGCTGTTTTCGGTAAAAGAAAAAATCGCGAAAAACGATTTCCCTAGAATCATCGCGGCCGCTTTCTTTGGAGTCGCTTTCAACATGCTCACTTTTTTCAAGGGTTTGAGCCTGACTTCGCCCATTTCTGCGGCGGTTTTGATGTGTACGACGCCAATCATCGTCCTGGTTTTGTCGGCGATCATCATGAAAGAACGCATGCAGACTTCGAAAGCTTTCGGAATCATTTTGGGATTGGTTGGAACGGCGGTTTTGATAGGCTACGGAAAATCCATCGGAAGCGCAACCAACGCGCCACTCGGGAATTTACTCGTATTCGTGAACGCGGTTTCTTACGGACTTTACCTGATAATGGTTCGGAAACTCATGGACAAATACAACGCTTTCACGTTCGTAAAATGGATCTACCTTTTTGGATTTTTGATGGTTTTGCCTTTCGGATGGCGTGAATTCGAAGTCGTTTCGTGGCAAATCGTTCCAACATCGGCTTTATTGAAAATGGCATTCGTAGTAGTGATTTCCACATTTCTGACCTATTTGCTGAACTTGCTTTCAATGAAAGAACTAAAACCCACGACAGTTGCGGTCTTCATCTATTTGCAACCTTTGTTCGCCACGGTTTTCGCCATCGGATTGGGAAAAGACAGCTTGAGTTGGGTTAAAATAACGGCCGCGATCTTGATTTTCGTTGGCGTTTATCTCGTTACCAGAAAGAAGAATCCCAAGAATTGACTTGGTAATCATTATCTTTGCACCACTTTATTTTCGAACATGATACAATCCATGACAGGATTTGGAAAGGCCACGTTTCAGTTGCCTACCAAAAAGATTACCGTTGAAATCAAATCGCTCAACAGCAAAGGTTTGGACCTGAACGTGCGCATGCCGTCAGTTTACCGCGAGATGGAACTTGGCCTTCGCACCCAATTGTCGAATGCGCTCGAGCGCGGAAAGATCGATTTTGCGATTTATATCGAAAACACGACCGAACAGACTTCAACCCGCGTGAACGTTCCGATCGTAAAGGCTTACATCGCCCAACTGCTAGAGATTTATCCGAATGCGGACGAGACCGAACTCATGAAAATGGCCGTAAGAATGCCAGACGCGTTGAAAACGGAACGGGATGAAGTGGACGAAACCGAGTGGAAACAAATCGAGGGCGTAATTTCTGACGCGGTCAACAACATCAAGTCTTTCCGCATCGCCGAAGGTTCGGCACTCGAAAGAGAATTCCTGCAAAGAATCGCCAATATCATGACGATGATGAATGCCACGGTCGCCATGGATTCGGAACGTATCGAGAACGTGAAAAAACGTCTTTCGGCCGCGCTTGAAGATCTCAAAGTGACTTTGGACGAGAACAGATTCGAGCAGGAACTTATTTTCTACCTCGAAAAATACGATATCACTGAGGAAAAAGTCCGTTTGGAGAATCACCTCAACTACTTCATACAAACCTTGGCCGACAGCGAAGCCAACGGACGAAAACTAGGTTTCATCACTCAGGAAATGGGTCGCGAAATCAACACGATGGGTTCGAAATCGAATCACGCCGCCATGCAGAAACTCGTCGTGCAAATGAAGGACGAACTTGAGAAAATCAAGGAACAAGTACTAAATGTTTTGTGATGGAAAGAGGAAAACTCATCGTCTTTTCGGCGCCTTCGGGTTCCGGAAAAACCACTATCGTTCGCCATTTGCTGCAACATCCTGAATTGAAACTTGAGTTCTCGATCTCGGCGACCTCACGCGAGCCACGCGGACAGGAAGCGCACGGAAACGATTACCACTTCATGTCGCTGCACGATTTCAAACAGCACATCAAGGCCGAGGATTTCGTGGAATGGGAAGAAGTTTATCCGGATATGTTCTACGGAACGCTAAAATCTGAGGTCGACAAGATTCGCGACGAAGGCAAAAACGTGATCTTCGACATCGATGTTTCGGGCGGATTGCGCATCAAACGCAAATTCCCAGAGGAAACCATCGCGATTTTCGTGAAGCCGCCAAGTATAGACGAACTCAAGCGACGATTGAAAGAACGATCGACCGAAAGCGACGAGAAAATTGCCATGAGAATCGCGAAATCGTCGGCGGAATTAGCAACCGCGCCACTTTTTGACGTGATCGTCGAAAATGCCGATTTGTCTCTGGCCAAGCAAAAAGCTTACGATTTGGTGAGCGATTTCGTCAAAACCGGACACGTTCCGACAAAGGAGTAAGCCGTGAAAGTCGGTTTATATTTCGGGACTTTCAATCCGATCCACGTCGGACATTTGATCATCGCCAACCACGTGGCCGAATTCACTAGTCTGGATCAGGTTTGGATGGTCGTCACGCCACATAATCCGCTCAAGAAAAAATCGACGTTGCTCGACGATTACACGCGATTGGAGTTGGTGCGATTGGCGACCGAAGATTATCCGAAACTCGAACCGACCGATATTGAATTCAAGCTTCCGCAACCGAATTATACCGTAAATACGCTGGCGCATCTCGAGGAAAAATTCCCTGCTTACGAATTTTCGCTCATCATGGGCCAAGACAACATCGAGTCAATACACAAATGGAAGAATTTTGAGGTGATTTTGGAGCGTTATGACATTTTGGTTTACCCGAGGATTTCTTCTTCTGATCCGATTTCGGAGGTCACGAATCACGCCCGCGTCAGCTATATCGATGCTCCAATCGTGGAAATTTCGTCGACTTTCATCCGCGAAGCTATCCAAAACAAAAAAAGCCCGAAAGCACTTTTACCCGACAAAGTTTGGGACTACATCGACCATAACAACTTGTATCGCAAATGATTAAATCGTTACTCGCTACAATTTCACTGCTGTTTTTTTCTGTCGGATTCTGCCAGGACAAACTCGTCGAGCAAGCCAACAAGAAAATGGATGCCGGCGATTTCGATTCGGCGATGAAACTTTACAACCAAGCGATTTCCGAACATCCGAACGATCACGAACTTTATGTGTTGAGAGGAAACGCATTCGAACAGATGAGCCAGCCTCAGCAAGCGTTCGACGATTTCACGACCTCGATCGCACTCGAACCCAAAAACCCGAAAGCGTTTATGCAACGCGGCCTTTTCCTGTTGCATTCCGGTTATCCTGAACAAGCGCTCGAAGATGTCGAAAACGGATTGAAATTTGTTGGAAATGACGCGAAATTGCGCAATTTGCTTTGGCTGACGCGAGGCGACTCACATCTGGCAATGCAAAATCCGGACGAAGCGTACAAGAATTTCATCCTCGTCTTGGACAGCAAACCGGAAACGGCCGTAGATATTGCAGCACATTTAGGAGTCGCGCGCGCGCTTTCGAATCAGCACAAACACGATCAGGCCGTGATTTATCTGGAAAAACTCGTCAAACTTTATCCCGATTTCGAAAGTGGTTACGTGAATTTGGTTTTTCAGTTGTCCGAAGCCGGAAATTACAAACGCGCGATCGAAGTCAGTGACAATGCGATCGAAATGGCCAAAAAACGCAAGAAATCGAAAGTGGACAAAGTTGTCGAGAACGATAAATCTGAATCGATAGCCATGCTTTACAACAATCGCGGCTATGCGAAATACAAAGCTGGCGATCTGAAAGGTGCTTTGATCGACATCGATTCGTCGATTTCACTTTCGCCTACGAATTCGTATGCATTCCGGAATCGGGCATTGGTGAATATCGCTTCAGGAAAGATAGCTTTGGCTTGCGCCGATATCGAAAAAGCGCTTAAACTTGGATTTTCCGAGTCTTATGGCGATGAAGTCACGAAACTCAAAGCGACGAATTGCCATTAAATCAAAAGGCGCTTCTGAAACAAAGTTCAAAAGCGCCTTTCTCAAAACACCAAAAACAAAATTTAACTAACTTTTTATGTAATCGTTCAGATTATCTTATAAGCTATTGAACGCAAAATTAAAGTCGGCATTGTGCTCGCTATCATAATTATAAGTTAAAATTCCCATAAGGATTCTTAAGGAATTTCTTTTAACGGGAATATTCATCATAACTTCAAACAGCTTAAAATATTTCAATTACTTTTGAGCCTTTCAACTACAATTACAATGAGCCAAAAACTCAAATTTGCCGTTATCGGCGGCGGAAGTTGGGCGACCGCAATCGCCAAGATGCTTTGTGTGAACTGCGATGAAATCGCGTGGTACATGCGTAACGAAGATGCTATCGACCACCTGAAAGTGCATCATCACAATCCGAATTATTTGAGTTCGGTGGAATTCAATCCGAAGAAATTGCGGCTTACGAGCAATATCAACGAAGCGATCGAATTCGCCGACTACATCATTTTTGCCATTCCGTCAGCCTTTTTGAATGAGGAAATGGGAAAACTCACCGCTAGCCTTGAAGACAAAGTAATTTTCTCGGCAATCAAGGGAATCGTGCCGGAAACAAGTCTGATCGTGGGCGAACATTTCAACAAACAATACGACATTCCGTTCGAGAATATCGGCGTCATTACCGGACCTTGTCACGCCGAAGAAGTCGCCTTGGAAAGACTTTCCTACCTGACGATTGCTTGTGGCGACAACAAAAAGGCCAAGATCATGGCGTCGCATCTGCAAAGCGATTACATCAAAACCAAGATTTCAGACGATATCATCGGGACCGAATATGCCGCGATGCTAAAGAACATTTACGCGATTGCCGCCGGAATCGCTCATGGTTTGGGCTACGGCGACAATTTTCAGTCGGTTTTGATGAGCAATAGCATCCGGGAGATGAAAAAGTTCATCCGCAAAGTGCACAAGATGAAACGCAACATCAACAATTCGGCTTACTTGGGCGATTTGCTGGTTACCGGATATTCTGTTTTCTCGAGAAATCGCATGTTCGGAAACATGATCGGCAAAGGTTACACGGTGAAAAGTGCCCAAATGGAGATGAATATGGTCGCCGAAGGTTATTACGCAGCCAAAAGCGCCCACAGGTTGAACGAAAAGCTCGAAGCTAAAACGCCAATCATCGATGCAGTTTTCGAGGTTTTATACGAAGGGAAAGAAGCTCGCAAGGTTTTCAAGAAATTGACCGAGAAACTGGATTAGATTTTAGATGGATAGATACAAAAAGACGCGTTCCAGTTCGAAACGCGTCTTTTTGTTTTTTGTCTGATCTGTAATTACCGAACTACAACTCCAGGTTGCCAAATATGGGGAACTTCCTCGGTGGCGCGTTCGTTGATCGTATTGGTTCTAAAGATGAACTTCTTGTCGTATAAAGTGTTCCCGATGAAATAAGTGACCATGAACTCGTTATTGAGCGCCAAGACGCTTTTCTCGACCATTTCGATCTTGACGAGCGATTGGCTGGGAACTTCGACGAAAGCGTGGCGCAACAGAGACGTTTTCTTCATTTCGCCATCAATCGTCCCGAAGGCTTTCGATACGACCATGACGTTGTCGATGTCAAAATCAGAGTCGTTCACCAAATGTACGAACCAGACTTTTTCCATAAAATCATCGCTCCATTGCAGGATTGCGGCGAGGAATACATTTTCAACTTTTGGGATGATGATGTCTTTTTTCATTTCAGATGATAGATAATGGACGAATAGATAATAGACTTTCTGGTGAAAACAACAATTTAAGGCTTTGAATCAAATAACAAAACGCACTCGTTACCGAAATGCGTCCATTATCTATCAGTCTATTATCTTCTCGTCTGTTTTTAGATACTCGATTTGAACTGCTCCAAAAATCGGATGTCGTTTTCATAAAACATGCGGATATCGCCAATTTGGTACAACAACATCGCGATACGCTCGATTCCCATTCCAAAAGCGAATCCGTTGTATTCGTCCGGGTTGATTCCGCAGTTTCTCAAAACGTTGGGATCGACCATTCCGCAACCCATGATCTCGAGCCAGCCCGTTCCTTTGGTGATGCGGTAATCGGTTTCGGTTTTCAAACCCCAATAAATGTCGACTTCGGCGCTTGGTTCCGTGAACGGAAAATAAGACGGACGAAGACGTATTTTGGATTTTCCGAACATTTCTTTTGTGAAGTATTGCAACGTCTGCTTCAAATCGGCAAACGAAACGTCCTTGTCGATATACAAACCTTCCACTTGATGGAAAATACAGTGCGAACGGCTTGAAACCGCTTCATTCCTGAAAACGCGACCCGGTGAAATCGTACGAATTGGCGGTTTGTTGTTTTCCATATAGCGAACTTGGACCGACGAAGTGTGCGTGCGCAACAAAACATCGGGATTCGTCTGGATAAAAAACGTGTCCTGCATGTCTCTCGCCGGATGGTATTCCGGAAGGTTCAAAGCAGTAAAATTGTGCCAGTCGTCCTCGATTTCCGGACCTTCGGAAACGTTGAATCCTATAGTCGAAAAAATATCTATGATCTGGTTTTTCACCAACGAGATCGGATGACGCGAGCCAATCTGCAAAGGTTCGCCCGGACGCGTCAAATCGCCATAACCGCCTTTCGATTCCTCTTTGCTTTCGAGCATTTCCTGGATCGACTTGACTTTTTCCTCGGCAGTATTCTTGAGCTCGTTGATGACTTGCCCGAACTCTTTTTTCATCTCGTTCGGAACATTCTTGAACTCGGCAAAAAAGTCTTTCAACAAACCTTTGCTTCCCAAGAACTTGATCCTGAACGCCTCGAGTTGGTCTTTTTTATCGGTGTGGAATTCACGCGCTTCGGCAATGTATTCTTTGATCTTGTCGGTCATCTTCCTGTGCTTTGAAGCGGCAAATTTAAAAAAGATTAAAGGATTACGGGTTTGATTCCCCAAAAGATTGCGTCCAAATAAATCGCCTGCACGCTACTTTTCGAATTCAAACAAAAAAAAGACCGAAAAGTGAATTTCGGCCTTTTGCAATTATTTCTTTTTGGACTTCTTTTTTGTTGGCTTTTTCTTTTCAGAAGCGTTCTTTTTGGCCTTTTTCTCCTTGAGTTTCTTGGCTTCTTTTGCCTTTTTCTCTTTTTCTTTTTTAGCCTTGTCCTTCTCTTTTTGCTTTTCCCTTGCCTTTTTCTCCTTTTTCTTGAGGTCTTCGGCAATTTTCTTGAGCTTCTTGAGATCTTTGTCTTTTAGCGTTTTTTTCTTTGGAGCATCGGTAGTTTGTTCTTTTACGACAACTCCAACGTTTGCTGTTCCGGAAGGTTTCGCTTCTGGTTTTTCGGTAACTTTTCGAGATGCGACGGGCGTGGAAACCGGTTTCGAAGCGACAGTTCTCTTCGCAGCCGGCTTGACAGCGACAGATTTCTTTACAACAGGCTTGCGCCCGACGGGTTTTTTCGCGACCGGAGCAGCATCAGTTCCAGATTCGGCGGCGGTAGTTTTTGCAGACGGACGGCCAACGCGCTTTTTAGCAACTGGTTCCGACGACTGCGTTTCCTGAGCAACAGGTTTCGGAGTTGTCGCTTTCGCAGATGCAGTTTTAACCGAAGGCTTGCGTCCGACGGGCTTTTTCGCTACTGGAGTTTCAGTTTCGGCATTTTGCGTGGCAGCTTTTGGAGTCGCGGCTTTCGCCGGAGTTCTTCTCACCGTTGGTTTATTTGGCGCAGGCGTTCTCGCAACCGACGGTTTTCTGCCCGCTTTGGAAGTTGTGGTTTCGACTTCCGCTTTCGGAACTTCGTTTGTAACTTCCGGCTGATTGTTCTGTTCTGTGTTATCCATGTAACTAAGTTATTGTTAATTTTCGGTAAACAAAAGTAAATCAAATAGAATTGACCCAATGTTAAGCTTTGCATCTGATAAAAAACTTAATATTCAGGGAAATTGGCATTCGTCTCCCGGCTAAAATGTGCATTGACTAATTTTCGGAACACATCCGGACTATTCGATAAATCCCTTTTCCAAAAAGTAACCCACAATCGCCTCCTTCATCAAAACCGACTGTTCGCCGGCTCTCAAAGGCGGAAGTTGTTCCTTGACTTTGTAATGCGGCCAACCGTCCCGATCCACATATTCGAATTCGTAAAACCCGTAAGGCTCGAGCAATCGGCAAATGGCGATGTGCATGAGGTTGAGTTTTTCGTCCTTTTTGAACTTGTTGTGCACTTTTCCCAATTCCTGAACGCCAATCAAATAAATGATTCCGTCCAGATCAAGATCTTCACCTTGGGAAAATCGGTCTGACAGCAGTTGCACAAGGCCGTCCCATCGTTCTTTGAGTTGTATATCGCGTGACATTATAGATAGTCTATGAGTGTTGTACTGATGGGATTTCCGTCAGCGCTGTATTTTACGATTTGGGTCGGATAACCTTGGTCGTTGTATTGCATTTCGAAGTAGGACGAAGCCGTTGGTTGCGTCGCTGTCGGCGGACTGAAACGTGTAATCGAAAGCGGATTGTTGTTGTTCAACAGATCGATTCCTTCAAATCTGTAAATCAGGCGGAAAGGAACGGCCAAGTTGCGAAACGGCATGTTCTGATTGTCAAAAGTGTAGTCGTTTCGGTAAACCGATGTTCCTCTGTCGACGATTTCCGAAACCAGATTGTTTCCGGAACCAAAGGTCAGCTGTCGCGAATCGCCCTGAATCCATTGACCTGAACCCAAATATCTGTCTGACATCGTCGCAAGCATGTTGTTCACATAGGTGAAATCTGTCGTTTCGGAATAATCGCTATTGTTGACGATGCTAACCAAATTGTCGCCGTTGTAAGTGAAAGTCGACGAAACCTGCTCGCCCGAACCGTAAGTTCGCAGTGCTGAAATCGGTTTATCTCCGCTGTAAGCGAATGTCGTCGACGTCGCACCTTGTTGAACCGACGTCAGCCGATTTCCCGTGTAATTGAATTCCACAACCGAAGTTTCCGAGAAATCGCCAGCGTGAATCGTTTCAGTGACTTTCTTGACCAAAACGAGATTCGCCGAATTTGGAATTGTACTATCATCGCTCGAGCAAGCCGTAAATCCGACAGCCACAAAAAGCGAAAGTATTGATTTGATGCTATTTTTCATTTTGTTGATTTCCCGCAAAAATACGAATTCGAAAGTCGGTGGTTTGGATTAAATTTGCCAAAAACAAACAACGTGGTTTTAATCGACATCATCCTTATCATTGCCTTTTTTATCGGAACTTTCAAAGGACTCAAAAACGGGCTTTTTGTGGAATTTTCCTCGTTCATAGGATTGCTCGTAGGACTTTGGGTCGCGCTCAAATTCTCTGACGTAACCCGCGATTTCCTGGGAGAACACTTGGGCTCGAATCCAAAATACTCCTACTTTTTTGCGTTCATCATCACGTTTATCGCTGTCGTCGTCGGAATTTCCATCCTGGCGAAAGTCCTGACCAAAATCGCCGATTTCTCCGGAATTGGAATTTTGAACAACATCGGTGGCGCGCTTTTCGGCTTCGCCAGATCATTGCTGATCATGTCGGTTTTGCTCAACATTTTCGACAAAGTCAACTTCACGAACATTCTCGCGAGCCAGGAAAGTCTGGAAAAATCGATCTTGTATCGTCCGGTGAAAGCGATCGGGCACGTCGTTTACCCGTTTCTTTCGACAGAATTGCACGATATCAAGATCCAATTGCCGAATCCGGAAGAAAAACCCAAACCAGAATAAATCACTTCAATTCGCGAATCGCCGAAGTCTCGATCCAACCGACATTTCCATCCAAAAGCGCGACTTTTTTCCAGTTGTCAAGCGTTTCCAAAACGTAGACTTTCGTGCCTTCGTGCAACGTAAAGGCATCTTGAGCCGTTTTCTGTGGCTCGCTTTTCACGAACGCGACAGCCGAAAAAACAATCGCCGGACGTTCGGCCTCATAAGTACTTTTCTCGAAAATCGCAGCAAAAACGCTCAAAACGATGAAAAACAAAGCGAGAAACATCGACACGAAAAAGATGCGTTTTACCAAAGTCGTCCCCGAAAAGTAATAGCCGACGAAAAACAAAAGCACGGCAAAAGCCCCGCCAACCGCGAATTTTGCCCAAGCGTCGTAATGCAATTGAGACGTAAAATCCTCGATCATTTTCCTGAAACCGACTTTCGGCGTTTCTTTCACGTCGTCGATCTGCAGTTTTTGGGCAAATTTGAGATTCGTCGCGATTTCGCTGTCGGTCGGATTGAGCAACAACGCTTTCTCGTAATTGTATATCGATGGCGCGACGCGATTCAGCTTGTAGTAAGCATTTCCGAGGTTGAAATAAAGTTCCGCCGACGCTCTTTTCGAGGTCACGACGGCTTCATAAGCATCGGCCGCGCCCTGAAAATCGCCTTTTCTGTACAACTCGTTCCCTTTTTCGAATCCGGCTTGACCGAAAATTGTTTGGGAAATCAGAATAAATATGAAAATGAGTTTCTTCATCGCATCTGTTTTTCGAGTTCTGAAATGATGGCCGCCGCCTTTTCGTAGTCGTGCTGGATCGCCGTGCTTGACGATGGCGCGTATCTCGCGAATTCGCAATCTTCGGTGAGTTTGATGAAATCGCTTACCGTTTCGGGTTGCACGTTTCGGCTCAAAAGCAATTCGCGAATCCTGTCCTTTGACATTTCCGAGGTTTCGATCCCGAGTTTTGCCTTGAGGAAATTGTGCAGCGCTTTTTCGAGTGCGATGTAGAATAGTTCTTTGTTTCCGATGTTTTTTCGGGCCTCGGACAAATATTTCTTGGCAAGACGATTCGACGTTCTCAACCTGTTTCCGGCCACGTCACGATCGATCGCATCTTTTTTGCGACGTCCCAAAATGAGTATCGGAATGATCAGGAACGGAGCGACCATAAGTCCGTAGAACAAATTCGATCCGAAGAAATCCTTGCGGTTGGTCGACTTGAGTTTCGTCTTGAGCTTGATGAACGCGAATTGATCGGTTGCCTGAATTTGCTGTTTGTTCGCGTCGGTTTTTGCCACGGCATTGGCATCTGACGGATTTCCTGGTCCGTCGAGCACTTTGATCATGATTTCTGGCGAAGTGATCGTTTCATATTTGCCCGATGAAAGGTCGAAGTACGAAAAACGCATCGGCTTTATCGGATAATTTCCTTTGTAAGTCGGAACGATCGTATACGTGTCCTGAACTTTTCCGGTCATTCCCGAAAGCGGCGTTTGCACGGATTCTTTGTGAACCGGATCGTACATTTCAAGCGCGGTAGGAACGACAGGTTTGGGCAAGTCGAACAATTTGAGGTTGCCTTTTCCAGAAACGCTAACGGTCAAATCAAGACTTTCGCCATTTCGAAGCATCGTTTTAGACGGGCGGACTTTGAACTCGAAACTTCCCACAGCGCCCGAAAAATCATCGGGACGACCAGCTTCGGGCAACGCTTTCACATTGATCGTCTTGACTCCGGCCGATGCTTTTTTCGACTGTTGGACGATTTGCGCGCGTCCCATCCAATCGTAACGACCCGTCGGAACTTGCAGATCGAGGTCGAGCGCCAAAGGTTCGATAACGAGTTTACCTGATTTTTGCGGATAAAGCACCGTTTTTCTCAAAACCACGAAACGCGTCTGTTTGCCGTTGAAAGTTCCTTGCTCGGGAACGAGTTGCTTGATGTCGATATTCTGGCTCCAAAAGTCGTTGTACTTTGGTTTTTCGAGTTCGCGCCAATTCGATATCCCGACGTTGTAGCTGAAATACAGCTTGTAAACCACGGTAATCGGTTCGTTTATGTACGGATTCGTCTTTGATATTTCGGCCACGAGATGAATCGCGTCGTCGACATTCACAGGTTCCGGTTCGCCAGGCTGTCGCGGACGTTGTATCGCATCGGTTACATTGATCTTGACCGCATTAGTGCGATACGTCTGATCTTCGATTTCGATCGATGCCGGACGAATCACTAGCGTTCCTTTTTTCATCGGACGCAAAAAATAGATGTATGCTTTCTGGAAAGAACTGCGTCCGTTTACCCAGGATTGGCTTACCGATTGGCTTGGTCCGCCAACGACTTGGAAGCCTTCGAAATTAGGTGGCGAAAAATTGTCGCCTTGTCCGTTCATAACGAAATCGACGCGCAAAGTCTCGTTCAAGCCCAACGTCTGACGCGAAACTTTCGCCTCGAAAGAAACCTGGGCCAAAACGGCTTGCGTAAAAAGGAATAATATGAAAACGCTTTTCTTCATTCGGGTTGCAAAACTAACAATCGTTTTGAATCGTCGTAATACTTTAGCTTTTTGTTAATTAGTTTAAGGCTCGACTTTGATTTTTATCGGCTCGGTCGCGATCTTGACCGTTTCTTTTTTGGTGACGTCAAGTCCGAACGAATTCTTTGCGCCCGTCGCTTTCTCGATATCCAAATCAAAAACCTGGGAATCGACGATGAGTTCGCCGGTTTTCTTCGGAAGCAATCCGATGCGTTTCAAAATCGTCGTCCGTTGCGAAAACCCGTCCATTTCCATAGGTTCGGAAATTTCGCTTTTGACCGAAAAAACCTCGAAGTCACGAAATACCTCATCGACCGAAAAGGCATCCACGCCAATTGTCGTCGGAAAAAAAATGCGATAGCTCACAAACAAAGTATCTGACTTTTTTACGGTCGTGGCCGATGTTTCCAGCTTGATCACGACATCGTTTTCCACATTCGCTCCCGGTTTTTTCGCGATAATAGGTTTCACTTCGGAGACTTGAATCACGATCGCGTCCGTGAAATACGGATTTCCCAAATATTCCATCGATGCTTTGCCGATTTTGAAGCTGCCATTTTTGTCGGCTTTGAGTTTGTACTTATATGTTTTCCAAAAGGTTGTCTTGCCGCCGATCCAGACTTGTGAAGCCACTTGCGACGGGCCGCGCTCTATCGAAAAACCCTTGAAATCCGGAGGCGAAAATTTGTCAAAATCTACATTTGCCGAAAAAGTCACGGTTATGGTATCGTTCACCCAAATAGCTGTTTTTCTGGCTTTGGCCGTGAATTCTACCTCCGACTGCGCAAAAACGCCCTGAAAGAAAAACACCGACAAAATCACCAAAACCCGCATCGCTACCAATCTTTTTCAGTCTTCACAGGACGGCCTTTCTCCTGTTTTTCCTTCATTTTATCTTGGACTTTTTTCTCCTCGTAATTTACCGCATCGAGCAAGTTCTCTACGCGTTTGCCAGAAATTCCGCTTCCCGGAGTCGGCTTCGGACCTTCTTGCGGCTTGTTTCCTTCGCCGCCCTTGTTCTGGTCTTGTTTGTCTTTTCCGCTGCCTTTGTCCTGGTCTTGTTTATCTTTTTGGTTTTGCTTTTGGTTCTTGTCGTTTCCGCCGTTTTTCTTGTCTTCTTTATCGTTGCCTTTTTTGTCTTTGTCCTTGTCGTTCGGCTTCGGCGGATTTTCCTTGAGCATCTTTTTGGCAAGCGCATAATTGTAGCGCGTCTCGTCGTCGCTCGGTTTGTTTATCAACGCATCGCGATAAGCGTTTACCGCGCCTTGGTAATCTTTCATGCCCATAAGCACGTTGCCCATATTGTGGTAAGCGCGGTGTTTTTCGTCTCGCGTCGTGGCGTTTTTGATCGCATTTCCGTAGGCGTAACCGGCTTCTATCTCGTGCTTTTGTTCGTAAATGCTATTTCCCAGGTTGTACGAAGCCGCTGCTTTTTTGGCGAACTTCGATTGTGAAATGCGGTAATCGGCTTCGGCATCGGCATACTTTTTTTCGGCGAAAGCCTCGTTGCCTTTCGGGAGCGATCTGTCTTTTTCTTCCTTCGGTTTGTCTTGGGCAAAAACCGACGAAAGTCCAAACAAGATCAGGCTGTATGTGAGTAATTGCTTCATGGTTGTTTTTCGTTGAAAAGGTTCATGCGGCGAATCCATTTCGTCTTTTTGTCGAGCAGGAAAACGTCGATTGCCAAAAGCGCGAATGCGATTCCTATGAACCATTGGAACTGCGAATTGAAATCTGTGAACTGTTCGCTCTCGAATTCATTTCTCTCGATATTTTCAAGCGATTTCTTGACATATTCGACTACTTCCTTGGTATTGTTTCCGTCTACGTAACCTTTGCTGTTCTTGGCAAGCGCTTTTAGGCTTTCGGAGTTTCTCTTGGTGACGACGACTTCCCCGTTCGAATCGCGTTTGAATCCAGTGTTTTGTCCGTCGACTTTAAGCGGAATCGGGCCGCCTTTTTCGCTTCCGACACCAATCGTAATGATTTTGATACCATCTTTTTTGGCATCCTCGGCCACGTCGTCTGCGCCACCTTCGTGATCTTCACCATCCGAAATCAAAATGATCATCTTGCTCGTGCCTTTGTCGTCCTTATCGAAGTACGAACTCGAGATTTCGATTGCCTGGTCAAGCGCCGTTCCTTGGCTCGAAACCATATCGGTGTCCATGCTTTGCAGGAACATTTTGGCCGCTGCGTAATCAGTCGTGATGGGTAAAACCGGGAATGCGCTTCCGGCGTAAGCCACGATTCCGACGCGATCGCCCGCCAGATTGTTGATCAATTGGGAAACGATCTGCTTGGATTTCTCGATTCGGTTTGGCGCGACGTCTTCGGCCAACATACTCTTGGAAACGTCGATGGCGAACACGATGTCGATTCCTTCTCGCTTCACGGTTTCGGTTTTTGTTCCGATTTTCGGATTCACAAGCCCAATTGTCAAGCAAGCCAAAGCCAATCCGACGACCGAAAACTTCAGGATGTGCTTGAAAGTCGATTTTTCGGGCGACAGTCTTTTGACCATTTCCAAATCTCCGAATTCCTTTTGCTTGCGGCGTTTCCAGTACAGATTGAACAGGAAAATGGCCGCGAGAATCGGGATCGCGATGAGCAAATACAGATATTTCTTTTCGTCTAACTCGTACATGTCCTTAAATAAAACTGCGGAAAACCGTATTCCTCAATGAAACCTCAACGAGCAAAAACCCGAGCGCAAGCAGCGCAAACGGACGGAATTTCTCGTCGTAGTCGTAAAATTTCAGTTCCTCGATTTCGGTTGTCTCGAGTTTGTTTATTTCTTCGTAAATCGATTTCAGACTGTTTTTGCTCGTCGCCCGGAAGTATTTCCCGCCGGTTTTATTCGCGATCGATTTCATCAGTTGTTCGTCGATTTCAACCGGCATTCTTCTGAAAAGGAAATCGCCGTTCGGAGCGATCTGGTAAGGAAAATCGGCCATTCCTTTTGTTCCGATGCCGATCGTGTAAACCTTGATTCCGTATTCTTTTGCGATGTCGGACGCGGTTTCAGGTTCGATAAAACCCGTATTGTTCACGCCGTCGGTCATCAAAATGATGATTTTGCTCTTGGCCTTGCTGTCCTTGATGCGGTTTACGGCCGTGGCCAATCCCATTCCAATCGCGGTTCCGTCTTTGAGCATGTTGTCGTATTTGACAGATTTCAAAGCTTCCTCCACAATTCCTTTGTCGCTTGTGACGGGCGTTTTCGTGTAAGCTTCGGCTGCGTAGACGACGAGTCCGATGCGGTCGTTCGGTCTGCCTTCGACGAATTTTTCGGCTACATCTTTCAAGGCTTCCATGCGATTCGGACGCAAATCTCTCGCGAGCATCGAAGCCGAAACGTCGATTGACATCACGATATCGATCCCTTTGGTGGTTTTGGTCTTGCTTGAAATATCGACCGTTCTCGGACGCGCCAAAGCCACGATCATTGCGCTCAAGGCCAGAATCCGAAATACGAAAAGCATCGGTTTGATCTTCGCCAAAAACGAGGTCGAATTCCCGAAACCTTTGAGTGACGAGATCTTGAACGTCGCCGATTGCTGTTTGCGTTTCCAGATGTGCCATCCGACCAAAATCGGAATCAATAAAAACAACCAGAAAAATCCGGGATTCATGAATGTTACGCCTTCCATCATTGCATCACTTGTTTAAGTTCGACGGAATTCAGGATGCGCGTCGCCAGATCTTTTGCATAAGTGTCGTCTTCGCGGTGGATGATGATGATTTGCTGCAGACCGTTCTGTTGCCCAAAAACTAGCGCTTGATAAACCAGTTTCACGTCTTCGCCCGTAATTTTATCCTTCCGGACGTAGGTTCCGTAGGCTTTTCTGCCCGACAAACCTTGTCCTGTGTTGTATTCTTCCTGTTTCACGAGCATATTTTTGGCGCCCATTTTCTCGATCATTTCAACCGAACCTTCGATCGCTTTTTCCAGATCGATCTGAACTTCGCTCTTGTAACTCAACGTGGAAACGCCCACGTAAAAATCTTCTGTAAGCGAGCCGTAGCCGAACATCTGCGAATCTTTAAGCAATGCGAAAACGTCTTTTGGAAGAAATTTCTCGGCATCCATCCGCGTGAGTACCTTTGGCGTTTCGATCGCGATTGACGGATTTCCGTAGTCACTTTTCACCCATTCGCCTTCTGCAAGTTCTTTGGTCGGATGTCCCAAAACGTTGTCTTTCACGTAATCGAAACCTTTCGTGAAAACGAAATACGAGGTCGTGGCCACCAAAAGGAAAACGACCATCCCGACCGAAATGACGATGCGATTGCGCTTTTGTTTGGCGAGCGCTTTCTTGCGTTGGAGTTCGCGGAAAATCTCGGTTTCCTCGTCTTCTTCGACCGTCGGGACAGATTTGTCGATCACCACGATCACCTTCTGGATTTTTTCCTTGTCGGATGCGATCTCGAAATCCATCGGGCGCGACTTGGCGAATTTTACCAAATCGGCAGTTTTCAACACGCGTTCCAGATTCTCGAAAGTTTCCTGGTTGATTGGCATTTTCTTGCTCGACGCGGCTTCTCTTAAGGCGATTATAAGTTCTGAAGTCGTCGATTCCATTGCCGGAATGTGGATCACCTCTTCGATGTAAATCCTGGCGATATCAGTCAATTCGGAATAATAATCCTTGACTTCACCGCGTTGTACAAGCTGTTTTTTCTCGAGGTTCGACAACAACGCATTCGCCTTTTCGATTGGCGTTTTGTAGACGATTTCCTCGTTTTTCTTCTTCTGGAATTTCTTGATCAGATAATACACGCCAAACCCAATGGCGGCAATGACCAAAATCGAAAGGACAATCCAGATCCAAAACGGAACGCCTACAGATTCTGCGGCGATGATTGGCTTGATGTCGTACATTTTTTGTTTAAGCGTATCGACCTGCACGTTCGAGATTTCGAGGTTCAGACTGTCTGAATAGAACGGTTTTTTGTCGATCAGGACCGGGAGTCGCGGCACTTGGAATTTCCCCGAATCGAATTGCGTCAGTCCATAGCGTTTCACTAACTCAATCTTTCCGTCCTTCTCGACAGTGTCGACCACATAATTGCGAATGACTTCAAGGCTTCCGAAGCGATTTCCTCTTGGAAAAACCACGCTTTCGGTCGTATCGGCTTTCACCCTCAAAGTTAGGTTGAACTGAGCACCGATCTTGTTTTTGGTCGTATCGATGCTCGTCTCGACGCGTTTTTGGGAAAACCCGAACGCCGAAATCAGCAAAAATGCGATGTAAAGAATTTTTTTCATCTAAGTCCTGGATTTGAAATAGCCCAGTAATTTGGTCACGTAACTCTCGTCGACGCGCGTGTTTACGACGCCTGCGCCACATTTGGAAAACGTTTCCTTGAAATATTTGACTTTGTCGTGATAGTATTTTTCGTAGTCGAGACGAACCGATTTCGAGCCCGTGTTCACCAATCTTTGCTCGCCCGTTTCGGCGTCCAACATCGGAACCATTCCAAGATTAGGCAGTTTTTCTTCTCTCGCATCATAAACCCGAATTCCTGTGATGTCATGTTTTTTGGATGCGATCTTGAGCACGAAATCGTATTCCGGAGCCATGAAATCGGAAATCAAAAACACAATCGCCTTTTTCTTTTGTACCGACGAAAGGAATTTCAAGGCTTGCGCAACATCGGTTTTATTGCTTTTCGGCTTGAATTCGATGAGTTCGCGGATGATTCTCAAAACGTGCGACTTGCCTTTTTTGGGCGGAATGTAAAGTTCGATCTGATCTGAAAAAAGCACCAATCCGATCTTGTCGTTGTTCTGCGTTGCCGAAAATGCCATCGTTGCGGCAATCTCGGTCACGATTTCCTCCTTGAACTGGTTTTTAGATCCGAAGCTCTCCGAACCCGAAACATCGACCATAAGCATCATCGTGAGCTCGCGTTCTTCCTCGAAAACCTTGACAAACGGTTCGTTGTAGCGCGCCGTCACGTTCCAGTCGATCGCGCGAACGTCGTCTCCGAACTGGTATTGGCGCACTTCGCTGAAGGTCATTCCGCGGCCTTTGAAAGACGTGTGGTATTCGCCCGAGAAGATGTGATCGCTCAATCTTCTAGTCTTGATCTCGATTTTTCGGACTTTTTTGAGAAGTTCCTTTGTATCCATTGTTTTTAGATTTGAGTAGTGAGTTCGTAGTACTGAGATGAGCTTCGCTGAAAATCAATCCCTTTTTCTAAAACGTAACCCACATTTTTCTCGGGTTCGAGGCAAGAATCGAGAAGAGTTTCCGTAAGCGGTGATCTCATATCTCAATACTCATAACTCATTACTCATTACTCATTACTCATAACTCATAACTCATAACTCATTACTCATAACTCATTACTCATAACTCATATCTATTTATGGCACTTCGACCTCGTTGACGATCTTGTTGATGATGTCTACCGAAGTGATGTTCTCGGCTTCGGCTTCATAAGTGATCCCGATCCTGTGGCGCAAAACATCGTGAACGACGGCGCGAACATCTTCCGGAATCACGTATCCGCGGCGTTTGATGAAAGCGTAACACTTGGCGGCTGTGGCCAAATTGATGCTTCCACGCGGGGACGATCCGAAACTGATCAATGGTTTAAGGCTTTCCAGGCGATATTTCTCCGGGAAACGGGTTGCGAAAATGATATCAAGGATATATTTCTCGATTTTCTCGTCCATGTAAACTTCGCGGACCGCCGCTTGGGCGCGCAAAATCTGATCGATCGAAATCACTTGGTTGATTTTTTCGAAAGCGCCTTTGAGATTTTGGCGAATCACGAGTCTCTCGTCTTCCATTTTCGGATAATCGATCACGGTCTTCAACATGAAACGGTCGACCTGCGCTTCCGGAAGCGGATAAGTTCCTTCCTGTTCGATTGGGTTCTGGGTTGCCAGAACCAAAAATGGCTTGTCGAGTTTGAAAGTCGTATCGCCAATCGTGACCTGCTTTTCCTGCATGGCCTCGAGCAACGCCGATTGCACTTTTGCGGGCGCGCGGTTGATCTCATCCGCAAGCACGAAATTGGCGAAAATCGGGCCTTTCTTGATCGAGAAATCGTTGGCTTTGATGTTGTAGATCATGGTTCCGACGACGTCGGCGGGAAGTAGATCGGGAGTAAACTGGATACGGCTGAAAGAACCGTGAACGGCTTGCGAGAGCGTGTTTATGGCGAGTGTTTTGGCCAATCCGGGAACGCCTTCGAGCAAAATGTGACCTTGTCCCAACAATCCTATGAGCAAGCGTTCCGTCATGTGCTTTTGCCCGACGATAACTTTGCCCATTTCCATCATTAGAAGGTCGATAAAAGCGCTCTCTCTCTCTATTTTTTCATTGATCGCACGGATGTCCAATGCGGCGCTGGTGTCTTCCATTCTGTGAAAAATATTAGTTAAATGCTTGTTCAGTGAAAATTTACGTCCGCAAGGTGAAAATTTCTAGCGTTTAGAGTTGTTAACAGCTCGTTAAAAAATCGTTGAAAGCCCTGTGATTAAGGCTAATTTGTGATTTCGTTTTTATAATTTTAAGACCGAAAATAAACACCTTTTGAAAACAGCATTATCTCCAATTATTTCAGGCACCATGAATTGGGGCGCTTGGGATAAAAAACTTTCTGCCGAAGAGATGGCGCACACCATCGAAATTTGCGCAGAGAACGGAATCACCACTTTCGATCACGCCGATATTTATGGCGGATACACCACAGAAGCCGAATTTGGCCACGGATTCAAGAAAGCAAAAGTCTCGCGCGACAAAATCCAGCTCATTTCCAAATGCGGAATCCAGCATGTGACGGGCGACCGCGGCAACAAACTCAAGCATTACGACTATCGCAAAGACTACATAATTTGGTCGGTAGAGAATTCTTTGAAGAATTTGCAGACCGATTTTCTCGACGTCCTTTTGCTGCATCGACCGAGTCCTTTAATGGTCGCCGATGAAATTGCCGAAGCCGTCACCAAATTGCAGTCCGAAGGAAAAATCGTCGATTTCGGGCTTTCTAATTTCACGCCTTCGCAGACAGATCTCATCCGACAAAAAATTGAGGTCAGTTATAACCAAATCCAGTTTTCGGCCACAGATTTCGAACCGATGCTCGACGGAACTCTAGATCACATGCAAGTGAACGGAATCCGTCCGATGGCTTGGAATCCGCTCGGAACGGTCTTTCGCGAAGATTCTGAAAAGACGCGTTGGATGAAACAGCTTTTGGCGTCTTTGGTACAGAAATACGGCGTCGGTGCCGACACTTTGTTGCTCGCGTGGGTGTTGAAACATCCAGCCCAAATAATTCCCGTCGCAGGAACAGTCAACGTCGGACGCATCCAACAACTCATGAAAGCCACCCAAATCGAGATGGAACTCGAGGATTGGTTTGCGATCTGGACGGAAAGTATGGGCGATAAAGTGCCTTGAAACAGTAGCAGTAGCAGTAGCAGTAGCAGTAGCAGTAGCAGTAGCAGTAGCAGTAGCAGTAGCAGTAGCAGTAGCAGTAGCAGTAGCAGTAGCAGTAGCAGTAGCAGTAGCAAAAGTATTGAAGTTGAAAGACAGCTTGCGGTTGAAAGTTTTTTCTTCGCGAGCAAACTTGATGCCTGTCGTCGAGGCACAAAACCTGAAACCATGAAAACAGTCCTGATAACCGGAGCGACAAGCGGAATCGGTCGTGCGTGCGCGAGAATTTTCGCCAAGAACAATTTCAAAGTCATCATTTGCGGACGTCGCCAGGACAGACTTTCTGAACTTGCGGATGAACTTTCACACTTGTCTGAAGTGCACACTTTACTTTTCGATGTCTCTGATAAAATGGCTGTGGCCGAAGCGATTGCGTCGCTGCCCGAAAATTTCTGCGAAATCGACGTCTTGATAAACAACGCCGGAAATGCGCACGGACTCGATCCGATACAAAGCGGAAATCTCGACGATTGGGACGCGATGATCGACAGCAACGTGAAAGGTTTGCTTTATGTTTCGAAGGCCGTGACGCCGGGAATGGTCGACAGGCGAAAAGGTCATATCATAAACATCGGATCGATTGCCGGAAAAGAAGTTTACGCCAACGGAAATGTCTATTGTGCCACGAAACACGCTGTCGACGCTTTGACAAAAGGCATGCTTATCGACCTGAATCCTTATGGAATCAAGGTTGGCGCGGTGCATCCGGGAATGGTCGAAACCGAATTTTCCGAGGTCAGATTCAAAGGCGATTCAGACCGTGCGGCCAATGTCTACAAGGGTTTGACGCCGCTTTCTCCTGATGATGTCGCCGATGCGATCTATTTCGTGGTTTCGCGTCCGTATCACATCAACATTTCCGATTTGATCATTTTACCGACAGATCAGGCAAGCGCGACAGTCGTGAACAGACACTAGTTCTTTTTTTGTAATTTGTTGAGCGATTGCTATTTGCAAAATCTAAATCTGCTCTTCAAATGTACATTCGCGCCGTTTTTCTTTTGACTTTAGTCTTGTCGGTTTGCAACCTCAGTGCGCAAAAAAGCCAGTTTACGGCCGCCGAAAGTGCTTCAATCCACGACAGCATTCTCAAAAGTCGATGGGATGCGGGCGGACGATTGTCGCAATACAGTTTCCGCTACATGTCGGAATTTTTTCCCGTCGGGATTATCGAGAAGTCAGAAAATGTATACAAATTCGAGTCGCATCCGAAAAAACCGATTGCAGCAATCAGCGTCAATTCCAAAACAGGAAAATTGACTTTCGATGAGTATCTCAAAAAACTGCATGTCACGAGTTTTATCGTCGTTCACAAAGGCAGAATCGTTTATGAGCAGTACTTTTCGGCACTTCCGCAAGATCGGCAAACGCTGCAATCGATCAACAAAGTCATCACTTCGGCTTTGATAACCAATTTGGCCAACGAGAAAAAAATCGACCTTGAGCAACCTATCGAAAAATACATTCCTGACTTGACCGGAACAGATTGGCAAGGCATTTCCGTCAAGAACATTCTCAACATGCGTTCTGGCATGGACAGCAAGTCGATCGATTTTGCATCTGGTCCATTCACGAATCCGGAACACAAGAATTATCAGCTTGAATCTGCATTGGGAATTCTTCCGAAAGCCGAAAACACTCCGAAATCGGTCTACGAATTCATCAAGAACCTCAAAAAAGAAAAAGCTGCCGGTTTGGCCGCCGAATATTCGAACATCAACACTTTCGTCCTGGGTTGGCTCGCCGAAAATGTGAGCGGGAAAAAATATGCCGATCTGGTTTCGGAACGCATTTGGAAACAGATGGGCGCGTCATCTGATGCTTATGTTTGCCTTTCGGATAAAGGAATCGCGTGGCCGCACGGCGGAATTTCGTGCACACTAAGGGATTTGGCTCGCTTTGGGATGCTTTTTACGAACAGCGAGATTCGCGACAGGAAAGAAAGTCTGATCTCATTCAAGCAGCTTCAGGAAATTTTCGACGCCAAGCCGATCGACAGTCCGATTGCGCCGTTCAAATGGGCTTATCAATGGGATTGGGCAAGCGACGGAATCCTGATGAAAGGCGGTTTTGGCGGACAAGCGCTTTACGTGCATCCGCAAAAAGAAATCGTGATCGCCTACTTCAATTTTCCGGACAAGGATTGGGCAATGGACAATATGATTTCGCAAAAGGTGTTGACTGATATTTTGGATGCTTTGGATACTAGATGATAGTCAGTAAAATAAGAGACTGTGTTGCCGGAAGAGCTTGTCGATACATTTGGGCTCGTTCCATTGCAGAAATCGTCTACAGTCTCTATCTGTCCCAAAAAATTTAACGCAAACAAAACCTAAGATTCGTTAAGTTGCGGAATGATTAATAAACGCCTCTTGATCAAGAATTTGCTCGCGCACAACGACGAAAGCAGTTTTTATGACAAGAAGCGCCAATTGAACCTGCACACCAAAGAAGGAAAAGCCAAATTTCTCAAACACATTTGCGCGCTTTCGAACTCGAATCCGAACAACAATTCCTACATCGTCGTTGGTGTCGAAGATCAGGACAACCAAATTGTTGGCGACGACTTTTTCGACGACAGCCGCATCCAGAATCTCGTGAACGCTTTCCTGGAAAATCCGCCTCGGATTCAGTATGAGAATGTTCCGTTTCCGAATTTGCCCAAAGATCGCGTGGTGGGATTGGTCACGATCCGTCCCAAAACCAAGACCTCGTTCTTCAAGAAAAACATTTACACGATTGCCGCGAATACCGTTTTTGTGCGCGTCGGAAGCAACTCGACGCCGACTGAAAACGAGATCGAGCGCAGTTTCTCGAACACGCAAATCGTGATCGACATCGAGAACAATTCCCGAAATTCCATCGGATACACTTTGGACGGCGTCATGGATTTCATGCAGAACGGCCACCGCGACATTTCGCCCAAATACAAGGTGTTCAAGGAACTTTTCGTGATCTGTTGGGCTGGCACGAAGCGAAAAGTGCGCGAACAGACGTTTTTTTCACGAGTCGACATTGAACTTATCAACGAACAGGTCAAGCTTTTTTATTCGGCTTTGGATGATGTGACGATCGAATATGACGACGATTCGTTCACGATCACTGAATTCGTGCCTTTGGGTTTGAACGACCGCACGAGTTATTATCCGTTGGAAACACAGACGATTCGGTTTTATGACAACGGTTACTACAAGATCGACCGACAGTTTTTGTTCGAGCCGCCTCAGTTCAACCGCAAAATGTTGCATCACATCTACAATTCCAATCTTGTGTTGATAGATAAACTTCACAAAGGAATCGCATTGTCGAATCGCGAACAGCGCGACCTCGAGAATCTTTCCTCGACTTTGATGATTTGTTACCTGAACGGATTTGACGACGCCAAGCAAAGACTTATCGACGCCAAGTCACTTCTTAAGTCGCAAGCCAATTCGAGCGTCTATCTTTCTTTCAAGGAAGCGATGCGTGTTTTGCGCAAGATGAAGTATGATGTGCAATAAAATCTTAAAAAAGTTGCAGGACTGACCAATTGCCGATAAATTGTATTCACGCAAAACCTCGTATTTTTGCGGTGATTTATGAAAAGAACCTTAGCCATTGGCGACATACACGGCGGATTGCGCGCCCTTACACAAGCTTTCGATCGCGCCAACGTCACGACAGACGACAAACTGATCTTTCTTGGCGATTACGTCGACGGCTGGAGCGAATCACCTCAAGTGCTTGACTATCTCATCGCGCTTTCGCAGACGAATGAATGTGTTTTTCTTCGCGGAAATCACGACGATTTGCTGATGGAATGGCTTCGCGGAAAAGAGAACAAATTGTGGCACCAACATGGCGGCGAGGCGACAATTCTTGCGTATTCGATTTTGCCCGATTCGGCGAAAGAACCGCATATCGAGTTTTTGCAAAAACTGCAGAATTATCACCTTGACGACCAAAACAGACTTTTCGTCCACGCCGGATTCACGAATCTGCACGGCGTTGAACACGAATATTTCCCGCGCCTTTTGTATTGGGAACGCACGCTTTGGGAAATGGCTTTGGCTTTGGATCCGAATATGAGTCCGAAAAATCCTGCTTATCCGAAGCGATTCAAGGTTTACAAGGAAGTTTTCATAGGACACACACCAACGACGCGAATCGACGAAATGACGCCGCAAAATCGCGCCAACATCTGGAATATCGACACCGGCGCGGCTTTCAAGGGAAAACTTTCGGTAATCGACATCGATTCGAAGGAATTTTGGCAAAGCGAGACTTTACCCGAATTGTATCCGGACGAAACCGGACGAAACAGATAATCCAAACGACATGAAAAAACTGATTTATATGATTTGCGCGCTTTGTGCTTTTTCGGCTTTGGCCCAGAAACACGAGGTGAAATGGAATATCGGAAACACGATTTTGCATGCTTCGGCCGAAATCGGATACGAATATCTGATCGACAACCACCAATCGGTCGGGGCCGAATTCCTTATAAACGATGTCTACAACCTGAGAATCGGCCGACAAGCCAAGGATTTCGACACGAACAGTTTCAAGATTGCCTACAGTTATTACACGGGCGAACGCAACGACGCTTTCCAGATTTCACCTTTTATCCAGGTTCGCGTGGGCGATTACCAACAATATTCCGATAGTGAAAAAGTGGATATGGATAGTTTTATCGTCGGAATTGGCGGCGGTTACAAATGGAACATCAACGATAAATTCGTGTTTGGGCCTTATTTTACCGTTGGGCGGAATTTTAGCGAGGAAGTCAATGACGAGTTCAATACGCCTGTGGAGTTTGGCGTTGGATTTGGGATTGGGTATCGTTTTTAATGTTCGCTATTCGTTATTCGTTATTCGTTATTCGTTATTCGTTATTCGTTATTCGTTGTTCAAATTGTTCTTCAACTTCGACTTTTCAGCGGTAGCGCGGAGTCTGTGACTCCGCAAGACGCGTGACGGAGTTTAAAACTCCGAAACCTTGACCATCTTAAAAGCTAAAAAAAGGCCGAAGAACTTTTTCAAAACCGCAAACGAGCCACTAAAAAGCATAAAAAAATCCCGTCTATTAAACGGGATTTCTATTTTTTACCAAATAGCTACAAAGGCGATATTTCGAAGGTAAGATTCTGAGGATTCACGTGACAGACATTTTCCGTGACCTGAAATCCGTTTGAGATAAACGATTGATAGCCGTCTTTTTGAATCGTGAGAACGTAAGTTCCGGTTCTCTCCCAAGCGCCAACGTAAGTCGCGGGATTACTCGCGGGAACTAACTCAAGGATTTCTCCATAAGCGCCATCTTGAGCCGTGATAACGACATCTGACAAAAATTCGCCTGTTGCCGCATCTTTCACCTGAACGTTGAGTCCGGCGACGGCTTCCTCAGTACAATTGTCATCCAAAAACGCGTTGTCATCGTTGTCTTCGCAAGTTGCCGCCATCAAAAGCGGGAAACAGCACAGGATCAAAAGGAGTTTTCTCATAGCTTCGGATTTTTCCAAATATACAATTTAGTCGAATGGCAAATGTCGAAAGCGATCGACTTTCGACATCTGTTCCATTCAGGTATTTTTTACAAATCGAACTTTATTCCTTGCGCCAAAGGCAATTTGTCCGTGTAATTGATCGTATTCGTTTGGCGTCTCATATAGACTTTCCAAGCGTCAGAACCAGATTCGCGTCCGCCGCCGGTTTCTTTTTCGCCTCCAAAAGCTCCACCGATTTCAGCGCCGGAAGTTCCGATGTTTACGTTGGCGATTCCGCAGTCTGAACCAGCTACGGAAAGGAATCTTTCGGCTTCACGCAAATTCGTGGTCATGATCGCAGACGAAAGTCCTTGCGCGACACCATTTTGGAAATCGATCGCATTTTCGACTTCTCCCGAATATTTGATCAGGTACAAAATCGGGGCAAAAGTCTCGTGTTGCACGATCTGGTAAGAATTGTCCGCTTCGGCGATTGCAGGTTTCACGTAACATCCGCTTTCAAATCCCTCGCCTGACAGCACGCCGCCTTCGACAAGGATTTTTCCGCCTTGGGCGACGACTTTTTCAAGCGCATCGCTGTACATTGTCACGGCAGCCGTGTCGATAAGTGGCCCGACGTGGTTATTTTGATCCAAAGGATTTCCGATGCGAAGTTGGCCGTAAGCCTTCACGATCGCGTCTTTCACCTGTTCGTAAACACTTTCGTTGATAATAAGTCGGCGAGTCGATGTGCAACGTTGTCCCGCTGTTCCGACTGCTCCAAAAACCGCTCCGATTACCGTCATTTTGATATCGGCATCCGGAGTTACGATTATGGCGTTGTTTCCGCCGAGTTCCAAGAGCGACTTTCCGAGTCTTTCGGCAACCGTTTTGGCGACGATTTTTCCCATTCTTGTCGAACCTGTGGCCGAAACCAACGGCACACGCGTGTCTTTCGACATCAATTCTCCAATCGTGTAATCACCGTTGATCAAACACGAAATACCTTCCGGGAGATCGTTTTCTTTCAGGACTTGGGCGATGATATTCTGGCAGGCGATTCCGCAGATCGGGGTTTTTTCGGATGGTTTCCAAACGCAGACGTCGCCACAAATCCAGGCCAAAGCCGTATTCCACGACCAAACGGCAACTGGGAAATTGAAGGCCGAAATGATCCCGACAATTCCCAGCGAGTGATATTGCTCGTACATTCTGTGTCCGGGACGTTCGGAGTGCATTGTGAGTCCGTGCAATTGGCGCGAAAGTCCAACCGCGAAATCACAGATGTCGATCATTTCCTGAACTTCTCCGTAACCTTCCTGAAGCGATTTTCCCATTTCATAAGAGACGAGTTTTCCAAGCGCTTCTTTGTTCTCGCGAAGTTTTTGTCCGAACTGGCGCACGATTTCACCTCTTTGAGGAGCCGGCATAAGCCTGAATGTCTTGAAAGCCGATTGAGCCGATTGTATTACTTTTTCGTAATCTGCCGCGGTTGACTGGCGCACTTTGGCGATAAGTTGTCCGTCTACCGGAGAATAACTTTCGAGGATTTCTCCCGAAGCGAAGGTTTCGTTTCCGGTAGATGTTCCGTCGTTTATGTCTTTGATGCCCAATGTTCGTTGTTCGTTGTTCGTTGTTCGTTGTTCGTTGTTCGTTGTTCGTTGTTCGTTGTTCGTTGTTCGTTGTTCGTTGTTCGTTGTTCGTTGTTCGTTGTTCGTTGTTTAAAATTAATTCGTTCCGTACTTCATAAAAACTTATGAGACAAGATTTTATACAGAATTTATCTTAAATATTGAAGTTTTATGAATGTTGAACAACGAATAACGAATGTTGAATTTGGAAGTTTTTTGAATGTTGAAGTTTTTGAATGTCGAACAACGAATAACGAATGTTGAATGTTGAAGTTTCTTGAATGTCGAACAACGAATAACGAATGTTGAATGTTGAACGAAACTAGCCCCGATAGCAGCGGCTAGCCTTTCGCCAAAAAATAAAACAGGTTTGCCCAAAAACCGCAGCGACCAGAGGAAGCTCGCGGTTTTTGTTGCAAACCCTTTATTTTTGACGGAAGCTAATAGCGGATAGCGGGTTAATGCTCCCATTAAAAAACCAAGTTCAAAAACCCAAATCCCAACTTTTCGTTCCATTGGAACTTGGAATTTGATTATTGGATATTGAGTTTTCCTACTTCACAAACCTCGGATCGGCATCCATCTTAGTCCCGCATTTGTCGCAAGTGCGCAATTCTTGAGAGTTGTAAAAATGCTTGAAGTGCGGCAAAAAGTCCTTTTCGATGTCGTGCAGTTCGAAATACACGTCGTAAAGTTTGTGGTTGCAGTTTTCGCAGAACCATAAAAGTCCGTCGGTGAAGCCTTTGCCTGCGCGCACTCGTTCGATGACCAAACCGATCGAACCTTCTGAACGAACCGGCGAATGCGGCGTTTTGGCCGGATGCAAATACATGTCACCCGCGTGCAATTCCATTTCCTTTCGCTCGCCTTCGTCCTGAACGATGACTTTTATCGAGCCTTCGAGTTGGTAGAAAAGTTCCTCGGTTTCGTTGTAATGATAGTCTTTTCTAGCGTTTGGACCCGCGACAACCATAACTATATAGTCGTCAGAAAGCGGATAGATGTTTTTGTTGCCGACAGGCGGTTTCAGCAAATGTCGATTTTCGTCGATCCATTTATTAAGGTTGAAAGGCGGAGTTATGGCCATGTTCTTGAGATGATAGACTAAGAGATGATAGATAATAGACTAGAGATGATAGACGCAATCGGGTGGATACGTCCGTGCATAAAATTAGCGAATATTGGAATCGCGTCGATTAAAATTTCGCCAAAAGAAAACGGACCGATGAAACACCGATCCGTCTATTACTATTTACTGTTGAGAAATTATTTCTTCCCTTCTTTAATAAGGTAGATGTAAACCGGGAAGTGATCCGAAAATCCGGGCTCGGCTGTGGAATTCCTTAGCGGATAACCTTTGTATTGCCCTGATGTCTGGATCAGGAACGATTTGTTGTAGATTCCGGCTTTCCAGTATTTCCATTTGTCGGTCTTGGCGTTCACGAAACCTTCGGACACGATGATCTGGTCGAAAATGTCGCCGGCGTCGCGGTAAAAAAGTGTCGCTTCGCCATTTTTTTGCATCTGCTCGAACGGATTGTACATGTCGCCTGGCTGCAAGTCGGTCTTTTTCAACTTGGCTCCGATGCCTTGCTTCACACTTTTGTTGTAAGGTCCGTCATTCAAATCGCCCATCGTGATGACTTTGGCGTTCGGATTGATCTTCACAAGGGAATCGATGATGCGGCGGTTCAATCTTCCGGCTGCTTCGCGGAAAGGACTCGATTTTTTCTCGCCACCGGAACGCGATGGCCAGTGATTTACGATCACGTGGATTTCTTCTCCATCGAGCAAACCTGTCACCAACAATTGGTCGCGGGTGTAAACGCGTTTGTCTACGCCGGCAACTTGCTTGTCGTCTTCGGTGTGGTCTTCCTTGTCGTCTTTGTCTGATTTTTTGCCTTCGTCGGTTGTGATCAGCAATGGGATGTTTTTGTAGCTCGTGGGTTTGAAGTATTTCTTCTGATACAAAAATCCTACGTCGATACCGCGTTTGTCCGGAGAGTCGAAATGCACGATTCCGTAGTCTTTCCCAGCCATTTGGTAGTTTTTGACCAAGTCCTCGAGCACGCGTCGATTCTCGATTTCAGAAACACCGATGATTGCCGGAGATTCTTTTTGCTGATCGCTTGTTCCGATTTGCGGGATGACACGACCGAGATTGTCGAGTTTCTTTCTGTACTTTTTTGATGTCCAACCACGCGATGGAAGGTACTCTTCGTCGTTGTTCGGACCGTTGATGGTATCGAACAGGTTTTCCAGATTGTAGAACGCAACCGTATGCACTTTATACTGTTTGTCCTGTGATTTGGCCGAAGTTATTGCGAATAACACAACAAAAGCAGCGATGAATCGTTTAATCGTCATAAATCTAATATTAATTTAAGGTCAAGTTTTACACAAAACTCGAGCCAAAAGTAAATAATATTACTAAAAGCAGTACATTTGCCCGCTTTAAGTTTTTATTAAGACTCTGAAACTGAATTAATTTTAATTTTTAATATGAGAAAACTTGTCCTTAGTGTTCTACTTTCTATGCAGGCACTTATCGCATTCTCGCAGGCTACTACCAGTATGACCGGTAAAGTCGTGGATGCAAAATCGCAACGCCCGATGCCAAATGTCGAGGTAAGTGTGATTAACACCAATCTCACAGAACTTACCAACATCAGTGGTGCGTTCAACTTCAAGGAAATGGCCACGGGAGATCAAATGGTCAGAGTACGTTTCACGGGATTCAAGGATCAATTGATTCCGGTGACGATCCAACAAGGAAAAATCCTTGACCTCGGAACTGTCGCTCTAGAGGAAGACATTACCTCAGAACAACAGTTGTCGCTTATCACGATAACAGAAAACGACCTTGGTGACGACAACTCCGGATCAGAAACGACTGCCGGACTTCTTCAGGCAACTCGCGACGTTTTCCAACAGTCGGCGGCCTTCAACTGGGGACAAGCCCGTTTCAGAATCAGAGGTTTTGACAACGAATACGGTACGACGATGATCAACGGCGTCACCATGAACAAAATATACGACGGACGTCCGCAGTGGAGCAACTGGGGCGGCTTGAACGATGCGACGCGCAACCAGGAATTCACGATGGGTTCTGCTCCATCTGATTATACTTTCGGAGGAATCCTCGGAACTCAGGAAATCAACACACGCGCTTCGATTTACCGCGCCGGAACCCGCGTCTCTTTCTCGGGAACGAACACGAACTACAGCTGGAGAACAATGGCAACTCACGCCTCTGGATTGAGCAAAGACGGATGGGCTTATGTAGTTTCGGCATCACGCCGTTGGGCTCAGGAAGGTTATTTCGAAGGAACAGATTACGATGCGTTTTCGGTTTTTGCCAGCGTCGAAAAACGTTTCAACGAACACCATTCCTTGAACTTCACTTCGATCTACGCGCAAAACAGCCGTGGAAAGAACTCTCCCAACACTGCCGAGGTAATCAACATCGCAGGTGAAGAATACAACTCTTATTGGGGATGGCAAAACGGCAAGAAGCGCAACTCACGCGACAAAGACGTAGAAGAGCCAATCAACATGCTTACGCACTACTGGAAGTTCAACGACAAGACAAGCTTGCAGACAAACGTATCGTTCCAAAGCGGTTCTGTTGGAAACAGCCGTTTGGATTACCAGGATGCGAGAAACCCTGACCCAACTTACTACAGAAACTTGCCAAGTTTCTACGGATACAACCTTACGGATACTTTCCCTGGATCGACAACGACCTTGGCTTCAACGACTCCGTTTTACCAAAACCGTCAAATCGACTGGAACTTCTTGTACAACACGAACCAGAACACAGAAGACGGAAACAGCGTTTACGTACTTTACGAAGATCGCACAGATGACAAGCAATGGACTGCAAACTCTATCCTGACGTCACAACTTTCTGACAACATCGCTTTGAACGCCGGAGCCTCTTTCCGCAAATTGAAATCGCACAACTTCCAGAACCTTTTGGATCTTTTGGGCGGACAATTCTACAGAGACATCGACGCTTTCGGAACTGGCGACCAGGAACAATCTGACCTGAACAACCCGAACCGCAATGTAGGCGTGGGCGATGCTTTCGGATACAACTATAACCTTGAGGCCAATGTTGCCGATGCGTTTACGCAATTCAAGTTCGCCTACAAGACTTTCGATTTCTACCTTGCCCAGAATTTCACTCGCACGGAATACCAAAGAGAAGGTTTGTACAGAAACGGATATTATCCGACGAACTCTTTCGGAAAAAGCAAATCGGTGGTTTTTGAAAACTTCGGATTCAAAGGTGGACTTACTTACAAACTCAACGGACAAAACTATTTCGTATTCAACGGATTGTACATGTCGAAAGCGCCAACGATGCGCAACGTATTCCCGAATGCGCGTTTGAGCAACAACATCATGGAAGAAGCCGTAAGCGAGAACATCGTTTCTGCAGACGGAAGCTACGTAATCAGAATGCCGAAATTCAAAGCCCGTTTGACAGGTTATTACGCCAAAGTGAAAAACGCTACGGAAACGTCTTTCTTCTTTGCTGAAGGTATTTTCGAAGGTGAAGGTTCAGATGCCGATGCATTTGTTGCCGAAACCGTTACCAACCTAGACAAGAAATACATGGGTGGAGAACTCGGTTTGGAATACCAACTTACTTCGACTATCAAAATTACGGGAAGCGCCGCCTACGGACAATTTACGTACGACAACAATCCTAACGTTTTCCTGAACCAGGATGCCGCTGCTACGCCAGACAACCCGAATCCGCTTATCAACTACGGAAGATCGCACTTGAAAAACTACAGATTGCCGGGCACGCCTCAGCAAGCTTACTCTGTAGGAATTGAGTACCGCGATCCGCATTTCTGGTGGATCGGTGCCAACGGAAACTACCTGGCAGACAACTTCCTTGACGTTTCCCCAATCTTGCGCACGGACAATTTCTTCCGCAACCCTGAAACGGGAGACGAATTCCTTAACATCGACCCAACTCGTGCGCGTCGTTTGTTGCAACAGGAAAGACTTGACAATTTCTACCTTGTGAACCTTACAGGTGGAAAGTCTTGGAGAATCGATGGAAAAACGCTCGGATTCTTCGCCAGCGTCAACAACCTTTTCGACGAGAAATACCGCACCGGCGGATACGAACAAGCTCGTAACGGTAACTACCGCGAGCTTGACACAGACCTTGCCAGCGGAACGCCTCAATTTGGCCCGAGATACTTCCAAGGTTACGGAAGAACATATTTCGTTAACTTGTACATCCAATTTTAATTGCTATGAAAATGAGAATGTTTAAATTTTTCGGATTGGCCCTCATCGCGTCGGCGGCTTTGGTAAGCTGCGTTGGCGACGACGATACGGAATTGCCTAACTACACGCCACTTATCCTGGGACAGGATTTTGAGAACGGCGCTGCAGACAACACGATCCTTGACGTTACCGGATGGTCCAATTTTGTGACAGCGGGAGCGATGCGTTGGAAGAACCAAACTTACAGCGGAAACAATTATGCCGAGTTCACAGGTTACCAATCAGGTGACGCCACGAACATCGGATGGTTGATTTCTCCAGCTGTGAACCTTGACGAACAAGAAGGCGAGTCATTGAAATTCGACGTTTCCCAAAGTTATGTGACCGATGCATCGAACTCACTCGAGGTATTGATCTCTACAGACTGGGACGGAACCGAAGCGAACATCAACGCCGCTACCTGGACTGCGCTTCCTGCATCCATTCCGGGAACAAGCGCGACTTATTTCGAATTCCAGGATTCAGGAAACATCGATTTGTCTACTTACACAGGAACTGCCCACATCGCTTTCAAAGTGACTGGCGGAACTGCTGCCGCGATTGACGGAGGTTACCAAATCGACAACGTGAAAATCTCTTACCAAAACTAAAAAGCCATGAAATCCATCATAAAAAAATCAGCGTTGTTGTTGCTTGCTCTCGGCTTGACCGTAAGCTGTGTGAACAGCGACGATTATTCGGCTCCGGCAAATGACTGCGTTGATCCGGGACTTGTTGCGAACAAAGCTGTTCTCGACGTGAAAAATGCCGCTACTTCTTCACCTGTTCTTTACGAATCGGCTACAGAAGACATCATCGAAGGTTACGTGACGTCAAACGACGAAAAAGGGAACTTCTTCAAGACAGTTTACCTTCAAACGCTTCCTACTGACGGAACAGATCCAATCGGATTCGCGATCGCCTTGGACGTGACGACCATGTATGGATACAATTTCATCCCGGGAAGAAAAGTCTACGTCAAAATGAACGGACTTTACACCGCAGTTACAAACGGAATCCTAACGATTGGTGCTTTGTATCAACCAGCTCCGACAGATACGCCATCAGTTGGCCGTATCGCCGAAGGAGATTGGAAGAAAAACGTATTTGTAGGCTGCGAGCAGGTTGAAGAATCAGAATTGTTGCGCCACGTGACAATCACGCAAGCATACACGAATGCAGTTCTTGGAACGCTTATCGAAATCGACAACGTCCAATTCGCCGACGGTTCTGTAGGACGCAAATTCTACGACGTAGATTCAGGCGGTGGCGCTACGAATCACGCTTTGGTGAGTTCATCTGTTCCGCCATTGTCTTTCGCAGGAGACGGGATCATCCGTTTCAGCAGCTTCGCCTCGTTCATCAACGAAACTGTTCCGGCAGAAAGCGGATCGATCCGTGGCGTAATGACAAAATTCGGAAGCACATTCCAGTTCATGGTGCGTTCACAAAGCGACATCCATTTGTCTGGCCCACGTGTTGATGCTTATCCGGCGCTTGTTGGAGCGAACATCCAGTTCAACCCGACATTCAACGAAACTTTCGAAAGCTACCCAACGACGAGCAACTACAACGGACAAACGCTTGCCAACCTGGTAAACGACGCCAACATCGGTTCGAAATATTGGAGCGTAAGAACGTTCTCATCAAACAAATACGCACAGTTTTCATCGTTCAACTCGAATCAGTCGAACACGGTTTATTTGGCTTTCCCGGTTTTGATGACGCCAGGAAACAAATTCTCTTTCCAAACCAAAGACGGATTCAACAACGGAGCGGTTCTTAAAGTATACTACTCGACAAACTACGTTGCAGGTCAAAACGTCGATGACGCTACTTTGGTAGACATCACGTCGAACTTCACGATTGCCTCGGGTTCAACTTCTGGTTATGCCACGAACTTCACAAACAGCGGAAACTATACGATTCCGGCCGGCGTGACAGGAAACGGTTTCTTCCTAATCAAATACACAGGAAACAGCACCGGAATTACAACTACGATGCAAATCGACAACGTAAAGGTTACTCCATAACACCCTTTCGATTCTCATAAAAACCGGCCTCAGTGCCGGTTTTTTTATGGGGAGCAATTTCCGGCTGTCTCGCAGTAGTCCTCGCCCGCAAATCGGTTTTTTGTGCGCTTTGCGTCGGGCTTCACAAGGTCGCCGCGCAAAACGTCAAAAAACAGGATTTCCGAGGCTGTGGGCTACTCGCAAACATCCGGGCTAGGCAAAATGCATTCAATAAAATTTCGTGGAAATATGGGCTTTAAATCGGCTCCGAGCCTTGACGCAAGTGTGAAGTGCTTTCATGTCTACTTACTCAAAACCGTCTTCAGATTTCCGCTCTCAAAAATCGAAACGGGAGAAATCACGGTTTCATCCAACGGAATCTTATTGCCATATCGCGCTTTCAAAATTGATTTTACCGTCGCATCAGACAAGTCGAAATCGCGAAGCTTTTGCAGTTTTCCGATCTCGATGCCCGCGCCGCGTTTGTAAATTTTCCAGATCAGCTCCGAACAATAGATCTTGTCGTCACTCCAACCGAACCCCAGATCATAATTCTTCCCGATCATTGTCTTACCTACAAGCTGCATTTTTCGAAGAACATCGGCGTTCAGCACTGATTCGTCTTTGAGCCTTTTGACGACATATTTCTTGTTCTGTCCTCGCTTTATCCAACTTTCCAAAGTCGTCTTTTTCACAGGTTGGATCGCCTCGAAAACAAACCACCTTCCGTTTTCCCTGAACAAAATCCCGCAGTGCGAATATTTCGATTTGGTCGCCAGCTGAATCGCTTTACTTTGGCTGGAAAGGGATGTCTGGAAAATCAGGTCGCCTTCGTGCAGCTTCGAGAAATCGTCTTTTCGCATTGCGACGAATCCGAAGAAAACCACAAAAATTACGAAAAGTGAAAGGCTGAGTTTTTTCATTTTCTAAAGTTAACCGATTGAAGTCGAATCTTTCGGGAATCACGTCGATTAGTTCAGATGCCGAGCAGACTTTACAAGATTCTGATTATTCGGACTCACATCGGAAAACGGCTTGAACCAACGATTGACAGCATTTTCGATCCCAAATTTTCGCCTTTTGTGCGACCGATTCAAAATCCGAAGCTATAAATTTCAAGGTTTTCAGACAATTTCCGCCCTAGCTTCTCGCATCCGAGAGCATCGCAATCAGTATTTGTTCGGACTCAACTTTAGCAAGATCGTTCGTCCAAGAAAAGAATCGGCAAATTTTCAAGGATTCAACTCAAAGTCCGGCACTTCAAGGTTATTCGGACGGAATTTTCTGCTCTCCCAAATCGCCACCAAAAAGTGTAAAGACCAGATGTGGTCGTCACCAAGTTCGACCACGGTTTCCCTACTCCTTTTGATGATTTCCAACGCATCAGAACTGAACTCCATAACTGTTTCAACCTATCACAGCGAAATTTGAAAAATGCCCAAACCACTGTTTTTTGATGGATTTGGAGGTGTCCTCAGTTTTCAGTCTCTCTGAATTCGACTCGAACAAATCCACGACAGATTGCCATTCGCTCTTATTTTCCAGCCAGTATTTTGCGTCGGCAGTCAATACTGAATTCAACAAATCGCCCTCATAGAAATCGCCTTCCGCCAGAATGTTCTGGTGCAAAACCTCAATCGCCATCGGAATCAAATAAGCCAAACCGATATTTTGTCCAATCATGATCCGCAAATCTTCCACCTCAAATTGTGATAACGGCTTTTCGCGCAAGGCGAAACAGGTCCGAATCAGCGTCGTCGGTTCTTCTCCCCCTGATTTCCAAACGTCGTTTTCGAGGCTTTCCAATGATTTGTCGGGCCAATTCACTTGCTTTCGATGCATTTTGCAAGTTCTGATTTCACTTCGTCCGGAAAACCTGAAAGTCCGGGAATGTCGTTGTATTCCACAAAATGATACTCGCCGTTTTTGTCCTCGAGGATATCGATCGCGACGATGTCAGCCTTGAGGAAATCCTTGAGTTTTTTGGTTTGCTCAAGAAGCTTTTCGTTGATATCTATCAAAACGAAATCGGTTGTTTCTACATTCGCTTTCCAAAACTTGCCTTTTCGCGCCATTGCCCAAATCTTGTCGCCAATCGCCAGATATCGGATATCTTTTTCGTAGTCGATAAAAGGTTCGACCGTCACGTAGTCCTCCGAAATGAACAGCAAATCTTTCACATCCTGCCATTTTCGTTCGTCTTCTACGAGCACTTTTCCGAAACCTCCGTGATAATTTCCGGCTTTCACCACAAACGGAAACGCGATTTGGATGTTCTTGAGATGCGTCGATGTCGTTGCCACATTGAATGGAATCAAAGGCAATTCACACGCTTTCGTCACGTTCAGCATTGACAGCCTGTCGTATCCTTTGACCAAAACTTCGGCGGCGTTCACACAAGGGATTCCGGACATGGCGATGATTTCCAATGCCGTTCTATGTTTGGCATTTGGCCTGATCGCGCCCACTCGCCATAGAATTTTACTTGGTTTGCAAACACCGTTTTGGTCTATCGCATATAGTTCGCCTTTTTTCAGTAGCCATTCGGTCGACTGGATTTTCTTTTGTTCGACGTTATGGTTCGGCAGATAATCTTGCCAATAACTTTCGCCGTTTACGATGAGGATTGTTTCCATTTTTTGTTTTGAATGCGTCAGAAGCATTGTTTTCGTACCAAACGAGAACTGAATGTTCGCTTTTTGAAATCGCGATTTTTCTGCGGACGTCAGGTTTGTTAGCGACACCCTTGCCGCATGAGCCTTCTGTCTTCGTAAAGATAATCGTCTTTTGTCAACAAAACTTCGTGGGTTTCTTCTGGATTTCTGGTGCCAAATCTGGTATTGGTCATTTTTGCTTTTAAAGTTTTCACGGACTTCAAACTGTCAGATACGAAATTGGGGAATTACTTTCAACCGATTCCGATAACGGATAGAAAGATGTTTTTAGAATGTCAGCTAATCCATATTTCTTTTTCTCGTTTTCGATTCCGATGCGCTTGCGTTTCGAGAAACTAATCGAAAAACGAATGCTTTTGCAAACAAAAAACCCGAGCATAAAAGCCCGGGTTTTGTATATAACGCTGAAAAAAATTTACTGTTTTACGATAAGGAACTCGCTGCGTCTGTTCTGTGCGTGCTGTTCCTCGGTGCAGTCGGCAC
>NZ_SEBR01000004.1 GCF_004295795.1 Flavobacterium sp. | reverse complement strand
CTGAACTTCCTTAACTATCTCAATGGTTTAAAAATTTCCCGCGAAGGATTTCCAGTTCAGCGAAAGATGAAGCATCTTAATGTTCTTAATGTTCTTAATGTCCTTAATGGTTCAAAAAATGAAGGTCTGTCGATTTCTGTAAATCTGACAATCTGTAAATCCGTAAACCTGATATTTTACCAATTAAAAATACTTCGCAAAAAAATAAACCATTAAGGGCATTAAGTTCATTAAGCGTTGCGTTTTTGGCCCGATTATACAAACCGAAGCATTTTCATTTTAATGTTCTTAATGTCCTTAATTGTTCAAAAAATTAGCGTCTTATCGATTTACGACAATCCGACAATCTGACAAGCTGAAATTCATCAATCAAAAATACTTCGCAAAAAATTAAACCATTAAGGGCATTAAGTTCATTAAGCGTTGCGTTCGGAGTCCGGTTATATGAAGCTATTTAATCTGCTCAAATTTTTGAGCCGCGAATTGACAAATTTTTTCTTGTAATCGGCCAGTTTGCGTTACTCGGGTCGCAGGAAAAAGTATTTTGCCACGAATGCACGAATGATTTGGCCGATGATTTTTTTCCAACGGATACACAGGTTAAACGATTGCGCGGGTTTCTACGTCGTTTCCGGATTCACCACATGACCGAAACGCGCCACCAGCTAAACTTCCTTAACTATCTCAATGGTTTAAAAATTTTCCACGAAGAATTTCCGGTTCAGCGAAAAGCAAAGCGTCTTAATGTTCTTAATGTTCTTAATGTCCTTAATGGTTCAAAAAATTAGCATCTTATCGATCTCTGAAAATCCGAAAATCAAATATACTTCCCAAAAATGGTAGAAGCGGTATGTCCACCAAAACCAAAAGTATTGTTGACGACATAATTCAAATCGGCTCTGACGGCGTGATTGCGCACGATATCGACATCGAAATCAATCGCCGTATCAAGGGTTTCCAGATTGATGGTCGGCGGAACGATGCCGTGTTTGATCGACAGGATCGAAATCACGCTCTCGATCGCACCGGCCGCGCCGAGCAAATGTCCGGTCATCGATTTTGTGGCGGTGACCAAAACCCTGTGATCCCCAAAAACCGACTTGATCGCATTCAGTTCGCTCAAATCGCCTTGTGGCGTCGAGGTCGCGTGAGCGTTAACGCTGTCGATCTGTCCAGGTTTGAGGTTGGCGTCTTTCAAGGCTTTGAGAATCCCGAGTTTCGCGCCGTGGCCGTCAGCTGGCGTTCCCGTCAAATGGTAGGCGTCGGCGGCCATTCCACCACCGACGATCTCGGCATAGATTTTCGCGCCTCGGGCCAAGGCATGGTCCAGTTCTTCGAGAATCAACGCGCCCGCGCCTTCGCCGGCCACGAACCCGTCTCGGTCTTTGTCGAATGGACGGGAAGCTTCTTGTGGTGCGTCGTTGCGTTTGGACAAAGCTTGCGATGCGCTGAATCCGCCAAGCGAGGATTCGGTTATCGCGGCTTCCGATCCGCCTGCGATCATGACATCGGCTTTTCCCATCCGGATCGTGTCGAAAGCGTTGATGATGGCCGTGTTCGACGAAGCGCAGGCCGAAACTGTCGCATAGTTAGGGCCAAACAGTTTATGTCGGATGGAAATCACGCCCGCGGCAATGTCCACGATCATCTTCGGAATAAAAAACGGGCTGAACCGAGGCGTTCCGTCACCCGAATGGAATTCCTTGAGTTGTTGCTCGAACGTGGTGATTCCGCCGTTGCCCGATGCCCAAATGACTCCGACTTCGGCTCTTTGTTCGTCCGAAAAAGTCGAAAAATCGAGCCCGGAATCCAAAATCGCCTCGTCCGAAGCCGCGACCGCGTATTGCGTAAAAAGGTCGTATTTCCTGATTTCCTTGCGTTCGAAATAGTTTTCGGCATTGAAATCCTTGACTTCGTGGGCAAATTTCGTCTTGAATTTCGAAGTGTCGAATTTGGTGATTTCCGATGCGCCGCTTTTTCCGGCCACGATGTTTTTCCAGAATTCCCCAACCGAATTTCCTAGCGGCGTAATCGCGCCAAGTCCCGTAATCACTACTCTTTTCATCTTTGTTCGGTTTTAAGTAAGTTGGTGTAGCCTTTGGCCAGCAAGCACGTTCTGTCGGAATTCCAGATTTCGCATTGCGCATTCACGATCGTTTTGCCTTTTTTGTTTACCGATGTTTCAGCGATGATTTTCTCTCCGGCTTTGGCATTGGCGAAGTAATCCACGTTCAAATTGATCGACACGTAAAAAAATGGTTCTTCAAACTCGATCAGTGTCGCACCGATAGCATCGTCAATGATTGCAGCGGTGACGCCGCCGTGAAGCGTTCCGAAAGGATTCGTCATCTCGGGGCGCACTTCGTATTCGAAGACCAGATGGCCTTGCTCGACCTTGCGCAGCGTCGGCTTTAGCCAATTCATGAAAGCCGATGGTGAAGTCGACATCTCGCGCCCGACGTGGTCTGATAGAAATTTAAAAGCTCCCGGTTTCATATCAGCTGTTCAATGCGGCGAGCGCTTGTTGGGGCGATTGCAGGAAAAGTTGGTACAGATCGGCGGTCATTCCGGGATGGATTTCGTAAACATCGTCGGCAAAACCATCCAAAAGACTTTGGGCGACGGCTTGCGGTTCCATGCCATTTTCACCTCCGATTTCTTTCGAGAATTCCGTGTTGACCAAAGGCGGCATGAGCTCGAAAACCTTGGTATCATTGCCGTTTCTTTCGAGTGTGAGGCGCAAAGCCTGCGAATAGGAGTGAAGTGCGGCCTTGCTCGCGGCATAGGTTGGAAGCGTGATTCCGGGAACGAGTGCGACGATGGACGAGACATTCGCGATCGCTGCCGAACCGTTTTTGGAAAGCGTCGGAAGCAATTTTTCCGTCAGGCGGACAATCGATAGATAATTGGTCTGGATCTCGTCTGACGCTTTTTCGAACGCGTTGGCATTTTCGTCCGTAAGCTTGTAATATCGCGCGTTTCCGGCGTTGTTTACCAAGATGTTCAGCTTTGGAAATTTGTCTTTTACGGTGTCGGCAATTCTTTCGACGTCTTTTGGATTGGTCACATCGGCTTGGATGAAATCGACGTTTTGAAGTTTGGAAACCGCTTGTTCCAGCCGTTCTCTACTGCGACCCGTGATGATGACTTTGTTGCCGTTCTCGCTGAGGATTTTGGCGAGTTCAAACCCGATTCCCGAACCTCCGCCGGTAATCAAGACTGTGTTCTGTGAAGTTTTCATGTGTGTGATTTTAGATTATACCGATTGGTATATTTTGTTGAAAAAAAAATTAGAGCGTGTTTATGAAATCCCTCAAATTCGAGGTGATCATTTTCAGATGGGCTTCGTCCTGTGTGAGTTTTCCGATCATCGCCAATCCTTCGACGGTCGCCAGGATGAAGAAAGCCGCCGCTTCCGGATTGGTTTCGGCTTTGAATTCGCCCGCGTTTTTTCCGTTTTCGATCACGTCGGCAATTGACGATTTCCAACTCAGGAACGCTTTTTTGGTCACTGCTTTCAACTTGGGATGCGTGTCGTCGCTTTCTACCGACGTATTCAAAACAGGACAACCGCCGGCCAGGAATCGATCGGTAAAGAAATTGTCGTAAACGTTCGGGTAAACCATCAATTTCTCGCGATAGCTTTGCTTTTTGTCCATTTCCGACTGCAACAGCGCGCTCATTTTACCCAGATTGTACTTGAAAGCCTCGATCGCGACTTCGTCCTTGTTCTCGAAATTCCCGTAAATGCTGCCTTTCGTCAAACCCGTCGCATTGGTCAAATCCTGCAAAGATGTTCCCGCGTAACCCAGGCTGTTGAAGATCGGGGCGCTTTTTTCGATAATGAACTGGCGCGTGATTTCGGCTTTTTTCATGGGGATTTGAGTATTGAGTATTGAGTATTGAGATTTGAGTTTTGGGTTTTGAGTTTTAAGTTATGGGTTTTGAGTCTTAGGTTTGGGGATTTGGGATTTGATTTTTATAGCCCAAATTTATACCAATCGGTATATTTTATCCCAAAATTCCTATTGTTTTTTTCTATGAGAGGATTTTCAGGGTTGGTTGTGTCGGTAAATCCTGTCAATTCCGACAAAAGAGCAAACGATGCCGGACAGGACGACAAGCGAACGCACCCAATTCATCGAACTCCATTCCGAGGCAAGTCTTTTGAGCGTTTCGGTATCGGCGAGCTTTTCGGAGTTGAACATGATGTCGTTTCTTGGATGGAAGTAAATGAAGGTGAAAATGTCCGCAGCCAAGTACAGCGCGAAGGCCAATCCCAGATACAATCGCACCTTAGCCGATTTTTTCCAGTACAGAATCAGCGAAAGCAAAGCGAAAACCTGGGTCAGAGGTGAAAATATCTTGAAAAAATCTCCGGGATTTACGGTCTTGAAGTATGCTCTCGTCGCAATGACGCTGTTCGGGATGTCGCTTTCTACGGCGACCGCGTTCACCAATGAATTGTAGACGTTCACGAACAGGATTCCGCTGGCGAATGACACCGAGGCCAAAACGATCACTTTTCTCATAAATCCTATTTTTGGATGGGATTTAAAGATAGGATTTTTTGGATAAGTGTCTGAAAATATATGGCTTAATTGCCATGACAAATATATCCGACTTCAACTATTCGCCACGACGCAATCCGAGTAAGGTATATTTTCGAAGATTGATATTCGTGCATTCGTGGCCAATTGCAGTAAGCCACGAATTCACGAATCACTCTTGCCAAACGCATCGTTTCGCGGCAAAACTTTTATTCGAGCTCCACACAATCAAAACCGCGGCGGTTCAAAATGCCGATCACGATCACCGAAACCGGCATTTCACTGTCTACCCTAAGGATTTTGTCGCAGTCCTCGAGGTCGAAATTCCATTGTTTTACAAATTTTAACCGATTCAGATACGGCCGCAACGAGAGCGCTTTTCTCTCGCTTGTCACAGAAGTGCGAAAAACAGAAATGATGCTCGATTTCATACTATTTTTTTTTGGATGGAAGATTGTAGGAAAGCCCGAAAGACAAGTAACCAGTAGGTTTTTGGCTTGCGGACAGAATATAATCGTTGGTATTTTTTCCCCTTTCCGAAACACGCATGTTGAACATATTGGCCATTCCTGTCTTGGCGTAAGCGACGAATCCCGGATAGATGCAATGCTCGTAAGTAAGGCCAGACCGAAGTTCAAGCTGTCGGAAGTCGTAAACGTCGGCGTAATTCGGGTTGTTCGCATACATGTAGAATCCGTCGCCCGACAATTCGGTTCCGATAGAAATCCGTGCGTTGGAAAAAACCGGTCGCTTGAACAAAAGGCGTTGCGGCAAAATCAAGTCGAGCGACCATTCCGAATTCCGGAAACGGTGATCGACAGTAAAAACCGGAGCGGCCGGAACAGGCGACGCCGGATCGATCAGAACCACCAAACCAAGCCCGATCACGGTTCTTTCGGTGCGTTTCAAAAGCAACGTCGCGCCAATCGTTCCCTTGATTCGCTCGACGTCTTTGTGCGATCCATCGACGGTCAAACCTGCAATGTACACGATGGGTTTTTTGAATAAAGTCGCGTAATACATGCCGCCCAAAGTCGCGCCAATGTAGTGGTATTGGCCATTTTCCGAGAAAGGTCCGACGGCAGTCGAAAGCAATTCGGGATTTTTGATGTTGAAACTTTCGAATCGGTAATCGACATTGGCCGTCAAATTCCAGCGCTGTTTTTGGACAAGCGTTAAATTGGTCACGAATTTCCACTGCTGGTGATCGGTAATCCGGCCTTTGACGTAAGGTTTGTCATCCAATTCGGAATCGAAATCCGAAGGCGCATAAGCCCGATATTGCAGATCGAATGTACGCGTGCGTGGAAATTTGTCGGCAATCAGCTTGCGGACGCTGTCCTGGACTTTCTGCAACTTGTCCTGCGACTGCTTCTGCTCCTGCTCCTGCTCCTGCAACTGTTTCTGCTCCTGACCCTGAGCGGTGACGACAAGACACAGCGAGCCCACAAGCATTGTAAAACGCTTTTTCATAGATTGGTTTTTTAGGTTTAAAGAAGCGTAGTGTTGTTGCCCAGATATAGGTTTAGGAATTCTTTTCTATAGACTTCGCCAAGCGGGATTTCGACCGTGCCGATGTTCAGGCTGTGGTTGTCGAAAGCCGTGATATGTTTGGTGTTGACGAGATACGATTTGCTCACGCGCACGAATTTTTTTGCCGGAAGCAACTTCGAGATCGTGCGCAGGTTCATGGCCGTAATGAGTTTTCCGGAAGCGCAATGCACGACCACGTAATCTTTGAGGCCTTCGATGAACTGGATGTCGTCGAAAGCGATCTTGTGGAATTTCCTATCGGATTTTACGAGGATGAAGTCTTCGGATGCGCTCTCGACCGTGGTGCGCGACTCCTTTTCCCCGAGCAGTTCGTGATAGATCTTGGCCTTTCGGACGGCTTTCTCGAGACGTTCTTTCAAGATCGGCTTCACGATGTAGTCAACGGCTTCGACCTCGTAACTTTCGAGTGCGTATTGCGAAAATGCGGTCGTAAAGATCACGAGTGTGTCCGATGGGATCGTCGCTGCAAACTCCAATCCGTTGGTGCCCGGCATCTGAATATCCAAAAAAATAAGATCGACGGCATTGTCCTTGATGAAATCGGAAGCTTTTTTGGCGCCCGAGAAACTTCCCACGACCGAAAGCCCGCCAATTTCGCCCAGCAAAAGCAACATGCCTTCGCGCGCCAGCGGTTCGTCGTCAACGATGATGCAGTTCATATCGGCAAAATTAGGGTTAGGTCGTATTTGACAGGCGATTCGGAAATGTTCATTTCGTAGGTGTTGGAATACAAAAGCTCAAGACGTCTTTTGGCATTCGGCAGTCCGAGTCCGCCGCGGTTCTTTTCGCGTTTTTCGGTCGGTTTGGAATTCGTGCATCGGAACAGCAGTTTTTCATCCGATATCTCGAAAACGACTTCCACGTGCGTCGGGTTTTCGGAATCGGCGCTGTGTTTGATCGCGTTTTCGACAAAACTGATGAACAGGTTCGGCGGCAACATCAGATTGGTCAATTTGTCTGATTTGTGACTTTTATCGGCAACTTCGAGCGAAAAAGTAAAGTCGTCCCGACGCATTTTCTCGAGTTCGAGCAAGTCTTTTAGGAACTCAATTTCGGGCAGTAACAAAACCGATTGCGCATTGTTTTCATAAAGTTGGTACCGAAGAAAATCGGACAATTTGTGCACGGTCGCAATGGCCTGATCCGGATTTTTGCGAACCAAGACATTAACGTTATTCAACATATTGAACAGAAAATGCGGATTGACCTGATTGCGCAATTCGCGAAGTTCCAACTGAAGCGAATTGGTCTCGAGTTCGCTGATTCTCATATTGTCGATTGCCCAACGCTGGAACAATTTGATCGAAGTCGTCGAGAAAACCATCAGGACGATCATGTTTACGGCCACGAAATATTGGTGCATCATACTTTTGAATCCGTTTTCGTGCCCGCTTCTCGTAAAGACATAGCCGTCGAGGTAAGCGTCCGAGATGTAGGCCAACGAAAAATAGCCGCCGGAAATTATGGCAAGCAAGACCAAGAGGTACGCCAGATATTTTTCCTTGTAAAGCAATCTCGGAATCAACACATACATATTGAGGTAGAACATCGAAAGGAAATAAATGTTCCAGATGATCGATTTTTCCAAGGCGTACGGAAGTTCGATCTCGCGCGAATATCCGTTTCCGATAAAAACGATCCCAACGTAGATCCAAACCAAGGCGTGTCGCCAGAAACGAAAGCGCTTTTCGACCACGAAATCGATGAATCGGTTTTGGGAACAGGCTTTCTTGAATTTGTGCATGGATCGTGGTTGATGTCGCGAAATAACGACAATCGCCAAAGGTAAGGCGCGATTTTATACCAAACCCCGAATTTTTTCTACCAAACCCTCACAAGTAGCGTAACCAGGATTTGGCGTGTGCCGATTTGTATCGGGCGTACCACTTGACCGGAAAGTACAAGAGCGCGACGATTCCAATCCAGATCAAGTAAACCCAAGTGAGCGAAACGCCAGATTTTACCTGCATCGGATGTCCGAACCGCATGCCCGAGAAATCCATTTGGTCAAACGAAAAGCCTTGCGCCAAAAGCAAGATCACCAACGAAACGTGAATTGTGTACCAATGGATCAAATAGTAGAACATTGGGACTTTTCCGTAGGTTTTGAAGATTTCGGTCACTTTCGATTTTGTCTTTTCGGACAACCAAAGCAGCAAAAACATTACGCCTAAAGTGAGCAGACAGAACAAAAGCGTCGGCGGATACTTGGTCACGTTGAGGAATGACATTGCCGTAAAAACCAGATCTTTTTGCATCGACCAAGGCGAAATGTCACCGATGTTGAAATACCGCAATGTGACGAACAACGCCAGACAAGCGCTGCCAAAACCCAAAAGCAGGCTTTCGTATTTCCTTTTCAGGAAGAGATTTCCGAAGCCGAATCCCAGGAACAAGATTGCCGTCCAGGACAGAATCGGGTAGGCGTAGACGATCGCGCGTGTTCCAATCGGGATAAAATTCGGGAAGAACAGCAACGAGACCGATGTTTTGAGAGCGCCGTCGGTTACGGGCAAAATTGGTAGAATGGTTTGGATCAGAAGCAAAACAAGACCAATGATTCCGATGGTTTTTGGGGAAAGTTTTAAACAAAGTCCAAGCAAAATAAACCCAAAACCGATCGCGGCAATGACCTGAAACAAAAAGGTGTGGAAGCCGATATCGAACCAAATCCCGAAAGTGACGACGGTAAACTCGAGCAAAATCAGCCAAAGCCCTCGTTTCAAAAGAAAACTTTGGTTGGCGCGAACGTCGCCCGATTTCCGAAGCGACAAAAAAGCCGAAGTCCCGGCCAAAAACACGAACGTGGGCGCACAAAAATGCGTGATGAAACGCGTGAAGAAGATTGCCGGTGTCGTTGTGTTGAGATCGGTCGGATTCGCACCGATGGGAAAATGGAACAAATCGCGAACGTGGTCCAAGGCCATGACGATCATGACAATACCGCGTACGATGTCGATGCTTTCTATGCGCTTCATAAACAGTGATTTGGCCTAAATTTAAGCAACTCAATCGATTTCAGCCAAATTCCGATTAACTTTAAGCCGCAACTGCAAACACAAAAGCCATGAACAGACGACTTTTTCTCAAGCGCACGGGCCAATTCGGGCTTGCGACCCAATTTTCCCACCTTATTCTACCGCACATTTTCGGGGAAACCGACGAATGGTTCGACGCGAATCCAAAACCGTTCTTCAAACTTTCACTCGCCCAATGGTCGCTGCACCAAGCTTTCCAAAGCAAAGTGTTGCCCGCTCTCGAATTCGCCAAAGTCGCCAAGGAATTCGGGTTTGAAGGCCTCGAGTATGTGAGTTCGTTCTATTTGCCCGAAAAAGGACGCGAATCCGAACTCAAAGCCACCGTAAAAGAACTCAAAAAGAGAAGTTCCGATTTTGGGATGACGAACGTGTTGATCATGGTGGACGAAGGCGAAATCTCGACTGCCGACGAAGCCGTGCGAAAAACCGCGGTCGAGGCGCATTACAAGTGGATCGATGCCGCTGCCGAACTCGGTTGCCATTCGATACGCGTGAACGTATTTGGAGGCGAGACCGAAAAAACACCGGAAATCTGGATGGAAAAATCGGCCGAAAGCTTACGGAAACTTTGCGAGGTCGCGGCCAAATCGAAACTCAACGTGATCGTGGAAAACCACCAACTGCTTAGCGCCGACGCCGAAAAGGTCGCCAAGATCATGAAGATGGTCAACCTCAAAAATGTGGGAACACTTCCCGATTTCGGCAATTTCTGCCTTAAAAGAGAAGGCGGGGCGAGGTTCGAAGGCAAGTGCATCGAGGAATACGACCGTTACAAAGGCATGCAGGAATTGTTGCCGTTCGCAAAGGGCGTGAGTGCGAAGTCTTACGATTTCAACGCTTCGGGAGACGAAACGACAATCGATTACAAGCGCATGTTGCAGCTCGTGAAAGCGTCGGGTTATAAGGGGTTTATTGGGGTTGAATATGAAGGCACGCGTTTGAGTGAGGTAGATGGTTTGATGGCTACTAAGGCGCTTTTGCTGAAATATGGAGGATAGTTCGGTTGCAGAAGCAGAAGCAGAAGCAGAAGCAGAAGCAGAAGCAGAAGCAGAAGCAGAAGCAGAAGCAGAAGCAGAAGCAGAAGCAGGAGCAGTTGCAGAAGCAGAAGCAGTTGCAGAGCAGAAGCAGAAGCAGAAGCAGTTGCAGAGCAGAAGCAGAATCAGTTGCAGACGAAAAAATTGCAGAAGTATCAGACTTACTGCGGATAAATTTCCGGTGAAGTTTTCTTGTTTTGTGAATCGATCACATGTTCTGCCACTTTTTTCGGTTTCGTAAGTCTGCTACTGCTACTGCCACTGCAACTGCTACTGCCACTGCCACTGCCACTGCCACTGCAACTTTTGCACTCAACAACTCCCTGACCAATTAAACTCATCATTTCAAAGCGAAAAATCAAAAACCTTATCCGTAATTTCGTAAAACAATCTAAACAGATCAATCAACTATGACAACAAAAGCAAAAGGTTACGCGGCACAAACCGCCGAAACACCGCTCGCGCCTTGGGAATTCGAGAGACGCGACCTAAAACCGCACGACGTGCAATTCGACATTCTGTTCTGCGGCGTATGCCATTCTGATCTTCACCAGGCAAGAGGCGAGTGGGGCGGCGAAATTTTCCCGATGGTTCCGGGACACGAAATCGTAGGAAAAGTAGTGGCCGTAGGGAGCGAAGTCACCAAATTCAAAGTTGGCGATCTGGCCGGAACTGGCTGTTTAGTCGATTCCTGCCGCACTTGCGAAAACTGCGAAAAAGGCCTTGAGCAATATTGCGAAAACGTCGCCTCCCAAACCTACAACGGACTGGAGCAAGACAAGAAAACACCAACGTACGGCGGCTATTCGAACACGATCGTAGTCCACGAAGACTTTACGCTCAGGATATCGGAAAAACTGGATCTTGCTGCGACAGCGCCACTTCTGTGCGCGGGAATCACGACCTATTCGCCACTTCGCCACTGGAAAATAGGCAAAGGCGACAAAGTAGCGATCGTCGGTCTTGGCGGATTGGGTCACATGGGAGTCAAGTTCGCGGCAGCTTTCGGAGCCGAAGTGACTGTTTTGAGCACATCGGCAGACAAGGAAGCCGACGCCAAAAAACTCGGAGCCCACAAATTCGTCGTGACCAAAGACGCCGAGCAAATGAAATCGGTACGCGGCTATTTCAACTTCATACTCGATACGGTTTCTGCTCCGCATGACCTCAACGCATATTTGGGATTGCTTAAAACCGACGGCGTCCTTTGCGTGGTCGGAGTGCCGCCAAACGCGCAACCGGTGCACCATTTCAGTGTGATCGGAGGAAGAAAGTCACTGGCCGGATCGGGAATCGGAGGCTTGCCCGAAACTCAGGAAATGCTCGATTTTTGTGCCGAACACAACATCGTGTCCGAGATCGAGATGATCGACATCAAGGACATCGAAAACGCTTACGAGCGTATGACAAAAGCCGATGTCCGTTATCGTTTCGTGATCGATATGGCAACGTTGTAATCTCGAAATTCCATCGCGATGGCTATCGGGACCAGATTCCATTGGGAATCCAAAAAGCTCGGCTGTAACCTTTCGGTTTTGCCTCGAGCCTAAAAAAACAAAGAGTAAAAACTCCGGACTGAATGTTCGGAGTTTTTTGTTTGTAGACGATTCCTAATGTCAAGAGGTTTTGTTTTTGTTCATTTTGCGCCAACTAAGCAAAGCTTTGTGAAAGTTCCATGCTCAGTTTTAAAATTTGGTCCCGATAGCTATCGGGATGGAATTTCAAAAAAAAAACCGTCGATTAAGCGTCAACGGTTTAAAGTGCATTTAACTCAATTCCTATCTATGGCTTAAAGAATTGTGTCTCGCCAATTTCGGGCGGGCAATAAAGTGGAGTTGTTGTTCCGGATATGGGATCCGGTGGTATTTTGCTGTCGCGTTTTTTGATTGATTGCTGAGACTAATTTACATCAGGAGTTTGTGGTTCGATCGCCAAAACTAGCATTCGCGCAAATCGGTCGAGAATTCGCACGGAATTTCCCAAAAAGAAGAAAGCCGTCACGAAGACGGCTTTCAAAAACACCCAAACTTAAGTAACCTAACTTACTTATCGATTACGATGAAGTCGGAGCGGCGGTTGGCGAGGTGTTCGGCCTCGGTGCACTTGACCCCGTTCTTGCATCGGTTCGTTAGACGGCTCTCGCCGTATCCGATAGCACTCTCGATGCGACTGGCATCGATTCCTTTGGATATGATATAGTCTCTGGTAGATTTGGCGCGGTTGTCAGACAATTTGAGGTTGTAGGCATCTTTTCCTCTCGAGTCCGTGTGCGACTCGATCTTGATTTTGAGATGCGGGAATTTGGTCATCGCGAACACGACTTTGTCCAGCTCGACTTCGGCCAGTGGCGTGATCGCCCATTTGTCGTATTCGAAATAGATCGGGTTGACCGTAATTTTCTCGACATTGCCTTTTTTGGTGATCAGATCGTCATAGTTCGTGAGTTCGAAATTCACGTCCTTGGTCTGGTTGCCGTTCTTTTTGCCGATTTCGAGCTGTCGTTCCTCACGGCTGTGATTGGCCTTCGTCGCTGCAATCTTGTAGGTTTTCCCGCAAGGAACCGTTACGACATAATCGCCGTTTGCGTCGGTCGTGGCCGATGTGATTGGCGTGTCCATCAAGTCCGTGACGGAAACGGTCGCTTGTCCGATAGGCAATTTCGACTTGGCATTCGTGACTTTACCCGACACCAATTCGTCGCAAGGCGGCTGCACTTTCGTGAAGTAGTAGATGTCGTCGTCGCCTTTGCCCATTTCGCGGTTCGAGGAGAAGTATCCGAATTTATCCGTCGGATCGACGATGTAGGCGAAATCGTCCTTGTTGGAGTTCATCGGAGCGCCAAGGTTGCGAGGCTCGGAGAATTTCCAGTCGCCCGACATTTTCGATTCGTAGATGTCGAGTCCGCCCCATCCGAAATGTCCGTCAGAAGCGAAATACAGAGTGTTGTTGTTGAAAGACGGAAACATTTCCTCTCCGGGCGTGTTGATCATCGGACCCAGATTTTTGGCCGGACCGACCGTTCCCGCCGCATCGATCTCGGCTACGTAAATGTCGCTTCCGCCTTGTCCGCCGGGCATATCCGAAGCGAAGAACAACCATTTTCCGTCCGGACTCACTGAAGGATGTCCGGTAGAGTAGGCGTCGTTGTTGAACTGCATGTTCTCGAGCTTGCCCAATTTGCCGTCTTCCGAAAGCGATCCGCGGACGATCTTGAACTGGTTCGTGCCCGTCTTATCGTTCACGAGTTTTTTGTTGTTCTTGAGGATGTTCCTCGTATAATAAACCGTTTTCAGGTCAGGACTGAACGAAGCCGCAGCATCGTGATAGCGCGACATCGCATCCGAAAGGAAAGGCTGCACGTTTATGAGCGTCCCGTCGTTCACGTTTCTTTCGGCCACATAAAGATCGAGAAACGGCTGTTGGTTCCAATTGTACAGTTTTTGGTTGTACTTGGTCGTGTCCTTGGCCGATGCGTAGACGATTTTCTGTCCGTAGAATGCCGTCCCGAAATCAGATTTCGACGAATTCACGTCCAAAATCTTGATCGTGTAAAGCGGTTTTTCCTTCGAAAGGCTGTCCATCTGCTTTTTTTGGATGCCGTATTTGCTCATCAGCGCATTGTCGCCTTTGGACGAAAGGTAGTCCTTGGTCACTTTATCGGCCTTGGCATAATCGAGAGAAGCTTTTATCGACTCGGAATACTTGATGAAATAATCCTGTGGCAACGTGCTTCCCTGGATGTCATACAACATTTGGTAGTACTTGAGCGCTTCGCGTTTCTGACCGATGTTGTAATGCGAATCGCCGGCCATCTTGAGGATATCGGCACCCGGATTTTCCTTTTCGGCAAGCGCCTCGTCATACAACTTGGCCGCTTCAGAGAACGAATATTGCTTGTAAAGCCTTTCGGCGCGTTTTAGTTTCGACTGTGCCGATGCCATCGCGACCACGAGACACAGCATCATAATAAATAGCTTTTTCATGTTCGGGATGTTTTAGAAGAATCTTGGCGATTTGATCTGGGTCGTTTTCTTGTTCATCTGGAAGCGCAGCATGATCTCGTGCGTGCCTCTGTTGTACTTGTTGAGCTCGCTCGTCGTGAAATCGTAGGCATAGCCGATGAAGAAATCACGCGAGATCTGGAATCCGGCAAGGGCCGAAACCGAATCGTCGAAGCGATAAGCCGCGCCAAGCACGAACTTTTCCATAAACATGAAATTGGCCGAAACATCGAATTCTACCGGAGCTCCGGTCACGGCACGCGCCAGGACGGCGGGTTTGAACTTGAGCTGGTCAGAAAGATCGAATACGTAGCCACCGATGAGATAAAAGTGGAGGCGGTTGGGATCGACCTCTTCGGCTATGTCATCGTAATAGTCGCTTTTGATAAAACTGGGAACCGAAGCGCCTACATACCATTTTTCCCCGTACAGGTAAGCACCGGCACCAATCTGCGGAATGAACTTGTTGTCGATGTTCTGGTTCAGCAGTACATCGGCCTCGTCGTAAAAACGTCCTTTGGTCCAGTCGATGTTGAGTATTCTCGCCCCGGCTTTGAGTCCGAAGGCGAGTTTTGTGCTGTAACTCAAATCGATGGTGTAAGAAAAGTTCGCATCGAGGTAAATGTCGCGTGACGGCCCGAGTTTGTCCTGGACGGCCGAGAATCCGAGACCTAGTTTCTCATTCGAAAGCGGGCTGTGGATCGTGAACGATTGGGTTTCGGGCGCGCCCTCGATTCCCACCCATTGCGAGCGGTGAATCAGGACGGCTTCCAGACTTCCCGTAGATCCGGTATATCCGGAGTTTATTACAAGCGGATTGTACATGTATTGCGTATAACCCGGATCCTGTTGGGCATTTCCCTTAATGGCTAACATCAGGAAAAATGCCACACTGATTGTATATATGTTGAATCTCATGTTTACAAATTTTTGGTTTATGGCTTCTTCTGATTAGCGCAGGATGTATATCCAACCTGATTTCGTGACTCCGCTACCGTCGTTGAGTTCGAGCGTGTAGTAGTACGTTCCGGCAGGAAGCATCTTGTCCTGGTTGATCGGTCCGTTCTGGTTGGCCACGCCGTCCCAGTTGTTTAGGTAGCCGCGCTGTTTGTAGACCATGACGCCGTATCTGTTGAAAACCTGAAGCATGTTGTTCGGATAGTTTTCGATACAGTCGATGCGGAACGTCTCGTTCTGTCCGTCTCCGTTCGGAGTGAACTCGTTATACACGATGAGGCAGATCGGTTCTACCCAAGCCTCGGCTCCATTGTTCAGTACAGTCGAATCGTCAGGAACGGAATCTGCAATGTTCACCGCGTTCAGGTAACTTCCGGTAGGATTCACGGTCACAGTCACAGTCAATGTAGCCGATGTGTTTGCAGCGAGTGCAGGAATCGTCCACAATCCCGTTCCGGGAACATAAGTGCCGGCAGACGTATCGAAACTCACCAAAGTGTAACCTGATGGCAGATTCTCGTTGACAAGCACATCGGTAAAGTTGCTCGAACCGACGTTGTTCACGGTAATCGTAAAGGTCACCTGATCGCCGATTCCAGGATTGAACACATCAACCGTTTTCGAAATCGTAAGGTCAGAACAAACGTTGACGTTCACATTGAGCATAGCCGTCGCGGTGTTGCCGCAATTCGCATCGGTGTAAACCACAGTCAGCGCGCCAACGCCTATGTTCAGCCATTCGACCGTGATCGTATTGTCTGTCGAGCCACCGCCGGCGACAACTTGTCCGCCGACTACTGTCCAGAAATAATTGGTCATTCCGGCTTCTGTCGTGTACGTCACCTGTTCAGATACGCAAGATGTCGCAGCGCCGCCAGTGATCGTCGCCAATCCCGAACCAGAAACCATAACGTCGATCGCAAGTCTTACCGAGCTTTCGCAATTGCCTTGCACCAAAGCGGCATAATACATTCCGGTTTGCAATGGCGTTGTTGGCGTAAGGACTGTTCCGCCTGTCGCAGTCGTGTAGAAGACCACGTTGGGTTCGTTTACCTGCAGGTCGGCAACCGTCGGATTGTTCGCCAGACAGAATTGTTGTGAACTGTCGTTGGTAGTTGGCGTCGCAGGATTCACGATCGTGACTGCGATCTCCAATCTCACTGCACTTTCGCAACCGTTTGCGGCAATCGCGGCATAATACGTTCCGTTGGCCAAAGCCGTCGTAGGATCAAGAGCCGTTCCGCCAGTGGCAGTCGTGTAGAAAACCACTCCGGTTTCGTTGACCTGGATGCTCGCTACTGTCGGATTATCGGTTTGACAGAATTCCTGGGTCGCATCGTTCGTAGTTGGCGTTGCAGGATTTCCTACCGTAACCGCGATCTCGAGACGAATTCCGCTTTCGCAGACGCCATCTGAAAGGGCCGCAAAATACGTTCCGGTTACAAGTGGCGTCGTAGGAACAAGTGCCGTTCCGCCGGTTGCTGTCGTGTAGAAAAGCACTCCGGTTTCGTTCACCTGAATGTTGGCCACTGTCGGATTGTTCGCAAAACAGAAGTTCTGGCTTGCGTTGTTCGTGGTAGGCGTATTCGGGTTTCCGATCGTTACCGTAACCTCGAGACGTGTCGCGCTTTGGCAATTCACGTTTCCGAAAGCCGCATAGTAAATTCCGGCTACGAGTGGCGTCGTAGGGTCAAGTGTCGTTCCGCCTGTTGCGCCAGTAAAGAAAACCACGTTCGCTTCGTTCACTTGAATATCGGCAACCGTCGGATTATTGGCTTGACAGAAGTTTTGCGTGGCGCTGTTTGTCGTCGGAGTTCCCGGATCGTCGATCGTAACGGCAATCTCAAGTCGCACCGAGCTTTCGCATCCGTTCTCGACATTGGCCACATAATAAGTGCCGGCAGTCAAAGGTGTCGCAGGATCGATGGCCGTTCCGCCTGTCGCTGCGTTGTAGAAGACGACCGTGGTTGCATTGACCTGGATATTTCCGAATGTCGGATTATCGGCAATACAGAAAGTCTGTGTCGTATCGTTCGTCGTCGGAGCCGCCGGATCACTTACTGTTACCGCAATCTCGAGACGTGTTCCGCTTTCGCAGACGCCATCTGAAATGGACGCATAGTAAGTTCCGTTTGTCAAAGGCGTCGCAGGATCAAGTGCCGTTCCGCCTGTCGCAGTCGTGTAGAAAACCACTCCGGTTTCGTTGACCTGTATGTTGGCCACCGTCGGATTATTTACCAAACAGAAAGACTGGCTTGCACTGTTGGTCGTAGGCGTATCAGGATTCCCGATCGTTACCGTTATCTCGAGGCGGGTCGCGCTCAAACAAGTCACGTTTCCAAAAGCCGCATAATAGCTTCCGGCGACAAGCGGCGTTGTGGGATCAAGCGGCGTTCCACCGGTTGCGCTCGTGTAGAAAACCACTCCGGTTTCATTCACTTGGATATTGGCAACCGTCGGATTGTTGGCCGCGCAGAAGTTTTGCGTAGCGCTGTCGGTCGTAGGAAGTTCCGGATCGTCGATTATGACCGTGATCTCAAGTCTGATCGAGCTTTCGCATCCGTTTACGACATTGGCCACATAATAAACACCGGCCGTAAGCGGCGTCGATGGATCGAGAGGCGTTCCGACAGTAATTCCGTAGACGACCACATTCGGTTCGTTGACCTGGATATCGGCCACGGTAGGATTGTCCGCCAAACAGAAAGTCTGGGTCATGTTGTTGGTCGTAGGCGGCGCAGGATCGTTTACGGTAACGGCGATCTCAAGGCGCACATCGCTTTCGCAGACGCCATTGGTCAAGGCCGCATAATAAGTTCCTGTCATCAAAGGCGTTGCCGGATCGTAAGCATTTCCGCCATCGGCTGCATCGTAGAAAACCACTCCGGTTTCGTTCACCTGAATATTGGCGACCACCGGATTGTTCACGAAACAGAAATCCTGCGAATCATCGTTAGTCGTCGGTGTTCCGACAGAATCAACCGTAACGGCAATCTCGAGCCTTACCGAACTTTCGCAACCTGTTCCGGCTTCCACCAAAGTCACATAATAAGTTCCGGTGACCAAAGGTGTCGTGTCACTCAAAGGTGTTCCGCCCGTGGCAACGTCGTAAACGTTCACGTTGGTTTGGTTGATGGCCAGATCGGCAACCGTCGGATTCAAGCCCGAACAGAAAGTCTGTGTCGCATCGTCGGTAGTCGGAGTAGCTGGATTGCTGATCGTGACCGTGATGGCCAATCTGATCTCGCTTTCGCAAGTGCCGTCGACGATTGCCGCGTAGTAAATTCCGGCTACAAGCGGCGTTGTTGGATCAAAAGCCGTTCCTGCGATTGGAAGATTGTAGAAAACCACTCCGGTTTCGTTCACATGGATATCGGCAACCGTCGGATTGTTGGCCGCGCAGAAATTCTGGTTGGCATTTGTCGTGGTTGGCGTATCAGGATTTCCGATCGTCACGGTAATCGCCAGACGGATTTCGCTTTCGCAGACGCCGTCGGACAAAGTTGCATAATAGACGTTTCCGTCGACAAGTGGTGTCGTTGGAGCCAAAACGGTTCCGCCGATGGCCATGTCGTAAAAAAGGACGCCGGTTTCGTTCACCTGCAAATCAGCGACTGTCGGATTGTTGGCCGCGCAGAAATTCTGGGTTTCGTCAAGTGTGGTCGGAGTAGGCAATGCGCCAACTGTCACGATAACGGCCTCGAGGTTTCCGGCCTGGTTGATACAGGTCGTAGTGCTCGTTACCGCAACATAATAGGTGTAAGGACTGTTCGCATCGGTCAAACCTGTGATCGTGAGAACGCCTGTAGGTGAAATCGTGTAAGTCACGCCGCCCACGGTCAGTCCGTTTGTGATCGGTTGGGTCGTATCGTTCGTAAAATAGTAGGTGAAGACAGGATTTGTCAGTGAGCTCGACGGCGTGATCGTAGCCGTTCCGTCAAGACAGATTCCCGTATCGGAAACCGAAATATTTCCAGGTGTCGAGGCAGGCAAGATCGTAAAATTGATCTGCGTTCTGTCAGCCGGAGCTGTTTGGCAATATTCCGTTGAACTGAATCCGACGAAATACGTGTATGAACCTGGTGCAAGTCCCGTCAATTGAAGTGTCGCAGTCGATTGTCCGGCGATCAGAGTCTGTGTCGTGCCGTTGGACGAATACCAGTAGAATACAGGATTGGTGATCGTCAAAGCCGAGTTCAAGGTCGCGACCAAAGTCACGTTTCCGTCAGCGGCACAAATCGAGGTTTCGCTTCCGCCGTTGATCGTAACTGCTGAAATTCCGTTTGCCGGAGCGGTCGCAGTCACGTTTACCGTAACCGAGCCGCGGCTTAGGAAAGCACATCCGAAGCGAATGGGCTGAATCCAGTAAGTGCGAGGTCCGGCAGGTGTGTTGGCCGGAATCGTGAATGAGTTTCCGGTCGCCACGACGTTTCCGCCCACTTCGGCATCATACCAGATAAAATTGGTACAAGCGACCGGAGCGGCTTCAAGCGTAATGGTCTGACCTTGGCACACAGTGATCGTATTGGTTGGATCGGCACCGATGACGTGCGTATTGGCAAGTCTTTCGATGTCGTGAACGTTCAAGGATTCAAGTACTCCGGCAACGCCTCCAAATCTTATGCGAAGCCTGTCGAAAGGCGCGGTTGGCGTGAAAGTTCCGGCGGCAACCTGACCTCCGTTGAGCAATTGGAGTGAAAGTAGGGAAGAAGCAGATGCGGCGGCTCCCGAAGGCGCGTTGCCCAACATCGGCTGGATCGTGAGTCCGTTCAGCAAACTGAGGCTCAAAACCGTTCCGGGTCTTGAAAGCCTGATGCGAACCTGATCGCCCTGAACCGATGGCGTGTTGAAAACTACCGTCATTTCCGCGGCAGCGAGCACACCGACGCCGCTGAATATCGTGGCAGCCGTAGTCTGGCTCGCGTCGATGGCCTGGAAAGGATTCGTAACGCCAACCGTTGAGGTCAAAGCGCCCACTCCAAGGTCGACAACTCCATAAAGTACGTCTCTCGCATCGTCACCGCAGGCAACCTGAGTGGCCGGAGTCGCGTAGTAAGCTTCGAAAACTTTTGCGTTCTGCGCCAAACTTACAGTTGAGCCGATGATGATCCTTACGCCGTCATAGGCTTGCGGTCCTGATCCGTTTGCCGGCACGAAAGTGAATTCGAACGTGTTCTGTCCCGGAAGCAAATCGAGAATCGATCCCGAAACTGGTTGCGGATTCCCGATCTGGATTGGCGTTCCCGCTCCGTTTCTCTTTGTTCCGACTACCGAAAATCCGCCCAAAAGCGTCAATCCGCTGTATTCAGAACCGAGTTTTACGGTAACTGGCGTTCCGCCTGAAATCGTGGTTGGCCATTGCAAAGTCTGCCATGTCGTTCCTACGCCAAGCAGTCCGATTCCTGTCGTGATCGTCGAGAAGGTCTGAAGATTCTGGTCGACGGCATTCGGTCCGTTGGAAACGCCGCCAGTGATGATCGAACCCGAACTTTGGGTGGTGGCATAAACCGGTTGCGTCAACGGCGGACATTGTGTCGCGTCGATTACTGTAACGGTGATCGTGGTCGTGGCCGTACAAGTTCCCGTGGTAACGATTCCTGTAAACGTGTAAACGCCCACGGCAGTGAAAGCCGGAGTTACGTTAGAGGCCAAAGCCGTTCCGTTTTGATCGTACCACACGACTGTTCCATTTGGGGAAATCGCATTGAGCGTCACCGTGTTTCCGATGTTGGTCACGATGGCATTCGCCGGAACGTTGATCGTCGGTTGCGGCGTGATGGTTACGTTGACCGATGCCAAAGCCGATGCGCAAGTGCCGTTCGGACCTTGGGCTTGTATGAAATAAGTGCCGTTGGTCGTGATGTTCGCGGCAACTTCGGCGGTGATTGGAGCGTTGGCCGAGTTGAAGAACAGATAAGTGTTGTTCGGATCGAAATTCAAAATGGCATTGGCCAGATTCGCCGATCCGCAAGCTTGAAGATTCGCCTGCGCCTGAACGACCAACTGTTCCGAATACGTGACCACGACTTCCTTGAGCGTGCCAGCTGCATTCGTACAAAGTCCTTCGACCTGAAGCGCGATATAATAGGTTTGTGGCGAATTGGCCGCGGTAAGTCCGCTGATCGTAAGTGCGCCAGTCGTTGCGTCTTTTACATAGTTTACGCCCGGTGTGCCTGCAAAACCTGTCGTGATTTCCTGGGTCATGGCCTGACTGGTGTAGTATCGGATAACCGCATTCGGCAAAGCTGTCGTAGGCGTCAAAGTGATAGTTCCCTGACAGGCAGAAAGTGGAGAGGCGATATTGATATCAGCGGCCGTTGGAAGCGGAACGACATTCACGTTGATTCTCACTCTGGCCGATTGTTCCGGACATCCTGTGCGAACCGCGGCTACGTAATAAGCCGTTGTAGTATTCAGGACTGGGGTAACGAAAGGTTGGCCCGATTGCGTCGTAGCTAACGGCGTACCGCCTTGTGCCGCAGAAAACCATTGCAGTTCGTAGTTCGCGGCCGTGTTTGCCACGAGTGTCGCTGTGCTTCCGGCGCAAATTCTCGGATTCAAAGTGAACGGATCTGTTATTGTCGGGATTCTCGGTACGCGAGTGACTCCGAAAAGGTCGATACTTTGCTGTAATTGGACATTCAGCAACGAGTTGTAGCGCACCGTGATGCGGTTTGCGGGCTGTGTCGTCTGAAGTGAAATCGTCGCAATCTGGTTGGCCTGTAAAAGCCCGAGGACTTCTGGCGTGAGCAGTGATCCCAAAGTCACGGTCTGAACCGTATTCGGACCGTTTGCCGCAATGAATTGGATGCTGTTGGCCACGCCGACTTCCAACAAAGACGGACTCAATCTGAGCCTGATGTTGAATTGGTCGTTGGCATTGGAAACGCCGTCGAAGTAAACCGTTTGCTCGATCGATGCTGCCACGCCAAGGATTCCGAGACTCATCTGGGAGAAATTGGTCGTGCTGTCGTCTATCGCATTTTCAGGATTGGTCACTCCGGCTCCGGCAATCTGCAGCAAGTCGAGTGAGATACCGCTTCCGCTGAAAGACGTGTAGGACGGTTGTCCGCAATTGTCGGCGCTCGAAATGTAGAAACTGTCGTACACGTCGAGATTTCTCGTGTTGAAAAGTCCGACAAGACTTCCCAGGCGATTCGTCAGACGGATGCGATTGTAGGCTTGTGCAGGTGTAATGGCAATGAAGAAATCTCCATTCTTGTCTTTCACGATGCGCAGCCGGTTGGTCGCAAATTCGCCAATGTCCTGGCTGTCGCCTTGAAGAATTACGGTGCCGTCGTTTTTGGCTTGTACCGTAAATTCCTGGTTTCCGATCAATACACCGCCCAAAACATTCGACAAAAGTCCGCCAAGGCTTCCTCCTAGAAGGGCAGGCAAGAGGTTGTCGTCTGTTCTGATCTTGATGAATGACGTTGTGTTCGCGGGTAGCGTCGATCCGTACTGGAGTTCGACATGGCCCGAATAGGCCCCGATTCCCAAGGCTAATCCCGAACTGGCCCGAACACGTGCATGGGTGGTGAGGTTCCCATCTACAGCGTTCGCATTGTTGTCGGAATTACTTTGGCTTGAAATCGTCTCAGCGTAAACTCTTACCGACTGAGCAGTAACGCTCTGTGAGGATAAAATCGGTAAAAGTAAAAGCAAGATGTACAGGAACCCGTACATCCTAGGGAATGTAGAATTCAATTTCATAAAGTAAAATGTTAAGTTAATAGTAAGGTGTGGGGATCAAAGAGTATTTTTAACTATATCATTGTCTATTGTTTTAAAAATTAAGTTTTGTTTAATTGTTTGGTGTTTGAAAAATTTTATATTTGTCCACTGCTGTTTCTGTTTTTAAATACCACCTTACTTACAGACTGCGAGAGATTTCAAAAACAAAACTCCATAATGTCGCAAATTGTGATATTTGGAAACCCAGAACTAATCCGTCGATTGCGGGTTGTTTAAGGCCAACAGGCGTATAAATTGTAGCCCCCGACGATTTATATGGTTGAATTTTAACAAGAATTCATAACCATATTTTTATCTGCTGAGATAAAGATAACACACGTTTTGCGATTATGCAAGAAAAAAACTCACAAAATGCGAATGATGTTATCAATCGTTTAAAATTTTTATTGAAACTCAAGACTGATATTCAGCTTTCAGAGTTTCTTAACATCAAGCCAAACACCATTTCTACTTGGAAAAAGCGCAATAGTCTAGATTACGAAACAATAATCTCAATTTGCGATTTGTACGAGCTCGATCTTAATGAGGTTTTTCTTAATAAAAAGACTTTTGCGGATGCCGCAGGATCGACTCCGCTCATCACGAAGGAAGTGCAGTTCCAGTATGCAGCCGGAGCTGGCAGACCAGCTTTGTTAGAGAATGTTCCCAAATACAGTTTTCCGTTTATTGACGCGGCGAACTCGATGGCATTTCAGGTAGTAAGCAACAATATGTTTCCGCTGATCGACGAGAATTCGTTCGTTTTATGTAGCGCTTCGACAATTTCGGACGTTAAACAAAACAAGGTTGCCGTCGTCGTCGCCAAATCGAAAGGGATTTTCCTGAATCGCGTGACTTCCGAAGGATTCAAGAACGGTCAGCTTCACTTATTGAACGAGAATGATTTCTATAACGACATCGTGCTGGACGAATCGGAAATCGATGAGGTTTGGCTGGTGAAAGGCGTGCTTTCTTATGTGGTAAATACAGAAAGCAAGTTCACTTTCATCAACGACAGCCTCAAAAAGATCGATAGCTTCATCAAAAAGAACGAGATTACAGATAAGCGATAGGCTATTCTCGAAAGAAATGAATTTTTTTTCACCCGACTTGCGTTTGATTTCTAGGTCGTTATAAAGAGGAATTGCAATACTTTATTTTTTTGCCCAAAAATTGTTTGCAAAACAAAAAAGCGTTGTTATATTTGCAACCGCTAACGGAAACGGTGGCAGACTTATTGGAGAAATGGCAGAGTGGTCGATTGCGGCAGTCTTGAAAACTGTTGACTGTAACAGGTCCGGGGGTTCGAATCCCTCTTTCTCCGCAACAAAAGCCGGAAACTTTTCAGTTTTCGGCTTTTTTATTTTATGGCCGAAAGGTCAAGCTCCGCTTGAGCCTTTAGGCCATAAAATAAAAAAGCGAACGCTTGCCAAAGCGTTAGGCTTTTGTTGCAAGGATTCTCCTTTTGGGATCCACGAAGTAATCCCTCTTTCTCCGCTGAAATGCTTTTAAAGCACTTTAAAACCCCGTAAATCGCAGGATTTACGGGGTTTTTTGTTTTGTACAAATCATTTGGAATCGAATGAAACCAAAAAATAGGTGGAGGGAAAAATTTGATCGCTACTTCCACCTATTTTCTTTGGAGCCCTTGTAAGATAAGGCTGTTCAGAAAATAAACATCTTGGCCCGATTTGATAGTAAAAACTAATTTAGTACTATCAAGATAAAGATCGCTACAAAAATTTCCGCCTTATTTTATTTGAAAAGATCTAAGCCAACGTTAAAGACCTTGTTCCGCTTTTCCAACGCATCACTGTAAATAGCGAGGGATATGATTGTAGCGCAGGTAAGCTTGTTGATCCAGCGAAATTGTCGAACGCGGTCAGCGAAATATCATTGACATGAAACTGGTTCTTGCCAAAATTTATTTCCCTGAAGGAACTAACGGAACGCTGAAGCATAACGAACAAATTGGTTTGCCAGACCCTCAAATTACCATGGGGCAACAACAAGCGCAGGGTTTCGCGTGCAGATTTTGTGCAATTGAAGGCCCTGGCCTTGCTTTTTTACAACCTGTGCTGACCTTTACTTTCTATTTCTTCTTTTGTTTTAGAAATGATCACAGGGTAAAATTTCTCCTAAAAGTCACTGTCTAAAAAGAATATTCCATTCGAAAAAATAGTTTCCTGCCCGAAGATTGGCTGTTGGAAATTGGATTATTTAATGCCACATTGATGTTGCTTCGGAGATAAATTCCGGCGGGCGCGAAGGTTTTGGAAGGATGTCCCCAAAATAAAGTCAAAGCATCCCGGACAAATGGCGAAATTCTAAAACGGCATTTTCCGGGATGTAGAAAAAGCAGTGCATTTGATGGTTGATCACGAGACAGGTGGTGCTGTCCAAAAAAGTGTGACAGAAAAAACCTGGTGCGTTGGCCGCGCGCGTGGAACTTTGCGATATGACTTACATCCCGGTACAATCGTAGCCTTTTTTGAAACCTGTAACCTTTGTAGTAATTTGGAGTGAGCACGGTCTGACAATACCAATGTTGAAAATCAGAATGCTTGCGACTGGCAGTGCGATTTCAAAACGTTTAACTGGTTGAACTTTTTTATCGACACGATGGATGAACTTTACAGTATGGAAAATATAAACACAATTGAAAAAAGCATCCTCATTTATGTCAGCGCCTGGAATGAATGGGAGCCGGATGCGATTCGGGAAAAAATTGATCAATGCTGGGCGCCAAGGGGAACCTACGCGGACAAGCGCAACGAAACCGTATCCGGAACCGATGCTTTGACAGACCTCATCTTGCGCTCCCATGAATCGATGGGGCAACGGACAATGGAAATTTCAGGCCCTCCCGAGATCCACTTTAAAAAAGGACGTTTTTATTGGCTTGCAATCCGCCCTGATGATTATCCTATTCTGGGTATGGACTATTTCGAATTCGATGATAAGAACCTTATAACACGTATTGTGGGCTTTTTTTAAAAAAACAGAAACTATGATAACATTGCCAAATTTTGAATCGGGAAAAGGCCCGGTATCGATGTTCAACCTTGTGAAATTTAAGGACAGGGAGTATTATTTCGAAACCTATATTCCTGCTTTTGAACAGGCTTGCGCGGAGTTGGGATTGGAAGGCGTGAGAGTGTATATGGTCAATGACGTGGTTGCCAATATTCTTGGATCTGAAGATGATGACTGGGATGCCTTCGTGATCGTGGAGTATCCGGATGCGAATGACTTTAAGAAAGTGGCAGAAAGCGAAGCTTACCACAGAATTGCCGAACCTCACAGACTGGCCGCGCTTTCCGACCTTAAACTTTTTATGACAAGGCGCAGTGAACCATAATGCGTAAATTGCGTTATGCAGGAACTTATTTTGTCCAATTTTGCGATGCACGTTAAGCTGAATCTTGCCGAACAGGAAAAAGTGCTTTCGTTACTTCTTGAAAAAAAAGTAACGAAACGCACTTTCTTGTTGATGCCCGGCGAAGTCGAACGCCATATCTATTTCGTAAAAACCGGCTGCCTGCGCATGCTTTACACTGACGACAACGGGTATGAGCATACGATTTCCTTTCACCCTGAAAATTGGTGGTCGTGTGACATCGTCAGCTTTTTCAAAGAGAAACCCGCCGTCAATTCCATACAGGCCCTTGAAGACACAGAGGTATACTACATGTCTTTACAACAGCTTGAGGAACTGTTCATCGAAATCCCAAAATTCGAGCGCTTCTTTCGCATCCTTACCCAGAACGGTTACGAACTCTACCAGCGAAGGATTACCTCAAGTGTGTCTAAACCGGCAGAAGATCGATATTTGGAATTCAGGAAACTTTATCCGGGATTGGAGCACCGCATCGCCCAAAAACACATTGCTACTTATTTGGGCATAACGCCTGTATTTTTGAGCATGATGCGAAAGAGTAAGAAGTTATAGTTAGGAGGATTGGAAAACATAAGATCGGTTTCGGTAATCAGAATTTTGAATATGCGATCGCAAGCCGTTTGAAAATGCCAAAAGCCTACTAACTTTGCGGGTCATTATGAGCCTGCACGATACATCAAACCAATCAGCGAAAGAATCAGTATCGATAATTCGGTACCGTACTGACAATCCGATCGTCAAAGCCAAAATCGTGTTGAAGCAAAATTTGTTCACGTTTTTAATACAAGGTGAAAAATCGGTTCACTTTGCAGGGGAGCGGTTATCTGTGAAGCCAAATCAGTTTGTACTGTTAACAGCCGGAAATTGCCTGATGACGGAAAAAACAGCAATCGCGGGAGCGGATTATCACAGCTTACTGATGTTTTTTGACGGACAGTTGCTGCGTGATTTTTTTGTGCGCCATCCCTTCAATATCGCAAAGCCTGACATGACCAAAGCCAAGGCTTGTCTGTTGTTTGAGAAAGATTCTTTTTTGGAAAACTTCGTGCGATCGCTGGAATCCATACTTGAGGTGAAGGACGCCGTACATTACGAATTATGCAAGACCAAACTGGAAGAATTGCTGCTCTATATTTCTGGAAAGTATCCGGAAAAATTGATGGAGATACGAAATACCACCAATGAAACTAGCCAGGAATTGATTGTACGGAAAGCGGTCACGTCACATATAGGCGATGTGACAAGCGTTGACGAACTGGCATTTTTGTGCAATATGAGCCTTTCTACCTTCAAACGCCGATTCGCCGCCATCTACGGTACGAGCCCCAGTAAATGGTTGCTGGAAAAGCGAATGGATAAGGCGGCCAAATTGCTTCGGCAAGAAAAACTCACGGCAAGTGAGATCTACGTTGAACTTGGGTATGAGAACCTGTCCAGTTTTATCCAATCCTTCAAGCAACGATACGGGATGACTCCCAAACAGTATCAAATGTCCAGTTTGGACGTTTAGCGACACTTTCTGAACGATATCCCATCAGCCGACAGTAGTGTCCTCGGTTACCTTCGTACTACTAAAAAAACAGTACGATGCAAAACATGAAGGATTACTTTTTACAACTGGCGGAATACAATGCCTGGGCAAATAACCGGGCAATAGGTTGGATCACACAGATCAGCGACGAGCAATGGGAACGAAAGCTCGAAAGCAGTTTTGGCAGCATCAGGGAAACCGTTATTCACATTGCGAGTGCCGAAAAAATATGGGTTGATTTTTGGGCAATTACTCCCGAGCCTGTCTATCTGTCTTCTTGGTTCAATGGCACTAAGGAAGAACTGATCGCCATTTGGCAAAAGGCTTCAGCAGATCTCAAAAAAAACGTAGAAAATCAACCGGACGATAAGTTCGGACAAGAGGTGAATTTCGTATACTCGCACGGCGGCACTGGCCAAATGCCGTTTTGGCAAACTTTCGGTCACATCATCAATCACTCTACTTATCATCGTGGGCAACTCGTAACCTTACTGCGCACGTCAGGTTTTGTACGTTTGGGCAATACTGATTTGGCCACGCACTATCTTACCAATTATAATGCTAAAATATAATCCATGGAAAGTAAAAACCCTTAAAGCATACCGTTTAAGGGTTCTCGATACAGTAATTGTATTGTAAAAGCGTTTTGCCGTCCCGCTAACACCTTACTCTTCAAAAGAGGTCGAGTAAGACAATCTCTTCCATTTTTCCATTTCGGACTTCACGAGCGCCTGGCCCAGGCCTTTGGAAGCACCTGTGACCAACCAAACTTTAGCGCTCATCATCCTTTTTCAGGAAGATCATGCCGCCGTGATACAAAACGCCGTCCCTGAACTCGCCATCTGCACTGAAGCCGGTGTCGTCTTTGTAATCGATGTGATTCCCCGAGACGACAAAGCTGCCCTGATAGGCACTTTTTTTAGTGCCGCGCGCTTCGTCGTAACGGTTGCTTGGCAAGAGTTCCTGTTTAACATATCCGTCTTTTGTTACCCACATTCCCAGGTAATCTTTTGTTTCTTCCATTGTCGTTTCCATACTTTCAAAATTTAAGTGTATTAAATGCGAAAAGAATTCGGGGCTCAACACCCCGAAATCTTGTCACTTCTTGATCCTCAATAAGTGGCTGTAGCCCATAATCCTGAAGGCCCGCTCGGTCAGGGCTTCCCTGACGCCATTGCCGGGTTCGGCTACCCAGTCGGAGTAATCCACGGTATCCCTTAACGGCCTCTCACCTCTGGGCATCGCTATCAAATCGGCTATTTTGTCGGCGACGCTCTGGATTGGGGCATCCCCGAATCGGAAGAGGTTACGCAGCCCCGGCTCATAATTGTCGTAATCCTGTTGCAAGGAACCATAGTCCTTCAGGACGGATTCGTCTTTCGGGAACTCGGCCGTCGCGAAATGGGACGTGCCTTCCATGTAGACACCCGGCATCAGGATGGTGGTTTCGATACCGAACTGGCTGATCTCATAGGCCGTGTTTTCGGCCAAAGCGTCCAACGCCGCTTTCCCTACCACGTATGGCGTCATGAACGGAGCGGTAATGTTGGTGATACCGCTGCCCACGTAGAGAATAAGGCCGCTTCGCTGCTTACGCATGTACGGAAGTACGGCCCTGTTGAGCCTGTGCGCCCCGAGCAGATTGGTGTTCAGCGAACTTGTGAACTGCTCTGGCGTAAACGCTTCGGAAAAGCCGATGAACAAGTGGGCGGCATTGTGGACGATAACGTCTATGGTGCCTTCTTTCTCCATTATGACCTGCAAAGCGCTCCGACAGGAATCGTCTTTGTGGATGTCAAGGTCGACAATGTTGACGTTTTTGCCATTCTTTTCCACCTCATCGATCAAACGACTGGACTTTTGGATGTTCCTTCCTTGCGGATCGCGGATTCCCGCGTATACGATGTGGCCCTGGAGGGCAAGTGTCAAGGCGGTGTGATACCCCATGCCGGAGCCCGCACCTGTAATAAGTACTACTTGAGTTTTCATTTTGTAAGATCTAGATGTTTACGATCTGGGTCGAAGTTGCCAGACCTTCGTAAAAGGCGAGGTCGTTCTGGATAATGCCAATTTTGCGTTTGGCGACGGAGTAAGCATCTTTGCCGAGAAAGAGATGTACTGGCGAGCTTTCTTTTTCGGAAATTCCGATGAGGATTTCTACGCCTTTTTCGGGATCGTTCGGTTGGTTCCCGTTGATCTCATTGAGGTGATTCTGCTCGGACTCACGCGCACTTTTGTACTCCGCGATGGGGTTTGCCGCTCTTTTGACGGAGTCGCCGGTAAGGAATTCGGTACGGAAGTAGCCCGGGTAAACAAGGGTCACGTTCACGTCGAAATCTTTCATCTCCTCGGCAAGTGCTTCGGTGAATCCCGCAACTGCGAATTTGGTGGAGCAATAGACCCCGAAGACCGGATAGCCGCCATCGTAACCGCCAATCGAGGCGATGTTGAAGATGTGTCCGGATTTTTGCTTTCTGAGGAATGGCGCGGCATTGCGAATCACGTTCAGGGAACCGTAAACGTTTACCTCAAAGTTGTCTTTCACTTCGGCGTCGGTCAGTTCTTCCAATGTGCCGATAAGGCTGTAACCGGCATTGTTCACGATGACGTCGATTTGCCCGAAGTGGGCTACGCACGATTGGATGGCGTTTTTCACGTCTTGGTTGTCGACCAAATTCATCTTGAGAGGCAGAAACGATTCTGATGGCTGACCGATCAATTGCACGAGCGAGTCTACCGTCCTGGATGTTGCCGCAACCCGATATCCTTTTGACAACAGTTTTTTCACGAGTGTAAGTCCAAGGCCTTTTGAGGCACCTGTGACAAACCAAACTTTACCTTGTTTCATAATTTTAAGTTGTTAATTAATGATGAAACAAAGTTATTGTGACCGTACCTGTCTGGAATTGAAGCAATCAATCGAGAAGTTGAACAAATCAAATAATCGATTCCAGACGGTAGGCTTTTGGTGATTTGTGGACGGCTTTCCGGAAGAAATTGATGAAATGCGACAACTCTTCGAACCCAAGGCAGCGTGCAATTTCGTTGACGTTCCAAGTAGTTTGCTTCAACAGGATCTTGGACTCCTGCACTATCCTTTCTGAAATCAGCCCGGAGGTGGTCTTTCCGGTTGTTTCCTTGAGTGCTTTGTTAAGATGGTTGACGTGGATGTTCAGTTGATTTGCAAATTCAGAAGGTGAACGAAAAGATACCGTCTGGTTCAGGTCTTCAATGGGAAATTGGCGCTCCAGCAAATCCATGAACAAGGAAGATACACGCTCGGTGCCGTTTGATTTCATTTGCGACGGGGCTTTGAGCGTAGGCTGCAGCTTCAATGATAAGTGTATGATTTCGAAAATCTGGTTTCTAATGGCGTCATACTTAAACGGATAATCGGAATCCAGTTCCTGGAACATTTTCAGGAAGATGCTTTCGAACAGGGGAATCTGCTCTTTTTTGATTTCGATTATGGGATTGCCATCGGGCTGGAACATCGGATACTCTTTGAACGCACCGAACTGATTGAAGAAATCCTTTGAAAATATGCAGAAAAAACCGGTCTGTTTTTCATCGATAAAATCCCAGCTGTACGGAATGTGTGGATTCGCGAACAAGATTGCCTGCTCCTGTATCACTATTGATTTATCTGCGTAGTAGATATTGTTTTTTCCGACAATCAGGCTGACCTTGAAAAAATCTTTCCTGCTGTATGGCACCGGTTTGCTGTGAACGCCCGCGTATTCATCAAGCCTGAAAACGTTGAAATGTTCTAGTCCTGCATTTAAGTTTGCAGGGATATCTTCCACTTTTGTTTTATAAAAATTCTCTATTGATTGAGATGGCTCCATGTTTTTCTAGTAACAATTGGTAAAATACAATTCTGTTTAAATTTATGAAATTCCCCAATAGCTATTGATCTTGATCAGATTGTTATATAGTCAAATCTATAGTATGTCGCGACCTTAAGCGATTGTCATCTGAATATATTCGTTCATAGCATTACTTTTCTAGGTGCCTTATTAATGTTGGTTTTCAGGACGTGCATTTTTTTGATTTAGGATTTATGCGTTTCGGGTAATTTGCCAACTCCGGATTGGGCCGCACGTTCGGAGCCCAAACACCAATTGTTATCTATGTTAGGCGGCATCCGGGACAGTATCGTGGAACTAATAAACACACCAATGAGTACGATGGCTGATGGCGCAATCAGTGAAATTGTTCGTTAAAAACTTTACGAAGAGCTTACATCGCGGTTGCAGCATAAAGAAAGAATTGTAAAATGTTGTAACCGCAAGGGATTTATTTTTTTAACGCGATCGCCGGCAGTTTTTTAGTAGGTTAGGGGATATCTTACTTTAAGGATTCCGAACTCCCTTGTCAGAGAACATCTCGATGAGGCGGCTAGTTTGATTCGCAGCTTCGTGACGATCAATACAAAGTGGGAGCGGCGTAGTAGGAACTGAAAGCGGTACGATAATATGGCAATAGTGTGGAGCAACGCCACCCTCCAAAGTAATTTAATCACACGCGATAGATGAAATTTTTTCCAAGTACGGATTACGAATTTAAACTGAGCGGCAATCAGGTCGAGGCGATGGAAAGGCTTGAAAGAAGAACCGGAAAGTCAAGGGTCGCAGCGGCTAATCGACCTGAAAAGTCTTTTCTGGGTAGCGTTGATCAAAACCGCTTCACGCTCACCAGTTCACAAATTGGCGCCGGTGCGTTGTGTAAGCTTTCCGGGAAAATAGATAATGGCGTTGGCCGTGTAAAGGTAGAACTGAAGATGGCATTCAAAATAGTGTTTTCGGCCGTTTTTATTTTGCCAATTGGCGGGACGATATCTGAAATTTCGAAGACACCCGATAAAGCCTTGCTATTTGTCATAGTGGGCATCCTGCAATTCCTGATGATTCGTTTTTTCTTTATCGAATATTTCTTCTTTCGTCGATCTGCAAGAAAAAGCCTGGACAGGCTGAGCGATGTGCTTGACATAGAAAGCATAAAAAAGGTTTAGGCTGTGACACAGCGATTGCCTTTGAACCGAAATTATGCGAATTCATCACAGAAAGTGAACAGGTTAGCCAACCCTATACAAACGCATTTTTATATCTAAAATAATATCGTCACACCGGTTGTATCCGGTTTATCTTGATGTAAAGCTTTCGTCACCGCAGCATACGTAATCACGCTCAAGATACTTCTGCCAAAAGTCCCTGCGGTCGATCGCAAACTACCTGAAGTACAGGGAAAGCCGATAGCAAATCGGCCTCATATTTGGCGATCTTTTCCAAGAATACTTCCTTTTTTCCAACGCCTTTCCTTTCTAGGAACCAAGCAGTCCTTCTTCTTTTTCGTATCCATTAGGGTTGGGTTGTGTTGACTACAAAATATTGGATAGGTGTTTTTCCGGAATCCGATAGGGATTTGCATATTCCGAAATAACTGAAATATAGTAACTTACAGTCGTCGCTTTGATAGTTTGTCATCAGGTGATCTCTTGATGGAATAAATCAATTATTACTATAAATCAAATCTCATGAAAAAAATTTATGTTGTTTTGGGAGTACTGTCTATACTGGTTTCATACTCTCAGAAAAGAAACTTTACAGACAAAGGAAAAATCAATGTTTACGGCGAAACGGTGTGCCTCACTGTCACGGAGAATCCGGTTTGCGTGGACAGCTGCAAGAAGGCCGATGGCAGTTCGGTTTTAATCGGAGCTCTTGCTGCGACAGTAATTCCAGCGGTGGTTGACTTTATGGTTCCTGTAATCAAGCAAAAGGTCAAAAACAATGCATTGTCTTATACTGGCACATACAAAGCCGTTGTTTCGCGACATAATTTCTACAGCAAAAAATCCGAGGCATTGCTCCCGTCGTTCAAGATCGACCGTACGATTCTGGTTAAGGAAGGTGATGGGATCGTTCCAAGGCAAGCCACACAGATAGCTGTAGGTTCGGAGATTTCCAACGATAAAACAGCCTTTAGATTTTCTATTGCGGATGATTTGATCTACAGCTACAGTAAGGCGAAGACAACAGGTGATTACGATTATTTGGATCTACAGATCGAGATAAAGGTAAAATCGATGTCTGTAGTCAAAGGCGAACAAAAATTGATCGAGCTAAGAACTGTGCTGATCGACGTTCCTATCGTCCACGTTGGCACGACAAACAAGTTACGAAATACCTATTACAGTGGCTGGATTCCGCTTCCCGCAAGATCGCAAAGTAAAGGTGAGGTCAAAACAAAAACTACCGATCAAAAAACGACATCCACCAGTAAAGACAAAAAGTCTGCTGTCGTGGTTGAAAAGATTGAAAGCGAAAAAACAGAAAATGGTTTTGTCGATATTGATGGACCTAGTTGTCAATACGAACTTGAAGTTATAGTAACGGAGACAAATCCATACAAGATAAGGGCGGAAAATAAAAAAGAAATGATCGACGCTTCCAGCGAAGCCGGCGCAGCTGTTTTAAAAGCGCTAACTGCAGGATTGATAAAATCGGACGATAATGAATAGCTATAATCCAATGGCAATCAGACTTGCAATAGTATTGTGGTTTGGACTTTTCTTCATATCATGCAAGAATGAAAAAAACGAGAAGAATGAATCTGGCTCGGAAGTTTTTCCTGAAGAAAAATTCGTACAGTCGATTCCAGACGAATTCATACTAAGATATACTGACAAAGTGGTAGATAGCATGGACACGAATAAAGCAAATTTCGATGGAACAGAAAGGGCTGGAACCAACAAACGTGCTGTGGCAAATAAACTTGCAACCGAGCTGAGAAAGTTAGATTCCAAAGCGACAGTTCTAGGGTTTACGGAACGTTTCGCTTTGATAAAAACAGGACTGGGGAAAAATGCGTTGTCCTCGCTTCTCGGATCTAGCAGGATTCAATCTGTCCAACAGAATTATGTGATCAAATTCAAATTTGAGGAGATCAGGAAATTCACCGGTTCAACCAAAGAGCATATTCCTTGGAATATTTTGCGGGTGGGAGGTGGACGGTATTCTGTCATAAATGCGCGGGCTTGGGTTTTGGATACTGGGGTAGATCAAACTCACAAGGATATCAATTATGATGTGAGCTATTCAGCTTCATTTGTACCTGGCGAAGTAGCGGGTCGTGATTCGAAGGGACACGGAACGCATATTGCGGGCATAATCGGTGCGAGAGCGAACGGAGAGGGAGTCGTTGGCGTCGCACCGAACGTCAGAATTAGTTCAGTCAAGGTCATAGATAAGGATGGATCATTGAATTACGGCCGGTATTTGCAAGCCCTCGACTATGTCGCGTTGCATGCTGAGAGCGGCGATGTGGTCAATTTAAGTTTCGTCAGTAATCAGATCGAACCGAATGCAATCGAATTGGAGCTGTTGGAGCTGATTGTCGGGAAAGCTTCCATAGTGATAGCGGCCGGTAATGCGACCAATAATACAAATGGAGTGCGTCAGGATATCAATGATGTCCCAAAAGTATTTCCTGCTGCCTATAACATGCAAGGCGTTTATACTGTCAGTGCCTGCGACAAAAACGATCAACTCGCGTCGTTTTCGAATTACGGATTAGGTGTCGATTATGCCGAACCAGGTGTCGAAATTTTATCTACAGTGCCCGGTGGCTATGGTTATGACAGTGGGACAAGTATGGCCGCTCCTCATCTTGTGGGACTGCTACTCAAAGGAAACGTGAAATCGAACAGCTTTCTAAAAAGTGACCTGGACGGCCAGCCTGACCCTATCGGTACAAACTAATAATGCATCTATCATGGATTCTTTGAAAGAAATTTTTGGCGCGGTTGAAATAATTTTGCGATACGTCGTTTCGGGCTTCATAGCACTTTTGTCCTTGTCCTATTTGGACAACGTGTGTTTTGATTTGCTTTGCGATTTCTCGCTGATCTCGCCCTGGCTAATTTTTGGGATAGCAATCATCGTAGGAATATCTCTTTATGCGATACATCAGGCTTTATTCGACAAATTTTTTTACCAGAGGTGTCTGATCACATATTTGAAAAAAAGGGTTTTGGATCCGCGCCTTTACAGCGATGTGGTCGAGAGAAGGAAACAGCTGAATGAGGTCAAGAGCAACGAGTCGTCTGGAAATATATCGGCGACAGAGATCCGTTTCGAATTGTTCAGCCAGAGTTACCTTAGGAGAGCGAGTGGCAATGAGACGATACTTGCAATTCAAAAAATAATGGATCAGAAACTTGCTTTACTTAACTTCCTGTATTGCGCATCATATTCACTGCTCATTTCACTGATTCTTGGGTTCGGGCATCAATTTTTCTCGGAAAATAGTAGGATCACAACTTTAGATTTTTTTCATTTCGGGGTAATTTTAGCAATTTTGGTAGTTACTATCATGGCAGCGTTTAGATTGGATCTCAGAGTCACCGAAAGAGAAATGTGGGCAATCCAACATTACTACATCGAGCACTTTTCAGTAAGTGAACCTTCTAAACCCGTACGGAAAGCTGTTTTCATTGAAAAAGAGGAAGAACCAAATGATTGAAGTATGGATAACGAGCAAAGTGGCTATTTATCAGTATTTTTCCCACGGATTCCTTGATGATTACGAAGCAATCCCACTTTCCGCCAAGCGGATATTTTTCCGCGACGTCAACTCGCTATAAGATCACAAAGCCGCGATGGGTCGTGCCTTCTCAAATTTCGCAGCGATACGCGATCTGCAAAAAGAACGAAAACGGGTGTGCAAAGTCGTGCTGTATCCTTTGGCTTGATTGGAATTGAAGTCTGCAAAATAGAGTCTCATGAAGCGGGAGCATTTCTCTGAAACTCGTAGATAGATAGACTAGATGTAATAAAAAAGGCCTCCAACAGGAAGCCTTTTTGCTTTAGGATCATTTGGTGCCGCTACCAATGGAAGAACCCGGACCGCTAGTTGTGCCCGCGGCATTCGGTTTATTTACTGCGCCATTGCTGCCTTTATTTTCGGTTCCTGTGGTCGCGCCTGTTCCCGATCCGCTGTTTTTACTGCTGCCATCCGCTGCCGGTGTCATTGTGCCCGAAGCGTTCTTCGTAGTATTGGCGTTTTGGGTTTTCGTTTTGCCTGTACCTTTTTTGCCTGCCATTGGCTTTTTCTCTTTTCTGCTTCCGTTGTCTCCGGTCGTTCCCGTCGACGCAGGCGAAGTGTCGGTGCCCATTGTGCCGTTTTGCGCTTTAGTTGTCGTTGCGTTTTCCTTCGTTTTCTGTTCCGTCTTCATTTTGTCGGGCGAACGATTTTCTGTCTGAGCCGATGCAACGCCAAAACACAGCAATGCGGCGAGCGATAAAAATGCATTTTTCATGATAGTCGTATTTGGATTGTTGTTTTATTTCCGAAAGGTCAATATGTCTTTCTTAAGCATAAAGGTCTTGGATTGCCGCTGAAAGACATTACAGGATTATCCTTTCACGGGGCAAAGTTTCACAGCTACGACAGAAGATGTTTGACAGAAATCGGTGCTTCCGACAATCCGAAACATAGAAACTGCCATGAAATCACCACGGCTTTCATCGAGCTGTCGCCGAATCGGGTTGCTCTCCGAAATATCCGCCAAAGTATTTGATTGGCGACCAAGAAGGAACGACGTCAGGCAATTGCGGACTCAAGGAACGGTATTCTTGGACGCCATACACGACTCTTCCGCCAACGACGGTCAGCACGGCAGCAAGATTTTTGATCTCATCTTCGGCCACCGTGAAATAATCCGCATCCAAAAGCGCAAAATCGGCCAGATTTCCAGGTGCGATCCTGCCTTTATCACTTTCCTGATTTTCGAACCACGCGGCGCCTATCGTATATAATTTCAAGGCTTCTTCTCGCGTAAGGCGGTTGTCCTGTGCCAAGACGGTCGAACCCGAAACAGATTTGCCGGTGACCATCCAACTGAATCCAAGCCAAGGATTGCAAGAGGAAACCCGAAATGCGTCAGAGGTCATGGCCAACGGTATGCCGCTGTCGAACATAGCGCGCAACCTTGGCGTATACAACGCCTTTTCCCTGCCATGCGTTTTGGCGAATGCGTCTCCGTGAAGGAACATCTTGTTGTCCAAAGCGATGCCTCCCCCCAATTTCCTGACGCGTTCAACGTTTTCCATCGACAGTGTTTCCGCGTGTTCAATGCTCCAACGCATACCGTCAAGTGGCGTGGTCCGGTTCACTTTTTCGAGCGCGTCCAAAAAAGGCGTCGCGTTTTCATTGTAGGTAAGGTGCATCCGGAACGGGATTCTTTTTTCGATGAGTTTGCGCAGGTCTTCTTCGGCATATTTCATAATTTTTTCCTTCGGAATGATCACGGCCGGTTCGTCGAAATTCTCGTGGTCGTGCAGTTCAGGCCTGATCAGTTCACCCGTTCCCTCATATTCGTGGCCGTGCTCCATCGTCGGATGCAAATTTTGTCCGGGACTTATCGGGGCTAATTTCGTGATGCGCTCGATTTCGTTGTCTACCCAATTACTGTCGGGATTCAAATCAAGGCCAAGGTCGACGAACGGAAAACGCACATTGAGTCTGTTTTCCCGGATAAGTGTCTGCAAGGGAGCGTGTCCTTCGGGATAACCGATGATGCTGGCGCATTCGATTACCGAAGTGATCCCAAACCTGTTGAGTTCCTTGATGACGTAGGTTAGCGAGCTCACTTCTTCTTCGGGCGTCGGTCCCGGCGTCAACCCTTCGAGGGCGATGAACATGAACGTATTTCCGGTGATCACCCCGTTGTAATTTCCCTTTTTGTCTTTGTGGAGCTTTGTGCCATCGGGCATCTGAAACTTTGCTGTTCCCACACCCAAAGCTTTCCTCGCGGGTTGGTTTAGAAATCCCCAATTGTAGGCATAATGGAGCAGCAGCGGCCGGTTTGGAACGGCTTTGCTGAGTTCCTCGGGGGTAGGCATCCGGTTTTCGGCAAACTGATAAGGCGACCAGCCGCCGGTCACTCTTACCCATTGGCCTTCGGGCGTGCGCGCTGCCTGTTCTTTCAGCATCTCTAGTGCGCGTTTTAGTGTCGGAACGCCGTCCCATCTGACCTTGTGGTTGAAATTTCTTTCGTTGAGCGGATGGATGTGCGAATCCTGCAATCCCGGAATGAGTCGCCTGCCTTGTGCATCGATGATTTTGGTGTGGGAATCCTTCATGGCAAGAATCTCTGCGTCGTTGCCAACCGCATAGATTCGTCCGCCTTTTACCGCCAATGCCGAGGCCGTCGGTTGGGCAGCAGTTTGGGTGGTAATTTTGGCGTGGTGCACGATCATATCCGCACCAGATTGGCCGTGGAGTCCAATCGAAAGCATTGCCGTACAAAAAAGTGTAATTGTCTGTTTCATGATCTATTTTAGTTTGCGATTTCCTGATATTGCCGGCTTTTGGATTGCGGGACGTCTTAAAAGCCGATGGTGTTCCCAAATTTGAGTATATAGCATCTGCTTGGGTAAAATTGCGATCTGCTAAAGCCATTCCCTATGACTTTTGATAAAAAAAAACGTTGATAATTGTCAATGGTTTTTACCGCAAATTCGCTGTATGAACCGTTTGGCAAAGCCGATGCGACCCATTGCCAGGCATTCTGGAATCACCTATATTTATCGCATCGCCTGCAAGCTGCAAACCCAAGATTTTCATCAGATGCCAAACCAATTACTCCACTATATTTCCGATTATTCGGGTCAATCGCTAAGCGCTGCCGAAGCAGCTTTGATAAAGTCGATGTTCCAGGTAAAGAAAATGCGCAAGCGGCAGTTTTTTTTGCAGGCCGGAGACGAATGCACTGATGTCGCTTTCATCGTCAAAGGTGCGATGCGGCAATACAGGACAAGCGAGAAGGGAACGAAAAGCATCGTACAATTGGGCATCGAGAATTGGTGGGTAGGCGATAGGTCCAGTTTTTCGTTGGCACAACCTTCCATTTACAACATCGACGCCTGGGAACATACGGAGTTGAACGTAATCAGCAGGAAAGGGGTGCTGCAACTAATCGAGAATTCACCGGCTTTTGCCAAAATGGTCCGCGTCATGGACGAGCGTCATGCGGGCGCGACCCAGGAAAGGATCAGTGGCTACAATCTCCTTACGGCCGATCAGCGCTATGCGTCTTTCTCCGAAAGATACCCGGAACTCGCCAGCCGCTTTCCGCTGCATGTGATCGCTTCGTATCTGGGCATGACAAAAGAAACCCTGAGCCGGATTCGCGCCGCTTCAAAAACAGGAAAGTGACCGCGCGCAAAGTGCAGAAGATAAAATTTGTGAGGCAGAAAGCGTTTTCTTGTGATTTTTTCAGCAAAGCGACCGTCTGCGGATGCGGCTAAGCGTTTCCTTGGTGATGCCCAAAAAAGAGGCAACCATGCGAAGGGGAAAGCGATTGGCGAGTTGAGGGGAAGTTTGCAGAAAATCCTCGTAACGCTTTTCGGCGCTTGCCCCAATTTGGCTCTGCAGACGGCGTTGTGCGGCGATGCAGTGGTTTTCATCAAGTTTGATCCGCATTTCCACGAAAGCGGGAATGGCCATAAGGCGAGGGAAATTTTCCTTGTGGATGAGCAACAGATCGCAGTCTTCCCAAGCTTCGACATTATAAATGGACGGCGTTTCGCGAAAGTAGCTGTCACGGTCGCCGGCAAACCAATTCTCGATCTGGAGGCCGATGGTGATCTCGTTGCCTTTTTCATCAACCGAATATTGGCAAACCGCGCCTTTCAGGATAAAGCCCATGCACCTGCAAACATCTCCCTGATGCAGCAAATAGTGGCCTTTTTGATAATGTCGCGATACGAAAACCGCGCAGATTTCGGCGACCTGAGTTTCGGTCAGCGGCGTGACCGAGTGGTTTTCTATATAAGTGAGGAGTGCTTCGTGCATTTACCTTAAAAGTAGGGCATTTTTCGGTAGTAAAAACGTATGGTCTTCGCGAACGTCTTTTTGTGTGGAACTTTAGGTCAAGATAAACTTTGAGGCGATGTTGACCATTGTATATCCGTAAAAATATAGTTTTCTGATCGCCATCTTAAAATCGAAACGACAGCACCGATCCCACAAAAAATCCGTCCTTGTGATTTTGCACCGATTCGTCAATAAATGCGCCCGTTTGAAAATACTGCAAGCCCAGTCCTAGATTCACGAAGTCGTTGAAGCGGAAAGAAGCAGTGGTGATATAGGATGTTCCGATGTAGCGCCGATCGGAGCCCGCACCGGACAGATTGAGCATTCCGCCGGGCGTGTAAACACCGTCGTGTATAGATTGCCGCCATCCGAAGAGCGCCTCCAGACTCATACTCAGCCGCGGGCTGAAATTGCAGCTGAAATTTGGGTGTATCGATACCAGATTCGCCGGTCCGAGCTGTGGATTCATTCCGAAATAACCGCCGTTTGGATACAAGGCATTGAAAGTTTGCAGGTTGCCGTCGTCGCGCCGCTTGTCTCCGGAAATGATGTCGTTGCGCAGCTTGAAGGCAGGTTTTCCCCATAGTCTGTCGAACTGATAGCCGATTTCCGACGAAACGCCAAAAGCGCTGATTTGTCCGTTGCCGAATTTCCCCGATTGGTAGCCCGCTTCAAAATTGTAGGTAAATCCTTTGCCTTTTCGCCAGAGCCTTGCCCCGAAGGTATGCCGTATTTCTTTTGCCGTGCCTTCATCGAAAAAAGGTGTGTCGCGCGAGATCCCTAAATAATAAACATCGAGATTCGTGCTGCTGCCGACGGCTTGCGTGCCATAAACGCCCCATAAATTGGCTTTTCGCGTCGCGGAATTGTCGAAAAGTCCTTTCCGGACCGCGGGACTTGCCATGACAAAAGCGTCGAGTTTGAGCTTGGCGGATGCGAAGGCAATCTTGGCGCCATCGAAATACAATCTCAGGTTCGGTCCGTCGCGAACGTCGAGTATACGGCCGCTGCCATACTGGAGTTCCTGTCTGCCCAGGCGTACGGTCAATGTGTTTGCAGAATCCTTATAAGGTATGATATCCAAAAAAAGGTTCTGGACGTTGAGTCGGTCTTCGTCTATAGGACGCGGGCCCATTTTTCGACCGTCCTCGAGACCGCTTCTCAGTTGCACAAACAATCGGGATCTGGTTCCAAAATGGATATCGGTGTGAAGTTGGTAACGCTGCAACACATAGGTTTGGGCACCCGCGCCAAAACGTCCCCAATCCTCGTTGTGTGAATTGTCGACTTCCTGTCTTATTTCTCCTCCAAAAGAAAGATAATGCAGCCCATTTTGGGACAACCTGAAATATTTGATCTTTTCGTATGGTGTTCGGCTGCTGTCTTTCAAATGAGTATAATCCTCATCGAAGCGCATAAGTTTGAAGTTTTGGGCGTTGAGGTTGCGTTGCGATACGAGTAACAGCGATAGCATGAAAGTATATTTTACCGCAGTTGCAGCTTCTCGACAAGTCATTCGGCACAAACCGATGTTTGCGCTGTAGCTGCCAAAATGTACAAGGTTTTTTCCAAGGTGAAACAAGAGTTTGGTCATAGTACGATTATAGCGGAAACCTGCACAAAATTGCAGCTTAACCCACGCCTGAAAAATGACATTTGGTAAATAATTGCTTTGACATTTGTCAATAGCGAAAGTTTACGCGATTCCTACATTTGCTTGCGTTGGAGCCGAAGGTCGGTTGCCATTTAAACAATCAAAAACCATATCATGGAACTCGAAAAATTACAGAAAACACATGTGGCGGCATGGAATGAAAAAGACCGTGCGAAACGCGATGCACTTTTGGAAAGTATTTACGCGAAAGACATCAAGATGTACGACAAGGATTTCATTCTGAACGGAACTGCGGAAATTTCCGACTTCATCCAAAAACTGCAAGGCGATCCGGAATTCCTGTTTTCATCTGACGCAAACGCAGAACAACTGCAAGACAGCGTACGGCTTTATGGTCACATCCGCACCAGCGAAGGAATGCTCAAAAGTATGGATTTCTTTATTTTGGAAAGTGGCAAAGCCAAGCACTATTACGCGTTCATGAGTCCGGAATAAGGACGACGATGCGACTGGATTGTTCCGATGCCTGTCGCGTCGGGACTTTCAGTTTTTCAGCTCGGCATCCGGACGCAATTCAGTGGCAAGCAAATTTTTGAGGTCTTTGAGACTGTTGGGCTTGAGGTGATATTGCACGTCGTAGCGATCGAGCAATTCCCTGAAAAAATAAGGCACTTCTGTACCCGAAATGATGTGCACGGTAACTTTCGACATGTCTATTTTTTCCGAAAGGCTTTTGAGAAATTGCGGAGCCGTGGTTCCCGGAATCCAGAAGTCCATATAGATCAGGTCAGGCTGCGTGTGCGCCAAAGCCTTGAGTGCGGCCTCGAACGTCCCGAAAGAATGAAAATCCTTGCTGCCGAAACTTTCCAATGCTTCCTCGAAAAAAAGCCTGTCGTCCTGGTCGTCGTCCACGTGGAAAACGATTTTTTCCTTCTTCATGATGTTCCGCTAAATAGAGTCGCCCTAAGATACGACAGCAGACGTGAAACAGATTTCGACATTGCCTAAATTTTTGCAAAATTTCAATTCCGGTCAAATTTGTCAATTGCGTTGCCGATTTCCCTCGCGACAAGAAGCTTTATAATCTCAATCGGAACATCGAAAGCTCCGGATTTTCGGGCGCGGAATCACCCGATTTTTTGAAACCCAATCTCTCAAGAACCACGATAGATGGCAGATTGTCCTGGTGCGTCACGGCCTCGATCGACTTCATTTCAAGAACCTCGGCCGCATAATCCACGACCTTTTTGGCGGCTTCGGTCGTGATGCCCTGGCGTTGGTGATCGCGCAGGAGTTCGTACCCGATTTCACATTTGTCCGCATCGGACGCAAAGTCGAACAGGCAAATCGTGCCTATCAGTTTATCGCATCCGGTTTGGGTGATTGCCCAATACAAAAGGTCGTTGGCGTTTTTAGCCTGTATTCCGTCGATGAAATGCAGCGCTTCTTGTAGCGTTTCGTGCGGTTTCCTGTCGAGGAACTTGTTTATTTCGACGTCCGACCGCAATTGCAGGATTTCTTCGGAATCATTTTTCGACAGTTTCCGAAGCGTCAGTCGTTCGGTGGTCAGTATCGGGAAAGTTTGGACAATGCTTTTCACTTTTCAGGTGTTTTTCAGATGGTTGATTCGCGTTTTACTCCAGATCGTGACGAAGTTATGGAAAGATTCGCGAATTCGCGGTCGCAAAGCCAGTTCGGAAACCGCGAAAAATCAGATCAAGATCCCGAAGCTGGCCAAAGGGTAAGCATGCACTATTTAACACACATTTACTTTAGATTTGCAGGATGCGTCCGCCATTGGTATTTTTCGTTTTTTTCCACCTTTTCCTTTCTGGCCAAATCGCGGCCCAAAAGAATTCCGATCCGGATGCGCTGATCGCAAAGGCAAATGAATTCGTATCGAGCGACCCCGAAAAAGCGATCAAGATAGGCGAACACCTTTCAAAAACTATTTCGCTCGACCGACAGCGGTGCGATGTGGCTTTGTTCCTGGCAAAAAGCTGGTGCAACAAAGGACAGTTCGGCAACTCGCTGACTTCGGCATTTGAGGCAAAGAAACTTGCTGAGGCGAACGGGCTTAAGGAACAATTGTCAGATGCCGAAATCACCATAGCCTCGAATCTTCGGACGCTGCAACTCGATGACCAAAGTGTCCGCTATCTCGAAATGGCCGGCGACGATTTGGACGCTTCGGAAAAATCTGCCGCAAACAAACGACTGCTATTGGCTTACAACAACCAAAAAGCCTTGATTGCAAAGGAAAGAGGCGATTTTGAATCGGCATTGGTCTCACTTTCCAAATCCCGCGAAATTGGCGCGAAGTTTCCGGCGCAAAACCGCAACGAACTATCGGATGCGTTTTTTATTGGCGCACAAATCCATCTGGCGCGCAAACAGTACGATTCGGCTATCTCGAGTTTCTCGAAAAGCTTGACAACGTTGCCAAAAAACGGCAATGGTTCGGTTCAATATCTGCTTGTCGCGAATCAATTGGCATCGGTCTATTTTCAACAAAAACAACACCGGCAAGCCATCGATTTGTTGCTCAAAGCCGCGACGGTCGCCGACAAAATCGGGAACGTCCGTTTGCAGGAATCGGTAAACAGGCAATTGGCTTTCAATTATCTGGCGCTCGGAAATCAGGCAAAATACCGGTTTTACAACAAGCTGTATCAGCGTTTCGACGATTTGGCCGATACCTCGGAAAGCGAAGCCACGAACGTCGCCTTCAACCTGATAAGCGTCGATCTGGAAGCTGCCAATGCGTCTCGAAAGGCTGAATATGCGCGCTATTTTTATATGGCACTTTCGGCTGTTGTCGTGGCGTTGGCTTATTTTGCGTTTGTATTTTTCAGAAATAAAGCCCGTATTAGCCGTTTTTGCGAAATTCACGACTATCTGTCGCTGGATAAAAAACCAATCGATGAGGTCGCCGATGCAAACAAAAAAGAGCAGCCAAAACAACTTTCGATTCCAGCGGAAACCGAACAGAACCTGCTGGCCAAGCTCAGGAAATTCGAGTCCTCGAGCCGCTTCACGAGCAAGGAAATGTCGCTTGCGGTGCTTGCCGGACAATTCGATACGAACACCAAATACCTGTCGGAAATCATAAACAAGCACAGAGGCGACAATTTCAACACTTACATCAACAAGTTGCGCATCGCCTATATCGCCGACAAGATCAAAGGCGATCCGAAATACCGCAATTACAAGATCAAATACCTCGCCGACGAAAGCGGATTCTCCTCACACAGCAGTTTTGCCACGACTTTCAAAGCCATCGTCGGCATTTCGCCCACGGCCTTCATCGAGTTCGCGGGAGACGAAACTTTAAAGCCGAAAAAGACATGAGGAAAGCGATTTTTGGGATTTTTTGCAAAACCATTTTGCTGCTGTTTTTGTCGGTGGCGGGCTTGCACGCGCAATCGGGTGCGGTCGACAGCCTTTTCAAACAGGGCGCGTCGGAAATTTACGAGCATCCGGACAAGGCGATCCAAATCGGCAAGCGCATCGCCTCATCCGAAAACGCAAACATGCGCACGACCATCAAAGCTCTGGTCATGATCTCTGACGGCTATTCCTCAAAACGCGATTACAGGAAAGCGGTTGCCTATCTTATCGAGGCGCAGCATCTTTCGGACAAACTTGACGATCCGATCATCAGGATCCGGATTCTGACCAAGGCTGCCGTGCAATATCAGCAACTTCGCATTTACGACAAAGCCATCCGATTTCTGGACGAAGCGCGCGTTTTGAGTATGGCGTATCCGATAAAAGATTCGATCCAGCCGTTCCTGGGAACCAATTATACGATTCGCGGTTTTATCTACAAAGAACAACTGGATTGCGGAATCGCCATAGAATACTTCGACAAGGGAATCGCCGAATACAGCAAGATCAAAACGAATTTCCGCAATGCCAACCTGAGTATCATCAGCTACAACAAAGGCAATTGCTATATTTTGCTTTCGGATAATAAACTGGCCCGGAAGTGTTTCGACGAAGCCATCGCTTACGCCAAAATGATCGATGCCAAAAGTTTGCAGGCGTTCGCACAAAAAGGGCTTGCCGAAGTTTACGCGCTTGAGGGAAATTACAGCGCTGCGATTTCGGAACTGACCAAAGCCGAGAAGCTCGCTGCCAATGTTGGCGACCTTGTGCTGAATCAGGGACTGTATCGCGGACTCGCCGAAAATTACCTCGCGATCGACAACTGGGAAAAGTACCAGAGCTACCAGAACCTATATTTGATGACGCAGAACAAAATCGTCGAATCGGAACGCAAGTCGGTGGGCATTTCGCTTAAGGAACAACAGAAGCTTCTTGACGAGGATGCCGAAACCTCAAAGCGGAATCATCTACTTCTTACCGCAAGTCTTTTGGTTATACTCGCACTTGTGATTTTTCTGATTTTCAGAAACGAAAGCCGCACCGGAAGATCCATCAAAACACTCAAAACGGCTATCCAAAAACTTAAATAACGCGCCTTGCCCTGCATCGTGACGCTTTCGGAAAGGTGAACTTCAAGTTGCTGTGATCGTGTGGTTTGCGAGCTAAAAAAGCTTTCGTATTTCGTGAATTCGCAAAGCCATTCGCTTTATATCGGAAGGCTTTGTGAGTACATTGCGTAAAAAACGAAACAGATGAAATTGAATTTTACTCCTGGCAGGATCAAAGCCCTGGCGATTGCCGCGTTCGCGCTTCAAAGCGGATTGGCTTTCGCACAGATCGAATACCGAAAACTCGACGGATTCGGCAATGCATTGCTCGATATAAACGATTCGGGAAAGGCGATCAAAAAACAGGGCGTGTACGATTTTGCGACCGATGCGACCCAACCTATTGACGCCGAAGCGATCTCGCTCGCGGGCATCAACAACAACGGCGATCTGATCGGTTTGCTGCCGTGGATCGTCGACGGAGAAACCTATCTGCAAGCGGGTTTCAAGAAAAACGGGGTTTGGACGCCAATCGGCTATCTTGCGGGTGCGACTGTTGACGCTTCGGTAGTGTTGGGCCAAATCTCCGAAAACGGAAATTACATCACAGGCCAAATGACCTCGACCTGTTGCGACCAACAAGCGTTTTTGTATCACGTGGCGACGTCCAATCTCGAAAGGATCGCAACTGCCGAAACGCATTTTTCTGCGGGTTATTCGGTCAACGACTCGGGAATAATCGGCGGTTGGTATGACACCGAACCCGCCGGAGGCACTTTGCGCGTCCCGGCTTACATGACGACAGGCTCGATCACGACCAACGTACCGGACGAATTGCCGCAATTTCAGAACATCAACCAGGTTTCGGCCGTGACAAACGGGAACCTTATGGTGGGCGACCGCGACGGCGTGCCTTTCATTTTCGATCAAACCACGGGAACATTTACCGCATTCGAGGTTCCGGCGGGCTATTTCAACGCCACTTTTACGAGCGTTTCCGAAAACGGGATCGCGGTAGGCTATTGTCAGGCGGGATTTACGCGAGATGCTATCGTGTATCATCCTTCGCTTGGTCCACAACCGATATTGATCGCCGAAATCCTCGCGGCCAACGGCATCGAGATCACGTCATTTGACGGAAAACTGGGAACGGCCATCTCGATTTCGCCTAACGGAAATTACGTTTCGGGTTGGGAAAACGGGAACATCAATGCTGCTGATGGATGGGCGATCTATTTCGACGACCTTTTGTTGGGCAGCTGTTACATCGTTTGTCCGCAAGATATCGTGCTTGTCAGTCTTGACGGTCCTACGGTTGGCAACTACACTTTGAATTTCAATTGTTCCGACAATCCCGATGCGACAATCGTTTTGGTTTCGGGTCCGGCGTCCGGCTCGCTGTTTCCTTACGGTACGACAGAAGTTGTCCACAACCTTGTAGCTGCCGACGGAACGGTGTTGAACACTTGCAGTTTCACGGTCACGGTAAACGATTTCTATTGTATTCCGACTTTCGAAAGCGGGGAGGCGATCACTTTGGTGAGCGTTGCGGGCATCGTTAATGCATCCGCTGCCGATTCTACCGAAGCTTACGAAGATTTTACGGCCATTTCGGGCACGGTAAACATCGGATCGACCTATATCGCGACTTTCGAAGGCAACACGGGAGGCGAATGGACAGACTTTTTCACGGTCTACGCCGATTGGAACCAGGACGGGAATTTTTCTGAGGAAGAGCGCACCGACATCGGGACAATCAGCAATTCAAACGGAAACGACGGGGTTCAGATAAGCGGCGAGTTGATCGTGCCAGCGGATGCGTTGACGGGAACAACCACATTGCGCGTGATCAAGACTTTCGATGCTCCGGCCGAAAATGCTTGTAATCCGGGTTCTGATTACGGACAGGTCGAGGATTACACTTTGAACGTCGAGCCTGCGTTGGGAACTGGAGATTTCACTGATGCGCAGTTCAACTTCTATCCGAATCCGGTAAAGAACATTTTGCACATCTCACACACAACTTCGGTCAAGACGGTGACGGTTTTCAACATGCTTGGGCAGAAGTTATTGTCACAAGATGCGGGTAGCACATCGGTTGAAATCGATCTTTCGGCTTTGCCATCAGGACATTATTTGGTGAAAGCGACCTCGGACAACGCCGTGCGCACCTTCAAGATCGCAAAAAATTGAGCGTAATTATTTGAGTAGTGAGGCCGCTCGGAACTACTGGGCGGCTTTTTTTATTGCAACGAAATCAACGTGGAATTGTCAGTTTCTGGAAAAAGATCCGAAACCCTTTCGCAACATCTTGTCGAGTTCGTCCATGCCTTTGCCCAATGATGCGCGTCGCCAATCTTCGTAATCGCAAACGAAATAAGCGTCCGAATGGCGGTTGAGCAGAAATTCGACATTCTCGCAAAGATTCTCTAGTTGTTGCAACTCGATGAATTTCTTTTGGTCGGGCACCGAAATCAGGATGCGATCCCATTTGAAACATTCGCCTTCCTTGTAATCGGCTGGCTTAAGGCCGATGTACTCGAACACCGCACGAATTTTTGCCTCGTCCAATTCGCATTTTTTTTGGTTGAAGGCTTCGAGTTTATTGACTAACATAGTGTAAGAGGAATCGCTCATTTCAGATTTTGTTAGGAGATTTAGTCTTTAAGGTAAAAAATTCTCCCCGGTTTTGGAAAAATCAGGCGGAAAAATTTAAAAGGTGTCAAACACTCGCTACCACAAGTACAAATCGGTATAACGATTAAAAAAAATGATGTAAGCGATAGCATCCCGCAAACTGTAATTTTGCAGAAAACACTACGAATGAAATCTTTTATAATGCGCCTGTCAATCTCGATCCTAACAATAACGGTACTTGCCACAGTTTCGTTGCTTATTGTTGTCGTTCTGGGCTGAACTATTTGTCTTTGTTGTACTTACATGCCCAAAAAGGCGTCCGCGTTCAAAAAGGGCGTAACTTCGATTATTCAAATAAAACATATTGACAAACACGAACCTTGAACTCGACGGGATCCAAACGGCTTTCGAAAATATTCTTCACGGAAGCAAAAACTCTTACGAATCACACGAGGCCTTGCACAGGACTTTCAGTAATTTCACGGGACAGAATCTGTTGGTGCTCCAAAGTTATGTGACGCTGCCCAAAACCTATCATTTCACCAAATCGTCTTTTTTGACAAAATCGCTCAGCCCGATGGCTTTTACGTCAGATCAGATCATCTACAGCATTTGGTTCGTGCCCGCGAAAGATTCAAAGGAAGCGCTACAGATCCTCAATGATTTGCGTTTGCATCCCGAATATGAATTCCATTTTTGACAGCTCAATATCTGGCTTCGATTACGCTTTGGGCAAGTGCCCGTTGTATTTCATTTGCGACTTCTGCCGGCAACAAACGCTGGTAATGTTTGGCCACCGACGAAAAATACCACTCGCATCCCAGACAGTCGCCTACCGAAAAAGAGTAAGTGTAATAGGTGGCCAACTCGAAATATTCCAATTCAAAATCGGCTAATTTCTTGCCGTGTTCCGCCCGGATTTGTTTTAGCTTAAGACTCATACTTTCCCTCACGATCTTCTGCTCACGTATAAATCTCTCCATTGCTGCAAAGGAAAGCAATAGAGTTCGCAATCGGCGACTATTTTAGGGCTAAATGTGATAAACAGATGTTAAACTTGCGAAGTGCCCGACGAAGCCGAAATGCGACAAAGCCAACTATTTCGATATAACTAATTTTTGTCCGAACCAAATTCGGATAAGTTCGCGGTTCGCATTACGTGCCGGGATTTCCGGTTTTGAGATCCTTGTCGGATGGAATGGCCGAAAGCACGATCGCGCCTGCCACGATAAGGACGTTTTTGATGATGTATTGTCCTTCAAACGTCGGCATCAGAAACGCTTTCCAGGTTTCGGACGGAAAAAGGAGCAAAGGCGCAGCAGTTCCTATCAGATGCAAGACCAGCAAGATCAGAAATGGCTTGAGCCATCGTTTTACCAACAAACCGATTCCGATCACGCACTCAAGCACGGCCACGAAATACAGGCAACTAACGCCTTTGAGATATCCGAAAGTCAATTTTTCGAGTGTCCTTATCGCCAGTGAATCCGAAACACCCGATGGGCCGAGGAATTTCAAAATCCCAAACCACAATAGCACCGCGCATATCGAATACCGCAAAACCTCAAGCCGCCAATCTGTTTTATTTGCCTTGTTTTCCATAGTTTCGGTGAACGTGTTGTGTCGGTGAATTTTCATCCATCGGCAATTGATAAATCATTTTGAACCATCAGATCAGTCGTGCGTGGCGATCTTGTTTATCATGCCTCCAAAAATAAAATAGTGGAACGGCAACATCGCCAACCAATAAAGCCGACCCATCAAACCCAGCGGCCTGAAAGTGGCGGTTTGGTAAACCGTATCTCCTTTGATCTTGAATTCCAGCCAGGCTTCTCCCGGAATGCGCATCTCGGCGTAGAGCAAAAGGCGGTTTCGGTCTTTGTCCACGTGGATCACGCGCCAAAAATCGAGCGTGTCTCCAGCCGCCACCGAACCTGCGTTCTTGCGTCCGCGATTCAGCCCGACACCACCGAACATCTTGTCGAGAAAACCCCTGAAACTCCAAAGCCAGTTCGCGTAATACCAACCGTGAGCGCCTCCAATCGAGAAGATCTTTCTCGAAGCCTCGGCCGCATCTTCGGTCTTTCTCGTTTTCTTGTCGGTGTAAACGCCAAATTGTGGCACTTTGAGCAACTTGGCCACGGTTTTTTTGGAATACCTTCCGCCGTGCGCATCCTTCCAGCTCGAAAGCACCATGTTCTGTTCGATTTTGTCGAAAGCCATCCGGATCGCTTTTTCGTACGGAATGAGCGAAATCCCGAGGCGTTCGGCCAGGTCGTTTGGTTTTGCCACAACGTCTACTTTCATGCTTTCAACGAGATTGCGCGCCAGATCGTAAGAAGTCGAAGTCACAAAATACAGCCAAAACGAGGAAAGCTTCGGAGTCATTACGGGCAAGAGCAAAATCCTCCGCTTGAGTCCGCGTACGCGCGCAAATTCCAAAAGCATCTGTTTGTAATTCAGGATGTCCGGCCCGTAGATGTCGTAGTGTTTGTCGAATGTGAACTCTTCGAGCAAAACCTTGCTGAGAAATTGTATGACGTTGCGGATCGCGATGGGCTGGCATTTTGTCTTCAGCCATCTCGGGGCGACCATGACTGGCAGTTTTTCGGTCAGATCGCGGATGATCTCGAACGAAGCGCTGCCCGATCCCACGATGATTCCGGCGCGAAGAACGGTCGCGGGTATTTTTCCGCCAAATAAAATGTCCTCCACTTTCTTTCTTGAGGTCAGATGTTTCGACAACTGTTCCGAATTCACGATTCCGCTAAGGTAAATGACCTGACGGGCGTTGGTTCGCGACAAGGCAGTGGCGAAATTGCGCGCCGATTCTTCCTCGATCTTGCCGAAATCGGCGGTATTTCCCATGGAATGCACCAAATAATAGGCGGCGTCGATGTCCACAGGAATTTGCTCCAGCGATGCGGCGTCGGTGAGATCGACTTCAAGTACTTTCAGGTTCGAGCGCTTCCCGAAACGCGTCGCGTCGAAACCCGATACATTGCGCACGCAGCAGTAAACTTCGTGTCCCAATTCCAAAAGGGTCGGCAGTAGTCTTTGTCCTATGTAACCTGTTGCGCCGGTCAGCAAGATTTTCATGTCGTGAAATTTTACTTCAAGGTATCTCAAACTTGACGAAACACATCGGCTTTTGGCAATGTATTAGGAGTGTGTTTTTTACGGAACTGACAATCGGCCCATAAAATTGAAAATGTGGGAATTTTGCAATAGGCGATGTAACGGATTCGCGACGTCAGATAGTAATTTTGCCAACTCTTCATCCGAAAAAAAAATGAGAAACAGGCTCAACCACAACCGTCCCGATACTTTCGCCGTCTACTTTGGTTTTGCGATCGTTTTGCTTATCGGATGGTGTCTGTTGGCGATCCTCGAAGATTTTCCGAAATAACGCCCGTGGTCTTTCGCATCGGACAACGAATAAAATCCGCGAAATCCGTGAGAATCTGTTAAAATCGGCGTTCCAAATTATTTCCATCCGATAAAAAGGTCTCGATTTCGAACGGTTTGGAAACTTCTTTTCTGTAACGACTCTAAATAGCGCGACGCCCCAAACCATTAACATTCCCTTACCACGAAGCTTCGATTAAAAGCAGGAACTTACGTAGAAGGCCAATTTGAGTATTGGTTTCTGAGTCACTAAATCGGACAAAATGGATCAAACTACAACGCAGATCAATCTCCACGTAAACGGAAGAAACCATTCGCTTTCGGTCAGGCCGTGGGTTACATTATTGGATGCCTTGCGCGAACGCCTGCAGCTCACCGGAACAAAAAAAGGCTGCGATCACGGACAATGCGGGGCGTGCACGGTTTTGTGCGACGACAAACGCGTGCTGAGTTGCCTCACCTTGGCGGTAATGAAAGAAAATACTGTCATCACGACGATCGAAGGCATTGCAGAATCTGAAAACAGACTGCATCCTTTGCAGCAAGCCTTCATCGATCACGATGCTTTCCAATGCGGCTATTGCACGCCCGGACAAATTTGCAGCGCGATGGGAATGCTTATCGAAAACAAGGCGAATTCACGAGAAGAAGTCACGGAACTCATGAGCGGCAACCTTTGCAGATGCGGCGCAAACGAAGGAATCATCGATGCCATAATGTCCGTAAAGAAAAACCAGTCCCATGAATCCATTTAAGTACATAAAAGTCGCGAGCCAGCCGGAAGCCGTTTCGGTCGTTGCCGATATTCCGGAAGCGATGTTCGTCGCGGGCGGAACAAACCTGCTAGACCTTTGGAAATACGACATCGCCCATCCAAAAACGCTTGTTGACATAAACGATTTGCCCGAATCCAAGACCATAACGGAACTTCCAGACGGCGGATTGCGATTGGGCGCATTGGTGACAAATGCCGAAACCGCTTACCATCAATTGGTCGAGCAGCGCTATCCTTTGCTTTCCAAGGCGATCCTGGCGGGCGCTTCGGCACAAATCCGGAACATGGCAACCAATGGAGGCAATCTGTTGCAACGCACGCGCTGTTACTATTTTTACGATCCGGATGTGCCTTGCAACAAGCGAAATCCGGGTTCGGGCTGTCCGGCGAAATCGGGTTACAACAGAATCCATGCGATTCTTGGCGCGAGCGAGGACTGCATTGCGGTTTTTCCTTCGGATATGTGCGTGGCATTGGCGGCACTCGAGGCAACCGTGAATGTTTACGGAAGAAATGGCGAAAGGCAAATCCCGTTCTCGGAATTCCATCGGCTTGCCGGAGATTCGCCCCAAATCGACAACACGCTCGAAGCCGGCGAACTGATAACCTCGATCGATTTGCCCGCATCGGGTTTCCCGAAACATTCTTCGTACCTCAAATTGCGCGACAGACATTCCTATGCATTTGCGCTAGTGTCGGTCGCCACGGCTTTTGAGATGGACGGCAATACGATACGACAGGCCAGGATCGCACTCGGCGGTGTCGCCCACAAACCTTGGCGCGTTCCGACGGCCGAAGCTTTCCTCAAGGACAAAATCTATTCCGACGTCCTTCTCGAACAAGCCGCCGACATGATTCTGGAAGGCGCAAGAACATTCGAGCACAATGCGTTCAAGGTCGATCTGGCCAAAAAGGCGATCGTGAGAAATGCGCAAATGGCGTTGCATCCGGAAACACAGCGCATCGGCGCGCAACCTTCACTTTAAAACCACAGGAAATGTCGAAAGCACCTTATACCGGCCAAGCCATCAACAGAATCGAAGGTCCGTTGAAAGTAACCGGAAAAGCGAAATACGCAGCCGAATATGACGTTCAGGACTTGTTGCACAGCTACGTCGTGAACGCAAAAATCACCAAGGGAAGAATCGCGTCGATCGATACATCCGAAGCCGAAAAAATACCAGGCGTGATCAGGATTTTTACGCATGAAAACAGGCCGTCACTGGCTTGGTTCGATTTTCAGTATGCCGACATGGACGCGCCTCCGGGCAAGGTTTTCAAGCCGTTGTCTGACGATAGGATAAAATACAACGGACAGCCGATCGCGTTGGTCGTGGCCGACGATTTCGAGACAGCGCGTTATGCCGCCTCGCTCGTCAAGGTCGAATATGAACAGGAACCGCACGCCACCAAACTCGAAAGCAATCTCGACAAAGCGCGCGATCCGCAGAAAGGATTGGCCACGGCCTTGAAACCGCCTCCGCCAAAACCTACCGGAGATTTTGAAACCGCTTACGAAAATTCGGCATTCACACAAAATTCGATCTACCGCCACGGCACCGAACACCACAATCCGATCGAGCTTTTCGCATCGACCGTCGTTTACGAAGGCAAAGGAAAAATCACGATCTATGACAAGACGCAAGGCACGGTAAACAATCAGGTTTATGTGGCCAACGTTTTTGGGTTGCGTTTCAAGGACGTGCGTGTCGTCGCTCCTTTCGTGGGCGGCGGTTTCGGTTCCGGATTGCGTCCGCAGTACCAACTTTTTCTTTGTGTGATGGCCGCTCTCGAACTCAAGCGAAACGTGCGTCTGACTTTGGATCGGAAACAGATGTTCGCTTTTGGGCACCGTCCGCAAACGGTCCAGGAATTGAAGTTCGCGACCGATGAAAACGGGAAACTTACCGCGATGCACCACAAAGCCATTGGGGAAACCTCGACTTATGAGGATTATGCCGAGATTGTCGTGCCTTGGAGCCACAAGCTTTATCCGTGTGAAAATACGCTGTTCGAATACCAGTTGGCGCCGCTTGATCTGGCCAGTCCGATCGATATGCGCGCTCCGGGTGGCGTTACGGGAATGCCCGCCATCGAATGCATGATGGACGAACTCGCTTTCCAATTGAAGATCGATCCTTTAGAATTTCGGCTAAAGAATTATTCCGAAATCGATCCTTCATCTCAAAAACCTTTCACGAGTAAGGCTTTGCGCGAATGTTACCTCGAGGCGGCCAAGAAATTCGGATGGGAAAAACGCAATCCGCAGCCCGGAAAAACCGTAGACGGAAACCGACTCATCGGCTACGGAATGGCAACGGGAATTTGGGACGCCTACCAATTCCCGACGCGAATTCGGGCGACGCTTACCAAAGATGCGAAACTCGCGATCGACAACGCCACGACCGATATCGGAACTGGCACGCTTACGATCATGACGCAAATGGCCGCGGATCAAATGGGTTTGAAAATGTCTGATGTGAATGTTTCTTACGGCGACAGCAAAATGCCGTTTTCGATGTTTCAGGGCGGATCGGCGATGACTGCATCAGTGAGCGCGGGAATTGTCGTGGCGACAAAAGATCTTAGGAAAAAAATAGTGAAGATCGTCTCCAAGGCTGGAATCAAAGGTTTCGAAAAGGCAAACGAGGAATCGGTACTTTTTCAGGACGGGCGAATTTTGCTCAAAAGCGATCCGAAGATTTCAATTTCGCTGTCAGAAGTCATCCGAATCAACGAAAACCGCGAAATCAAAACAACCAAACTGGCCGGGCCTAAACTCCTCAAGCTTCGCAAATACAGCATGGCTACGCACAGTGCCGCTTTTGTAGAGGTGGAAATCGACAGGCAACTCAAGACGATAACCGTCAAAAAAGTCACGACCGCGATCGCCGCCGGAAAGATCATCAACCCTAAAACAGCGGGCAGCCAGATCAAAGGCTCGATAATTTGGGGCATGAGCAAGGCTTTGTACGAAGAAACGATCCTGGACGAAAACCTCGGGAAATACATGAATGCCAACCTTGGCGAATATCACATTCCTGTGCACGCCGATATTCCGGAGATAGACGTGATTTTTGTGGACGAGAAAGACGGAATCATCAACGAATTGGGCGTGAAAGGCGTGGGCGAGATCGGGATTGTCGCGGTTCCGGCCGCCATCGCGAACGCCATTTTCAATGCAACGGGAAAACGCTTGTATGATTTGCCTATCCACTTCGACGCTTTGTTCGAATGAATCCGTCAGAAAGCGACGAAATTGTTTTTTAGAATGCGGAATAGCTTCTAATATTGTTAAAATTTTTCATAAAGTGTAGTTTCGGAATTTTAAATATCGGTTATATTTAAAGTTACAATAACGAACACAAACACAAACCAACTGCGGTTAAATTGAAAAATTGTCTTTATGGAACAATTCGAGCAATTAGTTGAAAAGGCGCTTGGCAAACACTTGCTGGCGATGCGAAACGGCGGAAATCCCGAACTTGAATTTTCGGCCAATTACACAAAAGAGTATGTCTCGGAACACCTGGAAGCGTTCCGGAAAGAATTGCAGCAACTCGTGGCTTACGAGCTTCCGAACGAGATGAGTCGGGAAGAGGAACAGATTCGGGATTCGGTCCTGAAAAAGGCACTCGATAAATTTACGTCAGGCGGCGTTCTTTGATACCGATTTTTCAGCCGATGGTCTTTTTCCATTGCAGTTTGCGCTTTGCATAGTCAGGATTCGACTCGGCTTTTTTCCAGGCATCATAGAAAACTTTCGCGGCTTCGGCTTTTTCGGATTCACCCGTACCTTTTACCAGTTGGCGGTATCCGTCGTCTTTGTCGAACTTTTTTCCGCCTTTGTAGTTGGCGTATCTTCTGGCGCGCGTGAAGCCCATCTGCAAGTATTTTCGTGCCATGTCCGCGCCCACGAAGTCGTCTTTTTTGAGATAATCCAAAAACAATTCCAGGATTTTTTCGCTGCTTTCCGTGGCGATCTCACGCGTCTTGAATCTCCAGAATTTCCCGATTTCACCTTTGTAAGGCTCACAGATCAGAACGCCCTGTTCGCCTTTGCCGACCTTATAGCGTTCGGGATTTTCGCGGTAGTCGACCGTTGGTTTCCAGTCGTAGTTTTTGTTGTCGAAATCGAGATAGCTTGGCGTTTCCATCGGCTTTCACTTTCATGCTTTGACCAATCCCAATGCCTCGATAACCTTGCGCGAGGCCGTTTCACAAAAGTCCAGACCCGAATAATCCGGATTGAGTCCGCCAATGTGTGGCACGGCCATCACGAAAATCACTTCGTTGGCGTTTCCGAGCTCGTCGCAAACCTGGAAATTGTCGTTGATCTTGAGTCCGGGAACGGTCAGGTAGAAAGCATCGCCGTTACGCGTGACTTTTTCGGGCATGTTTTCCATATCGGATTTTCCCCTGGAGAAATCCCTGTAGCGAAGTTTTGCGGGAACCACCTTGCTCGAGGAAAGCAATCCTTTGAACGGAAACTCGGAAAACGGCAGATAATCCTGTCCGGTGCAGTCGATGAAAACTTTGTATTCCTCACGAAAGTAGTTTCCATTTCGCGAAAAAGTGACAGACGCGCCTTCTTCGCCCGGAACGATCTCGCTGTCTTGCCCAACGGCGACCAATTTCAGAATGCCGGCTTCGTGCAAAGCCATGAGTTCGCGGCCCGAACCTTGAGGCACGAAGGCGATGATAAGCGAAATGAGCGGCATCAACGATTTTTTGAGGCGCACCATGTCTTCGGCCGAAAAGTATTTCGCGGGATAATTCATGGCGTAACTCAAGGTTGCGAGCGCTTCTTTCCAGTGGATCGGTTTTTCTTTTTCTATGGAATTTTCGGCCTCTAGGAATTCGGCCCTGAACAATTCGAAAGGATCGGCGTCTTCGCGGAATTCCAGCACTTTTTCGGTGTATTCCTCGAGCGACAGTGCTTTTATCGATTCGTAATATTCCGGATGTTTGTTGCGAAGCGTTTTCAGGAAAATTTCCTCGTACACGAAATCGAGTGGCAGGAAACCGTCGTTCCTGGCGCGTTCGGACTCGATTTGTTCCTTGGTCAGAACTTGGTCTACAGAAAGATGCGTGTCGGCCAGATGGATTCTAACGGCGGGCAACAATCCGCTGCGGGAATGCATCACGATGCGGAAGTCGCGGCAATCGGGCGAAACCCTGTAATGCAATTTGTCGTTTTGTTCCTCAAAAGTTCCGTGTTGCCAAGCCAAAGTTTTTACCGCGTCGATCGCTGTCAACGAAGCGCCTTTTATGCCCACGGCGTGATTCACTTTCGAGGCGATTTTCGACGGCGGATATGGAGAATCGAAATAGCCCTTGACCTTTTGCTCGTTCCATTTTGGCCACACGTGTCCGGTGCAGATTATCACCGCGTCGCATTGCATTTCGGGTTTGTCGTGACAAGTGATCGTTATTTTGCCGTCTGCCGATTGCGCGGCATCGGTTACTTCATGTTCGAGAAAAATGTCGACCGTGATTCCGTCGCTTCTCAATTTGTCGATGAGGATTCGGAACTGACATTCGAGATAATCACCAAAAAGCAACCTGGGAACGACCTTGTATTCGTGGAAAGTCTCGACCTCGATGCCGTATTTTTGCGCGACCTCGGGATTTTTGATCACGAAATCGGTGAGGTCTTGCGGCAAATCCGGAATTTCGTTATCGGAAACATTCGTGACGTGTTCGCGTTTTGCACCGACCTCGCTGTATGGCATGCCCGCGCCCAATCGCGCACTCTTCTCGAAGACCGCTATCGAGGAATAGGGAAGGTCGTCCCTGAAATTTTTGAGCACGAACAACGCTGCCGGGCCGCCTCCGATTATGGCAAGTGTCTTGTTTTGGTTCATCGTTTGGTTTGCTGTTGTCGCATTGCGTTTTTTCCGATGGATTCGGAACTTGGAATTGGAAGCCGATAGCTAAATCCGGTTCACGTTCCCGTAAGAGAGCAAGTCGAGGATTTTTTCGGGCAGATCGTTGATTTCGGTCAGGTTCGACGGTTTCTTGAGAAAGTGGATGCCGGGCAACGATTCGATTTCGCTTTGTTCCGAATCGCTTTCGCCTCCGGAAAGCACGATAACGGCCGTCTTTTGCAGCACGCCGGCAACCGAGAGCAATTGCACTGCTTTTGTGCCAGTCAATTTGGGCATGTAATTATCCGTCAACAAAATTCTCGGCCTGGTGCCGCGTTCGAGGATTTCCTTGCAGATTTCTTCTCCGTCCGAAATCGTGCGTAAAACCTCAAACGAAGGATGGCGTTCGAACAAAAATTTGAGAAACTCTAGATCGTCCTTGTCATCTTCGGCGATCAGGATTTTTAGTGGCTCCATTGTCAAACCTTTTTTCAGTAAAATTCAACAAAAGCGCGCCGCCAAATCTTACGGATAAAATTTTTTTGATACATCATTTGCTTCTGTCGCCATTACTTCTGACTGATGCGATACTGTGCGGCAAGACCAAAGTAGGCCAATGCTGACGATTCGCGACAGTAGAAAACGTTGATAAATATCAACGCAATTTTTTATCATTTGTCATCGTGCTACGTGTGTGGTAATCGGCAACTTTGTAGGAGTTGCAAGGCTTGCTGACGAGATCCGGTTTGCTTGCATTTCATCCACAACCAAATTCAAAACTGTTACGCCCCATGCGCTATAATCTCGAAAAACCTGTTGTAAGCACGATCACTGACGAGAAATACAGATGTCACGTCGAGTGGCGAAACGGTTCGTTCATCGCGGACGAACCCGTAAAATACGGAGGAGGCGATACCGGCCCCGATCCTTACACGCTTCTGTTGTCGGCACTGGCTTCGTGCAAGATCGTCACGCTCCGGATGTTCATCGAAAAAGAAGGTTGGAACGTTCCCACGATAAGTGCGGCGGCCAATCTGTTCCAGGTGCGAAAAGAAGACGAAATGAAAACCACGATTGATTGCGACATCACGTTTCCCGACGCCGATCTCAACCGCGAGCAAAGGGATCGCCTTTTGAAAGTCGCCGAGAAATGTCCGGTTTCGAAAATCATCAAAGGTGAAGCCGAAGTGCGCACTTTCGTTTTCCACGACGAGCGAGAACTCAGCGGAAAAACGTATGCCAACGACTCGATTGCCGTCGAGTGGAAACCAAGTCTTTGTCAGCATTCAGGTCGCTGCGTGAGCCAGTTACCGGGCGTTTTCAAGTTGAAGGCAAGTCCTTGGATCAACGTGGACGGCGCTTCCGCGGATGCTTTGGCCGAACAGGTCCATAGATGTCCGACTGGCGCGCTTACCTTGGTCGATCCGAAATGAATCCGTGAAAATCTGTCAAGATCCGCGTTCCATCAAAATAACATCGGAACAAAAAAAAACACATAAAAAACGATCGAATCCAATGGAAATCAAGCAAAACAATACAGACAAAAGAGGCGAATTCGCAGCGTTCGTAAACAATGTCCAAGCCGGGCTGATGACTTATACCTGGGCAGGGAAAGACAAATTCATCATCGACCACACCGAAGTCGAACCCGATCACAAAGGAGAAGGCGTAGGGAAAGAAATGGTTTACAAGGCTGTCGCTTTCGCACGTGAAAACGGTTTCAAGATCATGCCGCTTTGCCCGTTTGCGCACGCGGTTTTCGATAAAAATGCAGAAATTGGCGATGTGCGTTGGTGATCAAAACGCAAAACCCGATCTCACATCCAAAAGCAACTTCACAAACCGAAACAAATGGAAACGAACAAAATCAAATGGGGAATCGATCCCGCTCACAGCGAAGTGGGTTTCAAGGTAAAACACCTCGTAGTGGCAAACGTGCGGGGCTTTTTTCGCGAATTTGACGCGAGTATCGTCACGACTGGCGAAGATTTCATGACGGCCGAGATCGATTTTTGGGTGAATCCGGCCTCGCTCGACTCGGGAAACGCGCAACGGGACGAACATCTTAGGGGAAGCGACTTTTTCGACGCTGACAACTTCAGGGAAATCAACTTTTCCGGCAATACATACGAGGAAGTCGACAAGGACGGCAGCTATGATATTTACGGCGATCTGACAATCAAAGGGATAAAACGCCAGGTGAAATTCCAGATCGAATTCGGAGGTATCGTCAAAGATCCTTGGGGAAATGAAAAAGCGGTCTTCCACGTAAACGGAAAAATCAACCGCACAGATTGGGGTTTGAGCTGGAATGCAACGCTTGATTCAGGAGGCGTTCTGGTTGGTGAAGACGTTTGGCTTACCGCCGAATTGCAGCTTGTGAGGCAATCTTGAACGTCGTGGAGACCTGATTTTGGAAGTAACGGCGAATATTCAAAAAACCTCGACGCGCACCTTAACTTCTCAATGGTTTAAAATTTACCACGAGAACTTTTGGTCAGCAAAAGCACAGCGTCTTAATGAACTTAATGCCCTTAATGGTTTTAAATTTGAGCCACGAATGCACGAATGATTTGCAGGTCTTTTTCGGACTTGATACACAAATCATACAGATTTCCGCTCCGCTTTTGGATTCCACGGATCGAACCAAAACACTGCCGCATCTGTAATGATTAATGAGTTTGCAAGCTTAAAGCCAAATTTTGCTTTAACCGCGAATGAGCGAATTTACGTTACAGGCGTGAAAGTAAATTCGCACATTGCTGGCGCCGGTTCACATTGCTCGGGTCGCCGCTAAATTTTTTTTCCACGAAAACTTTCGGTTAGCAAAGCACCGCGTCTTAATGAACTTAATGTTCTTAATGGTTTAAAATTTGAGCCACGAATGCACGAATGGTAGCACTTCCCAATTCAAACGTAGGAATTTCCAATGCCAGCACAACATCAACAAAAATCAACCGTTTAATCCTAAAAAAATCATGCAACCTTTCCACTATCTGTTTGTCGCGATTTTCGCGTTTTCGGTCAGCTTTGCCCAGGAAACGAAACCAATCAAAACGGCAACTTACCTCGAAGGCGATGTCGTGAAAATCCCTCTGACCATTGTACATGACTGGCCATTCATCGACGGCGAAATCAACGGCGTGAAAGGAAAATGGATGTTCGACACAGGAAACGACCAGGCCTTTTCGTTACACTCCAAGAAAGTCACGGGCGTCGCGTCCGAGAAAGCAGGCACCGGATTCGTCGCCAGCGGACAAACCTTCGAAGTCCTGAACTATCCGCTTGTCGAGCAGCTCAAGGTTGGAAAAAACGTGTACAGATCGGTTAAAAAAGTCAGGGGAAACAACTACGATTTCCTTGAAGCGATCACTGCTGACGTTATCGGTCAGATCGGATTCGGGTTTTTTGACGGCTACGATTTCAAAATCGATTATCTGAGAAAAGAACTCACTTGCTACAAGCAAAAAGACGGCGTCGAAAATTGGACAGCCCTCAAAAAAGACAAGCGTTACATCACGTCATTGCCTTATTTTACAAGAAGATTGGACAATCATCCGATGCTGAAAGTACAACACCAAGGCATCGATTTTCTCGTCACGTTTGACACGGGTGGCGGAAAAGGCAGCTTCACGATAGAAGACGCGAATTTCGAGAAATTGAAAGGCGATTTCGAAGCCTTTGTCGAAGATTCGGACACGCTTTACAAGTGGCGCAATATCAAGATCGACGAACGCCTCACGGTAAATCTTTTCGGAATGGACAGGGAATTTTCGAATCCGTCGCACAAACCTTTGCAGATCACCGAGAAGAACGTCATCGATTTCGACCATTCGTTTTTTATGCAATACATTGCGATTTGGGACACCAAAAACAAGGTGATCCACGTGTTGGAAAACAAGTAATCACTTATTGGCGCGTTCCGACGCGATATCAACGTGGAAGGCGATCGAATCGGATATCGTCTGATCGGCCAAAAGATCATAGAATTTCCCGGATTTGTAACGCACGTTCCATTTTGTGCGGTCGATCACCAAATTGCCTTTCATCCGGAAAATGCCGTCGCTGACTTCCAGTTTCGCAGGAAAACTTACAGGTTGCGTAATGCTTTTGATGGTAAGACTTCCGGAAACTTTCGCGTTTTCTCCGTCGGCTTCCGCTTTGTGGAGCACGATTGCGGCTGTCGGATACTTCGCTACATCGAAAAAATCGGGATCTTTTAGGTGATCGACCAGCCCGTTTTTGCGCGAGTGTTTGTCGTCTTCTATCGTATTCATGTCGATTTCGGCCGATCCGCCCATGAGTTGGCCGTTTTCGATCAGCAATTCACCTTTTGAAATATGGACGTAACCCATGTGGGCGTTCGATCCTATCAGATTTTTTCCTTTCCATGTCACGACGCTTTTCCTGGTGTCGATCGCGACATAGTTTTCCTTTTCGCCTTGTAAGGAAATGGCATTGGCTGACGTTTCGGCGTCATTTGCGACTTTCGTGTTTTGGCGGCATCCGAAGCAGAAAATTGCGGCGGTGAGAATCACAAAAGTGATCGAGTGCATTTTGTTCATGTTGAAAAATTTAAGTGGATTGATATGATCTTGCAAAGCCTTTCGGATTTGTTTCGGCGAAGTACTTCGATATTTTTGTGATGTGCCCGATTCGGATTGTAAATAAAAATGTAAACTTTGTAAATATAAATCCCTCTTCATGCTGACTAGCCGAAACCTCTTGACTGACAAAGGAAAGTACTTGTTTGGAGCCGTAGTGCTTTTTTGCATTTTGGCACTTTGCGCGGCTTTCGGCAGCACCGACAATGACGATTTTGCACTGGCCAGAAGAGAAGTTTTGCTTCGCAAGATCGGACACGAAGTACTGTTGCATTCCGGAGACAAGACATCGCGAGTGCTTCCGATAGAAAAAATCGCGGCCAATCGCTATCGGATAAGCTTCGGGAAAGAGCTGAACTTCGAATCTGATTTTTTGGTCAATACGACCAAGCGTTTGTTGGCGAAAGACCCAATTTCAAGCGATTACGTCGTCAACGTGCGCAATTGCGGCAAACCTGAAATCACTTTCGGATACGCCTTATCCAAAAACACAAAAAACGACATCGTCGCCTGTTCGGGAAGAAAGCAGCCCAAAGCCTGTTACGTAATAGAAATCACATTTATGCCGACAGAGACAAATTCTGTGAAAAACGGGTATCTCTTGGGAAGCCTGCCGCTTTTGGCATTGATCGGGTTTGTGTTTTTCAGGGCTTCCAAACCGCAGAAAATCGCGTCGGAATCCACGAATCCAGATGTAATGACGCTCGGATCGATGTCGTTCGACCCGACGGCACGCAAACTCATTACGAATTCGGAAGCGATAGACCTTACAAGCACGGAAACCCGAATATTGCGCATTTTCGCCAACTCGCCAAACGAGATCATAGAAAGAAGCCGACTGCAAACCGAAATCTGGGAAGATGAAAAAGGCGTGATAGTGAGCCGCAGCCTCGACGTGTTCATATCGAAGCTCCGCAAAAAACTAGAACTCGATCCCAAAGTGAAAATCGTTGTGGTTCGCGCGAAAGGTTACAGACTGGAAATCGCCCGATAGAAAGCATTACGAATTTCCCGCATGTCGGCGTATGCGACTCAAGGTTTCCTTCGTGATGCCCAAAAAAGACGCGATCATTCGCAAAGGAAATCGTTCCAGAAACTGCGGATAATGCTGCAAAAAATTCTCGTATCGCTTTTCGGCACTCGCGCCAATATGGCAAAGCAGGCGCTTTTGGTTCGCAATCGAATGGTTGTCGTCGAGTTTGATGCGCATCTCGATAAAGGCCGGAATTGCGACCATGCGATCGATATTTTCCTTGCTGATGAGCAGCAATTCGGAATTTTCCCAAGCATCGATGTTGTAGATTGAAGGCTGTTCCTTGAAGTAACTGTCGCGATCGCCGCACCACCAATTCTCTATCTGCAAACCCAGGATATTTTCGGTTCCTTTTTCATCGACCGCATATTGACGCATGGCGCCATTGACGATGAAGCCGTAATTTTTGCAGATTTCTCCTTCCTGAAGAAAAAACTGCCCTTTCCGGTATTTTCTAGGCACAAAAAGTTCTTTGACAACCGCGATTTCCTGCTCGGTCAAAGGTGTCGTGGCATGGCCTTGAATGAATGAAATTAGTGTATCGTGCATTGTGATAAAGATAGCGCAAATTTGGCCAATCCAAAAGCGGTTGCGCGTTCGGGCCAGTTTGTCCAAAAAGCGAATCAGCCCCAATTCGTGCCGGGACACAAATAAGGGCTGAAGCTGCTTGTAATCTGAATTTCGAGTCGACTCAAATAGGCAAAATGCTTCCTTTCATGCGATAGAAACTGCCGTCGGGCAAAGTCGCGTTGCTGTAGACGATGCCGTTTTCGTGGTCTTCGAGGTGCGTTACCGTCGCGCCCGTGATTTCCTTCCACGAAACCATATAGACATCGGGACGGATTTCCGTGACCACCGTCTGCACTTTTTCGGTATGTCCTACCTTAGTCAAATCGCTTCCCTCGAGTATAGTGAACTCAAGTGAGTTGTCCGATTCGAAAAACAGTTTGACCTTAAGGAATTCGGTTTCCATTTTGTAGGTATTTCCGGTCAGTTTGTTTTTCATGATGGCATGATGTCAAAAGAAGTCATGGCATTTCCGCTTGCCGATTTCGAAGCCGGCACAGCTTCCTGGACAACATCCCAATGTTCCGCGATTTTTCCTTTTTCGAGACGGAAAATGTCCACTACGATCACCGGAATCGGTCCCCAACCTTGCACGAGACTGTGCGTGATGACGATGTTGTCCTGCTCGACGATGATTCCGGGTTCCCATTTAAAGTTCGCATCGAGAATCGAAAGTATGTCCTTTAACCCATCGTGCCCGTTGGTCATCGACGGATTGTGCTGTTTGTAATCCTTTTGCCAAAAGCGTTCGATGGCGGTATTGTCTCTTTGATGGAAGAATTCCTCCATCGCCTTGAGTACGATCTGTTTGTTTGTCATTGTGGATTTTTTTATCGGATTTATTTTCCGGACGGATATCGGTCAGTCGAGAAATACGTAAAGTGCCTTGATTTTTCCGTCTTCGACCAGCGTGATATCAATGCCTGTGGCGACGGGCGCTTGCAAATCGCTTCCGATTCCCCAACTGGTTTTGGCCATATTGCCGTTGACCGCTATCGGCCTGAGCAGAAAAAAGGTGAATTCCTGCGGAAAGTTCTGCAAGACGTTTGTTACCGCGTCGTTTATGGCTTCATATCCGCTGGTTTGGTGTCCTTCCTCGAACAATTTTGCGTCGGCGGAATAAAGGCTTTCGATGATTTTGATCCTTTCGGATGCATCCCGTTGTGCCCAAACCTGTCTCAGGTTTTTTTCGACGAGTTCGGCTATTTCGTTTTCCATTGGATTTTTGTTTAGATGATGGACGATGTGACGCTCACACCGTTCCGGGTTGTGTCGCCAGGAGTTGCGCTTCCCAGATAGCCGCGATTCCGCTTGCGCCGCCATGGTCGGAAAGGATTTCGGTCAGTTCGGCCAAATGCGTCGTGCGAGCCCAGTCGCGTTGCCATTCGGACGCAACTGCAAGCCAGGTAATCGGAACAATTCCGGCCTGAACCATACGGCGCACGGCCATATCGTGACTTTCGTTGCTCACGCCACCGCATGCATCGGTCACGACAAAAACGTCATAACCTTCGGCCGCAGCCTGAATTGCGGGCATCGCCACGCAGATTTCGGTGAAAAGTCCGGCGATGATCAGCTGTTTTTTGCCGCTATCCCTGACGATATCGGTCACTTTCGGATCTTCCCAAGTGTTGATGAACGTGCGGTTGATCGGTTTCTGATCTGGAAAAACGTCCTGAAGTTGCTTGATGATCAAGCCGCCGCGTTCCTCGATCACGGTCGTCAGCACGGTTTGCACTCCGAAGGCCTTTGCGGTTTTGGCCAGCGCGACGGTGTTGTTGACGATCATCGTCGGTTCGTGGCTGTTGAGATTGGTGAATTGGTAAGGTTGGTGGTCGATCAATACCACGATACTGTTTTCGGGACGAAGCAAAGCCTCCAAACCTGTTTTTGCATTTTTTGACATGTTGTAGTTTTTTTTAAGTTCGAATAGTCACAAAATTGCAATTCGCCCCGCCAACGAACGATGACATTTGGTAAAAAAGCGCGTTGACAAAAGTCAATTCAGAGCCGATTTTTTTTCAAGATTCTGCTTTTTCGGAACATAAAAAAAGCCATTCCTGTTTACGGGAAATGGCTTTTCGGAGATCGTATCTACAAAATCAGTCAGTCGAGGTTTTGATTAAAGGAATCACTTTTGAACCGATGATTTCGATGCTGGCCAGCAATTGCCCGTGCGTCAAACCGGCGTTGTCCATTTGGAATGTAAAGCGGTCGACGCCACCGAGTGACCTGCTGTGACGCAACAATTTTTGGGCAACTTCTGTCGGATCGCCCACGACCAAAGCGCCACTCGGGCCGTTTTGCGCGTCGAAACGAGCTCGCGTTACCGGCGGCCATCCGCGTTCTTTTCCAAGTTTGGTCCAGAGTTCCTGATAGCCCGGGAAATAATCTGAAATGGCTTTTTCGGACGTTTCGCCCACGTAACCCGGCGAATGCAATCCGACCTTCAGATCTTCGGGCGCAAATCCTGCTTTTCGACCGGCTTGTCTGTAAAGGTCGACCAATGGAGCGAATCTTTCGGTTTCTCCGCCAATTACGGCGACCATCAAAGGCAAGCCCAAAGTCCCGGCGCGTACGAATGATTCCGGAGTTCCGCCAACACCTAGCCAAACCGGAAGTTTTTCCTGTGAGGCACGAGGATAAACGGGCTGATTGTACAAAGGCGGCCGGAATTCGCCTTTCCAGTTCACGAATTCATTGTCGCGAATCTGTAAGAACAACTCGAGTTTTTCTTTGAAGAGAGCATCGTATTCGCTGAGTTCAAAACCGAAAAGCGGGTACGATTCTATGGCCGAACCGCGTCCCACGACGATTTCCGCGCGGCCTTTCGAGATCAGGTCGAGTGTGGCGAAATTCTGGTAAACCCGCACGGGATCTGAAGTGCTGAGAACCGTTACCGCGCTGGCTAGCCGAATATTTGTCGTCCTTGCCGCGGCCGCCGCGAGAATAACGGCAGGAGCAGAGTCCAGAAATTCCTTTTTGTGATGTTCGCCAATCCCGAACACGTCAAGTCCTGATTTATCGGCCTGGACGATCCTTTCCAGCAGTTGTTCCATCGCATCGATACTGCTCAAAGTAGTGCTGCCGTACATGGCCGATGCGAAACTGTCGATTCCTATTTCCATTTTAGTCTTGTTGTTTGTTTACTAATATAGCGACGTAAAATTAGCGAAAGATGCGGCTGTTCCTGTTGATTTATGGTAAATAGAAGCGTTGATAAATGTCAATTTCCGGCTTTTTGACAGCAAAATTTTACAAGTCTCCGGAATAGAATGTGCGATCCCCGAAAGACGTGGACAAACTTTGATGTAGGAGTTTGATTTTCGTAACCAAACGTTTGATTTTCGTTAGCAATAGCCGTTTTATTGCGGTAAATTGCATGTAATTGGAACGATCACTTTTGCCGTTTGACAAATGAAGGAAACCCGCGACATACTTTTTGCCTACGAACAAGCTGCCAAACTCGGGCTCAAAACTGCGTTGGCGACTGTCGTCAAGGTCGATGGCTCGTCCTATCGGCAGCCGGGCGCGAGAATGTTGGTCACCGAAGAAGGAACGCTCACGGGCGCGATAAGCGGCGGTTGTCTCGAAGGCGACGCGTTGCGCAAAGCGTTGGTCTGCATGAATAATAACCACAACAAACTCGTCACTTACGACACTTCGCGGGACGAAGACGTCGAATTTGGCGTGCAGCTCGGTTGCAACGGCATCATCCATATTTTGTTCGAATCCATAGACGAAACCGATCAAGAAAATCCAATTGCCATTTTAAGGAAATCAGTTGGCGAAAGACGCGAATCGGCTGTCGTTACCCTGTTTTCCGAAACCGATAAAAGCAGTCAGATCGGAACGGTTTTCATGGCTTTCGCCGACGGAACGCGTTTCGGTCAGAATCTGCCATCTGATTTGCCAGCGGCGGTTTCTGCCGTTTTCGGATCGCGCAAAACATCGGTTATCACTTTTGAAAACGGGAATTCAGCCTTGATCTGCTACAATCCGCGTTCGGTGAATCTCGTGATCGCCGGAGCCGGAAACGACGTGATTCCGGTCGTGAAAGCCGCAAATCTCATAGGTTGGGAAACGACGGTCGCTGACGGACGCGCCACGCACGCCAAAGCCAGACGCTTTCCCGAAGCCGGTTGCGTATGGATTGGAAACCCGAAATCTGTTGTTGAAAATATCGCAATCGACGACCAGACTTATTTTGTGCTGATGGCGCACAATTACCAATACGAACTCGAGCTGCTCAAGCTTTTGCTCGACTACGACGAAATTCCTTACATCGGGATTTTGGGTCCGAGGACGAAATTCGAAAAGCTTATGGCCGATTTGTCCGATGCGCGAATTTTCGTGTCCGAAGAAAAACGGAGAATGCTGTTCGGTCCGATAGGATTGGACATCGGAGCCGAAACTTCAGAAGAAATCGCGATCTCGATCGTATCCGAAATAAAAGCTGTCATTTCAAGAAGAAACGGCGGTTCACTCAAGTTCCGAAACGAAAAAATCCATTCCGAAAAACCACAAAAAATCTGATCATGCTAAAGGACACTTTCGGACGAAACCACGATTACCTGAGGATTTCCCTGACCGACAATTGCAATTTGCGCTGTTTTTACTGCATGCCCGAAGAAGACTATGCGTTCGCGCCCGCGGCCAAACTCATGCAACCGGACGAAATCGAGCAGTTGGCAAAAATTTTTGTGGAAAACGGCGTGCGAAAAATCCGCTTGACGGGAGGCGAACCTTTGGTCAGGAAAGACGCTCCCAAAATCATCGAAAAACTTGGGAATCTCGGCATCGATCTGCACATGACCACGAATGGCGTGCGAATACACGAAATGCTTCCACAGATCATCGCGGCCAAAATCAAGGGCATAAACGTGAGTCTCGACACTTTGCAACCAGACAAATTCCAGAAAATCACCAGACGCGACCTTTACCATCGCGTGAGAAGCAACATCGAGCTTTTGCTGCAACACGAAATCCCGACCAAGATCAATGTTGTGGTCATGAAAGGCCTGAACGAGAACGAGATTCTCGACTTTGTCGCGCTCACCAAAAATTATGCTTTGGAAGTGCGTTTCATCGAATTCATGCCGTTCGCGGGAAATAAATGGACGGGAAATCAGGTTTTTACGCTTGCAGAGATTCTCGAAACCGTAAAATCCAAATACGAATTCCTTTCAATTGCTCCCGAAATCCACGACACCGCAAAAGGTTTCCTGATTCCGGGCCACAAAGGCACTTTCGCGGTCATAAGCACGATGAGTTCGCCTTTTTGTGAAGGCTGCAACAGACTGAGACTTACTGCCGACGGAAAACTCAAGAACTGCCTGTTCTCCAAGTCGGAAACCGATCTTTTGGCGGCTTTGAGAAATGGCGAAAATGTACTTGAACTGATTCAGGAAACCGTCACGGCCAAGGCCAAAGCACTCGGCGGACAATTCGAGGCAAACGGAGCCCAAAGCGATGCGGATAATATCGAAAACAGAAGCATGATCACAATTGGCGGCTAATATGGAAAAAACGGCAATAATTATACTCGCGGCAGGAAATTCCTCGCGACTCGGAAGTCCGAAGCAATTGCTCGAATTCAACGGGCAAACCTTGATTCGGCACGTGGTTTCGGAGGCGCTTTTGTCCAACTCCGACGTTTTGCTCGTCACGGGAAGCCAATTTTCCGAAATCGAGAAAGATGTCCAAGAACTCGATGTCGTGCTAGTTCGCAATCCCGATTGGGAAATGGGAATGGGAAGTTCGGTCCGCATCGGCACGCAACGCGCTCTCGAATTGTTTCCCGATGTCGATCAGGTGATTCTGGCGGTTTGCGACCAACCTTTCGTAAGCGCGTCCGTCTTTCGAAGCCTGATTGGAAAAGCTGCGTTGTCGCCACAAAACATCGTTGCCTCGTCTTATTCCGAAACCGCTGGAACGCCCGTGCTTTTCAAGAAAAAATACTTTTCGGAATTGCTTGTATCCGACGGGAAACGGGGTGCGAAAAAACTTGTCGAAAACAATCCTCAGGATTTGGTCATGGTGGCTTTTCCGAAAGGAGAGATCGACATCGACACCAAATCCGACTACGAAAAACTGACTCAAAAACCATGATAAGCGTTTCCGAAGCCAAGAAAATCATTCTCGAAAACACTACTTTTTTTCACAAGCGAAAGCTGACGCTAGCCGAAGCTTTCGGCTGTGTTTTGGCCGAAGATGTAATCGCCAAAACCGACATTCCCAATTTCGACCAATCGTCGATGGACGGCTACGCGATCCGGTTTTCGGACAGCAAAGATCCGATGGAACTCGTTGGGGAAATGGCGGCCGGAACCTCGAAACAACTTTCGATAAAACAAGCGCAGGCGACTCGAATTTTCACGGGCGCGCCGCTTCCAAACGGAGCCGATACGATCCTGATGCAGGAAAAAGCATCGGTCGAGAACGGGATTTTATCGGCCCAAGATGAAAATCTCAAGTTGGGTCTGCACGTCCGGCCAAAAGGTTCCGAAGTGAAATCAGGCGAGATCGCGATGGTCGAAGGCACTTTGCTGTCCGCGGCGGCGATCGGTTTTCTGGCCGGGATCGGGGAAACCGAAGTTTGCGTTTTTGCGCCTCCTCGCATCGGGATCATTTTAACCGGAAATGAGTTGCAAACGCCGGGAAATCCGCTGGAATTCGGGCAGGTTTACGAAGCCAATTCGCTTTCTTTGGGTTCGGCTTTGCGAAAATCCGGCGTTTCCGATATCGACATTTACACGGCCGAAGACGATCCTGAAAAACTGCAATCGGTGTTGCAGAAAGCGCTCGACTGGAACGATGTCGTGCTTTTGAACGGCGGCGTGAGTGTCGGCGACTATGATTTTGTGGTTGAAGCCGCGGCCAAAACGGGCGTGAAGCAACACTTCCACAAAGTGAAACAAAAGCCCGGAAAACCGCTTTTCTTCGGAAGTAAAAACGGCAAATTGGTGTTCGGCTTGCCCGGAAATCCTTCGTCCGCGCTTACTTGTTTCTATCAATATGTGTTGCCCGCTTTGTGCAGGATCATGAAAAAGGACAATCCGGTTTTGACTGTGAAAGCCGAATTGACGCACGATTATCCAAAACCTGTCGGACTCACGCATTTCGTGAAAGCGTTCTTCGAAAACGGGAAAGTCACGCCTTTGCACGCCCAGGAATCGTATCGCATGCATTCTTTTGCGCAGGCGAACTGCTTTCTGGTCTTGCCCGAGGATTCGTCGGGAATTTCGAAAGGCGAGACGTCCGAAGTGCATTTGGTTCCGCTCTAAAAACAAACTTCCAAACATCCGACAATAACCCAAATGAAACAATTTTTCACAAGTTTGGCGGTACTTTCCTCCGTGTGTGCTTTTGCCCAATCTGAAACCGGGAAAGACTCGATCAGCCAGCGTTTTCCGTTGGGCGAGGTCGTGATTTCCAAACCCAATGACCAAGATGCCGTGAGCGGTGCCAAGCTTGAGGATTTCGCCAAAACCGACGTCAGCAAAGCCATGAGCCTGATTCCGGGCGTTTCGATTTCTGCGGTCGGCCCAAGAAACGAGGCGATGGTGCAGGTGAGAGGATTCGATTTGAGACAGGTTCCGGTGCTTCTCGACGGCATTCCGGTTTACGTGCCTTATGACGGTTATGTCGACCTGGCGCGGTTCACGACTTTCGATATGAGCGCGATTCAGGTTTCCAAAGGCTACACTTCGGTGAATTATGGTCCGAATGCTTTGGGCGGCGCGATCAATCTTATTACGAGAAAGCCGTCCAGAAAATTGGAGTTGAATGGCGCGACGGGTTTTATTTCCGGCGGATTCCGGAGCAATCTCAACATCGGAACAAAATGGGAAAAATTTTATGTCCAGGCCGGAATTTCCAAGTTAAAACGCGATTATTTTCCGCTTTCGGACGATTTTACGCCAAATGCGAACGAAGACGGCGACAGGCGCGGCAGCTCGTATGCATCTGACGAAAAAATCCACATTAAAGTTGCGTACACGCCGACTGAAAAATCCGAATACGCGCTTGTGTATTCGAACCAAAAAGGTAAAAAAGGCTCACCGGTTTACGCCGGAAATGACCAGCAGAATACATTGTTCACGCGTCCGAGATTCTGGCAATGGCCAAAGTGGAACAAGGAAAGCCTGTATTTCCTGAGCAATACCTACCTCGACAGCACGCAATCGGTGAAAACCAGATTTTTTTACGACACTTTCAAGAACCAACTCGATTCGTGGGACGATGCGACTTACAGCGCCATGACGCGCCCGTACGCTTTCCGAAGTATTTATGACGATTATACCTTTGGCGGAATCGTGCAATATGACAGGGCTTTTGGCAGGCGCGACAAGGTTTCTGCGTCGGTCCAGTACAAACAGGACGTGCACCGCGAGCACAACGTGGGCGAACCAGAACGCACGATGAGCGATGGGACGTTTGCCATCGGACTCGAAAACGAACTCAAATTGACGCAGAAATTTTCGTTCCTCACGGGAGTCAGTTTCAACAATCGCTCCAGCGTGAAAGCCCAGGATTATGATTCGGATGCGAATTCGGTCAGCGATTATCCGTCCAACAGCAACAGCGCTTTCAATGTTCAGGGCGCGTTGGTTTACGATGTGGATTCACGAAATCAGCTGCGACTTTCGGTTGCGAGAAAAACCCGATTCGCGACGTCGAAAGACCGCTATTCGTATCGATTGGGAACGGCGTTGCCAAATCCCGATCTCGAAGCCGAATATGCGATCAACTACGATTTGTCATATAAAGGAACGCTTTTCGACAAGCTCAACGTTCAGGCCGCCGGATTTTACAGCAAAATCCACAACACGATCCTGATGGTCAACAACGTACAATTTGACGCAGATCAGCAGCTTTTCCTGAGCCAATTGCAGAATGTCGGCCAAAGCGAATACATCGGACTTGAACTTGGCGCCGATTACAAATTCTTCAAAGCCCTGACTTTGGGTGCGAATTATACTGCCATCAAACGCAACAATCTGACCAATCCCCAGGTTCGGCTGATCGATGTTCCTACGAGTAAATTCTTCGGTTACGCGCAATTCGAATGGAGGGACAAATTCATGTTTCAGGTGAACGGCGAATACAATTCAAGCCGATTTTCGACTTCTTACGGAACGCGCGTGAATCCGTTCGCGGTTTACAACACAAGTGCCCGCGTCAAGGTTTGGAACTGGTATTCGGTCGAGGCCGGAATCAACAACGTTTTCGACAAGAATTACGCCTACGTTGAAGGTTATCCGGAGCCGGGTCGCGTTTATTTCGCTACTTTAGTTTACCGATACTGATCGCATGAGCCTAGAGATTTTCTACATTTTACTGTTTTTCGTCGCGGCACTTTATTCGGCTGTAGGCCACGGTGGCGCGAGCGGCTATTTGGCGCTGATGGCCTTGTATGGTGTGACGCCTCAGGAAATGAAACCGACTGCGCTCACGTTGAACCTGTTCGTCTCGCTTACGTCTTTTATCCAATATTACCGCGGCAATTATTTCGTTAGGAACTTGTTTTTGGCGGTTTCGGCATCGTCCGTTCCCATGGCTTTCCTTGGCGGAATGATGACTTTGGAGGAAAACATCTACAAAAGGATTTTGGGTGTTTGCCTGCTTTTTCCTGTTGTTCGGTTTTTCTTTTTCCCGAATCCGAAAGACGAGGAAATGAAACCTTACAATCTCGTGACAGCTTTGGTTATCGGAGCTGTCGTGGGAATGCTTTCGGGAATGATCGGAATTGGTGGCGGAATCATTCTGTCGCCGATTTTACTCTTGCTCAAATGGACAAACCAAAAACAGACGGCCGCGATTTCCGCCTTGTTCATTTTCGTAAATTCGATCGCCGGATTGGCCGGACAACTCACGAAAGGAATCGCCTTCACACCCGACATGCTTTGGTACGTTGTGGTCGCGTTCACCGGAGGTTTGGCCGGAGCGTATTTCGGATCGCTCAAATTCTCCCAAAATATAATCAAGTACATCCTGGCGACGGTGTTGCTCATCGCCGCCTACAAACTCTTATTCACCACAGCCTAATGAAAAAAATTGCCGCTTTTTTGCTTTTCGTCTGTCTTTCGGCCAGCGCCCAAACCAAGAATTCCATTGCCGTCGAAGGTGCGATTTCGAAGCCCTTTTCGGTTTCTTTCGACGAACTCAAGTCGTTCAAACAAGTCGGTTTGGACAGTTTGGTGATCCTGAACCACAAGAAGGAATACAAATCGACGTTGAAAAAACTCAAAGGCGTCTTGTTGCGCGATGTTTTGGAAAAGGCCGATATCAGCGTGAATTCGCCCAAATTCCTAAGCGAATACTATTTGGTGGTCACGGCCGACGACGGTTACAAAGTCGTGTTCTCCTGGAACGAGATTTTCAACAGTCCGACTGGCGATAAAACCCTGATCGTAACCGAAATCGACGGAAAACCGAGCAGTTCCCAAAAAGAAGGAATTTTGTTGATAACGCCCACAGACAAAGCCACCGGCCGACGTTACGTCAAGAATTTTTCGAAAGTCGTTATCCAAAAAATCCAGTAATGCCAACGAAAGTACTGTCATTCGGAATGTTGTCGGAAATTACCGGAAGCGAATTTTCGGTCTCCGCCGAAGATACCAAAGCACTTGAATCGGAACTTTTCGATCGTTTTCCGAAGTTGTCCGAAATCAAATTCGCGATTGCCGTAAACAAAAAGATCGTACACGAAAAAACACCGCTTTCCCAAACAGACGAAATCGCGTTGATGCCGCCATATTCCGGAGGATGATGAATAGGAATCCAAGATACGAACGCCATTATGTCCTGAAAAACTTCGGGGTTTCCGCCCAGCAAAAATTGGGTGGCGCGAGCGTGCTTGTCGTTGGCGCAGGCGGTTTGGGTTGTCCGGTCTTGCAATATCTTGCCGCGGCCGGCGTAGGGAAAATCGGGATTTCCGACGGGGATTCGGTGGCTTTGAGCAATTTGCAGCGACAGGTTTTGTTCGTCACTTCCGATGTCGGAAAACCAAAGGCAAAAATCGCATCGGAACGTCTGAAAAATCTCAATCCCGAAATCGAGATACTGGAATTCGGGTTTCACATCGACAACAAAAACGCGATGGAAATCTTTCCGAAATTCGACATCATCGTCGATTGCACCGACAATTTCGCCTCTCGCTATCTCATCAACGACGCCTGTGTTTTACTCGATAAGCCGTTGGTTTTCGGGGCGATTTTCAGATACGAAGGGCAAGTCGCCGTTTTCAATCTGTCTGGCGAAACCGGACGCAAGACGAATTATCGCGACCTGTTTCCGATTCCGCCGAACGCGAATGAAGCACAGGATTGCAACGAAGCCGGCGTTTTAGGCGTTTTGCCAGGAACGATCGGAACGCTGATGGCCAACGAAACCATAAAGATCATAACCGGATTGGGATCGGATTTAAGAAACAAGTTGTTCACGATCAACGTTTTGGATTACCAGAATTATACGCTGGAAATTTCGCCGAATCCGAAAGCGAAAGTTCCGGAGAATGTTAATGCTTTTTTGGAAACCGATTACGAATGGCTTTGCGGAAACAAGATTGAAGGAATCGCCGGGATTTTTGCTGAAGATTTGCTGGATTATCTTAAATCGGACGGCATTTTGGCAATCGATGTGCGCGAAAATCACGAACTTCCAAAGGCAGATTTCGCACACGAACGTTTTCCATTGTCGGAACTCAAAAATGAACTTCCAGACATCGATTCACGGAACATCGTCGTATTTTGCCAAAGCGGAAAGCGCAGTCTCGAAGCCGCAAAATTGCTTAGGGAATCGCTTCCGACAAACACCAAAATCGCACATCTCAAAGGCGGGATCATCGCTTTACAGGAATTTTTACATGGAAAAACCAGTTAAGAACATTTTCGTCCAAGGCGCGATTCATCCTGCTTTCATCGCCGAAAGTATCGCCAAACATGCGACCAGGACCAATATTGGCGCGCACAGTATTTTCCTCGGGCAAATACGCGCTGATGAAATTGACGGGAAAACCGTTTCGGCAATCGACTACACGACTTACCAAGAAATGGCTTTGCAGAAAATGCACGAGATCCGGGAAGAAATTTTCGCTGACTTCGACCTGACTTGCATGCACATTCATCACAGTCTCGGAACCGTGAAAGTTGGCGAAATCTGTCTTTTCGTGTTCACCTCGTCCAAACACCGAAAAATGGCCATCGAGGCTTGCAACAAAGTTGTCGAACGCATCAAATCGGAGCTTCCGGTTTGGGGAAGAGAGCTGTTCGCCGACGAAACCTTTCAATGGAAAACCAATTCATAATGGTCGATATCACACACAAAACGTCCACTTTGCGAAAGGCGATCGCTTCGGCCAAAGTCGTCGTTTCCAAGCCTGAAACCATTTCGGCGATCGAAAACAGACAAGTTCCGAAAGGCGATATTTTCGAGTTTGCTCGCGCCTCGGCACTTTTCGCGATCAAGAAAACCAGCGACGTGATTCCCGATTGCCATCCGCTTCCCGTCGAATTCGCGTCGATCACGTATAAAATCGAGGGTCTGGCCGTCGTGATTTCGGTCGAAGTCCATACGATCTACAAAACCGGCGTCGAGGTCGAGGCTATGCACGGCGCGTCGGTTGCGGCTTTAGTGATGTACGACATGCTCAAGCCGATCGACAAAGGCGTGACGATTGAACAGATCAAACTCGTGGAAAAAACAGGTGGAAAGTCCGACGCGAAGTATCCGACCGATCTGAAATGTGCTGTGATCGTTTGCAGCGATTCGGTCTCGAAAGGCGAGAAAGAAGAAAGTTCTGGCAAGAAAATTGTCGAGATTTTGTCAGAAAACGGCCTCCAGGAATGCGAATACGAAGTGGTTTCGGACGACATCATCAGCATTCAATCCGCTCTCGAAAAATTCCTGGAAGCCAAAATGGACCTGATCGTTCTAACAGGCGGAACGGGACTTTCGCACCGGGACGTGACGCCCGAAGCCGTATTGACGTACATTGACAAACCGATTCCGGGAATCATGGAAACGGCGCGCGCTTACGGTCAGCAACGTATAAGAACGGCCATGCTTTCCCGCGGTATTGCAGGTTTTTCGGGCGATTCTTTGATCGTGACGCTTCCTGGATCGAAAAAAGGCGTCGAGGAAAGTCTGCAGGCGATTTTTCCTCAGGTCTTGCACGTTTTCAGTGTGCGCGACAATTCGCCTCACTGATTTCGGAACCGATTTACCAATTTGGTGATTTCTTTGACCGCGATCTTGATTTCGGCTTCGGTGTTGAATTTTCCAAGGCTGAAGCGAATCGAAGCCAAAGCATTTTCGTCGGACAAACCGATTGCAGACAACACGTGTGAAGGTTTTGTCGTGATGGCCGAACAAGCCGATCCGTTGCTCACGGCGATGTTCTTGAGTGCCAGGATCATGTTCTCGGATTCGGTTTTTGGGAAACAGATGTTTGTCGTATTGTACAACCTGTCCTTGCGATTTCCGTTCGTGAAACTGCCGTCGATTTTCAAGAGTTCCGATTCCAGAAAATCCCTGAGTTGTTCGATTCTTTGCGCATCCGATCGCATTTCTTCAAAAGCGATTTCGCAAGCTTTTCCAAATCCTATGATGGCCGGAACGTTCAGTGTTCCGCTGCGACGGTTTCTTTGTTGGCCGCCTCCGTGGACTAATGGCGTCAACTTTTCGGTTCCGGATTTTGTGTAAAGCGCTCCGATTCCTTTTGGGCCATAAAATTTGTGGGCGGAAAACGCGAGGAAATCCACGTCCAAATTCCTGACGTCTACCGGGATTTTTCCGACGGCTTGGGTTGCATCACAAAGGAATAAAACCTGGTTTTCGCGCGCGATTTTTGCCATTTCTTTTATCGGATGGATTACGCCTGTTTCGTTGTTGACAAGCATTGCACAAACGAGTAAAGTATCTGACGAAACCGCTTTCCGGAAGTTTTCAGAGTCGATTGAGCCATCGGCATTGACCGCCAATTTTTGCACTTCAAAACCTCGTGATTCCAGAAAATCGCAAGTGTCCAAAACCGCTTTGTGTTCGGTGGAAATCGTGACGATTTTGTTTTTTTGTTTCGGATGCAATCCTTTCAAAACGGAATTTATCGCTTCGGTCGCGCCCGATGTAAAAACGATCTCCGAAGGTTTGCAACCAATCAGGCTCGCTACATTTTCCTGCGCATTTTCGACGGCATCGTTGGCTGACAATCCAAATAAATGCGCTGAACCCGAATTTGCATATTCCGAGGTAAAAAACGGCAACATTGTTTCGACCACGCGATCGTCTGTTCGCGTCGTGGCGTTGTTGTCCAGGTAAATTATCTGTTTTTGCATGTTTTGATTCGGCCTCGATCGGTAAAAATCAGCTCGGTGGCAAATTAAGGCAACTAATTTGTTTTGTAATGTTCAAGCCACAAATGTCACAAATGTCCACAAATCTGATTCGTGAAAATTCGTGACATTCGTAGAATTAGTGGCTTTTCTTGCTCGATGAAAGCCTTTGAAAAGGCGCTTAATTCAGACTGATGCGAGGCTGAAAGGCAATTTTCGGATGCGTTTTCCGGTCAAATCAAAAATCGCGTTGGTAAGCGCAGGCGCAAAAGGTGGCAATCCGGGTTCGCCTACGCCGCCCGCATCGTGTTCGTTGTCCATGATGTGAACCTCGATTGGCGGAATTTCGTTGATTCGCGGCATTTGGTAGTCATAGAAATTGTGCTGCTCGACGACGTTGTCCTTGAAAGTGATTTCGTGGTTTGTGGCCGCGCCCAATCCCATAACGATCGAGCCCTCGATTTGAGCCTCGATGATGTCTGGGTTCACGTACCAACCACAATCCATCACTGCCCAGACTTTGTCGATCTTTACGCCTCCGTTTGCACTTTTGGAAACTTTTACGACTTGTCCGACTGTCGTTTCGAAACACTCGGTTATCGCAACGCCGAAGCCTTCGTTTTTCTTGCGTTTTTTCCAGCCCGAAACTTCTTCGAGTTTGTCTATCAATTTTTGGCAGCGTTCCTCTTTCAAGTGACTGCGTCGGAATTGCATCGGATCTTTCCCGGCTTCGTGTGCCATTTCGTCCACAAAACTCTCGTAGGCGAATCCGTTTGTCGAGGCATAAACCGATCGCCAGAAACTCACCGGAATCGTCGTCTCGAAAGGAACATCGGCGATGCTCAGGTTTTTGATGCTATCGTAGTAAGGTTTCAGGAAGCCTTCGCTTGTATTGTCGTTCGGTTTGTCTTTCGGGCCGCCCATCCAATGCGAGATGTTTTGTCCGGCCATGCGGAATTTCAATGCGTCTATCTTTCCGTCGTCGATGGTTCCTTCGCATCGGTAGGAAATTCCCGGTCGGAACGGGCCGATCGTCGCATCGTCTTCACGCGTCCAGATGACCTGAACAGGCGTTCCGATCTCTTTGGAAATGGCAACGGCCTCGTGTGGATAATCGGTCAGTGCCTTGCGTCCGAAACCACCTCCGAGAAACGTCATGTTCACGATCACTTTTTCCTTGTCGATATTGTATTTTTTCGAAACGTAATCCTGAATCCAACCGGGCGCTTGGACAGGTCCCCAAATTTCGATCGAATCGCCTTTGTAGTGCGCGATGCAGTTCAAAGGTTCCATTCCTACGTGCGATTGATAAGGCGTTTGGTAGACGACATCAAGTTTTTTTGCCGTTTTGGAAAGGATTTCGGTTGGATTTCCCTGCTTTTTAACCGACAGTCCTTCCTCAGTATGTAGCAAGTCCTGTTGCGTTTCGAAGATTTCAGGCGAACTCCAGTGCTTGAAGCCTGAACTTTCCCATTCGACTTTGAGCGCTTTTCGACCCTGAAGCGCCGCCCACGTCGAATCGGCCAAAACGACGACACCTTCGCGATCGAAAGCGAAATAACCCATCGTGGTCTTGAAAACGCGTTTCACACCCGGAACTTTCAGCGCGGCCGTAGCGTCAAAACTCTTGACTTTGCCCAAATATCTCGGGTCGCGTTCCACCGAGGCGAATTGCAATCCAGGAATGCGTTTGTCGAGTCCGAAGACCAGCGCGCCGTTGGTTTTCAAAGGCGTGTCGATGCGCTTCAATGGTTTGCGGATGATTTTGTATTCCGATATTTTCTTGAGTTTCGGATTGGTCGGCGTAGGTAATTTCGAAGCCGCTTCGGCCACTTTGCCATAATGTACTTTTTTGCCCGATGGTTTGTGGATCACGTGTCCGGATTCAGCATAGCACTGGGAAACCGGAACATTCCATTTGGCGGCGGCCGCGGCGATGAGCATTTCTCGTGCCGATGCGCTCAATTTCAACAGATTTTTATAGGCCGATCGGATTGTCGAACTTCCGCCCGTGATCTGTCCGCCGTATTTTTTCTCGTTTCCGATGGCGAAAATCACATTGATGTCCTTGAGGTCAACTTCGAGTTCTTCGGCCACGATCTGAGGAACCGAATGATACGAACCTTGTCCCATTTCGGCCCTGTGGTTCACGATCGTCACTTTTCCCGACGGATTGATGATGATCCACGGACACAATTCGATTTCTTCGGCACTCAATTCTGACGGACGGACCAAAGTTGGCGCGCCATCGGCATCGAAAGCAATTCCGAGGCAAAGCGCCACGCCGCCCAAACCGGTGAGCTTTAGAAAATTCCTTCTCGAGTTTTCGTTGTTATTTTTAGTCATTTTGCGAGCTTTAGTTGGAAGTTATTTGGCCGGAGCATAAGCCCCATTTTCAAGCCAGGTGATCCAGGCTTTTTTGAATTGGGCGTGCGTCAGTGGCGGAGCCGGTCGGCCTTTTCCCATGTTCCAGCCTGCTTTTACGAGGCCGTCGTCGGCGTGTTCGATGAGTTTTTTGTAGTCTTTGTTGCCGTTCTGTTTCGGGTCGACCAACTGTTTGGCCAATTGGTTGATGCTTCGGCCTTCGAAAACCATTTTCATGTCGGCAGGCGGCAAATGCCAGTTCGGATTTCCGGGCGGCGTGTGAACTCCGGCCGTGTTTTGCGGCTGATGGCAGTTGGTACACTTCATCGCATAAACGCCTTTACCGTCTTTGCCACGCTTTGGCTGCATGGCGTGCACGTGGCTGTCATCGCCTTGAAGCGGAATGTCGCCTTTTGGGTGGCAGTTCATGCAACGCGGATGCATCAATACTTTGTAGACTTGTCTGAAAGCCTTTACCGATGCCACGCTGTCTTTTTTGGGAGTCTTTATCGCCACGTAATCTTCGTCGGAAGACAGATTCGTCTTGATCGAAAATGCCATGGCCACGCCGATAAACAAAAGCGAGGCAACGATAAGACCGTATTTTTTTGTCTTTTTCATAGGTTGTTTCGTTTGTTGTTAACTGCCTTTCGATTGGATTTCGGCGGCTTTGTGGATCGCCTTGCGGATTCTCAGGTATGTTCCGCAGCGGCAGATGTTCCCGGCCATCGCGTCGTCGATGTCCTGATCGGAAGGATTCGGGTTCTCGCGAAGCAATACCGCCGCCGACATGATCTGTCCCGAATGGCAATACCCGCATTGCGGAACGTCGATTTCGGCCCAGGCTTGTTGCACCGGATGCTCGTTGTTTTGCGCCAGGCCTTCTATGGTCACGACTTGCTTTCCGTCGGCTCTCTTGACTTTGGTGACGCAGGATCGCACGGCTTCACCGTCGAGGTGCACGACGCAGGCTCCGCATTGGGCGACGCCGCAGCCGAATTTGGTTCCGGTTAGACCTATGGAATCGCGTATGGCCCAAAGCAAAGGCATTTCTGGATCGAGGTCGAGCTTGTGCGCTTTTCCGTTGACGTTCAGTGTTATCATAAGTGGTTGTTTTTCAATTCGTGCAAAACATAAATTTACTCCAAATCGAAAACGTGGGAGGTTGGTTTTTCAAACAATTTGTTGCGAAAATCAAACCGCGCTTCAATTTAAAACGGTTATAAATAGTTTGGAATCGGCTTTTTTAGGATTCTTTCTGCTGTTTTGTTAGCCACGGATAAATGGATTTCTGAATTTGCCGCGAAAAGTCTCTTGCCGTTTTTTTTAGCCGCGAATTCGCGAATTTTCTCGGTTTGTGTAGAAATTCGCGAATTCGCGGTTAAAAATTTTCAGACTTTTCTCGAGCGGTATTTCCACTATACCTTGGCGACAAGAACTGGCCACGAATGCACGAATTTGCATCTGCTGAAATTATTCGTGCATTGCCGCAGGCCAGTTCGCGTTGCTCGGGTCGTGGCTTAAAAATTTTGCGTTTGCTCCAAACTTGATTTCGGACGCTCGTCTTAACTAATTATTTTTTGCCGCGAATACACGGATTAACACATCGTAAATTCTATTGTGCTGATTTCCATTTTACTTGAAATTCACGGATTTTTAGTCAAAACGTGTCGGTTATTTTTGGGCACGACACGGGCAACGCGAGCTGGAAGGCTGTGCACGAATTTTCGAGAGCCGAAATTATTAAGCACTTTTTTAAAGCCGCGAATTCGCGAATTTTCCCGGTTTGTGTAGAAATTCGCGAATTCGCGGTTTGAAAATTCAGACTTTTCTCGAGCAGAATTTCCACTATTCCTTGGCGACAAGAACTAGCCACGAATGCACGAATTTGCATCTGCGGAAGTTATTCGTGCACTTTTTTAAACCGCGAATTCGCGGCTGAAAGATTTTTTGAAGTTGTTCGTGGCAGGGAAAAATATCGGCGGAAGCCAAAAAATAAGTGGGATAAAAAAGGAGTTGAAAAAGAAATTCGCCTCAACCGCCGCCTTTCGGGATAAAAAAAGCATCCGCGGAGACGGGTTTCGAGAAATCGGTGGCTAACGCCTGGGAAATAGTGTCGCGGAAATAATAGAAATTTTTGGACTTTTCAATAAATAGGTTCGCGCCGATGACTCGCGTGATCTGTACTGTTATCGCGTGTCCGCTAACGGTCAGCATCACCACGGGAAGGTTTCTGTATTTTGGGATGCGCCTGATGTTGCGCAGGATTTCCACTCCGGACATATCGGGAAGGTCGATGTCGAGAAATAGCAAAGTCGCCCGGTCGAGTGCCGAGATAAGTTTGTCCGCCCGATTGAAAATCTCGCAATCGTAGCCCAATTCTTCCAGAACCTCGGCCAAAAATTGCGCGTCGGCCGGATCATCTTCCATGTAGAAAATCATACTATTGAAAAATAAGTAATTTCAACGGATTCAAAAGCGTGGATGTTGCGGCATATTGAAATTGTATAAAAGTTTTTTTGCAAATATGCATTTTGTGGGAAACGACTTATTTTCGTGAGCGCATAAAAACAGGTTGCGAGCGCGCTAATTAACGAATATTATCCGTTATTCGCGTATCGGTTTCCGAAATTTACCGAATATCAAAACCAATCCCGCGACATGCTTTTTCCTGACAAATACACCTCTTCCTATTTTGGCGAACTCGACCTCAACGCGCTCGAATCCTGGCACGAAGCCGAAATCGAGTTGCATGGAAGAGCGGTCGAAATTGCGTTGACGTTTATGTCGGAAGACCGAAAGACCACGCGAGGAGCGCTTGCGAAAATCGACGAATTTCTCGATGGTTTTGCTTTGAAAATCAAACAGATAGAATCCGTTTTGGCCAAAGATTACCGCAGCGGGCGAACCGTCAAGCAGTACATCGACTTCCTGACCGAGGAAATTGACGAGGAGGAAATAATGGAAGTGATGCCGAATTATGAAGCCGATGCGTCGATCGAGGACAATATTTTCCGTCACATCCACTTGCTTAGTGCCGTGTTTTATCCCGAAGCGGGCGAGAACATTTTCGCGATTCTCGACTATTCGATTTCCAAGGAACTCACCGACGAACTTCTCGTGGCGCGGTTGAAGACCGACAATTCTTTGGACATCTTGATCGAAAGCTGAAACCGACACTTTTTTGGGTTTTTCTTTGGACGAAAGAACTGCGCCTCTTTTAAGCAAAATCGATGAAATGCACGAAAGATGGCGTTCGTCGATAGGTCATTGTTTTGCATCGAAAAAGTTTACGATTTGATAACCGACACATAATTTTGGCGTCTGCATCCTGAAAGACAAGCGTTTTAACTTTGTCCGAAAATGCAAATACGATGAAGGCAAAACTACGTTCAGGATTACTGGGTTACTTTTTTGTACTATTTTTTGTTTCAATTTATACCGATGCAAATGCCCAGATCGCATCCTGGACATACGAACCGGTGGTTGGAGCCGCGAGCGCACCAAACGCGAACGTAGGAACCGGAACGTCGGCCGTGGTGAACAACGGAGGCGGGACAATCGGAACGCTGATAAGAACCGGAATGGCAGGCACGGGTTGCGGCGCACAAAACGGCGTCAGTGCGTTCGCGCTCGAACCGTTCGATCCGGGAAGCGTGAACGAAGGCAATGGCGCGCAGTTCAATACGTCGACTGTCGGTTACCAGAACATAAATTTCACTTGGGACCAACGCTGGTCGAACACGGCCCCGAATACGATTCGACTGCAATACACGCTGAACGGCACGACGTGGACGAATTTCGCCATGACGGGAACAAACGGCTCGAACTGCGGCGGCTCGTTCACGAACGGCAAATTCCAGACGAATAACAACGGCGACCAATACAGGCGCATTTCCATCAACATGTCGGCTGTTACCGGAGCGAACAACAATCCCAATTTCGGGGTTCGCATCGTGGCGGCACATTACGCGACTTCGGGCGAATTCCGACGCGTGGAAGATCCGACACTTGCCGCGGGAACGGCCGGAACCTGGCGTTTCGACAACGTGAATTTTACGGGAACGTTGATTCCGGGACCGAATCCGTCGGTAATGAGCGGAACGACATCGATCTGTGCGGGCGCATCTGCCAATATAAAAGTGCAGATCACGGGCGGCCAATCGCCTTTCACACTCGTGTATTCCAACGGAGCGACCAATACGACCGTAAACAATTATACAAGCAACGCCAATATTTCGGTTTCCCCGACGGCGACCACGACTTATTCGATAGTTTCGGTCACGAACGCCAACGGTCAGGCCGGAACGGGAAATAGCGGAACGGCGACCGTAACGGTGAATCCGCTTCCTACGGTCAGTGCGACCAATCTCGTGACTTGCGGTACGGGCGCTTTCACGATGACAGGCGGACTTCCGACAGGCGGAACTTACAGCATCGGAAACACGTATTCGGGTCCGTCGACGACTTTTACGTACTCTTACACGAACGCCAACGGATGCACCAGAACCGTCGGACCTTTCACATTTACGAGAAATGTCGCGCCATCGGTAACTTCGCAATCGACCGCGACGCAAACCACTTGCCAGGGTTCGGCATTTTCGGCGATCTCTGTTGTGGGCGCGGGAACCGGATTATCCTACCAGTGGTATTCGAACGCGACGGCTTCGACTTCGGGCGGAACGCAGTTGACTTCATCGGCTGACATCGCTTCGGGATCACAATCGGCGGTTTTTACACCTTCGGCAGCGACCGTCGGAACTCTTTATTATTATGTGCAGCTTTCGGGAACTTGCAGTCCGGCGGCCAAAAGCGCGATTTCAGGAGCTTTTGTCGTGACTTCGGCGACGGTTCCGGGAACGGTAAATTCGAATCAGACGGTCTGCGCCGGAACGCTTGCTGCGCCGCTCACAGTATCGGGTCAAACCGGAACGATCGTCAAATGGCAAAAAGCGGACGATGCGGCCTTTACCACAAATGTGTCCGATATCGCCGTGACGACTGCCACGCTTGCATCGGCCAACATCGGAATCATTACCCAAACGACTTATTTCCGAGCCATCGTACAAAATGCGAGCTGTCTTGCAGTGCCTTCGAACGCTGTTGAAATCGCCGTAAAAGCCACGACCTGGAACGGATCAAGTTGGAATAATGGAAATCCTGATGCTACAAAATCCATTGTTTTTGAAGGCAATTATACGTCGTCGGGAAATATCGCCGTTTGTTCCTGCATGGTCAACTCGGGCAACGTGAACTTTCAGCCTGACGACACTTTGATCTTGCAGGACCAACTTTCGGTAAACGGCGGCTCAATGACTTTCGAGAACCACGCGAGTCTTGTTCAGGTCAACAATGTCGCGAACTCCGGTGTGATCCACTACAAGCGCGATACGACTCCGATCCGAAAATTCGATTACACTTATTGGTCTTCGCCCGTGCAAAATCAATTGTTGATAAATGTTTCGCCTTTGACGCGCCAGGACAAATTCTACTGGTTCAACGCGAGTACTTATGCGTGGACGAACGCGAATCCGAACACGACGACAATGCAACCCGGGCGCGGTTATATTTTCAGAGGTCCGGACGATTACAGCCAATCGATGCCAGTGGTTTACCACGCGACTTTCGACGGCGTTCCCAACAATGGCGAGTTTTCCATTCCGATTTTTGTGAACGGGGCAAACAATTTCAACCTCGTCGGAAATCCTTACCCAAGCGCGATCGACGCCGATTTGCTTATGGGCGATGCTGAAAACGCGGCGTCACTTGGAACGGGAACGACGATTTATTTGTGGACACACAACACGGCCGTGACAAGCCTTGAGTACATTTTCAGCGATTACGCGACCTACAATTACACGGGCGGAACCGGAACTGCGCCAGCGGTTTCTGCGGGCGCGAACACGAATGTCCCGAATGGGTACATCGCCTCCGGACAATCTTTTTTCATCCTGGGAAATGCCACAGGAACGGCCAAGTTCAAGAATTCGATGCGCGTTTCGGGAAACAACGATCAGTTTTTCAGAAGTGCCGCAAGTCAAAAAGACCGATTCTGGCTCGAGTTCAAGAATGCGCAAGGCTATTACAAACAGACACTTTTCGGATATATGCCGAATGCGACCAATGACTTCGACAACGGTTATGACGCTTTGTTGTTCGAGGGCGAAAACCCTATCAATTTCTACTCGATCTTGGCTACACAAAAACTTGCCATTCAAGGACGTGCTTTGCCGTTTGCCGATTCTGACGTTTTACCATTGGGTTACAAAGCCAATGCGGCCGGTACTTTTGAGATCAACCTGATGCAGACCGAAGGCCTTTTTGGAGCTCAGGATATTTTTCTTGAAGATCTGGCTTTGAATGTGATCCACGATCTCAAGCAAGGTTCGTATTCGTTCTCGACCGCGGCCGGAACTTTCGATTCGCGTTTCCGGATCAGGTTCACCGGTTCGTCTTTGGACACGCCGGCGATCGGGATTGAAAACTTCGATCTTCTGGTTTTCAGGCAGTCGGAAAATGTTGTGGTGAAAGCCAATGGAACCGAAATTTCAGCTGTGGAGATTTTCGATCTCAACGGAAGAAAACTCGTCGGATTCGAAAAAGTGGGAACTTCGGAGTTCGCTTTTCCTCTAGAGGTGAAAAACCAGACCGTGATCGCCAAAATCACGACTTCCGACAAAAAGACAATTTCGAGGAAAGTGTTGCTTTAGCCTGACATCCGAACCAAATAAAATCGATAAAAAACACCAAAAAGCGACCAATGACACGGTCGCTTTTTGTTAACAAAGGGATAACGTTAGGTTGTCGATTCTGCATTTTTGACGCGATAATTTAGACGCTCAAACAAATAAATCGCAATTAATGAGATCAACTTTACCCGATTCTTCAACGAATCAAAATTTCGGTAAGGTCGGCAGCTTGAGCTTCACGGATGCACTTTCCGCGGCCTTCAAGATGCAGTCCAAAAGACGCCTTAGCGGGTTTCTTTCGTTTTGCTCCATGGCGCTTTTCCTTTTCGGGATGGCGGCCAATGCACAAATTTCTTACTTGACGCCTGGCTCGAATTATACCCAGGATTTCAACAACCGCTACACGACGGTTCCCGGCAACAACGTTGTCGTTACGACTTCTCCGCTTCCCGCCGGATGGCAATTCGTGGAAGCTGGCGCCAATTCAAACACGACGCTGAGAAACGACAACGGTGCTTCTTCTACAGGAGATACGTTTTTCTACGGATCGACCGGCAGCAACGAACGCGCTTTGGGTTCTTACGCTTCGGGCAGTTTGACGTCGCAATACGGAGCGGTTTTCACGAACAATACAGGAGCGACCCTCACGGAATTCACGATCACTTACACAGGTGAGCAATGGAGAGATGGCGGAAACAGCTCGGCGGTATTCAACACGTTGACGTTCGCTTACGCGATCAATTCGTCTTCTGTCACTAGCGGGACTTTCGTAAACGTAACCAATCTCGATTTCACGGCTTTGGTGAACAACACAAGTGCCGATGTGGCAACTGACGGAAACGCGACCAACCGCAGAACAACCAAAACTTACACGGTAACGGGAATCAGCTGGCCGGCCGGACAAAATCTTTGCATCCGCTGGACGGACATAAACGATCCGGGAAATGACGACGGACTTGCCGTTGACGACTTGACATTCTCGGCAGTCGGTTCTACAGATCCTACAATCGAGACCACGGGAACTTTGGCCGCGGTCAACACGACTTACGGAACGCCTTCTGCCACGCCAAGATCTTATACGGTTTCGGGAACGAACCTCGGAACGAACACTCTTACGATCACGGCTCCGACAGGATTCGAGATTTCCAAAAACGGAATCGCCGGAACATACGCGACAAGCCAGACTTTGACGCCGTCAAGCGGAGCTGTTGCGAACACGACAATCTATGTAAGACTGGCTGCAACTACCTTGGCCGGAACTTGCACAGGCAACATCACACACGTCTCGGGAACGGCTTCGGCCAACAAAGCTGTGGTTTCAAGTACGGTTGCTCCAAAAGCGATCACGGTTTCCAACGCCGTCGCTCAAGACAAGATATACGACAGAACAACGACAGCGACGATCGCGGGCGCAACCGCGAACGGATTGGTCAACGGCGACGCGATCACGGTTTCCGGAAACGGGAATTTCCTCGATTTCAATGCAGCCGATGATAAATCGGTAGTAGCGGCGCTTGTCCTTGCTGGAACGCACGCTTCGAGCTACACACTTACGCAGCCGACAGGCCTGATTGCCGATATCAGTCCGAAAGCTTTGACTCTGGATGCGATTTCCATCGGAAACAAAATCTATGATGGCACGACCGAAGCGGTTTTCACGGCCACGTTGCAGGGTGTCGTTTCTCCTGACGAAGTCTTGTTGAATGCGACTGCGTTTTTCACGAGCGCATCTGCCGGAAACAGCGTTCCGGTGACTTCGACTTCGACCATTTACGGTGCGGATTCTGCCAATTACACTTTGACGCAACCGTCCGGACTTGCGGGTCAAATCTCGGCCAAAACACTTACGATCGAGAACGCCGTGGCCCAAAACAAGGTTTACGACGGCAACACGAACGCTCAGCTTACGGGCACTTTGGCTGGCGTAATCGCTCCTGACGAGGTGACTTTGACGCTTCAGGGACAATTCGCTTCTCCCGAAATCGGGCTTGACATCGCGGTGACTTCGACTAGTTTCATCTCGGGCGACATAGCAAATTATACTTTGACGCAGCCGACAGGTTTGACCGCGAACATTTCGGGTCAGGCATTGATCGACCAGACGATTACTTTCAACGCTCTGGCGGACGTGGTTTACGGAGACGCGAACTTCAATTTGACTGCGACATCAGACTCCGGTCTGCAAGTGGACTATTCGAGCTCAGATGAGAACATCGCGACGGTTTCGGGCAACGTGGTAACGATCCACAACGCAGGAACGACGACGATCACTGCCACACAAAACGGCGACCTGACTTATGATATGGCGACTCCGGTTGCCCGGACCTTAACTGTTTTGCCTAAAGCGCTTACGGTTTTGGCGTCGGCTTCAGACAAGGTTTACGATGCGACTTCGACTGCAGCGATTTCAGGAACGCTTCAGGGAATCGTCGGTTCGGATGTCGTGACTTTCATCGGAAACGGAATTTTCGCATCGACAAACGTCGGAACAAACATCGAAGTGCTATCGAATTCAACGATAGAAGGCGCCGATGTGGCGAATTACACGTTGACACAACCGACAAACCTTTCGGCAGACATAACGCCAAAAGCGCTTGCAGTGGAAAATGCCGTGGCTTCGAACAAGGTTTACGACACGACCACGGCCGCAATCATCGTGGGTGGAAATCTTGTAGGGATTTTGAACAACGACGAGGTGACTTTGGCGAATTTCGTCGGAAGTTTCGCATCGGCCAACGTGGCGAACGACATTTCGGTAAACGCGAATTTTACGTTGGAAGGCGCTTCTGCAGCGAATTATTCCGTAACGCAACCAAGCGATCTTTTCGCCGACATCACTGCTTTCGAGGTGAATCTTTTCGGCTTGACCGCACAAGACAAGCAATACGATCGTCTGACGACTGCCACGGTTTCGGGAACGCCTGTACTTGACGGTGTTTTCGCCGGAGACGACGTTACGGTTTCAGGAACTCCGGTCGCGAATTTCGACAACAAGAACGTCGGGACGCAAAAAACGGTGATCGTTACAGGTTACACTTTGGTTGGCGCGCAGGCAGCAAATTACGTTTTGGCACAACCTGCCGATGTTTTTGCCGATGTGACTGCCAAAGCCGTTACGGTTTTGAACGCTTCGGCGGATGACAAAAACTTCGACGGAACGACAGACGCGACAATCACGGGAACGCTTTCAGGCGTCATTTCTCCGGATGTCGTGACTTTGGTAGGAACTGGAACTTTCGCCCAATCAGGCGTCGGATCTGGCATTGCCGTGACTTCGACTGCGACTTTGGCCGGAAATGACGGCCTGAACTACGTGATCGATCCGCAACCGACAGGTTTGACGGCGAACATTTTGGCCGCTCCGGTGGCTTTGGCAAACTGGACTTACCAACCGCTTCAAGGCGCGACGACCACGCCAACGCCAAACGTCGGAACCGGAACTTCGGCTCTCGTCGGATCAATGACAGGCGCGGGAACAGCTACGGGAATGGACACGGCAACTGGTTGTGGCTCTCAGACTTCGGGCACAAACGCTTGGGCGATTTCCTCCGCGAATCCTGGATCGGCGAATGAGTCGAGTGGCGCGCGTTTCAGCACGAGTACATCGGGTTACCAAGACATAAAAGTGACTTGGGAGCAAAGATCTTCGGGTACTTCGGTAAACACGGTGCGTCTTCAATATACGACCAATGGAACGGCTTGGACGAATTTCACGATGACCGAAGCCAACACGACGTACTGCCTTGGAACTTTGAACAACGGACGTTTCGAGAACAGCGCGCAATCGGATCAATTCCGTCGTATTTCCGTCGATTTGTCGGCGATTTCCGGAATCAACAACAACCCGAACTTCGGTGTGAGGATCGTTGCGGCGCATTACCAGAATTCGGGTCAATTCAGACAGACTTCTACGCCTGCAAGCGTGGCTTCGGCCGGGACATGGCGTTTTGATAACGTGAAGATCGAGGCGACGCAGATTCCGGGTCCGTCTTCGGCTGCGATTTCGGGTTCGGTTGCGATCTGTGCTGGACAATCGGTCAACCTCTCGGTGGCTATCGTCGACGGAACGGCTCCGTACACTGTGGTTTACAACAACGGGACAAACAACGTGACTGTGAACAATTACGCAAGCGGCGCGAACATTGCCGTTGCGCCATCGGCTACGACCACTTATACGTTGGTTTCTGTTACCGATGCGACTTCACAATCGGCTGGGACGCTTTCGGGCTCGGCTACAGTTACGATCAATCCGAATTTTGATTTTTATGTGGATGCTGATTTCGACGGATACGGTGCAGGTTCGCTTGTGTCTGTTTGCGCTGTCGATGCCAATACGCCTCCGGCCGGCTATTCGTTGAACAACCTTGATTGTAACGATGCGCTTGCCGCGGTGAATCCGGGTGCGACCGAAGTTCCGTTCAACGGAATCGACGACGACTGCGACGGGACGATCGACGAAGGAAGCCAGATTTTCTCCCAAGTGCTTCCGTCACAATGCGGAACGACTTTGACCTCGATTTCTTCTTACGTTGGAGCGGTGAGTTTCGGAACGCCGGTTGACGGCTACCGATTCAGGATTGTCAATGTGGCTACGGGCGCTGTCCAGACAATCGATCGCGTGACGCCGAACTTCCAGGTTTCGCTTCTTCCGACATTCGATTATGCAGCGACTTACAGCGTTTCGGTACAATTGAGAAGAAACGGGACTTGGCTGAATTATTACGGTCCGGCTTGTCAGATATCGACTCCTGCGATTCTCGACCAAGGCGGCGCCGCTGCGGTGAATCCTTCACAATGTGGCATCGTTTTGCCTGCAATCAGCACGCTTATAGCCACGACGAGTTTGCCAAACGTGACAGCTTACCGTTTCAGGATTACTGATACTGCCACGAACCAACAACAGGTTTTGGAGAGAAGCACGAACTGGTTCGCCCTTACAATGCTCAACAATTACCTTTATGGAAGAACTTACGCCATCGAGGTTTCGGTAAAAACAAGCGGAAGCTTCTCCGGTTACGGACAACCTTGTTCGGTTACGGCTCCAACGGTGCCACAACTCACGAACTGTGGCGCGACGATCGCAAATGCGGGATCTGTAGTGGCGACGACGAGCTTGAACCGCGTGACTTCCTACCAATTCCAGCTCACGAACCTTTCGACTTTCGAGACGGTTTTCGTGACGCGTTCGCAAAACTATTTCACTTTCAACAACGTCGCGGGTTATGTGCCGGGAGCGACTTATGTCGTGAGTGTTGCAGTAATGACGGCAGGCGCATGGTCTGATTTTGGCGAAAGCTGTACGATCGTTGCTCCGGGCGGCGTTACGAGAGAAATCGTGAAAGGCGAGGAGACAAGCGCTCCGCAAGTTGCTTTCCGTGCTGTGGCTTATCCTAACCCTTATGCACAAGGTTTTGCACTTGATATGGATTCTTCGTCTGAAGAAAAAGTATCGGTCAAGGTTTACGACATGATCGGAAAACTGGTCGAGAACCGCGAAATCTCGTTCGAGGCGATCGAATCTGCACAATTTGGCGAGAATTATCCGTCAGGCGTTTACAATGTTGTCGTCAACCAAGGCGCCAATGTCACGACACTTCGCGTGATCAAGCGATAACTACCAGGATTTTTATTGGGAAAAGCCTCCGATTTTTTCGGGGGCTTTTTTTATTGCCGATTTCCGAAGCCAATTTCTTTAAATTTATGGAATGAAACGCAGACAGTTTATCCAGACTTCCACTTTGGCCACGCTCGGGCTTTATTTGTACGACTTTCTTCCGTCGGCACAAGGTTTTCCGATCGTTCGCGTGCCCAAAGCCCGACGCATGTTCAATTCTCCGGCCGTAGAGAAACTGATTTCGCAAATGAAGGTAAGTCTTCGCGATCCCGAATTGGGTTGGCTTTTCGAGAACTGTTTTCCGAATACGCTCGATACGACAGTCGATTTTTCGATCAGGAACAAAAAACCGGATACGTTCGTGATCACGGGCGACATCAACGCGATGTGGTTGCGCGATTCGACGGCCCAAGTGATGCCATATCTTGCTTTGGCCAAACAGGACAAGACTCTGAAACAACTGCTGGCGGGCGTGATAAACCGTCAGACGCAATGCATCCTGATCGATCCTTATGCCAATGCGTTCAACAAAGGTGCGACCGGAAGCGAGTGGAAGGACGACATCACGGAAATGAAACCCGAATTGCACGAGCGCAAGTGGGAAATCGATTCGCTTTGTTATCCGATAAGGCTATCTTACAATTACTGGAAAACGACAAAAGACACAAGTCCGTTTGGTTTCGAGTGGCAACATGCGATGAAACTCGTCGTCGATACATTACGCGTGCAACAGCGAAAGGATGGAAAAGGCCCGTACAGTTTCATGCGATCGTCGCCAAGAAGTATCGACACGCCGCCGCTCGACGGTTACGGTTTTCCGATAAAACCCGTTGGATTGATCGCTTCGATGTTCAGGCCTTCGGACGACGCTACCGTGTTTCCGTTCTTGATTCCGTCGAACTATTTCGCGATGGTTTCGCTTCGGCAACTCAGTGAAATGGCCCTTGAGATCGTCAAGGACAAAAGCCTGAGTCTCGACGCTTTGGAACTGGCTTCGGAAGTTGAATCGGCATTGAAAAAGTATGCGATCGTCGATCATCCGGAACACGGAAAAGTCTTCGCTTATGAAGTCGATGGTTTCGGGAACAGACTGTATATGGACGACGCAAACGCCCCGAGTTTACTGTCGATGCCGTACTTTGGAAGTTGCAAAGTGGACGATCCGGTTTACGTCAACACGCGCAAAATGATCCTGAGCGGATCGAATCCTTATTATTACGTCGGGAAAGCCGGAAAAGGAATCGGTGCGCCGCATACGCCCGAGAATTACATCTGGCACATCAGTCTTATCATGCAAGCTTTGACGAGCGTGGACGACGACGAAACACGTCAATGCCTGCACATCCTCAAAAACACGCATGGCGGAACAGGTTTCATGCACGAATCTTTCCACAAGGACGACGCGCGAAAATTCACGAGAGCTTGGTTCGCTTGGGCAAACACTTTATTTGGGGAACTTTTGTGGAAAATCTCGAAAGAGAAACCGCACTTGCTCAAAAATCTCTAGAACGCGACGTATTCGGTGATTTCGAGCCCGTAGCCAATCATTCCGACTCTTTTGGATTGTTCGGTTTTTGAGATCAATCGGATTTTACAGATGTCGATGTCGTGCAGAATCTGTGCGCCAATGCCGAAATCCTTGTTGTCGATCACGATTTTTGGAGCGCGCATTTCGCCTTGTTGCTGCAATTCCCTGAGTTCGGTAATGCGGTTCAGGAGCCCGTAGGCTTCCATATTTTGGTTGATGAACAACACGGCGCCTTTGCCTTCGTCGTTGATCAATTGGAACATGTCGTCGAGTTTTTGGTCGGCATCTGTGGTGAGCGTTCCCAAAATGTCGTTGTTGACCTGCGTCGAATTGATTCTTGTGAGAATCGGTTCGCCCGCATTCCAGGTGCCTTTCGTAAGGGCGATATGGACTTGTTTGTTCGTGGTTTGCACGTAAGCGCGAAGTCGGAAGGTGCCAAAACGCGTCTGCACATCAAAATCCTCTTTCTTGACGATCAACGAATCGTGTTGCATGCGATAAGCGACCAAATCCTCTATCGAGACGAGTTTGAGATCGAACCTTTTGGCGATGTCGTAAAGTTGCGGAAGTCGCGCCATAGAACCGTCTTCGTTCAATATTTCGCAAATGAAACCCGCGGGTTTGAATCCGGCGAGCCTTGCAAAATCAATCGCTGCTTCGGTGTGTCCGGTCCTTCTCAAAACGCCGCCTTGTTTGGCGATCAATGGAAAAATATGTCCAGGACGCGCGAAATCGTATGGTTTGCTTGTCGGATCGGTCAAAGCTACTACTGTCTTGGCTCTGTCTTCGGCTGAAATTCCGGTCGTCACGCCATGTCCTTTCAAGTCGACGGAAACCGTAAAGGCCGTTTCCATGTGGTCTGTGTTGTTGGAAACCATCGCGTGCAGGTCGAGTTCCTTGCATCGGCTTTCGGTAAGTGGCGCGCAAATGAGTCCGCGGCCGTGGGTTGCCATGAAGTTTATCATTTCGGGCGTGGCCTTTTCGGCGGCAGCCAAAAAATCGCCTTCGTTCTCGCGATCCTCGTCGTCGACAACAATAATGACCTTTCCATTGCGGATGTCCTCGATGGCTTCTTCGATGGTGTTGAGTTGTATGGTTGTTTGCATTGCAGTTAGAAATTGATTTCCGACAGCGCTCTTTTCAATTTGGCCCTGTTGTAGAAATAGATGAAGATGTAAAACGGGAAGCCGAGAAAGACCGAGAGGAAAACGTTCAATGCGATCTTTTGGTCGGTGATTTTTCCGATTTCCGAAAGCGTTTCTTCGGCCTTGTAAAGCGTTCCATAAAAGAAAACGATCGCCAAAATGGTCCCGATGAATCCGTAAATCGCGCCAAGCTGGAAAAGTCCGCCGCTGGCCGCGAGTAAAAAGTAGGCGATCAGCGCCACCGTCGAAAGCGTTCTGTATTCTTTGGACAATTCGATTGCGCGTTCGAAGTTGCGATTTGACAGGTTTCCTTCGCGCATCAGATCGTGTTGCGAGATGCCGCGGTTTTCGAGAATCTTGAGCGCGAGAATCCTTTTTGTATCGGTGTACCCGAATTGTTGTGCGTTCTTGACAATTCCCGTGAGTGCTGAATCTGACAGCTGTTCCAATTCCTGGGATTTGGAGTCGCTTCCGATCTCGACCGCACTCAGATCGACCAAATGATCGTCTGGCGTGACTGCAATCACGGTTTTTTTCTTCCTTCCGAAAATTTTCTGTACCGGATCAATAATCCAGTCGAAACTCACCGTGAACGAAATGTCGTTACTGGCTCGATACGTGAGTAATACAGCAAATGGCGTGAGCACGATCGACGACATCCATGCGCCAAGCCAAGCCGGAATCCCATCGCTTTGGGCCATTTTCTTGCCGAAAGTGTTGATGAAGTGGAACGTGATGAAAATCAGGATGGCGAATACGATCGGCAAACCGATTCCGCCTTTGCGGATGATCGCTCCAAGCGGCGCACCGATGAAAAACATCAGGATACAGGCGTAGGCGATCACGAATTTGTCGAAAAACGCCAATTGGTGGTTGTTGATGTTCTTGATGCCTTCCTGCATTTCGAAAACCGAACTCTCGATCGTGAAATTCGTGCTTTCGACATTCGAGGAAGCGATTTTGAGCAAGGCAGATTTGTCATCGGAGGAAAACTGCGACAATAAATCTTTTGGAAGTTCCTTTTTGACCGACGTGCTGTCGTTTGCGATCTTGTTCTTGGGCGCGAATTGGTTGGCGTTCGAAACGATTCCCGTGCGTTGGTAAATGTTGTCGGCGAACGAGATGATGTTCTTGTCGAAATCCTTGTGGAGCGAATCCAGCGTGTAATTGAGCTCGGACACGTTTAGCATGCTGTTTGTCGTGACCTTGTCATCCGATTCATCGAGCTTGTTGAGTTTGCTCAAATCCATGTTGATCACGTAGCGTTTGAACGAACTTTTGGCAAACGGCAATTTCTTGCGGTCTTCCATTTTGCTCGGCGTCATGTCTTCGTAATAATCGCCGTCTTTCAGTACGAGTTTCAAAACATTGGAATCTTCGCTCGTGACGAGTTCTCCGGTTTTAGATCGTATCACCGTAGGCGCATCCTGGTTCGAAACCGATTTCCTGTGAATGGTCACGCCCGTAAGTTGCGCGCCTTTTTCACCCGATTTCTTGTCGACCTTTATATTGTAGTTTCCGATGTCTGAAAACTGTCCTTCGGCAATTGCCATAGCGGGTTGCTTTTTGGCGATGTCGGCTCTGAAATTGATGAATTGGTATTCGGCGTAAGGAATGACGTTGTTGGCGAAAAAGAACGAGGCGACACTTAAAACGGCGATGAAAGCGATCAGGCTTCGCATAGAACGTTGAAGCGAAATCCCGGACGATTTCATGGCCGCGAACTCGTAATTCTCGGCAAAACTCCCGAAGGTCATGATAGAAGCCAAAAGCACCGAAAGCGGCAACACCAAAGGAATGATCCTTGGCATGGCAAACATGAGGAATTTTACGATAAGGAAAATGTCGAGGTCTTTACCGGCGAGTTCGGCGATGAAGAGCCAAACCGTCTGTAATATGAATATAAAAAAAAGGATTACGAACACCGTGGCGAACGTAATCACAAAAGATTTTAAGATATAACGATCAAGGATTTTCACTCCTGTGAAATCAGTCTAGTTTGTTGATGTAGTAATTCGGGTATTTACTCTCGGTAAAGGTAAACTGATTTTTCGACAACGGCTGATTGGTTTTAAAAGAATTAACAGTGAGTGTCGTCTTTGTGCCGTTTTTACCCATTTCGATCAGGTTGTAGATGTGTTTGGTCTGACTGTCGATGCCAAGCAAAATCTCTTTTCTCTGGTCTTTGGAAGAAATAGGAGTGAGCTTGATATACTGGATTTTACGGCCTTTGACGTTCTGTGAAATGTCCCACGAATACTTGTATCCCGATCCGAAAAACGTAAGCAGGCGGTTTGGCGTAATGGCGTTGTCGTCTTTTTCGCTATATTTCGAAATCGTGATTTCCTCGTCTTCGGGAATGACCGTGTAAGTCTTTTTCCCGTCGAAAATCTTGGTTACGCCCATGAAATTGAGCACGTACATATTGCCTTGCATCACGACGCTGCCCTTGCTTTCCTGGTTAACTTTTTCTTTGGCATTGTTGAGCGAATACTTGAAGTCGATGGTAATGTTGTCGTAACTCTTGACTTTTGCCGTGACTTCGTCCAGGAGTGCTTTCGCCTTTTTGTCCTGAGCCTGGCTCGAGAAAGCCATCAAAAGGAAGAAAGTAATCTGGAGTAATTTTTTCATCTTATTCATTTTGTTCGTTTGCGAAAAACTGGTCAAGTGCCTGCAAATCCGGGATATTTACGCCTCTTGCTTTACTGCCCTCGAATGGCCCGACGATTCCGGCGGCTTCGAGTTGGTCGATAAGACGTCCGGCGCGGTTGTAACCCAATTTGAGTTTTCGCTGCAAAAGCGAGGCCGAACCTTGTTGCGAAGTTACGATTACTTCGGCTGCATCCCTGAAAAGAGCATCTCGTTCGGAAATGTCATACTCAAGATTCGTGCCAACTTCGCCTTCCGGAACGTATTCAGGCAATAGATAAGCGCTCGGATAGGCTTTTTGCGAGCCGATGAATTCGGTGATTTTTTCTACTTCGGGCGTGTCTACAAACGCACATTGCACACGTGTCACATCGTTTCCGTTAGAGAAAAGCAAATCGCCTCGTCCTATCAATTGGTCGGCGCCTTGCGTATCGAGAATCGTACGCGAATCGATTTTGGACGTCACGCGGAAAGCGATCCTGGCCGGAAAGTTGGCCTTGATGATTCCAGTAATCACGTTCACCGACGGACGTTGTGTAGCGATGATCAAGTGAATCCCGATGGCACGCGCAAGTTGGGCCAAACGCGCGATAGGTGTTTCGACTTCTTTTCCGGCCGTCATGATCAAATCGGCGAACTCGTCGACGACCAACACGATGTAAGGCAAAAAGCGGTGTCCGGCTTCAGGATTGAGTTTTCGGCTCTTGAACTTGTCGTTGTATTCTTTTATGTTCCGAACCATCGCGTCCTTCAAAAGCGAATAACGGTTGTCCATTTCCACGCAAAGCGAGTTCAGCGTATGGATAACTTTGGTGTTGTCCGTGATGATCGCGTCCTCGGTATCGGGAAGTTTGGCCAGGTAATGGCGTTCGATCTTGTTGAAAAGCGTCAGTTCGACTTTCTTCGGATCGACCAGCACGAATTTGACCTCGGCCGGATGTTTCTTGTAAAGAAGCGAAGTCAGGACCGCGTTCAGTCCGACAGATTTTCCTTGTCCGGTCGCGCCCGCCATGAGCAAGTGCGGCATTTTGGCCAAATCGGCAACGAAAGTCTCGTTCGAGATCGTGCGTCCAAGCGCAATCGGGAGTTCCATTTCGGCTTCCTGGAATTTGGCCGATCCTATCACGTTTTTCATCGAGACGATCGTAGGTTTCTGGTTCGGAACCTCGATTCCGATTGTCCCTTTTCCGGGAATCGGCGCGATGATACGGATTCCGAGAGCCGAAAGCGAAAGTGCGATGTCGTCCTCGAGACTCTTGATTTTTGAAATGCGGATTCCGGCTTCGGGCACGATTTCGTAAAGTGTAACCGACGGGCCGACGGTCGCCTTGATCTGCGCAATGTCGATTTTATAGTTCCGAAGCGTTTCGACAATGCGGTTCTTGTTTTCCTCGAGCTCTTCCTGATTGATCGTGATTCCGCCGCCAGCGTAGTCTTTGAGCATGTCGATCGTCGGAAACTTATAATTGGAAAGCTCCAAGGTCGGATCGAAAAGCCCGAAATCTTCCACGAGACGCGCGGCCAGGTTTTCCTCGACAATGTCTTCTTCCGGCGCTTGCTCGATCACGAAAGCTTCATCGTCAGTGGTGATGATGTGCGGAGCGGCAACAGGCGTAGGAAGCGGATTGAAAGCGGCTTCGTGCTTGGTTTCGGTCGTAGAGAGCGAAATTTCGGACGAATGCTCGATCGTAGGACGCAACGCATCTTTGTCGATCTCGAACTTGGAGGCGACTTTGAGCACAGGTTCGGGAATTTCCTCGTCGTCTTCTTCTGGAAAAGGATTGAATTTCAGGTCTTGCCTCGGACTTTCTTCCACCGCAAATTCCTCGAGATTGTAGGCGTTTCCGTTCTCGGCAACCGGTGCAGGAGTTTTCATTTTTGCCAGTTCGGCGTCAAGCTCACTCTTGCGGCGTTCGAAGAAACTCTTGATCTTGTCCGGGGAAACCTTGATTTTGTAGATCAGGTAAATGATGATTCCGAAGGCAAGCACCAGGAAAGTTCCGGTACTTCCGATGTAATCCTGAAGGAAGATGTTCATTTCGTATCCGACCGTTCCACCGAGTTCGGGCAATGAATCGGCAAAAAAACCGAACAAAACTGACAAAACCACCAACGCGAACAGATCCCAGAACCAGATGTTCTTGAGTTTTCGCAAAGGCACGTCCAGAACCAAAAACGATCCGGTGAGGAAAAACAGCTTGACAAACAGGAAAGACGCGGCTCCGAAGCCTTTGAAAATAAAAAGGTCGGCGAGCCAGGCGCCAAATTTACCGAGCCAGTTTCTGGCCTTCAAACTGCGATCGGCCAACGAGACAAGCGTGCTTTGGTCTTCTCTCCAATAGATGAAAAACGAGATGAACGACAGCAGAAGCGCTATCGAGACAAGCACCAAAAACGATCCGATCAAAATCTCGTTTCGTCTGGAAATGCGGCGTCTTTTCTTCGGATCCTTGTTTTCTTCCGCTTTGGATTCGGTCTTTTTTGTCTTTGCCATTTATGGTTCTAAATGAATTTTGGTATGTAGATCAGCGCTCCGACGGCAATGGCTGTCATTGCGGCGAAAAATACGGCTCCGGCGGCGATATCCTTGATGAAACCGATTTTTTCATGAAACTGCGGATGTACGAAATCGGCGATTTTTTCCACGGCCGTGTTCAGTCCTTCTATACTCATGACCAATCCGATGGCGAATGTCTGCAAAATCCATTCGGTAGGTGAGATGTGCATTAGGAAACCCGCAATCGTCATGGCGATCCCAATCGAGAACTGCACCATCACGCTGTGTTCGGTCGTGATGAGTTTCACGGCACCCAAAAAGGCGAATTTGACGCTTTTGAGTCGTCCGCTTAAGAACGTCTTGTCTCTTTCGAATTCCATTACAGCGCAGCTAGAGCGGCTTCGTAATTGGGTTCGTTGGCGATTTCGGCCACTTGTTCGCTGTAAGCCACTTTTCCTTCCTTGTCGATCACGACGACCGCGCGGGAGTGCAAACCTGCGAATTTTCCGTCCTCGATCTCGAGTCCGTAGTCTTTCCCGAACTGTCCGGTCTTGAAATCGGACAGGCAATAGGCGTTGTCGATTCCTTCGGCTCCACAGAAACGCTTCTGTGCAAACGGCAAGTCGCGTGAAATATTGAGGATTACCGTGCCTTCGAGTTCCGAGGCTTTTTGGTTGAAAGTCCTTACCGAAGTTGCGCAGGTTGGCGTATCGATGCTCGGGAAAATATTGAGTACCACATTCTTGCCCGCGTAATCGGCCAAGGTCGCAGTGGAAAGATCGTCTTTCGAAAGCTCGAAATCTTTGGCAGTTTCTCCTTTTTTTGGAAGTTCGCCGTTGGTATGGATGGCGTTTCCGCCCAAAGTAACTGTTGACATAGTGTTTGTTTTATGGCACCAAAATTAAGAAAAATGCCGCGGAAGTCAGGCTTCGGCAGTTATTTCTGGGCTTTGAGCGCGTTATTTAAGTGTTTCATAAGATTGTAGAGTTCAAACGCCGCGTCTTGCCCTTGCACAAGCAGGATCAAACGCCGTTTTTCGAACTTGGACGACGTGACTTTATCGGCGCCCATAAGCCAAACGCTCACATTGGCGCGATCGCCTTCTTTTTTCCCGACGGGCGGAAAGGATTTCACGTCCTTGAAATCGTAAGCGCCCTCGTTGACCGTTCCGCCGGAAACGACGAGTTTTCCTTGCACGAAGGCTGCTTTTATGGCCGTCAGGTCTTTAGCGTTGTCGACCGCTTTTTCCGAGATGATCTTGGTTATCCGGGCTTCGGTTTCGGCGATCGTGAGTTTCTCGAAAATGTCTGTCGGGAATTCGGATTTGCGTCCGTCCCCGAACTGGATTTCCTTGATGTCGCCTTTGTCGATCACGTAGGAATTTCCCGGAACATCTGTTTTCCTGTAGTTTACCGTGGCCGTTCCTTCGCCTGTGATCTCGGCAGAAATCGTCGCGTTATATCGCGTCAGAATTTTGTCCTGAGCCAGGCAAATCGTTGAAATGGCAAGCATCGGAAGTAAAAAACGCAAATTCATCGGTTCCAAATTTCATGCAATATAGAAAAGGTTTGAGGCTTGGGATTGTGGGCGAAACAGAAGTTTTGAAGAAAGTAATAAACAAAATCGGGGAAACGGTTTTAGTGGCAGTTGCAGTTGCAGTAGCAGTAGCAGAAGAAGTAGCAGTGGCAGAAGAACTAGCAGTGGCAGAAAAAATAGCAGAAGAAGTAGAAGTAGCAGTGGCAGAAGCCGACGAATGGCAGAAGCGTTGGTAGTCGCAGCGTTTGTCTATAACAGAAAACGCCCTCGGAAAACCGAAGACGTTTCAACCAATCAATGTAATAAATAATGCTTATCGCAATTCGCAGGTCGATCGCTTGACCTTTCACGAATTTACTTGTCGATAGAGCCCAGCACGCGTTGCATGAACGCATTCAGGGCTTCTTTTTTGGGTGTTCCCGATTTTACCATTTTGGCGACTTCGAGCGCACCGTACATGTTCGAGATCAGTTCGCCAATCACGTCGAGTTCTTCGTCCTTAAGCGATGGAACTTCGGTTAACGCCTCGAGTACTTCGACGGCTTCGATCACGTAATCCTGATCGTTCTGTTCGATGAATTCCGTAAGGTGTTTGATTACAGGAAGTTTCATCAGTTGGCGGAGATTTCGGATACGAGTTCGCCCAAAACCTCGGCTTTGTTCGTCTGGGTTTCGCCAACCAACTTTCCGCCTTTGAAAGACGCGAATGTGGGAAGGTTCGAAACGTTGGCGAGTTTGCGTGATTCGGGTGAATTTTCCGCGTCGACGATCACGAAAGTCACGTTCTCGTTCTCCGATGCGAATTTCTTGAACTTGGGCTTCATGATTCGGCAATTCCCGCACCATGAGGCTGAATATTGGACGACGACTTTCTCGTTTTGGGAGATTACGTCTGATAGTGTGTCTGTTGTGAGTTCTAAAACCATGGATTTTGTTTGAAAATCCCAAATTCCAAATCCCAAATTCCAATTTTGAAACCTATTAGCTGCAATCGCTTCGCGATTTTGCTATGCTTTCACCGAGCCGGAATCTGTGGCAATTCAGCACGCATCCAATGTAACTTAGTGTAATTTCGGTATTACTTCGGTGCTACTTCGGCACAGCTTTGGAATTTGGAATTTGAGACTTGGAATTTTAATTAATTATTCAAGTAGCTTGCGACTCCTTCACGAGTAGCGCTCATCGCCTCTTTTCCTTCTTCCCAGTTCGCAGGACAAACTTCGCCTTTTGTCTGAACGTGTGTGTAAGCGTCGACCAAACGAAGGTATTCGGCTACATTGCGGCCAAGTGGCATGTCATTTACGCTTTCGTGGAAAACTTTTCCGGTTTCGTCGATAAGGTAAGTCGCGCGGTAAGTCACGTTCGAGCCTTCTACCAAAAGTGTGTCGTTTTCTTCGTCGTAACGCGATGACTCGATGTCGAGAATTCCAAGGATGTTGGCCAGGTTGCGGTTCGTGTCGGCAAGGATCGGATAAGTCACGCCTTCGATTCCGCCGTTGTTCTTTGGTGTGTTCAACCAGGCAAAGTGTACTTCATTCGTGTCGCAAGAAGCTCCGATCACGATTGTGTTGCGGCTTTCGAATTCCGGCAACGCAGCCTGGAAAGCGTGCAATTCTGTCGGGCAAACGAAAGTAAAGTCTTTCGGATACCAGAAAAGCAATACCTTTTTATTGTTGTTCACGGCTTCCTCGAAGATGTTGATCTTTAGGTTGTCGCCCATTTCAGAAATGGCGTCTACAGCGATGCTTGGAAATTTTTTACCTACGAATGACATAATTATTTGGCTTTAAAAGTTATTTTTATGCCGCAAAAATAGGTTCCGTATGCACGAAATTTCTATCAAAAATCATTATTAGATTTGATTTCGGAATAAGTTTCGGCTATTGTTGTCGGGAATATGGGAATGCTTCAAAATATTGGCAGGCGAATTACGAGCCTCGTAATTTTGGCCCGAAGTTTTTCAAAAAACCTTATTTTGCGCCGTTGAAAATTTTCAATCCTTTCACCAACAAAACATGGCATTTCAAGATTTATTCCGAAAAAAAAGCGTCAGTGACATTCTGCGTCAGGTAGAGAACAACGAGGCCGACGGGCACGCGGCATTGGGCAAACACCTCACGGCACGCGACCTGACAGCCTTCGGGATTGCAGCAATCATCGGAGCCGGAATTTTCAGTACAATCGGAAAAGCCAGCTCAGACGGCGGTCCGGCCGTAATTTTCCTATTCATCTTCACGGCGCTGGCCTGCGGTTTTGCAGCGTTCGCTTACGCGGAATTCGCCTCGATGGTGCCGGTTTCGGGAAGCGCTTACACGTATTCGTATGTCGCTTTCGGGGAAATCATCGCGTGGATAATCGGTTGGGCATTGATCATGGAATATGCCATTGGAAACATAACCGTAGCCATTTCCTGGAGCGATTACTTCACGAGCCTGCTCGATTCGGGCGGAATCAATCTGCCGCAATGGATGCAGATGGACTATCTGACGGCCTCGAACGGATTTGCCGACGCCACGAAATTGATCGAGAGCGGGAAAGCTTTCGCCGACCTCGACGCATCGGTACAACACGCTTACACAGCCTGGACGACTTCGCCAACAATCGGAAGCTTCCATTTTGTCGCCGATTTCCCCGCGCTTCTGATCATCATCATCATCACGGCATTGGTTTATCGCGGCATGAAAGAATCGAGAAACGCGAGCAATTTGATGGTTGCCGTAAAACTTTGCATCATCCTTTTGGTGATCGCCGTAGGTGTTTTCTATGTCGATACTGACAATTGGGATCCTTTTGCGCCAAACGGAGTGGCGGGCGTGCTCAAAGGCGTGTCGGCGGTTTTCTTCGCTTATATCGGATTCGACGCCATTTCCACCACGGCCGAAGAGTGCAAAAATCCACAAAAAGACCTTCCGAAAGGCATGATGTGGGCAATCATAATCTGTACTATATTGTACGTGATCATCGCTTTGGTCCTGACCGGAATGGTGAAATACAGCGAACTCAACGTGGGCGATCCGCTTGCGTTCGTGTTCGACAAACTCGATCTGAAATGGATGTCCGGAATCATCGCGGTAAGCGCCGTTGTCGCCATGGCAAGCGTTCTTTTGGTCTTTCAGATGGGACAACCCCGTATCTGGATGAGCATGAGTCGCGACGGACTGCTTCCGAAAAGGTACTCGCGAGTGCATCCGAAGTTCAAGACGCCATCTTATGCCACGATCGTTACAGGATTCGTGGTCGCTGTTCCGGCGCTTTTCCTGAATTTGACGATGGTCACAGATTTGTGTTCGATAGGAACGCTTTTCGCTTTCGTACTGGTTTGCGCCGGCGTTCTGACGCTCCAGAACCGCACCGATATTCCAAGGGGAAAATTCCGCATCCCTTATGTGAATTCGCAGTTCATCGTGCCGCTCGCGCTTGTCGCCGGACTGATTTTCGCGTTCACTTACAACAGCAAACAGACGATGGCTTTCATTACCAACGAGGCCAAAATGAACGATTCCAAGACGCTCGTGACTTCGATGACCAAAGAAGAAGTGGCGGCTTCGGCTCAATTCCTCAAACAGGAACACGAGTCGAAACTTACTTCGGGAACTGATCTCGAGGCCAATCTATCGGCGATTTCCAAAAACGACGAAAGCCAGTATATTTCTTTGGTGAACGAACTTCCAGTGCGTGAGCAAATCAAATACGAGTCAGGATTCGATCTTTTCAAGCACAAAATCCCGATGTGGATCTTTTTCGTAGTGCTCGTCGGATTGGCGATCTGGGCTTTCCGCCAGAAATTGTCGCTTATCCCGATGCTTGGCCTGATTTCCTGTTTGTACATGATGGCCGAACTTTCGGTCTGGAACTGGCTTTATTTCTCGATCTGGCTTCTCATCGGACTATCGATTTACTTCGGATTCAGCCGCAAAAACAGTAAGCTCAATCTCAAAACCGTTTAACTTCGAGCCCGCTTTTTACCGGCGGGTTTTGTTTTGCTGCCGATTTTGCTGATCGTACTCAATTCGGTCATTGCACCAACTAAATTGCCGATATGGAAAAGTTTATCGCGTTCGTGCTGCAGTTCGGGAATCTGAACAAACTGCAGCTTGATTTGATTATCGCGAAGTCGGAACAAATCCAACTTAAAAAAGACAACTATTTTTCCCAGGCCGGACAAATTCCAAAACAGGTAGGTTTTGTAGTTAAAGGCGTCATGCGAGGTTGTTATTACGACAAGCACGGACAAGAAATCACGCGCTGTTTCATTCCAGAAGACAATCTCGTGGTCGATTATCCGAATTTCGAATCGGGTTTGGTTTCAACAGAAAACATCCAGGCGGCCACAGATTGCGAACTTATCACATTCGCGAAGCAAGATTGGGACGAACTTTCGCGCTCGATTGCAGGTTGGGACAACATGAAAAACAAGATGGTACAACTTTGCATGTACCAGAAATCGCGCAAAGGCCCGGTGATTTCACACGATGCGACAAGTCGTTATCTCGAATTTCTCAAAAATTATCCGTCGTTGGTCAACCAGGTTCCATTGGTCCATATCGCATCTTATCTTGGCGTGACGCAACAATCCCTTAGTCGGATACGGAAAAACATCGGCTGAAAACGCTTTTTACCAAATGGTAAACCTTTTCGTTTTTTTGGATAAGAACTTTGCTGGCGAACAAAAAATCGTAAAAAAATGAAAAAAGCATTGATAACCGGCGCCAACAAAGGCATCGGACTAGAAACCGCCAAACAATTGTTGCGGCAGGGATTTTACGTCTATCTCGCAAGCCGCAATCCTGAAAACGGGCGAAAAGCGGTCGAAGAACTGAAATCACAAGGCTTGGCGAATATCGAATCGATACAACTTGACGTAACCAGCGAAGCTTCCGTCGAGAAAGCCAAGTCCGAGATCGGCCAAAAAACAGATGTGTTGGATGTTTTGGTCAACAACGCAGGAATCAGTGGCATAGCGCAAAGTCCGTCCGAGGCGACTATCGAAAACTTCAAAAGCGTTTTTGAAACCAATTTATACGGCGCAATCCGCGCTACGACGGCATTTCTGGATTTGCTTAAGGCATCCGATGCGGCGCGAATCGTCAACGTGAGTTCGAATATGGGCTCGCTAACCTTGGCCAGCGATCCGGATTATGCCGCTTACGACTATAAAGTTTTGGCGGCTTATTCCTCGTCCAAATCGGCTTTGAACATGTACACGGTTCACTTGGCTTACGAGCTCAAAGACACAAAAATCAAGGTGAACGCAGTTTGTCCCGGCTACACGAGTACTGATTTTACGAACCACGTCGGCGGTGAGCTGGAAGTTGCCGGAAAAAGGATCTCGAAATATGCTTTGTTGGACGAAAACGGCCCGACCGGCAAATTTTTCAGCGAGGAAGCGAATCCTGAAACGGGTGAAATTCCTTGGTGATGAACCTCTAAAAACAAAGAAACCCGCTGTTCGAAGCGGGTTTTGTGTTGGATGCAATCCGTGTAGTATCAGTATCGGATGAGCTTTTGGGTTTGGCTTCCGTTGGCCGATGAAAGCTTGAGGAGATACGTTCCCACCGAAAGTTTCGAGACGTCGATGACAGGATTAGGAGCCGATTCGGTTTTCAAAAGCAATTGTCCCGAAAGGTTGTAGATCACGGCTTTCACGTCAGATCCATCTTGGGAACTCACGTTTACAAGATTGCTGGCCGGATTCGGATACACCTTGAATCTCGAAACCGCATTGTCGGGCGTTCCGAGTTCGACGACAGTGGTTTGCGTCGTATTGGTCACGATCGGAAGGTTGTAATCGAAGTAGATGTTGGCCGTATTTTCGTAAACCGAAAACAAATCGAAAGCCTGATTTGACTTTACGGTATAAGTCACAAAGCCATGGCTGGCGGGTTCGTTGGCGGATTCATAAGGCAGATCGATTTCCTCGAACCAGAATTCCACCAAATTGTCTTTCCGTCTCATCTTGAACGCATGGCTCGAAGCGATCGGTCGTATGGACGCAAGGTTGAAATCACCGTTGATAAAGTCGGTAATCACGACGCTTTGGGCGTTTGCAGTTCCCGTATTCTGGAAACGGATCGTGTAGGTGAGGCCGTCGGTGAGCGTTTGCCCTAGCAAGACGATGTCACCTTGGGAAACTTGTTTGTCGTTGGGATCGAACGAATTCGCCACAGCTTTTAAGCAAGTGTCGTTATTGTCAGACATCGTTTCGTCTGCCGCTGCCGTGACCGATGCTGATAGGCTGACCGTGTTTCCGGAGTTTATCGGTGGCGTATCCGTCGGACCGTTTATGTTAAGCGTCACATCTATGATTCGCGTCTCGAAAGGCTTCAGATCGGTGAAATCCCAAGTGAGATTTCCAGCGGTTTGACTCGTTGGCGAAACCGAAGCGCTTAGGAATTCCTGAGTGGTCCAGAAATTTGCGGCAACCGTTCCGGCTTGCGTAGTCGTGCCTTGGTTGCGATAAATGATTCGGTATTTGGTGTCGAAACCGGCAATTGCGACGTCCATCGAAATCACGTCTATCGCCAGATCGTGGTGCGATCCGTTGGCCGAGACGCAAAAATCTGCGGTTTGTGAACTTCCGAATCCCGTGAAAGTCAGGTTGGCCGATGCCGGTGAAACCGTGAAATAGTCGGTATTGACCGACGGCGTCAAGGTCAGCGTCGCTCCCGAAGTCGTGGCGTAATAGCCGCCGAGGCCGTTCGCGTAAGCCGTATTCTGCGTAACCTGGGAATCGGAAGTCGCCACAGGAACGAAAGGCAATAATGGATCCGAGGCCGAACAGCCATTTCCGTCGAGATCGTATCGCACCAAACCTGAGGCTGAATTGAAAGTTCCCGGCGGATCGTAAAAACAGTTGACACTAACGGCGACATTGGGGTCGATATGCTGATGCACCCAATCTGGGCCACTTACGTAATTGGCCTGTTCGAGCGCATAGCCTTCGAAAGCATCGGTGCAAACCAAATTCAACGCCGGATTGTTGCTGAACGACAGACTTTGGATCGCACAATATCCGCCTTGGCAAGTCTCGAATTTCCCGTTCCTGAAATTTATCGTTTCAAGAAGCAGGTTGTCGTTGACCGTCAAAGTACTCAATCTGAGCTGCGCCCCAAAAGACAAAGATGTAAGTTGCGTATTGTTTATTTTCAGATTAGCGGTGCCGCCGACGCCTTCCGTTGCCCAGGGTCCGTATAGCTGTAAGTCTGAGGCATCGTCATAATTGTTCCCTGACAGATCGACCAAAGTGGCGTAAGAAATCGAAAAGGAAGAAAGGTCGAGCGATTCGAGTTGGTTGTTCGCAAGCGAAAATCCGAAGTCACAAGTCAGATTGTTCAGGTTGACCGATGTAAGCCCGTTATTTTCCACTGTCAGGAACAGGAACGTTTTTTCGCTTAGGTCGAGTGTCGATAGGCTCGAATTGTTTTTAATATCGAAAATCGACGCGCTCGACGACTGTAAGACAGGGAAATTGATCGAACCCAGCGCAGGATTGTCAGATATGGTGAAGTCATTTCCTACGTGCGTCATGGCCGGCAAGTTCACCGTTGCCAGTAGCCCGTTTCCGGATATCGAGAACGTAGTATTCGTCGAGGTGACACCGGGAAGGTTCAGGTTCGTAAAGGCGTCGTTGTCGTTGAACGTAAAATAGTTGATCATTCCGTTTATCCCAAACGCAGCGTTTGTAAGAAGCGGATTATTGCCTACGTAGACATCATTGTAGTTCGTCGATGGCGGCAAAACAAAACCGGTGACGCTGCTGTTGTAAAGGTAAAAATTGGAAAGTCCTGTAAAATACTGCAAGCCTTCCAGATTGTCGATCGCGGCTCCGTTGAGTATCAGTTCGGCGACATTCGCCGCTTCCTGTTGGCTGATTTCACCGTCTCCATCGGCGTCGTTCCAGGAATCGTTGAGCACTGCCGCCTTGAAATCGGGATCGGGAAAATTGATGATCTGGGCTTGTGCGGACAGCGCAAAACATCCGAAAAGGACGAAGTAAAGGTGTTTCATAACATCGGTTTGGTCTGCTAAATATAAGGCGTTCCAAACGATAATCTTCGTGCTTACAGTTTTTTGCAACAGGAAAACCAGCCTGAAATGCCACTCACAGACTGGTTTTGATGAACCGCAATTTGGTGTTAAGCCGAAACAGTATCGAGAATCCCGATTTCTTCCATACAGAATCTCATGTTGACGAAGGTGCGTTCGATGTCGTTGTCAAGCCCGATCGAAAACCTTATCAAACCGTCGGTCAAGCCCATTTCGATCTGTTCCTCGATTGGGATTTCAGAGGAAGTCGAAGTGCCCGGAGCGCTGAATAAAGTTTTGTAAAAACCAAGGCTGACGGCGAGATAACCCAAATTTCGTTTCTGCATCAGTTCCATAAGCTCGTTGGCTTTTTCGAGCGATCCGACGTCTATCGTGAGCATTCCGCCAAAGCCGTACTCGGGATTCATCATGCGTTTGAAGAGTTCGTGTCCCGAATGGCTTTTGAGTCCGGGATAAACCGTTTTGAGTCCGATTTCCTCGAATTTCTCCGCCAGATAGTGGGCGTTTTTGCTGTGCTGTTTCATCCTCAGGTGCAAAGTCCTCATGTTTTTCATCACGCTTGCCGACCGAAGACTGTCCATTGTCGGACCCAAAAGCATGGCCGCGCCCGAATTCACGTCTTTCATGGCCTCGACGAATTCGCGGCTGCCACAACTCACGCCCGCAACCGTATCGGAACTTCCGTTGATGTATTTGGTCAGGCTGTGGATCACGATGTCCGCACCGAGTTTTGCCGGAGAGACGGAAAGCGGCGAAAAAGTGTTGTCGACGACCAATTTGAGGTCGTGTTTTTTGGCGATGCGGGCCATTTCTGCAATATCGACGATTTCCAAAAGTGGATTGGAGACTGTTTCGCAATACAGGATTTTGGTCTTTTCGGATATGTTTTTCTCAACCGATTCGGGCTTCGTGAAATCACAGAAACTCGTCGCTACACCGAATTTGGGAGCGAAGTTTTTCAAGAAAGCGTAAGTTCCGCCATAAATCGTGCGGCTCGAAACGATGTGGTCGCCAGATTGGCAAAGCTGCAGCAAAGTCGAGGTGATCGCGCCCATTCCCGAAGCCGCCACGCAAGCAGCCTGAGTGCCTTCCATCGAAGCCAGCGCCTTGTTGAGGTAAAGGTTCGACGGAGACGAATGGCGCGAGTAGAGATAGCAGCCGTCGGCATTGCCTTCGAAGGTGTCGAACATCGTTTTGGCCGATAGGAAAGTGTAGGTCGAAGAATCTGAAATCGAAGGGTTTACGCCTCCGAACTCTCCAAAATATTGCAAGTCCTGAATGTTGTCTGCGGGATTGAAGTCCATGGTTTTGTGGATTAGTTTCTGACGCAAATCACAACAACACACGATAAAATCACAACACAAATTTCATAAATCGGAATATTTATCCGATAAAATCAATTTCAATGGATTATTTTTGGGATAGAAAACGATTTCGCTCCAATTTCCAGATTTTTTATCAGATGCACCTCGACACAACCGACCAAAAACTGCTTTCGCTGCTGCAACACGACAGCACACAAACCACCAAAGCCTTGTCAATCAAGCTTAACCTGTCGGCGACGGCGGTTTACGAACGCGTGCGAAAACTCGAAAGGGAAGGCGTAATCTCGAAATATGTGGCTTTGCTCGACCGAAAGAAAATCGGCAAGAATTTCGTGGTTTTCTGCCATGTAAAATTGCTGCAACACTCTCGCGAATTCCTCACGCGCTTCGAACACGAGGTCGTAAAACTCGACGAAGTGCTCGAATGTTTCCACATCAGCGGCGACTACGACTACATCTTGAAAGTTTGTGTGGCCGACATGGAAGAATACAGACAATTCATGGTTTCCAAGCTCACGACCTTGCAGCACATCGGCAGCACGCAAAGTTCGTTCATGATCGCCGAGGTCAAGAACACCACGGCTTTTGCGATCTGATCATTCGTGCAACATGACTTTGGCGACTTTCCCGTCGACGAATTCCAGCACAAGCGTCCGGCTGCTTATGGTCAGTATTCCGACTTCGGTTTGCGACAGGCGATAAAACATGAAATTGCCATCCGTTCGCGTTGGATTTCCCAGTTTTTCGAGGACTTCGGGTTTTGTCAAGCCTTTGAGTTTGTGTCCGTGCAGTAAGTCATCGACCATTGCTTCGCGGTATTGATAGCCATTTTGGTCGGCCGATTGCCATTTCGTCCTGTCGAATGGGATTCGGTGTAATTTTTCGTCAGATTTCCGGCACGCCGAAACAACGAGCAATAAAGTTACGAGAAAGTATAAAGTGCGTTTCGACATCATTATCGGCTTTGAAGTTCTGCATTCGATGGTGATTCACTATCTGATTTTTAAACCATTAAGAATTTAGGGAAATTGAGGTGTTCCGATGGCGCTCAGTCCGCAAATCCGCAATTCCGAAAATCAAAAAAAAGATTCCGCCCGCACAAATCCAAGCGGACGGAATCAGGGCACCACCAATCAAATCATTTCATTGGAACCAAATGCACAGGCGTTTCGGTTTCCTTGCGGATCATCCCGAAAGTGCTCCGGAATTTGGCGCCCATATCTTTCATGTATTGCCCAAAAGTCGGGCTTCCGACACTCAACACTTTTTGATGCCCAAACCACACGATGGTCGCCGTCGAGAAGAAAAACGTGCGGTAAACGGCGAACGCGACCGGTTTTATCGACCAATGGTGCGTGCGGTAAATCGCCAGCATTCGCTCGGCCTGGAAGTCGATGTGCCTTTCCTCGTCGATCAGGATGTCATCGCAAATCTGCTTCAAAAGTTCGCATCCCGTGGCATCTTTCAGCGATTGATAGAACAATTGTGCCGCGCTTTCTACCGTGATCACGGCCAAAGTCCACAATTCCATGCTCGTGTTGAAGTAGCGGATCTTGCGGAAAAGCGAGTCGCCCCAATCTTTGGAAACGCGTTTTTCGCCTATCAGATCGAGATATTTCCCAAGGTTGTTGCCGTGTTTCTGTTCTTCCTTGATAAAAAGTTCGACGGCGATCGGGTAGATGTAGTCGCCTTGCTGGTGCGCATATTTTTTGGATGCGGCGATCAAATGCGCTCCGTCAGAGGTTTCCCCTAGTTGCCACGCCTGAAGCGATTTGAGGATTCGGGCGCGTTGTCCAGATGACAATTTCGGTTCGATTGTCCAGTCGATGCGCTCTTGGGTTGCGTTGTGGGTGAAGTGGTTTGTCCAGTATTGGGAAGAATGTGTGTACATGGTTTTGGATTTAAGGATTTTCGGATTTTCAGATGATAGACGTCGTTCGTTCAATGTCAAAAGTCGATGGACTCGAAATAGATCATCGCGATCGGGATGTTGGCCAGTACGATCAGCATTCGGATGGCGAGTTTTTCCCTTTCCTCTGGTTCGGATGCGTACAGAATTACGAGATTGAGCAAAATGGCCGAGTTGACGAGGAACGCAATGACCACGAAAATGAGTCCGTAAACCGGCAAATCGCGAGTTATTGCGTGTCCGAACGGGCGGAATTTTTCGAGTACGAACAAAATGCTTCCGATTACAAATGAACCGACGGCGATGGCAGTCGACAGCTTCGTCGTGCTCTTGAGATAATTTTGGTAGTGCGGTTTTGTGATACTGGTGGTTTGCATTTTTTTTAGGATTTAAAGGATTATCGGATTTTAGATGATGGATGTCAGATTTAGTCGCTTGACCTTACACTTTCGGAATTCGGGATTCGGAAGAAGTAGTATATGAGAAGCAGCAAAGTGCCGTAACCGAGCGTGAATCCAATGACCCGCAGTTCGGTCAGCAGCGAGATCGAATCGCAGGCGATCGCGAGCGGATCGGATAAAATGTCCCAACTGTTATAGCGCTTGAAACGTCCCAGGTAAATTCCGAAACCCGACAGCAGCGCGCTGGCCGGAATCAGGAAATTCGCGATTTTGCCGAACGATTTTCTCCACACGAGATGCATCTGGCGCATCGAAAGCAATCCGAAGAGCAAACCCGAAATCGAGTAGGAAGCCAAAAGCAGCAAATCGAACCAGGCCGGCATCTTTTGGGTGAAATTCCGAAAGTGCAGGAAATCGGTCAAGATGTAAGGCGCGTTCGGGAGAAACAGCAGCCAAAACAGTGATAATAAGACGATTTTGGTTTTGGTCGGATCCGTCTTGGTGAGATGCAAGCTGACCAAAAGCGGCACGATCGCCAGAAAAAGGTTCCAGACGAGAAATCCGTAACCGATTCCCGAGGTCGCGAACATGCGAACGGTCATTAGCGCGAAATTGAATCCGACCAGCATCGCCAGCGCGGAAAGCATCGGACCTAAAGAAATTGTTTTCATAAAAGTACTTTGTATTTCAAAGTTAAATAGCAAAAAAATTTTAGCTCTTGCGGATCAGGGCTTCCAAAGCGTCTATGTGCGACTGGAAAGCCTCGCGTCCTGACTTGGTCGCCTTGTAACTCGTGTTGGGCTTTCGCCCGATGAACTGTTTCTCGACGACGATGTAATTTTCGGACTCGAGCGCTTTGGCGTGGCTCGCGAGATTGCCGTCGGTCACGCCCAAAAGTTCCTTGAGCGTGGCGAAATCTGCCGATTCGTTCACCGTAAGCACGCTCATGATCCCGAGCCTGATGCGGTGGTCGAATGCTTTGTTTATATTTTGGATGATGTTTTTCAAAGGTCAAAAGTCTAATGTCGAACGAGAATACGGACCCGAAATGACGCGTTGCAAATCTCAGGAATTCCGGTCGTATTTGAAATACATGATCGCGCCATAAAAAATGTGGCATACGCCGAAGCCGAGCGACCAACATTCGAATCCGTAGCCAGGATATTCGGCGTTAAAAAGTCCGATTACCAAAATGGTCAGGCCGAGGTAGCGCACGTCGCGGTGCGTGAACTTGCTGGCTTGGATGCAGGCGAGTCCGTAAAAAATCAGGGTTACGGGCGCAATCAGTCCGAAATAGGAGTGACGCAATAAAATGAGCGCGAAAATTCCGCCGGCAAACAGCGGGATCAAGAAGTTCACGATCAGTCGCTTGGAAGTCGCGTTCCAGATGCTTTCCTGATTTTTTCGGGCTTTCAGGTGCGTACAGATTAAAGCCGAAACGACCGAAAGCAGCAAAACGACAAGTCCGATACCGGCCACTTTGAAAAAAAGCAGGTTCTCGAAATCGCGATACCGCACGTAATAGTCCTTTTCGACTTCGGCCCTGATGAGCGAATTGGCCAGCCACGCACCAATCAAAGCGTAAGTTCCGGCAAACACGCCTGACAATCCGCTGAGCGACAAAAACTGCGTCGAGCGGTTCATCATTTTCCTGATGTCCTGAAGGTCGTCGAGATACTTTTGGTTTTCCATAGAAAAGTACTTTGAATTGCAAAGTAAATGAAGTTGGTTTTTGTGGCCAAATTTTCTCGCAGTTTTTTTCAATTAATAATTATGAATTAATAATTAATAATGGATGTTGGACTGGTTTGCGCGAGGGATGGCGGCATTGTGTGAGCTCTTTTGAATGCGATCAGCTTTCAAAAAGCGAGTGCCGTCCAGCCCGACGGCGGCTCCTGGACTTCAATCAGAGCCAACTTTTGCATGTCGACCGGACGTGCTGTGGAAATTGCCGCCGGCGCGCCCTTTTAATAAAAAGTGGCAGTAGCAGCGGTAGTTGCAGGTTGTGGTAGATAAATCTGTGTGCGTAAAGTCGTTATTTGTTACTTCTGCCACTGCCACTGCCACTGCCACTGCCACTGCCACTGCTTCTGCCACTGCCACTGCCACTGCCACTGCCACTGCAACTGCAACTGCAACTGCAACTGCAACTGCAACTGCAACTAAAACCATACATATTAAATTTGCTTTCGTACTTTTGTGTCACAAAATCAATAACCAATCACCATGAGTTCATTTGACGTAGCTGTCATCGGATCAGGTCCCGGAGGATACGTGGCCGCCATCCGTTGCGCACAATTAGGTTTCAAGACTGCCATCATAGAAAAATATTCGACGCTTGGAGGAACTTGCCTCAACGTAGGTTGTATCCCGTCTAAAGCGCTTCTCGATTCATCCCACCATTATCACGACGCAATTTCGCACTTCAAGGAGCACGGCATCGAGATTCCGGGTGAGATCAAGGTGAATTTTGAGCAGATGATTGCCCGAAAAGGACAGGTCGTTGACCAGAACGTGAGCGGCATCAAATACCTCATGGACAAGAATAAGATCACGGTTTTCGAAGGTTTGGGATCGTTTGAGGACGCGACTCACGTAAAAGTGGCCAAGTCTGACGGTTCATCCGAAACCATCGAGGCGAAATACACGATCATCGCGACAGGCTCGAAACCTTCGTCCTTGCCTTTCATCAAATTGGATAAGGAACGCGTGATCACATCGACCGAAGCCTTGAAACTCAAGGAGATCCCAAAACACCTTATCGTCATTGGCGGAGGCGTTATCGGCCTTGAGCTCGGACAGGTTTATCTGCGTCTTGGCGCCCAAGTTTCGGTAGTCGAGTATCTGGACAGGATCATTCCGGGAATGGACGCAGGCCTGTCGAAGGAATTGACCAAAGTCCTCAAGAAACAAGGCATGAAATTCTACACTTCGCACAAAGTGAAGTCTGTGGAAAACAACGGGGAAGGCGTGACAGTTCAAGCCGACGACGCAAAAGGCCAGACAATTACTTTGCAAGGCGATTACGCTTTGGTTTCTGTAGGACGTCGCCCGTTCACTGACGGATTGGCGCTCGACAAAGCGGGAATCAAGGTTTCAGACCGCGGAATCGTGGAGACGAACGACCATTTGCAGACGAACGTGTCGAACATTTACGCGATCGGCGATGTTGTTAAAGGCGCGATGTTGGCGCACAAAGCCGAGGAAGAAGGTGTTTTTGTGGCCGAAACTTTGGCCGGGCAAAAGCCTCACATCAATTACAATCTGATTCCCGGTGTGGTTTACACTTGGCCGGAAGTTGCGGCTGTCGGGAAAACCGAAGAGCAACTCAAGGAAGCCGGAATCGAGTACAAATCTGGCAGTTTTCCAATGAAGGCCTTGGGTCGTTCCCGCGCGAGCGGCGACACGGACGGTTTCGTGAAAATCCTTGCCGATGCCAAGACTGACGAGGTTTTGGGCGTCCACATGATTGGCGCAAGAGTTGCCGATTTGATCGCCGAAGCCGTTACCGCGATGGAGTTCCGCGCATCGGCCGAAGATATTTCAAGAATGTCACACGCTCACCCGACTTATGCCGAAGCGGTCAAGGAAGCGGCTTTGGCGGCTACCGAAAATCGTCCTATCCACATGTAATTCAGCGCTTTTTCGCTTCCGATTGCAGGAATTGAAAAATGTCCGAAGTGATTTATAGCATTTGAAAGCCTGGTTTTTCGACCGGGCTTTTTTTTGCTCTATTTTTATCCGACGCATAGAATTGTAGGAAATTTCATTTTGTCGGTTGGCGGAAAATGGTGATATTCGCCGCCTAATCAATCTGACACCAATGGCTGCAAACCAGAATTTCTTCCAAAAACCGAGCAAAAAACGACTAATTTTATTTGGAGCACTTTCATTTGTGAGCATATTGCTTTGTCTAATGGCGATGACTGAATTATTTACCGTTTCGCCTTTCCAAAGCCGCTATTTCATGATGTGGATCTTGATAGTGTTCAACCTCATTGCTTGCGTAAAGTTTTATGCCAATTATGCTAAGGCTCGCAGGGAATCCGGAAAATAATTGGGCTTAGATCGCAGTTCCGATAGCTGTCGGAGTCAAATTCCATCCCGATAGCTATCGGGACGAAATCCCAAATCCCAAATTCCAAATTCCAATCGCGAAAGCTTTTTGATCAAATTTCAATGTAGCGACAAGATTTATCTCGGGAATTACTCGGCTTTTAAAAAAATAGACCTACAAGGTTGAAAAAACCTTGCAGGTCGGGTTTGGGAAAACTTTGGCCGGGAACTCCGACGATCAAAAGTCTGCAAATCTGAAAATCCTCCAATCAGGGAATCGTCAAAAAACAACTTTCTTCTTCGAAAGTTTCTTCCAAACAAAGAACAAACCAAGTCCGATAAGGATAAATGGCCACAAGTTCAGCGCAAAAACGAGAATGCCTTCGAGAATGTACCAACCCGTTTTGAGGCTGTCCAACGCTTTTACGCCAAAACTCGTACGATAGACCTCGCTGTCAAGGTTGGCCAACGTCACGCTTTTCACGGCTTCGTCCTGATACAATTGCAAAGCGACGGTCGAGTAGGCAATCTTGTCTTCGAGCTCCATTTTCCTGAGCAAAGCCGCGTCGGAAGTTTCTTGTTTTGACAGCAGATTTTCCTCGGTATCGTTGATGTCGACGAGTTTTTTGCCCTTTCCGGCCACGGCGCCTTCGACTCTGGTCTTGAACCGCGACAGGCGTTTTTGTTCGAGTTCGGTCGATTTGAGTTGCAGGTTCACGTCTTCTGCCTTGATGATGCGATAATCGAGATAGCCGACTTCTCTCGAAATTGTTTTCAATGTCGCATCGAGATTGTAGTTCGGAACGCGAATCGTCATGTCGTTGTGAACCGTGTAAACCGTGGTGCGAACGATGCTGTCCTCGCTTTTCTTGATGTCGCGGGTTTCGTTTACCGAACTTTTGAGATCGGTGTTGACGACGAATCCGCCAGCCGAGGCAACCGCGTCTTCCACTTTGGTCGTCGATTGGGAGACGTTACTTACTTTGAAACGGATATCGGCCGTGCGAACGAATTTGCGTTTGCCGTCATTTGTCGCCACAGCCGCCGAAGACGAAAGGTTGTTTTCCGGTTTGCCCGAATTTCCGACGCTCGCCGTATCGGCCAAAGGCGATGCTTCCTCGGCCGCAGTTGCCTCCGCGGAAGCGTCATATTTGGCATCGGAAGCACGACTGACGTTTTCTTCTCTTGATTCTTGCTTGCATCCGACGGCAATGGCCAACAGCAAGCTTATTCCGAATAATGGAATCGTTTTCATAAAATTCAATGTTTTAAAGGTTAATGCAATAAAAAGGTCAAGTAGTTTTTAAACCATCGGCAAAAATTTTGAGAAGTTTATATTTGACGCTCACTAACAACCGTGCCAAAGTTTTTGGGAAGGCTTTACCGATTGTTTTATCGTAATTTTGGAACGGGAAAGTCGAATGTCGCACGACGCTCGGTCTATTTTCTATCGGTCTATTATCCATTATCAGAAATGCGCACCACCGCCCACCATAAAATCACCGACCCGAACGAATTCAAGGCCAAATTGCTGCATTGGTCGCAACAGTTCCGCGAGATCGTTTTTCTCGACGGAAACGGGTATCACCAGAAATATCAGGAGTATGACTGCGTGCTTGCGGCAGATGCTTTTTTGTCGTTAAAGACCGATCACCACAACGCTTTCCAGGATTTGCGCGAACTTCAGCAAACCACGAATGACTGGCTTTTCGGGTATTTGTCCTACGATCTCAAGAACGATACGGAAAAACTTGAATCGCAGAATTTCGACGGACTTTTGTTTCCGGACATGTACTTTTTTCAGCCGAAACGGCTTTTCTTGCTCAAGGGAAATCAACTCGAAATGCACTATCTGACGATGGCCGACGACGAAATGGAAGCCGATCTGCAAGCGGTCATCGACCAAAAAACAGATGTGCCGCACGCCAACGGCCGATTGTCAATTTCCCAAAGAATTTCCCAGAAAGATTACCTCAGGAAAGTCTCGAAAATGCTCGAAGCTATCCATCGCGGCGATATTTACGAGGCCAATTTCTGTATGGAATTCTATTCTGAACAAGCCAAAATCAACCCGCTTGAGACGTATTGCCGACTGAATACGATCTCCGAACCGCCATTTTCTGCATTTTTCCGCAATGCCGACGATTACCTCATGTCGGCTTCGCCCGAGCGCTATCTCAAGAAACAGGGCCGGAAAATCGTGTCCCAGCCCATAAAAGGCACCGCACGCCGAAGCGAAAATCCAAAAGAGGACGCCAAAATCAGACACGAACTCGTAACCAACCAAAAAGAGCGTTCCGAAAACATCATGATAGTCGATCTTGTGCGCAACGATCTTTCGAAAACGGCTGTGAAAGGCAGCGTCCATGTCGAGGAATTGTGTAAGGACTATTCTTTCCGTCAAGTGCACCACCTGATTTCGACCGTGATTTCAGAGCTTTTGCCCACGAAACGAGCTGTCGACGTGCTGCAAACCACGTTTCCGATGGGAAGCATGACTGGAGCGCCAAAAATCTCGGCCATGAAAATCATCGAGGAACTTGAGGAAACCAAGCGCGGTTTGTACAGCGGCGCACTCGGTTATTTCGCTCCTGACGGCGATTTCGATTTCAATGTCGTGATCCGCACCATTTTGTACAATGCGAGTTTGAATTATGTTTCTTTTTCGGTCGGAAGCGCGATCACGGCGGCTTCGAGTCCGTTGAAGGAATACGAGGAATGTTTGTTGAAGGCTGTGGCGATGCGCAAGGTTTTGGAAAGAAACGCGTGAGTTTAGTGCAGTGGCAGTGGCAGTGGCAGAAGCAGAATCGGTGGCAGCAGCAGTAACAGTTGCAGTTGCAGAAGCAGTAAAGGAGTCGAAACAGAAGCGGTGGCAGTTGCAGAAGCAGTAACGGTGTCTAAACAGAAGCAGTGGCAGTTGCAGCAGCAGTTGCAGTTGCAGTAACGGAGTCGAAACAAAAGCAGAAGCAGAACAGAAGTATGCGGTCGCCACGATGGCACTAGTTCAAATAAGTTGAAAAAGTTAGCGCTCGAAATTCATTCCCATTTTTCTAATTCGTGACTGCGACTGCAACTGCTGCCTCCGCAACTGCCACTGCTACTGCTACTGCTACTGCAACTGCCACTGCCACGCCGCTGCAACTGCAACTGGCGTTTGCTCTACAGAAACGAAAGCCGTAACTTCGTGCAATGCTTTCCAGATTCCAGCTTCACGTCGAAAAAAACCTTTCGTTCTTAAAAGGAAAACGCCTGTTGTTGGCCACGAGCGCCGGAATCGACAGCATGGTGATGATCGATCTATTCCAAAAATCCGGATTTGGGATTGGGCTTGTGCATTGCAATTTCGGGCTTCGCGAGGACGAAAGCGAGCGCGATGAAATTTTCGTTCGCGAGTTCGCAGCTGCAAACAAACTTTTGAGTCACGTCAGCAAGTTCGACACGAACCAGTTTGCCAAGGACTTCGGGCTTTCTATCCAGGTTGCGGCCCGCGAGCTTCGGTATAAGTATTTTCAGGAAATTCTCGAATCGGAAAAATACGATTACGTGCTCACGGCACATCACGCCGACGACAATCTCGAGACTTTTCTCATCAATCTCACGCGAGGTACCGGAATCGACGGCTTGACGGGCATTCCACAGCGAAACGAGAACGTGGTGCGTCCGTTGTTGCCTTTTTCGCGAGACGAGATCGCGGCTTATGCCAAATCGGAACAAATCGAATGGAGAGAAGACAGCAGCAATGCATCCGAAAAATACCTTCGCAACAAAGTCAGGCACCAAATCGTCCCGATCCTCAAGGAAATCCGTCCGGAATTTCTCGAGAATTTTTCGAAAACTCAGGAATTTCTCCTTCAGACGCAAACACTCGCCGACGACGCATCCTCGATCGTATTCAACAAAGTCGCCAAAACCTTCGGAAGCGAGACGAGATTCGACCTCGAACAACTCAAAATCCTTCCGAATTTCGCGGCTTATCTTTACGAATGGCTTCACGATTTCGGCTTTGCGAACTGGAGCGATATTGGCGATCTCGTGAATGCGCAATCGGGAAAACAGATTTTCTCCAAAACCCATGTATTGCTTAAGGATCGTGGTTTTTTAATCCTGTCGGAAGTCAGATCAGGACACGAAAAACGCGAATTCCGGATTTACAAAGGCATGTCGGGAATCGAACATCCGCTTAAAATTACCATAAAATCGGTCGAAAAAGCAGGCCAAAATTCAAATACGACTATCTTTGTCGACGCCGAAAAACTGCAGTTTCCGCTGGTGTTGCGAAAATGGGAGCAAGGCGATGTTTTCCAGCCGATTGGAATGGACGGAAGCTCCAAGAAAATCGCAAAATTTTTCAAGGACGCGAAGTTCTCTTTGCGCGACAAGGAAAATGCGTGGCTTTTGGTCTCCGGAAGCGACATCGTCTGGATCATTGGCCATCGCGCCGACGAGCGGTTCAAGGTAAATACACACACAACAAACATTTTGCACTTCGCACTCAATTAGATGAAACGGATTATTTTCTTGCTTTTGGCCGTACTTTCTGTCTCGGCCGGTTTCGCCCAAATCGTAAAACCTGCCAAGTGGTCGTCGAAAATCACGAAGGTTTCGGATACCGAATTCAAACTCACCATGTCGGCCGAAATGGAAGACGGCTGGCACATTTATTCGCAATTCACGCCAGAAGACGGGCCTTTGGCAGCAGTTCTCGAATTTAAGAACCAAAAGGGAAATTACGAACTTATAGGAAAAGCGCTCGAAAGTCCTACCAAACGCCAGTTCAACAAGGAATTTGGCGTGGATGAGATTTATTTCGAGCACAAAGCTGTTTTCACGCAGCGCATCAAGGTGACGAACGCCAAATTGACGACGGTCGAGCTTGCGCTTGATTATCAGATTTGTTCCGACAGATGCATTAATGAGACTGAAAAGTTCACGTTTGCCTTGCCCAAAATTCCCGAAGCAAAAGTTGCCGAAACGGGAAAAACAGTAGAAACTTCGACTGAGACGGTTGCTGCGAAAATCGATTCTGCAACGGCTGGCAAAACCGAAACGGCGAAGGTGGACGCGGCGAACGATGTTTCGGTTGCCAAAGTCACATCGGCTCCATTGCATCCTGAAGCAACGGAAAACCTGGGTTTGTGGACGATTTTCTTCCTTGCCCTTGGCGCCGGATTCGCAGCTTTGCTGACACCTTGCGTTTTTCCGATGATCCCGATGACCGTGAGTTTCTTTACAAAACAGAGTAAAAACAAGGCTGCCGGAATCAAGAATGCGATTTTCTACGGGATTTCGATCATCGTGATTTACGTCGGGCTCGGATTGGTCGTCACGGCGATTTTTGGCGCCGAAGCCTTGAACAACATCGCCACGAACGTTTGGTTCAACGTGATTTTCTTCGTGCTTTTGGTGATTTTCGCCTTGTCTTTTATGGGCGCGTTCGAAATCGTACTTCCTAGTTCCTGGGCAAATAAAGTCGACAAACAGGCGGATAGAGGTGGAATCGTCGGCATTTTGGCCATGGCTTTGGCCTTGGCGATCGTGTCTTTTTCGTGTACCGGAATTTTTATCGGAAATCTTTTGGTGGTTGCGGCCCGCGAAGGCGGTGTAGCTCCTTTGATCGGGATGTTCGGGTTTTCTTTTGCGCTGGCTTTGCCTTTCATGTTGTTCGCGATTTTTCCGGGTTGGATGAATTCGCTTCCTAAATCAGGCGGATGGCTCAATACAGTCAAGGTTTTCCTTGGATTTCTCGAGTTGGCGTTGGCTTTCAAATTTCTGTCGAATGCCGATTTAGTTTTGCAATTGCATCTTTTGGAGCGCGAGGTTTTCCTTTGTATCTGGATCGCGATTTTCGGTACTTTGGCGCTTTATCTTTTCGGAAAAATCCAGACGCCTCACGATAGTCCGATGACGAATTTATCCGTTGGACGCATTATGCTGGGCTTGCTCACCTTGACTTTTACGATCTATCTGATCCCCGGACTTTGGGGCGCGCCTTTGAAACTGATTTCGGCTTTTCCACCGCCTTTGCATTATAGCGAAAGTCCACAAGGTGTTGGCGGCGGATCTGGAGAAGTCGCACAGGCTTTGCCGGAAGGAGCGATGCTGGCCCACGGAATGGTCACTTTCAACGACTACGAAACCGGACTTGCTTATGCCAAATCTGTCAACAAACCCGTGATGCTCGATTTTACCGGACACGCTTGCGTGAATTGCCGAAAAGTCGAATCGAACATCTGGACAGATCCCGAAGTGCACAGAATCATGAAAGACGAATTGGTGCTGATCTCACTTTATGTGGACGACAAGCGCGACCTTCCGAAAGAACAGCAATATGTCACTCCCGAAGGTGAGGAAATCGAGACAATCGGTGACAAGTGGATGAACATGACAATCACGCGTTACAAGACCAATACGCAACCTTTGTATGTACTTCTTGGACCTGATGGAAAGGACATTTCCCCAACGATCAGTTATGTTAGTACGGACGAATACTTGGCTTGGCTCAAGGCCGGAATGGCAAATTTCAAGAAATAGTTCCCTAGTGCCTGAGTGAAAAGTTCCTGAGTTCCTTAGTTTTTTTCCGAGTCACAGACTCGGTCACACCTATCGCGAAGTTGCAAACTTCGCTCTCCAAAAACCAAAAAACCAATCCACCGACGGATTGGCTTTTTCATTACCTAAAAAGGTTTCAGTCCGTTTCCTCGAGCGTAAAAATCTGCTCGACCGACAATCCAAAAAACCTTGAAATCTTCAAGGCCAAAACTGTTGAAGGCACGTATTTCGCCTTTTCCATGGCGTTTATCGTCTGGCGGCTCACGCCAATCTGCTTGGCGAGTTCTTCCTGCGAGATGTCTTTGATCGCGCGCTGTACTTTGAGATTATTCGTCATCACGCAGGGATTTTTGGAGTTGGTAAAGCTTGATGTGGAAGCGGATCACGAAGAACAGCAAAAGCGAGAAAATGTTGATGCTTATCACGGTGAAATAGTAAGTTCCGAAGATGAAAATCGTGCAGAACAACATCACGGCGAAGTTGAAATAAACCGCCCAGATCAGACTTTCATACCGAATTTGCGCGATGTATTCGTCCTCGTTCCTTGTTCTCGAAAAGCCGACGAACAGGCCACCGAGAATGAGTAAAATAACAGCAATTTCGTCGAAAATGCTGTTCTCGATAAAACTGAAATAACTGTCTTTGCCCAACGGAAAGGAGTCGGCGATGGCAAAGACCTTCACATTGAGATATTGGTCCAGGCTTTCGCCTGCGTTGAACAGGAAAACTGCCATGACGAATCCGATCACGAACAGCAATACGCCGGCCATTTTGAACCGACGCGGAAATAAGAATTGTGTTTTCATTTGAAATGTGATTTAAAGTGATTGATGATTAAAACTCAATTCAAATGTAAAGTATATTTTACATTGTGACAAAATATTTTTACAAAAAGTTTTGTTTGCTTGACTTTTGGAGTGCCTGAGTGCCTGAGTTCCTGAGTTTTTGAGTGCCTAAGACTGGCGTTTAGATATTTGTTGGACGGGCATTTGGTCCCGATTGCTATCGGGATGGGATTTTTTAGGGTGGCGACGCGTAGCGAGCCAAGAAAAGCCGAATGCAATGGAGCCGATGCGAAGCGAGGCGTTTTGTTGTTTTGTGGTCAGATTTCGTTTTAGGAAACGGGACTGCGCGAGGGATGGCGGCATTGTCTAAGCTCTTTGGCCAGCCCCAAAAGCTGGGCAAAAGCGAGTGCCGTCCAGCCCGACGGCGGCTCTGGATAGCAGTTTGGAAGCGAATTGTTGCCGCAGAACGACTTGCTGTTTTGGTTTGCCGCCGGCGCGCCCAAGATTAAATTCCAAACTTGAAGCGATAAAAAAAAGAGCCCAATATGGACTCTTGTATTTTCGGTTTTCGAGTACTCTGGCACTTTTCGCTCAGGCACTCAGGTACTCATTTCAAAATATGCTGTCCCAAAATGCGATAGACCTCATTGATATTGTCGCTGCCTTTGCCGAAAGTTTTCTTGATCGGTTCGGTTTCGTCCTTGATCCAGATTTTCAGTTCGGCGTCGAGGTCGATGATTCCGGCGCTTTCTTTCGAAAATTTGATCACGTTGGCGTATGGAACCGAAAGGTATTCGGTCTTGCTTCCGACGAGTTGTTTTTCGACCAGGATAAGTCGTTTGTTGGTGAAAATGAACATGTCGCGCACGAGGCGGAATGCTTTTTCGATGTTTTCGCCCGGAATGATGATCGGTTCGAATTCTTTCGTGATGGCTTCTATGGAAACTTCAGAGGCGTTTCCGAGTATGGCGTTGAATAGTCCCATGATTTTGTTTTTTGTTAAAGGTACGTTTCTGGATTTTAGCTTGCCCCGTATTTTTGAAATTTTTGGGTTTGTTTTTGGTTGTGATGCCACGGTTTTTTGGACTGTTTTGCCACGAATGCACGAATTTTAGATGAATGTTGACCGATTTATGGAGTCAGCGCAAACGAAATGACACAAACCAAGATCCAGATTTGTGTAATTCGTGTCATTCGCATAATTCGTGGCTCAAGAATCAGAACCAAATCCTTGGTGGAAAATCGAGATTGCGCAGAAATCACTTTTTGAGATAGACCTTGAAAGTCGATCCGTGGCCGAGTTCCGATTCGACTTCGATGCGCCCGCCGAGTTTCTGGATGAGTTTGCTGACGGTCGAAAGCCCGATTCCGGTGCCTTTGTTACCCGAACGATCAGTGGTCCCAAGTGTTCCGAAAATCTCAAAAATCTTTTTGAACTGGCTTTCGGGAATTCCCGGGCCGTTGTCTTTCACGAACAGGATCACTTCGTCGCCTTTTAGGTCGCAACCGATCTCGACAATGCCTTTTTCCTTGTCGTTGTACTTGATGGCGTTGGCTATCAGATTGTACAAAACTTGTCCGAGCGCCATTTTATTTGACCAGAAACGCGATTTTTCATCGGGATAAATGAATTCGAAATCGCCTTTTACGTTCAACAGGTTCACGATATATTCGACAAATTCCTTGTATCGGATCTTTTCCCTTTGCGTGACATCGAGCGTGTCGTACTTGTAGTGTTCGAGGATTCCGTCGACGAGACTTTTGAGCTCTTTTGCCGATTGTCCGATGTAGCCGATCATCTGGCGGCCGTTTTCATCGAGCGATTGCCCGTACATATCGGTAAAAAATTCCGACAACTGCATGATGTTGTTCAAAGGTGATTTGATGTCGTGGGAAACCACGTGCGAAAACTGCTCGAGGTCTTTGTATCGCTGGGAAAGCGCGTTGTGGCTTTCGGTGAGTTTGTAGTTGTTTCGTCGAAGTTCGAGCAATTTGGTGACCTGATTGGCGAGTTTTTCCAAAGCTTTGATCTGGAACGGCTCGAGTTTTTTGGCCTTGTCGTCGATCACGCAAAGTGCGCCCAATGCAAAACCTTCCGGATTTACGATCGGGATTCCCGCGTACGCACCTATCACGCCTTCGGTCACAAACGGATTGTCGTGAAAACGGATGTCGTCCTTCACGTCCTCGACGATGAGATTTTCTGTCGGATTCGCTACGACATGTCCGCAAAAAGAAGTTTCCCGAGGCGATTCGGTGATGTCGAGTCCTATGCACGATTTGAACCATTGCCGTTGTTCGTCGAGCAAAGTGATTATCGAAATAGGAGATTCGCAGATCTCGGCCGCGAGTTTCGTGATGTCGTCAAAATCGTTCTCGGCTTCCGTATCGAGAACTTTATAGGACAACAACGCATCGAGGCGCTGCCTGTCATTTGCTGGTATTGGAGCGGCTATCATCGGGGTAGTTTTGGAGGTACAAATATATAGGTCAAATTTATTACGTCGGATGCGGAAAACCACATTTAACGGGGCTTTTGCAATGTTTGAGGTGGATTGTTGGAAAATGGAGGCGAATTTTTGGTTGCGGAAGCAGTTGCAGTGGCAGTAGCGGTTGTGGAAGTGGAAGTGGAAGTGGAAGTGGAAGTGGAAGTAGAGCAGACGCAACGGCAGAAGTTGAAGCAGGTGGACGCAGCTAGCGAAATGGCATTAAGAATAACTTGGCAGGTCTGTCTCGTCCGATACAAGCTTTGTTTTACTATTATGATGTTTATTGGCTTTGAAAACGCGTTCTGAGTCGCCACGTTTTTCTTCGGAGTCGCAGACTCCGTCACACACCGTGCGGAGTTAAAAACTCCGCACCCCAAAATGTTAATAACCTCCACCAAACAAACAATCGCAACTCAACACCGTTCCCTAAATTTACCAAATACAAGCCATCTAAATTTATATAAGCCATGTTAGTAAAAGTATTCGGATCAGCCGTTTTCGGCGTCCAAGCCACGACCATAACGATCGAAGTCCACATGGACAAAGGCATCGGCTACCACCTCGTAGGATTGCCGGACAACGCCATAAAAGAAAGCTCATACCGCATCGCCGCGGCGCTCAAGAACAACAATCTCAATTTTCCGGGAAAGAAAATCACCATCAACATGGCGCCGGCCGATCTGCGAAAAGAAGGTTCGGCTTACGACCTCACGATCGCGTTGGGAATTCTCGTGGCTTCCAACCAAATCCAGGGAACCGAAATCGACCGCTACATCATCATGGGCGAACTTTCACTTGACGGAAACCTTCAGCCTATAAAAGGCGCGTTACCGATTGCGATCAAGGCAAGGGAAGAAGGTTTCAAGGGCTTTTTCCTTCCGATGCAAAACGCCCAGGAAGCTGCGATCGTCAATGATCTCGATGTTTACGGAGTAGAAAATATCCAACAGGTCATCGATTTCTTTGACGGCAAAGGCGGAATCGAACCGACGATAATCGACACGCGGGAAGCGTTCAGCGCGCCACTTTCCACCGAATTCGACTTTTGCGACGTCAAAGGTCAGGAATCCATAAAACGCTGTATGGAAATCGCTGCCGCCGGCGGACACAACATCATCCTGATCGGGCCGCCCGGAGCGGGGAAAACGATGCTCGCCAAAAGACTTCCCAGCATTTTGCCGCCTATGACGTTGCGCGAAGCTTTGGAAACGACCAAAATTCACAGCGTCGCCGGAAAGCTCAAGGAGATCGGGCTGATGCGGCAACGGCCTTTCCGGAATCCGCATCATTCGGCTTCGAGTGTGAGTCTGGTCGGGGGCGGCAGTTTTCCGCAACCGGGCGAAATCTCGATGGCGCACAACGGCGTACTGTTCCTGGACGAATTGCCCGAGTTCAAACGAGAAGTGCTCGAAGTCTTGCGCCAGCCGCTCGAAGACCGCGAAGTGACGATTTCGCGTGCGAAGTTCACCGTGACTTATCCGTCTTCGTTTATGTTGGTTGCGAGCATGAATCCGAGTCCGGGCGGTTATTTCGCCGATTCGGATGCGCCTGTGCAAAGCTCGTCGATGGAAATGCAGCGCTACCTGAACAAGATTTCCGGGCCTTTGCTCGACCGCATCGACATCCACATTGAAGTGACGCCTGTGCCTTTCGAGAAGTTGAGCGAAACCCGGAAAGCCGAAAGCAGCATTGAAATTCGCGAACGGGTTACTCGCGCGCGCGAATTCCAGACAAGTCGTTTTGCGGATTCCGAAGGCGTGAATTACAACGCCCAGATGTCGGTCAGGCACATACGCGAATTTTGCGCGCTGGACGAAATTTCGATGCAATTGCTCAGAACCGCCATGGAAAGGCTCAATTTGTCGGCACGCGCTTACGATCGGATCCTAAAGGTTTCGCGAACGATCGCCGACCTTGATTCGTCACGAGACATAAAATCGGAACACATTGCCGAAGCGATCCAATACAGAAGTCTTGACCGCGACGGTTGGCTTGGCCGTTAGTTGAATCTATAAGCGGCGATTAGACTTACCGAGCTGTATTTCGCTTCCCAAAAATCTGCGTTTTTAAGTAGTCGGCGCGAGAAATCGCATCTTGCCTCGAGTGAAATCCTGTCAACGGAGATTCCGAATCCGCCAAAAGTTCCAAATGCGATCGACTGCATCGGAAAATCGGTCTCGGCGAAAGCATATTGGCTCTTAATTTTGAGCGAGGAGGAAAGCGCGAGATTGATGGAAGCGCCCGCGTTGAGGAACAACTTGGTGCGATCGGTCAGGAAAAAATAATGCCTTACGCCAATCGGAATCGAGACGAACGTATAATCGATATCGGTCTTGACATTACCCGTTTTGGAAACTTTGACGCTCGAAAATAACGGGGCGGCGATCAGTGCCCATTTGTTGCGGTTCACAGGAAGTACGATCTCTACTTCGCAGCCCGCAATTGGCGCGACTTTACTTTCGTCAACCTTGTCGAAAAAATCGTCGAATGTATTTTCAGATTTTATCTTGCCGAAAGCCACACCTGCGAAGAGTCTGAAGTTGACCTTGGTTTTGGTCGCAGCGTCGGTCGTGGCCGAATTTTTCTCATCGAACTGGAACGCTTTTCGGAAAACGGCGACCAGCTCTTTCTTGTTATAGGCCAGTTTTTCGACGTCTTTCTCGTTAATTCCTTCCGATTGTAATCTGGTAAAGAGCTGTTGTCGGAACAAATTGTTTTGGCCGATCCGGGAATCGTCGACCTTGTATTCCTTGAAAACCAATTGTTCGGGAACGGCGTCGTCAGAAGCGATAAAGAAGCGTGAAAGGTTGATGTCCTGGAATCGGAACAGCTTGGTTTTGCCGTCAAAAACCAATCTCAGGAAAATGGTTTCCGTTTCGAAAATGGGATTTCGCTGCTGGCTCATACTTCCGACTTGAGAAGACGACCTGTCGATTTGGACCGTGTGGCGTTCGAACGTGATTCCGCTTACCGAGAATGCTTTGACATTGGTAATAGAGGCTTTCCTGGTTTCGTCATCGGTCGAGATCTTGTATTCGAATCCGTACGGATTATTGTCCCAATCGAGGTTGCGGATCAGGCATTGGGTCGTCGTTCCGTCGTTGGCCGTGAATTGTCCTGTCTCAAATTTGATCTGCGCGAACGAAAGGACTGTCGTCAATAACGACAGCAAAGTATAAAGTTTGTTCATTTGGTGAATGTTGTGGCGCAAAACTAATTTTTTCGGATAGATTCGCGTTATGTCCAATGTTAATTGTTCGCGTAATCCACAAAAAAAAACCGCCCAAAAGGACGGCTTTCAATTCTTTACTTTTTCGGATCAGCCCGCAAGTCCTAAAATGACTTGAAGCACGATTCCTACGACAACACCTGCGATCGCGAGATAACAAGCACTTTTGGCTTTCTCAGGATGATCGTTTTTGTTCATTATCCAAATGATGAGTCCGGCAAGCGGAATCAAGAACGAAAGGATGGAAAGGCCAATGCCTAATTTTTCTCCCTGAGGTTTGAATTCTTCTGACATAATTGATTATTTGATGGTTAAATGTATTAGATCGACAATAAGCAGTCCGATTTTGGACGAGAACGACATGAGGCCGACGCCGGCAAGCAAACCTGTCGTGAACCGAATAAAGTTCGTGCTTTCGCGCGTGAAGTAAGCCTGCGTAAGTCCGTCGATTGCCGTCGGAAGGATAAACAAGACAGTTAGCGGCCAACTCAGCGAAACGACTTTGAAAAGGAACAACGGCATCGCGAGATAACCCAAATGGATTCCCGTACAGCGCGCGCAAACCGGAAACTGTTTCCCTTTCCAGAAAAAAGAGCGTTCGGGTTTTTGGTGGCAAGCCGTCAGGTGGAGTTTTTGCATGAATTGAAAATAAGCAAAAATTCCGAAAGTCGTGTCAAATTTGCATCAAATTCCGTTAAACGTATCGCCCTGCTGAATGTCGCCGCTCTCGAATCCTTTCATGAACCATTTCATGCGTTGTGCCGATGTGCCGTGCGTGAACGAATCCGGAACGACCTGTCCGCGAACGCGCTTCTGGATGGCATCGTCCCCGACCGCTTCGGCCGCGCTCATGGCTTCCTCTATGTCTCCGGGCTCGAGCATCTTGACGCGTTTTTCGTTGTAATGCGCCCAAAGTCCGGCGTAAAAATCGGCTTGGAGTTCGAGTGCGACCGAAAGCTTGTTGGCTTGGGCTTCACTCATTCCTTGCTGCATTTCGCGAACTTTTTGGGACGTGCCGAGCAACGTTTGGACGTGATGCCCGATTTCGTGAGCGATGACGTAAGCGATGGCAAAATCGCCGCCCTTCGCCCCGAAACGCGTCTGCAGTTCGTTGAAAAACGCCATGTCCATATAGACTTTTTGATCCGTCGGACAGTAGAATGGTCCAACCGAGGCCGTCGCATTGCCGCAAGCTGTTTCGACCGCATCGGTAAACAAAACCAGATTCGGTTCTTTGTAAGTCATGTCATTTTCGGAAAAAATCTGTTTCCAGACTTGTTCGGTATCGCCTAAAATGACGTCGACCATTTCACCGATTTTTTTCTCCTCGGCCGTGAGTTCGCGTTGCTGCGAAGGCGTTTGTACCGTTTGTTTCTGGATTACATCGATGATTTTTCCAGTGTCGCCGTCTCCGCCCAAAAACAGTTGCGCGATCACGACGATTACCGCGATGAGTCCGCCGCCGGCCGCGAGTTTTCCTCCTGACATGCCGCGTCTGTCTTCAAGATTTCCGCCGCTTCCGCTTCTTCCTAGCCATTTCATAAGTTGTTCGTTTAGTGGTTAAACCTTGTCTTTTTTGAGCCAAACCGACAGCATCTTGCGGATGTCTTCCTCGACGATCGGTTTGGGAATGTAGTCGTTCATCCCGGCCTCGAGGCACTTTTCGCGTTCGCCTTTTATGGTTCCGGCCGTGAGTGCGATGATGGGAATTCCGTCCGAAGTGAATTTACGGATTTCTTTCGAAGCTTCATACCCGTTCATGACAGGCATTTGCACATCCATGAAAATCAGGTCGGGCGCAACGGCCAGAAAACTGTCTACGGCCTGCTGTCCGTCAGGACATTCGAAGATTATGGCCTTCGGGAGAATTTTTCGGATCAAGGTTTTTGCGAGCAACATATTGATCTTGTTGTCCTCGACTACCAAAATGCGCACCGACTCCAAATCGAGTTCGAGAACCGTATCGTCCTTTTTGTGCGAAAGTACGGGTTCGAAGTCGCAGGTTTCGGACAAGTCCAAAGTGATGTCGAAGAAAAAGGTACTGCCGTGGCCGTAAAGACTTTTGAGTTGCAACTGGCTGTCCATCAATCCTAAGAGCTTGTTGGAAATGGCAAGTCCGAGTCCCGTGCCTCCGAATTTCTTGGTCGTCGAACTGTCTTCCTGAGAAAAAGCGTCGAAAATCTTGCTTTGGTTCGAATGCCTTATTCCGATTCCGGTGTCTTCGACGGCGAACAGCAATTGCGCATTGTCTGGCGTCCGTTCGAGCAATTGGACAGAAAGTTCGATCGTGCCTTTTTCGGTGAATTTCACTGCGTTGCTCATTAGGTTGACCAAAATCTGCTTCAATCTGATCTCGTCCACGATGATGCATTTGGGAACATCTTCGGCAATCGAAAGCGAAACCTTGAGGTTCTTGACCCGGGAATCGTATTCGATGAGTTTGGTGATGTGCTTGCAGAGTTTGAACAAATCGGTGTCTTCTGGCGTAAGCTCGAGTTTTCCGGCTTCGATTTTCGAGAAATCCAGAATGTCATTGATGATTTCCATGAGCGCATTGGCCGATTGGTTGACCGTGTTCATGTATTGGTGCTGGATGTTTTCCATATCGGTTTTCATCAAAAGGTCGGTGAACCCGATGATGCCGTTCAAAGGCGTGCGGATCTCGTGGCTCATGTTGGCCAGAAACTCCGATTTGGAACGGTTCGCGGCTTCTGCCAGCTCTTTTTCCTTGACGGCCGTCTCGTTCTTTTTGCGCTCGGTTATGTCTAGCAGAATTCCTTCGATGAAATGCACTTCGTCTTCCTTGCTGATCACGCCTCCAAATTCCTCGACCCATCGAATTTCGCCCGATTGGCGCACGATCCTGTATTCGAGGTGGAACGTTTCGCCTCTTGAGATCGCCGCATCGCGTATGGATTTTCCTTTTTGTACGTCGTCCGGATGCACCAAAGTCGGGAACCATAGGCCTTCCTCGAGAAAAGCTTTTTGCGGATAACCCGTAAGTTTTTCCATTTCCTGGTTCAGGTAGACGAGTTTGCGGTCGGCGTTGAGCAGGTAAACCGTTCCCGGGATATTCGCGGCCAGAAGACGGAATTTTTCCTCACTTTCGTTGATGATGCCTTCGTTGATATTGCGCTCGATGGCCATCGAAATGTTGCTCGCCAGCGATTGCAGGATCGTGATTTCGTCTTCGGTCCATTCGCGCTCGAACTTGACGTCGAAGACCAACATTCCGTACAGTTTCTGTCTGATCGTCAGCGGAAGCGAGAGTACCGAAACCGATCCGAGTTTTTCGAGAAGCCCGCGCATGTGTTCGTTTTCGATATTTTTTACGATGGAATGATACGGACGATTGGCCAACATCGACTCGATAATATCCGGAACCATCGCGTAAGGCAACTCGGCCAATGCAGGATTCGGAGGCGTGATCCCTTCAATCGGACCCATCCAGCGGTGCCTTTGCTGAACGGAATTGTTGCGTTCGTTGTTGACGAAAAACGAGATGCGATCGACGTTGGTCACTTTTCCGACAGAATTCAGGATGCCTTCGAACAGTTCCTCGGTATTTCGGCTGATGAAAAAATTCCCCGTGTTTCGCGTAATGGCCGACAAAATTTCACTTTTATAAGCCAGATTTCTCTCGGCCTCGCGTCTCATTTGCGATTCGATGGCAACTGCGGTGAGATCGGACACGGATCTTGCGAACGAAATGTCCTCGCTGTCCCAATCGCAATGTTTGGAAGTCGATTCGAAACAGACGACGCCCTCTATTTCCCCATTGATGAAAATTGGCGTGTCGAGCAGCGATCTGATTTCATGTCGCGGAATATAATCCCGAAGCAATTCGACAGTCTGCGGATTTTTTTCCACATTGGAAGCCACGACCTGTCGCTCGTTTTCCAAGGCCGTGAAATATTCGGGATAATCCTCCCTTTTCAGCGAATGTTCCTCGTTCGCAAGCGTTCCCAAAACGTTGAACATGGCCGTGCAAGTGATGTTGTCCTTTGAATAAGTCCAATATCCGGTGCGGTCGACAGCCAGCGATTGGCCTGACAATTTGAGGATTTGCGTCAGCACGTCGGCGATTTTTTCCTGATCGCCAAAACTCATCTCGCCGATAATCTTGAGCGTCTCGTTGTACCGCTTGACCTTTTTTTCCTTTCGCGCTTTTTCGTCGGCCAACGATTTTACCAACGTGATATCGCGTGCGATTACAGAGAATCCGATGATCTTGCCGAAGTCGTTTCGCTTGATATTCACACTTTGGGAAACCCAGACGTTTTCGCCTTCCTTGTTCACGAACGGGAAGATCTGGATCGGGTAGAAGCTGCGGTTTTTGGGCGCGGTGTCATATTGGGCGCGGATTCTTTCGCGGTATTCGTCCACGATGAATTCGCTGTAGTGCCTTCCGTAGAAATCTTCGGCAGAAAAACCCAAAGTCGCCTCGGTAAACGGATTGACGTAAGTGTAATTGCCGTGACGGTCGGTTTCGTAAATGATGTCAGATGCCGATTCGATCAGGTTCTTGTATTGGTTCTGGACGTGCACGTGATGCGTGATGTCTTGTCCGATCCCGATAAAAAGATTGTCGGAATACTTCTTGTCCTTCCATTGGATGTATTTGTATTCGCCGTTGGAACACTTGAGTTTGCGCACGTAAAGTCGGCCGTCGGTATAATCTTCGTGGTATTCCTCGCCCACGAATTCCTGATCTTGGGTCAATTTCCAAAATTCCATTCCCATGACCTGATCTGTGGAATAACCGAGAATCTCGTTCACGCCTTCGCTGCAAAAAACGACTTCGCCTTTGCGATTGGTCGCGATGATGAGCGAATTTCCCTTGTTGACGATTTCGTTTGCGAATAAGAATTTGTCTTTTGTATTAAGGATTCCGATGTGTTTCGTGTAGTGGAAAACCGTCGTGATCAGGCAGGCGTTGAACAGGATCGCAACCGTTTTTTCGTCGATCGTCGATGTGATTAAAGCCACGAACAGCAACGCGAAAGTGCATACGACGAAAATCAGGTAGTGGCGGATCGTCCTGAAAACGCTGTACGAAAAAAAATAGGCCAGGATGAATTCGGTAATTGAAATGATCTCGAGCGGTTGTGTGGCCAATTTTTTCGCGAGAAAAGTGAGATAGGCGACGAAAGCCACGAAAAAGACCTGTCTGATTTTTAGATAAAGCAACGCCCATTTTGCACTGGCGTAGTAAAGTAGCAGCAAGATCGCGCTGAAAACCACATTCTCGATGAGTTCGCTTTTCTGTCTGACGTTGAAGAACTCCAAGAAGATTTCGGTCACGAAGAAAATGATCCCGAAAAAGAGCAGGTAAAGCCGGAATTGTTCGGGATCTGAATCAATTTCCGAATAATTCGATACGAAGTCCTTGTTGAAACGCGTCTTCTGGTTGAAAGTCAGGTAAAGCAGTACGCCCGTCAAAATCAGCATTGTCGCCAAAAACCAGCTTTTCGAGGCGATGGCTTCTGGAATTCCGGCGTCCTGAACCGACGCAAAAGCGCTGCCCGAAACGAAGATCGCGAAGAAGAAAATCAAAACGCTTGAGTAAGAGCGCATACAGGCAAGTTTAGCCCGATAAAATTATGAAAATAAGCGAATCGGCAATGTTACAGTTGATAAATTACCCAACAATCCGCAGCTTTTTCACAAATTGTCAGAAATTCCTATTTCGTCGATCTCATTCTCATTGGCAATGCCGACAGCTTGCTTGTAGATCGCATAATTCATCACAAAAATAAACGGGTAAGTAAACAGGATTCCGATGCAAAGCGCCACAAATCCGACGCTGGCCATGAATGCCGAAACGATCACCAATCCCAAAATCAGCCAAAACTTCCTGAACAGGATCGTCGGACTGGCCGAAATAGCCGCCAGCGGTTTGAGTCCGCCGAAGACCACCAAAGGCACGACGAACATCGTAAGCAACGAAATGATCGAGCTGAAAGCCGCGCCAATAAAGAAAAGATCAGGGAAATACGCCTGAGAGACCAAGGTGATGCAAACGCTCACGCCCGAAATCAGCATCGACTGCGAAATCAACGGCCCAAAATAGGGCGGCCTGTAACCCGCGAAAGCGTCCGAAAAGTAAACTTCCTCACCGCGATCGACCTTGTTGGCCATCATGAAAAGTCCGCCCACGAATGGACTTGCAAGCGCAAAAGCCAACGACATAGATAAAGTGGAAATCGCCATGGCCATAAAAGCAGTGCCGTTATCGCCGGGAAAAAAAGCGGTCAGGACGCCAATTACGGCACTGAGTCCGACCATGACGCCAAACCACAATATCGTCAGCACAATCCCGAAAACCAGACAGGCCAAACCCGCGGTCAGGATCATGTTTTTGTGGATGTCGATGGCTTTGCTGAGCGTGCCCGAAAAATCAAGTTCGTATCCATTCGACCTGATTTCATCAAGTCTTTTCGCGATTTTGTCCATAAATTGATCTGAGCGGCAATTTTACGGAATTTACGCCAGTTTTACAGCCATTTGAACCATTTTCTCACGATGGAAATTTTGTTTTTGTAAGGCGCGTACCGAAGCGGAATATCGAGCCAGGTCGCACGTTTGACCACCGATTTTCTGTGGATGAAAGCCTCGAAACTGTGTTTTCCGTGGTAAGATCCCATTCCGGAATGCCCGACGCCGCCAAAAGGCAAGCGATTGTTGGCGAAATGTACGACCACATCGTTGATGCAGCCGCCTCCGAACGAATAGCGTTTCATGAGCCTTTTCGTTTCGGTAGAATCGTCGCCGAAAACGTATAAAGAGAGTGGTTTTTCGTACCGATTCACAACCGAATCGAGCTCGTCCTGAGAAGAAAATCCGATGACGGGCAAAAGTGGCCCGAAGATCTCGTCTTTCATGATTTCGGAATCCAAGTCGGATTCGTCTATGACCGTGGGCGCGATGTATTTCGTTTTGAGATCGGATTGTCCGCCGTGCACAACTTTTTCGTGCGCTATAAGATCGACAAGCCGTTGCCAGTGTCTTGCCGTGATGATTCGAGCGAAGTCAGGACTTTCGGAGGGATTATTTCCGTAGGCCGATTCTATCTCGGATTTCAGAAGCGTCAGGAATTCCGACTTTTTCGATGCGTCAACCAAAACGTAATCAGGCGCGATGCAGGTTTGTCCGGCGTTGAGGAATTTTCCCCAAACAATCCGTTTGGCCGCGATTTTCAAGTTGGCCGATTTAGTGACGATGCAAGGATTTTTTCCGCCGAGTTCCAAAACGACCGGCGTCAGGTTTTTGGCCGCGGCCTGTGCCACTTTTTTTCCGACCGATACGCTTCCGGTAAAGAAAATTTTGTCCCAACGGCGTTCCAGAAGTTTTTCGGCAACCTCGCTTCCGCCTTGAAAAACCTCGACTTCTGTGGCGTCGAAAACTTCCGAAATGATCCTTGAAACGATTTCGGACGTATTAGGCGTCAACTCCGAAGGTTTCAAAATGACGGAATTTCCCGCTGAGAACGCAGCGATTACGGGCAACATCGAAAGCTGGAAAGGATAATTCCACGGCGCGATCACCAAAACGCTTCCGAAAGGCTGTTTTACGATATGATCCGTTGAAGGAAAATTCAATATCGATGGAAAAACGAATTCATCCTTCGACCAACTTTTGAGGCTGCGGATCGTGTTCCGAAGTTCTGACATCACGATAAAAGTCTCGCTTAGAACCGCTTCGAAAGCAGGTTTTTGGAAATCAAGCCGCAGCGCTTCGATGATCGCATTTTCGTTTTGCGTGACGACGTGCAACAGTTTCTTGAGCGCTTCCTTGCGCTTTCCAACCGATTTGTGAAGTTCCATTCGAGAGTGATTTATCCAAATATAGTCAGAAAAAGCACGTTAGTCGAGGCCGAAACTGTATCCGATGAAAGCGTCGGCTTGTTTGTTGTCGGCGATCAGATTCGTAATTATCGAACCCGAACCGAGGTAGAATCCGTAGGCGCGAAACCCGATTCCGCCCGAGATTCCCGAGATTTCGTTGCTTGACCAGTTCGACCAGACCTCAAAATGCTGCAAAGCGAAACGCGGGGCGATCGAAAAAACGTTTTGATAGGTGATCTGGTCGTTTGCCTCATCGCCGTTCAATTTTTGTTGGATGTAAACCGAAGCGAAGAATTTCGGGACGATCTGAACATCGGCATAAGCGGAAAAGACCGTAGGAAGTTTGACCTTGAACTCGCGTTTTGTGCTCACGGTTCGGTCGAGATAGCCGCTCGCGAGCAAAATGTCTTCAATTTCCTCTAGGCTTTCCACGTTCTGGAATTGGTTCAAGTTAAGCGCCTCAATGCCTTGAATCGAAAGTACATAATTGGTTTGTGAATTATTAGAATCCTTGAATTTCATCGAGCCCAGATTGCGCAGCGCGAGGCCCGCGTTGAGTCGATATTTTGTGGGATCGTTTTGGTCGACAAATCGGTAATTCACTCCAAAATCTGCCGCTACGCCGCCTAGGCGACCAAAAAGCGAACTCGTGTAGTCGCCGAATTTCGTGAATTCATCCCCGAGATTTCCCGAGTAGGCGATGTTCAGGTTGGCCGATGCATTGGTCAAATTCACGTCTCCCAAATTGTTTGTGATCGTGCCGTTGAAGCGATCGGCCCCGAAATTGGCGTACGAAGCCGGAAACAACAGTTTGAAAGTCGCACCGGCACTGAGTTTGTGCGTTCCGTCGTCGTAGAAATTATTCGCCGCCGAAAGTCCGATTTCGCCCCAGGTCGTTCCGTTGAGACGTTGGTTGAAGTTGTTGTTTATCGTGGTCGATCCGTTGATCAAAGCGTTAAGTGTCGCCGTCGAGACCGCGTCGCCTATTTTTACGTCGACATCGACCAGATCGAGTTTCGCGTAAGCTTTGGACGTCAGCGCAAAGGCCCATTTGTCGACTTTTATCGCGAATCCGGGGCCGTAAAGTTCTCCGTCAAATCTCAGGTCGACGGCTTCTGTTCCGCGAAAAATCAGGCTTTCGAAACTCTCGCTTCCAAATAGATCGCCAAACCCGATCTTGTTGTTGTTGGCATTGGCGCTCACCGAAAATAGCTGGACTTCATATTTGGAACTCAGGTTGGCAAGTTCAGCAGGATTCATCCCGGATTGGATCAATCCGATTCTTTGGGAAGTCGTGGCCCCGGCAAAATGCTGTTGTGCAAAGCTCGAAAATCCGACGAAAATCAAAAAAGTGGCAGCTAAAGTTTTCATGTGTAGCGATTTAGGATTGAAGCTACAAATGGTAACGTTTTTGGGAGTTACAGTATTGTTGGGTGAAGTTGTAAAATTAGTGGCTGATCATGGAGTACCTGAGTGCCTGAGTTGTTGAGTGCCTGAGATGCGTGGCGGCGATTTGTTGTCGTATTGTCGGCTTTACGACTCGGTTTCTGCTTCTGCTTCTGCTTCTGCTTCTGGTACTGCCACTGCTACTACCACTGCTACTGCCACTGCTTCTGCTTCTGCCACTGCTATTGCAAACTGCAACCGCTACTAAACTGCATTCCAAATCGGGTCAAACGGAACCGGCGCCACAATCTCGACAGGTTCTTTTTTGACCGGATGCAGGAAGGCGAGTTTTCGTGCGTGCAAATGAATTCCGCCGTCCGGATTGGATCGGTCGAAGCCATATTTGAGATCGCCTTTTATCGGACTGCCAATAAATGACAACTGGGAACGTATTTGATGATGACGACCCGTATGTAAGGTGATTTCCAGCGCGAAATAGTTGTTCAGTTCCTTTATCACTTTATAGTCGAGAACCGCTTTTTTGCTGTCGGGAACTTCTTTTGGGAACGCTTTGGACGTGTTCGATTTTTCGTTTCTTTTGAGGAAATGTTCAAGCGTATCGGCCTCCTTCGCCGGACGATTCTTGACCACCGCCCAATAGGTTTTTTGCGTGTCCCGATTCTTGAACAGCTCGTTCATGCGTTCGAGCGCTTTTGACGTTCGGGCGAACAGGACGATTCCCGTGGTCGGTCTGTCGAGGCGGTGCACGACTCCCAAAAACACCTCTCCGGGTTTGCCGTATTTGTCTTTGATGTAGTCCTTGACGACGTCCGACAGCGGTTTATCGCCGGTTTTATCGCCTTGCACGATGTCTCCGACGCGCTTGTTTATCACAATGATGTGGTTGTCTTCGTATAAGACTTGCAGGTTGTCTTTGGTTGAGATCGTTTTCATGGAACTAGAGCCGCGTTAAGGAAGCAAGTGGCAAAACCTGAGATCAATATTGCTCCTTCTCGTTAGGAAAATCCGAATTCTTGACATCCTGGTGATATTGCGCCAGTGCACCCGTCATGATATCCCACAAATTCGCGTATCGGCGCAGGAATCTCGGGCTGAATTCGTTGTTCATTCCAAGCATGTCATGGATCACCAAAACCTGTCCGTCAACGCCGCCGCCCGCACCTATCCCGATGATTGGAATGCTCACGCTTTTGGCGACTTTTTCGGCCAGTTGCGCCGGGATTTTTTCGAGTACTATCGCAAAGCAGCCCAGTCTTTCGAGCAACTTCGCGTCTTCCATGAGTTTTTCGGCTTCGGCTTCTTCCTTGGCGCGTACCGTGTAGGTTCCGAATTTATAAATCGATTGAGGCGTTAAACCCAAATGTCCCATGACGGGAACGCCCGCGTTCAGGATGCGTTTTATCGATTCCTTGATCTCGAATCCGCCTTCGAGTTTGAGTGCGTGCGCACCGCTTTCTTTCATGACGCGAATCGCCGAGCGCAAAGCCTCCTTTGGGTCGGACTGATATGTTCCGAAAGGCAGATCGACGACCACAAGAGCGCGGCTCACAGCCCGAACCACAGACGAAGCGTGATAGATCATCTGGTCTAAAGTGATAGGCAAGGTCGTTTCGTGACCCGCCATGACGTTCGACGCGGAATCACCCACGAGAATCACGTCAACGCCCGCCGTATCGACCATTTTGGCCATCGTGAAATCATAGGCGGTCAGCATGGAAATGCGCTCGCCATTGTGTTTCATCTCGATAAGGGATTGGGTTGTGATGCGTTTGTAGTCTTTTTTTGCAACTGACATGTGTTTGTTTTTTGAGGGTTTAAAGGTACGCGAATTTATTTTTGGGCGTTGCGGCGGTAGCAGGCTTTTTGTGCTTGATTTTGGTTTTTGGCCGCCGCCGGGCTGTCCGCTGTATCTTTTGACCGGCTGCTGGCGCGCCGGTCAAAAGGATGCCGCTGCCATCCCTAACGCACTTGGGTGATTATTTGGGGAATTTGGGTTGGATGGGATTTTTTTGGTGGTACGCGGCTTGTCCGCTTGCTTCGCGCGGACAGCGCCGCTCAAAATTGCTATGGGTTTGCCAGTTCGCGAAGTTTGTAACTTCGCGAAACGCGTGCCCGAGTCTGTGACTCGGAAAAAAACTCAGGCACTTTTCACTCCAATGTAACAAATCCCAAAACGCCCACACCAACAAAAAAAAGAACCATGAACAAACTATTGGTAATCCTAACGCTCATCGCTACCCAATCGGCACTGTCTCAAGACGTCGCAATCAGGAAAACAATCGAGGATTTCTTCACCGCTTTTCACGCCAAAGACACCACGGCGCTCAAAAAGACGTTCGCCAAAGAAATGGTATTGCATTCCATTGCCGAGAAAAACCAGGAAGCCAAAGTGTCGGTCGAAAACACCAATACGTTCCTGAAATCAGTGGCCGAAATCCCGGCAAACCTGAAATTCGAGGAAAAACTGCTGTCGTGGAAAATACAGCAAGACGGCACGCTGGCTCACGTCTGGACGCCATACGAGTTCTACATCAACGGACAAAAAAGCCATTCGGGCGTGAACTCGTTTTCGCTCGTCAAGGAAAAAGACGGGTGGAAAATCCTTTATTGTGTGGACACGCGACGCCGGTAGAATTTGGGATTTGGAATTTGGGTTTTGGGATTTTAAAAAATTGTTTTGCCTAATTTTACACCATGACCTCAATCCTGATTATCGACGACGAAGAAAAACTGCGCGGGCTTTTGGCGCGAATCATCAAAGGCGAAGGTTTCGAGGTTGTCGAGGCGCAGGATCTCAAATCGGGATTCAGGAAGTTGGAGCAACAACATTTCGATGTGGTTTTGTGCGACGTCAAGTTGCCTGACGGAAACGGCGTCGATTTCGTCCAAAAAGTCAAATCGGCATTCCCGAGTGTCGAAATTTTGCTTTTGACGGCTTTCGGAAATATCCCTGACGGCATCCAAGCCATGAAAAACGGAGCGTTCGACTACATCGTCAAAGGCGACGACAACGACAGGATCATTCCGCTTTTGCACAAGGCGTCCGAGAAAGCACAATTGCGCGAACAAGTCCAAAACCTCAAAAGCCAACTTGGCGACAAGTATTCGTTCGAAAAGATCGTCGGCAACTCCAAACCGATTCTCGCCGCGATCGATCTTGCCCGTAAAGTTTCCGTTACCGATTCCACCGTTTTGTTACTTGGCGAGACCGGAACGGGAAAAGAAGTTTTCGCGCGTGCGATACACGAGAACAGCGGCAGAAGCGACAAATCTTTCGTGGCATTGAATTGCAGCGCGTTCGGGAATTTGCTTGAGAGCGAACTTTTCGGGTACAGGCAAGGTGCGTTCACTGGCGCCACAAAAGACAAGAAAGGATTTATCGAAGAAGCCAACAACGGAACGCTTTTCCTCGACGAAATAGGAGAGATGCCGCTCGAATTGCAGGCCAAACTGCTTCGCGTGCTCGAAACCAAAGAATTCATCCGCGTGGGCGATACCATTCCCAGAAAGTCGAATTTCCGATTGCTTGCAGCCACGAACCGCAATCTCAAACAGGAAAGCGAACAGGGCAAATTCCGTCAGGATCTGTATTTCCGACTCAACATTTTCGAGATCGCGATTCCGCCATTGCGCGAACGTGCCAAAGATGTTTCGGCTTTGATCGACTTTTATGTGAAGCAATTTTCCGAAAAGGTCAACCGGAAAGATCTTGCGGTTTCAGACGAATTCGTGTCCGCGATGCAAACCTATTCGTGGCCGGGAAACATCCGCGAGCTCAAAAACGTGATCGAAAGAGGCGTAATCCTGGCATCGGACGAAGGTTTGACCACAGATTTACTTCCGACCGAAATAAGACATTCCGAACAAAATCCAACGAAAACCAATTCCGCGTTCTCGATCGCATCCGCAGAAAAACTCCAGATACAAAAAGTGCTCAACTACACCAAAGGAAATAAGGCCGAAGCCGCGCGGTTGCTCGAAATCGGCGTGGCGACTTTGTACCGAAAACTAGAAGAATACTCGCTCGAAAAATAATCAGTTCCTGAAATTTCGGATGTTTTTGGCAGTTGCGTTTTTGACTTTTTCCGACAATTCGCGGTACGTCAATTTTTGGCAATCGGCGCAATTTTCATCAGACAAAACCGTCAGATCGAATCTATAACCGTTTTTCATCGTCAGCCATTCCTCGATATAAGCCGACTTTTGGCCTTCGATCACCAAAAAATCGCGGTCGTCAAAATGCGCGATCCCAACTTTCGACCCAAGATTGTCGAGCACCAAATCGCCTTCTTCCGACTCGAAATAAACGGCCTGCAAATCGCCGTATCTGTCCTCGATTTCCATGAGATAGCCCGCCCAAACGAGGAATCCGGTGAAAGAAAACAGCAGTAAAAATCCAACGAAAAGTATTTTTTTCAATCTAGTTTTTATTGTAGAAACACTGGCTTCCGATTGCGCCTCCGCCGTATTCAAGCGCAAGGTTTTTGTTAACAAGAATATATTGGCAGCCGTCGTCGTAGTTTTTTTTGTCTTGGATCGGATGCTTGAAAATGTTGAAGGAATACATTCCCATCCCGCTTCTCTGGAACAGGATTTTCGTGGGCTCGCCATTCTCGATCCCGATACAATCGGCTGCGTCGAGTTTGTCCCGAAGCGTTAGCAGCGTCTCGGTATTCCAACCCAAAAACTTGATTTCGTTCTGCAGTTTTTCGCCTTCAAGCTCGAGATTCCAGTCCAGAAATTCGGTCTTGACTTGCGTTCGGGTCGCGTTTTGAGAATAGATTCCGAACCGATTTACCCTGTTGCCGTCGAATTCGATCTCGACGGTTTTGTCTTTTGGGACGATTTGGTCGTAGTACGAAATGACCTCGTGAATCTCGGTTTTGTGGTCGGTAAATTCCTCTTTGAGATCGGAAACCGAGTAATCCTTGTCGAAAGCGCCAAAAGCCGACAGGAAAAACACGAACCAAATGCCTACAAAAACAAGGAAGATGCCGGCTATGATAAGCAAGCTGATCAGGATTCTCTTTATCACGATATGTTAGTTGGAAAGTTGGATTTTTTGGATTTGTCGGACGATTCTATACTATCAATCCCAAAGCGTCCCGTCCAATCCCAAGACGATCCCGATCCATAGCGCAAAAAGAAATCCAATGCTGCCGATGCACAAAGCCAGGATTTTTGTCGTGTCCGATTGTGTTCTCAGGTTTTTCATCAGATAAAAAAATCCGCCACCGGCAGCGCCAGCCATAGGTGTCAGGCAAAGCGGACGGACTCGCCAATTTTGCGGCCATTCGGGATTCGGGTTCGTTACATTGAAAACGAAAACACAGATTACGGCTAACGCGATCGCCGCGCCAATCAAGGCCGTGAATGCGAATTTGCGCGGATTGATGGCGAACGGTTTTTGGTTTTGTATTTGACTCATGACTGATATTTTAAAAGTACTTTGAATTGCAAAGTTATAAATGTTTTTGATTTACGGATGTTTTGGATGGAATTTTTGAGATCGAATTTACTTTAGCTTATGAGAGTTGACTTAGGCACGAGTTGCTTTCATCGATTTGAACAGATATTCTGTTCATTTTGAGAAAACCCTATCATTTTGATCCGATTTTTTGCCTCGCAAAAGCACTTGTGAAAATGTCAATTTACTGTAAGTCAGTTTGTTGTTTTTTGAATCGGAACATCGGAACAACTATTGGTATAAGTGGCGCGAAACAAAATCTCAAAAAATGAAAAATCGCATCACCACGATTTATAAGCAAGCCGACCGCTTCGCCGAAATCACCAAAGCCTTCATAAGAACCGGAAACATCGCCCGAGCCAAAAAATGTCTGGCGGTGGCCGAAAAGCTTTTTACCGAAGGCAACCAACAAACCAAAAACGCGATCGCGAACACTTACGTATTCTCGGTCACGACTTTTATGGAACTGCGAAACTGCCGCATCGCGAACCTTTTCCCACAATCGCTTCGGGCCGAATATGTGCGTCAAATCAACACTTTGGGCGTATAATGGAGACGATCCTGCTTTTTTTGCTCGCCGTGGCGATGTTCGGCATTTGCTACAAATCGGTTGATTTTTTCGAAAAGATCTGAGCCATGACCGCACTTTTTATTGTCGCACTGCTGGTTTTCGGCTATCTGATTTACGTGTTGATCAAACCCGAGAACTTCTAAACCAACCTTTATGTATACAGAATTTGTAGGAATCGCGCTGGTTTTCGGCCTCGCGATTTTGCTCTCGATCCCTTTCGGGAAGTTCATCGCCAAATCGTTTTTGGGCGAGAAGACGTTCGCCGATGGGTTTTTGAATCCGATGGAAAAAACGATCTTCCGTCTTTCCGGTATCGACCCGACAATCGAAATGACGTGGAAACAGCAACTCAAAGCGATGCTCGGAATCAATTTCCTATGGCTCGTACTTTGTTTCGGAATCTTGCTTTTCCAGGGTTTCCTTCCAATGAATCCCGACGCGAATCCGTCCATGTCGCCAAGCCTTGCGTTCAACACCGCGATATCGTTCGTCGTGAACTGCAATTTGCAACACTATTCGGGCGAATCCGGACTGAGCTATCTGAGCCAGATTTTCCTGATGTTTTTACAATTCGTTTCCGCCGCGACGGGAATTGCCGCAGCCGTTGCGGTTTTCAACGCCATGAAAGAAAGGACGGCCGAAACCATCGGGAATTTCTACAACTATTTCGTCAGGAGCTGCACGCGAATCTTGCTGCCTTTGGCGTTCGTGATAGCGATCGTGCTGTGCTTCAACGGAACGCCGATGACCTTCGAAGGAAAAGACAAAATCGTTACGCTTCAAGGCGATTCGGTCGCGGTTTCCCGTGGTCCGGCCGCGGCTTTCACTGCAATCAAACATGTCGGGACGAACGGCGGCGGATTCTTCGGAGCCAATTCGGCGCATCCGCTCGAGAATCCGAATTACCTGACGAACGGCGTCGAATTATGGGCGCAGATGATCGTTCCTTTCGCGATGATTTTCGCACTCGGCTTTTACCTCAAACGCAGGAAATTCGCCTACGTGATCTTTGGCGTGATGACGATCGGATTTTTGCTTTTGGTGATTCCGACCTTGATTTCGGAAACGAACGGAAATCCGGCTATAGCCCAAATGGGGATTGCCCAAAACGGCGCAATGGAAGGAAAAGAAGTGCGTTTCGGTGCGCCAATGACAGGATTTTGGAGCATCGCCACGACGGTAATCTCGACGGGTTCGGTCAACGGCATGCACGATTCGACGATGCCAATTTCAGGCGCGATGCAACTCCTGGCCATGATGGTCAACGCGTTCTACGGCGGATGCGGCGTCGGATTGCTCAATTTCTACATCTTCATCGTACTCGCGGTTTTCATTTCGGGCTTGATGGTTGGCCGGACTCCGGAATTCCTGGGCAAGAAAATCGAGGCACGCGAAGTCAAGATCGCCGCGTTCATCGCGATTCTGCATCCGCTTTTGATCTTGTCTGGAACCGCTTTGGCTGCTTATTTCGCTTCCGCGGATGCGCCGATGGGTTATTGGTTCGATGGAAATGCTTCGGCTTGGCTCAACAATACCGGCGCTCACGGTTTCTCCGAAATGTTATACGAAAACACTTCGGCCGCGGCCAACAACGGTTCGGGATTCGAAGGTTTGGCCGACAACAATCCGTTCTGGAACATTCTCACGGGAATCTTGCTTTGGTTCGGACGCTTCCTTCCGATAATAGGACCGGTCGCCATCGCCGGATCGCTCGCCAGGAAAAAGTTCATCCCGGAAAGTTCGGGCACGCTCAAAACCGATACGCCAATCTTCGGAATCATGATTTTCGCCGTCATCGCGATCATCGCCGCGCTGAGTTTCTTTCCGGCACTTGCGCTTGGTCCGTTGGCCGATTATTTTTCCCTTAACCAAAATCTGAAATGACAACCAAAAACAACTCCCTTTTCGAGCGCGACCAAATGATGTCGGCTTTGAAACAAGCTTTCGCAAAACTGAATCCGGCCGTGATGATCAAAAATCCAGTCATGTTTACAGTCGAGATCGGAACGGCGATCATGTTGGTCGTTTGCCTGTCGATTTTGTTCGGACACGAAGGCGAAGGCAGTTTTACCTACAATTTCATCGTTTTCGTGATTTTGCTCTCGACTTTGCTGTTTGCCAATTTCGCAGAAGCGATAGCCGAAGCCAGAGGAAAAGCCCAAGCCGACAGTTTGCGCCGCACGAGAGAAGAAACGCTGGCCAAAAAATGGCTGGAAAACGGACAGCTCGAGCAAGTCAATTCGTCCTTTCTCAAAAAAGGCGACTTTTTCGTCTGTGAAACCGGCGACATCATCGCGATGGACGGGGAAATCGTCGAAGGGTTGGCCACGATAGACGAAAGTGCCATTACGGGCGAAAGTGCGCCCGTGATAAGAGAATCCGGAGGCGACAAAAGTTCGGTTACCGGCGGCACGAAAGTCTTGTCTGATAGGATAAAAGTGCTTGTCACGTCTGAACCCGGAGAAAGTTTTCTCGACAAAATGATCGCTTTGGTCGAAGGTGCGAGCCGTCAGAAAACGCCCAACGAGATCGCTTTGACGATTCTGCTGTCGGCTTTCACGCTAATTTTCATCATTGTCTGTGTCACGCTCAAACCTTTCGCCGATTACGCCCAAACGCCAATCACGATCGCGGCTTTCATCTCGCTTTTCGTGTGTTTGATCCCGACGACAATCGGCGGACTGCTTTCGGCCATCGGGATTGCGGGGATGGACAGGGCTTTGCGAGCGAACGTGATCACGAAATCGGGCAAAGCTGTGGAAACCGCGGGTGATATCGATGTTTTGCTGTTGGACAAGACCGGAACGATTACGATCGGAAATAGGAAAGCGACCAATTTTTATCCGGCCCAAGGCGTGTCTTTTCACGATTTCGTCGAAGCTGCGGTTTTGAGTTCGCTGTCAGATGATACACCCGAAGGAAAATCGATAGTCGAGTTGGCCAATCAAATGAACCAGGATGTCGGTCTGGACTTGTCAGAACTGACTTCAAGCATTTCCGAGTCGATCCGATTCACGGCCGAAACGCGAACGTCAGGCGTGATCCTGAAAGATAGGACCGACATCCGAAAAGGCGCGCAGGATGCCGCGAGAAACATCGCCAAAACCGCCGGAAACGATTTCCCGATCGCCACCGCCGATAAAGTCACGATGATTTCCGCGAACGGCGGAACGCCACTTGTCGTTCTCAAAAACGGCCAGGTGCAAGGTGTGATCGAACTTCAGGATATCATCAAAACGGGCATGAAAGAAAGGTTTGAGCGCCTTCGGAAAATGGGCGTGAAAACCGTCATGGTCACCGGCGACAATCCGCTTACGGCCAAATTCATAGCCGAAAAAGCCGGTGTCGACGATTTTATTGCCGAGGCCAAACCCGAGGACAAAATGAACTATATCAAGAACGAACAGGCGCAAGGCAAACTCGTGGCGATGATGGGCGACGGCACGAACGATGCTCCGGCCTTGGCTCAAGCCGATGTTGGCGTGGCGATGAATTCGGGAACGCAAGCCGCCAAAGAAGCCGGAAACATGGTCGATCTGGACAACGATCCGACGAAACTCATAGAAATCGTCGAGATCGGGAAACAGCTTTTGATGACCAGAGGAACGCTCACGACCTTTTCGATCGCAAACGATGTGGCCAAATATTTCGCCATCGTGCCCGCGCTTTTCATCACTGCGATTCCGGCTTTGCAAGGCCTGAATATCATGCGGCTGCATTCTCCCGACAGCGCGATTTTGAGTGCTGTGATCTTCAATGCGATCATTATTCCGATGCTGATTCCGTTGGCGCTCAAAGGCGTCGCGTACAAACCTCTCGGCGCAAGCGCAATTCTCAAACGCAACCTGTTGATCTACGGACTTGGCGGGATTGTCGTGCCTTTTGTCGGGATCAAGCTTATCGATCTGGCCGTTTCGGTTTTTGTTTAGGGCTGTGAGTTGTGAGTTGTGAGTTTTGAGTTTTGAGTTATGAGTTGTGAGTTGTGAGTTGTGAGTTGTGAGTTATGAGTTGTGAGTTGTGAGTTGTGAGTCAGAAAAATCAGCGCATTTCTTGTGCTGTCTATCGGTGTAAAACTGTCTTGATTCTCGGCTCTTACGTTTACTTAATCCAAAAAAATGAAAAATCTAAAATCCATGTTGCGACTGACCTTGGTGTTGATCGTGTTGTTCTGTGTGTATTATCCTTTGCTGGTTTTCGGAATTGCCCAGGCGGCGCCGAATCGCGGCAAAGGCGAAGTGTTGACGCTTGACGGAAAGACCGTCGGCTACAAGAGAATCGGGCAGAAGTTCGACAAACCCGGATTTTTTTGGGGACGTCCGTCGGCGGTCGATTACAATGCGGCCGCAAGTGGCGGAAGCAACAAAGGCGCGTCGAACGCCGAATATCTGAAGCAAGTGCAAAAGCGCATCGACACTTTCCTGATCGCGCATCCTTATCTCGAAAAAGCGCAGATTCCGTCCGATATCGTAACGGCTTCTGGCAGCGGACTCGATCCTCATATTTCGCCCCAGGCCGCGCTGATTCAGGTGAGACGAGTGGCCAACGAACGCCATATCAGCGAATCCGAAGTAAGGAAATTGGTCGGGAAACATATCCGGAAACCGACTATCGCGGGCACGGAAACGGTAAATGTGCTTGAGCTGAATCTCGAGTTGTCGGCTAAATTCCGTTGACTAAATCCTAATGACCAAATTCCAATTACCAAATCCAATGACCAAATGCCAAGAATCAAATCCTAAGAATCAATCCGAATGACAACATACCAAGAATCGAATCCCAATGACCAATCCTAAATCCAAATCGGGGAGAAACGGATGGTTCTGTACAAGATTTAACAATTTTTACAGATTTTCTGTAATCAGGATTGCGGCCGATTTTGTAGGGATACCACATCAGCCCCTTCCCTGAAGGTAAAGTACGGATTCTGAAAATATTCCAGGTAAAGAAAGCCAACAAGTAATGAACAATCAAACGACTTCTGACAATCTGAGAAAAGCAATCCAAATTCCAAAATCCGATCATGGGATAAAAAGGTTCTGAAACCTCGAATCTCCATGCTCAAAACTAAAACCTCAATACTAAAAAAATGACTTCATACAAAATTCTGGCAGCCACACTCCTCGCCACACTTGGCCTTCAAGCCCAAACCGATACGATTCCAAAACCCAAAATACCGTTCGAAGGCTACGACCTTTCATGGGTGAACGGCCAGAACCGACAAACCGATTTCCCACTTCAGCTCAAGGATAAGGCCGGCGAGGTGATCGTGACCGGCGTGGTTTATGTCGATTCGTATTACAACTACGATTTCCATCATCCGAAAGACAATACGCACACGATTTCCTCTGCGATCGGGCGCTCGAACGAGTTCACGATCAATATGGCGAGCATCGGTCTTGAGACGAATTACAAGAATGTGATTGGCCGACTTTGGCTGCAATACGGGCAAATGGGCGCGATCGTCCAGGATTTGGATGCAAGCGTCGGCCACGGACGCAATACGAGCGTCGACAATCTCAAGAACATCCGCGAAGCTTCGGCCGGTTATCACTTCAATGTCGATTACGGACTCAATGTCGAAGCTGGGATTTTCATGAGTTACATCGGACTCGAAAGTTATGTTTTGGGCGAGAACTGGTCGTATCAACGCAGCGCGGTTTGCGATTTTACGCCATTTTATTTCCAGGGCGCGCGCGTGCAGTATTTTCCGTCCAAGACTTTGAAAACCGAACTTTGGCTTTTGAACGGCTGGCAATCTTACAACAGCTGGAACCAAAGCCTCGGATTGGGTTCGTCCACGTATTGGCGTCCGAACGAGAATTTGCAGGTCGTGGCGAATTTTTACCTGAACGGAAAAGACTCGAGAAATTCAGATGTGGCGCGTTTCCACCACGACAACAGCGTCGTCTACCGTTATTTCAGGAACAAGCAGAGTAGCGGGATTTCGCAGGCGGCGTTCAGTTTGAATTCGCATTATGGATTCCAGTCGGGCGACGGCATCGAGGCCAAGGACAATTATATGTTGGGCACTTCACTGGCCAATCGCGTCTGGTTTTGCAAGAATAAATTGGCGCTGACTTTGCGCGCGGATGCGATTACGAATCCGGGCGCTTACCTCGCATTTTCGCCTTCGCCTGTCGCGGATAACGATTTCAATGACGCTTTGGCCGCCGGAAAAGATTTGAAAATGTTCCAAGGCACGGCGACTTTTGACGTGATGCCGAACGATTTTGTGACCTTTCGACTGGAATATGGTTATCGCTCGAGCAACATTCCGTATTTCGCCGGACCTGGAGGCACGACTTCTCCCGACGGTTGGGTCGATACGCCGACTGATACGTGGCGTCCGGATTTGAGAAAAAGCGAGAACAGGATTACTTTGGCGGTGAGTTTCAGGCTTTGAATTTTGGTTTGCGGATTTATTGCCTTCCGATCTTCGGATCGACTCATTTTCCGAATGAAAGATTTTGGATGGAACGCGAAGTTTGTATTTCGATACTTGAACCTCTTTTTAACAATTTTTACAGATTTTCTGTAATTGACTTATTCAGCGATTTTGTAGGGATAAACATTCGCCCCTTCCCTGAAGGTAAGATACGATTTCGGGAAATACGTCGGCCAATAACACCTATAATTAACATCGAAATAGTATGGTTTCAATAGTTTTATTGTCCGACGATCCGCCAAACAACGATCCGGCAATCAAAACAATACGCCAAACCTACAATTAACAAATTTTACAGATTTTCTGTAATTGACTTATTCACCGATTTTGTAGGGATAAACATTCGCCCCTTCCCTGAAGGTAAGATACGATTTCTGGAAATACGTCGGCCAGCAACACCTATAATTAACATCGAAATAGTAAGGTGTCAATACCTTCATTATTCGATAATTCGCCAGCTGAAAATCCGCAAATGCGCCAATTCAACAAACCGTTATCCATTGTTTGCCACGAATCAACGAATCTGGACAGCAATCAGTCCGAAAATCAAATCTGTGAAATTCCGCGAAAATCTGCCGAAATCCGCTTTCTGAAATCCTTCAGTCCGTCAACACGAAAAGCCAAAAAAACAACAAATGGCCGAACCTGAACATTTCCTGGAACTCATCCAAAAATCGCGACGCGGCAAATTCAAGATCTACATCGGAATGTCGGCCGGAGTCGGCAAGACGTTTCGCATGTTGACCGAAGCGCACTCGTTGCTCAAAAACGGAATTGATGTCAAAATCGGGTATGTCGAAACCCACAATCGTCAGGAAACGTACGCACTGCTTGACGGTTTGCCCGTAATTCCGCGAAGACGGCTTTTTTACAAAGGCAAAGATCTTGACGAAATGGACGTCCAGGCGATCCTGAATTTGCGTCCCGAGGTCGTGATCGTCGACGAATTGGCGCACACGAACATCGAAGGCAGCAAAAACGAGAAGCGCTGGCAGGACGTTCTCGAGATTCTCGAAGCCGGCATAAACGTGGTTTCGGCGGTGAATATCCAACACATCGAAAGCCTTAACGACGACGTGAAGCGCATTACGAACATCGACGTGAGGGAACGCGTTCCAGATAGGGTTTTGCGGTTGGCCGATGAAGTCGTGAACATCGATCTGACGGCCGATGAACTGATTTCACGTCTCAAGGAAGGCAAGATTTATTCTTCGGATAAAATCGCGTCGGCACTGCGGAATTTTTTCAAATCGGAACAAATCCTGCAATTGCGCGAACTGGCGTTGAAAGAAGTCGCGAGCCAGGTTGTGCGAAAGGTCGAAACCGAAATGCCCAAAAGTGTTGCGGTTAGGCACGAGCGTTTGCTTGCGTGTATTTCGTCCAACGAGAAAACGGCAAAAAACGTGATCCGGAAAACCGCGCGTCTGGCCAATTATTACAATTGCGGCCAATGGTTCGTGCTGTACGTGCAGACGCCGACCGAAAGTCCGGATAAAATCGCGCTCGACAAACAACGCCATTTGATCAACAACTTCAAATTGGCTGTCGAACTTGGTGCCGAAGTCGTGAGGATCGACCGAAAATACGCATCCGATGGCATTCTCGAGATCGCATCCGAAAAGAAAATCACCACAGTCTGCATCGGGAAACCACATTTCCGATTGTTTAAAGTAATTTTGAGTACGTCGATCTTTAGCCGATTGCTCAACCAATTGTCGCGCTCGAACGTCGATCTAGTCCTGCTTTCATGAAAACGAAAACCAAACTCAATCTGGCCGTCGGGCTTTTGCTGACGCTGATTTTACTGCTTACCGTGCTGGGTTCGTACTATATTTTTGCCATAAAACGCGATACCGAAAACATTCTCAAGGCCAATTACAACACGCTGGAATATTCGCGGAAAATGTTGTCGGCTTTGGATGAGATGAAAATCGGGAATGCCGATGCGATCGCGGCTTTCGAGCAAAATCTGAGCAAACAGATCGGGAACATTACCGAATCCGGAGAAGAAAAAGTCACTAGGGACGTTCAGGTGAATTTCGGCCAACTGAGGCAAAATCCAGATGACGAATCGGTCAAAGCCAACATCCGCCAAGGCATTTTCGAGATCATGAAACTCAATATGGACGCGCTTAAAACCAAGAGCGACATGGCCAAAAACACGGCCGAGACCGCCAATTGGGTAATCGCCATTGCGGGCTGTCTTTGCTTTCTGATCGCTTTCAACCTGATGGTGAACCTTCCCAACCACATCGCCAATCCGATTCGCGAACTCACCGAAAGCATCCGGCAGATCGCCAAAGGAAATTACCGACAGCGCCTACATTTTGCGAACGATGGCGAATTTGGTGATTTGGCAAGATCGTTCAACGTCATGGCGCAAAAGCTTCAGGAATTCTCCGATTCCAACCTCAATCAGTTGCTCGTCGAGAAAAAACGCATCGAGACTTTGCTCGACAATATGCACGATCCGGTGATCGGCCTCGACAACAACGGGATTATTTTGTCGGCCAACGATGAAGCCTTGAAAATAATGGGCTTGAAACCAGTTGATGTCATCGGGAAACCGGCAGCGGAAGTCGCTTTGAGAAACGATTTGCTCAAGTCCTTGATCGTGAACGAATTCGAAAGTCCCAAAGCGCATCCAATCAAGATTTTTGCAGATGGAAAGCAAAGCTACTTCGAACGGGAAAACGTCGAAATCAACGTAATCCCGACCGGAGAAGACGAAGCTGTCGCCATCGGAAACTTCATAATCCTAAGGAATATCACGGTTTTCAAGGAACTCGATTTTGCCAAGACGAACTTTATCGCAACGGTTTCCCACGAGCTCAAAACGCCCATAGCGTCGATAAAACTGACGCTGAAATTACTCGAGAACGAGCGCACGGGAAATCTGAATCAGGACCAGAAACACTTGCTCGAAAGTATTGGTGACGACAGTTCGCGCCTGCTCAAGATCACGGGTGAATTGCTCGAAATGTCGCAACTCGAAACCGGAAACATCCAGTTAAAAATCGGTAAATGCGCTGTCGCGGATATCGTTTCGACGTCGGTCGAGGCCGTGAAAACACAATCGGAACAAAAGAAAATCGCCCTCGTTTCACAAAATTTCGACCTGCCCGAAATTCGCGCCGACAAAGACAAGACTTCGTGGGTGCTGATCAATTTCCTCACGAATGCGATTCGCTATTCGCCCGGGAATTCAACGATCGAGATCTCGGCAAAATCAAGTGGAAACCTCGTGAGAATAGGCGTCAAGGATTTTGGTCAGGGCATCGACCGCAATTACCAATCCCGAATCTTTGACCGCTATTTCCGCGTTCCGGGAAGCGACTCGTCAGGAACCGGTTTGGGATTGGCCATAAGCCGTGAATTCATCGAAGCCCAGGGCGGCAGCGTCGGCGTTGAGAGCGATCTTGGTTTGGGGAGCTTTTTTTGGTTTGAATTGCCGTTGGGGTGAGTTTTTTAGTTGCAGTAGCAGAAGCAGAAGCAGTTGCGGTGGCAGTGGTAATCGCAGTGGCAGTCGCATCGGATGTAGAAGCGATGGAGGTGAAGATAAATCGAAACTTACTTGAAAATCTTTGCGAAAATTTTCCGTTTTAAATTACGGACTGTCTAATTTCGGTAAAAGAATATTCGGTACTTAGCAAACAGTGGCGGGACGAACATTTCTTCATTGTGCTGTTTTGCCACTGCTTCCGTTTCCTAAGCTACTTTCTGCTTCTTCATTCTGCTTTCGTATTTCTGCTTCTTCATTCTGCTTTCGGACACTGATTTCTGCCACTGCTACTGCTTTCTGCCACTGCTACTGCTACTACTTTCTGCCACTGCCACTGCTATCTGCAACTGCTCCAAAAACTACTGAGCGCGATTGACATAAATCCAACCCGTCTTAGTCTTCCTATCGTCGAAATTGATGACGTAATAATAAGTGCCGTCGGGCAGTTCATTTCCTTTGTCGCTCTGGCCGTACCATTCTTTTTTGTAGCCTGATTTCGCGTAGACTTCAGTTCCGTATCGGTTAAAAATCTGCAAGCGGCTTACGTTGAAACCCTCGAGGTCGAAATAGTCGTTCAGCCCGTCGTTGTTGGCCGAAATCCCTTTTTGGATCGTACAAAGCGTCGAGGTGACATTTACGTTCTGTTGCGAACTGCAGCCGTTTTGCGTAACCACGAGTTCGTACATTCCGGGTGCTGAAATGGCGACCGAAGCCTGTGATCCAATCTGCGTTCCATTCGGACCGAACCAGGCGTAAACCGAATTTGAAGCGTCGGATTGAACCGCATTCAACACATAACTCGCACCGTCGCAACCTTGAGAAATCGAGAAATCGGGCGCTTCGTTTACCGTAATTGTCAACGTGGTCGCAGTTGCGCATTGCCCAATATTTGGCGTAAAAGTGTAAATCGTCGTCGCGGAATTGTCCAAAGCGGGCGACCAAGTTCCTGTGATTCCCTCGGCAGATGCGGTTGGAAGCGGACTCAAAGTCGAACCTGCACAAATTGGCGCAATTGCGGCAAAAGTCGGAACAATCGGCTGATTCACGACAATCGTAAGCGTCGTCGCATTGGCACATTGACCCGCATTCGGTGTAAAAGTGTAAACGGTCGTGGCCGAATTGTTCAAGGCGGGCGACCAAATTCCCAAAATTCCCTCGAGTGAAGTCGTCGGTAACCCGGACAGGTTTTCGCCCAGGCAAATTGGCGCAACCGAAGCGAAAGTAGGAGTGAGGTTCGTTTGGTTTACGGTGATCGTCAAGGTCGCAACCGACGCGCATTGTCCGGCATTCGGAGTGAATGTGTAAACGGTCGTGGCCGAATTGTTCAAAGCCGGCGACCAGGTTCCGACGATTCCTTCGTTTGATGTCGTAGGAAGCGGACTGAGCGGCGCGCCAGAACAAATAGGGCCAACCGATGCAAAAGTTGGAGTCGTTCCGGGATTCACGGTGATCGTCAATGTCGTTGCCGAGGCGCATTGTCCGGCATTTGGCGTAAATGTGTAGACGGTCGTGGCCGAATCGTTCAAAGCCGGCGACCAAGTTCCCGAAATGCCGTTGTTCGATGTTGTGGGCAATGCCGAAAGATTTCCGCCCGAACAGATCGGACTGACCGAAGCAAACGTCGGAACGGTTCCAGGCGTTACCGTCACAGTCACCGTTTCCTGATACTGACAGGTCGTCGCCTCGCGGAAAGTGATGTCGTCCAACGCGAAATCATTCCCGCCGCTGGCCGCATTCTTGTCGTAGATCGCGAAATTCGCAGTCGTGTTCGCACCCGAATTCCAATCGTAGGAAACCTGCGTCCACAAACAAGTCGCGCCCGGAGCCAAAACTGGCGCGCCCTGGGAAACGCCGTTGATTCGCACTTCGAGATTCGCCGGATTTTCGGGAGAAACCGAAGCGACATAATAGGAGAAAGTGTAAGTCGTATTCGGCAAAACCGTCACAGGATTTTGGTTGCTCCAAGCGATCACATTGCCCGTAGGATCTGTCGCTCCGTCAAAAACCATGAGGTTTCCGCTTCCCGAAGTGTGGTCGCCGCAAGACGAAAATGCCGTAAACCAAGCGCTAGGATTGGTCACGATGCTGTACGCTGCCTGAACTCCGAAAGGATTCGGGTTTTCCACATAAGTGTATTCGGTCGTGAACAAAGTGTCGCCTTGCGAGAAATCACCGTTCTGGATCAGGTTTGTAGGATCGAATGACGAGCCCGAAGTCACGGTGTAAGTCGTAGTCACCGTCGGGCTGACCGTTTGCGTACTATTGTTGGGATTCGTCAGCGAAGCATCCGGCGGATTGGCCGTCCAAGTGTATGAATTCGCTCCGCCTGTCGCCGTCAAAGTTGTCGATTGTCCGGTGCAGATCGTCGCATCGGCACTCACTTGAAGGCTGTTTGGCGCAGCAAGTACGATCGCTGTTTGGGTGAATTGTTGTCCGTTTGCATCCGAAACCGAAACAGTGTAAGTTCCTTCGCCCAAACCCGTAAAAATACCGTTGTTGTTCGATTGCGTCGTCGTTCCGGTAAGATTGTAAGCTGTGTAAGGCAAAGTTCCGCCTGTGAGATTTACCGTGATCGCACCGTCATTTGTGGTTGGACAGGTCGGATTTACCGAAACGAAACTTCCCGCGAACGGCAATCCGCCTTGCACGATCGAAAAATCGTCCACCGCGAAATCATTTCCTATTGGCCCGGGATTGTTGGTCTTGAGGCGCACCATGACGTTATTTGCCGCGGCCACGAACGAATACTGGACATTCACCCAGCCTTCGGACGGAAGTGGCGCAAGGAAATTCTGGTTCGCCGGATTGATGCTGTTGGCGTTCACGAAAAAGAGTCCGATGCTGGCACGCGTCGAGGCGTCGTCAGTGACTTCGTTCGAAACCGATCTGATCCAGAAGCTGAACGTGTAGGTTGTACCGGCCGTGAATCCGCCAATCGCGCCGCCCGTGCTTCCCGTCGTCCAGAAAAATCGGTTCGACAAAAGCGATCCGTCCACGATCAGCATATTTCCCGTTCCCGAAGTGTGATCGCCACCCGAAATGTAAGTCGAATTCATCAACACAGGATTCGTCGTCCTGGCGTAGAATCCCGGTGAGCTCGTGCCGTTTAAGGGATTGATCTGCGTGTAGTCGTGCACGAAAAAGCCCGTTCCGCTTCCTCCGGTTTCGAAATCGCCGTTGGTCAGGATTTGGGCTTTCGCCGTCCCGCTTCCGAAAAGCGAAAAAATGAAAATCAAAACTATTTTCCCTAAAAAATGATGTATTCTTATTTTCATGGTTTGTTTGGTTGGTGGATGCTAAAAATAGCGCATGTTGTCGTGTTTGCGATTTTTGCATCGCACATAAAAACCATACAGTTTCGACTTTTTCCGAAACTTGCCATGATAAAGTCTTTTTCGGGTTTACGGACTGATTTTGTGAGAATTGTTTGCGGTTTGATGTGGTGTTGTAGTGGAATGCAAACGATTTCGTATGGACAAAACCTGGTTATTTGTTCCGACGGTGGCTTCAAAATCAGCTTTTGCAACGAAATCGTGCAATTCAAAAACGACTTTCCCGACTTTTTAACAAACGGCGCAAATCATGATATTTCCAAGACACGCTTGCAAAGGTTTGCCTATCTTTAGTTCATAACCGAAAAAATTTCCATGCGCACAACTCCGTTTTACACCCGTTTGGCCCACGTCCTTTTTTGTTTGATCGCGTTGATTTACATCGCCATAATTGGTGAAACCGTGATCGCGCCTTTGCTTTTCGGGCTGCTTTTTGCGCTGTTGTTGTTGCCTTTGGCGCGGTTTCTGGAATTTCGGCTAAAGTTCAAACGCGCTTTGGCCACGACCGTGACGTTGGTTTGCATGAGCGTTTTGGTACTGTCGGTGCTGTTTTTCCTAATCGGGCAACTGTCTGACCTTTCCGGTGACATTCCGGCGTTTCGCGAGCAGCTGCTCAAGGCCACGACCAGTTTGCAGGATTGGGTTTCGGATACTTTCCACGTTGACAATTCCGATCAGATCGCTTACGTCAATCAGGCCGCCGACGGCGCTCTTGCCAAAGGAACTTCGCTCGCGGGCGAGGCTTTGCTGTCTGTTTCATCGATCGTGCTTTTCCTGGTTTTCACGTTTCTGTACACGTTCTTCATCCTGCTTTACAGACGTTTGCTACTGCGTTTCATCGTGGCTTTGTTCGCCGAAGAACACGTGGGGATCGTGAACGGAGCCGTCGCCGAAATCAGGTTCATCGTAAAGCGCTACGTGAGCGGATTGCTTATACAGATGGCGATCGTGGCCGCGCTTACGTGTTCGGCTTTTGGCGTTTTCGGAATAAAATATGCGATGATTTTGGGTTTGGTAACCGGGATTTTCAACGTGATTCCATACATCGGGATTTTTGTTTCGCTGCTTTTGAGCCTGCTAGTGACGTTTGCCACGGGAACGAGCACCGACGTACTTTTCGTGTTGATCGCCTTGTTCGTGATCCATTTGTTCGACAGTAATTTCGTGATGCCCAAAATCGTCGGATCACAAGTCAAGATCAATCCGCTTGCCGCTTTGCTGGGATTGTTCGTGGGCGAAATGATTTGGGGCGTGAAAGGCATGTTCCTGAGCATTCCGATGATTGCCGTGCTCAAAGTGGTTTTCGATCGCGTCGACGGCCTCAAGCCTTGGGGAATTTTTGTCGGGGAAGAAGTGGTTGTGGAAAAACCGTCGCCTGACGAATGATTCCGGCTTAAACCCAAAAGAAAGTTTTCCCTGCTCCGATTCTTACTTCAACAACGCATTCGTACGCCGAATCGCCTCGGCATCTTTGTAATCCAGCCAGGCCTGACCTTTTCGTCTGCGCATGAAATTGTCATAATTTCGATTGATCACCAAATTCACGAGACCTTTGAAAAGATTGCGCGGACGTCCGGCCAAAGACCTCAGGCTGAGCGAAAATCCGGCAGTTTCATATTTCATGTAATGCCACCAACCTTCGGGCATATAAAGCATTTCGCCGTGGTTGAGATGCGTAATGTAAGGATTGATTTGGCGAAGTGCCGGAAAGCGCTCGAAATCCGGTTTGTCGAAGTCGATTTCCTCGTGACAGATCCATGAATAGGGAAGTCTGTACATGTATTTTGTATCGTCTGGCGAAACCAGCACGCACTGTTTTTTTCCCTCGAAATGAATGTGGAAAATATTCGGGAAATCGACGTCGTAATGCATGAAGACCTTTGCGCCCTCGCCACCGAAAAACACCAGTGGCAAGCCCTTGAGAAGTCTTATGCCAAGCTTCGGCCATTTCATGTCAGCCTTCATTGCCGGCACGTTCTTCAACAAATTGAAAAGGAAAATCCTCAAATCGGTCGGGCCTTTCTTGAGAATGGCAATGTACTCTGACATCGTCATGGTAAAATCGGGCTCGTTGACTTTTTTGGTGTAATCGGTTTTGCGACTGTCGTAAAGCGGCACCTGGGTTTCTCCGGCCATCTTTTGCAGAAAATCGAAATTCCATTTTGAAAAAGCGGGCCAGTCCTCGATTTGCCGCGTGATCACGACAGGTTTTTGGCGTCTGTAATAGTTTTCGAGAAACTCCTTTTTGGTAAGGCTTTCCACGCGGTCGATGTCTGTATAGTTGAATTGTTGCTGCAAAATGAAGGACAGATTGGTAAGTTCGGTCAAGCCGATGCGTGACAATTCCAGCATTCGCCTCTCAACCGATTTCTGCTCGAATTTACGGCTTTTCCTGCATCGGAAATCACAAATTTACCAACAACATTTTAGAGGCTTTCCGCAGCGAAAACATGCTTTGGCGGACAGTCGCAAACCATATCCTTCGAGGTCAAATCCAAAAAGTCAAGCATACTCGGAAATTTCCAGGAGAAACGCTTTTTGTGCCTCGTTGATCTTTTCCAGCGCGCCGTCAAGCGGAAACCATTCGGCCTTGTCGACTTCGGGAATCTCAAGTTTGCGTCCCGACCTTGGCGGCCATTCGATCTCGAAAGTGTTGCTGACGGTATTTTCGGCTTCCACGAACTTTTCCAAAGCCCAAGCGTGCACGATTTTTCCGGACTTGAGTTTCACCGATTCGAGTTTGCGGTAGTTTGCATCCAAATCGAGAACGTGCCCGGTTTCTTCCCCAAACTCGCGAACCGCCGCGTGCAACGGATTTTCATCGGCCAAGAATTCCCCTTTCGGAATCGACCATGCGCCCAAATCCTTGTTTTTCCAAAACGGTCCGCCCGGATGCACGAGAAAGAACCGCAAAGGCCGGGTTTGGTACAAAAGAATGCCGGCAGACTGTTTCATGCGACTTTTTCCTAAAGGTAGAAAATTGTCGAACGAAACGGCCTGCCGGCAAGTTTTTATGTTTGTATCAGTTCTTCTCCTCGGTCAGGAACATGAACTGCATCTCGTTGTCCTGCGTCATGCGCGTGAGCAGCATTTTGTTTCCGTCCTTGAAGTAGTGCGAAAGCTGATTGACGTAATCGAGATAAGGATCTGTGTAACGATCATACCAGAAATAAGTTTGGATCGACGCCATTTTGATGTCGTAATTGCGGTCCGGATCGATCTGGTAGAATCCTTTTTCCTTTCCGGCGACGACTGTCGTGTAGCCGTCTTTCACGGTCAATCCGTAAAGGTGGAAAAGTTCGGCGCGGCGCGTCACATCGGTCGTAAGTTTCTTGACACTTTTGACTGTTCCGTCGAGGTTCAGCACGTAAAGGAAAGCGCCCGAAAAATTGTAAGGCTTCGGCTCCCAAGCATTTTGCATGCTTCCGACGTTGTTCACCTTGGCTTGGCGAACTTCAGATTTCGCCTCGACATAAACCTCGATCGCATCGCTGTGCACGATCACGTGTCGCCAAAGCGCTTTCTCGATGTCTTTGGTCTGGTTCAATTCGTCGATTTTAGGATTGTTCAGGATCGTCGCGCTCGCCAGATCGTAAAGCATCAGATTCGAGAAATCGCCACCTCTGATTCCTTTGGTAGGCGAGTTGAAGGCTAGCAGATAATCGGAAGCGCCAATCGAGACCGCTTTTGGTTCCTGGATCTTGATGGCCTCGGCTATCGGTTTTTCGACAAGTGCCGAAGCGTCTCCGTAAGCGATCGAGAATCCGGTCTTGAACCCTTTGGCCGAACGCAGGAAAACCACTTTTGAATTGTTTGTCACGTCGAAACTTTGGGTCACGAATTCGTCGGCGAACGAGAATTCCTTTTCCCACGAAGGCTTCAGCGAAGTGCCGTCTAAAACCAGAACGCGGTTTTTTTCGGGCTCGTTCTTGGCGCGGTACAGGTTGTAGTTGAGGGCGATAAGGCGGTTGTTGTCGGTCTTTTTCATCGAGGCCGATCCTGATTTCATCGCTGACAGAATATCGTTCACCATAAGTTCGGTGCTCGTGAATTCTCCCGACTTTTTATCGAAAACGTGCATTGTGATAGCGCTTTTCTTGGCCTTTCCGGAGTAAGTGTCGGTGAAAACGGCGACGCGGTCGTCCTGGGTCACGACGAATCCGAGGTAATTATAAAGCGTACTGATGTCGAATTTAGGGAAATCGTAAGTGAAAGTCTTTACCAGTTTATTGGTCTGGTCGAATTTTCGCAACACCATTTGGCGTTTGGCGGTCAATCCGTCGGTGTTGATTACAGAAAGCAGGTAATGTCCGTAATTGTCGGCAAGCACCAAATTCGGGTCTTGTTCGATCTTAGGATCGTACGCAAATTTCTCCCCAAAAGACGTCTTGAGTTTCGTGGTCTGCGAAGTTCCCGAAAACGCCAAAGTCAGCGTCAGGGCAATCGTGAGTAAGTTGCGTATCATTTTTTGGAATAGATTTCTTTTTCGAGTTTGGCAAGTTCGCTTTCTTCAGACGAAGACAGCTTGATGTAAATAAGGTTTTCCTGCAATTGGTTCAGGATTTTTTCGGCTTCGGTCTTGCGGTTCAAGGCCACGTTCAAACGGATAAGGTTGAAATACACGAACTGCGCGATCTTGGCGTTGAAATCGGCTTTGGGATTCTTGTAGTCGATTTTTTGCAAAGCGGCGTTCCAAATGTCGATGCCTTTCTGCATGTTGGCATACGCGATCTGGTTCGATTCGGCCGCGCCCGGTTGCAGTTTCTTCAGGTTCGTGGTCACGTAGATATCGGCTTTGGCCAAATCGTCATATTGTCCTTTGTTCTTGACACTTTGCAGCACGATGGTCTTGTTGGCCGCGGTGTATCCGAATTTTTGGTTCAGAAGCGCATTCACGCCGGCGATCACTTTGGTCAGATGTCTTTTTTCTTCGGATGCCTTGTCGATATTGTTGCTCGGAACCGACGAAAGGAAAGCGAAATCCTTGAAAAGAACCGTGTTGAGTTTTTCAACTCCGTTTACTTTGACGACAACTTTTGTAGGTTGGTTGATGAAAGTCTGTCCGTTGTTGTCCTGGAACGTCGGGCTTTTGATGTCTACGTTCACATCGACGTAGTTCGCTCCGCGCGAGTAACCGTCAATGTTGATCTGGGAAGCCAGAACGTTGTTGTCTACGATTGAGAAGTTCTTGAGGTTCGGCTCCTGATAAACTGGCGGAGCAGGTTTCACGTAAACCGGTTTGGTAGGAAGCACGAGTTTCGGATTCTTTCCGGCTTCGGTCATCGTGAGACGCTCGAGCATTGAAAGTTTCTTGAATTCGGTCTGTTCCAACTCATAAGTGCTCTTGGCTTTTGCAACGTCAGCGTCGTGTTCCTTGAGTTTTTCATTGTAGTCGACCTTGCTTTGGGCAACTGTCTGGTCGTAATTTTTCACGGCCAATGCGTGGTCTTCCTTCGATTTTTTGACGATGTCCTCGGCCGTTAGGCTGTAAGGCGAGGTAACCGTGACATTGAAATTGCGGTTCGCTTCCTCTACGCTTTCTGAAGGTTGGTTCACAGATTGGAACTCGACTTTCTCTGACGAAATGCTCTGCGCGCCTGCGCTCAATCCCATTAAAATAACCGAAACGACGGCTATTGCGTTCATTCTTAAGTTCATTTGCGTTTTTTTAAAATCGGGCAAATGTAATCCGATTATGTAAGTTGACGCCAAAACGTGTGTTAATGTTTGGATTACCAAAAAAATGCGCCTTGTAAAACTTTCGGAAAATCGTATAACGACTTGGCGAAATCGCGGCACTACCTTTGACCCATAACCTGACAAAAGTAAAGTATCATGAAAAAGTTAGCACTTCTATTAGTTACGGCTCTAGCCTTTACGGGATGTAAGGACATGGCCGCCGAAAAAGCCCAACAAAACCAACAACGCGAGCTGGATTCACTCAAAATGGTGATGCAACAACAGCAAGCTGAACAAGAAAGACAACGCGTAGTCGACTCGATGAACGCAGTGGCCGATGCCCGCGCCGCCGAAGCCAGAAGAGTCGCCGCCAACAATAACGCCGGAGCTGCTGCTCCAGCCGCCGCGCCCCAGAAGAAAGGCATGAGCGGTACTGCAAAAGGCGCGCTTATCGGAGCCGGTGCAGGTGCGATTACCGGAGCTTTGGTCGACAAAAAAGGACCTGAAGGCGTAATCGTGGGAACGCTTGGTGGTGCCGCAGTTGGTGCCGGAACCGGAGCTGTTCTTGAAGACAGGGCGAAAAAGAAAGCAGCAAATAAGTAAGTCGCAGTTGCAGTAGCAGTTTGAAGCCAAACGTAGTAAGGGCAGAAGCGTACTGATAACCAGACTTAAATAAGGACAATAACTTCTCTATATACAACACGAGGCAACTCGACGAGAAACCGGATCTGAAAAGTTCCGGTTTTTTGTTGGAAATTTACGACATGAAAACAATTGTGGTAGGAGCGGGCGCGGCCGGACTTATGGCGGCTTACGAACTTTCGCGAAAAGGCGTGGATGTTATGGTGCTGGAAGCCAACGACAGAATAGGCGGGCGCGTCCACACTTTTATTCCTCGCGGATTCACGAATTTCATAGAAGCCGGAGCCGAGTTCATTCACGGAAATCTGCCGCTCACTTTGGGCCTGATGAAAAAGGCCAAACTCGAATACATAGCGGCTTCTCTCGAAATGACTTCGTTCGGGAACGGACAGTTTTTCGAAAGTTTCGACTCGAAATATTGGAGCGATTTCGCCAAATATGCTTCTCGACTCAAACGCGATTGCACGCTTTCGGAATTTTTGAACCGATATTTTCCAGATAAAAAACACGAGCCTTTCCGAAAGGAATGCCACGACATGGCGCAAGGTCTCGATCTGGCCGATCCTGACAGATTGAGTATGTTTTGCATCCGACAGGAATGGACGAGCCACGAAACCCAATATCGCCCGGTTTCGGGTTACGCGCCTTTGCTGGGTTTTTTGGCCGATTCGATCGCGCGAAACCACGGGAAGATTTTGTTCGGACACAAAGTCGAAGCGATCGAATGGCAAAAAGGAGGCGTAGAGGTCAGTGCGAATTCGGGCGTTTTTTTGGCCGATTCGGTGATAGTGACAACAACTTTGGGCAATCTTCAAAATCGCAATATCGCTTTTGAGCCCAGGTTCGACGACGGTTTTTTCGATGAAATCGGATTTGGCGAAGTGCTCAAGATCGTGTTCGAATTTGAATTCCCGTTTTGGGAAGAAACGCAACCCGACCTTGGATTTTTGTTCACCGAAGAAGAATTCACATTTTGGACGCAACTCAGTTTAAGGCGTCCGATTTTGGTCGGATGGATCGGAAACGACCGCGCGTCAGAACTTTCGGCTCTATCCGACGAAGTTTTGTCAGAAAAATTGTTGGCCAAACTGTCCGAAGCTTTCCCGAAATACGAAGTTAAGAAGATCCTGCGCGCCAAACAGATTTTCCGCTACACGAAAGCATCGGAAACAAACGGCGGGTATTCCTGGACGACGACGCAAAGCAAAAAAGCGATTTCCCAAATCAATAAGGGAATCGAGAACACGATTTGGTTCGCGGGCGAGGCTTTCGAGAGAACGGGCGACGTCGGAACAGTGGAATCGGCATTTCAAAGCGGCCGTTACATAGCGCGTAAAATACTCAAAATGAAAATTTAAGCATTTGACAATTCGCGATTCGGACGAACTTTATCAACCCAAAGATCTGAGTCCGTCAAGGAAATCGCGAAACCAGAATCCCGATTCCTTGACCGTGCGTCGCTGCGTTTCAAAATCGACGTGAACCAACCCGAATCTCGCGTTGTAACCTTCGGCCCATTCGAAATTGTCGGTCAGCGTCCACACGAAATAGCCGTTTACATTTACGCCTTCGGTTTTGGCGCGATGCAGTTGTTTCAGGTGTTGTTTTATGTAGTCGATGCGTTTTTCGTCTTGCACTTTTCCACCCGAAATCACGTCCTTGAAAGCCGCTCCGTTTTCGGTCAACATGATTTTCGGAAGGTTCGGATACCTTGAAAACTGCTTGAGCAATTCGTACATCGATTCTGGAAAAACTTCCCAACCCATTTCGGTAAAAGCAACATTTCGCTTTGTAGCGGGCACGAGTTTGGCGCGCAAATAAGGTGTAAAAATTGAAGATTTGACGACTTCTCTCGTGTAGCATTGCAAGCCGATGAAGTCGAAATCGAACGCCATATTCGCCACGTCATCGGGTTGCATGTATTTCTCGATTTTCTTTAGAACCGACAAATTTTCGGTCGGATAACCCAAGCCCAACAAAGGCTCGATGAACGAGCGATTGAGCAAAGTGTTGACGCGATCGGCGGCGAGAACGTCTTTTGGACTGGCGGAATTCGCCGTAATGTGCGTGCAGGAAAGCGTCGTGCCGATATTGGCATGCGGAAGTTCCGACTTTAGGATTTTTCCCGCCGAAGCAGTAGCCAAAGTCGCTTGGTGCACGGCTTTGAGAAAGTTCGGAAGCCCGCGTTTTCCCGGAGCGTGAATGCCAAGGAAATAACCCGCGCCAGTAAAAACCGACGGCTCGTTCATCACCATCCAATTCTGGACGCGATCGCCGAAATGCCGGGCGCAAAACAAAGCATATTCCGAAAACCATTCGACAATATCGCGATTGGTCCAACCGCCTTTTTTCTCGAGTTCAAGCGGCAAATCCCAGTGGTAAAGCGTCACCCAGGGATCGATTCCCCTTTCAAGCAGATGGTCGATCAACCTGTCGTAAAACGCGATGCCTTTTGGGTTCACCGGACGCATTCCGCTGGGGAAAATCCTGGGCCAACTCAGCGAAAACCGAAAGTTCGGGATGGAAAGTTGGGTCAGGAAATCGATATCCCGCTCGAAAGCGTTGTAGAAATCGCAGGCCGTTTTGGCGTGCTGTCCGTGTTTTATCCTGCTTTTTGAATCGGTGAAAACATCCCAAATCGACAGGCCTTTGCCATCTTTGTCGTGCGCGCCCTCGATCTGGAAAGCAGCCGTGGAAACGCCCCAAGCGAAATCCTTTCCAAAATCCGGTCGGTTCAGGTCCATTAAGGAGTCAATGCAGGAATGAGGATTGCAAAGCTCTCTTGAACAGCCAGTTGTGGATAAATGCGGGCAATATTTTGAAAAACAGTGACATGCGATTTTTTATGCAAGTTACCGTTTGTGTTGTTTTTGGAGGTCACGTCAAGGTTATGAAATGGTCAAAGAAAATCCCAAATCCCAAAACCAAAAATCCGAATTCTCGCGTTGAACCTCGAGTCAGAAAAGGTAAAATCTGCGACGATTCGGGAAGATTCGCATTTCAAAATCCGAAAATCCAAAAGTCAATCCCGATTAAGTCTCTTTTTATGTCCTTTTTTCCAAACAAGCTGAAATCCGATCACCGACAAAAAGGCCAGAAACAGAAAAATCGCCAAAGTGTAATAAGTCGTTCTTGGCATGATGCTTCTAACGTGTTCGATCTTGGCTTCGACATCGAGCAATTTTGGCGCGGCGATCAAAAGCGCGATCGCGACGGCGATGTTGATTTGCGTGATAACGGAATATTTGAGGTTGATTTTTTGGGCGATGCTGAAACTTCCCAGAATCAGTTGGCTTGCGATGGGCAAGAACAGGATTATGACTACTATGTGGAACATGGCATTTGGGTGAAAGGTTGAAAATCGTTCGTGCGATTGTCCGTCAAGCGGAAAATCCCCTTTAAGTTACGATTTTTCGAATTGCGTCGGAACGTTTTGACCTGAATTAACAGTCGGCCATGTTCACCGCGATCGCGAGTCCGCCTTCGGAAGTTTCCTTGTATTTCGCGTTCATGTCCTGAGCGGTGCGCCACATCGTATCGACGACTTTGTCCAACGGGACTTTGGCGTTTTTGGCATCGGTTTCGAGCGCGAGTTCGGCGGCGTTTATGGCTTTTATCGCGCCCATGGTGTTGCGTTCGATGCAGGGAATCTGGACCAATCCGCCAATCGGGTCGCAGGTCAATCCCAAGTGGTGTTCCATTGCGATTTCGGCTGCCATGAGGACTTGCTCCGGAGTTCCTCCCAAAAGTTCGGTCAAAGCTCCGGCTGCCATTGCCGAGGAAACCCCGATTTCGGCCTGACATCCGCCCATCGCGGCAGAAATCGTCGAACCTTTCTTGAAAATACTGCCGATTTCTCCGGCGACCATGAGAAATTTCTTGATGTCGTCGTTGCTCGCCGTATGGTTTTCGATTACCATATAATACATCAGGACTGCCGGGATCACGCCCGAGCTTCCATTGGTTGGGGCAGTCACGACGCGGCCTAATGACGCATTGACCTCGTTTACGGCCAAAGCGAAACAGCTAACCCATTTCAGTATCGAACGGAATTTTACCTCGGTTTTTCTGATCGTCTGCAGCCATTCCTGAGGATTCGCGTACGGTTTGTCGCCGATCAGGTTCTTGTGCATGTCGAAAGCGCGCCTGCGAACGTTGAGTCCGCCGGGAAGAATGCCTTCGGAATGGCAGCCGATATACATGCATTCCAGCATCGTGTCCCAGATTCGCATGAGTTCGCGGTCGATATCTGCTTCCGAACGCATCGATTTCTCGTTTTCGTAAACGATCCCAGAAATGGATTTGCCCAGATCATTGCAATATTTCAAGAGCTCGTCGGCTTTTTGGATCGGATAGGGAAAAGCACATTTGATGATTTCCTTGGCCTTCGCATTCGGACGGTCTTCTTTCACGACGAATCCGCCGCCTATCGAATAGAAAGTCGACTCGTACTGAAAATCGCCATAGTAGGCCGTGAATCTTAGTCCGTTGGCGTGGAATGGCAGGAAGTTTTTGTTGAAGACGATGTCCATCAGGAACGAAAACACGATTTTTTTCTCGTTTCCGAGCAAAAGCGAATTCGAGTTCTCGATGTCTTTTATGATGGATGAAATGTTCTCGACGGGAATGTATTCCGGGTCCTGTCCGGACAAACCCAGCATAACTGCCAAATCTGTGGCATGGCCGGTTCCGGTCAGGGACAGCGATCCGTAAAGGTCGATCCTGACGCGTTCGATATTTTCGAAAATGCCGTTTTCGCGCAATTCCGACAGGAAACGTTCGGCTGCGCGCCAAGGTCCGAGCGTGTGTGAACTCGAAGGTCCGACGCCAATTTTGAGCATGTCGAAAACGGAGATGCATTCTTCCATTGCCATTGTATGGGATAAGCCGATTTGGGACTTTGGTGCAAATATAGTAACGCAGGCATTGAAATCGATTTCGGAAATGTGAATGTTTTGGAATTTGATGTAAAATTTTGTGAATAGCAGAAAAATTTGTCTCAAATCCCAGATTCTAAATCCCAAATCCCAGTCCCGATAGCTATCGGGACAAATTTCAAATGCGAAAAGCTAAAACTTGCAGTACGAAATTCAATTCTTCGCCTTATAGCAATGGAACTGTCGTGTTTGAGGGATTCGAAAGTAAAAAATCTCGATTCTTGGTTAAGACGCAGGATCAGATTTCCTGGGGATTTTGGCCGTTTTATTGATTCGGTTAACACTTTCCTTTTTTTTGAAGTCAAAAGTTACCCGAAACCGCGAATTCATAGCCCCGATGCAAGCGGATAGCCTTTTGCAGGAAGCACCTTGGTTTTTCACGGCTGCAACAGCGACCAGCGGAAGCTCGTTGCAGTCGTAGAAAAAGCTGGCGCTTGCAAAAAAGCTAGCAGCGGGCAGCGGGTAAGAGCTTAAAATAACGACGACTCTAATTTTGTCGAAAAAAAGTTTCGTTTTTTATAATATCGCTGATGACGATTTTGTAGGGATACTACACCAACCCCTTCCCTGAAGGTAAGATCGGAATTTCCGAAATAAGTCGTTTACAGAAAAACCGTAGTTTTTGTTAAATGCAGGTTATCGATAAAGTCGGGATCTTGCCCAGGTAGGCTATCGCGATGAAAATTGGATTTAAAAAATGTCATCTTGTCATACCAAACTGACAAACGCAGTAATGGCACAACAATTGACTAAGGACTGCCAAATTCAAAGTAAACACACAAAATTAAACATAGAATCATGGGAAAAATAATCGGAATTGACTTGGGTACGACCAACTCCTGCGTTGCCGTAATGGAAGGTAACGAGCCTGTCGTAATCCCGAACTCCGAAGGAAAACGCACCACGCCTTCGGTAATCGCATTCGTTGAAGGCGGTGAAATCAAAGTGGGTGATCCTGCAAAACGCCAGGCGGTGACCAATCCTACAAAGACGGTCGCTTCGGTAAAGCGTTTTATGGGGAACAAATATTCTGAGTCACAAAACGAGGCCGGACGCGTTCCTTACTCGGTTGTGAAAGGTGACAATGACACGGCCCGCGTCGACATTGACGGACGCTTGTACACGCCACAGGAATTGTCAGCGATGACACTACAGAAAATGAAAAAAACGGCCGAGGATTATCTTGGCCAGACAGTTACCGAAGCGGTAATCACCGTTCCGGCTTACTTTAACGATGCGCAGCGTCAGGCGACCAAAGAAGCGGGTGAGATCGCGGGCTTGAAAGTCATGCGTATCATCAACGAGCCGACTGCAGCCGCTTTGGCCTACGGACTTGACAAAAAATCGACAGACCAAAAAATCGCGGTTTATGACCTTGGTGGCGGTACTTTCGATATCTCGATCCTCGAATTGGGTGACGGCGTTTTCGAAGTATTGTCTACAAACGGAGACACGCACCTTGGAGGTGATGACTTCGACCAAGTGATCATCGATTGGTTGGCAGACGAGTTCAAATCGGAGGAAGGCGTTGACTTGCGTCAGGATCCGATGTCATTGCAGCGTTTGAAAGAAGCTGCCGAAAAGGCGAAAATCGAGTTGTCCTCATCGGCTCAGACCGAAATCAACTTGCCATACGTTACGGCTACGGCTTCAGGTCCGAAGCACTTGGTGAAAACATTGACGAAAGCCAAATTCGAGCAATTGGCCGATACTTTGGTGCGTCGTTCGATGGAACCAGTTGCAAAAGCGTTGAAAGATGCAGGTTTGTCGAAATCGGACATTGACGAGGTTATCTTGGTCGGTGGATCGACACGTATCCCGAAAATTCAGGAAGAAGTGGAGAAGTTCTTCGGAAAAAAACCTTCGAAAGGCGTAAATCCTGACGAGGTTGTGGCCATCGGAGCAGCGATCCAAGGTGGTGTTTTGAGCGGAGACGTGAAAGACGTATTGCTTTTGGACGTTACGCCACTTTCGCTAGGAATCGAGACTATGGGCGGCGTATTGACGAAATTGATCGAATCTAACACGACAATTCCAACCAAAAAATCACAGGTGTTTTCGACTGCCGCTGACAACCAACCGAGCGTGGAAATCCACGTTTTGCAAGGAGAACGCGCCATGGCGACTGACAACAAGACGATCGGACGTTTTCACCTGGATGGCATTCCGCCTGCACAAAGAGGCGTTCCTCAGATCGAGGTGACTTTCGATATCGATGCCAACGGAATCATCAAGGTTTCGGCAACTGATAAAGGAACCGGAAAGTCGCACGATATCAGAATCGAGGCTTCATCGGGCTTGACCCAGGAAGAAATCGAGAAAATGCGCAAGGACGCCGAAGCCAACGCCGACGCCGACAAAAAAGCGAAAGAGAAAGTCGAGAAACTCAACGAGGCCGACAGCATGATTTTCCAGACCGAAGCCCAATTGACCGAACTTGGCGACAAGCTTTCAGAGGCGAACAAGTCTAACGTTGAAACAGCTTTGGCGGAATTGAAGACGGCTTACGAAACGAAAGATGTAGACGTGATCCAACCGGCGCTTGACAAAGTGAATGCCGCCTGGAAAGCTGCTTCGGAAGATATGTACAAGCAAGGTGAAGCCGCTCAAGGCCAGCCGCAGCAAGACGCTCCTCAAGGTGATGCGAATTCTGGCGATAATGTCCAGGATGTCGATTATGAGGAAGTGAAGTAAATTAATAACTATTAATTAATAATTGTTAATTAATAATTGTTAATTAATAATTGTAGTTAACCGGATTGGAAACAGTCCGGTTTTTTTATGGATTATAGGCGAAGACCAAAGATGAGTAGACAATAGACGTCTTCGTCTGACGCAAATCGTTATCTGTCAATCGATTTTGAGGCTTTCGATTATTTTGAGGAAATCCGGTTCGTATTTAGCGTAGTAATCTGCGCGATAGCCCATGAAACAGACGATATAAAATTTGTCACCAGATTTTGTCGTGTAAAATTGAGACCTTGTTTCGTCTTCCTGATTTTTCTGTGAAGTCGTGAAAAAATAGTAAAGCCTGCCGCCAAAATTCGCTTCCTTTCCTCCCGAAATCTTGTTTCCGTTTTTTTGCGACAATTTCATGTAGTTGAAAGTCAAGGTGTCCAACGATTCCTTTTTGTCTTCCGACACGTGTATCCAAAGCGATGCCGCCGGACGATCGTTTTCCAACCGCATTGCTGTAAACGATACGGACCTGTTAGGATTTTTGTAATTAGGCTTCCAGTTTTTGGGATAGGAAAGCGCAATGCCTAAATTTCTATCGGAATGTCTCTCGAAATTTAGTTGGCAAAATCCGGACTGGCTTCCGAAAATCATCGCAAAAAGAAATAAAATTCTCATAAACACGTTTTTCTGTTTCCATTTATCGGTTCGTCCGAAGATAAGAAATTAACAATTCGGCTATGTGAATTTTCGTATTTTGCCGTAAATCCAAATCACTATGAAAAAAATATTCTTTGTCGCTTTGGCCTTGTCGCTCACTTGCACATCGGCTATTGCCCAAAAATCAAAAAAATCGAAAAGCAAGGCCAAAACTACGGTGGCGGCTGGTCCAAAATCTTTTGCAAAAGCCGATAATTTGAGCGTCGACTACAGTAAAAACAACCTTTTCCTGACTATTTCGCCATCCAAGGACACGGTAAGTCTTAGGAAAGTAACGATGAGCGAACCGAGCGATGTCGTGGTCAAACCGATTTCCTGCAGCGGAAAACAGCTTTACGCCGTAACGTGGACCGAAAAGAAAAAACAGGGCGATGCCAAAACCAAACTCGAGGACATTACCCAAAAGAATACGACTATCGTGGATGTGGAATCGAAGGCGAAAGTGCTCGAGAATATCGAACTCGCGAACCATATCACAGAAAAAGTATATCTGTCGGCAGATAAATATGTTTCGGAGACGCAGGAAAAAACACGTCGCGAAGGCTTCGAATGCAGTCTTGGCGCGAACGGCGAAGTTTATCTCAAGAACAAATCGACGCAGACGAAATTGGTTTACGATACCAAAACCAGTAAGTTCATTGCTAAAAAATAGGGTAGAAGCAGTAGCAAAAGCAAATGCAGTAGCAGATGCAGTAGCAGATGCAGAAGCAGTAGTAGTTGTTGTGCCGGATAATAGCTCTCGAGAAATCGGGGGCTTTTTTTTAGCGTTTTTTCCGGTTGTCGATGTTTTTAGAAAGGCGTCCGATGTGATTCTTTCCGGAAATTCTCACGGTTTCATCGGAACCAATTTCTAACCTTATAATAAGCACGTTTGAAGATATTGCTTTTCGAAACCACGACTTCGCCCATAAACGCAGCGTTTTCCTTCAGGTTCACATCGCAAACCATGGAATCGCCAACTGGGAAAGTGGTATCGCTGTATCCGATGTACGAAAACACAAGCCGGTCGCCTTTTCGAACTTCGATGCGGTACTTGCCGTTAACGTCCGTCGAAGCCTGGTTTTTGAGATCGAGATTGGTGACGGAAACGCCAGGAAGCTTGTCCGAGTTGTCAAAAACCGTTCCCACAAGCGTAAAAAAATCGCGTTCTTCGACAAACATCACATCGCCCATAATTTCCGTTTCCACGATTTGTGTTGTATCGATTACGACTTCTTCCAATGGATTTCCGACGAGCAAGACCGTTTGTTCATTCGGTTTTTCCTGGGCTTGGGCCGATGCGACCGACAGCATTCCCAAAACCCCCGAAGCGACGTATGGCAATAAGACAGACGGTTCACGAGGCCCGACCAACTCGCGTCCGAGTTGCGATCTGGTAAATCTTCCGCAGATTTTGTCGGAACTTTTTAGAACGGAAATGATCTCGCGATCGGGCGCATTCGAAAAATCGTGCACTTTCTTTTCGCAAGTACCGCAAAAACGGCCTTTGTCATCGGGCGACATTTCGCTCCAATTCTCGTGGCAAGGCTTAGGGATTTTCAGGCTGTATGTTTTCATCGGAACCAATTTCTAATTTTGTGATAGGTGCGTTTTACGAAATTCGGGCGATGATAGATAGCGTATCCGCTAAAAACTATTTCATCGCCTAACGTAATTCCGCCTTCGGACATAGCAACGTCAACTGTGTCTCGCGCTCCGATTTTCACCTGGACGTCGGTATAGCCTATGAAAGAGAAAGTAAGTGTTTGTCCTTGCTTGGCTTCGATCTGATACTTTCCGTAAATATCGGTTTGCACGCTGATCTTGGTTTCATTGACTGTCACATTTGCCCCTGGAATTGCGATTTGGCTATCTGAAACAATTCCGGAAATGACTTTTGTCAAAGCGGCGATCGCGACAGTATCTTCGGAAACAAAAGGTTTTTCGGCAACTTCAACTTCGCCCAATTTTTCTCCAACCAAAAGAACTACCTGAGGTTTCGGCTTTTCCTGAGCTTGCATCGAAGCAAAAGACAACATAGCCAAAACGCCCGACGCCGCAAGTAACCAATTATGAGATTTGTCTTCCGCGACTATCAATTCGCGTTCGAGCTGGCTTTGGCGAAAGCGTCCGCAGACATTCTTGTTCTGGGCGAAGTAAACGGCAATCTGAGCGTCGGTTGATTTGGTGAAATCGATCACGTTCTTTTGACAGGAATTACAAAAACGCCCTTTTTCGACAGGTGACATCTCACTCCAATTTTCGTGGCAAGGCGTCGGTATTTCTATGAATAGGTTTCTCATTTCTTGTTTTTTACGAGTTGCAGCAGTTCGCCCGATTGCACTTCAGGGTTTTGCAAAATGAGCCAAAAACAAAAACGTCCGACCAAAAACAGGAGTTGCGGATTTTCCTGGGAGCGGTCGGACGCGAGTGATGTAGGAACACCTTTTGTCGTCGGCTTTTTTATAAAGATGTCCGATCGGCAAAAAAGGTTGGGATGGATTTTATCAATTGAACTTATTTTGGAAAAAGGCCACGAGACGCGCCTGGAAATCGGCCGAGTCTTGTGCGTTGAACGTGCCGTGCCCGCCAGTCGGATATAAATAGGCCTCGTTGTAAACGTTGAAACTGTCCAGTCTTTCCTTGAGTCGCGACTGCTGAGTGACCGGAATCAAAGGATCGAGGCCGCCGTTGAACTGGATTGTCGCCGGAGATGACGCGCTGACGTGCGTTCGCGGACTTACCTCGGCATAGATTTCTGGGTTCTGTTCAAAGGTAAAATTGCCGACCAAAGCCGTGAGTCCGCCTTGGAACAACGGATGGTTCAGGTAATTCGGATCGGTGAAATCGGTCGGTCCGACAAGACTGCAAATCGCCTTTACCTCGTGATCAGGATCGTAATCGTATCCGTAAAGCATCGACAAATGCGCACCCGCACTGGCTCCGATCAATCCGTATTGGTTCGAGATCTGATAATTTTCGGCTTTGAGAAAATCGATAGCTTTCTCTATGTCCTGGATTTGCTTGGGAAAACCGGGGCTTGCCGCCGTTCCAAGTCTGTATTCGAGATTGACGATAGCGTGGTTTGGGAAGACGGCTTTGAGCCCGGGGATGAAAAATGCCATATCGGAACGCGAGCCGCCGCTCCATCCGCCGCCGTGGATCAGGATAAAAACTTTGGTTTGGGAGGTTCTGTTGGCCGGAAGATAGACGTCCATTTTTTGCTGTGGATCGCCTCCGTAAGCGACATTCATAAGCGTTTGGGCTTGCAGATTCGGCGTATCCTGTTGATTTTCGTCATCGGACGAACCGCAGCTTGCCGCCAAAAAAAGCGCGAGTAGGAGTGAGGTCAAGTATTTCATAGTCGTGTTGTTGTGACGATAAAGTACGACTTTGCGGTTGAACACTGCTTTCGATTAACCTGTTTTTGTGATTTTTGCCGCAGATCGGGCTTGATTTTCGACAGATTTCCACACAAATAAATTCGTGCATTGCCTATTTTTCAACCGCGAATTTGCGAATTCAAGTTTGGGACAGCGCGTAAATTCGCGAATTCGCGGCCAAATTTTTTGCAGTTGAATTGGCTGAAGATAAGCTCATGCATTACCTATTTTTCAACCGCAAATTTGCGAATCGAGTTTGGCACAGCGCGTAAATTCGCGAATTCGCGGCCAAATTTTTTGTAGTTGAATTGGGTGAAGATAAGTTCGCACATTGCCTATTTTTCAGCCGCGAATTCGCGAATTCGAGTTTGGCACCGATCGTAAATTCGCGAATTCGCGGCTGAATTTTTTGCAGTCGAATTCGGGTGAAGATGAATTCGCGCATTTGTGGAAAAAGATAAATGCCACAAATGCACGAATAAATGTGAATTTCCGAAAAGTCGATTCGCGGCTTACTCCGAAATTTTGATCTCGAACATCTTATCCCAGTTCTTTCCGGTCACGAAAAAAGTGTTGGTTTTCTTGTTGTAAGCGATTCCGTTCAAAACTTCCGAGGCCGGATTCTTGAGTTCCTTGCGCAAGTTCACCAAATCCAGGACGGCTTCGACCGAACCTGTTTTCGGATCGATTCTCGCGATGACGTCTTTTTGCCACACGTTTCCGTAGATTTTTCCGTCGACCCATTCGAGTTCGTTAACGGCTTTGATCTTTTGGGAAGTCGTGTAAACGTTGACGTAATCGAGCATTTTTTGTGTTTTCGGATCCATTTTCCAGATTTTCTCCGTTCCGTCAGAACAGTAGATGAATTCACCGTCATTCGTCATTCCCCAGCCTTCGATTTTCCTGTCGTATGAAAACGTCTTGACGCGCTTGAAATTTCCGGGATTGTAGATGAATCCTACGTTCGATTGCCATGTGAGCGCGAAAAGTTGGTTGTTGATTACCGTGATTCCTTCTCCGAAATAGTGTTGCTCGAGATCAGTTTGCTTGTAGGCCTTCCCGGTTTTTAGGTCGACTTTTCGAATGAACGAACGTCCGTTTTGGCCGGTGCTCTCGAGTAAAGTGTCCTTGTAGAATTCAAGGCCTTCGGTAAACGCGGCCGTGTCGTGAGGAAAAGTTCGGACTACGGTATATTTCAATGGTTTGGCGATCACGCTCGACATGACTTCCACCCTTGCCGTGATTTCCTCGGCGGCCGTCGATCCTTCGAAATAGACCAAAGCCTTCAGTTGCTGGTAGCCAAGTTTCGCATCGGCTAACGAAAAACTGCAATTTCCGGCGCCTTTTACAGCCGAAACGCGTTTTTCATTGGCGTAAAACGCGATGCTGTCTATGGCCTTGTCTTCTGGATTCGCGATCACCAAATCGACCTTGTCGCCAACTTTGTAGGCGGTTTTGAACTTGGATTCATCAAAAGAAAAGTGTTTTTCACCCAATTTTGGATTTTCGCAACCGTTGAATGCCAAAGCTAAAAACGTGGCTGCCAAAAGATTATATTTCATTGTTAAGGAAATTTCTGGATTAAGGCGCAAATCCCGTATTTATTGGGGTGCGCGTTTGCGAAAATACGAAAAGATTGTATATTTGCAACGGCAAGTCCTGCGCGACCAGCTCCTGTAGAATCCCCCAGGATGGGAACATAGCAAGGGTATATGGTTGTAGCGGTGCGACGCAGGTCGCTTGCCATCTTTTTTACTTTGAGATCTCCTTTCGGGAGATTTTTTTGTTTGTATTGCGTCCGTCCGCTACTGCTATTCCGCCGCTACTTCTGCTACTGCTACTGACACTTTCCCCAATCTTCGTACCTTAGGACCATGAAAAAACTCCTTTCCCTTTTCGCGTTTTGTTGCGTCGCAACAACATTTGCCCAAACCGAAACTATTTCCCAAAAGCCGCTTACGATAGGAGAAATCAAGACCATAAAGTCAGCGGTGTTGAACGAGAATCGGCAAATCAACATCTATTTGCCACAGGGTTACGACAAGGATAAATCGTATTCGGTGGTTTATTTGCTGGACGGCTCGCTCGGTGAAGATTTCCTGCATGTGGTTGGTTTGGTGCAGTTTTTCAATCTGATGTATACGATGCCGGAGACGATTGTCGTCGGAATCGAGAATGTCGACCGCAAGCGCGATTTCACCTTTCACACCGATCTGAAAGAATTGACCGACAAATATCCTACGACGGGACATTCCGATGACTTCATCCGGTTTCTTGAAACGGAACTTTTGCCATACATAAAATCGAACTATAAAACCACAAATGAAAATTACCTGATAGGCCAATCCCTTGGCGGACTTCTTGTCGGCGAGATTCTGCTCAGGAAACCGCAGCTTTTCTCGCATTACCTTATCGTGAGTCCGAGTTTGTGGTGGGACGATGAAAGCCTGCTCAAAAATGCGAAAGTGGTCGTGTCCAAAAACGATTACAAAGGCAAATATGTCTATGTGTCCGCTGGTGGAAAGGAAGATAAAATCATGCAAAAAGACGCGGACGTTTTTTACAAAATCATCGCTGCAACAAAAGGCGTAAAGTCGGATTTCGCTTTGCTGTCCGACGAAGACCACGGAACGATCCTGCACCAAAGTTTGTACAAAGCTTTTACCAAATTATTCAAACCTCGTTACTGATATGAAATTTCTGCCGTCATCCCCATGTTGTACACGGACGAAATCGAGGACACGATCGCTTTCTACGTAGGCATTCTGGGTTTTATTTGCGGCGAATCGAATGCCGAAAGGGGTTGGGCGGCGTTGCGTCGAAACGAATGTGAGATCATGCTCTCCAAACCAAATTCGCGCACATTAAAACCGATGACGTGGAAACTTTTTGGGCGCAAATCAAGGACAAAATAGCTATTGGACTGACCTTTCATTATGTAATCTTTATCGACGAAACTTTAACAATAATTACATAAAATCTGTAATCAGGTCGGCTAGATTTTTTTTAGGGATAAACACCGGCCCCTTCCCTGAAGGTAATTTCGGGAAATTCCGAATACGCCACTTACAGAAAATCTGTACTTTTTGTTAAAAGATTATCTATAACGCTTCTAAAAATTATTCGGACTTTTGCACAGGTAAAAATCCAGAATCGAAACATGAAAACCATCCTAATAACTGGCGCCTCCTCGGGACTGGGCAAAGCTGTCGCCGAATATCTTTTCCACAAAGGGCACAATGTTTTCGGGACAAGCCGAAACCCGGAGAAAGTGCTCAATTCGCCTTTTCCATTGCTGGCGCTCGATCTCAACAAACCTGAAACCATAAAACGTTGCGTGGACAAAGTCGTAGGTATTGCCGGAAGTATCGATGTTTTGGTGAACAATGCCGGCGTTGGGATTCTTGGGCCGCTTGAGGAAATTCCTACAGACGAGATCCGCAGTCATTTCGAGACGAATTTATTTGGACCGATCGAGGTGATGAAAGCGGCAATTCCACATATGAGGGCGCAAAAAAGCGGCCATATCATCAACATCACGTCGATTGCGGGCTATACGGGATTGCCTTTTCGCGGGGCTTATTCGGCATCGAAAGGCGCTCTGGAACTCTTGACCGAAGCGATCCGAATGGAAGTGAAAGGTTTCGGGATCGAAGTCTGCAATTTGGCGCCGGGAGAATTCGCCACGGATATCGCTTCCAGGAGATATTACACGCCTTTGTCGCCTTCATCCGCTTATGCCGAAGTTTACGGACGCACCATCGAATTGGTAAATCAGCACGTGAATTCGGGAGACGATCCAATTGTTGTGGCGTATGAGGTCGAGAAGATCATCAATACGACAAAACCGAAAATACACTACAAGGTCGGGCCATTTTTGTCAAAATTCTCGATTGTACTGAAAAGGATTTTACCCGACAAGACTTACGAGAAAATGCTGATGAAACACTACAAATTATAGTTAAATGTATCTTGCACACTTATTTGTTTTCAATGGGAAATAAGTCGTACTTTCGTAGGACATTGCGTTAGGGATGTGAGCGGATATCCTTTTGCCTGCAAAATGCTTGTTCAAAAGCCATAATTCGTGCAAAAGATAGCAGCGGCAGCCCGACGGCGGCTTTTTGGATTCGTTGAGGCGAACAGTTCTTGTGGCAGAATATGGTTTGTTTTGGAACTTGCCGCCGGAACGCCCAGATTTAGGTAACAGTTGCAGTTGCAGATCCAGAAGCAGTGGCAGACACGTTGGTTACTTCATTCACAGCACAAAATAAACACACATAATACTATACTATGAAATTTTTTATCGATACGGCTAACCTTAGCGAAATCAAACAGGCTCAGGAACTCGGAGTTCTTGACGGAGTGACTACGAACCCGTCGCTTATGGCCAAGGAAGGCATTACGGGCACGAACAATATCCTCAAACATTACGTCGACATCTGCAATATTTCGGACGGTGACGTGAGTGCCGAGGTAAACGCTCTCGATTATGACGGAATGGTCAAGGAAGGCGATGAGTTGGCTGAACTTCACGAGCGCATCGTGGTGAAATTACCGATGACCAAGGACGGCATCCGCGCCTGTAAATATTTTTCAGACAAGGGAATAAGGACTAACGTCACGTTGGTATTTTCACCGGGTCAGGCGCTTCTGGCTGCCAAGGCCGGTGCGGCTTACGTTTCGCCTTTCGTAGGACGTTTGGACGACATTTCTACCGACGGATTGAACCTTGTTCAGGAAATTCGCGAGATTTATGACAATTACGGGTATGAGACCGAAATTCTGGCGGCTTCGGTTCGCAATACGATGCATATCGTGAATTGTGCCAAAATCGGGGCTGATGTGATGACTGGACCGCTTTCGGCTATTTTGGGCTTGTTGAAGCATCCGTTGACCGATATTGGTCTGGCGCAATTCGTAGCCGATTTCCAGAAAGGGAACAAATAAGATTTTTGCTGATATTTTTTGAAGCCGCGGATTTGTTCGCGGTTTTTTTGTTGGCTTTTTTTGATGCGGATTTTTTTGGTGGTTTCGCCAGATTTTCAATTACTGACTTTGTAATTCAACCGCGAATTCGCGAATTCAATCTTGATCGCGTCAATGAATTCGCGAATTCGCGGCTTAACTCTCTTAGATTTTATTAGATATGCGGCAAAGCAAAAAGCAAATGATTACGGATAGCTAACTTCCTTAACGCCCTAATGGTTTAAAAAATATAGTTACGAAAACGAAATGCCTTACTGTTCTTAATGATCTTAATGGTTTATTTTGTTTGTAAAGCCACGACCCGAGCAACGCGAACTGAAGTCAGGTAATGTACAAATTGAGAAGTATTTTACGTGTAAAAATTCCAACCGCGAATTCGCGAATTCATCGACAGATTTTCAATTAGTGTACTAACCTTCAGACGATAGTCCGGACAAATATTGGCGAGTCGGCGTTATCGGGAAGTTATTATTGTGGAATTCGCGTTGGCGTTGGTCGACAGTTCTTTCTCGAAGTTCACGTCAAACAGGTTCGCGAACGCATTTTTGATCGTGCCGTCGGAGTTCGTGACGATAGTACGATGGATTTTCGTGATCGCCCATTTGTCCTTGACACTCTGGAAATCGAGACAACGCGTCTCTACGATGCCGGTGGTTTTGTAATTGGCGAGAATTCGTCCCCATTTTTCCTCGTCGTCGTCGAGATTGATGGCCACGAACTGATAATCGGGATGCGCCAATTTGAGTTTTGCCACTTTATTGTGAGAGGCGCGAAAGTGCGATTCAAGTTTGCTCGTCCAACAGAAATACACGGTTTTTTTGCCTGTAAAAGTTGCCGATGAAATCGTTTTTCCGTCAATTCCGACCAAATCGACTTCGGGTAATTCATTTCCGGCCTTGAGCTGTTTTATGGCCAGGCCGATCTTATTGATCTCGTTCTTTTTGCTGTTGTCGGTAGAGAATTTGTGGAAGATCTCGAGGAACTTGTGGTTGTTCTCCATGTTCTGGTCTTCGAGCAGATAACTGAAAGCGATATTGTTCAGGATGATGTTCTTGACCTTGTCGTCCTTGATAAGCGTGTCCGCAATCTCGAGTTTGGTGATGTTTTCCTTGAGCGCCAAATCGGCTTCGGAATAATGATTGTGATAATTGATCGCCGATCGATTGCCAAGCATGTGTGACAGATAGCTGATGTAAGGCGCGTAACCGAGCAATTCCTCGTCGTTGAAATCTACATTTAACCTGAAATCGTAATATTCCTGCGGAATTTCATCGGTCAAATCGACGCCTGTCCTGACTCTGTGCACCAACGGATAAATCTCTTTCTTGGAATAGTAATGAAAATCGACGGCGGCCTTGGCGAACTTGTCAAAATCATCGCTCCATCTGATCTCGTCTTTTTTTGTCGCATAGAATTTCTTCGAGGCTTCGTACGATTTGTCGGCGGCTTTCTCGAATTCGGAAACTTCGTAATCGAAAATCGGGTAGAATTTGTTCTTGTCGGCTTCGTTCTTGAGATACATTTCCATGAGGAAATTGTTCTTCTGGTCGCCACGTCCGCAAAAAACCACCGATTCGTCAAAATCACGCGCATTGACGCGAACCATCAAACTGTCGTTCTTGTCGAAATAGACATATTGGTATTCGGGATCGTGCCGGAAGGAGTAAAGTCCGGGCGCAAGCGAATCGAATTGTTTGAAAAAGGTATTGTCGTCCTTGAGCGGAATGGTGTCAATCACTTCTCCGTCCTTGCAGAACAGCACATATCGGTTTTCCGGATTGAGTACTTCGCCTCCGAAAAAAGCGGTGTAATCCTTTCGGCCGTACTTCTTGTCACACGACATCAACAACAACATTAGAGCGCACGGGATCACCAAGGTGCGGATCATTTTCAGGTCTGGCATAAATCAACGGATGTGCAACAAAAATATGCGCGTGATACTAAAGTATTTGTTAAGGCATAGTTAAATGTAATTTGCCCATTTTTAGGCGTTTGCGCGCAAGGATTAACGCGTTTTTTTTGCTATTTTTGCACCACATTTTTTAAAAGCCATTACCTAAGATGCTAACAGTAAATAATTTATCGGTACAATTTGGTAAACGTATCTTGTTCGACGAGGTAAATACCGTCTTCGCGGATGGGAACATCTACGGCGTGATCGGAGCCAACGGTGCCGGAAAATCAACTTTTCTCAAAATTTTGTCAGGCGATTTCGATCCGACATCGGGCAACGTGTTCCTTGAACCGGGCAAGCGTATGTCGGTCTTGAACCAGAACCACAATATGTTCGACGAGCACACCGTGCTTGAAACGGTGATGATGGGCAACAAGGATTTGTTTCGCGTGAAGACAGAAATGGACGCGTTGTATGCCGATTATGACGACAAGAACGCCGACCGCATAGGGGAATTGCAGGTGCAGTTCGAGGAAATGAACGGATGGAATGCCGATTCTGACGCCGCCACGATGTTGTCCAACCTCGGAATAGGATCGGAGCACCATTACACGATGATGGCCGACCTTGACGGAAAGCTCAAAGTTCGCGTCCTTTTGGCACAGGCGCTTTTCGGAAATCCAGACGTATTGATCATGGATGAGCCGACGAACGACCTTGACCTTGAAACTATTACTTGGCTCGAGAATTTCCTGGGCAACTACGAAAATACGGTTATCGTCGTTTCCCACGACAGGCACTTTTTGGACGCGGTCTGTACGCATATCTCAGATATCGACTTCTCCAAGATCAACCACTACTCCGGAAACTACACTTTCTGGTACGAATCGAGCCAGTTGGCCGCCAAACAGCGCGCCCAGCAAAACAAGAAGGCCGAGGAGAAAAAAGCCGAACTCGAAGAGTTCATCCGACGTTTTTCGGCTAACGTAGCCAAGTCCAAGCAGGCGACTTCGCGTAAGAAAATGATCGAGAAACTCAATATCGCCGATATCAAACCATCGTCCCGCCGTTATCCCGCGATCATTTGGGAACAGGAACGCGAGGCCGGCGACCAGATTTTGAACATCAAGGATCTTGCGGCTTCGGTCGACGGGGAAACGTTGTTCACGAATGTCGACCTGAACATGGCCAAAGGCGACAAGATCGTCGTTTTCTCCAAAGATTCACGCGCCACTACTGCATTTTACGAAATCCTGAACGACAAGCAAAAAGCCGATGCCGGAACTTTCGATTGGGGAATCACCACGACACAAGCTTATCTTCCGGTGGACAACCACGAATACTTCAACGTCGATTTGAACCTGGTCGATTGGTTGCGCCAATGGTCGAAAACCGAAGAGGAACGCGATGAAGTCTACGTGCGTGGATTTCTTGGCAAAATGATTTTCTCCGGTGAGGAAGCGCTGAAATCGGCGAGAGTTTTGTCCGGAGGTGAAAAAGTGCGCTGCATGACATCCAAAATGATGATGCAAAGAGCCAATGTTTTAATGTTCGACGAACCGACAAACCACTTAGATCTCGAATCGATCACGGCTTTCAACAACTCGCTCAAGAACTTCAAAGGTTCGGTGTTGTTTACGACACATGACCACGAATTCGCGCAAACCGTCGCCAACCGCGTTATCGAGTTGACTCCGAAAGGCGTAATTGATCGTTACACGACCTTTGACGATTACCTTGACGATCCAAAAATCAAGGAGCTCAGAGCCAAAATGTATTCATAAAGAAAAACCGCTGTTGATCGCAGCGGTTTTTTTGTGTTAGTCGATAAGCGAAGTCTTGAATTCCAGCAGCTTTTTCTTGGTTCGGAAAAACGATTCCCTGACGACTTCATAATACTTTTCCACCGCTTGGTTCTTGATTCGGATGGCTTCGTTATCATAGTGGTTCCCTTCGAAATAGACCGGATGCGAATGCAGGTAATGTCTCAGAATCGTTCGGTTTTCGGGAGAGATCCTAATTTCGTACATTGGGTTTTGCAGCATTTCCGAAAGCGATTCGCGAAATTTGTGCTCAATATCGCCAAACTTGGAAGGCTTTGGCGCGCTTGGCGAAGTGGCTGAAAATGAATTTGTCGTGCAAAGCGATCGCGATTTCGGTTTTGAGCTTTGTGTACAGTGCTTTTTTGAATTCGGGCGTTGCGTTTACGGAATAGATCTTGTTTGTTTGGTTTCCAAAAAATAACATTTTGGACGAATTCGACACAAAAAAAAGACCGCCCGAAAGCAGTCTTCAAATAGCAATTTTTGTTTCTGGTGTTATTTTCTGAACCTCGAGATTATCCAGATGATCAAGGCCAAAATGGCGATCACGATAAAGATTCCGACGCCCATTCCGGCTTTGAAAACTCCTTCAAAGAGTTCGCAGCTTGTGAGAGTGAGCGAAAGGAAGACGAGTGCAAATGTGTAAAGTGAAAAACGTTTCATGGTTGGGTCGTTTAGGATTTGTTTTTCAAAGTTCCGAAAAACGCGAGCCCGCTTCCTTACAGCATTTTTGTAGAATTTTGCAGAATTAGTCCGGATTATTTACACGGCAGGTAAATCGTGAAAGTCGCGCCTTTTCCTTCTTCACCGTGAGCCGTGACGTAACCGTCGTGATTTTCGACGATTTTCTTCACGATGGCCAGTCCGATGCCTGTTCCCGAATATTCTTCTCGCGTGTGAAGGCGCTGGAAAACCTCGAAAATACGTGTTTGGTAGGTTGGGTCGAAGCCGATTCCGTTGTCTGAGACCTCGATTTTTGAAAATGCCTTTTCAGATTTTTTCGCACCCGGGATTTCCCATTCCTTTACGATGGAATGCGCTATGACGATATGTGGTTTTGTGCCGTCGGCCGTGAATTTTATGGCGTTCGAGACAAGGTTTATCAGCAATTGCCGGAATTGGGAAATGATCACGCGAACTTCCTTTTTTCCTTTCACCTCGACCTTGGCGCCGCTTGCCTGGATTTCTTCCGATAGTTCGTCCTTGACTTCGTTCACGATCAGGTGCAGGTCTTCTTCTTTTGACGGGAAAATCTCTTTGTTCACGCGCGAATAGGCAAGCAAATCCTGGATCAGGTTCTGCAGACGGTTTGCCGCTTCCTGAGTTCTTTTAAGGTAATTTTGCCCTACATCGGATAAATTCTCGTTGTCCTTATCGATGATTCGGCTGATGAACGTCTGCATTTTTCGCAACGGTTCCTGAAGGTCATGACTGGAAATGTACGTGAACGATTCCAGTTCCTTGTTCATCTGGTCAAGTGCCGTGTTTCGTTGCTCGAGTTGTGCATTTCGTTCCTCGATCTGCAGTCGTAACGAGGTCGAAGTCGTCAGTTCGCGGTTTACCATAAAATAGGAAGCGATCAGCACCAAAAGCGCCGCCACGGTCAGAAATACCGTGAACAAAGGCGTGATGAGCATTTCTTCTTCGAGTGCGACCTGCCGAAGTTTGAGCAACATGTCTTCTTCCTTGCTCATGTGGGCGATATGCAGCCTGAGTTCGGTCATGATCTTGCGCGCGCCCAGCCATTGTCCTTTCTGGATTTTGTGCATTTTCGACTCTTTGAGCAAATAACGCATATAATCGATCCGCCTTTTGACGATCTCGCGAAGCTTGATCAGGTTCATGCGTTGGGAATAGTTGTCTGTGGTGTGTTCTTTCAGATGTTCCGTCTCGATATTGAGTTCCGATAAATTCAGGTTGAAACGATCGAGATATGTCGAATCCTGGGTCAGGATGAATCCGCGAATGCCGGAATCTGCTTCCGAAACCGAAATGTAGATGTTCTGCAGGTCGAGTTTTACCTGAGTCGTGTGGTTGACCAACTCTGCCGACCGATGCAAAGAAGCTATCCGATGATAAGAAAGAACCGAAAGCAGCAGCAGCAAAAAAGCCGAAGATATGAAGATGATTCGTACGCGGTTGAACCGAGGTTGTTCCATTTGGGGAGGAAGCTTGAGTGAGCGTACTAAGATAATTCAAAAATCCAAATTGCAAATTCAAAATCCAAAATCCAAAATCCAAATCCCAAGTTCCAAATCCCAAATCCCAAATTCCAAATCCCAAATTCCAAACTCTGGCTTGACGCGTTTTTGTTGCAAAATTGTCTTCCTGTGTTGGCGAGCGCAACAAACTTCAGATTCGAATGCTTTTTTTTGCACGGATTTTTTTGCCTCGGATCCACATTTAGAGGTTAGAATCGACAACCTACATTTAACAAAAACGGCAGATTTTCTGTACCGATCGTAATTTGGAAAATCCGACCTTTGCTTTTAGGGGAAGGGGCGGATGTATCCCTACAAAAAATGCCAGATATCGGATTACAGAAAATCTGTAAAAGTTGTTGATTTTTTTATGGTCTACGATGCAACTTAAATGTCTGACAAACCAAAACACTTCTTTTGACGCAAGGCCAATACAAATCACACTTCCAAAGCAAAAAATTTTAAGATGCGAGATGGAGTTCGGAAGTTGGTCCGGATAACTGTCGGAATTGGTCCCGATAGCTATCGGGATGGAATTTGGGAATTGAAATTTTTAATCCCTACCTTTACATCCCGAAACACAACACGTCACTATGGGTCAGAAAATATTGCTCACCGCCAAGGAAGTCAATATCATCCTGCATCGCCTGGCTTGTCAGTTGATTGAAAAGCACCTCGATTTTTCCCAAACTTTACTTATCGGAATCCAGCCGCGCGGCACTTTTTTGGCCGACCGACTCAAAGCCATGCTCGAGAACGACTATGGTGTAAGCGATGTGAAACTGGGTTATCTCGACATCACGTTTTTCAGGGACGACTTCCGCCGCAGGGAAAAACCGCTCGAGGCCAATTCGACCAGGATCGATTTTGTCGTAGAGAACAAAAACGTGATTTTTATCGACGACGTACTTTACACCGGGCGTAGCATCAGCGCCGGACTTACGGCTTTGCAGTCTTTCGGACGTCCGAAAGAAGTGGAACTTTTGGTGCTCATCGACAGGCGCTTCAGCAGACATTTGCCGATCCAACCCGATTACCGCGGACGACAGGTCGATTCGATCAACGACGACAAGGTCAAGGTGAACTGGACGGAAAATGAAGGCGAGGACGTCGTGTATTTGGTAAACAACAACAATTAAGGAATGGGCGAGTTAAGCGTAAACCATCTTTTAGGAATAAAATATATCACAAAAGGCGATATCGACCTTATTTTCGAGATCGCCGACCACTTCAAGGAAGTCATCAACCGACCGATCAAGAAAGTGCCTTCGTTGCGCGACATCACGATCGCCAACATCTTTTTCGAGAACAGTACGAGAACGAAATTGTCTTTCGAGTTGGCCCAAAAAAGGCTTTCCGCCGATGTGATCTCGTTTTCGGCGGCTCAGTCATCGGTAAAAAAAGGCGAGACTTTGATCGATACGGTAAACAATATCCTGGCCATGAAAGTCGATATGGTCGTGATGCGGCATTCGAGTCCGGGCGCGGCTTACTTCCTCTCTCAAAACGTAAAGGCCTCGATTGTAAATGCCGGAGACGGCGCGCACGAACATCCGACCCAAGGTTTGCTCGATTCGTTTTCGATCCGCGAGCGTTTCGGCGAAGTAGGCGGGAAGAAAGTCGTTATCGTGGGCGACATTCTGCATTCCCGTGTGGCTTTGTCGAACATTTATGCTTTACAGATGCAAGGCGCCGAGGTCAAAGTCTGCGGGCCGAAAACCTTGATTCCAAGATATATCGAATCGCTTGGCGTCACCGTCGAGCCAGATTTGCGGAAGGCTTTGGAATGGGCCGATGTGGCCAATATGCTTCGCGTCCAGAACGAGCGCCTCGATTTCAGTTATTTCCCGACGACGCGCGAATACACGCACCAATATGGAGTGACCAAGGAGCTCTTGGACTCTTTGGACAAGGAAGTCGTCATCATGCACCCCGGCCCGATAAATCGCGGGGTCGAGATCACTTCTGATGTAGCCGACTCACAGCAGTCGGTAATTTTGGATCAGGTGGAGAATGGCGTTGCGGTTCGGATGGCCGTGATTTACCTTTTGGCTTCCAAGATCAAAGGGTTTGGTGGTTGATTGTAACTTTTTTAAATGGGATTATATGGAACGCTTCGGCGTTCTTTTTTTTGGGATTTTTATTTTTGGATTGACTCGAACGGCAAGGTTTTTCGACTAGTTTGTTTTTCTTTTAGGCTGGAATTGAAGATTCAAGATAATTACTTCAAATCAAGTCGCTTTGCTCTTTTACCATTAAGTTCATTAAGAGCATTTAGGTTCATAATCTATTTTTTACAATTAGGATAGTTAAGAAAAGTTAAGTCGCTTTGCTCTTTTTGATCCGACACGACCTGCAAGGTTTTTTCAACCTTGTAGGTCTTTTTGTTTAGGTTGGAATTTTGAATGATTGAGATGGTAAGAGAATTTAGATCCCCTTGCTCTTTTTGATTGACTCGAACTCAAGGTTTTTTCAACTTTCTTGTTTTCGTTTAGGCTGGAATTGAAGATTCAAGATAATTATTTCAGATTAAGTCGCTTTGCTCTTTTACCATTAAGTTCATTAAGAGCATTAAGGTTCAGAATCTATTTTTTACAATTAAGATAGTTAAGAAAAGTTAAGTCGCTTTGCTCTTTTTAATCGATACGACCTGTACGATTTTTTCAACCTTGTCGGTCTTTTTGTTTAGGTTGGAATTGAAGATTTAAGATAATTACTTCAAAGTAAGTCGCTTTACTCTTTTACCATTAAGTTCATTAAGAGCATTAAGGTTCAGAGTATATTTTTTACAATTAAGAAAGTTTAGAAAAATTAAGTCGCTTTGCTCTTTTTGTGATCGACATGACCTGTAAGTTTTTTTAACCTTATAGGTCTTTTTGTAGGTTGGAATTTTGTTTTTTCTGTGGAGTCACAGACTCCGCCACACGTTTCGCGAAGTTTCAAACTTCGCGACCGAAAACGAACACCAAAGCCTAAATTCCACAAAATTCCAGCCCGGATGCAAGCGGTTAGCCTTTTGAAGAAAAACAAGATTTTTTGTTCGTTTGCCAAAGCGACCAACGGAAGCTCTTGGCAAACGCTACAAAAAACGGGTTTTTCAAGAAAGCTAGAAGCGGGTCAGCCGGATTGCTGCCAAATTAAAATCCCAAACCTGCAACTGCCACTGCCACCGCTACTGCTACTGCTACTGCTACTGCTACTGCTACTGCTACTGCTACTGCAACCGCATCTGAACCGCAACTGCAACCGAACTTTTCCTATCTTTGTTTACAACCAAAAAAATGCGCCATGAAAGTCGAAAACAAAGGAAATATTTGTATCGTCAAGGACAATCAGCACGATTTGACGGCTTTTTTGATGAAACTCACGCACGAGCACAAAACGTTCGAAAAATCGAACCTGATCGTTGACGTTTCCCACCATTCGGGCATCAGTGTCAAGGAAATCAATGCTTTTTTACCGCTTTCAAAAACCCATAAAAAAGGCAAGAAATCGTTTGTGATCATTGCCAATGTCGATTTCAACAAAGCGTCCGAAAAGCTCGTGATCGTTCCGACGCTGCAAGAAGCGCACGACGTCATAGAATTGGACGAGATTGAGCGCGACCTCGGGTTTTAAACAAGTAACAATTAACAATTAATAATTATTAATTAATAATGGCACTTTGGTCGGTTGGCGGGAATTGGTTAGTTGACTCAAATTATTAATTAATCATTATTCACTATTAATTATCAAGCACTAATTCCATTAGGATGAAGTTGACGATTTTAGGCTGTTATGCCGCCACGCCACGAACTTTTACGAATCCGACTTCACAGGTTCTCGAGATCAGGAATCGGTTGTTTCTGATCGATTGTGCCGAAGGAACGCAAGTCGCGCTTCGCAAGAATAAAGTCAAGTTCACAAGAATCGAGCACATTTTCATCTCGCACCTGCACGGTGACCATTTCTATGGATTGATCGGGCTGATTTCGTCTTTCACGCTGTATAATCGGCAGAACGATCTTCACGTTTACGGCCCGAAAGGCGTCAAGGAAATCATTTTGCTGCAATTGCGCCTGGCCAATTCTTTCACTGGTTTCAATCTCTATTTTCACGAATTGACCTCAAAGGAAAGCGAGTTGGTCTACGAGGACGAAAAAGTCACGGTGCACACCATTCCGCTCAAGCACCGGATTTATACGAATGGTTATCTCTTCCGCGAAAAAGTCGGTTTGAGGAAACTCGATGTCGGGGCGGCCGAAAAATATGGCGTGGACAAAGTCTATTACCGCAACATCGTTTTGGGAAAGGACATCACGCTCGACAACGGAACGCTTGTGCCGAATTCAGCACTGACAACCCAAGCCGACGCCCCAAAAAGTTACGCCTTCTGTTCGGACACGCTATATAATGAGGAAATGTTGCCATTGGTCAAAGATGTCGACATGATGTACCACGAGGCGACGTTTTTGGAATCGGAAGCCGAGCTGGCGATCAAGACGATGCATTCCACTGCAATCCAGGCCGCGACGATAGCCAAGTTGGCCAATGTGAAGACCTTGCTGCTTGGGCATTATTCCACGCGTTACGATTCCATTGAGAAATTTCGCGAGGAAGCCAACACCGTTTTTGGCAATGTCTTGTTGGCTGATGACGGCTTGAGTTTTGATTTTTAGGTTATAGCTGATAGACGAATAGACGACGTCGTTCGAAAACGGATTTTAAGATTTTACTTGTTATGGAAGATTTAAGCAATTACAGACAATCCTACGAAAAAAGCGAATTGGACGACGCGGGATTGCCCGACGATCCAATGGCACTTTTCACGAAATGGTTTCACGAAGCCGACGAATCGGGATCGGTTCAGGAAGCCAATGCGATGACGGTCTCGACTTTCGGTTTGGACGGCTTTCCCAAATCGCGAGTGGTGCTTCTCAAACAGTATACGTCGGAAGGATTTGTGTTCTATACGAACTATGAATCCGAAAAAGGGAAAGCGATTGCCGCCAATCCTAATTTGTGCCTCTCCTTCTTTTGGCCGGGTCTGGAGCGCCAAATCATCGTTAAAGGCAAAGCTGAAAAGGTGTCCGAAAACACATCTGACGGCTATTTCGAAAGCCGACCGGACGGAAGCAAGCTCGGAGCGATCGCGTCCCACCAAAGTGAAGTCATTCCTTCCAAGCAGTTTCTTGAGGAAAAGCTACGGAATCTCGAAGCGGAATTCGTCGAAAAGGAAATCCCGCGTCCGGATTATTGGGGCGGCTATCTTGTAAAACCTTTCGAGATCGAGTTTTGGCAAGGTCGTCCGAACAGGTTGCACGATCGCATCCGATACAAATTATCAGAAGAATCTTCCTGGACAAAAGACAGATTGTCGCCCTAAGGAAACGCAACGTCACACAACCGCTTTTATCAAGGCGGTTTTTTTGTACCCCGTAACAAACAAAATTACAGTAAATTGTAGGAAAATTACATAATGTAAATACAAAAATGTGCATTTCATCGATTTTATTTGGCACTTAAACGACACTTGCCGTAATATTGACTCAAGAAACAAATACCAAACGTTCTTACACCCTTAAAGTTTTTTGCCCCACAATCTACTTTAAACATCCAAAATAACACCCAAGCCATTTGCCCCACATCTGCCTTGATTTAACCTACTAGTGTCTATGAAAACAAATCTACTCAAGACTGTACTATTGTGCGCATTCGTGTTTACACTAAATTCATGCTCATCTGATTCAGATGAAAACAGCGCACCTGCAAAACAAGAAACCGTAGTTGACTACAACTATTCGGAACTTGAACTCCAAACCGCAAAACTCATCAACGATTACCGCGTAAGCCAAGGTTTGAATGCTTTGGAACTTGTGAACTACGTATCGGTAAAGTCAGAAGAACACAACGAATACATGATTTCGAACAAAGTGGTGAACCACGATCAGTTCGAACAACGTGCCCACGACATCATGTCGAATGTTGGCGCGGTGAAGGTCAACGAGAACATCGCCTATAATTATCAGGCGCCGTCCGGAGCTTTGAACGCCTGGTTGAACAGTCCTGGACACAAAGCCAATATCGAAGGAAATTTCACACACTTCGGGATTTCCGTGAGCATCGATCCATCGACCGGAAAAAAATACTACACCAACATTTTCATTAAAAAATAAATTGAGTTGAATTAAATTTTGTTTTTGTTTTGACGAGAAAAACCGCCTTCCCAAAGGGCGGTTTTCTATTTTATGGACTTTTTGTTTTTGGATGATTTATTGTCGGACGTCGGCTATCGAACTGTCACTTGTAAGATTCGACTTGACAAATCACCTCAAAAGATGCAGTTCATCGGATATATTCAATATTTCATCTAGGTTTTTCGTTATCCCGATAATGGAAAAGGCTTCCCAAAAGCCTGAAAGTCAAATCCAAAACTTAGCCCAGATGAAAAAGTTATTTCTATTCGCTTTGGTAGCGATCGGATGGTTTGCCGTTTCCTGTTCGTCAGATTCGGATTCCGATGCCTTGCCAACAGCCAATCCAACTCCCGACGAAACGGTTTCCGGCGGACAATCCGGTTCGTATTCCTATAACGCAGACGAACTCGATATGGCGCGCCTTATAAACGAACATCGTCAGGAAATGGGCGAAGGGTCGCTCGTGTTGCAGGATTACGTCTCTTTGGTTTCGCAAAATCACAACACCTACATGATCGCCAATGAAGTCGTCAACCACGATTTGTTCGGGCAGCGCGTGGACGAGTTACGTCGCGAAGTTGGAGCGAACGATGTGGCCGAAAATGTCGCTTTCAATTATCAGACATCGGTTGGCGCTTTTGACGGATGGCTTAGCAGCGACGGACATCGGACCAATATCGAGGGCAATTTTACACACTTTGGCGTTTCGGTTTCCGGTGATGGACAGGGTCGGAAGTATTATACCGCGATTTTTGTTTCCATCATTGAGTGAAAGAGCGACTTCCAAATCTCAAATTCCAATCCCGATAGCTATCGAGACAAATCCCAAATCGCTGAGCGGATGACTCCAATTAACGTGATTGGAATTTACTTCGGTATACCCCAAAAAAAAAGCATCCGCGTATTACGGATGCTTTCGTTTTGACTTGGTGTCTTGTCTTACAACTCAGTGATGATGAACTGGCTGCGACGGTTTTTCTGGTGTTGCTCTTCGGTACAAGTAGCTCCGTCTGCACAACCGTTTTGGCCGGCTTCGGTTTCCCCGTAACCTTTCGAGGTCAATCTTTCCTTGGCCACGCCGTGTGAGACCAGCCAATCAAGTGTTGACTTGGCGCGACGGTCTGACAACTTGAGGTTGTATTTGGCCGATCCGCGGCTGTCTGTGTGGGAACGGATGTCGATTTTCATATCCGGATATTGTGTCAACACGTCGAGAACTTTCGCGATGTCGACCGCTGCGTCCGGTCTGATGTCCCATTTGTCGAAGTCGAACAAGATGTAGTTGATTCCGAAGACATCGGCCAAATCATCTCCAACCTTAACAGCTTTGACTTTCTTCTCGAGTTGGATAGGCACATCTGTCTTTCCTTCGTTTTTCGGAATCTCGACCTTTTGTTCCTTGGTCTCGTATTCTTCTTTTTCGGCGCGGACGTAATAAACTTTTCCGCAATCGACAACTCCGAAATTGTAAGCGCCTTTTTCGTCGCTCATGACTTCGTTGAGTTTGTTGAACTTGTTGTCGAACAACGTCACTTTGGTATTAGGAAGTACTTCTCCCGTTTTGAGATCGGTTACGATTCCCGCCAATTCCTGCTCGCAGATCAATTTGCGGGTTTCGAGGAATTTATAGATATCGTCACTTCCGGCGCCGCCTTCGCGATTCGAGGTAAGGAAACCTTTGCGTGTTTTGGTGTTGATGTAGTAAGCGAAATCGTCCATTTTCGAGTTGGCCGGCGCTCCTAGATTTTGCGGTTCGTCGTAAGTTTTTCCATCTTTGCTGATGCGCGACATGTACAGATCCATACCACCAAGGCCTTGGTATCCGTCAGATGAGAAGTAAAGTTCGTTCTCGTCGGTCACGAACGGGAATGTTTCTTTTCCTTCGGTGTTGATCGCCTCGAGGTTGATTGGAGTTCCGAAAGCGCCTTCACCTGTGATTTCGACTTTCCAGATGTCCGATTGTCCTTTTCCGCCTGGCATGTCCGAAGCGAAGTACAACCATTTTCCGTCAGGACTCAAAGCCGGATGCGCCACACTGTAATTGCTGCTGTTGAACTGCACTTCCTTGATGTTCGTCCAGCTGACGGTGCTGTCTTTTTTGGTCTTGTCCTTGGATTCTTTCGTTTCCACGGATTTGGTCGCCATGTAGATCTTCAAAAGCGTGATGCGTTCGGCATTCTTGCCTTTTTTTCCGTCGTTGAAATCGTTTCTCGTAAAGTACATCGTCTTTCCGTCTTTCGAGAAAACCGGAGTCGACTCGTGGAAACGCGTGTTGATGTTCTTGTCGAACTTCAGCACTTTTCCGACAGAATCTGCCGTGATAGGCGCGCCGTAGATGTTCGTGAAATATTGGTTCGACCACTTGTGCTTGCGCTGGGCGACACTTCCCGTATCACGTGCCGATGCGAAAACGAGCTGACCTTGATAGACCGTGCTTCCGTAATCTGAATATTGGGAATTCACGCCCGCATCACCGATTTCGTAGCGACCCGAATTGGCCTCGATCTGTTTCATGTAATCTTTCTTGTCGGCGAATTTCTTTCCGCGGATGTCCTCGTTCGACTTGGTGATGAACTGCTCCATCATCTGGTCTGACTTGGCATAATTTCCGACAGCTTTCAAAGACTGAGAGTAGCGGTAGTAAACTTCGGCTTCCACATCGCTCGTCATCGCGAAAAGCTGATCGTACCAATTCGCAGCCTTGTCGAACTGAGAGTTGAAATAATAGGCGTTACCGAGTTTCTTGAACAGATCGGCGTTCTTGAAACCTTTCTCGGCAATGCGCTCGTAGGTCTTGATCGCATCTATATACGCGTAACCGTCGTAGTTCTTGTCGGCTTTTTTCAAGCCCACCTGTCCGTATGAATAAACGGCAAGGAAACCGAATAATAGACTGAATAGTACTTTTTTCATTTGTTGTTGCGTATTAGAAGAATCGTGGGGAAATGATCTTGTTTTTGTTGTTGAAGAACTCGTAGCGCAAGAAGATCTCGTGTGATCCGCTGTTGTAGTTGCGCAATTTCGTAGTCTCCAGATCGTATCCGTATCCGAGGAACAAACCTTCGGAAATCTGGAATCCGGCCATGGCACTCACGGCTGCATCCCAACGGTAAGCGACTCCAAGCATGAACTTGTCGTTGTAAAGTGTGTTAAGCGATACGTCGACCTGCACAGGCGCTCCTGTTATGGCTTTTGAAAGCACGGCCGGCTTTAGTTTCCACATCGGGTTGAGTTCGAAAACGTAACCTCCGATAAGGTAAAAGTTCATGCGCTCTTTGTTGATGGAAACGTCATTGTCGCTGTAACGCGTAGTCTGGATAAAGTTCGGAACGGACAAACCGATGTAATATTTGTCAGTGTGCCAGTAAACACCAGCTCCCACGTTAGGAGTGAACTCGTTCCTGAATCCCATAAGGCTAGGGTCGTTCTGATCTACCGGATTCAGCTTGCTCCTGTCTAGGTTGAACAGGTTGGCCGTTCCTTTTATACCGAACGATAGTTTGTGGATTTCGTCTGTGCGGATGGTGTAGGAGATGTCTGCGCTGAAAGCATTCTCGGTAGTAGGACCGATCCTGTCATTCACGAAAGAGACACCCAAACCAAGGTTGCTTTCACCCAGCGGCGTATTCACGGATACGGCGTTTGTCACCGGAGCTCCGTCGAGACCGATCCATTGCGAACGGTGTAGGCCGAATACGCTAAGGACGCCTCGTGAACCCGCATATGCAGGGTTGATGTTGATGGTGTTGTACATGTACATGGTGTACTGCGCATCTTGCTGTGCCCACGACGAGAACCCTGCCAACATCAAAACGAAAATTAATAATCTTGTTTTCATTAGTCTATTGTTTTTTACCCGGGGTTTTGGCGCCCCGGGCGTTAGATTTGAGTTTCTTATCTTGAAAGGTATAAATATCCGTCTTTTTTCACAGTATTGCTGCTGCTGGCAAACTTGTACGTGATGATGTAGAAGTAAGTTCCTGTAGGCAATTCGTCGTCTTTCTTCAACGTTACGCGTCCTTCGGATACGCCGCGGAAAGCGCGATCGTTGTTGTTGTAGCCTTTGGTTTCGTAAACCAGGATACCCCATCTGTTGTAAACTTCGACTGTGTTGCTTTCGATACACGTTGAATCTTCAAATCCATCGATTACGAAAACGTCATTTATACCATCATTGTTAGGGCTGAAAGCGTTGTGGATAACAACTGTTCCACATGGCTCTACGATACAATAGATGTCGTTTACCTTGAGTTCGATGCGAACCGTTCTAGGGCAAGTCGGATCAGCGATCACGTAGTCTACGTTGTAGATTCCGTTGGCGATCTGGAAGGGTGAGAACACCGTTCCGTTCAAGCCTGCCACGTTGTCTACGTTCACCCATGTTCCGCCGGCAGGTGTTCCTGCAGGAAGCAAAGTGACAAGATCAACATTCGCACTACTATCGGTGTTACACAACTCGCTTGATACAGTAACTAGCGCATTGCTAACTGTTACGTTCACCACTTGAGTGAATACAGCTTGGTTTGCGCAGTCGTCTGCAACTGTCCACGTCCATGTGATCGAATAGTTTCCGTTTACCGGAGTCGAGATCACTTCTGTGAAGACCGGAGTTCCAACTGTAGAACAAGCATCGCTGAAAGTCAATACAGGAACTGTAGGCACCTGGTCGCAAGTCACGTTCACTACTGGAGCGAGCGTTTCGTTTACGGTAGGAGCGGTAGTGTCCTGAACAGTCACGATCTGTGTGAATGTTTGTGGGTTGCCACAAGCATCGGTTGCAGTCCATGTACGTGTGATGACTTCTTTTACCGGACAGGTTCCAGGAACACTTGTCTCGGCGTAGACCACATTCACAGGTGTTGCGTTACATCCGTCAACTGCAGTGAGGACTGTTGGCGTCGGAACGCTTCCGCACTCAGCCGTGATGGCCGGAGCAGGCGTTGCTTCCACGAAAGTAGGAGCATCGTTGTCGATTACATTGATGTTCTGTGAAACTGTGGCAACGTTTCCGCAAGCGTCCGTCGCAGTCCAGGTTCTTACTATCGTGTAAGATCCGGCGCATGTTCCAGGAACGGTTGATTCTGTCATTGTCACGTTCACTGCAACGCTTCCGCAGTTGTCAGTGGCCGTTAGTGTCGCAGCTGCCGGGATTTGGGCGCAAGCCACAGTGACGTCGGCCGGAGCCGCAGTATTGAATGCCGGAGCAGTCGTGTCGTTTACCGTGATCGTTTGTGTGGCAACCGAAGTGTTTCCGCAAGCATCAGCAAATGTCCAGGTACGAGTGATCACGAATGAATTGGCACAACTTCCTGCAACGACCGTATCAACCGGAGCGACAGTGATTGGAGTAGTGCTACAATTATCGGTAGCTGTCAATGAAATTCCAGATGGAACATCAGCAGCACATTGAACCGTCACGTCAGCCGGAACGTTCGTTGGAAGAACCGGAGCCGTAGTATCGCCAACAGCGATGTTTTGTGATACAGATGAAGTGTTTCCACAAGCATCGGTGAACGTCCAAGTACGTACGATCGTGTATGAATTCGCGCAAGCACCTTGAGTGGTTACGTCAACACCTTGGGCAGAAATTGCACCTTGGCAGTTGTCCTGAGCAGTCAAAGTACTGTTCGCAGGAACGTCTCCACCACATGAAGCGGTCACGTCTGCCGGAGCTGCAGGAGCAACCGGAGCTTCGTTATCATCAACAGTGATTGTTTGCGATACGGTAGAAGTATTTCCACAAGCATCGGTAAACGACCAAGTGCGTACCAAAATGTATGAGTTAGGACAATCTCCAGGAGTAACTGTTTCAACCGGTTTCGGTGCAACAACTTCTCCGCTGCAAGCGTCAGTCGCTGACAATGAAACGGCTGCAGGAACTTGTCCGGCACAAGCCACGGTCACATCGGCTGGAGCCGCAGGAGCAACCGGAGCCACAGTGTCGATGACGTTGATCGTTTGAGATATAGACGATGTGTTTCCACAAGCATCGGTGAAAGTCCAGGTACGAACGATAGTCGAAGTACCGGCGCAAGCACCAGCAGTTGTCACATCAACACCTTGAGCAGTGATTTGGTCACCACAATTGTCAGTAGCTGTAAGCGTTGCGTTTGCAGGCAAAGCGTCTCCACACTGGACAGTTACGTCGGCTGGAGCCGTTGGAGCTGTAGGCGCCACGTTGTCGATGACGTTGATGATTTGTGAAACCGAAGTCGTGTTGGCACAAGCATCGGTGAATGTCCAAGTACGAACGATTGTGTACGTTCCGGCGCATGGACCGGCAGTTTGCACGTCAACACCTTGTACAGCGATTGCGCCAAGACAGTTGTCGGTCGCGGTCAATGTCACGTTAGCAGGGACATCGGCAGCACAAGCAACCGTTACATTAGCAGGAGCTGCAGGAGCAACCGGAGCCACAGTATCGGAAATCGTGAAAGTAGCCGATGTGGTCGAAGCGTTTCCGCAAGCATCAGTAGCAGTGAAGATCACCGTTACGGCAGCCGAACAATCGTTTCCGATTCCGTTGTAGTTGTTTGTCCAGGTCACGTTTGAACAAGTATCTGTCGCAGTAGCGCCACCGTTGTTGGCCAACCAGTCTTCGAGACCAGCGTTGGTTCCGTTTCCGCACTGGATTGACAGGTTTTGCGCCTGGGCAGTGATTGTCGGAGCAGTAACATCCTGAACATTGATAGTTTGTGAAGCTGTCGCTGTGTTTCCACAAACATCGGTAGCAGTCCAGGTTCTTACGATTGAGTAAGCGCTTGGGCAAGAACCTGCGATTGTCGCATCGACGAAAGTCAAAGTCACGGCACCGACGCAGTTGTCAGTAGCGGTAGCTTGAGCGAATGCAGGCGTTGCAGGACAGTCGATTGTTGTCGGCTGTGGCAATGCGGCGATCGTTGGAGGAACAGTGTCGGCAACAGTTATAGTTTGGGCTACAGATGAAGTGTTTCCACAAGCATCGGTAAATGTCCAGGTACGAACGATTACGAACGAGTTGGCACATTGGCCGGGAGTAGTCACGTCAACACCTTGAGCAGTGATCGCACCCGAACAATTGTCCTGTGCAGTCAAAGTCACGTTGGCAGGAACGTCTCCGGCGCAAGCCAAAGTAACGTCAGCAGGAACGTTTGTAGGAACTACCGGAGCAGTCGTATCGTTTACGGAGATCGTCTGTGATACAGATGAAGTGTTTCCGCAAGCATCGACAAACGTCCAGGTACGGACGATCGTGTAAGATCCGGCGCAAGTACCTTGAGTCGTAACGTCTACACCTTGAACAGCGATCGCACCAGAACAGTTGTCTTGGCCAGTCAGAGTCACATTGGCAGGAACGTCAGCAGAACACTGGGCAGTTACATCGGTAGGAACGTCTGTAGGAACAACCGGAGCAATGGTGTCATTTACGTTGATAGTCTGTGATACAGATGAAGTGTTTCCACAAGCATCGGCGAAAGTCCAGGTACGGACGATCACGAACGAGTTAGGGCAAGAACCCGGAGTCGTCACATCAACACCTTGAGCAGTGATCGCACCTTGACAAGCATCTTGAGCAGTCAAAGTCACATTTGCAGGAACTTCGCCAGCACATTGAGCAGTCACGTTGGCCGGAGCTGCTGGAGCAACCGGAGCGATAGTGTCGTTCACGTTGATAGTCTGTGAAACAGATGAAGTGTTTCCACAAGCATCGGCAAATGTCCAAGTACGAACTATGACGAACGAGTTGGCGCACTGACCTGGAGTCGTCACATCGACACCTTGAGCAGTGATCGCACCTTGACAAGCGTCTTGGGCGGTCAAAGTCACGTTGGCCGGAACATCAGCAGCACATTGCACAGTCACGGTTTGCGGAGCTGTTGGAGCAACCGGAGCGATCGTATCGTTTACGGTGATAGTCTGCGAAACCGATACCGAGTTGGCACAAGCGTCAGTGAAAGTCCAGGTACGGACTATAGTGTAAGATCCGGCGCAAGCACCAGGAGTCGTTACATCCACACCTTGAACGGCGATTGCACCTGCACAGTTGTCAGTAGCGGTAAGAGTTACGTTAGCCGGAACATCAGCAGCACATTGAACAGTCACGGCTTGCGGAGCTGCAGGAGCAACCGGAGCAGTCGTGTCAGATACAGAGAATGTAGCCGAAGTAGTAGAGGCGTTTCCACAAGCGTCAGTAGCAGTGAAGATCACCGTTACAGCCGATGTACAATCGTTTCCGATTCCGTTATAGTTGTTTGTCCAAGTTACGGCAGAGCAAGAATCTGTTGCTGTTGCGCCTGCGTTGTTGGCCAACCATTCGTTCAGGGCATTTGCGTTTCCGGCACCACACTGGATTGCCAAGTCTTGGGCTTGAGCAGTGATAGTCGGAGCAGTAACGTCCTGAACATTGATAGTTTGTGTAGCGGTCGCCGTGTTTCCACAAGCGTCAGTCGCAGTCCATGTTCTTACGATCGAGTAAGCACTTGGGCAAGAACCGGCAGTTGTTGCATCGACGAAAGTCAAAGTTACAGCGCCAGCGCAGTTGTCAGTAGCCGTAGCCTGTGCGAATTGTGGCGTTGCAGGACAATCGATTGTCGTAGTAGCAGGCAAAGCTGCGATTACAGGAGCGATGTTGTCGTTTACGTTGATCGTTTGTGAAACCGATGAAGTGTTTCCGCAAGCATCGGCAAAAGTCCAGGTACGGACGATCACGAATGAATTGGCACACTGGCCGGCAGTCGTTACATCAACACCTTGAGCGGTGATCGCACCCTGACAATTGTCCTGAGCAGTCAAAGTAACGTTAGCCGGAACTTCAGAAGCACAAGCCAAAGTCACATCTGCCGGAGCAGTCGGAGCAACCGGAGCAGTCGTATCGTTTACAGAAATTGTCTGTGATACAGATGAAGTGTTGTTACAAGCATCGGTGAAAGTCCAGGTTCTTACGATAGTGTAAGATCCGGCACAAGCGCCTGGAGTCGTAACGTCAACACCTTGTGCAGTGATCGCACCCTGACAATTGTCCTGGGCAGTCAAAGTCACATTCGCCGGAACATCAGCAGCACATTGAGCAGTCACGTTCGCCGGAGCGGCAGGAGCCACAGGAGCGATAGTGTCGCTTACATTGATTGTCTGTGAAACCGATGAAGTGTTGTTACAAGCATCAGTGAAAGTCCAGGTACGTACGATAACGAAAGAGTTAGCGCAAGATCCGGGAGTTGTCACATCGACACCTTGAGCGGTGATCGCACCGGAACAATTGTCCTGAGCGGTCAAAGTCACGTTCGCCGGAACTTCAGAAGCGCAAGCTACATCCACAGTAGCCGGAGCAGCAGGAGCAACCGGAGCGATCGTGTCACTTACGTTGATTGTCTGTGAAACCGATGATGTATTTCCGCAAGCATCGGCGAAAGTCCACGTACGAACGATCACGAAAGAGTTTGCGCAAGATCCCGGAGTCGTTACATCGACACCGGAAACTGAGATAGCACCTTGACAAGCATCTTGTGCGGTCAATTCGATATTCGCAGGAACTTCAAAGGCACAAGCCACAGTTACAGTAGCCGGAGCGGCCGGAGCAACCGGAGCGATCGTATCATTTACAGTGATAGTCTGAGATACGGATGATGAGTTGGCGCAGGCATCAGTGAATGTCCAGGTTCTTACGATCGTGTAAGATCCGGCGCAAGCACCAGGAGTCGTTACATCCACACCTTGAACGGTAATGTTCCCTGCGCAGTTGTCAACCGCGGTCAAAGAAACATTGGCCGGAACATCAGCAGTACACTGAACAGCAACAGCGGTTGGAGCAGCAGGTGCAACCGGAGCGGTCGTGTCCTGAACCGTGAAAGTAGCCGAAGTCGTAGCAGCGTTTCCACAAGCGTCAGTCGCAGTAAAGATTACGGTAACCGCAGCAGTACAATCGTTGGAGATTCCGCTGTAGTTGTTTGTCCAAGTCACGGCAGAACAAGTATCGGCGGCAGTTGCACCTCCGTTGTTGGCCAACCACTCGTTAAGAGCGTTCTGGTTTCCTGCACCACATTGGATCGTCAAGTTTTGCGCTTGAGCAGTGATCGTAGGAGCAGTAATATCTTGAACATTGATAGTTTGTGTAGCAGTAGCCGTGTTTCCGCAAACATCGGTTGCAGTCCATGTTCTTACGATCGTGTAAGCACTTGGGCAAGAACCTTGAGTAGTCACATCGGCGAAAGTCAACTGAACCGCACCAACGCAATTGTCAGTAGCTGTCGGGGTCGTCCAAGACGGAGTCGCCGGGCAGTTGATAGTAGTAGCGGCTGGCAATGCAGAGATTGTCGGAGCCACAGTATCGTTTACAGTGATTGTCTGCGATACAGATGAAGCGTTTCCGCAAGCATCGCAGCACAAGCAACGGTCACAGCTGCCGGAGCAGTTGGAGCAACCGGAGCAGTCGTGTCGTTTACGTTGATAGTCTGTGAAACCGATGAAGTGTTTCCGCAAGCATCGGCGAAAGTCCAAGTTCTGACGATAGTGAACGAGTTCGGGCAAGCACCCGCAGTCGTTACATCGACACCTTGAGCAGTGATCGCTCCAGAACAGTTGTCCTGTGCAGTCAAAGTCACGTTTGCCGGAACTTCAGATGAACACTGAGCCGTAACATTTGCCGGAGCTGCAGGAGCGACCGGAGCGATGTTGTCGTTTACGTTGATAGTCTGTGAAACCGATGAAGTGTTTCCGCAAGCATCGGCGAAAGTCCAAGTTCTGACGATAGTGAACGAATTAGGGCAAGCACCCGGAGTCGTCACGTCAACACCTTGAACAGTTACGTTGCCGGCGCAATTGTCAACCGCAGTCAAAGAAACGTTGGCCGGAACTTGTGAAGCACAAGCGACAGTAACGTTTGCAGGAGTGGCCGGAGCAACCGGAGCGATGTTGTCGTTTACGTTGATAGTCTGTGAAACCGATGAAGTGTTTCCGCAAGCATCGGCGAAAGTCCAGGTACGGACAATCGTATAGGATCCGGCACAAGCGCCAGGAGTCGTAACGTCAACACCTTGAGCAGTGATAGCGCCAGAACAGTTGTCCTGAGCAGTCAAAGTCACGTTGGCAGGAACGGCAGCACCACAAGAAACGGTAACAGCAGCCGGAGCAGCAGGTGCAACCGGAGCGATGTTGTCATTCACGTTGATAGTCTGTGAAACCGATGAAGTGTTTCCGCAAGCATCGGCGAAAGTCCAGGTTCTGACGATAGTGAACGAATTAGGACAAGCACCCGGAGTCGTCACATCGACACCTTGAGCAGTAATGTTTCCGCCACAGTTGTCAGTAGCAGTAAGCGAAACGTTGGCCGGAACTTGTGAAGCACAAGCGACAGTAACGGCAGCCGGAGCAGCCGGAGCAACCGGAGCAGTCGTATCGTTTACAGTAAAAGTAGCTGTTGTAGTGGCCGTGTTTCCGCAAGCGTCAGTCGCTGTAAAGATTACAGGAACCGCAGCAGAGCATCCGCCAGTTACGCCAGTGAAATTATTTGTCCAAGTTACCGCAGAACATGCGTCTGAAGCGACAGCACCACCGTGGTTGTTCAACCAGGCCGTCAAAGTCGCGTCACCTGCAGTGCTACACTGAACAGTGAGGTTTTGCGCTTGCGTCGTGATTGCCGGAGCAGTATTGTCTTGAACAGTAATTGTTTGTGAAGCCGTAGCAGCATTGCCACAAGCATCAGTAGCAGTCCAAGTGCGAACGATGGTGTAAGAACCAGGGCAAGAACCCGCAGTTGTCACATCGGCAGAAGTCAAAGTGACGTTTCCACCACAAGCGTCAGTAGCCGTTGGAGTTGTCCAAGATGGCGTCGCAGGACAGTTGATAGTCGTAGCGGCAGGCAATGCAGAGATCACCGGAGCAGTCGTATCGACAATATTGAAGACTTGAGAAGCCGTGGCGGTATTTCCGCAAAGGTCAGTAGCCGTCCAGGTTCTTGTGATCGTGCGAGCATTTCCGCAAGTTCCCTGAGTTGTTACGTCGGCTGAAGTCAAGCTCACGAAACCTTCGCAGTTGTCACCCGCAGATGGCGTGGCCCAAGTTGGCGTAGCGGGACATTGGATCGTCGTGGCAGTCGTCGGAACACCTGAAATCGTAGGAGCGATGTTGTCAAGGATGGAGATAGTCTGGGTAACCGAAGTCACACCGCAGGCAGAAGTTACCTTGAATGTACGCACAAGGCTCACCGGACAGTTTCCTGTGGCGACATCCTGATACGTAATAGTGTAAGTTCCGATGGCGGCGGCGTTGGTGATGTTTCCTCCGGCAGCCTGGAATTGCGCCAAAGTGATAGTCACGGGGTTCACGCTGCTGTAAGTCAAACCTGTCACTGCAGAAGTTCCACAGCCGTTAAGGTTCAAAGCGGCAGGTGGTGTAACGACCGGCGCAGGATATACGTTGACGGTAATAGGCACTTTCGGACCGATACAAGTCGGGCTTTGGGCTTCGGCCACATAATAAGTGAACGTTCCCGCCTGAGCTGTAGACGGCGTGATCGAAGGCTGTGCCTGACCGTTTTGCGTCATATAATAGTAGAGTGTCAAACCTGGCGAGCTCGGTGTAGCCGTAAGTGGTACAGCCGTAGCGCCTTGACAGTAGTTTACCGGACCGGCGACGTTTGGAGTCGTAGTGATGGTGGTAACGGTGATCGTGAACTGGAAGAAACATCCGTTCAAAGCGCCCGGTGGAACAGCATAATAGGTAATCGTTCCTTGAGTTGCCGGGAACGGGTTGCTGATCGTATACTGGATAGCGTTCGGTCCTACCGGATATTGGTTGTAGAACAAAGATCCGTTAGGGAAACTTCCAGATACAGCAGTGATAGGAATAGCCGAAGCACTACAGAATGTAAACGCAGTAATTGGCGGCGTAGACTGACAGTTCTGGTTGACGAAATCCTGTGCGTTGATCTGGACCAAAAGCGGAGCCGCAATCGCAGTTCCCTGACAGTTCCCGTTTTGTGTGTAACCTTGGATAAGATCCTTGTCGTTAAAAGTGATTCCCGTGATTGCTCCCGATCCTGTGAAAGATCCGTTTACAGCCACGATGTTCTGACAGTTGGCATTCTTTAGAAGTTCGCAATCCTCGGTTACTTTGATCTTGAAAGTCAAAGTTCCCAAAATATCGTCCGAGTTGGCGGGAACAGGAAGCGTTCCGATGTCCCAAACCACCGAACCATTGGAACCAACCGTCGGGTTGAACTGCAAGTTGTTGGGCGTTGGAGCTGGAGTAAAGAACACTTGTCTCGTGGCACTGTTGGCCACATAATTGGTGTTGTAAGGAATCGGAACGGTCAATTTGGCGTTGTTGATCGCTTCGGTACCACGGTTGCGAACGTTCACCTTGAACTCGAGTTCCTGACCTGGCAAAGCCGTATAAGGACCTGTCGCCGGAACCGGAGTACCGTTGATCGTAACAGCCGCAAGGTCGCCTTCCACATCCGGAACATAAGCATCGACGGCCATTGCGATGGCGAAGATCACATAAGTATCCTGAGTGGAACCGTACCTGAAAGTGGTCGCGGTCTGGTTGTTGGTGATCAGTCCGTTGTTCGTATTCGGAAGGTTGAACATACAAATGTCCAAACCGGAGTTGTTTTGTAAACTCGGAGTCCGCGCGCCCGGCACACTTATACTCGAGTTGAAGAAGTTGCCCGTCGTGTTCGATGAGTGGTTGAGACTTTGCCATGCATTGTTGTCCTGACGTCGAATCTGGAAGTAATCTCCCGAAATTCCGTTGTCACCTTCACCGGCAATCATACCCATCTTGATTCCAACAGGTCCTGATTGTACCGTGTTGAAACCGGAAATAGGCAAGTTGTAGTTTGCCGTTCCGCTAAGTACGTAAGCGTGCCCGTCAAAGATGGTCACGTCGCGGTATTTCATTTTGGAGTTTTCGTAAACCACGATCATTCCCCATCCACCGTAGTAGCCTGTTCCTCCGCCATCACCTTGTACAAGCGCGATATCGGCAGCCGTGTAAGCTCCCAAACCGTTCGTCTTTACGTAATCGGTAACTTCAGTGTAGGCAGAATACATATAATCATCCTGGTTCGTAGGATAATAGATGTTGTTGGCCGCAGCCATAAATTCCGTGTAACCGGAAGCGTTCGGTCCTTTGAGTTGGATCTTGCGCTTGTCGAAGTTTTTGGTCACACCATTTCTGGTCACGTTGAATGTGTTGGCGCTCGGATTGGTATTCGAGGCACGGCCGGTCCAGTAAAGTCCGGCGTAGATGATGTTCGAACACGCAGGCACGGCACCATTTTCCGTAGAAAGTGTCAGCGTCGCCGTAGACGAGTTGAACGTCGGTGTGCCGCCAAGACCTGTGAGTGTAGGCGAATCGACGTCTACGTAGATCATGGTATTTCCACCGTTCTGTGTCGTGTTGCCATAGTTCTGCAACGTAAGGTTCGTATTCCCCAACATGGTGAAGTCACCTTTGATGTTGTAGATCTGCTTTGTCGGCGTGTACTGTGAGGTACGTTGCGTAAAAGGGACGCGAACCTGGGCGCTTGTGGCAAAAACGAATCCGATTACCGCCAAAAGTGTCAGCAGGAGTTTCGAAGTCGTAATTTGAAGCTTAGAGTATAGGTCTTTCATATTCATATCTTTTGGAATACCAGCTTATTTCAGCGAAAGGATGTTATAGAAAACGCTGTAACGCGGATCGTTGTCCTTCACCGCAGCGACGATTTTCGGACCTTGCGTTTCCACCTCGCTCACGATGTAGACATATTGCAATCTCGGAAAAGCCGAAAGCGAAGCAAGATTCAATCCCGACAACTCGCCAAGGTTCTTGACTTTCACCGACACCAATTCGATCGTCTTTGGAAGATTAAGGGTTCCCAGACTCGAAAGCGAGCGGACATCCGTAAACAGGCATACCGGGTTTTCCCCGTACGTTTTCACATTGCCGGTCTCAACATAGACGGCAGATTGAGGTTCGTACAAAAGGCTTCGCACCTGCGAATCACCTCCTGATTTCGACTGTAAAGCCGAAAGGAACTGGTCCACGTGCAGAATCGCCTTTGTGCTTGTCTCGCTTTGTGCGACAGCGGCGCCGTTTTTGGTGCCTTTGGCCGTTTGGGCCCAAATGCCTGTCGAGGCGAAGACAAATGCCAAGAGGAGTAAAATTCTCATCATAGATTGGATTTGGTTTTCAGAATGCAAACGCATTTCTGGTCGGTTAGGTAATCTGATTGGGATCTTGTGTTTCATTTGAGTGTTTTTTGATTCTCACGACGATTGAACACATCGCTGCGATTTATCATCGGTGGGCTAAATTAGATACTCACTCCATTTTTGGATTAAATAGTCTATCAACAACCCGAAAAGTCGTTCAAAGACATTTTTTAACGCATTTTCCAACCGATTTTTGACGAGAAATAATCGATTTATAAAGAAATGTCTTACATAAATTTTACAGGATTTGGCGTTCAGTCTGACATATTTTTAGGTTTAATTTATGTTAATAGTCGTCGAAAGTATGTGTAATAAAAATAATTACCAAATTTGGGTTCGACAAAATGCATTATTTTATCGATAAAGTACATTTTATATCTTTAATTGAAATATAAAACTTACAAATAGCTGTCAACTAAGAATTGTTGATAACATTTCAACAACTGTTAATTTTTCTATTTCGAAAGTATTTTGCCGAATTTAATCGCACTTGGTCGGAAGGGCATGCGTAAATCATCGACGAACTGCTTCGGGATTTAAAAAATGTGCGAAAATACGTTCGTCGGTGATAGCTGTCTTTCGTCGGATAAATAGCTGTTTCGGCAGTTGCCGTTTTGAATCCGATGCGCCTCGTACACCTTCATAAATAATTGCCGACTATGGAGACTGGCAACAAAATTTTGACTAAATTGAAACTACAACACAACTAAGTAATCATGAAGAACTTAATCGTAGTAAGACATGCAAAGTCAAGTTGGGACGCTCCACTGCGGGATTTCGACCGACCGTTGCAGCAAAGAGGCATTATGGATGCCCACAAAGTATCGACTTCAGTGGCCCCGCATCTGCCAAAAACCTTTACAATCATAAGCAGCCCGGCCAAACGCGCGTCCGAAACCGCCATCATTTTCGCACAGAATTTTTCCTATCCTGTAGAAAGCATCCGCTACGACGAAGAACTTTACACTTTTGACGAACGCCAGCTCGAGGCGATCGTGAGAAGCATCGACAATGATTACGATAATGTTATTCTTTTCGGACATAACGAGGCCATCACGAATTTTGTCAATAAATTTGGGGATATCTTTGTAGATAATGTAACGACTTCGGGTTTTGTCTCTCTTACATTTGATTCTGACGACTGGAGCGGAATCTCGAAAGGGAAGACCCGAAATGTCGTTTTCCCAAGAGACCTCAAGAATGAATTCAAACCAATATAGGTATACAGACCGAGAGAAAAGCTGGTTGGCCTTCAACGCCAGAGTATTACAGGAAGCCGCAGACGAAACCGTTCCATTGTTGGAAAGGCTTCGGTTTTTGGGCATCTTTTCAAACAACTTCGACGAATTTTTCAGGGTGCGTTTCGCCGCGATACGTCGCTTGGTGCTTTCCGGCGAATCGGGTGAGAAAGTCCTGGGCGGATCGACCGCTCAACAACTCATAAAAGAAATCACCGAGATCGTGATCCGTCAGCAATCCGAAAGCTTGAGAATCCTCAATGTGATCGAGAACCAGTTGGCCAAGGAGAACATCTACATGGTCAACGAACAAGAGGTTTCGGCAGAACAAGGCGCGTTCATCAAGGATTACTTTATCCAAAAAGTGAGTCCGGCCTTGCTTACTATCATCCTCAACGATCTGGCCGAATTCCCTTTGCTCAAAGACACCGCGGGCTATCTCGCCGTCAAGTTGGTACTGAACACGACGCCGGACAAAAATCCGATCCTGAATCTGGTCAAGCCAAAACGCGAAGTGCGGTATGCGCTTATCGAAATGCCCAAGACCATCAACCGTTTCGTGGTGCTTCCTTCCCAGGACGACAAGCAATATGTGATGCTGTTGGACGACGTAATCCGATACAATCTCGACAGCCTTTTCAATATTTTCGACTACAAAAGCGTCAAGGCGCACATGATAAAAATTACGCGTGACGCCGAACTTGACATCGATTCGGATCTTTCGAAATCGATGCTCGAGAAGATCGCGACTTCGGTAAAAGAGCGAAGAATCGGCGAGCCCGTGCGTTTCGTGTACGATCAGTCGATTGGGAAAGACACGCTGAAATTTTTCCTGACGCACCTCAATATCGATTCTTCCGATTCCATAATTCCGGGCGGACGCTATCACAACAGGCGCGATTACATGGATTTCCCGAACTTAGGGCGCTACGATCTTTTGTATAAAGCCAAGCCGCCGGTTCCGGTGAAAGGCCTTGATCTCGACGGAAGCGTACTGAACAAGATCGCCCACAAAGACTACATGGTTTACGCACCGTTCGAGTCTTTTTCGTACCTGATCAAATTTCTAAGGGAGGCGGCGCTCGACCCGAACGTCACCACGATCAAGATTACCTTATATAGGTTGGCGCCGAATTCCCAGATCATCAGTTCGCTTGTCAACGCGGCCAAAAACGGCAAGAAAGTCACGGTCCAGATCGAGCTTCAGGCGCGTTTCGACGAAGCCAGCAACATTTCTTATGCCGAACAGATGCAAACCGAAGGCATCAACCTCATTTTCGGGATCAAAGGCCTAAAGGTTCACAGCAAAATCTGTGTCGTGGAGCGCATCGAAAAAGGAAAACTCAAGCGCTACGGCTTCATTTCCACGGGAAATTTCAACGAAAGCACGGCCAGATTCTATACCGATATTACGCTTTTCACGAGCCATCAGCAAATTCTCAAGGACGCCTCCAAAGTCTTCGAATTTTTCGAGGTCAATTACCGTTTGCACCGATACAAACACCTGATCGTCTCTCCGCATTACACGCGAACCAAATTCGGAAAGCTCATCGACCGCGAGATATTGAACGCTACTCTGGGACGTCCCGCCTACATCGACATGAAGATGAACAGCCTTTCGGATTTCCCGATGATCGACAAATTATACGATGCAAGCCGCGCCGGAGTCAAGATCCGTCTGCAGGTTCGCGGCATTTGCGCTTTGATTCCGGGCGTTCCGGGAATGAGCGAAAACATCGAAGCGATAAGTATCGTCGACAATTTTCTCGAGCACGCGCGGGTTTTTATTTTCTGCAACGACGATCGTCCCGAGGTTTTTATCGGTTCTGCCGATCTGATGCGAAGGAATCTCGACGCAAGGGTAGAAGTGACGTGCCCAATCTATGACGAGGAAATCAAACGCGAGCTTATAGAAACGTTCGAGATCGGCTGGAAAGGAAACGTGAAAGCGCGTCTTCACTCGGAAAAGCTCGACAATGTTTATCGTCCTAGAGGTGAGAATCCGGTGTTTCGCGCCCAATTCGAGATGTACAATTACTATTTGGACAAGATCGAACGGAGTCAACAGTTGCCTGAGAGTTTGGTGAAGTAGCAGTTGCAGTTGCAGAAGCAGTTGCAGAAGCAGTTGCAGATGCAGAAGCAGAAGCAGAAGCAGAAGCAGAAGCAGAAGCAGTTGCAGGAGCAATTTTGGAAATGGGACGCATCCGCGGAAGCGAAATATTGGTTTATCGAATATCGAATAACGAACGAAGAATAACGAATACCGAAATATAGTTGATTACAATCCGTAAATATGCTGCGATCGATATTGGCTCAAATGCCATCAGGTTGCTCGTGGCCAACATTGTCGAAGAAGAAGGAAAAGAGACGCAATTTTCAAAGAGTTCACTGGTTCGCGTGCCGATCCGTTTGGGTCAGGACGTTTTTACCAAAGGCGAGATTTCCGAGGAAAACATCGCACGTATGGTCGACGCCATGTCAGCTTACAAACTGCTGATGAAAGTGCACAAAGTCGAGAAATACATGGCTTGCGCGACCTCGGCCATGCGTGAAGCCGACAATGCAAAAGAAGTCGTAGAAAGAATTTCACGCGAATCCGGAATCGACATCGAGATCATCGACGGAAAAAAAGAAGCCGCGATCATCGCCTCGACAGACCTTCACTTTTTGCTCAAAACCGACAATACCTACCTATATGTGGACGTTGGCGGCGGAAGCACCGAATTTTCGCTGTTCTCGAACGGGAAAATCGTCGCTTCGAAATCGTTCCGAATTGGAACCGTGCGTTTTATAAACAATATGGTGCACGAATCGGTTTGGCCCGAAATCGAGAGCTGGATTCGCGAACACACGGCCGGCTACGAAAACATCAGCCTTATAGGATCGGGCGGAAACATCAACAAAATCTTCAAACTTTCGGGTAAATTGCAGGAAAAACCGCTGTCCTATATGTACCTGAATTCCCAATATTCGGTCATGAATGCGATGTCTTATGAACAGCGAATTTCAGATCTCGGACTCAATGCCGACCGTGCCGACGTAATCATTCCGGCGCTCCAGATTTACCTCAATGCAATGAAATGGAGCGGCGCGCGAAACATTTACGTACCCAAAATCGGGCTGTCGGACGGAATCATAAAAGCCTTATATTACGGGAAGATTTAAATCTTTCCACCATGAAATCACTCGTTATTTGTGCGTTGGCTTTGGCTTTTGCTTTTGTCGGATGCGATCGCGAACCGAAGTCGGAACAGTCCGCAACTGCGACTGCAACTGAAACTTATTTCGCCCGGACGTCGGATGGCGTCCAAAACGGAAACGTCAAAATGGTAGAGATTTCAACCGTAAAAGGAAATTTCAGGGTTTGGACGAAGCGGTTCGGGAACAATCCGAAAATGAAACTTTTGTTGTTGAACGGCGGACCGGGCGCTTCGCACGAGTATTTCGAGTGTATGGAAAATTTCCTGCCCGAAAAAAATATCGAGTTCATCTACTACGACCAACTCGGAACGGGTTTTTCAGATAATCCGAACGATACGATCCTGTGGGATTTGCCGCGCTACGTCGAGGAAGTCGAGCAAGTTCGCAAGGCCTTGCATCTCACGAAGGACAATTTTTTCGTACTCGGACATTCGTGGGGCGGAATCCTCGCGATGGAATACGCACTCAAATATCCAAACGAAATCAAGGGCTTGATCGTCTCGAACATGATGGCGAGTGCGCCCAAATACGGTGCGTATTCTGAAGTTTTGGCAAAACAGATGAATCCTCAAGTTCTGAAACAAGTTCGCGAAATCGAGGCCAAAAAGGATTTCTCCAATCCGAAATACATGGAACTTTTACTCCCGAATTTCTACGAAAAACATATTTTGAGATTGCCCGCAAAGCAATGGCCAGATCCCGTGAATCGCGGTTTGGGTAAGATGAACCAATCGCTGTATGTCACGATGCAAGGTCCGAGCGAGTTTGGGATTTCGGGCAAACTCGAGAGATGGGATAGAAGTGAAGACCTCAGAAATATCCAGATTCCGACGCTTGTGATAGGCGCCAAATATGACACCATGGATCCGACTTATATGGAATGGATGTCGAAACAGTTTCCCAACGGACAATATCTGTACTGCAAAAACGGAAGCCACATGAGTTTGTACGACGACCAACAAACCTATTTTGACGGACTTACCAAATTTATCACGTCAGTAAAATAAACGAAGATCTTGTACGCTCACTTTCGAACTTTGCACATGAAATTGGTGTTTCTTTTTTTTTTGGATTCCGATGTCGGTTGCGGCACAAACCCGCGTTTTGGCATATCGGCAATTTGACGAACTAGACGACGGACCTTGTTCGATTGTGAGTTACTTACAGAAGAATGACACTATACTGATAAAATCGGCGAAAAGTTCAAGCTCTGAACTGGCGTTGAAATTGTCAAGAGTGAAAAAAAAAGGTGGAAAGTGGCGCAAGATTTCATGGCCGTGCAAACCCGGAATGATCGGAGCCGAACAGATTCCGGTGCTATTGGTTTTCAAGGCCAATCGGGTAAATGACACACTTTTTCTGTCGGAAGATCTAAGATACGTGTTCGATCCGAAAAAGGGAAGATCGCGAATGGACGAAAAAAGTGAAATCAAGAAACTACTTTTTGCGGATGCCAAAATGCGGCCGCTTTTCGAACCCGATCTGCGCAGGCTTTATTCCGAATCCATTGCTCGCTACAAACCAGATTCCGTGAGTTTTGCCAACATCGGGATTCCGCTTTACGACTTGCATCTCAATGACCGATTGCGTTTGAGCCGCGATTTTGGATGGGAATTTTCGGTGGAAGAAAATAAGGTTTCAGCTGCAAAAATCGACTTGGAAAAAGCCAAAGGAAGAATATCCGAGGAGGTGTTTGGAATAAAATTGGCCGATCCGGAATCGAAAGTCGTCTCGCTCTTTCCATCATCCACAAAAGACATTGGAACTATCAGGACTTATTTCCCGAATTCGGACGGCAGTTATACCGTTGGCGTGCGAATTTCCGAGAACAGAGGTTGGTGCGATTTTGTGCTCAAGGATGCAAAAGTCGTAGCGATTGCGCTGGAGTTTCTGTATCCGAATTAGAAATCGAGATCGAAAGTACGCCTCAATGTATCCAACTGCGGATTGATCTGGTTGAGTCGATTGTAGCGATCTTGTGGTGTGAAGGCGCGTTTCGTCTCCATTTTCTCGTTCACGACCAGCCTGATGTTGAGATCGTGGTTGTGCAATTTTCCTCTCAGATAGCCGACCAAATCGTGAAGTCCGCTTTCAAAATCCATTTTCGAGCCTTCGTTTGGCAGCTCGTGGACAATGGTCGTGCCATCGAGTTTCGGATCGTTGATAAGCAATAAAGCTTCCATGATTTTCTGGCCGTTGTCCGAAAGTCGCTGTGCATATTTGTTCCATTGCAGCAACACGTCGTTTTCGGTAAAAGCCTCGGTAAGATGTTCGGTCGTGCGAACGATGGCTTTTTGGGATTGCTCGAGTTCACGCTTGGCGCGGATGCTCGAAAGCGAAAGCGCCGATACCGGAGTGACTTGTTTTGAGACAGTGGTTTCGGTTACCGAATTTTGTCCGTCAGAAACAGCGATTTGCGTGACTTGCGTAATTTCCTGGGTCAGGATTTGTTTTGGAGCTTCCTGGATTGGTGGCGCGACAACTACGACTTCGGGTGTTTCGACCTCGATTTCCTTGACGCGTCCGTAGAAAAAATTGGCGGGAATTATAAACCCGTCAACTTTTTTTTTTCTCCATCGTAAGTGATGGAGGCGAGTTGCATCAGCGTAAGTTCAACAAGCAGTCGCTGGTTTTGGCTGACTTTGTATTTTAGGTCGGAATCGTTCGCGACCTCGATTCCCTTGAGAAGAAAATCGCGGCTCGCGCGCAAAGACTGGCTCGAATAAAGTTCGCGTGCCGCTTCGCCTTTTTCCAGAAGTTTTAGCGTGGCCGGCGTTTGGCAAACCAGCAAATCCCTGAAATGCGACGCCAATCCTGAGACGAAATGATGCCCGTCGAAACCTTTTGCCAAAATGTCGTTGTATAACACGAGGAGTTCCGGGATCTTGTTTTCGAGAACCAGATCTGTTACCTGGACGTAAGTTTCGTAATCGAGCACATTCAGGTTTTCGGTTACGGCTTGTCTTGTCAAGTTTGTTCCGCAGTAGGAAACGACTCTGTCAAAAATCGACAAGGCATCCCGCATCGCACCGTCGGCCTTTTGGGCGATGATGTGCAAAGCGTCGTCTTCGGCCGTTATGCCTTGGCTTTTGGCGACTTCTGCCAAATGGTCTTTTGCGTCCTTGACCGTGATTCGCTTGAAGTCAAAAATCTGGCAACGCGAAAGGATCGTGGGAAGGATTTTGTGTTTTTCGGTAGTGGCAAGGATGAAAATCGCGTGCTTTGGCGGTTCTTCGAGCGTCTTTAGAAAAGCGTTGAAAGCCGAAGTCGAAAGCATGTGCACCTCGTCGATGATGTACACTTTGTATTGTCCGGTTTGTGGCGGGATGCGCACCTGATCGATCAGGCTTCTTATGTCGTCTACGGAGTTGTTCGAAGCCGCATCCAACTCAAAAACGTTGAAAGCGAAATCCTCGTTGGGATCGTCATAACCGGGTTGGTTGATCTTGCGCGCCAGAATTCTCGCACAAGTCGTTTTTCCTACACCACGCGGTCCTGTAAACAAAAGTGCCGAAGCCAAGTGGTTGGTTTCGATCGCATTGAGCAAAGTGTTCGTAATGGCCTGTTGTCCCACGACGTCCTTGAACGTCTGCGGGCGATACTTTCGGGCTGATACTACGAATTGTTCCATTTTTTCAATCGGGAAAGCACAAATATAATCTTAATTGGCAAGTCGTAAATAGCATTTGCCAATTAGTAATTAACAATGGAATCTGGAAAAATATAAGTTTTGGGGAATCAGGATTTTATATCTACAGTCGCTATTTGTCTGGCACTGACATTATCCATAATCGCTTGAAAACACGCCTTCTTATCGACAGCATAAAATTCTTTACACCGTTATTTTTGTTGGTAAGACGGCAGAATTTATTCGTGTATTCGTGGCCAATATTTTATCAGGCTACGACTCAGGAAGCGCTATCAACTCCCAGGCAATGCACGCATTTTCTTTCTAATTCTGGAGCAAAACGCCTTAACGTTCTTAATGAACTTAATGAACTTAATGGTTCAACAGCAATCTCGAGAAAATTGCCTCGCCGTCGCGTTGATTCTTCACTTATAATAAATACTTTGATTTGGAAGTCAGATCGCTCCGCATTTTGTTGGTGTTTAGTCGCTTCGCTCTTATTTAATCGCTTTGCTCTTTTTTGAACCATTAAGGTCGTTAAGGGCATTAAGGCGCTTCGCTTTTTTTCGGAGTCGCAGACTCCGTCACGCCCTTCTCGAAGTCACAGACTTCTCGAAGCCAAAAAAAGCCTCCATCCCAATAATTCCACCAAAACCCAGCCCGGATGGCAGCGGCTAGGCTTTTGCAGGAAACGTCCTGGTTTTGCAGGTTTGGCGCAGCGACCGAAGGAAGCTCGCGCCAAACCTCGCAAAAACCCGGCGTTTTCAAAAAAGCTAAAAGCGGACAGCCGGATTCAGCTGCAAAAACAAACACTTCCTATATTAAGGAGAATGCCTATTTTTGGGCAACATTCAAAACCATGCACCACAACTTACTTCTTATCCTCGGTTTACTTTTTGTCGTGATGTTGCTCGTCATGCTCGCGCGAAAAATCAAGGTCGCTTATCCCATTTTTCTCGTTTTGTCAGGACTTGGCATCAGTTTTATTCCCGGAATGCCGGAATTGGAACTCGATCCCGAGATCATTTTCCTGATTTTCCTGCCGCCGTTGTTGTATGAAGCCGCGTGGTATACGTCCTGGAAAGACTTTTGGAAATGGAGAAGGCCGATTGGTTTGCTGGCTTTCGGACTCGTGTTTTTCACCTCACTTGCCGTTGCTTACGCGACAAAAGCGTTCATTCCGGGATTTACTTTGGCTTTCGGATTTTTGCTCGGCGGAATCATTTCTCCGCCCGATGCCGTGGCCGCCGCGACAGTCTTGAAAGGTTTGCCGGTGCCGAAACGCATGCTCACGATTCTCGAGGGCGAAAGTCTCGTGAACGACGCGTCCTCGCTGATCGTTTTCCGATTCGCTTTGGCCGCCGTGATGACAGGCGTTTTTTCGTTCGAAGTTGCCGTTGGACAGTTTTTTTTGGTCGCCGGAATGGGAATCGTGGTTGGAATCGCGATTGGACACATCATGTATGCGATCCACAGGTTTTTGCCGACGACACCAGCAATCGACGCGACGCTGACGGTAATGACACCTTATATCATGTTTCTGGCTGCCGAACAATTCCATTTTTCGGGCGTGATGTCGGTTGTGAGCGGCGGACTTTTCATCTCGTTCCGATCGCATGAAATCTTCAAGACGGGATCGACACGCCTCAATATGTTGGGCGTTTGGACGACGCTTATTTTCGGGATGAACGCTTTGGTTTTTATCCTTATCGGACTCGAACTTCCGCACATCGTCAACGGATTAGGCGAATATTCGATGTCCGAAGCGATCACTTACGGATTGATTGTAAGTGCTATAGTTATCGTTCTAAGGTTTATTTGGGTTTTTCCGGCGACTTTCGTTCCGAGGTTGATGAGCAGGAAAATAGCTAAAAAGGAACCGAATCCGACCTGGAAAGGCGCAGTTGGCGTGAGTTGGGCCGGAATGCGTGGCGTGGTTTCGCTTGCAACGGCTTTGTCGATTCCGGTGGCTTTGCCAAGTGGTGAAGATTTTCCGCACCGCAGCCTGATCCTTTTCATCACTTTTATCGTGATTTTGGTGACGTTGGTTTTTCAGGGATTGACGCTCCCGTTTCTTGTGAAAGCCATCGGACTCAAGGAATTCGACTCGATCGTGCCCGAGGAAGAACAGCAAGCCGGAATTCGACTGCGACTCAAAAGAGCTGCGTTGACACGTCTGAATCGCCATTTCCAAAAAGAACTGGCCGAGAACGAACTCGTCGCGTTTTTGAAACAGGATTTGGAGAATGAGGTCGAAATTACATCCAAAAAATTGGCTTCGCTCGAATGCGACGCGAGCCAGATGCTGGAAGTGCAAGTTTACCGGGGCGTTCTTGAAGATCTATATTCGGTGCAAAGGCGCGAACTGATCGACTTGAGACGCGAACATTTTTTTAGCGACGAGGAAATCAGGAAGGCGCAAATGCAGCTCGATCTTGATGAGACGAAACTTAACCGACAGATCCACTTTTGATCATTTAAGCGTCATGTCGGGACGGAACATGCGATAATCCAGCGTCACGTCCTTGTCCTTCGGATGCACGATTACCGCGATGCAACTGTCTTTGACGAATTCGAATGCAACACCTTTTGCTTCATCGTCGTAAATCGAAACGAAATCCTTGGTTTTCCCAAAGGCATAATCGCCGACGTTTTTCAGTTGCGGGAATTTGGACTTGACATCCGGCAATTTACGTCCGGCGCCAATCGAATCCACTTGGAATTCGGGTGAAGTAGCTCGGATCAGCCTGACGACTTTTTCCTTCATCTCGTCGTCTTTGTAAGTCACGTAAATGTTGAGTTCGGTCTTTCCCGAAATCGCTTCGGAATTGTCGCTGTACCAGGTCAGCCAGGATTTTCCCATGGCCGAATCTGACAAATCGGGTTGTCCGAGGATTTGTTCAAGTTTTTGCGAATCCATTTCGAGGCTGATGTTTCCGATGGATTCGCCCGCGATTACCGATACGTTCGGTTTTGGTTTTTCGATTTCCGTTTTGGTTGCCGTCTCCGTCACCGGGATTATCGCTTCCGGTTCCGACTTTTTGCACGCCAGAGCCGTCAATGTCACAAATAGTAATGTTGTTTTTTGGAAGCTTCTCATTTTCATCGGACTTTACTTTAAAGGTTTAGGTTCTCTAACAACAGTGAACTTCTTTACGATATTTACTCTGAAGAAAAATTTTAACCGCGAATTCGCGAATTTACTTAGATACTTATGAGAAAATTCGCGAATTCGCGGTTAAAGATAAATTTGCTGTTAACCCAAAACTTCGGCAATCTTTTCGGTAGAAAGCAAACGCACCAAAGCTTCTTCTTCGGCATTAAGCTGGTTGTCCTTGATGTTTTTCCTGACCTCGTAGTTGTCGATGTGGCCGCTTTCATACGCTGCGATAACCGTCGGATGCACGTAATATTTGCGGCAGACCGAACGCGTGTTCCCAAGTTTGGATGCAACGCAATCGATCACTTCCACAACTTTTTTCTTCATTTCGGTGGCGGTTTCGGCCGGACCGATTTCCCGGAAACATTGCAAGGCGGTCACGCTTCCTGACCAGGCGCGAAAATCCTTGGCAGTAAAATCTTCACCGGTTATTTCCTTGAGATAGGAATTTACGTCAGACGAACCTATCGTGCAATGGTTTCCGTTGTCGTCATAATACTGGAACAATTCCTGACCCGGAATTTCCTTGCACTTCTGCACGAGATTCGCGAGTTTTTTGCTTCGAAGCGAAATACTGTGCTTGACGCCTTTCTTGCCCACGAATTCGAACTTCATGCTGGACTTGTCCATTTTGACGTGTTTGTCGCGCAATGTCGTGAGTCCGAAACTTCCGTATAGTTTTTTGTAGGCGTCGTTTCCAATCCTGATGTTCGTGTCCTCGATCAGGCTTACGACCAATGCCAGCACTTTTTCGTACGGCAAACCTTTTCGCTTCAGGTCTTTCTCGATCTGCTTTCGGATAATCGGCAGCGCTTTCGAAAAGTTGCGTAGCCGGAAGAACTTCGATTGGTTCCGGATCTTATTCCAATCCGGATGATACCTGTATTGCTTGCGTCCGCGCTTGTCCGTGCCCGTAACCTGTAAGTGTCCGTTCTCGAAAGGAGAAATCCAGACATCTTCCCAGGCAGGCGGAATGACCAGCTTTTTGATCCTATCGAGAACCTCAGGACTTTTGACCGTATTTCCATTTTCATCTGCATAAGTGAATGCGCTACCTTTCTTTTTTCTGAAATATCCCTTGCCTGAAAAAGCCGCATACCTCAATCCGACAGCTTTCGCAGTGGTTTTTGGGTCGCGGCCGATTTTTTCAAGTTTCGCCTGTAAGCGGTCCATATCAGTTCAGGTGTTCCTGACGGCCTTTGATGCTCAGGTCGTGCAATACTTGTGTGGCGCTTTTGTCATCCATGGACAAGTCTCCGGCAACGAAAACGCCCATTTCTCCTTTAGTCGACCGGATTCCGTAGACTGTCGCTTCGTCTCCGGGATCGCTTTCGCCTTCATATCTGTAAATGTGGACGATCTCGAATTCCTCCGGATTGTTCACGATTCTTTCTTCTTCGCGGTTAAAGTCTGTGGTAAAACCTTTCTGTGCCAACTCTTCCAATGCTTTGGAAACCGTTGCGTAATGATACATATTGCGTTCCATGTCGTTTGCTTTTAAATGATTTGTTTTTTTAGGTTATTGTGTATAGTGAAGTTAGTTCCGCAGCACTTAAAATCCCTTATACTTTTAATCCGAAAGTTTGCATTATTATAAAAACCGAAACTTATCTTTGCACCGCAGGCCGCCTTATCGCTGCTCTTTTTGAGTGGAGGAAAGTCCGGGCACCGTAGAGCAGCATAGCGGGTAACGCCCGTCACATCCAAGTAATTGGGTGGAGGACAAGTGCAACAGAAAGCAAGTACAGTTCGGCTGTAGTGAAACCAGGTAAACTCTATGCGGTGAAATGTCAAGTATACCGACTCCCGATTTTTTTGGGAAAGGGCGGCTCGCCTGATGTCGGAGGGTAGGCAGATAGAATTGTCCAGCAATGGACGATCCAGATAAATGATAAGGGCTCTTTCGAGTACAGAACCCGGCTTACAGGCCTGCTTTTTTTTAGTTCCTGAGTGCGGATCGTGGTGAGAGATTTTTTTTGTCGAGACTTTGTTGTTCGAGAAGTCTGTGACTTCGAGAAAGGCGTGGCGGAGTCTGTGACTCCGAAAAAAGCGAACCGCCTTAATTTCCTTAAACTATCTTAATGGTTCAAAAAAAAAGCGCAGCGCTTTAAGAAGTTTAGGCAAACAAGCTAAGCGCCTAAACAGCCAACGATCTTACCAGCATTTGCGGTAAACGAGCGAAGCGAGTGAGAATTCGCGAAAAGAGTCAAAAGAATATGAGCGCAGCGAGTCTGGTCATCTACCAAACTCAATCTTCAAACTCCGTTTCATCAGAAGCAAACTCGAAAAAAGAAAAACGCGATCCGCCGTAATTCTTCTGGAAACTGAAATTCGGCAAAGCATCCATCAAAGTATATTTCGAGTGTTCGATGACCATCATCCCTTCCTGAGACAAAAGTTCCCGATCAAAAACCGACAACACCACTTTCTCAAAGTCTTTCTGCGCCATATCATAAGGCGGATCGGCGAATATTATGTCGTATTCTCCCGAAGCCTTTTCCAAAAACGAAAGCACATTCGCCTTGATAGCCGTGATAGGAAACTCGAACTCGGCGGCCGTTTGCTTGATAAACTTCACACAGCCGAAATCTGCGTCGACAGAAACAATATGCCCGGCGCCACGCGACCCGAATTCATAAGAGATATTTCCCGTCCCGGAGAACAAGTCCAAAATCCGCAATCCGTCAAAATCGAAGTGATTGTTGAGAATGTTGAACAAAGATTCCTTGCTCATGTCGGTCGTCGGGCGAACCGGAAGATTTTTTGGAGCCGTCAACCGTCGGCCTTTGAACTGTCCAGAGATGATTCTCACGATTGGAAAAGTATGAAGTGTTTGCGGTTCTCGGCTTCTGTAAACTCATTTTTGGCCTGCAATCCCGAAACGTCCAAAAGCGAGACATTCCTTATATAAGTATAAGCAATTTTGTAGCAATCGTCATCCTGAGAGATATCGCCCAAAAGCTGAAGCTGGAAAAACTCCGGATTCAGGTTGAGCTGTTCGGCCGAAAAAAGCAAGTAGTAAATAAAGTCTTCTTTTGTGCGGTAATCGAAAGAGTTAAACAGGAGCAATTTTTGGTTCTGCACGACTATCAAATCGAAACGCCTGTCCGAAAAATGCACAAAAACCTGTTTCTCGTCGTTGTTCTTCGAGCTGTCGAGCAACCTCGCAACCAAAACCGAACTCGCATGGCGATATCGGACAGGCCCGAATTTGCCTTCCAGAAAAGAATTGATTCCGGCAAACGGCAAATAAACATTGTTCATCTCGTAAGTCGGCATTTCGTCGTAAGTCACTAAATCGGTCTCGAAAACCTTCACATTATATTGCAGGTAACTTCCGATGAAATTCTCGTCGAACAAAGCCCGCGGCACAAAAGTGCTCCAACCGTTTTCATGCGTCGCGACCACTTCGTCGAATCTTTGTGACAACTCGTCATTTTCGGCGAAAGCCCGAGCATAGTACTCATCGGCAGTGTTACCGTTGCCAACTTCGGAAAAACGCACTTCCTTGACGGAAAGAATTTTGTTTGTCAAAGTGTCGGTCGTACAAAACGAAAAACCGCTTGCATTCAAGCCAAGACTGAGTTTGCGGTAGTTTTTTTCGGTGATGTTCGGTCGGTTCACTAGCATTGGCGCGAAGTTAGGATTTAATTGGTGAATTCGGAAATTTAGAAATGGCGTAATGCCACATTTTCGGTGCAATTCAATGCCTACAAGTTTTTGGGCGTTGCGCCGATCGGATCTCCGGCATTATACACGCCCGTGCGGCGCCGGGCTGTCCGCTGTATCTTTTGCCTGGGCGAAATCTTTTTGCCGGAAATCCGGGGCAAGCAAAAGGATGCCGCTGCCATCCCTAACGCGGGCACGTTGTCCGCAGTCAAAACTTGCTTTGAGTGAAGTCTGTGACTTCGCGAACTGCGTGACGGAGTCTGTGACTCCGAAAAAGCGAAGCGCCTTAATTTCCTTAATGACCTTAATGGTTTAAAAAGAAAAAGGAGCGAAGCGACGTTTCCAAAATTTAAAAGCCACTATTATTGTCAGGCGAAAGCGACTCCGCCAATTGTCGTCGGTTCAAAAGTCCCGTAAAACATTTGTCCCCAAACTTAAAATACAGCCCGCCAAGCCGTAATTTTGCAAAATGTCATCACCGAATCTCTACAAGTTACTGCGCCAGGAATTCCCGTTTCAACCCACGGCCAAACAAGACATTTTTTTCCAGATGATCGCCGATTTCGCCACAAACCCGAATCCCGACGAAATGTTCGTGCTCAAAGGGTACGCCGGAACAGGAAAAACCTCAGTGATTTCGGCGTTGGTCAACGTCTTGCCGTCAATCCACAAAAAGTACGTTTTGCTTGCCCCGACAGGTCGTGCAGCCAAAGTCATCTCAGGTTACTCCGGACGTTTGGCGCAAACCATCCACAGAAAAATCTATTACCCGAAAAAAGGAAGCGGCGGCGGCGTACAGTTCCAGTTGATGCCAAACAAGCACACGAACACGATTTTCATAGTCGACGAATCTTCGATGATAGGCGATGGCACGCAAGATTCCAAATTCTATGAAAACGGCTCGCTTCTCGACGATTTGATCGAATACGTCTACACGGGAAAAAACTGCAAACTGTTGCTTTTGGGCGACACGGCCCAGTTGCCGCCAGTAGGGTCGGAGGTAAGTCCGGCTTTGGAAATCCGGACTTTGGCGAACTCTTACGGCATGGACATTCCAAACATCGAATTCGACGAAGTCATGCGACAGGCCGAAACTTCGGGGATTTTGTACAACGCCACCCAATTGCGCGAACTTCTCGACGAAGATTTTTATGAAGAATTCAAGTTCGACGTCAAACACTTCAAGGACATCATCCGCTTGACGGACGGATACGACATTCAGGACGCGATTCAGTCGGCATACGGGAATTTCTCGATCGAGGACACGGCGTTCATCGTGCGTTCGAACAAGCGCGCCAATCAGTACAACCAACAAATCCGGATGCGGATTCTCGACAACGAGAACGAGCTTTCGGTGGGCGATTTCCTGATGGTCGTCAAGAACAATTATTTCTGGCTCAAGGAATCGGACGAGGCGAGTTTCATCGCCAACGGCGACATCGTCGAGGTTTTGGAAATCTTCGGATTCAAGGAGCTGTACGGCTTCCGGTTTGCCAAAGTCAAGGTCAGGATGATCGATTACCCGAATCAGCGTCCGCTCGAAACCGTTTTGCTGCTCGACACTTTGACCAGCGAATCGCCATCGCTCACTTACGACGAATCGAACAGGTTGTACCAAGCAGTGATGGAAGATTATGAGGACGAACGCGCCCAATATCGCAAACTTCAGAAAGTCAAAGCGAACGAATACTTCAACGCGCTTCAGGTAAAATTCTCTTACGCAATCACTTGCCACAAATCCCAAGGCGGGCAATGGGAAACGGTTTTTATAGAACACCCATATCTGCCCGATGGAATTTCACGCGATTACGTGCGCTGGCTTTACACGGCGATCACGCGTGCGCAAGGGAAATTGTACCTTATCGGTTTCCCGGATACTTATTTTGAGGAATGATTTTTTGAAGTAGTTTTGTGATAATTTTTTTATCAGATTTCCGACAGTCCGAAAATTCGCCAATCCAAAAAAATCCAAACCCAATGAAAACAATCGCCGTCATTCCAGCCCGTTACGCATCAACCCGTTTTCCCGCAAAACTCATGCAGGATTTGGGTGGTAAAACCGTGATTTTGAGAACGTATGAGGCAGCCATTTCGACCAATTTGTTCGACGATGTTTTTGTTGTCACCGATTCCGATCTGATTCGCGACGAGATTATTTCAAACGGCGGAAAAGCGATCATGAGCGTGACAGAACACGAATCGGGCAGCGACAGGATTGCCGAAGCCGTGGCTGACATCGACTGCGATATCGTCGTAAACGTGCAAGGAGACGAACCGTTCATCAACGCTGAGCCTTTGGCAGAAGTGCTTGGAGTTTTCAAAAACGATCCGGGACGCGCCATCGATCTGGCATCGCTCATGATAAATATCACCGATTGGAACGACATCGAAAATCCGAATATCGTGAAAGTCGTCACCGATCAAAGCGGGTTTGCGCTGTATTTTTCGCGTTCGGTCATTCCTTTTCCACGCGATAGGGAAGCGGGCGCGAGGTATTTTCGCCACATCGGGATTTATGCTTTCCGCAAGCAGGCGATCCTTGATTTTGCCGCGCTTCCCATGAAATCACTTGAAGCCACCGAAAAGCTGGAACAGTTGCGTTATCTGGAATTTGGAAAGCGCATTAAAATGGTCGAAACTTTGCACGCGGGAATAGGCATTGATACGGCAGAAGATTTGGAAAAGGCAAGATTGCTGTTGTCGTAGGAAATTGCAGTTGGCCAGGCAGCTCTCGGGATGTCTTTTAATGGAAACTTGTCGAACGGGCTGTTGCTTTGCTTCTTTTTTGAACCATTAACGCGCTAAGGACATTAAGGAAGTTTGACTAGTTCAGCTTTCGGTCTTGGAAATTTAAAGCATTTGTTTTTAGGTTTTTACCATCGGGAAATCAGGGTCGCTCTGACTGCTTTAATTTTTCGGAGTCGCAGACTCCGTCACACAACTCGGGAAGTCACAGACTTCCCTCAACTCAAAACATCAAAAAAAGCCAACCCAAATTGTCCATCGCCAACTCACGATTTGCCGCCAAAATTCCATTCGAAATCGCTAAAAAATCAATCTTCCTGCTCGTTATAGAGATAGTGATAAGACTCAGTATTGTCGAGATAAGCGCCGTCGAACCCGACATTTATGATTTTCTTGAGATAGGAATCAGGCCCGCGGAACATGATGCCTTTCCACTCCGGATTCCAGAATTCGACATAAAATTCGCCTTCGTATCCCTCGTACTTTTTCTTGATCCAGGACGGTTTCCCCACTTTCCAGGACTTGTTCCAGTAGTAGCGCCATTTTTCGGCCGAACCGATGTTGATGTAACAGATCACAAGCCTTTTTCCACCGTCGGTTTTGGTTTTGAGACGCGCCACATCAGACTTTGAAACTTGTTCCATATCGTAGAACAGATCGATGATGAGCAGGTCGAAGTTGGTGTCGGAAATGGCCTTTAGATAAGCTTCCTTGTTTTCGAATTCCTTCGGATTGATCAGATACAGATAGTTCCTAACCTGATCCATGTTAGTCACATCGTCCTGATTCTGGTTTCGGATTCGCTCCGGAATGTGCGAATAGGCATAGTTCGACTTCATCCGGATAAAAGGCGTAAAACCCGCATCATTGTTGAGTTTTACGATTTTATCGATTTTTTTGGAATCGGGCACGAATTCAGAAACCAGCACCTTTTTGTCGTTCTTCAAGGCGTTCAGCAACGCGACTCTCGCAGAATCTATCGAACCGTCTTCGGTGTAGAAAAGTTCCTCCACACCAAATCCGTCTACCGACTGGATGTACTCGTAATTTTTTCCTTGCTTCGGATTCAGGTTCGTGTAGGCGAGCACCGACCCGTTTTGAGGTACGATGTTGAAATTCTTGTTTTCGGCTTTGGCATAGTTCGAGATTTGTCTCACGAATTTCTGCATTTCGAGGCCGGCCTCAAGTTCGTTCCTTGGGATTTCGCGAGGTGCCGCAGTGGGTTTTTCCTTTTTGGAACAGCAAACCAACAAAAGGGAAAGTAGAAAAAAGACAGAAAATCGCTTCATCGTAATTTTTTGGAAAAGGCTCAAAAATAGACATTTCACACGTGTCGGAATCCCAAGATTTGATGTTTTTTCACAAATTTCCGACAAATCCCAAAAACCGTATCGAAAGCGTTTGCGTAGATGAGCCTATAACAATCTAAATCACAACTTATGAAAACGAGAAATTTTTTTTCGACCGCGATCGCTGCTCTGGCACTGTTTGTTTCCGTTAGTGCTGTTGCTCAGGAAAAGACAAAAATGGTTGGAGGCGCAGCGATGTATCCGTCCAAAAACATTGTCGAGAATGCCGTGAATTCAAAAGACCACACGACTTTGGTCGCTGCAGTGAAAGCCGCCGGACTTGTCGAGACACTTTCCGGTAAAGGTCCGTTCACCGTTTTTGCCCCAACAAATGCGGCTTTTGACAAACTTCCGAAAGGAACTGTAGAAACCTTGTTGAAACCAGAGAACAAAACAATGCTGCAAAGCGTACTCACGTATCACGTCGTATCGGGAAAATGGAGCAGCGACGATATTGCCAAAGCTATCAAAAAAGGCAATGGCAAAGCCGAATTGACAACAGTACAAGGTGGAAAACTTTGGGCGATGATGGATGGGAAAAAGTTGGTATTGAAAGATGAAAAAGGAATGAAATCTACAGTAACCATCGCCGACGTGGATCAATCGAATGGTGTAATCCACGTTGTGGACGCCGTTTTGATGCACAAGTAATCCAACTTGAGATTTGGGTAGGAAGAGCTTTCGGATTCGGAGGCTCTTTTTTTTTGGAGTTCCTGAGTTCCTTAGCCGCTGATTCTGCCGCTGGAAAATAGTTATACTTAGTAAGGCTAACCGCGAATTCGCGAATTTATCCAGCAGCCGTGAAGGAATTCGCGAATTCGCGGTTGAAAAAAATAGCAGTTTGTTTAGATTATTTGCGTCGGATTTGAAAAGACGTCAGCCGAATTACGTGAGCATCTGAGATAAAAATCGCGTCAACGACAAATAGCTTAGGTGCCGATTTGTCTACTGTTTGTGACGCCACTAATTTATGAGGCCACGAATGCACGAATGATCACCGTTGTAGATTCGTGCATTCGTGGCAAAATAATGATGCCAGTTTTTGCGCATCTAAAAAAAGACAAAAACTTGTTTAAAATTATTTGCGTCGGATTTGTGGAAGTCAACATTCTGAGGCGAAAAAATCCGTGGCAACGAAAAAAAATAGCTTCCAAAAATCGGAAGCTATTATAGGTTTAGTAAGCAATCTCAGGCACTCAGAAACTTCACCTCAAACTCGCGCCAAGCTGACCTTCGAAATTCTTGAGCAACTTGCCCATGATCTTGTCGATCTGATCGTCTGTCAGGGTTTTGGTCGTGTCTTGAAGCGTGAAACTCACGGCGTATGATTTCTTGCCTTCCGGAAGATTTTTCCCTTCGTAGACATCGAAAAGGTTCACGTTTTTGAGCAAGCCTTTTTCGGTCTGTTTCGCCAGGTTGTAAATCGCGTCGAAATTGACAGATTGGTCTACCAGCAAAGCCAGATCACGTCGCACTTCCGGATATTTCGGGATGTCGGTGAACTTGATTTTATTGGATACGAATTTGAGCACGGCATCCCAATTGAAATCGGCGAAAAGCACTTCTTGCTTGATGTCGAAATGCTTCAACACCGATTTTTTGACGACTCCGAATTCCACGACAAGTTCTTCGCCTACATAAAGCGAAATCCCGTCCGAAATCAGATCGGTCACAAGCGGTCTGGTTTGTGTTTTCTCGATTCCGAGGCGCGACAGGATTCCGGTCACAAAACCTTTGAACAAGAAGAAATCCGATGGTTTTTGAGCGCCTGTCCAGGTTTCGCCAGAGCGATTTCCTGAAACGGTAAGCGTAAGGTGTTTCTTTTCATCAAATCCCAACAAAACTTTTTGGTAGCTTTTTCCGAATTCAAACAAACGCAAATCACCGTTTCTTCGATTGACGTTGTATGAAACCGCTTCCAAAGCCGAGAAAAGCAACGACTGGCGCATCACGGCCAAATCGCTCGAAAGCGGATTCAGCATGGCGACATTGGCTTCTTCCTTGAGCATTTCCGACAGTTGGATGTACTCAGGCGTGGTAAGCGAATTGGCCATCATCTCGTTAAAACCTTGAGAGGTCAATTGTCCGGCGATGATGTTCTGCAATTTATGGTCTTCGGTACGGGCCGAATTGGCGACCGTAGCGTTGAGTTTCTTGGTGAAATTGATGTTGTTGTAGCCGTAGACGCGCAAAATTTCCTCGATCACGTCAATCTCGCGTTGTACATCGACGCGATAAGAAGGAATCTGAAGTCCCAAATTGGCGTCGGAAGTGCTGTTGACCTTGATGTCAAGAGAAGCCAAAATCTTCTTGATCGTCTCTTTGGGCAAATCCTGACCGATGAGTTTTGCCGCTTTGGCGAAGTTCAATACGACCGGGAAGTCTTCGATTTTCTTCGGATACAGATCGATCACGTCCGAAGTGACTTCTCCGCCGGCAACTTCCTTGATCAACAAGGCCGCGCGTTTCAGCGCATATTCTGTAATCGAAGGATCGATTCCTCTTTCAAAACGGAAAGAAGCATCTGTATTCAAACCGTGGCGTTTTGCGGTTTTTCTGACGGAAACCGGATTAAAGTAAGCGCTCTCAAGGAAAATCGAGGTCGTGCTTTCGGTCACTCCCGAATTTTGGCCGCCAAAAACTCCGGCGATGCACATTGGGCCTTTGTCGTCGCAAATCATCAGATCTTCGGCCGAAAGCGTGCGTTCGACGCCGTCCAAAGTGATGAATTTCGTTCCGGCTTCGAGCGTTTTGACACAGACTTTGCCGTTTATTTTGGAGGCGTCGAAAGCGTGCAATGGCTGCCCAAGTTCGTGCAGCACATAGTTGGTCACGTCGACGATGTTGTTTTTTGGTGTGAGTCCGATGGCTTTCAGACGATTCTGCAACCATTCGGGCGAAGGTTTTACAGTGAGTCCGGACATGGTCACACCGCAATATCTCGGAGCCAGTTTCGCATCGGCCACGACCGCATCTATCTTCAGGATCCTTTTGTCCAAACGAAAAGCCGAAACAGATGGCGTGATCATCTCGACGTGTACGTTCTTCTGCAAAAGTCCGGCGCGCAAGTCTCTGGCAACGCCCCAATGGCTCATCGCATCGGCGCGGTTCGGAGTAAGCCCGATTTCAAAAACCTCGTCGTTTTCCACTTTGAAAACCTGTGCGACAGGCGTTCCCGGCTTAAGATTTTCGTCGAGGATCAGGATTCCATCGTGGCTTTGCCCGAGTCCGAGTTCGTCTTCGGCACAAATCATTCCCCAACTTTCCTCGTCGCGGATCTTTCCTTTTTTGATCGTGAAAGCTTCTCCGTCCTTTGAGTACAAAACCGTTCCTATCGTCGCCACCGGAACTTTTTGTCCTTCGGCTACATTCGGCGCGCCGCACACGATTTGCACCGGAGCGTTCCCGTCGCCCAAATCTACGGTTGTAACGCGCAATCTGTCGGCATTCGGATGTTGTTTGCACGTAAGTACATGGCCAACCACGACGCCCTGAAGCCCGCCTTTGACCGATTGGTATTTGTCAACGACTTCCACTTCGAGTCCAAGATCGGTTAGCAAGGCAGCGGTTTCTTCGCTTGTCCAATCGGTCTTGATGAATTGTTTGAGCCAGTTGTAGGAGATTTTCATAAACGGAATTTTGAAGCGCAAAGATAGTGATGCGAAGCTGCAAATTCCAAATAACAAATTCCAAAATACGGTGTCTATTTGCCTTCCAAAAGGTCGAAAAGTCGAAAATTGAGGTAAAGTTTCTCTTTTCCGACTTTAACCGATTTCAGAAATCCGTTTTGCTCCAACGAAATCAGGTAATTCCCGACGGTTTTCGGAGTGCCCAAACCGGAGTCGATCAGGTTCTGACGCTTGGTATAGGGAAGCCGGAACAGGATTTCGATCAGGTCTTTTGAGTAGACTTTTGGTAGTTTTGTCTTTATTTGGCTGGCAGTTTCGTCCATCAGCGAGACGATTTTTTCCAGTCTGGCAAAGCCGTTCTTCGCCGTTTTTTCGACCATGTCAAGCATGTAGACGATATAGGTTTCCCAATCGCCGTTTTCTGTGACATTGCGAAGATTCCGGTAATAGTCAATTTTGTTTTCCATGATGTATTCCGAAAGAAAAATCGCAGGAACCGCAAGCAATCCGGACATTTTCAAAAAGAGCAGCAACAAGATTCTTCCGGTTCGTCCATTGCCGTTGGCAAACGGGTGGATCGCTTCGAATTGGTAATGCATAAGTGCCATTTTTATCAGCGGATCGAGATCTTGGCTCTCGTTGATGAACTTTTCGAGATTGGCCATTTTTTCGCGGATCACGTTCTCGCCCGATGGAGGCGTGTAAACGACATCGCCATTCACGTTTGTAAGCGTGGTGCCAGGCGTAGGGCGAATTCCCGATTGGTTCTGTTTGATGCATTGCACGATTTCGACACACAGGTTTGTGGTGATAAACGGTTTTTTTTCGAGTTTTTCAAGTCCGAGCCAAATTGCTTCCTTGTAGCTCAAGACTTCTTTGGTAGCGTTGTTTTCGAACTTCTTGTCGGCGATCCAGGATTAATATAAGTCGTCGTTTGTCGTGATGATGTTCTCTATTTCTGAACTTGCTTTTGCCTCCTGAAGTTGTATCGTATCCAGGAACAACGTCGGATTCGGGAGGTTCGTGATCGCTCCGTTGAGTTGTGCCAGTGCGCGGCTTGCCGAAATGGTTTTGAGCAAAATCGCTTTTGATTCCACATCGACCTTCGGTGGAAGCGCAGGCAAATCATTATAAGGCTTTTCTCTGTCGTACATAGTAAGCAGGTAAAAAGTACACGCGTTTGTTTTATAAGTGTAAAAATAATTAAAAATTACCTTCGTTCGTCGTAGTGAGGTAAATTTTACGCTCGTTCCGTCCGGATTTCGTCGACTACATTTTAGTATCGTTAACCAAAAAATCTCCAGTAAAAATTGACGTATCTCCAATAAGCTGATGTTAAAATTGACGATGTGGAAGTTTCGTGCTATCGTCTGAACTTTTTGTGCTAGTCCGAAATCGATTTCGGGAATAACTTTGGGTGAAATCAAATACACAAATTATGAGCGAAGTAGCAACCGAACAACAAGCCAATATTGCGCAACGTCCGCAATTCAAAGAGAAATACGGAAATTTTATAGGCGGAAAATTCGTCGAACCTGCAAACGGACAATATTTCGACAATTCGTCTCCAATCGACGGAAAGAATTTCACGCAGGCGGCGCGTTCCACCAAAGAAGACGTCGAAAAAGCAATCGACGCTGCTCACGAAGCGTTCAAGACCTGGGGAAAAACGTCGGCCACATATAGAAGCAACCTTCTCAATAAAATCGCCGACAAGATCGAGCAGAATCTCGAATATCTCGCGGTCGTCGAGGCGATCGACAACGGAAAGGCGATCCGCGAAACCAGAGCTGCCGATTTGCCGCTAGTCATCGACCATTTCCGATATTTTGCAGGCGTTATCCGTGCTGAGGAAGGAAGCGCATCGGAACACGATGAAAATACGGTTTCACTTATAATCCACGAACCGCTTGGCGTGGTCGGACAGATCATTCCGTGGAATTTTCCGCTTTTGATGGCGACATGGAAAATCGCGCCCGCAATCGCCGCAGGAAACTGTTGTGTCGTAAAACCAGCCGAGCAAACCCCGACATCGATCATGGTTTTGATGGAATTGCTGCAGGACATTTTGCCCGCCGGCGTCGTCAACGTCGTGACAGGTTTCGGTCCGGAAGCCGGAAAACCGCTTGCGCAGTCCGAACGCATCTCGAAAGTTTCGTTTACGGGCGAGACTACGACGGGTAGACTGATCATGCAGTACGCGTCCGAAAACCTGATTCCGGTTACTATGGAATTGGGCGGAAAATCCCCAAATATCTTCTTTAAATCGGTTGCCGATGCTGATGACGAGTATTTCGACAAAGCCGTCGAAGGTGCGGTAATGTTCGCGTTGAACCAGGGCGAAGTCTGTACTTGTCCGTCGAGAATCCTGGTGCATGAGGACATTTACGACAAGTTCATGGAGAAAGTCGTAGAACGCACGAAAGCGATCAAAATCGGACATCCGCTCGCCGGCGATACGATGATGGGCGCACAGGCTTCGAACGATCAATACGAGAAAATCCAATCCTACCTAAAAATCGGTAAGGAAGAAGGAGCCGAAGTTTTGGCCGGAGGCGATGCCAACAAACTCGAAGGCGAATTGGCCGGAGGTTTTTACATCCAGCCGACAATCTTCAAAGGCCACAACAAAATGCGCATTTTCCAGGAAGAAATTTTCGGGCCTGTGGTTTGCGTGACGACTTTCAAGACAGTAGAAGAAGCCATCGAGATTGCCAACGACACCATGTACGGACTCGGTGCGGGCGTCTGGACTCGCGACGCGCACGAGTTGTATCAAGTGCCACGCGCCATCAAGGCAGGACGTGTCTGGGTTAATAATTACCACGCTTATCCGGCTCACGCGCCGTTCGGAGGTTACAAAAAATCGGGCTTCGGGCGCGAAAACCACCATATGATGCTCGCGCATTACCGTCAGACGAAAAACATGCTTATTTCTTACGACAAGAACAAACTGGGATTTTTCTAAAGAGCTGATTTTTGGGTTGGCGGACTTCCAGATCAGCGGATTGTCCATCAATCTCAAATCCGATACTAGGAGCAAAAGAATTAATTAGTTGGTTCGGAATGCCTGGCGGTTCATTTGCCGGGCGTTCTTTTTCAATTAATGATTAACAATTAATAATTAATAGTTAATAATTAATAATTGAGATGTTTAAGAGAGTTTCGCTGACAACCGCCGCCTTCGATTTGATCGAAGAATTGAAATCGCTTCACGGCGAACTTATGTTTCACCAATCGGGAGGTTGTTGCGACGGATCACAACCCATGTGTTTCGCAAAAGGCGATTTTCGGCTTGGTTCGAGCGATGTTTGTTTGGGCGAAATCGACAATTGTGAATTCTGGATGAGCAAAGACCAGTTCGAATATTGGAAACACACGCATTTGACGATCGATGCTGCCAACGGAAGAGGTTCAAGTTTTTCATTGGAGATTCCGCTCGGAAAGCGATTCATCACGCGTTCGAGATTGTTTACCGAAGAAGAAAGTGGCGATTTGGAACCGGTTCGGTTTGTGGAAGATTGAATCGTTGATCAAAGGATTGCCGGATTATAGGAAAATCCGAAAGTCCAAAAAATTCAATTCACCTGAAGCAACTGATATTGTTTTGGAGTGATTCCCTCGTGCTTCTTGAAAATTCGCGTGAAGTAATTCGCGTCTTCAAACCCCGACATATAACAAACTTCGTTGATCTGGATTTCCTGGTTTTTGAGCAGATGTTTGGCATGCCTTATCTTTTCGCTCAACACGAATTCGATCGGGCTCATTCCGAGTTCGCGTTTGAAAAATCTATAGAAAGATGTCGTGCTCATGCAGGCTTTGTCTGACAAATGCTTGAGGTTGATGTCTTCGGTCAGGTTTTTTCGGATGTAATCGACAACTTGTCCTATAGGATTTTTGGGATCGTTGAACACATTTTGGTCGAGCGATTTGACCGTTTGCGTCTGCACAATCCGGATTAGAAGTTCCTGCAAGGTCAAATCGGCAAGCGCGTCTTTGGTGACATCCGAACTCATGCATTCCTTGATGAGCTTGTTGATCGTCGTGGCCAGATCGACATTGTTGTAGAAAAAATAGTTCTGATAATTGAGTTGCCACGGCTGATTGCCTTCTTTGGGATATCGGTTGTTAAGAAAATCGAGCGTGTCGGTAATTTTGGATTGGTCGATAGCCAGCGCCAGACATTGTGTAGGATTGTCCTGACGCGCCTCGGGAAAATCGATCTTCATTTCCACATTCGACGGAATCACCACAGTTTCGCCCGGCAAATAAACAAACTCAGGATCGTCGAACAAATGCATCACTTTCTTGCCACGCAACATGCTCGTGACGACCAGATCGTTGAATTTCAAAGGCACGAGCTGTGATTCCTGATAGGTCTCGAACAAATTCAGCTCACAATTGTCAAGCGAGTAGATCGTGCGGTTCTCAACCAGGGTTTTCAGCGATTTCTCGTGCGTCAACTTTGGGGCGTGAAGCAGGTTTTTTTGGGCGTTCATGATCGAAATCGGTTTGTTGGTATGGGATGGAATTTACGGCTAAAAATTGCAAATCCCAAATTCCAAACCCCGATAAAAATTCCCATCCCGATAGCTATCGGGATGGAATTTGGAATTTGGAATTTGGGACTTGGAATTTGGGATTTGGAATTCAAATAAGTTCCTCCACATGCTTGCGGATATTCTCAGCGATCTTGCGCGTCGGCAAATCGTTTTCGTCGTCCCCGAAAGGTTCTTCGATTTCTTCGGCAATCAACTCGAGACTCGCCAAAACATAGAAAACAAAAACCACGACCGGCGCGACGTAATAGCCAAGCGTGAAAGCGTATCCGAAAGGCAAAGTCAGCACATAGATAAAGATGAATTTCTTGATGAAAGCGCTGTAAGAGTAGGGAATGGGTGTGTTTTTGATTCTTTCGCAAGCACCGCAAATATCGGTAAACGACTGGATTTCGGCATTCAGGATGATGAGTTGGTCGCCCGTTATCTTTCCGCTTTTGTATAGCGAATTTACGCGCTCGAACATTTGGGCGGCAATTTGGTTCGGATAATGCTTGTGGCGCTCGATGGCCAAATCGAGATCGTCAAAAAGCTGTTTTCCGGTGTCGGCGTCGTTCAGGTGCGTTTTCAGCACGGCGGCATAATCGGGAATCGTCTTGCGGAAAAACGCGCGGTCGTTCTCGTCGTCGAGCATAGCCGATAATTTGAGCGCGAAATTGCGGCTGTTGTTTACGAGCGAGCCCCAAAGTTTGCGGCCTTCCCACCAACGGTCATAAGCGGTGTTGGTCCGGAAAACCAACAACATTGAAATCACGAATCCCAAAAGGCCGTGAACCGCGTTGATATTGCTGATGTAATGATCTTCGCCAAGTTTCCAGTATTCGACCTCGAGCCAGCCCAAAAGAGCCGAGTAGATGCCGATTCCGACAACCATTGGCCACAATTTGTGGAAAGTGTCCGATTTCTTGACCTGGAAAATAAAGGAAACCCAATCTTTGGTATTGTACGAGTGCATTTTTATCGTGAAATTATCGAACGAATATACGTTTTTTCACATTTCGTCGACCGATGAAAAATGCTTGGCAAATCAAATTCCCGATCAATTCAAAACCAAATTTCCGGCCAATTCGCGCAACGTGATTTCCGAGACCTTGGCATTGTATTTGGCCACCGAAAAACGCAGATGCGCATTTACGAAGTTGAGTTGCGCCGTGCGATATTCGATCGTCGGGATTGTTCCGATGCGGTACTTTTCCATCGTGATATACAGGTTTTCCTTCGCGATTTCCTCGTTTTTCGACTCGAGATCGATGAGTCCGATATTAGTCAGATACGTTTGGTAAGCCTGACCCAAACTCGCGATAACGGCCTGGCTTTGTTGGGCAAGCTGAAGTTTCGTGGTCTCGATTTGCAGTTTGGCGACTTTCTCGTTGCGGTTTTGGTTGAGTCCGTTGAAGACGTTCATCGTCGCGGCGAATCCGTAAGCCCAACCGTTCGATGAAGTTTGCGTCGTAAACCCGAGACTGTTGCGCGTTTCGACGAAGTTATAGCCCGTACTGACACTCACCACGGGATAGCGATTGGCCTTGACCGCGCGAAGGTTGAATTCGGCGATCTTTTGGTTGATGATCTGGACTTGTATCGCCGGATTCTGTTTGGAAGCCAAGGTCTCGAGTTCGGGAAGCAGCAAGGCCGAATCGACCGCAATCTCATCCACGACAATGAAATCGATCTTTGTATCTCGCGCCATGATTTGATTGAGCACGATTTTCGAATTGGCGTACATTTCTTTTGCCCGAAGCAGATTCGTCTGGTCGGTATTTAGATCGACTTGGGCGTTCAAGACCTCGAGTTTGCTGGATTTCCCGATCGTATACCGATTTTGCGCAAGGTCGACCCGTTGGCGCGAAATCACCAAAGTCGTGTCGAGCGCATTCAGGTTCTGTTTTTGTTGGACAAGGTCGTAGTATGCGGTCAAAACGTCCGAGACGCGCGTCATCACCATGAGCTGCAATTCGGCTTTTCCCTGATTTTCGATCTGTTTCAACTGGTCGTAGCGCGCGAACATTCCGAGTCCGTCAAAGACCGTCCAATCGAGGGCCACGCCATAGTTGAGATTGCTGTTTCTGGCGTTGTCGAGTTCTTGCGTTGTGCCGTCGTTGCGGGTTTGCGAACTGCTTTGTACCGAATTGTTGTCGGTCACGCTGGCCAAAACACTTGGCAACATTCCGGCGTTCCCGATCGTGCGGTTGGTTTCGTCAATGCGGAATTCATTTTTGGCGATCCGGATGTCGAAATTGTTCTCGACCGCAATCTTTATCGCGTCTTCGGGCGTCAGCAATTCCTGGGCTTTTCCAAAAAATCCGACCAATAAAATCAATGTGGTTGCAAAAATTCTCATACAGATGCGCGGCTTTCTTTTTCGTATTGTTCGGCGTGCTCGAATTCAGGTCGGTGCACGCGTTCTCTTGACCACATGGAATAGATCGCCGGAATGACGAAAAGTGTCAACACGAGCGAGAAAATCGTTCCGCCCACGATCACGACACCCATCCCGATACGGCTTGTAGCGGCGGCTCCAAGCGACATTGCGATCGGCAAGGCGCCAAGTGCGATTGCCAGTGAAGTCATCAGGATCGGACGCAAACGCGCTTCCGAAGCCTCGACGATGGCTTCCATTTTGGGCCTGCCTTGTTCGCGCAACTGATTGGCGAATTCCACGATGAGGATTCCGTTTTTGGTCACCAATCCGATGAGCATCACCGTTCCGATCTGGCTGAAGATATTCCACGTCTGACCAAAAAGCCAAAGCGAGAAAAGTGCTCCGGCAACAGCCATCGGAACCGTCAAGATGATGATGAACGGATCGAGAAAACTCTCGAATTGCGCGGCCAGAATCAGGTAAATCAGCAAAAGTGCAAGTCCGAAGGCGAACAACGTATTCGACGAACTTTCAACGAAATCACGTGATTCTCCGCCCAAATCTGTCGTAAAAGTATCGTCCAAAACCTTTGCCTTGATACGATCCATGGCCTCGATTCCGTCGCTTATCGAATTTCCGGGAGAAAGTCCGGCGGAAACCGTCGCGGCCATATAGCGGTTGTTGTGGTACAATTGCGGCGGACTGCTTTGTTCCTGAACCTTGACGACATTGTCGAGCTGGATCAATTGTCCGTCTTTGTTCTTGACGAACATCGAGGTCAGATCGAGCGGTTTGGAACGGTCGACTTCCTCGAATTGTCCCATGACCTGATATTGTTTCCCGTTCATCATGAAGTAACCGAAGCGTTGTCCGGACAGCGAAAGTTGCAATGTCTGGGCAATGTCCATAACCGAAATCCCAAGACTCTCGGCCTTTTCGCGATCGATTTCCACGTTGATTTCGGGTTTGTTGAACTTGAGGTTGACGTCGGAATTCGAGAACGACGGATCGTTTGCGACCTCGTCCATGAACTGCGGGATTTTTTCGCGCAGCTGCTCGAAATTCTGGGCTTGGATAATGTATTGGATCGGGAAACCGCCTCGTCTGTTCACGGCGATCGTCGGTTGTTCCGAAACCGAAACGCGCGCTTCCGGATAGCGTTTGGTCCATTTGGTGAGATCGGCAGCGATTTCCTTTTGCGGACGATCGCGGTCTTCGGCCTCGGTAAGCGCCACACGGACGCGTCCGCTGTTGACCGAAGCAGATCCGAAACCTGGCGATGTGATCACAAGTGCAACCTTTTTTTCGGGGATCGAGTCGTTGATCAATTGCGACATTTCCGTCATGAACCGATCCATGTATTGGTACGTCGCGCCTTCCGGTCCTGTGACGTTGATTCCGACAAAACTCCTGTCGTCATAAGGCGCGGTCTCTTTGGGAAGAATCGAGAAAAACAACGCGATAAGTCCGAGACAGCCAATGATTATCGGAAAACTCAACCAGCGTTTGCCCATGAATTTCTTGAGCGAATTGGCATAACCTGTGTTCATTTTGACGAAATACGGTTCTGACCATTCGTAGAACTTCGACTTCTTGTGAGCTGTTTCGGCTTTCATCAGATAAGCGTTCAACATCGGCGTAAGCGTCAATGAAACGAATGCCGAAATGAGCACGGCCGCGCCAATCACGACACCGAATTCCCTAAAGAGTCGGCCCACGAAACCTTCGAGGAAAATGATCGGAAGGAAAACCGCGGCAAGCGTGATGGAAATCGAGATCACGGCGAAGAAAATCTCGTTCGAACCGCGAATCGCAGCCTCGATCGGTGACATGCCTTCCTCGACTTTTTTGTAAATGTTCTCGGTTACGACAATTCCGTCGTCGACCACCAATCCTGTCGCCAGCACAATGGCCAAAAGTGTGAGTACGTTGACCGAAAATCCAAGTAAATACATGATGAAAAACGTCCCGATAAGCGAAACCGGAATGTCGATCAAAGGCCGGAAAGCAATTGCCCAATCGCGGAAAAACAAGTAGATGATCAGGATTACCAAAACCAGTGAAATGCCCAGTGTCTCCACAACTTCCGTAACCGATTTCTTGATAAAGACCGTGTTGTCGATGGCGATGTTGAGCTTCAGATCCTGCGGAAGCGTATTCTTGAGCTGGTCGTATTGCTTGTAGAATTCGTCGGCGATCTCGATGTAGTTCGTTCCCGGTTGCGGCACGATGGCCAATCCGACCAACGGCAAGCCCGATTCCTCCATTTTGGTCTCGAGGTTTTCGGGCCCGAGTTCGGCATATCCGACATCGCTCAAACGCACGATCTTGTCTCCGACGGCAAGCACGATGATGTTGTTGAATTGTTCGGGTTTGGACAGATTGCCCATCGTTTTCACGAGCAATTCGGTGTTTTTTCCGGTCAATTTTCCCGATGGAAGTTCGATGTTCTGCGCATCCAAAGCGGTTCTCACGTCAGAAACCGTCACGCCGTACGAATTGAGCTTTATCGGATCGAGCCAGATTCGCATCGCGTAGCGCTTTTGCCCCCAGATCTGTACCGAGGATACGCCCGGAATCGTCTGCAAGCGCTCGGCAATCACGTTTTCGGCATAATCGCTGAGCTCGAGCGGATTCTTGGTGGTGCTTTGGACCGTCATGGTGATGATCGGTTCGGAATCGGCATCTGCCTTTGAAACGACAGGCGGCGCATCGATATCCTGCGGAAGTTGGCGCGTAGCCTGGGAAACCTTGTCACGGACGTCATTTGCGGCTTCCTCGAGGTTTTTCTCGAGCTCGAATTCGACCGTGATGTTGCTCGAACCTTGGTTGCTCGACGAGGTGATGTTGCGGATTCCGTCGATCTGGTTGATCGCTTTCTCGAGCGGTTCGGTGATCTGGGATTCGATGATATCGGCATTTGCGCCCGTGTAACTTGTCCTGACGGATATTTGGGCCGGATCGATAGAAGGAAATTCGCGAATTCCCAAATACGTGAATCCGACCACGCCAAAAAGGATGATGGCCAGATTCATCACGATCGTCAGCACCGGACGTTTGATACTCAACGTGGAAAGACTCATGATTTGGTCGGTTTTGAGATTTTGACCTTGACCGGCGCTTCATCCTTCAACGTCATCACGCCCGTCGTAATCACGGTGTCGCCGGCTTTGAGTCCGGATAGAACAAGGATTTCGGAATCTGTTCTCGTGGCCGTTTCAACCTTGACTTCCCTAGCTTTTCCGTTGTTCGACACAAAAACTTTCTTGCCGTCCTGAACCGGAACGACCGCTTCTGTGGGAATCACGATCGCGTTCTCGATTTTCTGTAGCGGAAGTTCGACGTTGGCGAATGTGCCAGGAAGCAGTTTTCCGTCAGAATTGCTGGCCAATGCGCGCATTCTCAGCGTTCGTGTATCGACTGCGATTTCGGGTTCGATCGCGTAGATTTTGGCCGAAAACTTGTCTTTTGAACCCGCGATCGCAAAAGTGATCTGGGAATTGATCTTCATTTGGGAAGCGTATTTTTCCGGAACCGAAAACGTAATCTTGACCTCGGAACTGTTCACGAGCTTGGCCACGATGGTTTCGGCCGTGACGTACGTTCCGGGTGAAATGGCGCGCAATCCGATCTTTCCGGAAAACGGTGCACGGACTGACGTCTTGCCGAGTTGGGCGTTTATGAGTTGGGTTTCGGCTTTCGCAGACTTGAAATCGGCCGAGGCGATGTCGTATTCTTCCTTGCTGATCGCTTCTTTCTCGAGCAGCAGTTTTGCGCGTCTCTCGTTCTCGCTGGCAAGTGTCTGGGCGGTTTTCGCTTTTGACAATTGGGCTCGCAACTCCACGTCGTTTACCTGAAAAAGAACCTGGCCTTTTTGGACGACCGTGCCTTCGCTAAAGTAGATTTTCTCGACGATTCCCGGCACTTCGCTGCGCACGTCGATCGATTCGTTGGCGTCGATCGATCCCGATAGCGCGAGGTTGTTGTCGAAGTCTTGCGGTTGGGCAACGATTCCGGCGACCGTCTGGGCTTTTTTGGAGCCTTTGTCCTCTTTTTTGGAATCTTTGTTGGCGGTGATCCGATAGAAAACCAAAGCACCGACGCCAAGGGCTAAAACGGTGTAAACGATGTATTTTACTTTCATTTGTCGTGTGGGCGAGTGCGTTTCTTTAGCTACAAATCTAGTGGAATGCGAAATGGTTTTCGCGAGGTGTTAATTTTTATTTAACAGGTAGATTTTATAGGGATTTTCATGCACTTTTCGCCTTGTTGGTGGTTGTTGTTTCTTTTGGAATCATTGTTCGGCAAAAGGTTTAATCAGATTGGGATTTTTGTATACAGGCTCACTTCAGGTTTTCAGATTGTCGGAAACTGGAACTTGCGCTTACAGCCAAATTTCACTCCCAACCATTTATTTATTTATTAGCTGTAAATCTGTAAGGCTTTTTATCAACCTCGTTGGTTTGTGGATTTTCAACATTAAGTTCATTAAGGACATTAATTTCATTGCAGTTTTTTTTCATTTGGGATAAGAATTTAAGAGCAGTAAGGCGCTTCGCTAATGTTGTATCGGATTTTTATCGCCGATCTGAAACATTAGGCTCGAAGCTTGGAACTTTAATGTCGTAATTTCTGCCACTGCCACTACAACTACAACTACAACTGCAACTACTACTGCTACTGCTACTGCAACTACCACTGCTACTGCACTGCAACTGCAACTGCAACTGCAACTGCAACTGCAACTGCTACTGCCACTGCAACTGCCACTGCAACCACAACCGCACCAAAAACTTCAACAATTTCAGCTATCTTTCCCGAAATAATCTTTCCGACATGAAAATAATCTCCTTGCTAGAACTGGAAAAACACAAGAATCCAGATGATTACAAGTTTGCCGAAGACTGGATTTACGAAGATTTGCACGATGAAATGGACGGTTCGCGCCATCGCATCGGATTGGTTCTGGAACTTGAGGAAGGCGAAGACTCGCAATATCCGCTTGAGGATTTGCTCGATGCCTATTTTTTGCATGTAGCCGATTTTCTCGATACTGATATGGAAGCCTATTTTTCTGTCGGAAGCGTGATGAATCTCGAGCTTGGCGGCGATCTGGAAGACATCCGAAAAATCAAGGAAATCGTCGGCAAACGCGCCTTTACTGAGGAATTTGACGAGGACGGCAGCACTTATCTTAGGCTGAAAATCGAATAGGAAACTTGTGTCAGATGTCCAATTGCCGGATGTCGAAATATCGCGCCACCACGAATTCGCCTCGCTTTATGGCAAAGCTTACAAATTGTCCTGATGCGATTTTTTCTGTTATTTTCAACACTTTGTCCGATTCTTTGAGCACCGACAGGAATTGTTCGCCTCTTTGTTTTTCCAATTTATTCAAGTTGGTATTTGTCGGATATTCGTCAATTTCCGATTCCAATTTCTCCAAATCCTCCAATGTAGCCGCAGTGATCATAGCCGATGCTGGGATTTCGGGCAATTCCCAAATTCCTTCCCATTCAGGCCCGATCGTCTTTTTTACGAATAATTCGCAGTTCGGACAAAATGCTTCAAATGTCCAGATAGGATGCGCCGGATTTTCTGCCGTCGCGAATGTTCTTGCGCGTATCAGTAGCTTCTCGTTTACAGGTTCGGTTTGGCAGATCGGACAACCTTTCATGTCAGCTGATGTAGTTCCAGATATTTTTCTTGTGGGTCAACTCGATATAAACCTGTCGCATCGCCGCGTGTTCGGGTTTGGCCATGCTCGGATCGTCCTTGAGGATTTGGATGGCAAAATGTCTCGCGTGAGCCAAAATGTCGCGATCCCGGACGATGTCGGCGATCTGGAGATTCAGCACGCCGCTTTGTTGCGTGCCCATCAAATCGCCCGGACCGCGCAGTCTCAGGTCTACTTCGGCAATCTCGAATCCGTCGTTTGTTCTCACCATGGTTTGCATTCGCGTTTTGGAATCGTGGGAAAGTTTGTGTCCGGTCATCAGGATGCAATAACTCTGTTCGGCTCCGCGACCCACGCGCCCTCTCAATTGGTGCAGTTGCGAAAGCCCGAATCTTTCTGCCGATTCGATGATCATGACCGATGCGTTCGGAACATTCACGCCAACTTCGATCACGGTCGTGGCCACCATAATATTGGTTTTGCCTTGGGAAAAACGCACCATTTCGGAATCTTTTTCGGACGGTTTCATTTTTCCGTGCACGATCGAGACCGAATACTGCGGAAGTGGAAAATCGCGGGAAATGCTTTCGTATCCGTCCATAAGATCCTTGTAATCCAACGTGGACGATTCCTCGATTAGCGGATAGACGATGTAAATCTGCCGGCCTTTGGCGATTTCGTCCCTGATGAATTTCCAGATCTTGAGCCTGTTGGAATCGAATTGGTGGATCGTTTTTATGGGTTTTCTTCCAGGCGGAAGCTCGTCGATCACCGAAACGTCCAGATCGCCATACAAACTCATGGCAAGCGTGCGAGGAATCGGCGTGGCGGTCATGACCAGAACATGAGGCGGGATCGTGTTTTTCTTCCAAAGCTTCGACCGTTGCTCGACGCCAAAGCGGTGTTGCTCGTCTATCACGGCCAGTCCGAGGTTTTGGAACCTGACTTTGTCCTCGAGGAGCGCATGTGTGCCAATCAAAATGTGAAGCGTGCCGTTCTCCAATTCCTCGTGGATGATCTTTCTGTCATTCGGCTTGACCGAACCCGTCAAAATCCTGATATTGATTCCCAAACCATCAGCCATTTCACTCAATCCTTTAAAGTGTTGGTTGGCGAGGATTTCGGTTGGCGCCATCAGGCAACTTTGGAAACCGTTGTCGAGCGCAATCAACATCGACATCAATGCGACCATCGTCTTTCCTGATCCTACGTCGCCTTGCAACATGCGGTTCATTTGGGCTTCGTTGCCCATATCGTTCCGGATTTCCTTGATCACGCGTTTTTGTGCGCCAGTAAGTTCAAACGGCAAATGATTGTTGAAAAAATCGTTGAAATAGGAGCCGATATTCTTGAAAGCGTGGCCTTTGATCTTGCTTTTCCTGACCAGATTCTTGGTAATCAACTGCAATTGGATAAAGAAAAGTTCCTCGAACTTGAGCCGGAATTGCGCTTTGGCCAGAATGTCGGTATTTTTTGGAAAATGGATGTTGAACATCGCGGCTTTCTTCGGGATCAGATTTGCCTGTTTGATCAGATTTTCGGGCAAAGTCTCGACGAAATTGGCCTGCGTCTCGAGAAAAAGCTGTTGCATCATCTTGTTCACGGTGCGATTGCTGATGCCGCGTTTGGACAGATTTTCGGTCGACGGATAAACCGGCTGCAGTGTCGAACGCAAACTCTGTTCGTGTTCACTGAGCGATTCCATTTCCGGATGCACCATATTGTGCTGGTTCGCGAATGCGGTCGCCTTTCCGAAAATTACCAAAGGCACACCGATCCTGAGCGCTTCCCGGATCCATTTTATGCCTTGGAACCAAACGAGTTCCATTTCGCCGGTTTCGTCCGCAAAGGTCGCGACAAGCCTTTTTCCCTTGCCTTCGACGGTTTTCACGTGTGTGATTTTCCCAACGATCTGAACCTCGGCATTGCTTTGGTTGAGTTCGTTTATCTTGTAATAACGCGTGCGGTCGATGTATCGGTTCGGGAAAAAATTCGCAAGTTCGGCATAGGTCGAAATGCCCAATTCCTTGCGCAAAAGCGCTCCGCGCGCCGGTCCGACGCCTTTTAGGTATTCGATTGGAGTTTGGAGTATATCGGCCATGGGAATTGTTGCGAATATAGTGATTGTGGCTGTTTTTTGAAACCGTTGGCGTATCTTGAAAGTTCAAAATCTGCTATGGAAAATTTGCTTTTGCATTTGTCGGATAAGTTCAGGTTTCAGATCAATCAAGTCACGGCAATCGCGGGCGGAGACATAAATCGCGCGTTCCGGTTGCGAACTTCCGGGGCAAATTTGCTGCTCAAAGTCAATACGACCGAGTATCCGAAATTGTTCGAAACAGAAAATGTTTCGCTTCAACGATTGCGTCAAACCGACACTGTCAAAGTTCCGAAAGTCATCGGATTCGGAAATAGAGAAAAGCTGCAATTTTTGTTGATGGATTGGATTCCGACCCAAAAAGCATCGGTTGGTAAATGGCGCGAATTCGGACGTTCGCTCGCGCGGATGCACAAATTGCCACAACCCAATTTCGGTCTCGAAAACGCAAATTATCTCGGAACGCATTTACAGGACAATTCTCCAAAGCAAACCTGGAGCGCTTTTTATTCGGAAAATCGCATTCTTCCGATGGCTCTTTTGTTGCGCGACCAGAAAAAGTTCGTTGATCAAGACGTTATTTTGGCCGAAAATTTCTGTCGGAAACTCGATGAAATCTATCCGAAGGAAAATCCTTCGTTGGTTCACGGCGATTTGTGGAGCAGCAATTTCGTGATGTCGGGCGAAGCGTTTTTGATCGATCCGGCGGTTTGTCGCGCCCATCGCGAAATGGATCTGGCCATGACGAAGCTTTTCGGCGGATTCGCTGCTGATTTTTACCTCGGATACGAACAGGAATTCCCGCTTGAAAAAGGATTCGAAAACAGGATGGAAGCTTCCCAACTTTATCCCTTGCTGTTTCACGCACTGGCTTTCGGCGGACATTACGTTGGGAAATGTCTGGAGATTTTGCGCGCGTTCGCGTGAATTTTGTTAAACCCAACCAAAACCGGACGCGTCCAAAAATCCACAATTCGTATATTTGGCTACTTCACGACCGCCATGAAATACCTTATTTTGCTCCTTTCGGCCTTCAGTTTTGCCCAACAGACGGCCAAAGTCGATTTCAGAACCCTTAACGGAAACATCAAAGTCGACTATGAAACGCGTTCCATAAAAGGATCGGGCGTTTATACTTTCGACGTGCTGAAATCGATCGACACGATTCGCATCGACGCTCGCGACATGGCATTTACCGAGGTCAAGATCAACGGGAAACCAGTGAAATTCGGCAACGACAAAAAACAGCTCAAACTTTACGCAGGTTTCAAAAAGGGAAAGAACGAGCTGACTTTCGATTTTTCGGCAAAACCAAAACAGACACTTTACTTCGTGACTGCCGCGAACGACTACCAAATCTGGACGCAAGGCCAAGGCAAATACACGAGCCATTGGTTTCCGAGTTTCGACGACGTGAACGAAAAAGCGGTTTTCGGACTGTCGATCACGCACGAAAACGGGTATGAGGTCGTCTCGAACGGCGTGCTTGCAAGCAAGGAATCTTCTGACGCAAAAAATTCGGTCTGGAAGTATCAGATGAAACATCCGATGAGTTCTTATCTGCTCATGCTTGCCATAGGGAAATTCAGCGATCACGAGCTTTTGGCCGAATCCAAAACGCCTTTGCATTTGCTGATTGAACCGTCCGATGAAGCCAAGTTCGAACCGACTTATCGCTATTCCAAGGAGATTTTCGATTATCTCGAAAAAGAGATCCAAGTGGCTTATCCGTGGGAAGTTTACCGACAGCTTCCGGTGCGCGACTTTCTGTACGGCGGAATGGAAAACACGACGGCTACGTTATTTACGAGAGATTATGTGTGCGACGAGATCGCGTTCAACGACCGGAATTACGTAAACGTGAACGGGCACGAACTCGCGCACCAATGGTTCGGCGACGTGGTAACGGCCAAGTCTGGCACGCATCACTGGCTTCAGGAAGGTTTCGCGACTTATTATGCGTTGTTGGCCGAAAGGGAAGTTTTTGGTGAAGATTACTTCCACTACAAATTATATGACATGGCCATAAACCTGCGTCAGGCGGCTCAAACCGACACGATTCCGATCCTGAACGAAAAAGCGAGCTCGCTGAGTTTTTACCAAAAAGGCGCTTGGGCATTGCACATTCTCAGGGAAAATGTCGGAGCGGAAAATTTCCGGAAAGCCGTAAAAAACTATCTCGAAAAGTACAAGTTCAGCAATGTCGAAACCGACGAGTTTCTCGACGAGATCGCCAAAGTTTCCAAATATGACGTGAAAGCTTTCAAAAAACGCTGGCTCGAGAGCAACAAATTCGAGGTGAACGAAGCCATCGACCTGCTTCGCAAAAACAAGTTCATGCAACAATTTTTCGAGGTCGGTGAACTTGGCAATCGCGCTTTCGCGGACAACAGGCCAACATTCGAAACCATGATGAAATCGGAAGCTTATTTTCCGGTCAAGGAACAGATTGTCTATCTCGTGAGCGATGTAGCTTTCGCCGACAAAAAACCGCTGATCGATCTGGCCATGCAGACCAATGAAATCGATGTTCGTCAGGCGGTTGCGCGCACGATGAAGAAAATCCCATCGGAATTCAAAACCCAATACGAGACTTTCCTGGACGACAAATCTTACATCACGCAAGAGATCGCATTGAACGCTTTGTGCCGCGACTTTCCCGAAGACCGCGCCAAATATCTCGACAAAACCGACGGCCGCATCGGCATGAACGACAAAAACATGCGGTTGCTTTGGCTCGCACTTGCGTTGTCGACGAAAGAATATCGCATGGACAAAAAAGCCGGTTACTATGACGAATTGCTCGCCTATGCACAAGCTGGAGAGGAAGCTTCTGTGCGCCAGGACGCAATCGAAAAACTGCTTTACATCAACAAAGCCGACCAAAATGTGCTGCCGTTGCTCGTAAATGCGACCGTTCACCACAAATGGCAATTTTCCAAATATGGACGCGACAAGATCCGCGAAAAGCTGAAACTTCAGAATACGCGAAAATTCTATGAGGAAATGATCCCGAAACTGCCCGAAAACGAAAAAGCACAACTGCAAAGATTGTTGGACGAAAAATGAGAGCACTCGTAATTTCAGGAGGCGGAAGCAAAGGCGCGTTCGCAGGCGGCGTAGCCCAATATCTGATGGAAGTCAAAGGCGCGAAATACGATCTTTTGCTCGGCACTTCCACGGGAAGCTTGCTCATTCCGCATCTGGCTTTGGGCAAAGTCGAGAAAATCCACGGCATCTACACCAATGTCAACATGGACAAGATTTTCAACGTGAATCCTTTTGTGGTCAAAAAACGCGATGGGATCGAAACCGTCGCGATCAACCACTTCAACGTGATCTGGCAATTCCTTCGCGGTCGCAAGACTTTCGGGGAGAGCAAATACCTGAGGAAATACATCCGCAAGAATTTTACGAGAGAAGAATTCCACGAGCTCAAATCGTCCAAATGCGACATTGTGGTGGCCGTGACGAATCTGTCGCACAACGAATGCGAGTACAAATGCCTTCGCGATTTCAACTACGACGAATTTTGCGACTGGATCTGGATTTCGTGCAATTATGTGCCGTTCATGAGTTTGGTCAAAAAAGGAAAGTCGGTGTATGGAGACGGCGGATTTTCGGCGCTTGTGCCAATTCGCGAAGCCATCCAAAGAGGTGCGACGGAAGTTGACGTCGTCGTTTTGGAAACCGAGACCTTGAGTACTCCGAGAGCTGTCGGAAAAAATCCTTTCTCGCTTATGGTCGATCTGTTCGGAACGTTGCTCGATCAGGTCGAAAAGCACGATATCACGATTGGGAAATTATCGGCCAAGAACAAAAATGTCAAGCTCAACATTTACTACACGCCAACTTCGCTTACTACCAACGCATTGGTTTTCAATAAAGAAGCGATGAAACTTTGGTGGGAGCAAGGGTATGAGTACGCGCAGAACAAGAGCGAGATCATGAGCGAGATTAAGCAGATGTGATTTTTTTTACTTTCTGATTTGCGGATTTTTGGAACGAGGATTTTGGCAGATTTTCACGGGATTGGCGCAGATTTTACTTTGCGGAATCTCTACCGATAATTTTCGACCAAATCAAGGCCTAACCTTATTACGCGTAATCACATTTTTCAACTTCGCCTTCAAATCTTCGCCGGTATCAAAAACGATCTGTTCGTTCGACGGAAATGGCATCGGACGTTGGTTGAACATCGGCAGATAATCTTTGGCCACGGCGCGTTTGTCGCCTTTGTAAGTCGCATAAACGTTCTGGAAAACGAATTCGCTCGAAATTGGGAAAGTGCGCAAAAGCTGGTTGTTTCCGAAGTCGATATAATCCACTTTCGCCACGACCTGAGCTGATTTGGTCTGCGTAAATTCGCGTACACGGCATTTAACGACCTTGAAAACGTCCTCGTAAACCTGTTTTCCGAGACTGTCCAAAACAGGCGTTCTTCCTCGCATTTTCTTGCGTCGGCCTGCCTTGACTTCCTTTTCGCGCTCGAATTCGCGTTCGCGGATCTGCTCCGGAGAAACATTTATCTGACGGAAATTCACGATGATTCCGTAATCGTATTTGGTGTTCGGCGATTTATTGCTGTGGTAAACCGTCCATTCGTCATTCAAACCATAAGTGCTGAAATCGAGCAGATCGCTTTCGAGCCTTTTCGGAATGATCACGTCCGTCTCATTTTTGGTGTAGACGTTCACGTAGTCGCAACCTTTTTGTTTGGCCGTCTTGATCAGTTCTGGAACGTCCTTGAAATTTGGTGAAATCTGGTTCAGATAGGTCAAATCGTCGTAAGCGCGGCGAAAAGTCATCTTGTCGTTAGTCGCCATAAGCGCTTTGGTGTTGTCGTAGAGATATTTCGACAGCGCATTTTTGCTGCTGATGATCTGGTCGGAATAATCGCCAAACTCGAACTTGGCGTCCTTGTTTTCGGCCAACTTGCGGAGCGGCAAAAGCGGACGTATTTTCTCCTGACGGTTGTTGAGTTGCATGTAAGTGTTGAAAATCTTCTCGAGATTGCGCGGACTTGCGTCTTTCATCATCAGGTCGATATCGCGCAGATCGCGTTCCCTTGCCTTGGCGAAAGCTTCCTCGAGAATGTAGACGTAATCCTGATTTCCCTTTTTGTCTTTGTTCGAGCGCAGTCCGTAAACCGCGTTGTCGATCGCATTGTCGTAATCGCCCGAAACCAGTAATTTCTTGGTCTGCTTGACTGCACAAGCCGAAATGGCGATAAATAGTACGAAGAGTATCGTTTTTTTCATGGTGTCTGTTTGGTGGCGTAAATTTATAAAAACAGACGACTTTGGGGCGAATTTGGTTGTATCGGTTTTTAATTTTTGATTTTCGGATACCGGAGCTTTTAGAACATGGACTTTAGGATGTTCGCGAATCTTTCGGATTTTATGTCGGATTCAAGAAAATCATTGTAATCAGTGTCATCCGTTCACTCCATATTTTCAAAGTGTTTCGTTAAAATGGACACATTTGACTGATGACTCAAGTCGGATTTTTTACCGGATTGGAATCGTTGGACTTTGAGATTTTGAAAGCCGGAAAGCAAATGCTGTTTCTCGTTTTCATGGCGCGATCAATCCAATCGAAGAAACGCGTCGTCGAGCTTTACATGGAAACTGATTTCTGTTTTCAGTGCTTTGAAAACCTTGAGGATCGTGTCTATCGTGGCGCTGTTCGTGCTGCTTTCGAGTTTTGATATCTGGGCTTTTTGCACGCCGACCAATTTGCCTAATTCTTCCTGGGTGAGGTTTCGTTCGAGCCGAGCGGTCCTTATCATTTTACCCAAAACTTCCATGCTAAGTTCGTATTCGTAGGAATCTCTTTCGTCTGTACCGATTTTTCCGAGGTATTTGTCTTTCATCTCGGAAAGTGAGACCTTCTTCATTTGCTGTTTTTCCATTTTTTTAAAGTTTTGAATCAAAATAGTTTTCTTTTATCCGCGCTGCTCTTTCAATTTCGTTTACCGCAACTTTGTCTGTCTTTTTTACGAAGCCGTGTGTCGCCAGAACGAGTGTTTCTTTCGCGCTCGTTTTGTCCCAAAAGGCGAGAATCCTGATTTGGGAACCGTTGTAGTTGGTTCGGAACTCCCAGATTTCGCTTTGCAGTTTCTTGAAAAGCCGCGGATCGTTTGTTTGTTGCGACAAATCGATATTGTAAAGCACTTTTCGGATCGTCTTTTTATCAAGAGTTGAAAGGAACTTTTCGGCCTCTTCCAGAAATACGGTTTCAAAAAAACTCAAACTCATCGCGTCTACAAAAGTATTAAAAGTTTCCAAATATAGAAACTAAATTAAAAATTATTTTGATTTTTTACTTTGCAACAAGTTCTGTGAAAGTGAGAAACTCCAATTACAGATTTTCTGTAAAATTTGTTAAATGAAGGTAGCCGGCGAAAGTCGAGGCTTTGGTCGCCATTGTCGTGATCACGCTTGAGTAATCTTAAGTTTTTCTGCGCCGGCAATTCGCAAATTATTTTCTAACGAATTGGTGCATCAGTATCGCCATTTCCAAGTGAAAAAAATTAACCGCGAATTCGCGAATTTACATTCAGTTCGAGCGTAAATTCGCGTATTCGCGGCTAAAAATTATCTCTTGGCAACGCAAGTTACCAATGCAGTCAAAAAATCCGTTGGAGTTTCGATATAGCCAAAAAAAAACGCCCCGAATTACCGGGACGTTTCCATTCAAAAAGCACGTAGCTTATTGCTTTTTCATATTTTTCATTTCCTTCTCGATCATATCGTAGAATTGGTCGATTTTCGGCATGATCACGATTCTGGTTCTGCGGTTGATCGCGCGGTTGTCGGCCGTATTGTTGTCGACAAGCGGAATGTATTCGCTACGTCCGGCGGCGATAAGCTGTTTGGCAGGAACGCCGAGATCTTTTGTCAACACTCTGATGATCGAGGTCGAACGCTTGACTGACAAATCCCAGTTGTCGATCAATGTTCCGTTCGAGATGTAAGGCACGTTGTCTGTGTGGCCTTCGACCATACATTCGAAATCTGGTTTGGAATTGATGACTTTCGCCACTTTTCCAAGTACTTCTTTCGCGCGGTCGCTTACGTTGTAACTTCCTGATTTAAAGAGAAGTTTGTCGGAAATCGAGATGAATACGACCCCTTTTTCGACATTCACCTGGATGTCCGGATCGCTGATTCCGACCTCGCGTTTCAAGCTCGTGACCAAGGCTAGAGTAACCGAATCCTTGCGCGTCAAAGCGTCTTGCAAGCGCGTGATCTTCAAGTCTTTCTCTTTCATGCTCTCGAGTGATTTCTCAAGATTTTCGGCACCTTTCGAAGACAATGTGGTCATGTTGCCCACGTTGTTGATCAGGTCACTGTTGTTCTTTTTGAGATAGTCGATCTGGCTGTTAAGAGCTTCTTTTTCAGATAGACACGTATTGAGTTTCACGGTTGCTGAATTCAGCAAATCCTGAATCTCCTTATTTTTAGCTTCGCATTCGGCAAGCTTTTTCTTGGTTCCGCACGATGTCATCAATACACCGACGACAGATAATGCGAGGAAGACTTTTTTCATAAGATTTCTATTTTTTGTCGAGTTACAAATTTAGCCCTTTAGCATTTTTAGCCGATACGATTCGACATAAACTATTGTTAAAATAGCTCTTTGAAAGTCTTTCGACCTACTACAAAATGCGCATAAACGATGCTTTTTAACTTAAAATAATTCTTTTTTTGCAAGGATTGACGCTTTAAATATGTTATTCTCAACATTTTGTAAAACACGAGGTGCGCAACGAAAACCTGCCAGAACAAATTGACCTTTCCTTGCGATAAAAATCGGAAGGCGGCAATTCCGTCGAGCAGCATACGCGAAAAGATTTTCGGTAAGATCTGTCCTGACGGAAGATTCTTGACAAGCATCAAAAGCGAATTACGAAAGTTCAGATGCGTCTTCTTCGGACTGCCTTCGCTCAAAGTTGCCCCACCGACGTGAAAAACCGTGGAATTTCCGACATATTTGACGATGTGTCCGGCGTTGAAGGCGCGCCAACACAAGTCGATTTCTTCCTGATGCACGAAAAAATCGGCATCGAATCCGCCCAATTCATCGAATACTGCTTTTCTTATAAAGAAACAAGCGCCCGATGCCCACAAAATTTCACAATCGTCGTCGTATTGGCCGTTGTCTATTTCCAGCTCGTCGAAAATCCGGCCGCGGCAAAACGGATATCCGTAAGCGTCGATGAAACCTCCGGCGGCTCCGGCATATTCGAAGTAATCCTTTCGTTTATAATCCCTGATTTTGGGTTGGATAACCGCAGTTTTTGGCTCGTTTTCAAAAGTCGTCAAAATAGGAGTCAGCCAATTCTCGGTAACTTCTATATCGGAGTTCACCAATACGTAAATGTTGGCATCGATCGATTTCAAGGCTTCGTTATAACCGCCGGCAAAACCTAGATTCGTTTGGTTCCTGACGATTTTGACCGATGGAAAGGCTTGTTGCGTAAACAAAATCGAGTCGTCGGACGAAGCGTTGTCAGCCAACCAGATTTCTGCTCCATCAGAATAGTTGACGACCGACGGCAGAAATTGTTCGAGAAGTTTGCGTCCGTTCCAGTTCAGTATTACTATGGCTGTTTTCATGGCTTGTACAAATGTAGTTCGGTTTGTCGTTTATCCTGTTGTGACATAATTTGTGTAAGCGAATCTTTTAGACTGTTATAAATCCGATTTTCGGGATAAACCATAATTTTATTCGCATATCCTGCCCATTCGGACAATTGTAGCACGAAAATATAGTAAGTCGGCTGAAGTCTGTTTATGTCGGTTTCGACCAAGGCCAGCATCGAGATTGCGATCAGTGCGAAATTGTAGTTTTTGGGCACGAATCCGAAAGTGAAAATCAAGATCGACACTGCCAAAAACACGATATCGGAAATCGAATCGGGAAAAACCAAAATCTGCGAAAAAGCCGGAATGAGCGGAAAAACGTGATTGGCCAGCCACAATTCTTTCGAAACCCAGAACGTCGTCAGTACCGCGATAACCGCAAGCCAACGCGAAGTGGCGATTTTATGGGCTTCCGCAATCATCTCGACGGAATCTCCTTGAGGAAAACGTAGCGTTTCTGCTCATAATCCAATTTGCAAAAATAGTGAACCAAGCCATTTGTGACCATCAGATATTGAGCTTTCATCTTGAGGTTGTAACGCGCGATCTGGTCGAAAACGCTTTGGGAGATCGCGACTTCTGGCGCTTTGCATTCCACCAAAAGGAAAATCGATCCGTCGGGATTGAAGACCACGGCATCGTAGCGCTTCGAAATTCCGTTGATCTTCAACAGTTTCTCGACGTTCACGAGTGATTTCGGATACTTTTTGGTCTCGAGCAAATACTTTACCACATGCTGGCGAACCCATTCTTCGGGCGTCAGGACCACGAATTTCCGCCTGGTTTCGCAAAAAATGGAAACGCGGCCGTCGGCATTTTTGAACCGGAATTGATAAGCGTCGAAGTTGAGCGCGGTCATGCGGCAAAGAAACGAAATCGCGGCCAAAATCCCCAATGCGAAAAGCGCGCGAAAAATACCTACTTGTGGCGATTGTACAACCCGAAATTCGCGCCTTAATTTGTCGTGTCGGCCGTAATCGTGTGGTATCTTTTGCGGTCGTCGAAACGCTCCTCGGCTTTGGTCGGGGAGTTTGCGTTTTACACCGTCACACGATTGCCCAAACCTGCATTTGGTATATTTAATTCGTATTTTTAGACAGATTGCCCGTAGGTTTACAATTCGCTTGATCTGGATGAACTTTCTTACCGCTTGGCGCTTGCTTCTGGTTTTTTTCGTGCTTTGGCTTTCGCCGATGCGCGCCCAGCAAGTGTGGCACGACGAGATTGTGCGCACTTTTCAGGGTTTGCCGTCAGATATCGTGCTCAAAACCCAAACCGACGACAACGGATTCGTCTACATCGCCACGGCAAAAGGCCTTTCGCGTTACGACGGTTATCGGTTCGTGCAAAGCCAATCGGTACGAACCAAAGTCACCGATTTCGTTTCTTGCGCGGGCGAACTCTATTTTCACGATGCCGTCGGATTGGCTTCGGTCGCCGATGTCTATTCAGATCCGAAAATCGTGCAGGCCAACAATTATCAGGACGAAAATCCGGACAATGACCATTTCGAGCATATTTTCGTCGATAGCAAGAAACGCATTTGGAGCAGCGATTTTTCGAACGTGAAGTATTTTTCGCAAGCCGATAAAAAACCAGTGATTTTCCATTTGGATTTGGGTCGCAAGGAAGAAAACCTCAAACTGCATTTCGTCGAGATTTCAAACGGAACGATTTGGGCTTTGACCTCGTCCGGCGTTTTCGTGTGGACCGAAAATTCAGGGAAATTGGTGCGTCACCCAAATCCTGAATTGGCGAAACTCTCGTGTTCGTCGGCGATCCGGTTGTCGAAAAACAGGATTGTGGTGGCGACTTCCGACAATAAAATAATCAGGATCGATCCCAAAATCGGGAAACCGGAAATCGTCGCGAATTCTCTGGAAACCATTATCGGAATGGCAAAACTTCCCGGGCGCGGCCTGACCTTGTACTCGAGAAACGCGGTCTATCTGCTCTTTGACAAACAACTGAAACAGATTTACGTTCCGCAGAAAAGCCAGATCAATCACGTGCTAGCCGACGGTTTTTCGGAGATTTTATGGATTTCGACCAACAAAGGCCTGGTGAAACTCTCGCCTGTGGACGCGATTTCGAATTTTCGGATTCCGGCAAAAAACCTCGAGAATTTCGTCGTGACCTCGATTGCCGAAGACAATTCGCGAAAATTGTGGCTCGTCGAGAACAAAACCGGTTTGTGGTCGCACGATGCAAGCGGGAATTTCATGCATTACGACATGCCGGCGGTTCGCGTGCTTTCGGTCAGTGCTTACGGGAATCTGGTTTTTATCGGAACGGACAAAGGTTTGTATTTGATGGAATCGGGGAAACCCAAAAAAGTGAAGCTGCATGATTTTGGCGATTTTCCGATAAAGAAAACAGTGCTGACCCAAAAATCCGAGTTGTGGCTTTTGGTCGAGGGCAAGCCGATAAGCCGATTTTCGTGGCCCGACCTGAATCCGCTTCAAGCGCTGAAAAACAAGTCCGAATTTTGGACGGAAAACACGTGGAATGACATTTTCGAGGCCAAAAACGGACAGATATGGCTTGGCGGATGGGCGCCGAAAGCTTACGGAATAGATCTGTTCAATACCAAAAACCAAGCGTTCATCGAAGTTTCCGATCTCAAATCAAACAAAAACCGCGACAAATTTTTCGGCGATTACGTGAACCGGATCGCGGAAAACAGCGATGGAAACTTGTTGTTTTCGGGTTATGGCGGATTTTCGATCGTACAACCTGATGGCAATCTCAAAAGATCGATAGACATCAACGCCTACGCGATCGCGGACGGACATTTTGAGGGAATCGCATCGGACGGAAACGGCAACATCGTCTTTGCGACCGGCGACGGACTGCATCTGTACAACCAAAAACGCGACGACATTCTCAGGCTTTCCCAATTCGACGGTTTGCCATCGGACGATCTGATCTACGGATTCCTGAAGCGCCGCGACGGAAAATTCGCCATCGGAACAGAAAACGGATATGCGCTTGTGAACCTGCAAAAGTTGCTTGAACCTTTGGGCGAAAGGACTTTGCGTCTCAGCGGCGTATCGGTTGACGGGAAAATGCGCCAACACGTTTCGGGCGCGATCGAATTGTCGAAAGAGGAAAGCGATGCGACGATCTTTTTCTCCGATCTTTCTTTTTCGGAAAAAAACAAGATCCAATACCGCTACAGATTCGCCGACGAAAAACATTGGAACGAACTCGGCAATTCGCCCGAAGTCTCTCTCAACCACATCGCTCCGGGCACGTACAATCTCGTGATCCAGAAAAAACACGCTTTCGGGACGTGGCAAAAAGCCGGGCTTGAACTGGTTTTGATCGCGCATCCGCCGTTTTACAGATCGCCGGTTTTCTACGTCTTTTGCTTTTTGCTGGCGATTTTGTCGGTGACGGGAATCTATTCGTATCTGCTAAGGCGGCAAAGAAAAGAGGCGGCCTTCGTGCAAAAGATCCGCGAAGCCGAAATGACGACCTTGAGAGTGCAGATGAATCCGCATTTCATGTTCAACACGCTAAATTCGATCAACAGTTATATCATCCAGAACCAAACCGAATCGGCCAGCGATTATCTGACGACTTTCTCGAAATTGATGCGCAACATTCTCGAATATTCGAAGGAAGAACTCATCCCGCTTGACAGTGAATTGCGCGCGCTCAGGCTTTATATGGAACTCGAATCGATGCGTTTGGAACAATCTTTCGATTATACGATCAAGGTAGATTCGGAACTCAAAGGCAATCCGTTGGTCAAAGTGCCGCCGCTGATCGTGCAGCCTTTCGTGGAAAACGCGATCTGGCATGGACTTTTGCACAAATCCGAACCCGGGAATCTGTTGGTCAAAGCCGAAATTGTGGACGAAGAGAAATTTTGCATCCGAATTGAAGACGACGGCATCGGACGCGAAAGAGCCGCCACTTTGAAAACGAGACAGACGAGCCATAAATCGTACGGGATCGACATCACGATTGAACGGATCAGGTTGTTGCATCCGGAAAATTCGGTGGAAATCCTCGATCTCAAAAATGCCGACGGAAGCGCCAAAGGCACGGCTGTCCTGATAACCCTAAAATTATAGATCATGATAAAAGTAATCCTGATAGACGACGAAAAGCATGCCATCGTCACCTTGCAACACATGTTGGAAAAGTTTGACGACGTGCAAATCCTGGCCACGACCCAAAAAAGTACCGAGGCCAAAGAACTGATCGAGAAACACAAGCCCGATCTGGTTTTTCTCGATATCGAAATGCCTTTCTTGAACGGCTTCGAGGTTTTGGAACAGTTTGCCGAAATTCCGTTCAAGGTGGTTTTCACGACCGCTTACAACCAATATGCGATCAAGGCTTTGCGCGTGAATGCGCTTGACTACCTGATGAAACCCATCGACAAGGACGAGCTGCGCGAGGCTTTGGACAAATATGTGAACAATGAACTTTCGACCACGCCCGAACAAGTGCAGCAAGTGAGCCAGTTTTCGTCTGGAAAAATTCCCGATACGCTGGCGCTTTCAACCCAGGAAGGCCTGCATTTCGTAAAAGTGGAAGACATCAGTTATCTCGAGGCCAGCGGTTGCTACACCTATATTTTTATGAGCGACAACACCAAACATCTCGTGAGCAAGAATCTCGCGATTTTCGAGGACGTGCTCAAGGAAAATCCTTTGTTTTTCAGGCCTCACAAGTCGCATGTCGTGAATTTGAAGTGCATCCGGAACTACATTCGCGGCGAGGGCGGCGAACTCATCATGGCCAACGGGTCGAGCATTACTTTGAGCCGCAATAAGAAACAGGAGTTTTTGGGGCTTTTTCACAAGGTTTGATTTTTCGATTTTTTGGATTGGTGGATTTTCAGATGCCCTGAAATGCGGATTCTTCGCGTGACTTTATTGCTCGATTTCTGCGGATGCTGTTTTGGAAATTTCGCCATTTTGGATTTTTGCAGCTTATAGAACTCAAAGGTTTAATAGAAAATCAGACTGACCCAAAATTCCCGCGTCGAGTGTCGTTTATCGATTAAACAACAACGACTTCCGCAGTTCATATAGCAAAAAAGACCGTTCGTATAAAATCATGCGAGCGGTCTTTTTTTTGTGGGTACACTTGTCCTGATAAAAAGACAGACCATGAAAAAAATGCTTTTACTCTTTGGGATTTCGGTTTTGACTTTGGCTTGTTCGGGTGACGATGGCGGCGGATGCGGGGTTGCAAATGCTTCGGAGAAAACCTCATCGGCCTTCCAGAACGGCTGCGGAATGGCGGTTTCGCCTCGCGGAAGAATCGCGGTCACGGTCTACAACGGCGGTTACGGACAGCCGGGACAAGTGAAAATTTTCGAGAATCTCGCAGCGCTTAAGGCGAACGACGTTCAGGTAACGCTTGAAGTCACCGCGCCCGAAGCTGTTGCTTTCGACTCCGAAGAAAATCTCTACGTAGCCGAAACCGAGGCTGTCGCCGGAGTTCGCGTGTACAATTCGAACGATTACTACTTTATACTGAACCGCGTGATCCAGCTGAACTTTGTGAATCCGCGCGGATTGGCCGTTGACAGTGAAGATCGGCTTTATGTGTGCGACGACGGAAACGGCCGCATCGTGCGCTTCAACAATCCAACGACGAGCAACGATTTTGTGGAGTTGACCAATCAGGGCGCGGGTGTGAAAGGCATCGCGATCTCGGGAAACAAGATGTATGTGACCAATTATGGCCTGAACCGCGTAACGGCTTACGAAATTGGCCCGGACGCGGCCGTGATAAATGCAACGCTTGGTTTTGTTACCGTCGAAAAGGCTACGGATATAAGTGCGAAAGGCAACAAGATCGTCGTGACTTCTTTTGATACCGGGAAGATTACGGTTTTGTCGGGTTGCGATTTCTCGGATGCCAATAAGAAGGAGTTTGGACTTGGGCAGTGTTTTGGGACGGCTTTTTTGAATGGCGGGAAGGTTTTGGGTGCTTTTTATGCGGAGGGTTTGGTTACGGAGTTGGCTGTGAATTGACTCATATGGCTTTTTTTGAACCATTAAGGACATTAAGGACATTAAGGTCATTAAGGTTTGGTTTTTTAAAGCCGAGAATTTTTAACCGTTGAGAAGTTAAGGTTAGTTAAGTCGGATGTATTTTTTAAGCCGAAAATTTTTAACCAGTAAGGACATTAAGTGCATTAAGGCTTGGTTTTTTAAAGCTGGAAATTTTTAACCGTTGAGAAGTTAAGGTTAGCTAAGGTGATGCCGATGAACTTTTAATTGGAAACCGCGCCCGCGTTAGGGATTCGCGGCATTGTCTGAGCTCTTTTTGCCAGCCTGGATTTACGGTTTGAAGGATCTTGGTGCAAAAAAGCGAGTGCCGCAAGCCCGGCGACGGCCCGCCACTGCATCTGCCACCGCCACTGCATCTGCAACTGCATCTGCAACTGCATCTGCCACTGAATAAACGGCCGGCGCAACGCCCAAAAAAATAAACAACAATAAATAAACAACGACATGAAGAAAATTTTGATTTTGGCATTGGCGGTTTTGGCCTTGCCGGCTTTCGGACAGAAAAAAAAGGAGGCAAAACCAGCGAAAAAGGCGAGTTCGAATTTTTACGGCGAGCCCTACAATTCGCGCAATTCGGGCAGTTTCGACAAGGGAACGCATTTGATAAGCCTCACTTACGGTTTTCCAAACACGCTCGATTATGAGAATTATGTGTTCGCGGACGACAACAAAGTGGGAATCGGGCCGGTGAACCTGCGGTATGAATTTCCGGTTCGCGATGAAGTAGGCGTGGGCATCGCGCTTGGCGGAGCGACCAAAAAATGGGATTACGCGGGCGGTTACGAGTATCGCATCACGGGAATCTCCATTTCGCCGCTTGGGTTTTACCATTTCAACAAACTCATTCCGATCAAGCAGTTGGATGTTTTTGCGGGCGTCGGGGCAAATGTGAATTATCTGATGTACGATTACGACGACAATCTGATCGACGACGATAACGAGATCGAGCTCTATCCGACGGCTTTGGTTGGCGCGCGCTATTATTTCAGCGACAATTTCTCGGGATTGCTCGAGGTTGGCGGCAGCTCTTTCGCCATTGTGAAAATCGGGGTTAGTTTCAGATTGTGAAATCCAAATATACCGATGCGATGAAAAAGCTGATTTTACTCCTTATTGGCATTCTTGCGATTTCGTGTTCAGGCGACGACTCGAACTCGGGCAAGAAATACCTGCCGACTGCGATCTTGAGCTCGACCGGACAATTTACGCTGGACTACGATTCCGAAAGGCGGCTCTCGAATTTGACTGTCGTCGGAAACGAGGCTTATGATTTCACCTACGAAGGCGACAGGGTCGCGACAATCACCAAACTCGGCGGAAATGGTCAGGGAATTTACACCTTCACTTATGAAGGCGAAACGATTACGGCTTACAATTTCAACGGACAGACTTATCCCGTGGTCTACAACCAACCGGCGAACATACTCAACAACGGTATCGAGCTGTATGAAAACGGCGAGCTCAAATCTTGCCGGGAAAACGACGGCGATGTCGTGATCTTCACTTACGACCACAGCCAAAAAGGCGCGTGGCACAACGGAAACGATTTTATCGTGCCATTGCTCATCATCAATCCGGAAGCTTACCAATTCGCGATTTACCTGAGCCGACCGGCACTCGCGAATTTTGCCGTTGCCGGAAATCTTTACACGACGACTTACGAACCCAACAACCGCAATTTGCCTCAAATGGCTTATTTTGTGGGAAGCCAGAACGAGGTCGTCGCCCAATACGAATACCAAAACCTATGATCATGAAAAAACTATATATGAGCCTGTTGCTTATCGGAAGTATCGCTTTCGCGCAACAAACCACACTTGAAGTGAACGGAAAAGTCCTGACGACGGTTTCCGGCCAGCAAATAACGTTGCGCGGCATCAATTATCCGATAATCGATGACGGGACGATCTCGCTTTCGAACGCGACCCAATATCAGCACAAGATCGATCAGGCGGCGCTTACGGGTGCCAACGCTATCCGGATTCCTTGGTATACGAACGGCACGCATTGGCGCGATGTGCAAACGCCCGGCACTATTTCGGGTTATGTCAACAACGGCCATTTGGGCAACATTCTGGCGTATTGTCACACGAAAGGCATGATTCCGATCCTGGAAATCCACAACGCCACGTGTTCGAACGACTGGACGTATTTCAACAACACCGTACTGCCTTTTTGGACGAATCCGACGATTCTCAACCTAATAGAAACCCACAAGCAATATCTCGTGATCAACCTAGCCAACGAGTTCGGATACGTGCGTTGGGCGGGCAATCAGGCGACGGCCACGACAACTTTCGTGAACAATTACAATGCGGCGATCTCGAACCTTCGCACTTTGGGCGTCGATGTCCCGATCATGGTCGATGCGCCCGATTGCGGCCAATCTTCGACCGAATTACTAGCCGTGGCGCAATCGATGGTGACTTCCGATCCGAATCACAACCTCATCTTTTCGTCTCACGCTTACTGGTTCGGATATGCGGCCACGACGGCTTTGGTCGAACAGAAACTGAACGAAGCCGATGCGACCAACGTATGTTTCATTCTCGGGGAAGTCGCCAATACGCAGGACGGCGATTCGTGCGGAAGCATTTCGCTGGCAACCTTGTATCCGACGATTCTCACGAAAGCTTGTGAGCGCAACATCGGCTGGCTTGCCTGGACGTTCGATCAGGATTGTTCGGCGCCACGCGAGATGATTACCAACGGCGAATTCAACACACTCACGGCTTGGGGAAATGACTTGGTAAACAACGTCGATTACGGACTTTTGTCGAGTTCGCCTTGTGCTGCACAGGAATTGTCGGTAAAACAAACAGCGGAATCGGCAGTTAAAATGTTCCCGAATCCGGCGGTTTCCGCTATAGGATTCTCGAACTCGGGCGAGATCACTTCGGCCGAGATCTACGATTTGTCGGGACGCCTTGTCCGAAAGGTGACTTCCAATTTCGAGGCTATTTCAATAGCTGATCTGCAATCTGGCAATTACCTGGTAAAAGTCAGCACCGCAGGAAATTCCGTCCAAACCTTCAAATTGCTCAAAGGCTAGACGCACTTCGTTTATCGGTTCACGCACTTGGTTTGTCGGCATGTTGGATGCTGGTCGAACGGAACTATCATTGTCCTGATTTTCGGATCATCCGATTGACCGACAGACCATTGGCAACCTTAACTCCAACACAGCATCAAATGAAAAAACTGGTAGTTCTACTATTGACAAGCTTTGCGCTGTTTTCCTGCGGGGACGACGATTCCGGCGCGGTTTCGGGACTGAGGCCGAGCGCTGTGAGCCTGAACGGCAATGTGCGCACTTACTCGTATGACGAAAAAGGCAGGATGGCCACCGTCACGAGATTCGGGGAAACCGCGACGTTCCACTATAACGACAAAAACCAGGTCGAGACAATCTCGAGTCCTCAAGGTGCGATAGGTTTCACTTATGACGAAGACGGGAAATACGCAAGTTTTACCAATGAAAACGGGCAACCGGTCGTATTGACGTACGTAGGTGACGACGTTTACACGGCCAATGGCGAGACTTTGGCTTTTCACCCAAATGGCGATTGGAAAATTTACCTTGGCGGTACTTTCGAATATTCGTCCGGCAAAGGCGCTTTCGCGAACGTGAGGCATCTCAATTTGTTGGCCTTGGCGGCGATCGATGGAGAATCGGTTTATTTCGCCTCCAAAAAGCGGCAGACATCGGTGCAAATACAAACGCAGACCATTCCTTATGTGACGATCGAAGGCGAAAAAGGCCTTCCGGAATCTGCAACCGTTTCCAATTATGGGGTTTCTTATACCTATTCGGATTGATTGCCGTCAAGCGGATAAAAAAAACAACTAAAAACGACCTATCATGAAAAAATTACTTCCACTTTTTCTGCTCGCACTTTGCCTTTTCGGATGTTCGGGCGACGATTCCGGCTCCAATTCCAAAGCCAAACCGACATCTGTGCTCTATGAGCTACAAGGCTTGTTCTCGAAGACCAACTATTTCACTTATGACTCGAAAAGCCGTATCTCGACAGTTTCCGACGGCCAACATCTGTCTACCATAAGTTACAATCCTGACAATTCCGTAGACGAGATCGTCGGTCCGGATCTGTTCTACAAATTCAACTACGACCAAAGCAAAAAACTGATTTCATTGACCGATGCCGACGAGAATCTCATCCCTGTTCAATCGCCGTCAAACGGTGTTCGTATCATCGAAGGACAGACATTTTCGACGAACAGTTCGGGCGATTGGACTTTGGTCGATGGCATTACATTCACTTACGGATCAAAAAAAGGCGCTTTCGCCAATGTTAAGAACGTCGATGCGCTTGCGATTTGGCTCGTCGAAAACATGTCGACGGTCTATCTGTCGAAAAAACGCATGGCTACGGGTTCGGCTAACGGCTCGAACTGGACTTTCGATGTGACGACCGAGGAAAAAGGACTTCCGAAAACGGCGATGTCAGGCGATGTTTCGGTGGTTTTTACCTATTCGGAATAAGCTTTCCCATCGACACAAAAATCATTTCGGCTTGACCGATAAAAAAACAAAACAAACACAAAAATCCATGAAAAAACTACTATTGATTTTGGCTTTCGCCGGATTGGTTTCGGCTTGCGGAGACGACGATTCGGGTGAGGCAAAAGGCCCAAAACCGATCACCGTCGAATGGGAACAGAATGGTGTCACCGAAACCCGGACTTTCACCTACGACGACAAGGACAGGATTTCGAGTGTCGCACTTGACGACCAATTGATCGTGTTCACCTACAACGAAAAAAACAAAGTCGCCAAATTGACCTTGGATCAGGACGAGTTCGTATTTAATTATGAGGGAAATACGCTTGTTTCGCTATCGTCTGGTCAAGATCAGCAAATCCCGATCACTTCGTTGGGTGACAACGCCTTTACGTATGCCGGAGTTCCGTTTTCGAGAAACAGCGTCGGCGATTGGTCTACGCTTTCCATCGCGAGCTACACTTACAAGTCGGGCAAAGGCGTTTTTGCCAACGTGCGCCATTTGGATCTTTTCGCGCTTTATCTGGTCGACAACCAATCGTATCTGTATGCCTCGAAAAAACGCATCAGCGCACTTTCGGGTGAAGGGCAAACGTATCCGTTTTTGGCCAGCGACGGCCAAAGCGGACTTCCGGCAACCGCCAACATTTTCGACAGGACTTTCACTTTCACTTATCTGGAATAGCGCAGAGTCACCTTTGGAACTCACGTCGGCTTGACCGATAAAAAAACAACACAAACACAAAAATCATGAAAAAACTTCTTTTGATTTTGGCTTTCGCCGGACTGGTTTCGGCTTGTTCCAGTGACGATTCAGGTTCGAATTCAGGTTTGAAACCCGCTTCGATAACCTTGCAAAGCAACGGAAACACTCCGGTGACACGCAATTTTACATACGACGGCAAAGGCCGACTGGCTACGGTGTCGAGTGAAAATTTCTTTGTGACGCTCACGTATCTGAACAACAATAAAATTGATAAGTTGATCAGTGATACAGGAAATCTCTCTTTCGTTTACGATGGAAATAATTTGGTGGCACTACAAGGCGACAACGGCAGCCTCCCGGTGACTTCTCAGTCTCAAGGCGTGCTTGTCTTTTCGAACCAGACTTTCGTAAGGAACGGTGCCGGCGACTGGAGCTCTATTTCCAATTTGACGTTTGCGTACACGTCGGGCAAAGGTGTTTTCGCCAATGTGAAAAGCCTCGATCTTTTCGCGTTGTACTTGATTGACAACCAGTCTTTGGTTTACGCCTCGAAAAAGCGCGTGGAAAGTATTGCGTCCGGCGGCGAGACGTTTCCTTATGTGGCGGGCGCTTTGCAGAAAGGCCTTCCGATTACTGCGACTCTTGCCGGAACGACCATCACGGCCACGTATTCGGAGTGAATTTCCCGCGAAACCAGATCGCATCGGCTTGACCGAAAAAACAGAAAATACTAACCTTAATACGAAAATCCCATGAAAAAACTTCTTTTGATTTTGGCTTTCGCCGGATTTGTCTCGGCTTGCGGAGACGACGATTCAAGCGGTGGCGGAAAAGTGCCCGCCAGTATCGTCATGACCAGTCCGGATGCGGCCTACACAGGCACTTACAGTTTTTCTTACGACAACAAAAACAGGCTGACGCAACTCGTGAGAACCGGTGCGCAAAACCTGATTTACGTTTTCGACTACGGCAGTAACGGCAAACCACAGACGATTTCCGTGACAGGCGACTCCGAGGCGACGGTGAATTTGACTTATGACAACAAAAAGCGGCTTGTGAACGCTACAAGCCAATTTTCCTCGCTTGACGTCACTTATACCGATGCAGGTTTTATCGTCAACGGCACGCCGGGCACGATTGCATCAAACGGCGATCTGACTTCGCTGGCGACTTTGCAGTTCAATTACGATACGTCCAAAAAAGGGGCGTTCGCCAACGTGAAAGGTCTTGATGGACTGATTATGGCGATCGTCGAAACGAATTCGCCTTATTACGCCTCCAAAAAGGCGATTTCGAGTTTGACGAATTCGGCGAGTCCGGCCGCGAATACGACGGTCTTGAACACTTACGAAGATGGACTTCCGGCGACGACACAAGTGAGCGGTGGTGCGACTTTCACCATGGCGTTCACTTACAACTAGGGTTAGGTTAGTTTTTTTATTGCGGACTCCGAAGTCGAAAGGCTTCGGAGTTTGCATTTTGATTGGTCAACGCCGCAGTTGGTATATCGGAACAAAAACAACGCTTGAACCGGATGTATTTTTGGCAGGTAATTCTTCTTGAGATGAAACGGATATTTCTTTACTCCATGTCAATTTTGCTTTTTGCTTTCGGATGCGGATGCGGCAACGATGACAACGCCAAAGCGCCATTCGAAGGCCGTTTGCTCAAACGCATGACGATCGAGGCCAATTATCCTGAAAATAACCAAACTGCTGATTTCACTTACGATTCCAAACACAGGATCGCGACGATAACGCTCGTTGGAGAAATTGACGACTTTTTCACGTATGCTTACAACAATAGAAATCAGGTCACGTCGATCAGCAAGGCAAATGGCGAAGATTTTGCTTTCGAGTACGATAACGAAGGTCGTCTATCGGGTTATACCGAAGGCAATGTCGATCATGCCGTGGTCTACAATTCGGGCAACCAGACCTATACGATAAACGGAAGCGCGTTCGTGCTCAAGGAAAACGGCGACATCCTGACCGAAAACGGCATGACTTACAATTATTCGTCGGTTGGATCGGCAACTTTGAAAGGGCCGCTTCGCGATGTTGTGGGAAGTTCGTACCAGCTTACGACTTATCTGGCGCAATATGACGCGATCGTCTACATGGTCAAGGACTCGTTTACGGGAAGAAGCGGCAATCCTGACGCACTTTTCAATTTCACGCTGACCAACGGATACGATTATCAGGATTATACCATGCAAACCAATTACGGAAGTTTCGGACTCACGTTCCATTGCACGTTCGAATATTTCCAGAACGAATAGCCTGACGGTTGTCAATACAGGAATTTGTCAGGTTTTGATGCCTCGATTGCGTGGTGGCACTTCGGGGCATTATTTTTTAAATTTCAAATCCCAAATCCCAAATCTCAAATTCCAAATCCCAAATCCCAAATCCCAAATCCCAAATCTCAAATCTCAAATCTCAAATCCCAAATCTCAAATCTCAAATCCCAAATCTCAAATTCCAAATTCCAAATTCCAAATTCCAAATCCCAAATTCCAAATCCCAAATTCCAAATCCCAAATTCCGTCTTGAAGGCTACCGGAACCAAAATCCGACGATCTGAAAATCCTTCGATCCGAAGCTTTTGATCCATCAAAAATTCACAAATCCAATAAATCTCAAATATGAAAAAAGTAGTACTGTTTTTACTCGCCATTTTCTTTGCAAGCTGTTCAGACGACGATTCGGGAACGAAAGTCAAATTGGTCCGGAGACTCGTGGTTTCGAGCCAGGAAAATCCTGATTTCAATTACACATACACTTTCAAATACGACAAATCGGGGCGTTTGACGCGCTATGATTCCGATTACGCCAATGGTCCCGATTGGGTCATGATCTCGTACAATTCGAACAATACAATTTCGCGCATTGAGCAGTCGAAAAACGGACAGATCAATTTGGTCGAAATGACCTATCTGGATGAAATACTGAGTCAATTCACCAAAAATGGAGTAGTTTACCAAGTGAGTTACAACGAGTCGACCCAAACCTATACCGCCGGACAGAACTCGTTTTCCCTCAATGCAAATGGCGACTGTACTGCTTTGCCTTTGCTTTCTTTTGGGTTTGAACCTTCCAGATTCGGGCCGTTTTACAATGCTCCGGTATCGCCGCATCGTCTGGATTTTTTCATTTCTGACAGCAATATTCTGTTTTTCGCTACGAGAATTCCGGTGCGTACGATTCAATATGGCAGTTTGTCGATTCCTTTGGAGAACACTTACGACAGCGAAGGCTTTCTCAAAACGTCTGATTTCGTAGCCGAATTCGATGTGCATTACGAGCTTACCTATTGAGTTTCGCACTCGTCTATAAATTTCGTCGTTTGTATATTGGTTTTCAAACCGATATAATCCGTTCTTACTTTTGGATTCAATCTAACCGTTTTATAATGATTTTGGCCCGGACGGAATCGTTCGATGTCTGACAGCAAAAGTTTGGGCTAGATTTCTGCTTTGGAACTTCGGATTTCGGTCCAAATTCTAAATCCCAATCCCGATAGCTATCGGGACAAATCCCAAATCCCAATAGCTATCGGAACAAAATCCAAAATCCAAATCGATAAAAAGTAATGCTGATTTACGAATGACACGGATCACACCGATTTCTTGCGTCCAGAATCAAATCCGAAAAAATGAAAATCCGTGAAAATCCGTTAAAATTTGCCAAAAGTCCGCGTTCCAAAAATTTAAAAACCAGACATCCAAAAATCCAAAAAAAATCCCTTTGTCTATAAATTTCGTCGTTCGTCTATTTACATCCGAAAGGAATTTTCCCGACTATAATTTTGCACAAACTAAAACTGACACCAATGAAAAAACTACTCTTTATCTTATCGGCGATCGTATTGCTCACTGCTTGTTCGGGCGACGACAGCGGCGGAACGAAGACCAAACTCGTCCGGAAAATCACCACAACAGGTTCTGACGAAGGCGACAACAGGACGTATTCGTTTTCCTACGACAAACAGGATCGCGTCAAGAAAATGAAAGTCGTGCTCGAAACGGCGACTTTCGAAATGACTTATACTTACAACGAACTCGACTATCTCGTCAAAGCGGTCAGGACAGGCAATAGTCCCGGTACGACTTTGTTGACTTACGACGAAGCGAATCACCTGAGTTCGATCTCGAGTTCAGAAGGCGTAATTCCGGTCACGTTTGACAACGCTACCCAAACTTACAATGTGGGCGGACAGTTTCCGTTCAAGGTCGATTCGGGTTGGGATTTCCTTTCGTATTATTCGTTTTCTATAGAATCTGAAGGGCAGATGAAAGGCGCGTTCTACAACGCCAAAGGAAATATCGGCGCTTTGCAGTTTGGAGGAATGCCGGATTTCTTTTACCTGGGCGGAAGAAGAAGCGTCAAGAACCTCAAACTGAACGGACAGGAAGCCTTGACCAAAGTTTCGATCTACGACGAAGAAGGTTTCGTAACGAGCTCAAACGTCGGCGGTGCGCTTATGACGCTTTCCGTCGAGTACGAATATTGAAGGTGGAGTTGGAATTTGCAGTTGGAAGACCTCGGCTTTTGTCGGGGTTTTTCTTTTTTGGAGTTTTGGATTTTCAAATCAGCGGATCATCGGAAAACCACGATCCGACAATCTGACAAACCGACGATCTGACGATCCGACAATCCAACAATCTTCGTATTTTTGCGCCATGGAAGAAGCCGTAAAAATCGTCAACGACATCAAGGCCGGAAATGTCGCGCCACTCTACTTTTTGATGGGCGAGGAGCCGTACTACATCGACCGTATTTGTGATTACATCGAAGCCAATGTGTTGACCGAAGACGAAAAAGGTTTCAACCAGACCGTGGTTTACGGACGCGATGTTTCTATCGAGGAGATTATCGGGACGGCGAAACGCTATCCGATGATGGCCGAAAAACAGGTCGTGATCGTAAAAGAAGCCCAGGAATTGGCCAAGACGATCGACAGGTTCGAGAGTTACTCCGAAAATCCGACGCCCACGACGGTTCTGGTCATGTGCTACAAATACAAGACGATCGACAAGCGCAAATCGACTTACAAAAGTCTCAAGAAGAACGCGGTGCTGTTCGAGAGCAACAAACTTCGCGATTACCAGATTCCGCAATGGATCGAGCGCGTGCTAAAGGGAAAAGGTTTCGGGATCGAGCCGAAAGCCTCGGCCATGCTGTCGGAATTCCTGGGAACCGACCTGGGCAAGATATCGAACGAACTCGACAAACTCGCGATCATTCTGCCAAAGGGCACGACGATAAACACGAAACACATCGAAGACAACATCGGATTTTCCAAAGACTTCAATGTTTTCGAATTGAGAAAGGCGATAGGCGAGGGCAACCGCGTCAAGGCGTTCCAGATCGCGAAGTATTTTTCAGACAATCCGAAAGACAATCCAATGGTCGTCACCACAAGCCTCGTGTTCCAATTTTTCTCCCAGTTGCTGCAATACCACGGACTCAAAGACAAAAAAGCCGCGGCTTCCGCTTTGAAGATCAATCCTTATTTCGTCAAGGATTACGAAGTTGCCGCAAGAAATTATCCAATGCGAAAGGTCAGTGGAATCGTCAATGTGCTGCGCGATGTCGATGTCAAAAGCAAGGGCGTCGGCGCCAGTTTGGGGATTGACGATCTTTTGAAGGAAATGCTTACCAAAATTTTCGATTGAGCCTCGCCTTTTTTCTTCGAATTTGTTTTTTGATACTTAAAAATGATAAAGCCACGAATTCACGAATCCAACTGAAAATTGTTGTGGAATCCGTGGATTCGCGGCGAAAAAGTTGCAACCTGAAATTACTGAGGTCGTGGCTTTTACTTCCGAACGGCGAGGAATCCGCCGGCGAGCGCCAGGACAGCTCCCAAAATACTAGTGAACATTCCCGTGGAATCTTCTTTTCCGAAGAAGTCCTTGATTTTCGATTCGGTGGAATCCATGTGCGTCACGCCGTAAAAAATTAGTGCGATTCCAACGAGAAGAATAATGATTCCGATGATTTTTCCTGATTTCATAATTGTGGTTTTGAGTGATTCCAAAGTTGGCGAATACCGGCAGTAGTTATCTTATAAAGAATCGGGAGATGGTTGTAAGATTTCGGGCTTTGGCCGATGCTAACTTTATAAACATGAAACGCTATGCCAACAAAAGCCGCCATTCCGGAGTGATTGCCTACGAAAAAGGGCCTGATTTCATCCGACTTTTATTCCGCGACAATTCTGATGTCTATACTTACAGCAATCGTTCGGCCGGAAAAACCAATGTCGAAAGGATGAAACGGCTTGCCAGCGAAGGCGAAGGCCTGACCACATTCGTGACTCGCAACGTCAAGGATAAATTCGAGCGCTAGGCATTCGGAAAAAATAGTATTTTTAGGCCACCAAACACAAAAAAATTGCAGCAATCCAATACAGATTACCGGATCCTTTTCGCCTCCATGCCGGGTGTGAGCGGCCTGTTGTTGCCAAACGATCCTGACTTCACGATCGTGGCCGCGACTGCGGAATACGCCAAATTTGCCGGGATTGCGATCGAGGATTTCGTAGGGACAAGCCTGCTTTCGAACTTTCCGGACAATCCTGATTCACCTCAAGGCTCGTCGAGCATCCGGGATTCCTTGGTGGAATGTCTCAGGACGAAGGAAAAGGTCGAACTCCCTTTGCAGCGATACGATCTCGTGCTCGAGGACGGACAATTCCATGAGATGTACTGGCAGATCGTAAACCGCCCGGTGCTCGATGAGACTGGAGAAGTCATATATATTGTACATTCTGCCGTAAACAAGACCGATGCGATACTGGCGGCAAGAAACGCCCAGACCATAAAGTCGATTGAGCCAGCTTACAATCTGTTCAAACAATCAGACATGGCCATCCATATTTTTATGGGTGAGGAAATGGTCGTCACGTTCGCCAACAACCGCACGCTTGAATTTTGGGGCAGGGACGAATCTGTAGTAGGAAAACCTTTGCTCGAAATTTTCCCGGAACTGTCGACACAGGATTTTCCGAAAATCATCAGGAACGTGAGAGAAACAGGCGAAAGTTATGTCGCTTATGACAAGGCGGCCATGCTTCACGTAAAAGGCGAGATGCAAACCCTGCACATCAATCTCGTCCTGCAACCTTTTTATGAAAGTGCCAAGACGAAAGCTACGGGCGTTGTTGCTTTAGTGACAGATGTGACTGAAATCCACAACGACAAGCGCGTACTGGCCGAACAGGAAAAGACGATCGAACTCGCAGTGGAAATCGGCGATTTAGGAACGTTCAACATCAACCCGCAGACCAGTGAAATCAATTATTCGCAACAGGTAATGCAGTGGTTTGGCGTTTCCCGATCGAATCTTCCGCTTACCGAATTGCTAAAAAAAGTGCATCCCGACGACGTTTCCAAAGTAAGCGAGACGTTGCGGCTTTTCGGCAAAGGCGACAATACCAAACACGATATAACATTTCGGGTTCCGGACCAAAAAACGGGCGAAATGCTTTTCCTGCGCTCGATAGGACAAGTGCAGATCGACAAAGGTGAGGCGATCGCGCTTTCGGGAATCATCCAGGACATCACCAACATCGTGCGTTCGCGAACCGAAATCGAGCAAAGTGAGCAAAGGCTGAGAAGTTTCATCCATGCGGCTCCATTCCCGATCGGTGTTTACGTAGGGCGCGAAATGCGTGTGGAAATCGTCAACAAAGCCTTGATCGACGTTTGGGGAAAAGGCCCGGAAGTGGTGGGAAAAACGTACTACGAAAATCTTCCCGAACTTGCCGATACCGGCGTTTATGAGATTCTCGATTCGGTTTACACCACGGGTAAACCTTATAACGCTTACAATCAATTGATAAAATTGGTGGTTGATGGAAAACTCACCTCGTTCTATTTCAACTACAGTTTTACGCCTTTGTTCGATGCCGAAGGAAAAGTCTACGGCGTACTGAATACGGCCGCCGATGTCACTGATCTCAATTTGGCGAACAAGGAAATCGAGGAAAGCGAATACCGCTACCGCACTTTGATCGAGGAATCGTCCGTGGCAACCGCGTTTTATTTCGGACGCGATCTTCGGATACAATACGCCAACGATCTCATGCTTGGCTTTTGGGGCAAGGACAAATCTGTTCTTGGAATGGATTTCGAGATCGCCATTCCGGAGCTCAAAGATCAGCCTTTCACAGCCTTTTTGAGAGAGGTTTTCGACAAAGGACAAACATATATCGGCTATCAGGAACTGGCGAAACTCGATGTAGGAAATGGTGTTCAGGATTTCTATTTCAACTTTACATATAAGCCGCTAAAAGACTCGGAAGGAAAGGTTTACGGAATCCATCACATGGCCGTAGACGTGACCAAGGAAGTTTTGGCCCAACACAAAGTAGAGGAAAGCGTGCGCAACTTCCGCAACATGATTTTGCAGGCGCCGGTCGCCATCTGCATTCTCAAAGGACGCGATCACGTCTTCGAGAACGTGAACCACATGATGGAAGAACTCGTCGGGCACAAAGCATCCGAACTTGAAGGAAAATCCATTTTCGAAGGTTTGCCGGAAATCGCTCACAACGGACTGCAACCGATTCTCGATGACGTCTTCGAAAACAAGATCTCTTTCCTGAGCGACGAACAGGAATTCGATTTGCCCAGAAACGGACAGCTGCAAACCACTTACCTGAGATATATTTACGAGCCGATGCTCGATTCCACTGGAAATGTCGATGGGATAATGGTCGTGGCAAGCGACGTTACCCAACAGGTTCTGGCGCGCAAGAAGATAGAGGATATCGTTTTCCAGCGCACGCACGAACTCGAGGAAACGAATCTTGCCTTGCAGAAATCGAATGCCGAACTCGAACAATTCGCCTACATCGCGTCCCACGATTTACAGGAACCGCTTCGCAAGATCAGCCTTTTTACCCAGATGCTCGAAGCCAATCTGGGCGAACTCAACGACAGGGCGAAATTCCAGATGGATCGCATCAACAATTCGGTCAATCGAATGACAGCTTTGATTCGCGACATTCTCGGTCTTTCGCAGCTTTCGAGAAGTCACGATCCGTTTGCGCTCACCGATCTCGACACGGTTTACGACGAAGCCATGGCCGATTTCGACATCATCCTTCAGGAGAAAAACGGAAGCGTGACCCACGAAGGACTTTGCACAATAGAAGCGATTCCGTTGCAGATGGTGCAGCTTTTCCACAACCTGATCTCGAATTCGCTCAAGTATTCACGCACTGACGTCGCGCCGCAAATCTCTATCATTGCCTCAGCAGCAGACGAAACGGAAATCCTCAAATACAAACTCCCGATTTTGGAAAAAGGCTATTGCCGCATTTCGTTCAAGGACAACGGCATCGGTTTCAAACAGGAATACGCCGAAAGGATTTTCCAGATTTTCCAACGCCTGCACGGAAAAACGCAGTTCGAAGGCACGGGAATCGGATTGGCGATGTGCAAGAAAATCGCCGAGAACCACAAAGGGACGATTTTTGCGGTCGGACGCGAAGGTGAAGGCGCGGAGTTCGTGGTTTTGCTTCCGGTGGAACAACCTTGATCGCAACGCTTTTTCATTTCCGAAATCCATCTGACTTTTCGCCGACTGGTTCTAGAACAACTTCCCAAAATTTTTATTTCAAAAGAAAACCCGCCGTGAAGCGGGTCATTTTTTATCACTTGATCTCGTCTTTGTGAATCGAGACCGAAAGTGTCGGTTTTTCGCCTTTCGCCCCGTATTCGTAGGTGATCGTCTCGATTCCGTGTTGCGCGATTCCGGGGAAAATCCTGCGGATGTTGCCGTCTTTGAGCAATTCCTGCTTGAGGATTTCCTTGATCGCGGGATTGTCAAAATTCGCTGTCAGGTCTTTTGGGATTTCGACCGAATACACAAGCTCGTTTTTCTCGTTCACGTCGATTCTCGTGATTTTCATGTCTGTTTCCTTGTCCACGACTATCGGCAGGTTCCGGTTCAGGACTTGCAGCATGTTCTTGAGTCCGCTTGCTATGTTAGCTTTGCTTCCCACGGATGGTTTTCCCGAATTATCCCCGAAGTTCTTGGAAGATTCCACGTTGGTAAGTTTCGCGATCGCGGCCTTGTCGAGCGTTTCGTCGCTGATGGTGACGCCGTCCCTGGTCTTGAAAATCACATGGAATTTCACGCCTTCGTCCATGAGATCCTTTCCGCCGGGCAATTGGTTGACCATTTCGGCTATGATTGGCGGGCCGAGTTTCGAGAACGTCGCCACGTCGGCTTCCTCATTGGTCGCTTCGAGTTCAGAGACGAACGTGATGGTTTTCCCGGGTTTGACTTCGGCTGAAATCGATCGGAACACGGCATTGCTCATCGTGCTCGAGGACTTGTTGACGTTGGTTACGAAATCCTGCATTTTTTCTTCGGTGGTTTTCGTACAACAAACCGTTGTCAGGCAAAGGCAAAAAAGCAGCGCAAATAAAGAGATTCGTTTTTTCATCAGAGTTGTTGTTAATGTGTTGGCAATATATCCCAAAAATCGGTAACTTTCTTTTGGGTACGAGCGTTTTTGGATTGGAATTCACATACGAAAAACCAATTATTTACCGATATTTGCGCTTCCGAAAAAATATATGAAAACAAATAAAAACACAATTCTGGGCTGGGCGGCTTTCATCATGGTCTTGATGGGATTGCTACTGATAGGACTCGGCATTTTCAGGTACACTGAAGTCGCCGGTTGGGGATTTGGCGCCGTAGGTGTCGGTTTCCTGGCCAACGCCTGGGTTTTCAGCTCGCTCAAGGGGCGCGTCTAATCATTCGCTAATTCATATCTGTTTATTATGTCAGACGATAAGAAAGTCATATTCTCTATGTCGAAGGTCTCCAAGACCTATTCGGCCAACAACAAACAAGTGCTCAAGGATATTTACCTGAGCTTTTTCTACGGCGCCAAAATCGGCATTCTCGGTCTCAACGGATCGGGTAAGTCATCGCTTTTGCGGATCATTGCCGGAGCCGATAAGAACTATCAGGGCGATGTGGTTTTCGCTCCGGGTTACACCGTCGGATATCTCGAGCAAGAGCCCGAACTCGATGAGAACAAGACCGTGATCGAGATCGTGCGCGAAGGCGTTTCCGAAACGATGGCGGTTCTTGAGGAGTTCAACAAGATCAATGACCAATTCGGTTTGCCCGAAGTTTATGAAGATGCAGACAAAATGCAGAAACTCATGGACCGTCAAGCGGAATTGCAGGACAAGATCGACGCTTTGGGCGCATGGGAAATCGACAACAAGCTCGAGGTCGCGATGGATGCTTTGCGAACGCCGGATCCGGACACGCCCATCAAAGTACTTTCAGGTGGTGAAAAACGCCGTGTGGCTTTGTGCCGACTTTTGTTGAAACAGCCTGACGTCCTGCTTTTGGACGAACCGACGAACCACTTGGACGCCGAATCTGTACTTTGGCTGGAACAACACTTGCAGCAATATCCGGGAACGATCATCGCTGTGACGCACGACCGTTATTTCCTCGACAACGTCGCCGGATGGATTCTGGAACTGGATAGAGGCGAAGGCATTCCTTGGAAAGGGAATTATTCGTCCTGGCTCGACCAAAAATCGAAGCGTCTGGAGCAAGAGGAGAAAACCGCCTCGAAACGCCGCAAGACCTTGGAACGCGAGCTCGAATGGGTCAAACAAGGCGCGAAAGGACGCCAGACCAAGCAAAAAGCGCGTCTGCAAAACTACGACCGACTTTTGAACGAAGACCAGAAAGAACTCGAGGAAAAACTCGAATTGTATATCCCGAACGGTCCGCGTTTGGGAACGAACGTCATCAATGCGAACCACGTGGCGAAAGCTTTCGGCGAAAAATTGTTGTATGACGATCTCAACTTCGTTTTGCCTCAAGCCGGAATCGTAGGAATCATCGGACCGAACGGAGCCGGAAAAACCACGATCTTCAAGATGATCATGGACGAACTGCAACCGGACGGAGGCGATTTCAAAGTCGGGGAAACCGTGAAGATTGCATACGTTGATCAGGCGCACTCGAACATCGACCCTGAAAAATCGATCTGGGAGAACTTCGCCGACGGACAGGAAATGATCATGATGGGCGGAAGGCAAGTCAATTCGCGCGCTTACCTGAGCCGTTTCAACTTTGGCGGATCGGATCAGAACAAAAAGGTTTCCATGCTTTCGGGCGGTGAGCGAAACCGGCTGCATCTGGCCATGACCTTGAAGGAAGAAGGAAACGTGCTGCTTCTCGATGAGCCGACGAATGACCTTGACATCAACACGCTTCGGGCGCTTGAGGAAGGACTTGAGAATTTCGCGGGCTGTGCAGTCGTAATTTCTCACGACAGATGGTTTTTGGATCGCGTCTGTACGCACATTCTCGCGTTCGAAGGCAACTCCGAGGTTTACTTTTTTGAAGGAAGTTTCTCAGATTATGAGGAAAACAAGAAGAAGCGACTTGGCGCTGACATCGTGCCAAAACGCATCAAATACAGAAAGTTGATCCGCAACTAACTTTCACGAAAAACCCCGATTTTGACGATCGGGGTTTTTTATTGGCCCAATACTTCTATATTTGAGCAACCAAATCGATTGCATTGCCTTTAAAACCAAATATTTTCCTGCTGCCGCTGCTTCTTTTGGCGTCGCTTTTTCACGCCCAGACGACCTACACTCCGAAAGGGATCGATAAACTTAGCGCCAAAGCCGACAGTTATCTCGCCGAACTCAACTTTCGCGAGTCGTTGCGCTATTCTCGGGAAGCGCTCAAGCAATCGATCGCCATCAAGGACAATTACCGCATCGCTTATGCCTACAATTGCATCGCGGGCAATTACGACGAGCTCTCGGAGAACGACAAGGCAATTTACTATTATAACAAAGGGCTTACTTACGCCAACAAAACCGACAACGATACGCTCAAGAACTGGCTCAACAACAATCTTGGGAATATGTATTTCTTCGAGAAAAAACAATATGAGAAAGGGATCGCATATTACGAAGCTTCGATCCATTACAGTGAAAAAACGGCCGACACAAGCCAAATGCTGTTCACAAAACTCAATATTTCGTGGGCGTATTTTGACATCGGACTTTACGATCAGGGCAGGCCGTATCTGCAATTCGTCAACAAAAATTTCTCCAAATTCGGACGCAAGAACCTAAGGGCGGCGCGATTGCTGCTGAACGGAATGCTCGAAAGCCACGACAGGCACGACAAATCGGCTGGCGCGTATTTCAGGATGGCCATCGACACGGCCAAAGCGACCAAGGAACGACTCGATCTTTCGTACTCGTATGAGGAATACTCGAAATTTCTGGCCAAGACGGGCGATCACAAAAGCGCTTATTATTATCTGCAGCAATTCGGCAAGATCAAGGACGAGGTCTACGACAGCGAGAAACTCAAGCGAGCCGCTTCTGAAGGACTGAATCTCGAATTGGACGAGTACAAAAGAGCCGTTGACCGGATCGCCGCCGAAAACGAAGTCCAGGCGTTGAGTCTGCGCAAATCGCAAATCATCGTGATCCTTTTCATCGTGAGTTTGCTGGCGTTGACCTTACTCGTCTACATTCTCTACAAAAACGTCAATTTCAAAAAGAAAACGAACGCCGAACTTTTGCAGGCAAACCGCGATCTGGTCGCTGCCAAGGAAAAAGCCGAAGAAGCCGCGCGTCTCAAAACCCAGTTCGTCTCGACGATAAGCCACGAGTTGAGAACGCCTTTGTACGGCGTTGTCGGGATTACGGACATGATTTCGGACGAACACAAGGAACTGGCCAAAAGTCCGCATTTGAATTCTTTGCGTTTTTCGGCAAAATACCTGCTTTCGCTCGTAAACGACATTCTTCAGATCAACAAAATAGAGGAGAAGCGCGTGGTGCTGGAAAATCACGTCTTCAATATTTCGGACGAGATCAGCACGATCAAAGATTCGCTCAAATTCATCGCCAACAGGAACCGCAACGAGATCGAGACCGAGATCGATCCGGCAATTCCCGAGACTTTGATCGGCGACAAATTGCGTCTTTCCCAGATTTTCATGAATCTCGTGAGCAATGCGCTCAAGTTTACTTCTGACGGAAAAGTCACGATCTCGGCCAGCCTGGTGAAAAACATCGGGGACAAATTCCATATCAAATTCGTCGTCAAGGACAACGGGATAGGAATCGCCGAGGAAGACCAGGAAAAGATCTTCGACAAATTCGTCCAGATCGAGCGCAAGGAAAACGACTACCAAGGCACCGGACTCGGCTTGTCGATCGTCAAGAAACTCATCGAATTGTTCGACAGCCAAATAAGTCTTACGAGCGATGTGAACCGCGGCACCGAATTCGATTTCACGATTGCCTTCGAACACAATTCCCACAAGACGCAGGAAATCATCAACAACATCGAAGTCGACTTGTCAACCGCGGCTTCGCACGACGTTCTGGTCGTCGAGGACAACAAGATCAACCAAATGGTCACGCGCAAGATCCTGCAGAACAACGGCTATCATTGCAAGGTTGTCGACGATGGTTTGTCGGCCATAGAAATGTTGCGCAAGAAGAAGTTCGATATTGTGCTGATGGATATCAACATGCCGATAATCAACGGTTTCGAAACCACAAGACGCATCCGGTTGTTCGATATGGAAACGCCGATCGTCGCACTTACGGCTTTCGACAAAGAGGAAATTACCGAGGAAGCGATCTCGGCCGGAATGAACGACATCATCATCAAACCCTTTGAGTCGGTGAAATTATTTCAGGTGATTTCAGCCCAGATCAGCAAGAGAAGGGAAGCCGAAGGAAGCGGAGTGGAATAAAAAAACACCCACGAAGGATGTTTTTTTGGTACGCGATTTCTCAGGCACTTTTATAACTCAGGCACTCCAATCAATACCAGCGCCGCTTGTTCTTCTTCGACGCATCTGATTTTCTCGACTGCGTGTGCTTGGTTTTTCCGCTTCTATTGTTGGAATTTTGCTGTGGTTTGGGTTCCGATGCCTGGATCGTTCCCGGCGCTTCGCCTTCTTTCCAGGGATAAGGGTGTTCCTCGATTATCTTTACGTCGACTTTGATCAACTTTTGGATGTCTTTCCAGTAAGGCGCTTCGTCCAGTCCGCAAAACGAGATCGCGACGCCTCCATTTCCGGCACGTCCGGTTCTCCCGATTCTGTGCACGTAAGTTTCCGGAACGTTCGGAAGGTCGAAATTGATCACGAAGGGCAATTGCTCAATGTCGATGCCACGCGCGGCAATATCGGTAGCAACCAAAACGCCGACCTCGTTGTTCTTGAAACCTTCGAGCACGCGCTGACGAGCAGACTGCGACTTGTCTCCGTGAATGGCTTCGGCGGCGACGCCTTTCTTGCGAAGCGAACGCACGACGTTGTCGGCACCGTGTTTTGTTCTCGTAAACACCAAAACGTGTTCGAGTTTTTCGTTGCGGATCAAGTGATACAACATGTTTCGCTTGTCCGATTTATCCACGAAATAAATGTGCTGTTCGACTTTTTCGGCCGTAGAGGAAACCGGAGCGACCTGCACATTGGCCGGATCGTTGAGGAACAACTCTGCCAGCTCGCGAATCTGCATTGGCATCGTGGCCGAAAAAAGCAACGTCTGACGGTTGTCGGGCGTTAGTTTCACGATTTTCTTGACGTCGTTGATGAAGCCCATGTCGAGCATCTGGTCGGCTTCGTCGAGAACCAAAGTGTGCAAGTGGTCGAGGTCGATAAAACCTTGTTTGTGCAAATCGAGCAAACGTCCCGGAGTCGCGATCAAGACGTCGACGCCCTTCTTGAGTTGGTCAACTTGCGGCACTTGGGAAACACCTCCGAAAATGGTGAGTTGTCGCAAATTGGTGTAACGTCCGTAAGTCTCGAAACTTTCCCCGATCTGGAGCGCAAGTTCACGCGTTGGAGTCACGACAAGGGCGCGAATCACTTTGTGTCTTTTGGACGTTCCGATGTTTCGGTGCAAATTGTGGATGATCGGGATGGCGAACGCCGCCGTTTTTCCCGTTCCTGTCTGGGCGCATCCTACGATGTCGCGGCCTTCCATGATTACGGGAATCGATTGTTGCTGGATTGGTGTTGGAGACGTGTAACCTTCTTCGGAAACTGCCGTCAGTATGGATTTGGATAAATTAAGATCTTCGAATTTCATATAAGGGCCGATTTTGGCAAGCGGCAAAGATAGTGAATTGCGTCGGGCCAAGGCGTTTTTAATTGATGGCGTTCGCCGATGCGATGCGGCTATCGGCTTGTTTCCAGATTTCGGACGACTCGTATGACATTTGAAAGTCTGACAAATAAAAACCAAAAAGCGGGCATTTGAGCCAAAATGATGTACATTTAGATATAACGACTTGGCTATGAAACTAGGAATTTTGCTAACGACCGAACACAGACTTTTGAGTGTGGCGGCGATGTTGGACGTTTTTCAGACCGTAAACCGATTTTACGAGGAAGCGAATCTCGAACCGTTTTTCGAGATAAATCTTTTGCATTCGCACGACAGAAATCTTTCGGCTTATTCCGATTGCAAAGTCTCGGTTCCGAATCCCGACGATACTTTCGATATTATTCTGATTCCGGCTTTCAAGCCCGAGGCCATGCCGATGCTTTTGTCCCAAAACCTCGACTGGATTCCATGGCTTCAGCATCAATACGCGAAAGGCGCGAACCTCGCCAGTTTTTGTACGGGCGCATTCCTGCTGGCTTCGACGGGTCTGCTCGACGGAAAACCGGCCACGACGCACATCAATGCCGAATACGCCTTTGCATCGGCTTTTCCAAAAGTCTTGATCCATTCCGATGCCGTCGTAACCGAAAAAGACAGGATTTTCACTAGCGGAGGCGCGACGAACAGCTTCCATTTGATGATCTACCTGATCGAGAAATGCTGCAACCGCGCGATTGCCGTGAGAACCGCCAAGATTTTTTCTGTGGACATCGACCGCAAGCAACAAACGTATTTCGGGACTTTTCTCCCAATTGAAGACCACGGCGACGCACTCGTAAAACAGGCTCAGACCGAAATCCGAAAGCATTTTCGGCAGGCCAATACCATCGAGCAAATCATAGTCGACGTTCCGGCCAGCCGGCGAAATCTCGTGAGAAGATTCAAGCAGGCAACGGGAATCACACCCATCGAATACCTGCAAAAGACGAGGATCGAGGCTGCAAAAACCTCGCTTGAGCAGTCGCGTCAGAGCATTCTCGAGGTGATGCTCGATTCGGGTTACAACGACCTCAAGTCGTTTCGGATGCTTTTCAAGAAAAATGTAGGCATGACGCCTACGGCTTATCGCGACAAATTCAATGCTCATGCCGCTTTATAACATTCATATTTTTTCGCCACGAATGCACGAATGAATGGCATTCGTGCATTCGTGGCCAATTGGAGTTCGTTTGCGACACGCCGAAAATAACAAGTTTGCCGCAATCGAATTCAACCGCGAATTCGCGAATTTCAGCACCTTCCCGAAAAATTCGTGAATTCGCGGTTTAAAATTTCGATCCATCAATCGGCCAAAGAACAGTTGCCATTTTCGAAAATAGATTCGGATCGCGGTCAAAAAATTCCCCTGTAATTTGCGGCAAAACACTTAAATTGCCGCGAAGCAAACAGAGAATGACTACAAAAGAAGCGCTGATCGCCTTTTATCATTACAACCAACTCAACCTCACGGACGACTTCGAGTCGCATTGCGTCCGGGTTTACATCGGATGCATTCTGGCGCCCGTTCCCAACATCAGGGCGCGCAAAAAGTATCTTAAATTCCACGATCTGCATCACATCATGACCGAATACGGGATCGATAGAGTAGGCGAGAGCGAGATAAGTGCTTGGGAACTCGGTTCGAGAAGTTGCCGCAAACCTTTGATTTCGGTGATGAACTTATTTGCGCTTTCGACGGGATTCGTGCTGAAACCAAAACGCGTGATCGCCGCATTTTACGGCGGTTGCCGAAGCAAGAATCTGTATTATATGAGTGACGGAATGTCGGAATCGGACATAGACCGCATCGATTTGGAAGCGATGAAAGCCGAACATTTGGAACGTGCGCCAAAAATCCGATATAAACTTTTCAGGCAAACCGAATTCGCGGGCTACCTCTTTTTCTCGATGCTGATCCACGTGGGCATGCTGTTTTTGGGCAAGTCGCTGCTGATTGCCGAAAGCGTCAGGAATCGGCTGCGACCGAAAATCGCCCCGTAAACGCCAGCTCACTTTATCTATCGTAGCCGACAGCATCGAGTGCAATAGGATCTGGATTCAAAAGCACCCATTTCACGGCAAGTTCCGAAAGCGTGTAGACGTTCTCGTCATTACGGGCATTGACTTCAACGGCGACAATTTTTACCTTGTCGAGTTCAGAAGTCGCGAGTGCTTTTCCGCGCTGGACGTATTGTACGAAAGCATTTGTCATTTTTTTGTAATCGGAATCCCAGTTTACCGCGCCATTGTCGAGTAGTTCGCGCGCGATTTTTCCTGTTATCCTTATGACTTCGCCTTGAACCGTATTGGCCGACCCGCTTCCCGGAACGAGCAATTCCCATAATTCCTGATGCTGTTTTTGCCAGGTTTTGGAATCGACCGAAATCTGGGATTTTCCGTCGTACAAAACGCGTGTCGCGACTGGCTCAACATCGAATAAACGATATAATTCGTGCAAGGCGGCACTGGTTTCGTCTACCGATTCGTCGTTGAATTTAGAGCGGTAGAACTCGAAAGTTTTGCCTATTTCCAATACGAATCCTTTCGTTCTGTAGGTATTATTTGCTCCCGCATTCAGCAGGATTTTCGAGATCTCGAGCGTATTCTGGATGTCGATGTTGCGACACGAGACCAGATTGAGTTCCAAAGGCGTGTAAAGGTTGTCTTTTCCGTACCCGTAAGCCGATTCCAAGTCTGTGTTCGCCCCAAATTCAATCAGCATTTTTACGTTTTCGGCATTGTGGTTCTGGATGGCGCAGTGCAAAGGCGTTCCGTGGCGGTTGTTCACGTGTATATCAGCGCCGAGTTCGAGCAGGCTTTTTATATTACTGTGATAGCGCATCGATCGCTGTTGGAGTGGTGTGTATCCGTATTCGTTCGCCGATTCCATTCCGCACCCGTTTTCGATAAGCCATTTGGCGAGTTCGTGCGGACATTTCTCAAAACCCAGAGCCGTTTGTTTGGAGTAGCCGCCACGGGCTTCGATTTCGACCGAATCAAAAAGTCGGATCAGTTCCTCGACAGACGAATTCTCGAGTAGCGATTCAAAATCTTTTGGCAGTGTTTTCCGTTTTTTCGGCATCGAATTTTTCTTACAAGATAAAAAAAGCCCCGGACTGATAATCAATCCGGGGCTACTTTTATAGGAATGCAACTGCAACTGCAACTGCTTCTGCAACTATTTCAAGCTTCCAACCATTTCCTCAGGTTTCACCCAAGCATCGAAATCCTCGGCGGAAACATAACCCAGACGAGCCGCTTCGTCTTTCAGGGTCGTTCCGTTTTTGTGGGCAGTTTGTGCGATTTCGGCTGCTTTGTAGTATCCGATTTTTGTGTTCAACGCCGTGACCAACATCAGTGAATTGTCTACCAATTCCTTGATGCGCCTGTGGTTCGGTTCGATTCCCTGGGCGCAATGTTCATCGAAAGACAAGCAAGCGTCTCCAAGAAGACGTGCCGATTGCAGGAAATTCGACGCCATCAAAGGCTTGAAAACGTTGAGTTCGTAATGACCTTGCGTGCCGCCGATCGTAATGGCGACATCGTTACCCATTACCTGGGCGCAAACCATCGTCAAGGCTTCGCATTGCGTAGGATTCACTTTTCCTGGCATGATCGACGATCCCGGTTCATTCTCCGGAATCAGGATCTCACCGATTCCCGAACGCGGACCCGAAGCCAGCATCCTGATGTCGTTGGCGATCTTGTTCAAAGAAACCGAGAGTTGTTTTAACGCTCCGTGGGTTTCGACAATCGCGTCGTGTGCCGCCAAAGCCTCGAATTTGTTTGGAGCTGTCACGAAAGGATGTCCGGTGAATTTGGCGATGTATTCGGCGACTTTCACGTCGTAACCTTCTGGCGTATTGAGTCCGGTTCCTACGGCTGTTCCGCCAAGGGCAACTTCCGAAAGGTGTTCCAAAGTGTTTCTGACGGCTTTCAATCCGTAATTCAATTGGGCTACATAACCCGAAAGTTCCTGGCCCAAAGTGAGTGGCGTGGCATCCATAAGGTGCGTGCGCCCAATTTTGACCACATTCATGAACTCTTGCGACTTGGCTTTCAAAGTATCGCGCAGTTTTTCGACGCCCGGAATCGTAATTTCGACAACCGCTTTGTAAGCCGCAATGTGCATTCCCGTAGGATAAGTGTCGTTCGAAGATTGCGATTTGTTCACGTCGTCATTGGCTTTTACGACCGCTTCGCCTTCACCTATTTTGAATCCCGCCAAAACCTGTGCGCGGTTGGCCACGACTTCGTTCACGTTCATGTTCGATTGCGTGCCTGATCCTGTTTGCCAGATCACGAGCGGGAATTGGTCGTCGAGTTTTCCGGCGAGGATTTCATCGCAAACCGCTGCGATAGCGTCTCTTTTTTGGGCAGATAAAACGCCAAGGTCGTGATTGGCAAAGGCCGCGGCTTTCTTGAGATAGGCAAAACCTTCCACGATTTCCTTGGGCATGGAACCTGACGGACCGATTTTGAAGTTGTTGCGCGAGCGCTCTGTTTGTGCGCCCCAATACTTGTCGGCCGGGACTTTCACCTCGCCCATGGTGTCTTTTTCTATTCTGTATTCCATTGGTTGTTCGTTATTCAACATTCGTTATTCAAAATTCGTTGTTCGGCATTCGTTTGCAGATTTCGCGACGACCCAAATTTAAGCCGAAATCTTTGTTAATAAAAATGAAAGTCGGCCTTTGACAGGAAAAATACTATCGCTACATTTGCGTATAATTCAAAAAATTCCGGAAAACATGTTTGAATTTCAACAGTACTTGGGCTTTTTGCTGTTCCTGTGCATCTTCACCACCGGTTTTTGGCTAATGATTTTCCTGATCAACTTTGTATTTTACTGGGTTGCAGGAGCGAGCTGGGAACTTTGGAAGGAGAAGCGCGCTGCGAAAAAACTGAGTAATCAGTAAATCGGTAATCTAGAAACCGATTTTTGGAAAAGGAAGTCTTCGGGCTTCCTTTTTTTGTATGTTCAATTTTTTCAAGCTTTAAATATGGTATTTGTAGCAATCCTGGTCTGTGCGCTTGTAATGTATGGCGCGATTTATCTGATGTCGAACGGAGACAAACTCGGTAAAGATCCCAAAAACGAAAATGCGGCACCAAACACCACAGCTGTCGAGGAAACCGCACGCAGACAAGCTGAGGAAAGAGACAACGCGATAAAAGCGATGTATGCCAATGCCGAGTTCACGAACAAGAACTGTGAAAAGCTCGAAGATTTCGTGATCGACGAGAAAATGAACGCGTTCGACTTGCGGAAACTCGCCGATCTGAACGAGATCCAACTCCAGATTTCGCAGGCCTGGTATCCGATTACGATCGAATTGGTAAAGGAAATCCACAAAAACGGATGGAACAAAAAAGTCTCGTGCATAAAAGAGAAATACGCCAGACTGGAATTCTATGCCGACTGCAAGTACGAAGGAACAGTTTACAACATCATCGAGAAGTACGGGAAATTGTCAGAGCACGTGTGCGAGACTTGTGGCGAGCGAGGTCAGATCAGACACAGTTCCGGTTGGGATTATGTGGCTTGCCGAAAGCACTATCTCGAGAATCGCGGCAAGATTGCGGGTGAAAATTCGGGTTTTGTGCACAATGGGAATAGATACGATTGGTCAGACGCAAAAAATGCCGTTTTCGACGATTTCGACCACAACGAAAAATTCCGTTTTCTCAAGCTTGAGTTTAGAAAGACAAAAGTTGCCCACGCCGGTTGGATGGACAACAAATTATATGTTTCAAGCAAGACTATCGGTTTTGGAAAGTTCCTGAGCAATCTTCCGGAGGCTATCGAAGGCTTGGAGTACGCTTACGCGGATAAATTCCGAAGCGTGGAATATTGCGACATCTGTGGATACGAAGCCGTGTATTTGGGCGAGTGCGAATGCTGCGAAAACACTTCCTGGGAAAGCCATCAAAAGCGATGGAAGGAAAAGGAAGAAGGAAAATGCGACTATATCAAATACAGACAGCTTTGGTGGACTTTGGACGAAGGTGAAACCTACGAATCTCAACAAAAGAACTACCCTAAAAACCCGAGATTCCAGATGCTGTTCACGTCCGAGGAACTTGAGGAATCCAAAAGACGGGAGTCCGAAGCAAATTTTGACTGATATCGGCTAAAACAAAAAACTCCAAACCGTTAAAGCTTGGAGTTTTTTTATCCTATCAAAAATTGGGGTTCGGAAACTGAAAAATTTATCCCGGGAATTCGTCATTTCCACCGCCTTCGCCATCTCTTGGCTGACGGTCGCGTTGGTCGCGTTCGTTTTTCTTCTTGTTGAAGCGATAGGTGAGTGAAAGCGTGATCTGGCGCACTCGCCACTGCATTTCGCTGTATGAATCCAAAACGCCCGGAATGTGGGTCTCGTTGATTCTCTTGCGCGAGTTGAAAACGTCCTGGCAGTTCAAGGCAATAGTCGCTTTTTCCTTGAACAAATCTTTGCTCAGACCAAGGTTCATGCTTGGTACGCCTTTGCTTTTCCCTTGCGCGTTCGTCTGCGGACCGTTGTAGTTGAAATTCGTCTGCCAATCGATTTTCCAAGGAAGATTCACTTTCGATGTCAATCGCGTCGACCACGAATAGGCCACATTGTCGAAACTTTGGGTGTCGATCGTGCCATCTGTCAAAGTAAAGCTGTAATCGCCTTGTGTCTCGTTTCGGAACAAGTTGAAGTTGCTGTTGATTTTCCACCATTTGAAAGGCGAATAGTTCAACGTGAACTCGAATCCTGCACGGTATTCCCTACCGAGGTTGATCGGCGTCGTGAGGATTACCGGCGTTTGCGAACCGTCGGCGTTGTCTACGAAATCGCCCGATTCACGTCTGACGAACTGGAAAGAATCCGTGGTGATGTTCACGAAAGCCGATGTGCTGAACGTGAGTTTCTTCCAACGCTTCAGATAACCAAGATCGAACGAATTGCTGAAAGCCGGATCGAGATCGGGATTTCCCTGGAACAGGTTGATGTTACTCGAATAGTTCGAAAACGGATTGAGCAAACGTCCGCGCGGACGCGAAATTCTTCGGCTGTAACTTAGGGAAATGCTGCTTTCATCGGCCAATTCATACGTCAGGAAAAGGCTGGGAAAAAAATTGTTGTAGTGTTTGTTGTTGTAATCCTGAGTGAACAATTGGTTGATGTCGATGTTCGAATCTTCCCAGCGCAAGCCCGCCAAATAGGAGAACTTCCCGTGTTTGGAACCGTATTGCATGTACAAGGCGTTGATTTTCTCCTTGTAATCGAGCTTGTTCGTAAAGTTGTAATTGAGGTCGTATTGTTGCGTCGCGTCGTTGAATGCACCAACGCTGTAATCAGTGAGGTTTCGGTTGAATTCCCCTTTGTAGCCGGCCTCGAACTGACTGTCTTTTCCAATCGGGAGCACATAATCGGCCATGTAGACATTCCTGTTCTGGTCGGCGAGATTCGTGGTAAGTTCGTCACCGTAATTGATGTCGGCTATGTCGTTGTCTTTGTTGATCGACCAGGCCGCGTTGATTGTCAGCTTGTGACCTTCTTTTTTGAAATTCTTGGTGATGTTGGTCGAGTATTCGAAGTTTTCGTCCGTTCCTGTTTCGTCGCTGAAACGCGTCGTCATTCCCGTGAAAGCGCGGTTGGCGTCGTAATTATAGTATTTTACCGTTTCCGGATTTTCGTTGTTCGACGTTCGCAAATTGATCTGGTTCGTCCAAGTCAACGATTTGTCGATATACCAATCGAATCCCGTGGTCGAGTTGATGCCTCGGCTGAGTCGGTCATTGCTTCTTCTTTCGTTGGTGTAAGTGTCAGTCGTCAGGTAATGCGTATCTGTCAAAGCGTTACCCGGACTTCTTCTGTAATTATAACCTGTTGTGGTAAAAACGTTTACGTCTTCTGACTTGAAGTTGACGTTACCCGACAATCCGTAGTTTTCAGGATCGCCCACAGTTCCAAGCAATTGTCCGTTTATACCTTGATTCTTCCCTTTTTTGAGGATGATGTTCAGCAAACCGCCTCCGCCTTCCGAATCGTATCTCGCCGACGGATTCGTGACAACTTCGACCTTCTCGATCGCGTCAGCAGGAATCGTCCTCAAGGCATCGGCCACACTGATGGCGTTCGATGGCTTTCCGTCGATCAGGATTCTCACGTTCTCGTTTCCGCGCAAGCTGATCGTTCCGTCCTGATCTACCGAAACCGATGGAATGTTGTCAAGCACATCGCTCACCGTTCCACCTTTTACCATCAGATCCTGCCCGACGTTGTAGACTTTCTTGTCGAGTTTGATCTCGACCGTAGTGCGTTCTGCGCGGATCACGACTTCGTTCAAAAGTTGCGAATCATCGGCCAATTCTACATTCGCCAATCGTTTGCTGGCATCGATCGATTGGTTTTTAAGGCTCACGGTCTTGAACGAAATGAACTCGAAATTGATATCGTAAGTTCCGGGGACGACGTCTATGCTGTATTCGCCTTTGGTGTCGGTAATTCCGCCTGCGACAGGTTTCGTATCGCCGGGTTTGAGGAAAGTCACCGTGGCGTATTCAAGAGGTTGCTTGCTGGTCTTGTCAGTGATTTTCCCGGTGACCGTCGCCTTTTGGGCTTGGGCAGATGTCAGCGACAACAAGAAAATCGCGCCAAAAAGCCATTGAAATGGTTTCATAGATAATTCGGTTATGTTTTGAGTGTTTGACTGCAAAAGTAGCTTTTGGTTTAGGCGCGGATTCACAAGTTTTTGTTAAACTGAGGTTTGGGGTTTGGCGGCAGTGGCAGTAGCAGTAGCAGTAGCAGTAGCAGTAGCAGTAGCAGTAGCAGTAGCAGTAGCAGTAGCAGTAGCAGTAGCAGTAGCAGTAGCAGTAGCAGTAGCAGTAGCAGCAGTAGCAGTAGCAGTAGCAGTAGCAGCAGTAGCAGTAGCAGTAGCAGTAGTAGCAGTAGTAGCAGTAGCAGTAGCAGTAGCAGTAGCAGTAGCAGTAGCAGTAGCAGTAGCAGTAGCAGCAGTAGCAGTAGCAGTAGCAGTAGCAGTAGCAGTAGCAGTAGCAGTAGCAGTAGCAGCAGTAGCAGCAGCAGTAGCAGCAGCAGTAGCAGTGGCAGTAGCGGAAGCAGGAGCGGTGGCAGTAGCAGTTACCGCGGCAATAGCAGAAAAATTGGCAGTAGCAGAAACAACCGTATAAAATAAAAGTACAACGGCCAATCTGATTTTGGGATTTTCGGTTTTGTTTCGGATGAATTTCCGGATAAGTTTTCGGACGAATTTAGGTTTGAGAAGACGTCACGCTCTTCCACTGCCACTGCCACTGCCGCTGCAACTGCCACTGCCACTGCCACTGCCACTGCCACTGCAACCGCCACTTTTCAACACAAGGAATTTCAGATATGGCCGTAATGGAAGCTCGGTATTTTTAAGGCAAATTTGAGGATTCCGATGCAAATTTGGCGTAAATTGGAAGTCTGTAAAATCCCAACACAATGTTTATAGAACAAGCCTACAAGGGCGACAATGCCTTGTGGAAAGTCCTGATCACGACGGCGCTCACTACAGGAATTTTCGTGGTCAACATGATCGTTTTTTTCCTGCTTCCGAGCGAAACCACCGACGAAATGTACGAAACCATGAAGAACATGCCCAAATTGGTGGCCATGGTCGGTAATCTCGTGCCTTTTATTTTTCTGCTGGGACTTTTGTTCCTGCTCGTCAGATTCTTGCACCAACGCAGCATTTTGAGCTTGACGACTTCGCGTCCGAGAGTAGATTACGGACGTGTGCTGTTCGCCTTTACGGTTGTCGTGGTTTTTACCGTCGGACTTTTCGCGATTTCGTATCAAGTCGACAGTTCGCACATCGAATACAATTTCCAACCGGTCAAATTCGCGATTCTGCTCGTGCTATCGCTTCTTTTGTTTCCGATACAGATCGGTTTCGAGGAATATCTTTTCCGGGGTTATCTGATGCAACAGATCGGGATTGCAAGCCTTAGCCGATTCGTTCCGCTTGTGGTCACATCGGTTTTCTTCGGACTTTTCCACAGCGCCAATCCCGAAGTCAACGAATTGGGTTACGGCGTAATGTCATTCTATATAGGAACAGGATTTTTGCTCGGCGTGATTGCTTTGATGGACGAAGGAATCGAACTCACATTGGGTTATCATTTGGCTAACAATCTGATGGCCGTTTTGCTGATTTCGTCCGATTATGCAGCGATCCAGAGCGATGCCGTCTTCCGCTTGACGGAAAAAGCCGCGCCTGAAGACACGCTTGGCGAAATGGTCGTGACGATGCTGATCAGTTATCCGCTTATCCTTTTGATTTTCGCCTGGAAATACAAGTGGAGAGACTGGAAAGGCAAGCTTTTCGGAAAAGTCGCTCCGCAACCCGTAAACGTCGAACCAACAACACATTTCCACCCATGAACACGATCCCGACATACAATAACGTACACCACAGGTTTCGCCTGAACGGATTCCATCTCGACCGGGACGATCTTTTGAGGGTCGCTTACAGTTTCATCAAGGAAGGCGACGATTACGAGAAGCATTGCGGCCTGTTTTTGCTCGATTGGTTCGACGACAAACCCGAAATCGAGATCAACACTTCGGGCACGACCGGAACGCCCAAAACGATTCTCGTCAGCAAGCAGGCGATGGTCAATTCGGCTTTGGCTACCGGCGATTTTTTCGATCTGCAACCCGGAAACAAAGCACTGCATTGCCTTCCGACGAAATATATCGCAGGGAAAATGATGTTCGTTCGTGGTTTTATTCTGGGATTGGACATGGAATTCAAGGCGCCGAGTGCGAATCCGTTAAGGAACGATGACACGCCATACGATTTTGCGGCCTTGGTTCCGCTTCAGGCCGAAAACGCTTTGGAGAAGTTGGACAACATCAAGAAAATCATCATCGGCGGAGCCAAAATCAATCCGGTTCTCGAAAAGAAACTGGAGCAGATTCCGTCCAAAATCTACGAAACCTACGGCATGACCGAAACCATCACGCACATCGCGGCCAAGCAGGTGGGCGAGAGCGCTTTCACGGTCTTACCGGGCGTAACGATTTCGTATGACGACCAGAATTGTCTGGTAATACATGCGCCGCGAATTTCCGAAGAAGTCATCATCACCAACGATCTGGTCGAACTCGTCAACGAGAACCAATTCGTGTTTTTGGGCCGACGCGACAACGTGATAAACAGCGGCGGGATAAAACTGATTCCGGAACAGATCGAAGCCAAGCTGGCAGGCAAAATTGACGCACGATTTTTTGTCTCGGGAATTCCCGATGCGACCTTGGGCGAAAAGCTTGTCTTGAACATCGAAGGTGACGAATTCGCTGTCGCGGATGCTGTTTTTTCTGGTTTGGACAAATATGAGCGCCCGAAGGAAATCCGGTTTGTTCCTGAGTTTTCAGAGACCGGAAGCGGGAAGATTATCCGGAAGCCACAGGCAGTTTAATTTGCCTCGAATTTTTAATTTTCTTTAGCCGATTAGTTAATTTCCACTGATCTAAATTAAAAATCAGGGACAAAAATAAACCGCGAATTCGCGAATTTACGCTGGGTGTGCTGCATAAATTCGCGGTTAAAATGAAATAGGAAGGCCACGAATACACAAATAATCTCATTCGTGCATTCGTGGCCAAATCTTTTAAGAGATTCGAGGTTGAATCTACAAACCTTTGGAATTCACAAGAAAATTATCCTTGACGAATTTCACCTCAGACAACTTTGCGTCTAAAGTTTGTGGTTTATCGGTTGGAACGATGCGTTTGGTTTTTCCGTTGATCGTCACGTCTACCGGAAGCGCGAATCCGGGAACGCAGTCTTCGTATCTGTAAGTGGTTTTTCCGTCCGCTTCGGCGAAAGCCAACGTCGGAATCTTTGTCGTACGAAGGTATTGCTCGAAAACCGGAGCAAGATCCAATTCCATTTCCTTGGAGAAAAACGTCTCTACATCCTTGGTGGTGATGATTTTGTGGCGATTCGTCTCGGAATATTTCAACAGGATTTTCCACCATTTCGCATCGTCGCCCACAACATGTCGCAAAGTGTGCAGGATCCACGCGCCTTTTGGATACATATCGCCCGAACCTTCGTTGTTCACGCCATATTTCCCAATGATCGGATCATAGTTGTAAATGCCTTTTCGGATGCCGTTCATGTATTGGTGCGCTTTTTCGGATCCTAGCGTACACTCGATATAAACCGCTTCGGAATACATCGTGAAACCTTCGTGAATCCACATATCGGCGATGTCCTGGGACGTGATCGAATTTCCGAACCACTCGTGTCCGCTTTCGTGCACGATGATGTAGTCGAAAGTCGTCCCGATTCCCGTTCCCGAAAGATCGTTTCCGCGATAGCCTTTCTTGTAATCGTTTCCATATGCGACCGCACTTTGGTGTTCCATTCCCAAATAGGGCGTTTCCACCAATTTGTATCCGTCTTCGGCAAAAGGATATTTCCCGAATTTCGACTGGAAGCAATCGAGCATCGTCTTGACCTCGGCGAAATGTTCCTTGGCTTTGTTCTCGTTGTATTTAAGGACGTAATAGTCGAGATCGAGGCCTTTGTGCGTGTCGTGGATGTGTGCGTAATCGGCGATATTGACCGTAATGTCGTAATTGTTGATAGGACTTTTGACTTCCCAATCCCAACGCGTGTAGCCGTTTTTGAGGTCTTTCGAACCCTTGAAGCGTCCGTTGGAAACGTTCATTAAGCCGTTCGGAACCGCGACTTTGATCGATGCGCCTTTATCGGGTTCATCGGTTTGGGAATCCTTTACCGGATACCACAAACTTGCGCCCGTTCCCTGAACCGCGACGCCCGCGAACGTCTTTCCGGTCCTGTCTTTTTTCCAGTCGAAACCGCCTTGCCAAGGTGCGCGAGGTGCGGCGATAGGCGTTCCGGAATAATAGACGCGAACCGTTTTTTGGGAACCTTTTTTAAGAGCCGAAGGAAAATCGACGAAAATCGCATTGAACTCGCGTTTGTACATCAGCTGTTTTTTGTCAGAAACGATGCTGTCGACTTTCATGTTCTCAAAAAGGTCGACCTGGATTTTCGAGGTCGCATCGACAACCTTGAACGTGATATCGTTGAAGCCGACGATCGTTTTGGCCTCGGTATCGATCTTGATGTCGAGGTCGTAACGTTGTACGTCGTAGCTCGTGCGTTCAGGACGCAATCCGCCGTGGAGCGAGTCTTTTCTCGTGAAGCTGTGTTCGGCAAAAATTTGTGCGGAAGCCGCCGACGAAGCCAAAAGTAAAAATAGTGCGATTCTCATTGTCGTATTTTTTGATTGGTTGGAAAAACCGTGTGAAAGTTACACCAATGACCGAAAAAATCAGCGTCTTCCCGTGAGTTCCTCGAGGAATTTGTTGACGGTCGAAACCGATGCGCGGCTTTTTACCAAGATGTAATTTCCGTCAGATGTTACGCAGACAGTTCCTTCACAACCGCGATTCTCGCTGAAGAAAGCGTTGTAAACCGTGGCTCCGACGTCGTATTTTATATATTTGCTCGCAATGCCTTTCTCGAAACACAGATACAGCAAATCAGACTTGATGTATTTCTTGTCTTTCGGTTCTTCCTTTTCGGGCTTGATGAATTTGTACACATCCGAATTCGGGCAGTTCACTTTTGGCTGATAATAGTAGATCGCGATCACTTTGAGGCTGTCGAGGTCTTTGCCATAGTTCGTTTTCAAGGACGATTTCAGTTCGCGAAGCATGGAAACCGACAGCTTGCTCTTGACTTTCTCTTTTTCGAGAAGTGCCGATGATTCCTGTGCAATTGCCGAAAATCCAATAAAAACAATTAGAAGCAACAGTTTTTTCATAACCGATTTTTCGTCCAATTTAAATCATTTGGTGTTAAAAAACGAACGCCAGAATGACTCGTTTTCCTCTTCGGTCCTGATTGTCGGATTCTCGATTTTGTCGATAGCGAGATAAGCCATACCCGAAATTCTCGCGGTCACCGGAATTTCGTTTCCCGAAACACGATCGGTTTCCGCACTCGGAATGCTGTGATCGGATGTATTTTCGTGCAACGACGGAAGACATTCGGCCAGACCCAAATTGCCCGCAACGAGCATGGCGTCGGATTTCACATTGAGGTTTTCGCCATCAATCAATCTGTTGAAAGCTTCGGCGGCAAATGCGCGATCGGTCGCACACTTTCTGGCAAGCCATCTGAAAATGTCAATCCTTATCTCAAGAAACGCCGCCATTTCCACAAAATGTAATTTCAGGACATCGTCATTAAATTCGGTGGAATATTTTCCGTCCTTTTCATACGCTTGTTCATCGGTCCAGCGGTCTTTGAACTTTTTGGTGAAAGCGAGTTCGGATGTTGGCGCGAAAACCTTTACGTCACGTCGTTTTTCCTCGATTAGCATCGGATTTCCGTTCTTGTAAAAATAAGCCAAATCCCCGCCGTCGATGAATTCGTAGAAAAGTTCACCTGTGTTTTCAAAAAACCGTTTGGTGTAAGGCGTCCCGAAATTCTCGTATTCGACCAGAAAACCGTTCTCGTTCCAGGTAAAATGCTCGCCAGTTTCGACGCCTTTCTGATAATGGCCCGAGTAAAATTTGCCGCCGTCGATAAAAGTGCCTTTGCTTTCGCCTTGCCGAAGCCCGTTCTCGTAAAGCAATTCTTGCCTGACATGTTCGGTTTCGGAAACCGCCAAACCCGTGAAAGGAACGCCTTGGTAAAACTCCAGATCTTCGAAATCGCGATTTTCCAAACCGAGTTCCTCGGCGGTTTTCAGTTCATCGTAATCGACGGTAAGCATAACTTTAGGAGTTTAGAACTTTATGACATCAATACTTCGGCACTTAAGCACTCAGGCACTCAGAACTTAAACCTGAATCACACCCAAATTGAATTTGCGTTCAATAGGAGCGTGGTTCGCCGCCTCGATTCCCATGGAAATCCAGGTTCTGGTGTCAAGCGGATCGATTATCGCATCGGTCCAAATCCTGGCCGCGGCATAATAAGGAGAAACCTGGGCATCATATTTGGCCTTGATCTTGTCGAAAAGCTCTTTTTCTTTGGCCTCGTCAACGGTTTCACCTTTGGATTTCAGAGAGGAAGCTTCAATCTGAACAAGAACTTTTGCGGCTTGCGTTCCGCCCATTACGGCGAGTTCGGCGCTTGGCCAGGCAAAAATGAGTCGCGGATCGTAAGCTTTTCCGCACATGGCGTAATTTCCGGCTCCGTACGAATTTCCTACGACGACCGTGAACTTGGGAACGACCGAATTCGAGACAGCATTTACCATTTTGGCGCCGTCCTTGATGATTCCGCCGTGTTCCGATTTTGATCCGACCATGAATCCTGTTACATCCTGAAGAAAGACCAACGGGATTTTTTTCTGGTTGCAATTGGCGATGAAACGCGTGGCCTTGTCGGCGGAATCGGAATAGATCACGCCACCGAACTGCATTTCGCCTTTTTTCGATTTGACCACTTTTCGCTGGTTGGCCACGATCCCGACAGCCCAACCGTCGATTCTCGCGTAGCCCGTAATCAGTGTTTGCCCGTAACCGGCCTTGTATTCGTCGAACTCGGAGCTGTCGACCAACCGCTTGATGATTTCCATCATGTCGTATTGTTCCGAACGCGATTTGGGTAAGATTCCGTAAATGTCATTTTGTTCCAAAGTAGGTTTTTGCGGCTTTTCGCGGTTGAAACCTGCCTTGTCATAGTCGCCGATCTTGGAAACGATGTTCTTTATCGTGTCGAGCGCGTCCTTGTCATCCTTGGCTTTGTAATCGGTAACGCCGGATATTTCGCAGTGTGTCGTCGCGCCCCCAAGCGTTTCGTTGTCTATGGTTTCTCCGATGGCGGCTTTTACGAGATAACTTCCGGCCAGGAAAATGCTTCCCGTTTTATCGACGATCAGGGCTTCGTCGCTCATTATCGGCAAATAAGCGCCGCCGGCCACGCAACTTCCCATGACTGCCGCGATTTGGGTGATTCCGAGGCTCGACATGATGGCGTTGTTGCGAAAAATGCGTCCGAAGTGCTCTTTGTCGGGGAAAATCTCGTCCTGCATCGGCAGATAAACTCCTGCGCTGTCGACCAGATAAATGATCGGCAGGCGGTTTTCCATCGCGATTTCCTGGGCGCGCAAATTCTTTTTTCCAGTAATCGGAAACCAGGCGCCGGCTTTCACGGTGGCATCATTGGCAACCACGACGCATTGTTTTCCTTTGACATATCCGATTTTCACCACGACTCCGCCCGACGGACAACCGCCGTGTTCGGCATACATCCCGTCTCCGGCGAAGGCCGCGATTTCTATGGCGGGCATTTTTTCATCCAACAGGTAATCGATGCGCTCGCGAGCCGTCATCTTGCCTTCGGAATGCAGTTTCTCGACGCGTTTTTCGCCTCCGCCGAGTTTGACTTTGGCGAATTTCTGTTTCAGGTCTGAAAGTAAAAGCTTGTTGTGGTCCTCGTTTTGGTTGAAGGTCAAATCCATAGGTGAAATCGGGTTGAATTGGCATCCGAAAGTTGGAAAGCATCGGAACCAAAATGTCGTCGGCAAAAGTACGAAAACGTTTGAAATGGCAATGTCCGTGAGAATTTGTCGTAAATTGGGCAGGCGTAAACTTAATATTGCCTTAACATTGGATGCCTACCTTTGCACCATCAAAATCAGATAGATGAACCTGAACACCATTTTCCAGTTTTTAGTTCCGAAAGATAAAAAATTCTTCCCGCTTTTCGAGCAAGCTTCGTTTAACCTGATCCTTTTGGCAGAAGCGCTTCACGAGGCCATCAACGTCCCAAAGGAACAAAGGGAAGAATACTTTAGAAAGATAGAGGAACTGGAAGCCAAAATCGAGGATATCACGCACCGTACGCACCTCGAATTGAGCAAGAACTTCATCACACCATTCGATCGCGAAGACATCCACTCGTTGATCAAAGCAATTGACAACGTGGCCGATTATATGCACGGAGCCGCGAGCCGCATGCGTCTGTACCAAGTGGAAAAAATCACCAAATCGATCCGAAAGCTTACTGAAATCAACCTTGAGGCTTGCCAGCTTATCGGAATCGGGATCAAGGAATTGAAAAATCTCGACAACCACAAAAGCATAGCCGAAGCCTGCAAGAAAATCAACAAACTGGAAAGCAAGGCCGATACCGTTTTCGACAAGGCCGTCGCCGATATCTTCGAGAACGAGACCGACGCCAAAAACATCATCAAATACAAGGAAGTACTTTCGGCTCTCGAATCTGCCTCTGACAAATGCAAGAGCGTGGCAAACGTGATGGAACAGATTTCCGTCAAGCATTCTTAAAGTACGCAAAGACTAGATATGGATCTTACCTTACTTATCGTCATTATCGTCCTTGCGCTGATTTTTGACTACATCAACGGTTTTCACGACGCGGCCAACTCGATCGCGACAATCGTGGCAACCAAGGTTCTCACACCTTTCCAGGCGGTACTTTGGGCGGCGATGTTCAATTTCGCTGCTTATTTCATCTCGAAATTCTGGATCGGGGAATTCAAAATCGGAAACACGATCGCAAAATCTGTAGATGAACATTTCATTACTCTGGAAGTGATTCTCGCCGGACTGGTCGCGGCCATCATCTGGAACCTGGCGACCTGGAAGCTCGGAATCCCGTCTTCGTCCTCACACACTTTGCTCGGAGGTTTCATGGGAGCGGCTTTGGCCAACGCCGGAACGTTCAGCGAAATCGTCGACGGAAAAGAAATCGACGTAATCAACTACGCCAAGGTAATCCCGACTTTCCTGTTCATTTTCTGCGCCCCGCTTTTGGGTATGATCATGGCTTATTTCATAACGGTCGCGATTCTCAATATCTGCAAAAAGGCCAATCCGAACAAAGCCGACAAATGGTTCAAGAAACTGCAGTTGCTTTCATCGGCCTTATTCAGTTTGGGTCACGGCGGGAACGATGCCCAAAAAGTCATGGGAATCATCGGAGCGGCCGTAATCTGTTACAAACTAGACATGGGTGATGCGGCGTTCGCTGCCGCGGATTCGTCCGAGCGTTTCAAGATGTTCGTAAACGACGGCTTCTGGTGGTGGGTGCCACTTGCGAGTTTCGTGGTAATCGCCTTGGGAACTTTGTCGGGCGGATGGAAAATCGTAAAGACGATGGGCTCCAAGATCACGAAAGTTACGCCTCTTGAAGGTGTGGCCGCCGAAACTGCCGGAGCTGCGACACTTTATTTGACCGAACACATGGGAATTCCGGTTTCCACCACACATACAATCACGGGAAGTATCATCGGGGTTGGGATCACCAAAAGGATTTCGGCCGTTCGTTGGGGCGTGACCATCAACCTCTTGTGGGCCTGGATCCTGACCATTCCGGTTTCTGCGGTGATTGCGGCATTGTTTTTCTACCTGCTCAAAATCTTCGTCTGATATAAAAATCCATGGGAATCATATAAGCCGCATTGTGCGGCTTTTTTTGCGCCATTTCGTATTTTCGGCGCATGAACCGTATTTTCCTGTTTGTCTTGCTTTGCGGACTTTCCGCCCATTCCCAAATCGATGCGTTGATACGCGACAACGCCCGTCCGCGCACGCTGAGCCAACGTTGGGAACTTGATTCTACCTCGACGCGCGGCACTTTCCAGATCACGCCTTATAAGCCAATTTTCCTTTTGCCCGTGCGGTTTTCGACCAATCCGAATGAAAAGCCGAAGTCCGGAAACGGAAGCGAGGAATACATCATTGACGAAGACCAGAAATACAACAAGGTCGAAACGAAATTCCAGATCAGTTTCAAGACAAAAGTGCTTCAGGGCATTTTTTGGAAACGGGCCGATTTGTGGATGGCCTACACGCAGGTTGCACACTGGCAGGTTTACAACGGATCGATCTCGCGTCCGTTTCGCGAAATCAATTACGAACCCGAACTGATCCTCAATTTTCCGTTGCACTTCAAGGTTCTCGGTTTCAATGCGAGAATGGTCGGCGTGGCATTCAATCACCAGTCGAACGGTAAAAGCCTGCCGTTTTCGAGAAGTTGGAACCGCATCATTTTCCACGCGGGTTTCGAATATGACAAATGGACGGTCTACGCGCGTCCGTGGATTCGGATTCCCGACGGCGAGGACGACAATCCCCAAATCGTGGATTACTTGGGAAGGGCAGACGTGAACGTGATCTATACAACCGACGGACACGTACTTTCGCTAATCGGAAGCCACAATTTGAGTTTCGGAACAGCCGTAAAAGGCAACTTGACGTTTTCGTGGTCTTTTCCGATAAAGGGAAATCTTCGCGGGTATTTCCAAGCGTCGCATGGCTTCGGGGAAACGCTCATCGATTACAACCACAAACAAACGACCGTTGGAATCGGATGTTCTCTTGTCGAGTGGTTATGAGGAAAGTAAAATCAATTTATTGGTCGTTTTCCAGTTTCTGGCCGTCGAAATCAGCTTGAGTTTGCGCTCGATAACGGCGTTGCTGAGTTTGGTGTTGGCGGCCGAATCGGCGTACCACAGATAAATCCTTTTCCCGATGACGATCCATTCGTCGCTTCCGAAATCACTGTCCGAAAGATTTTTGAGATTTTCCGAGGTTGGAATTTCAGACAGGAATCCGATGTAAGGCTGTGTCGAACCTTCGGGTGTTTTGCCCGCGAACGGATTTTCCGCGACAGCGACAGCCAAATCATCTGGCGTGACGACGATCACCGAAACGTCGAATCCGAAATCGGCCTTGATCATCCTGGAGATATTTTGTTGTAAGTCTGACGCGGAATCGTCCGAAACGAAAAGAACGTTCCCACTTTGAATGTAAGTGGAAACGTCCTTCAAGCCCAGATTTTTAAGCGATTCGCGCAAGGCTTCCATCTTGATCAGTTTTTGACCGGAAACGTTGATGCCGCGCAGCAAGGCTATATATTTGTTCATCAAAATATGGCGTAGCTGACCAAAAGCGCAAATTTACTGACGTTTCCGTCTGTCGTGCGGTAAAGTTCCTGATTGGTATAATATCGGATCTCGGCATTGAGTCTTTTGTAACTGACTCCGGCACCAATGCCGAAATTGTAAGAATTAGAATCCATTTTCCTTTTGGAAAACTGCGAAACGCCTTCCCCATAAACGATTTCCGACTTATCCGAAATGAAGTTCAGGTTGATCGTGGCATTGGCGAAAAACTTGAAGTCGTCAGAAAGGAAAGCATAGTAACGTCCGCCAATCGGAATCTGCAGGGACGAAAAATTAATTTTGGCACGTAGGTCGTTGATGCTGCTTCCGTCAGGGAAATCGATGTCACCTTCGAGTTTGTTGTATTCCATATCGATAAGGATAGCCCATTTTTTCTTGTTCGTGGGCAAGATGTATTCGAATTCCATTCCGTAAGCCAATCCGCTTTTCGTAATGGAAACGCCCGGATTTCCGGAGTATGCGCTCGCATCGAGTTTCATCGACTTGAACCCGAGGAACGGCCTGAGGTTGAAATCGCCTTTACTCTTTTTGACCTCGGTTACTTTTTCGCCTTTGCATTCGCTGGTTTTCCTATAATATTCGGTTAACTCTGAAATCGAGTATTTGAGTTTTGACATCGATTCGAGTGTGCTTCCTTCACAGGAAAAATTTGCGAGCAATTGGGAATAGTACTGATTGTAGTGTCTCAAATTGCTTTGGGAATCGACGTAAGCAATGTGCACGAGTTGGGTGAAAACGCCGTTCCTGTCGCGGTCGAAAAACTTGAAAATCCCGCTGTCCTCAAGTATGTAAAGCGAATGGCTGGCCTGAAAAAGAAGTCTTAGGAAGTGGGTTTCCTCGACAAGGGTAAACTTGGCATCGCGTTGCATCTGCATGTTCTGTACTTTTTCTGTCGAACGCTCCATGGCGACGGTAGCTTTGGTATAAGTTGGGCCATCTTCCAAAGAAAATTCGCGAACATCCTTTAAAGTGCCTTGCTGCGTCTCTGAGGTTTCTGAAATCTTATAGTCGAAAGAAGTCGGATTGTTGTTCCAGCCTTTGTTTCGGATAAGACATTCGACCTTTTTGCCGCCGTTGTCTATAAAATAGCCTTTCTGGAACCGAATTTGGGCAATAGTGACCAATGGCAGCAATAGCGCCAATGCGAATAATTTGTTCATTTCCTTGTGTTTGGTTTTTGCAAGTATATTGAATTATTCCGATAAAAACGGGCGAAATAACTTACTTATTTCAACAATTTCAACTCGGCCAAAACAGGCAGGTGATCGGACGGATATTTGCAGTTTTTGGAGTCAGACAGAATCGCGTACCTAAGCACTTCGACATTCTTTCTTGACACAAAAACGTAGTCTATCAGCAGGTTTACGGGCTCGTTGAACTTGAATCCGCTGAAAGTCCCGTTTGGTCCGAACGGTTTGGTTTTGCTTACATTTCTCGTGTCGTCCATTTGTGAAGTGATGGTCTTGTAAGCGCCGGTCGTCATTTCGCTATTGAAATCGCCTGTCAGGATAACGGGAAACGACTTGGTGTTGATTTCCGAAATTCTTTTCAAGATTAGCTTTGCACCATTCTCGCGAGCCAGTTCGCTGATGTGATCCATGTGCGTGTTGAACACGAAAAAGCGTTTTTTCGATTTGATTTCCTCGAACAATCCATAAGTACAGATTCTTGGATATGCCGTTTCCCAGCTTTTCGACTCAGGTGTATCTGGATTCTCTGACAACCAAAACGTGTTTTGGGAAACGAGCCTGAAACGCGTCCTGTCGTAGAATATCGCGCTGTATTCGTCCTGGGTTTGGGAATTGTCGCGGCCACGACCAATTCGCGCGTAATTTGGCAACGCCGTGTCGAGAAACTGCAGTTGGTGCAATTTTCCTTCTTGTGTCCCGATGAAATCCGGCGCGTTGTAGGTGATCTGGTCGGCTAGGAAATCGCGTCGGAATTCCCAATTGTTCTCACCGTCGCCTCCGAAATCAACCCTGATATTGTAAGACATCACTTTTATGTCCTGACTTTGGACAGTCCAAAGAACGAGTAGGAGCGAGGCGAGAAGAAAATTTGTTTTCATCGGATGAATTTTCCCAAAGATATTGATTTCGCTTTCGCGGATTTTGGGAAATGCTACAACAATGTGCGTCAATCCTATAAGTTTTTCAGCAATCATCTGTTTAACTTTCGGATACAAACAATAAACACGACTACCATGGACAGTATCAACAAAAATCAACCCGAAGACAATTTTGAAAATCTTTTCGGATCGGAAGGCATAGAAAAAATCAAATCGCTGGCGTCGAAAGCCGGTTCTTGCTTCATGTGCACCAAAATCGAAACGGGAAATAGCTTCTCGGCACGACCGATGGCACCCGAAAAAGTAGACGACCAAGGTAATTTTTGGTTTCTGAGCGCCAACGACAGCCACAAGAATGTAGAACTGGAGAAAGATCCGTCAGTCCAACTTTTGTTCCAGGGATCGAGTTACAGCGATTTCCTGTCGATTTACGGAAGAGCCGAAATCTCAAGAGATCCCAAAATGATCGACGAACTTTGGGACGCGACGATGAAAACCTGGTTCACCGAAGGAAAAGACGACCCGAGAATCACCGTAATCAAGGTAATTCCTACCGAAGGCTATTACTGGGACGTGAAAACCAATATGTTGGTCGCGATGGCCAAGCGCCTTTACGGATCTGTAGTTGGGGAAACTTATGACGATTCGGTGGAAGGGAAGATTGTTCCTTGACAGTTGCAGTTGCAGTAGCAGTTGCAGTAGCAGTTGCAGTTGCGGAAGCAGATGCAGTAGCAGTGGCAGTAGCAGTAGCAGTAGCAGTGGCAGTTGCAGTAGCAATGGCAGTTGCAGAGCGGAAACTGATACTTAGGCTTTTAAAATTGCAAAATACGGTGTTGGAATTTGCACGATCAATTTTCCTATTTAAACATTTTGCCGATTTGCATTGAAATAAAAAACGTTTCCGAATTTATTTGGAAACGTTTTTTGTTTTTCTCCGACAGCTGCTGTCTTTGTTTTTTCACCGACATGGTTTCGTCTGATATTCCCACTGCCACTGCCACTGCAACTGCTTCTGCCACTGCTTCTGCATCTGCTTCTGCAACTGCTTCTGCCACTGCTTCTGCCACTGCTTCCGCCACTGCCACTAATCCTCGTCCCGTTGTCCCATCATCATCAAATAAGCCTTCAGGAATTCGTCGAGCTCGCCCGAAAGAACGCCTTCCGTATCGCTCGTTTCATATCCGGTTCTCACGTCTTTGACCAATTTGTACGGATGCAAAACGTAATTCCTGATCTGGGAACCCCACTCGATTTTCATCTTTCCGGCTTCGATGTCGTTGCGCTGTTCCTGTTGTTTCTTGAGCTCTATTTCGTAAAGTTGCGATTTCAACATCTGCATGGCGCGCTGGCGGTTGTCGTGTTGTGAACGCGTTTCCGAACATTGGATTTGGATGCCCGTCGGTTTGTGCAACAACTGTACTTTGGTCTCGACTTTGTTTACGTTCTGTCCGCCCGCTCCTGAGGAACGCGCCGTGGTGATCTCGATATCGGCCGGATTGATCTCGATTTCGATCGTGTCGTCCACCAAAGGATAAACATAAACCGATACGAAAGAAGTATGTCGCTTGGCGTTGCTGTCGAAAGGCGAGATGCGCACCAAACGATGCACGCCGTTTTCACCTTTGAGGTATCCGAAAGAATAATCGCCTTCGATTTCGAGCGTCACGGTCTTGATTCCGGCCACGTCGCCTTCCTGGAAGTTGAGCTCGCGCACTTTGTAGCCGCTTTTTTCGGCCCACATCAAGTACATCCGCATCAGCATTCCGGCCCAATCGCAACTTTCTGTTCCGCCGGCTCCGGCCGTGATCTGGAGCACGGAACTCATTACGTCGCCTTCGTCCGAAAGCATGTTCTTGAGCTCGATGTTCACCACCAAAGATTCGACCTTGTCGAAAGCTTCGTCGAGTTCTGCTTCTGTCAATTCACCTTCGCGGTAAAATTCGAGTGCGAGCGTCAATTCATCCGAAAGCGAAACCGCCTTTTCATAATCCTCGACCCATTTTTTCTTGCTTCTAAGCACTTTCACGAAGGCTTCGGCTTCTTTGGCGTTGTTCCAAAAATCTGGGGCAAGCGTCTTTTCTTCCTCATTGGAAATCTCGATCTGCTTGCGCTCGATGTCGAGGTAACCTTTGAGCGCCGACACGCGTTCGGCTATATCTCTTACCTGTTCGGTACTGGTCATAATCTTGGTTTGAGGCGCAAAATTAACGAAAAGGAATGATTTTTTGGTTGTTGGATTTTTGGATATACGGATTTTCGAATCGGCAGATTTCCGTAACGCGGATTCTGATGGATTTTCGCGGATTTTACTTTTCCGATTTGATGTCGGTCATAACCGTAAACCCTCAAGCTTATTTTGAACCTGCAAGGTTTTTTAGCCTTGTAGGTTTGTCGACATTTACAGTCAAGTTTATCAAGTCTCCTGACTTTTTTCCTGATTCTGATTTTTTTTTTGAACCATTAAGTTCATTAAGGGCATTAAGCTTTGCTCGCCGTCGGTTCGGACTTCATTGATACGATTATCGGATTTTATCTGCCGTCGACGAAATTCAGTATCCTTTTGATCTGTTCAATCTGTGTTGCAACGGATTCTATAGCATTTGAGCTTGACGGCTCGAATTCGCGTCGGCATCGGATGATCTGAAAATCTGACGATCCAAAAATCAGACGACAGTTTTACCAAAATTTTAAAATCAGCTATGCCATAGGCGAACTTTTTTGGAGTTATTTTGCAGTAGCCGAAAAGGCAACGACAACGAATATTCTTTATGGAAATAAACCTGGTCAGCGATACAGTCACCAAACCGACGCCCGAAATGCTCGAATTCATGTTCAAGGCCGACGTGGGCGACGATGTGTACAAACAAGATCCCACGGTGAACGCGCTGCAGCGCATGGTCGCCAACATTTTTGGCATGGAAGACGCTTTGTTCTTTCCGTCAGGGACGATGGCCAACCAGGCCGCGATAAAACTTCACACGCAACCCGGAGAACAACTGATCGCAGACAAATATGCGCATGTTTTCAATTATGAAGGCGGAGGCGTTTCGTTCAACAGCGGCGTTTCGTGCCGACTTCTCGACGGCGACCGCGGTATGATAAACGCCCAGCAGGTCGAAGCTGCGATCAATCCGCCGGATTTTTACCACAGTCCGCTCACGTCTTTGGTCTGCGTGGAAAATACGACCAACAAAGGCGGAGGCGCTTGTTATGACATTGCCGAATTGCAGAAAATCCGTCAGGTTTGCGACAGACACAATCTGAAGTTTCACCTCGACGGAGCGCGCATCTGGAACGCTTTGGTCGCCAAGCGAGAGAATCCCAGGCTTTACGGGGAAACTTTCCACTCGATTTCGGTTTGTTTGTCCAAAGGACTTGGCGCTCCGATCGGGTCGCTTTTGGTTTCGGACAAGGAAACGATCAACCGCGCGTTGCGAGTGAGAAAGATCTTGGGCGGCGGAATGCGACAGGTAGGCTATTTGGCCGCAGCCGGAATTTATGCTTTGCAACACCACGTGGGCCGTTTGGCCGAAGACCACAGACGCGCCAAGGAACTCGCCTACATCCTGAGCCAGAAAGCCTGGATCCACAAAGTCGAACCTGTGGAAACCAACATCTTGATTTTCACGATAAACCCTCGCATTCCGGACGATATTTTTATGGAAAAATTGCGTCAGAAGAACATTCAGATAAGCAGTTTGGGACAAGGAAAACTACGAATCGTCACGCATCTGGATTATCGCGAGGTCATGCATTCTTATGTTGTGGAGACTTTGCAGAAACTCGAGTTCTAAATTCCAATTTTCAAATTCCATCCCGATAGCTATCTGGACCAAATTTCAAATCCCGTAGTCGGGACGAATTTAATCGTTGGTTCTTTTGGGGAGAACTTAAATAATTTTGGCCACGAATGCACGAATGCTTTTTATTCGTGTATTCGTGGCCGATTTTTTCTGCGGATTTTCACGACTTTGCCTATTGCCGATTTTTTTTGCGTTAGGGATAGCAGCGGCATCCTTTTGCCGGTCTGAATCTTGATTCCAACCGATTCGCTGTGGCAAAAGATACAGCGGATAGCCCGACGGCGCCCGGAAATTAGCGACACTGCCAAAAATTCGATGCGCCGGAACGCCCAGATTCAGGAAGCAGTTGCAGAAAGCAGTTGCAGGAAGCAGTTGCAGTTCGTCAGTCCGCTAATCCAGAAGATCATTTAAAAAGATCCATTCCCGGAATATTCGGCATGCCGTCTTTGGCAACCGCCGCGAGTTCGGCTTCGTTGACGTCAGTGGCTTTCTCTATGGCTTTGTTCAGCACGAGAATCAGGTAATCTTCGAGTTGCTCATTGTCCTCGAGCAGCGAATCGTCAAGGCTTATCGATTTAATTTTGCGGTTGGCCGTAAGCGTTACCGAGAGTAAACCGTCGCTTGATTTTTCGTCAATCAGTACAGTGTCAAGACGTTGCTTGGTTTCTTCTATTTTCTTTTGGGTTTCCTGGAGCTTGCCCATCATTCCCATCAAATCTCCGAACATATTTTTTTGTTTTGAAATGCATGCGAATTTACTAAATTCGTAGCTATGGCAATCGTTAAGAAAAGCCAAAATGCCTGTAATTTCGGGCTTATTGCGCTACTTTTGCGTTTCAAAACAACCTAAACAAATGCCAGAACAACCAATTGCTCCTGTTGCCGCGGTGCGTCCGCATTCTTTGGAAAAACACGGAGACGTTCGCATCGACAACTATTATTGGCTCAACGACAGGGAAAATCCCGAGGTCATCGAATACCTGAATCAGGAAAACGCTTATTATCATGAAATGACCAAGGGCGAAGAACCGTTTCGGGAAGCTTTGTTCGAGGAAATGAAGGCGCGCATCAAGGAAGATGACGAGTCGGTTCCTTATTTCTACAACGGATATTGGTACATCACGAGATTCGAGACCGGGAAAAACTATCCGGTTTATTCTCGCAAGAAAGGCAGTTTGGATGCGCCCGAAGAAATCTTGTTCGATTGCAACGAGATGGCCAAAGGACATTCGTTTTTCCAGCTTGGCGCAGTGAGCATCAGTCCTGACAACAAATATGCGACGTTTGGCGTTGATCTGAAAGGCCGACGGATTTATACCATTCGGATAAAGAACCTGGAAACGGGCGAAATTTTTGCCGATACGATCCAGAACGCGGCTCCTAACTGCGTTTGGGCCAACGACAACAAGACGTTGTTTTTTACACGTCAGGACAAGAAAACGTTGCGCTCGGACAAAATCTTCCGACACAAATTAGGAACGCACGAAGATGAGGACGTCGTGGTTTTCAACGAAACCGACGATACTTTCCACGTATCGGTTTCCAAAGAAAAATCGAAGAAATTCCTCGTGATCCATTCTTCGAGTACGCTTACGACGGAATCCCGAATTCTGCTGGCAGAAAATCCCGATGGTGAATTCGTGCCGTTCCAAAAACGCGTGCGCGGTCTCGAATACACAATTTCGCATTACGGCGACAGTTTTTACGTGATGACAAACAAAGACGGAGCCACGAATTTCAAGCTGATGAAAACGCCCGATACGGCGACTTCAAAAGAGAATTGGGTCGACCTTATCGCTCATCGGGAAGATACTTTGCTTGAAGGCATCGATATTTTTAAGGACTATCTCGTGATCGAGGAACGTTCGAACGGACTGAACAAAATCCAGATTCGTCCGTGGAATGGGCAACAAGCTTATTATTTGCCGTTCGATATCGAGACTTACACGGCTTACACGACGACCAATGTCGATTTCGATACCGAAGTTTTGCGTTACGGCTATCAGTCGATGGCGACGCCTTCATCGGTGATCGATTTCAATATGCGTACGAAGCAAAAAACAGTGTTGAAAGAACAGCAAGTGCTTGGCGGAAAGTTCCAAAAGGGAAATTATGTCGAGGAACGTCAATGGGCGACAGCTCAGGACGGGACCAAAGTGCCGATTTCGCTCGTTTACCGAAAAGACCTGACCAAGGATGGAAAAAATCCTTTGCTGCAATACGCTTACGGCTCTTATGGCGCATCGATGGATCCTTACTTTTCGTCGACGCGACTTTCGCTTCTCGATCGCGGTTTCATCTATGCCATCGCACATATCCGCGGAGGCGAAGATCTTGGCAGGCAATGGTATGAAGACGGAAAATTGCTGCAAAAGAAGAATACGTTTACCGATTTTATCGATGTTTCGAGGTTTTTGATTTCCGAAGGTTACACTTCACCGGAGCATTTGTATGCCGAAGGCGGTTCTGCCGGCGGATTGCTAATGGGCGCGGTGGCAAATATGGCTCCCGAATTGTACAACGGCGTGATCGCGCAAGTGCCTTTCGTGGATGTCGTCACGACGATGCTCGACGAAGACATCCCGCTTACGACAGGCGAATACGACGAATGGGGAAATCCGAACGAAAAAGACTATTACCACTATATGTTGTCCTATTCGCCTTATGACAATGTTTCGGCCCAAAATTATCCGAACATGTACATATCGACGGGACTTCACGATTCGCAGGTGCAATATTGGGAACCCGCAAAATGGGTGGCCAAGTTGCGGAATATCAAGACAAATGACAAGCTGTTGTTCCTCGATACCAACATGGAGGCAGGCCACGGAGGCGCCTCGGGAAGATTCGAGGCGTTGAAGGAACTTGCACGTGAATTCAGTTTTTTGCTTACCCTTGAAAAAATTGGGAAGTGAAAAGAATTTTTTTGTTAAATTTGCAAGGTTTCAAGGTATGCCCATTCGGCATGCTCGCCCTTGACTAATTATTTTTTTATGAAAGAAGAAATAAAAGCTTACAATAATGTCCTGGAACTTATCGGAAACACGCCACTCATCAAACTGAACCGCGTTACCGAAAATCTCAAAGGAAATTTCTACGCAAAAGTAGAGGCTTTCAACCCGGGACACTCCACCAAAGACAGGATTGCCCTTTACATTATTGAAGAAGCTGAGAAAAAAGGAATTCTTTCACCTGGTGACACTATCATCGAAACGACTTCGGGCAACACCGGATTCAGTTTGGCGATGGTGAGCATCATTAAAGGTTACAGCTGTATTTTGGCCGTGAGCTCGAAATCCTCGAGAGACAAGATCGATATGTTACGCACGATGGGAGCGAAGGTTTACGTTTGTCCGGCGCATGTTTCTGCAGACGATGAACGTTCCTATTATAACGTAGCCAAGAGGCTTCACGAGGAAATCAAGGGTTCGGTCTATATCAACCAATATTTCAACCAACTCAATATCGACGCCCATTACAAAAGCACAGGTCCGGAAATCTGGGAACAGACCAACGGAAAAATTACCCACCTTGTTGCTTGTAGCGGAACCGGAGGAACAATTTCCGGAGCGGCGAAATACCTAAAGGAGAAAAATCCGAACATCAAGGTGTTGGGTGTGGATGCCTTCGGATCTGTTTTGAAAAAATACCACGAGACAAGAGAGTTCGACAATGAAGAAATTTATCCTTACCGAATTGAAGGTTTGGGCAAAAACCTGATTCCGTCGGCTACAGATTTCGACCTGATCGACAAATTCATCAAGGTAACCGACGAGCAAAGCGCACACGTTACGCGTGAAATCGCCAAGAAGGAAGGACTTTTCGTCGGATACACGTCAGGTGCGACACTTCAGGCCGTGAGGCAATATGCAGAAGAAGGCGAATTTGACGAGAACAGTGTCGTAGTGGGAATCTTCCCGGATCACGGATCGCGTTACATGAGCAAAGTGTTCAGCGACGAATGGATGGCCGAGCAAGGATTTTTCGACAGTGTGAACGCCGAAGAAGCGCAGAAAGTGGAATTTATAAAATAATTACTAATTAGTAATTAGTAATTGACTGGCCTCGATATTTCGGGGCTTTTTTATTTCGGGTGTATGAAATCGGAAAGAGAAAAGATGCTAGCCTGCGAACTTTATCTGGCTTTCGGAAAAGAATTGTTCGACAAATGCAAGTGCTCCAAACGACTTTACATGAACGCAAAATCTCGATCCTGATGCTTTAGACAGACTGGCGCAACGCGAACTGGCGTTTAGCCAATCATGGATTTATACGGATGACACTGATTTTCGCCGCGCTTTCGGACACACTGATCAAATAGAAACTCGACTTCGTCCTTAACTTTCCTAACTCCTTAAGGCTTCAAAATCACGCAGAATTGCGGTTTTGCAACAAGTGAAGAGCCTTAACATTCTTAATGTTCTTAATGTCCTTAATGGTTCAATAAAATCACTTCCAAGATTAAAAGTTTGCAGCGAACTAATCGTGACAAATCCAAAAAATAATAAGCCACGAATGCACAAATAAGATTGTTCTGGTATTGCCTTCGGCCAGTTCGCGTTGCTCGGGTTGTGGCAACAAACAAAATTCATCTAATCTGCTACAAAAAAAATAGGCTCCAAAACGAAGCCTATTTGTATATGACTGCAATCGCGTCTGCATACTGCTACTGTAACTGCAACGCCACTAAAATTTACTCCGCGGCTTCTTCCATCGTGTGATAAACGTTCATCACATCATCGTCTTCCTCAATTTTCTCGAGCAACTTTTCGACATCGGCCACTTGATCCGGCGTCAATCCCGGCTTCATGACCTGTGGAATTCGCTCAAAGCCAGACGACAAGATTTCGATGCCACGATTCTCGAGCTCTTTCTGGATCGATCCGAAGCTACCGAAAGGCGCGTAGATCAAGATTCCGTCCTCGTCCTCGAAAACTTCCTCGGCGCCAAAGTCGATCAATTCCAATTCCAGTTCCTCGGGATCGAGTCCGTTTTTGGGAATCCTGAAGTTGCAAGTGTGGTCGAACATGAATTCCACCGAACCTTGCGTTCCCAAAGTGCCATTGCACTTGTTGAAATAACTGCGGATGTTCGCCACAGTCCTGTTGTTGTTATCGGTTGCGGTTTCGATCAGGATCGCGATACCGTGCGGCGCGTAACCTTCGAACAAAACCTCTTTGTAGTTCGCCGTGTCTTTGTCGGTCGCTTTCTTGATGGCGCGCTCGACGTTGTCCTTAGGCATGTTGGCCGATTTCGCGTTCTGGATCACGGCGCGCAAACGAGCGTTGGCTTCCGGATTCGGTCCGCCTTCTTTCACCGCCATGACGATGTCTTTCCCGATTCTTGTGAACGCCTTTGCCATTGCGGCCCAACGCTTCATTTTTCTTCCTTTTCGGAATTCAAACGCTCTTCCCATTTCTATATAAACTTCTAAGTTCGTTGTTCAATGTTCGTTATTCCTTGTTCATCCAAAGACACGAAAGTTTTTTTCACGCGCAAAAATAAGCCTTTCGGAACGTCTGCAAAAAGGCAAGCTATTTTTTTTGTCGCAACTACACCATTTTCGCTATTTGCAGAAGAATCGGATTCGTGGATTTATGCCCTGATTTTATTTCTACAGCCGGCGCAAAATCAGGCTTTATAAAAAGGCAATTTCACGACTTTGGCGGCGACATCGTTCTTTCGGATTCTGATAAAAATCTCCGAATCGACGCCGGCAAATTCCATAGTGACATAACCAAGACCGACTCCTTTGTTCAGCGACGGCGCCTGAGTGCCCGAAGTCACGTTTCCGATAACGTTTCCGTCCTTGTCGACAATCTCGTAACCTTGTCTCGGAACGCCGCGTTCGGTCAATTCAAAACCGACCAATTTTCTCGAAACGCCCGCTTCTTTCTGCTTTTTCAGATTGTCCGAATTCGTGAAATCCTTTGTGAATTTCGTAATCCAGCCCAAACCGGCTTCAAGCGGGGAAGTCGTGTCGTCGATGTCGTTTCCGTAAAGGCAAAAGCCCATTTCCAAACGCAAAGTGTCGCGTGCGGCCAATCCTATAGGTTTTATGTCCCAAGCTTTTCCGGCTTCGAAAACCTTGTTCCAGATCGCTTCGGCCTGTTCGTTTTTGCAGTAAATCTCGAATCCGCCCGAACCCGTGTAACCCGTAGCCGAGATGATCACATCGTCGAATCCGGCAAAATCACCCACCTCAAAATGGTAGTATTTGATGTCGGACAAATTCGTCGAAGTCAACGACTGCATGGCTTCGGCCGCTTTCGGACCTTGAATCGCAAGCAGCGAATAGTCTTCTGAAGCGTTGGTCATCTTCACGTCGAGATCGTTGTGTTTCGAAATCCAATCCCAATCCTTGTCGATGTTCGAGGCGTTCACGACCAAAAGATACTTCTCGTCGTTGAATTTATACACGATCAAATCGTCCACGATTCCGCCTTCGTTGTTGGGCAAACACGAATATTGGGCGCGTCCGTCGGTCAAAACCGAGGCATCGTTAGAGGTTACTTTCTGGATCAAAGCCAGCGCATTCGGGCCTTCCAAAAAGAATTCTCCCATGTGTGAAACGTCAAAAACACCAACGCCTTTTCGCACGGTCTCGTGTTCGGCATTCACGCCTTCGTAAGTGATTGGCATAAAATAGCCCGCAAATGGCAGGATTTTCGCCCCAAGTTGCTCGTGAATGTGCGTTAGCGCCGTATTTTTCATTATTCGTAGGAATTAGGATTTGAGGCGCTAATTTAGTCAAAAAATGCAATGTTGAAATTTGAAAATCTGGGAATCTGAAAATGTTTTGAAGTGATTTCCGGCTTTCGCTTTTAGCTTTCTGGCAAAACGATGGTTTGTTCAACATTCGTTATTCAGCATTCGTTATTCAACATTCGTTGTTCAACATTCGTTATTCGGCAGTCGTTGTTCAACATTCGTTATTCAACATTCGTTGTTCAACATTGTTTTCAATATTCATTATTCAACATTGTTTCAATATTCATTATTCATTTTCCAACTTCAGCTCCCCATGTCCCGAATTGCAAAATCGCGTTAAATGACTAGCGTTTCGGCATCCATAGACGTAAATTAAATTTTCAAAAGCCATCAGTTATGAGAATCATTGAGATTTTCTGCATTCGTGTATTCGTGGCCAAAAAAGCAGAAGTAAGCTAGGAAAAACCGTTTTAAATCCAGGCATCAGTAGCAGGAAATCACGACTAAGTCTTCGTCGTAAATAGAACAAACGGGAAAAGTTCGCCACAGATGCACATATTTATGTAGATCCAACCTTATAAATACAGGGCCAAAAAAAGTGTGAAATCTTAAAAAGTTCGGAACAAATTAGAATAACGAACAACGAATAACGAATAATGAACAACGAATAATGAACAACGAATAACGAACAACGAATAACGAATAACGAACAACAAATAACGAATAACGAATAACGAATATTGAAGTACGATGACCAAAATCACCAAATCAGCCATAAAAAAAAGCTACAAACCGCTAGACCCAAAAACGCACAAAGGCACGCAAGGTCACGCATTATTGATCGGCGGCAGCTACGGAAAAATAGGTTCGATCACACTTTCGTCCAAAGCGGCGCTGCATTCGGGAGCAGGTTTGGTTACGGCGTTCGTGCCTGAATGTGGATACGAAATCGTGCAAACCGCGATCCCCGAAGTCATGGTCTTGACAGATGTCGAAACAAAACACCTGTCCAAAATCGAATACGAATTCTCGCCAAACGCCATAGGAATCGGTCCGGGAATCGGGCAGGAGCAAGCCGTCCAAAACGCTTTGCACGACTTTTTGCAGCACGTGAAATCGCCTTTGGTGATAGATGCCGACGCGCTGAACATCCTGTCGCAACATCAGGAATGGTTGTCGCTTTTACCCGAGAACACGATCCTGACGCCACATCCGAAAGAACTTTCACGTCTTATAGGAAGTCATGAATCACAAGAAGAATCCGAAAAAGCGGCGTTGAAATTCGCAGCTGAACACAAAATAATCCTCGTCTGCAAAGGCGCGCCAACCAAAATCACGAACGGAGAAAACTGGTTTGAGAACACAACCGGAAACGCGGCGTTGGCCACCGCTGGAAGTGGCGATGTGCTGACGGGAATAATTACGGGATTGCTCGCCCAAGGATACGCTCCGCTCGAGGCTGCGAAATTCGGCGTTTACCTTCACGGCTTGACCGCAGATCTGGCTATAAAAACAACGGCGCCCGAAAGCTTTGTCGCATCGGACATCATCGAATATCTCGGAAAAGCATTTCTGCAAATTAGTCGGGCTTCTTAGCGATCGAATCTTTTTCGATATATTTCCCGTTGACCAAGCGCTTGACGGAATAGTGAGTGCCGTCCGCTTGGGGAAAATCCCTGTTTTCCGTAATCGATTCCAAAAGCACGACTTTGTTGCCTTTCCAAATGTAAATATCGTCGCTGAACGTAGACAATCCGGCGTGCCAGGACGACAGGATGCGCTTGGTCGACGGCTCGAATCCGGGGTTGTAAATGCTGTCAAGAGAAGGTTCATGAACGAACTCACCTGATTTTTCATCAAAAAGCCAGAAACTGGAACTCGAAGTATAATTTCCCGCGTAATTGTTGATTGTCAAATCGTTGTGTCCGTCAAAATTCGCGTCGTCATAAATCGAGAAACCTATTTCGTCCAAACTCAGGTAAGTTTCGTTCCATCCCAAGTTGATTTTTTGGGCACTTTTCCCGGCGTGTAAAGCAGCAATCAGTACAGAGTCGACCGTAAAGTGATCGCCGTCTTTGGTACAAAACAGCTCGAATTTGTTTGCGCTGTCGCCAAGCGTCATTCTTAGGAGATTGCCTTGGTAATCGATACTTGGTCTCGGAAGCGTGTCATCAAGCGTTTCAACCTTTGGCTCCGGAAATTTCGTGCCGATTTGCTTTTGTTTTTTGTCGCAAGCCAAAATGGTCATAGCCACGAGGATTGTCAAAAATCTGTTCATGAAAAATCCGAGATAAAAATGAGATGGGAATCGTTGTTTAGGCATTTCCGCAAAATCGAGAGGTATGAAAATCCGTTTTGGAACAGCATTTCCTTGATGTCTGAAATCGAGTACAAGTAAACGATCGTGCTGCTTTTTCCGTCGCTCGAACTTTGCCAACCTGACTTTTCGTGATCGCCTTCAAGGGTCGACAGATATAGTTTTCCGCCAGAAATCAACAGTTTTGCGCAATCCGAAAGCAATTTCCCAACTTCCGATCTGTCCAGATAAGGCGTGATGAATCCGCAGACGATCGCATCGAATTGCTCGCTGATCGTCGAAATCTGTTTCGCATCCGCTTGACGGAAATCGACAGTCGGGACATTCGATTTTGCCAGTTCGATCATTCTGGGAGAAAAATCGGTTGCCAAAATCTTTAGATCCGGACGGTTTTTGAGTAACTGACGCGTGATATTTCCCGGTCCGCAACCGAGTTCGAGCAGTCTTGCATCTTTTTTCAAATCGGACAAAAACCGAAGATACGTATCGTCATACAAATCCAAGTCCATATACTTTTGCTGATACAGCAATGCATTGGAATCGAATATCTCAAGGGCGGTCTTTTTCACTTTTTGTTCAATAAAAACGATTTCACTTCCTCGTAAGATTTAACGCTTTTGAAAACCTTTTCCTTTCCCAAAACCGCTTTGAGTTGCTGCGGAAGTTCGGGCACGAAATCAAGTATTTGGCTGACAGTTTGCTCAAATTTCATCGGATGCGCCGTTTCAAGAAAAATCCCGATCGCTTCCGGAAAACGCGTCAACTCGGTCTCAAGTCCCAAATATCCGACCGCGCCGTGAGGTTCCAGAACGTAACCGGAATTCCTGTAAACCGATTGCATGACCTCGCGGGTTTGCGAATCCGAAAAGGAGTAAGCCGAAAATTCCTGTTCAAATTGTGATTTGTCGTCGTGATATAGCTCGCGAATCCTTATGAAATTGCTAGGATTTCCGACGTCCATGGCATTCGACAGCGTTTCAACCGACGCTTTGGGATCGTATTTCCAATCTTCCAGAAACCTTGGAACGGTGTCGTTCGCGTTCGTCGCAGCCACAAAATGTTGTATCGGTAAACCCAGTTTTTTGGCGAGAATTCCGGCGCAGACGTTCCCGAAATTCCCGCTCGGGCAAGAAACGACAAGCGGTTTCCCGAACTTTTTGAGTTGTTTGTAAGCGAAAAAGAAGTAGAACATTTGCGGAAGCCAACGCGCAACGTTGATCGAATTGGCCGAAGTAAGCTTCAAACCTGACAACTCTTCGTCAAGGAAAGCGCGTTTGACCATTTCCTGGCAATCGTCGAAAACACCTTCGACCTTCAAGGCCTGAATGTTTTGGCCAAGCGTCGTGAGCTGTCTTTCCTGAACATCCGAAACTTTTCCGTCGGGATACAAAATCACCACGTCCACGCCCGCAACGCCAAGGAAGCCGTTTGCAACTGCGCCTCCGGTATCGCCTGAAGTCGCGACCAAAACCGTATTTTTCGCCTCGGGATTTTCGCGGTTGAAATAACCCAGACAGCGCGCCATGAATCTTGCGCCAACGTCCTTGAACGCCATCGTCGGCCCGTGGAAAAGTTCAAGCGAATAAACGTTTTCGGAGATTTTTACCATCGGGAATTCAAAAGACAACGTTTCCGTTACAATGCGTTTGAGTTCCGAAGTTGGAATTTCATCGCCCACGAATTGCCTGATGGCTTCGAACGCGATTTCAGCGTTTGACAACTGCTCGATGTTTTCAAAGAAATCGGTCGGCAAAGCGGTGATCGATTCCGGAAAATAAAGTCCTTTATCGGGCGCAAGTCCTTGTATGACGGCTTCGCGAAACGAAACCTTTGGCGCATTATGGTTGAGACTGTAGAAATTCATTTCAGTATTTTTCAAGGATTTTGATGCCGTCGGGATTGATTTTCGAAACGTGGATCTCGAACGGCAAGTGCATCTGTTCATAAATTTTGCTCATGGCCGATGCGACTTCCTGGGCGATCTTTTCACCTCGGCACAAAGCGAAAACCGACGGTCCGCTGCCCGAAATTCCCGAACCCAAAGCGCCGTAAGCCTGAGCCGCACTCTTGAGTTGATCGAATCCTGGAATTAGTACGCCGCGAATCGGTTCGACGATCTTGTCCTGGAGCGAACGTCCGATCAGATCGTAATCCTTGGTGTAAAGTCCGGCCACGAAACCACCGACATTTCCCCATTGCACGACGGCGTTCTGGAGTGTGATGTTTTGTTTCAGGACCGAACGCGCATCGGCAGTCTTGAGTTCGATTTGCGGATGGATCACGGTGGCGAAAAGTTCCTCGGGCGCGTCGATCCTGATAATGTCGAGCGGATCGTAACTTCTTACCAGCGTGAATCCGCCCAAAAGCGCAGGAGCGACATTGTCTGCGTGAGCGCTTCCCGAAGCCAGTTTTTCGCCTTGCATCGCAAATTTGACGAGACTTTTGCGTTCGTAAGGACGACCAAGCAGTTCGTTGATCGCGAAAACCGCTCCGGCCGAACTCGCCGCCGAACTTCCTATTCCGCTTCCGGCCTTGATTTTCTTGACAATCTCGATCTCGAAGCCAAAATCGGTTTCCCATTCGTGAAGCATCGCCAAAGCCGCGACGCCGGAGACGTTTTTGTCGGTTTCCAACGGAAGGTCCGCGCCTTCGATTTTCGAGATCCGGATGATTTTCTCGTCGATTTTCCTCACGGTCATTTCGTCCCCGACGTTGTCCAGGCAAAGTCCGAGCACGTCGAAACCGCACGAGAGATTGGCGATTGTGGCCGGGGCGAATATTTTGATATAGTCCATTTTTTTGTTTTTCGGATTTTGGAATTTGAAGATTGTCAGATGATCCGACAAACTGATGATCTTGAATCCTAGTTATTTCCGACCCTGATCACATCGGCAAAAATCCCACTGGCCGTCACCGCCGCACCCGCGCCCGCGCCTTTGATCAAAAGCGGTTGGTCGACGTAGCGATCGGTGAAGAAAAGCACGATGTTGTCCTTGCCTTCGAGGTTGTAGAACGGATGGTTTTTTTCGATGAACTGCAACCCGACCGACGCTTTCCCGTTCTCGAACTGGGCGACGTATTTCAGTCGTGCCTCTTTCGATTTGGCTTGCTCATAAAGTTCGTCAAAATGTTTGGCGTGCGTGAGGAGCGAAGTGAAAAATTCAGGCACTGTCGCTGTCTCAAGGCATTCTTTCGGAAGAAAAGATTTATTTTCTATGTCTGACATTTCCATTTCATAACCGCTTTCGCGAATCAGGATCAGGATTTTTCTCGCCACGTCGACACCACTTAAATCTATTTTTGGATCGGGTTCCGTAAAACCTTGAACGCCTGCTTCTTTTACGACGTCGTGGAAACTCGAATGCTCGTCGAAATTGTTAAAGATAAAGTTCAGGCTCCCGGACAGAACCGCCTGGATTTTGTGCACTTTATCGCCTGAAGCGACCATGTGTTTCAAAGTGTCGATAATCGGCAAACCCGCGCCAACATTGGTTTCAAACAAAAACGGGGCATTGTATTTCCGGCTGATGTTCTTGAGTTGGCGGTAGTTTTGGTATTCCGACGAACACGCGATTTTGTTGCAAGTCACAACCGCGATATTATCCTGAAGATAATCGCCATAAGTCGCCGCAACTTCGTGATTGGCCGTGATGTCGACAAAAATGCTGTTGCGCAGATTGAGGTTTTTTACTTTTTGGATGAATTGGTTTTTATCGGCCGATTCAGAATTTTCGAGACTCGATTTCCAGGTTTCCAGATCGATTCCGCTTTCGTCAAAATGCATTTTTCTAGAATTCGACAAAGCCACAACTCTCGCGTTGATCCTAAGATTTTCCCTGAGGAACTTTTGCTGCTGCCGCATTTGATCCAGGAATTTCTCGCCGACATTTCCGACGCCCATGACAAAAAGGTTCAACTGTTTTACATCGTCTTCGAAAAACCGCTCGTGCAGTGAATTCAACGCTTTGTTGACATCTTTTTGGTTGATGACCACAGAAATGTTCCGTTCGGACGCGCCTTGTGCAATCGCCCGGATGTTGACGTTGTTCTTTCCCAAAGTGCTGAACATTTTCCCACTTAATCCTTGGTGGTTTTTCATGCTTTCGCCAACCAAAGCCACGATGCAAAGCCCGTTTTCGACGCTGCAAGGATCAATTTTGTGTTGAGAAATCTCGACTTCGAACATCTTGTCGATCGCTTTCCTGGCTTTTTCTGATTCCGAATCGACAATACCGATGCAAATCGAGTGTTCGGACGAAGCCTGCGTAATGAAAATCACGTTGATGGCATTGTCTGACAAAACCTCGAAAAGCCGTTTGGAAGAGCCCGCAACGCCGATCATGCCCGAACCTTCGAGCGTCACCAGCGAAATATTCTCTATATGGGAAATGCCTTTGATCGGATTCTGGGATTTGTCGGGTTTGGACGAAATCAAGGTTCCGAAAGACTCGGGATCGAAAGTGTTCTTGATGAAAATCGGGATATTTTTGTCGAGCGCCGGCTGGATCGTTGGCGGATAAAGCACTTTTGCCCCGAAATGCGAAAGTTCCATGGCTTCCTGATACGATATCGATTCGATCGGTTGGGCTTGTTTGACGATTTTTGGATTGGCCGTGAACATGCCGTTTACGTCTGTCCAGATCTCGACTTTTTCCGAATTCAATCCCGATGCCAAAATCGCCGCGGTGTAATCTGATCCGCCTCGTCCCAATGTCGTATTGTCGCCGTTTTCGGTCGAGCCGATAAATCCCGGAAGAATCGTAACCTCGGCATCTGAAGCATCGAAAAAAGCTTTGATCAAAATATTGGTTCTGCCGAAATCAACTGTCGCTTTCCCGAATTTATCATCGGTTCTTATCAACTCGCGACTGTCTTTGTACTCACTTTTCGCAACAGTTTGTTTGATGGTCTCGGCCACGATGCAGGACGACAGCAGTTCGCCGAACCCGATGATCGTATCGGCGGTTCTGGGCGACAATTCTCCCAAAAGAAAACAGCCGTCGAGCAAGGTCTCGAGCAGGTTGACGATTCTTTTTGCGTGGCTCAAAAGTGCGCTCTGGCTTTGTATCGGAAGCAGATCTTTGATCGCATTAAGGTGTTTTTTCTCGATTTCGGCGACGATTTCCTTATAGGATTCGTCTTTCGAAGCCGCTTTTTTTGCCGCCGAAAGCAGCAAGTCGGTCACGCCGCTGAAAGCCGAGACGACTACGGCGATTTTTTCGTTCCTGCTCTTGTTGGCCACGATTTGGCAGACCAATTTTATGTTGTCGGCATTGGCGACCGATGTGCCGCCGAATTTCAATACGTTCATGTCGAAAAGTTTGGGTAAAGGATTTTCCGCTCCTCAAAAGGTGCGCACGTTTGCGGATGATATGGGAACGATTAACCCCGAAGGGTTGTGGTTGTGCCAACGGTAGTCACGCCCGTGAGAGACGTGAACGAAGAAGTGTATGTGAATTTTGTCGGCATTTTTCAAAAGTAGGACTTTTTGGGAAGAATGCAAGTCGTTTGCCGATTTTTGCGAATAATCGAAAATATTTTAGCAAAAAAGCCTGTGAAATCCGTAAAGGAAATCGCAGGCTTGTGAAAAATTGTCAGATGTGGAATTATAGCGGAAGCGAATCGAGCAATTTGGCCAATTCAGGATCGGATGGGCGAGGAGCGTCGGCGTTGACGATCTTTCCGCTTGGATCTATCAGGATGAAACGCGGGATTCCGTCGATTGCGTAAGCTTTGATGAATTCGGAGTCGAAGTCTTTGTCAGTAAGCAATTGCAATCCGCCCATTTGTTTTTCGGCTATCATCTTTTTCCACTTTTCGCGGTCTTTCTGTTTGTCTGCAGAAATGCTCACGAACTCGATTTTCTTGCCGTGGTAAGCCATTTCCATCTTTTGCAGATGCGGGATTTCCTCTCGGCAAGGGCCGCACCAGGTTGCCCAAACGTCGATATAGACATATTTTCCACGAAGGCTTTCGAGAGACGTTTTGGTTCCGCCGACGTTTTCATAGTCGAAAGTAGGCGAGGCATTTCCGGCTTTCGTGCGTTCGATCGCCGCTAGTTTCAGATCGAAATCTTTTTTCGCTTTTTCCGAAGTCACCACAGCGGTCAACCTGTCGTAAAGTTCCTTGGAATCGGGATTTCCGGCGTTGATGTTGTATTGAAGGCCGGAAAGGATCGCATCGCGCATCAACGGGCTGTCGAACTGCTTCACAGCCTCGAAAACCGGATATTTATCGGCAGAATCCTTGGGAAGATTCTCGCTTACCCAACGCGAGGTCATTTCGCGGAAAGACATCGAAAAGGCATAATCGGTCCCGTTGTTGAAATTTATTTTATCTTTTTCGGGCTTCGGAAAATCGGTCGCGAGCACGAAATTTTCCTTTTTGGTGATTCCGGGATGATAACTCGGATAATTCCACAGAAACGATTGCTCCATATAATAAAGGTCGCGCGCCTCGAGTTCGGAAAACGTTTTGGCGGGTTTCGATTTGGCCAGAGCGGCGGTCATGTCCGCTTTGAGTTTCGCGATCTGGTTCAGGTAAGATTTCTCGTCAGACGAATAAAAAGCTTTGAAATCCATGGCATTCGTGATTTCTTCCTTTTTCGCCAGATAAGCATTTTCGGAGGCGTCGGTTCCGGAAAATTTGACGGTTTTGAAAAAGTTCTTCGCATCGGCAGAAATCACGAGGTTCGATTTGTCGCGCAAATAAAGGAAAGTCGCGTTGTCTCCGGCTCCGAAATAGTATTTTCCGGCGTAGTCGAGTTCTAGTTTCTGGGAGAAACTTCCATCGGGTTTGACCTTGATGATGTCAGGTCCGAATGCGCCCGAAAGCATGACTTCGCCTGTTGCCAGATTCGTGATTTTGCCCGAAATGGTTACCGTGATCTTGGCCTCGCAAAGGCATCCGACCAAAAACAGGAACATCGATAGTACTACTTTTTTCATATTTATCATTGGTTTGTAAGTGATAACGGAAATCGTTTTCGCAAAGTATATTTTTCAAGATTTCATTTGCCTTATCGGATGCAAATGCGGAATTTTGGGCACCTAATTTTTTGAGATGGAAACCCACCATTATATCAGCACGGAAATTCTTACGCTGGAACAGCTTTCGGACATCATTTCTTCGGATAAAAAACTCGAGTTGTCAGAAGAAGCGCTCGTAAATATCCGAAAATGCCGCGAATATCTCGACAAGAAAATGGATTCCCAACAAGATCCCATTTACGGCATAAATACCGGATTCGGTTCGCTTTACAACATTAAGATCGACAACGACAACCTGTCGAAACTCCAGGAAAACCTCGTGATGTCGCACGCTTGCGGCGCCGGGGCCGAAGTGCCTCAGGAAATCGTCAAGATGATGCTGCTTCTAAAAATCCAGAGTTTGGGCTACGGAAATTCGGGCGTTCAGGTGGAAACCGTGCAGCGCTTGGTCGATTTTTACAACGAGGACATTTTGCCAGTCGTTTACGAACAAGGTTCGCTTGGCGCATCGGGCGATCTGGCTCCGCTGGCGCATTTGAGTTTGCCGCTAATTGGCATGGGCGAGGTTTGGTTCAACGGCAAGAAAGTACAGGCTCAAGACGTTCTGACACACTTCGGCTGGAGTCCGATCGCACTCAAATCGAAAGAAGGCCTGGCGTTGCTGAACGGCACGCAGTTCATGCTGGCTTACGGCGCTCACGTGCTGATCAAGGCGCACAAATTGTCGTATCTGGCAGATCTCATCGGAACGATTTCCCTCGAAGGTTTCGACGGCCGAAAAGAACCTTTCAACGAATTGATACACGCGGTCCGTCCACACAAAGGACAAATCATCACTGCGGCGAGAATCAGCGTTTTCCTCGAAGAAAGCGAAATCATAAAACAGCCCAAAAAGCACGTTCAGGATCCTTATTCGTTCCGTTGCATGCCTCAGGTTCATGGCGCTTCAAAGGACGCGATCGAGTATGTTCACAAGGTTTTCAAGACCGAAATCAATTCGGTTACCGATAATCCGAACATCTTCATAGATGCCGACCAAATCGTTTCCGGCGGGAACTTCCACGGACAACCTTTGGCTTTGGCACTCGATTTTTTGGCGATCGCCCTGGCCGAACTGGGAAGTATTTCAGAGCGAAGAACCTATCAGCTTATTTCGGGATTGCGCGGTTTGCCTGCGTTTTTGGTCGACAATCCCGGTTTGAATTCTGGATTCATGATTCCGCAGTATACGGCCGCGAGTATCGTGAGCCAGAACAAGCAACTCGCGAATCCGGCGAGTACAGACAGTATCGTTTCCTCGAACGGACAGGAAGATCACGTCAGTATGGGCTCGAATTCAGCTACGAAAGCTTTGCGCGTGGTCGAAAATCTGGAGACGATTTTGGCTATCGAGCTTTTCAACGCCGCACAGGCTTTGGATTTCAGGCGACCATTGAGATCCAGCGAATTCGTGGAGACTTTCGTAAGGGCTTACCGCCAGGAAGTTTCCCATGTCAAGGAAGACCGCATTTTGCATTACGATATCGAGACGTCCAAGGTTTTCCTGAGAAGTTTTGGGATTGCTGAGGAGCTCTTGTAATTTCGTTATTCGTTATTCGTTATTCGTTATTCGTTATTCGTTATTCGTTATTCGTTATTCGTTATTCGTTATTCGTTATTCGTTGTTCGATATTGGAAACTTCCCGCCTTTTTGGCCACGGATTGCTGGATTTTAAACAGATTTGATGCTCTGCGTGATTCGGGACTTAGGGCGTATAATTCGCTAATTCGCGGTTAATTTAATTTTTTTGCCACTAAGCGCGATACAGTTTTATTCGTGTATTGGCTTTTGGCCAGTTCGCGCTGCTCGGGTCGTGGTTTTTTATTTTTGCTGCGGATTTGTGGACTTCGATTTTGTTTAAACCGCGAATTCGCGAATTTTAGCACAACGCGTTTGGTAAACTCGCGAATTCGGTTGATATAATTTGCTTTGCCACGAATGCACGAATCGGCTCTATTTGCAAATTTGTAGCTTTTTATTTTTGCTGCGGATTTGCGGACTTCGATTTTGTTTAAACCGCGAATTCGCGAATTTTGGCGCAATACGTATAGTAAATTCGCGAATTCGCGGTTGATATAATTTGCTTCACCACGAACGCACGAATCGGCTCTGTTTGCAAATTTGTGGCTCTTTATTTTGCTGCGTATTTGTGGACTTAAATTTTATTTAAATCGCGAATTCGCGAATTTTAGCACAATGCTTTTGGTAAATTCGCGAATTCGCGGTTGACATAATTTGCTTCGCCACGAATGCACGAATCGGCTCTGTTTGCAAATTTGGTTCTTTATTTGTGCTGCGGATTTGTGGACTTGGATTTTGCTTAACCGCGAATTCGCGAATTTTGGCGCAATGCGTTTGGTAAACTCGCGAATTCGCGGTTGATATAATTTGCTTCGCCACGAAAGCACGAATCGGCTCATTTGCAAATTTGTGGCTCTTTATTTGTGCTGCGGATTTGTGGACTTGGATTTTGTTTAACCGCGAATTCGCGAATTTTGGCGCAATGCGTTTGGTAAATTCGCGAATTCGCGGTTGATATAATTTGCTTTGCCACGAAAGCACGAATCGGCTCATTTGTGAATTTGTGGCTTTTTACTTTGCTTAGGATTTGCGGACTGAGATTGCTTTAACCGTGAATTCGCGAATTTTAGCATGTTTGGTTTATTAAATTGGCTCTAACAGTCAACCCGATTTTTTTTGGTTGCAACTTTTATTTCGAGGCAAATTGGCCTGGGGATTTTTTGAGATGTTTGGAGGTTGTTTAGTGCTGTGAATCTCGTGTTGAGAGCAGTTGCTTTGGCAAACCTGCTTTTAACAATTTCGGCAGATTTTCTGTAATCGACTTGGGTTTGCAAAGCCTATTTTTACGACGGGAGGGTCGGAACGACCGTCTTGCAAAAAACTGCTTGTAGAAAAAAGGAATATCGAACAACTAACGACAAAAGGAAAATTGCGAAGTGTGTGTGGCAAACACCCAAAAATTAGCATTCCCCTAACAAACTTAGGCCATCGGCCGCTCAGAACTCTTTCACTTTTTACGTAAATTTGCGCCCTAAAACTTCAACTATGTCTAAAGTCCAGATTGGTTTGGTGCAGATGACTTGCGATGCCGACAAGCAGGTAAACCTTGAAAAAGCGATCCGCGAGGTTCGCGTGGCGGCTCAAAAAGGCGCTCAGATCGTGTGTTTGCAGGAATTATTCACGTCTTTGTATTTCTGTGATGTCGAAGATTACGAGAATTTCAAACTGGCCGAGGCGATTCCGGGACCGAGCACATCGGCTTTGCAGGAAGTGGCCAAAGAACTTGGCGTGGTCATCATCGCCTCTTTGTTCGAAAAAAGGGCAGAAGGTTTGTACCACAATACGACCGCGGTAATCGATGCGGACGGTTCGTACCTGGGAAAATACCGCAAAATGCATATTCCGGACGATCCGGCTTACTACGAGAAGTTCTATTTTACGCCGGGCGACCTGGGCTACAAAGTTTTCAAGACGAAATTCGCGACGATCGGGATCTTGATCTGTTGGGACCAATGGTATCCGGAAGCCAGTCGAATTACAGCGCTAATGGGGGCCGAGATCATGTTCTATCCGACAGCGATCGGTTGGGCGACAGACCAGGACGAGGAAACGAACAAAGACCAATATAACGCGTGGCAAACAATCCAACGCTCGCATGCTGTGGCGAACGGCGTTCCTGTCGTAAGTGTGAATCGCGTAGGTTTCGAGCAAGACGGCGCGATGAAATTCTGGGGCGGTAGTTTCGTGACAAACGCCCAAGGCAAGCTACTTTACCTCGGATCTCACGAAGAAGAAGAAACTGTCGTGGTCGAAATCGACAAAAAAGAATCGGACTTCTTCAGGATGCACTGGCCGTTTTTGCGCGATCGCCGCATCGACAGTTATCAGCCTATAACAAAGCGTTTTATCGACGAGGATTGATTTTTTGAGATAATAGATAACAGACGGATAGATAATAGAACAAGTCGTTGAGCATTTGGCTTTCGATCAGCTACACAAATTTTATGACACCAAAGCAACTAGGTTTCCATTTTCCTGCAGAGTTCGAAAAACAGACCGCTTTGTGGCTTTCCTGGCCGCATAAGGAAGCGTCGTGGCCCGGTAAAATCCATACGGTTTACAATCCTTACAGCGAATTCATCTTGCGCGTGGCTTCGCACCAAAAGGTTTGCATCAATGTCGCGAACGAGGAAATGAAGCAGTTTGCGTTACTAAGTCTTTACAATTCGGAGTATGCCAAGACTTTGAGCAATCTCGAGGCTTTGCTCGACAATGTGAAGTTCTACTTACATCCTACGAACGATGCCTGGTGTCGCGATCACGGCCCGGCGTTTTTGGTGAATCGCGAGACACGTGAGAAAGCGATCGTCGATTGGGGATACAACGCTTGGGGTGGAAAATATCCTCCGTTTGATCTCGATGACGTGATTCCGACCGAAATCGGGAAAGCTTTGGGACTGCCAGTCTTTCATCCCGGAATCGTGATGGAAGGCGGAAGCGTCGAGTTCAATGGAAAAGGAACGCTGCTCACCACGACGGCCTGTTTGCTTAATGAAAACCGAAATCCGCATTTGAATCAAAGTCAGATCGAGCAGTATTTGGTCGATTTCTACGGCGTCGACAACATTTTGTGGATCGGTGACGGAATAATAGGTGACGACACTGACGGACACATCGACGACATCACGCGTTTCGTGAACGAGGACACTGTCGTAACCGTAATCGAAGAAAATAAGTCTGACGAGAATTACGAGATTCTTCAGGAAAATCTTAAAACCCTCAAAACGCTGCGGCTCGAAACGGGCAAACAGTTGAACATTGTAGAGCTTCCGATGCCGAAGCCAGTGATTTTCGACGACCAGATCCTTCCGGCTTCTTATGCGAACTTCTATATTTCGAACGAAAACGTGATCGTGCCGACTTTCCGCGATGCCAACGACGACAAGGCTTTGTCGATTTTGCAGGATTGTTTCAAGACGCGAAAGGTCGTCGGGATCGATTCTACCGACATCATTTGGGGATTGGGCAGTTTTCACTGTTTGAGCCAACAGGAACCGGCGGTGTGACACTTCAAAATTCGTTATTCGTTATTCGTTATTCGTTATTCGTTATTCAACATTTCTTTACTCTCAAAGATTCCACCTTTCAGAGATAATTTTTGAACCATTAAGGCCGTTAAGTTCATTAAGGTTTACAGCTCATGATTTTGGTTTAATCAAGTCTTGGCTTCCAAAATCGGGCCTTTTCGGATTACTGGCGACTTGGCGTTCGTTATTCATTATTCATTATTCTAAAAATGTTGAACAACAACCATGGAATAACGAATTTTGGACTATTGCGTGAGGGATGCCGGCTTTGTTTGAGCTCTTTTGCCGAAATAAGATTTGTCATTCACAAATATTTCCCGGCAAAAAGCGAGTGCCTGCAGCCCGACGGCGGCTTCCAAAAAAACTTTCCTCAAAAACAATACTGCCGCTGCGACCGCAACCGAATTGAAAACCGCCGCCGGCACGCCCAAAAAAAATTAACTTCAACTTATCAAAACGTTGTGCCAAACGTCTATTGTCGCCGTGACAGTTTTCGTAATTTAGGGTAACAACTAGAACACAACTATTATGGAAGACAACAAAAACGATATGCGACATCGGGAAGATGCGCGCGATCGCAGACCTGAAAACGAAAATGAAGAACCGTACATTGGTGCCGACAAAGACGTTTCGGGAAATGATATCACGGTCGAAGGGCGAGAGGAAAGGCGCTTTCATCAAAACCACGGCAACCGGAAATACGAGTCGAATTCGAACCATTCATCGGCCGACGATCAACCGACCACGAATACCGGTCCGGGAAACTTTTAGAAATGAGAGAGCCTTCGGGCTCTTTTTTTATGCGTTAAAGTTAGTAAATTCGTCGGTTGCCAAGAAACGATTGCCATACTTGACCAAAAATTGATCAGACGTTGACGATATTCTTGCGATTCCGGCGGCGTTTGAAGTGCGTTTGTTTGAGACTGTCGTTCGCGCCCGAAATTATTGAAATGTTGCCATCGGGTTCGAACATGGCGAGCTTCACATCAGCATAATGTTCGACACCGTGTTCTCGCATGGCTTCCCCAAGTTCGTCGTGACTGATGTCGAGTTTGGCCAAAACCTTGAAATCGGGTTTGCCGTCGTGGATCAGGATTTCAGGTTTGTCGCGAAGCAGATTCTCGAAAAAAGACGATTTGGCGATGGTTTTCTTGAGGATGAAATTCAGTGTGAACAACACGGCCGCCGCGGCTAATCCGCCGAGCAGCGATGTGTCCGGACCGACCATCGCGTTTTGGACGGCGTTGCTTATCAGTAAAATCAGAATGACGTCGAACGTACTCAATTGTGAAAGTTCCTTTTTGCCGAAAATCCGCAAGGCGACGACCATAAAAATATAGACGGCCGAACTGCGTAGGATTATGTCGACAAACGGATTCAAACTTTCTCTGATTTTTGCAACTTGAAGTGTTTCTCGATCGCTTTTATCATTTCGCCCGCGATGTCTTTGTTGGTCGCGCCTTCGATACCTTCCAGTCCCGGAGAAGAATTGACCTCAAGCAGCAGCGGACCTTTCGCCGAGCGGATGATGTCGACTCCGGCCACTTTCAGATCCATAGCTTTTGCGGCCTTGATCGCGATACGTTTTTCCTCTTGCGTCGGTCTTATGACAGAAGCCGTTCCGCCAAGGTGAATATTTGCGCGGAATTCTCCCGGAAGCGCCTCGCGTTGAATCGCTGCAACGACTTTTCCGTCGATTACGAACAAACGCAAATCCTTTCCGTTAGCTTCTTTGATGAATTCCTGAACGAGAATGTTGGCATTCAGACTCTTGAAAGCGTTGATTACGGATTCTGCCGCTTTCTTGGTTTCGGCCAAAACGACGCCTTTTCCCTGAGTGCCTTCGAGCAATTTGACGATAAGCGGCGTGCCACCGACCATTTTGATCAGATCGTCGGTGTCGAGAGGCGAGTTAGCGAAACCCGTCGTGGGAATATCGACGCCGTGATTGAGCAAAAGTTGCAGCGAATACAATTTATCGCGGGATTGGGCAATCGCTTTGGATGAGTTCAGGCTAAAAACGCGCAAAGCCTCGAATTGACGCGTCAGGGCGCATCCGTAAAAAGTGATGCTCGGACGAATTCTTGGGATCACGGCGTCAAAATCGTTCAATTTGCGGCCGCCGCGGTAATGGATTTCAGGATTGTGGCCGTCGAGTTTCATGTAACATTCCTTGATGTTTAGGAAATGCATTTCGTGGCCACGACTTTCACCGGCTTCCATGATGCGTTTGTTGGAGTACAATTCCGGGTTGCTGGCCAAAACGCCGATGCGAAGTCCGCTTTTTGCCTTTTCTGAATATTGGTACAGATCCTTGAGTTCTGTTGCCGATGGTTCGTCCAAAACGTAATGTTGGCTGGGATCGACGAGCATGCGTCCGAACATGGCTTCACGCCCAAGAAGCATCCGGAATCCCATGGAATCGCGGTTGGTGAGCGTAATCTCTATTGGCCAGGACTGTCCGCCAATCTGGAATTCGGACGAAATCACATAGCGTTGTTCGCGGTTGCCGCTTGAACTTTTGACGATGCGTTTTCCCAGGAGTTTGGCCTCGCAATGCAAAACCGTCTTTACGTTTTTCTGTATCGGATTGACCTCGAAACGCACCCAATTTTCGTCGTCCTTGCGAAACGGCGCGATGTTGATGGCGTGAAGTGCCGACGTTTTTGCGCCAGAATCGACGCGTGCCTTGATTTTAGGGATTCCGAGAGTAGGAAAGGAGCACCATTCTTCGCTCCCTATGACGATTTTTGGGTCTTGCATTTTGGATGATTTAGATTCAAATTTAGACGTTTTGGGTTGGAGCCACGAGTATTTTTGGGGAATTTTAAGACGATTATTTTTTGGTTGGCCTTCGAATTAAAGAACATCAGAATTCGGGCGTCAGTGGCTTGATCTTTTTGTGACCACAAATTCACCGGCTATCAAGTCTCCAAAGACAAATCAGCGACCTCAAATAAAACAAAAAACTAGTCTGAAATGGCGGGCTTTTGTATCAAATTATTGTTAACATCAATGACTTAAAGATTTCGGGAAAGTATTGGAATTCGCGAATTCGCGGCGTTTTCTCGAAATTCGATTCGCAGCCTCAGAAACAGTTAACCGCGAATTCGCGAATTTTTTGTTTCCGTCCAAAGCAAATCAGCTACTTGAGTGAAACGAAAACCAATTTAAAGAAACGGGTTTCCACATCAAATCTTCGTTAACGTTAGTTTGGAAACATAAAACTGATTAGCCGATAAGTTCCTCATTGCCTCGACAATTATTTTCAATTATTTCGAGCCAGTAAGTTGACAAAAAATAAAGCCGCGAATTCACGAATTATCTAGGTGACTTTATAATTTCGGAAAAGCATTTAAATTCGCGGCGTTTACTTGAAAGTCGATTTGCAGCTTCAGAAATAGTTAACCGCGAATTCGCTAATTTTTTGTTTTCGTCCAAAAAGCAAATCAGCGACTTCAAATAAAACAAAAAACCCGCCTAATAAGACGGGTTTTCATATAAAATTATCGATAACATCAATTCGTGGGCTCTTCGGCTTTTTGGACCGTGACGGTCAATTCGTCGTTGGTCGTGTCCTCGATATCCATATAGATTTCGTCTCCGGCTCCAATTTTGGAGGTGATGATCTCTTCTGCCAAAGCATCTTCCACATATTTCTGGATGGCGCGTTTTAGCGGACGTGCACCGAATTGCTTGTCGAAACCTTTGTCGGCGATAAACGCCTTGGCCTTGTCTGACAGGCGCAAAGTGTAACCCAATTCTGCAATGCGCGCGTACAACTTCTTGAGCTCGATCTCGATGATAAGGTCGATATCGTGTTTCTCAAGCGGATTGAATACGATCACGTCGTCGATACGGTTCAAAAACTCGGGAGCGAAAGCTTTTTTCAACGCATTCTCTATTACAGATTTGGCGTGCTCGTCAGCTTGGTTCATTTTTGCCGATGTTCCGAAACCGACACCTTGTCCGAAGTCTTTCAACTGTCGTGCCCCGATGTTCGAGGTCATGATGATGATTGTGTTCTTGAAGTCGATCTTGCGTCCGAGGGAATCGGTAAGGAATCCGTCGTCCAAAACCTGCAACATCATGTTGAACACGTCCGGGTGCGCTTTTTCGATCTCGTCCAAAAGCACCACGCAATAAGGTTTGCGACGCACTTTCTCGGTCAATTGTCCGCCTTCTTCGTATCCGACGTATCCCGGAGGCGCTCCAACCAATCTCGAAATCGCGAATTTCTCCATGTATTCACTCATGTCGATACGCACGAGCGCATCTTCGGAATCAAACAATTCGCGAGCCAGAACCTTGGCCAACTGCGTTTTTCCGACACCTGTCTGCCCGAGGAAAATAAACGATCCGATCGGACGGTTCGGGTCTTTCAGGCCGGCGCGGTTACGTTGGATGGACTTGGCGATCTTGGCGACGGCCTCGTCTTGCCCGATCACCTTGTTCTTGATCAGATCTGGCAATTTCGCGAGCTTGTTGCTTTCGGTCTGCGCGATTCTGTTCACCGGAATTCCCGTCATCATCGATACGACGTCGGCTACGTTATCTTCCGTGACAACGATCCTGTTGCTCTTCGAATCTTCTTCCCATTGCTCCTGTGCAATCGCAAGGTCTTTCTCCAAACGCTTTTCGTCGTCGCGCAATTTGGCGGCTTCCTCGTATTTCTGTTTCTTGACGACCGTGTTCTTGAGTTCGCGCACTTCTTCCAACTGGCGTTCCAAGTCAAGAATTTGCTTCGGAACATCAATATTGGTAATGTGCACGCGGGAACCGGCTTCGTCCAAAGCATCGATCGCCTTGTCCGGAAGGAAACGCTCGCTCATGTAGCGATTGGTCAACTTGACACAAGCCTCGATCGCTTCCTGAGTGTAAGTCACGTTGTGGTGATCTTCGTATTTGTTCTTGATGTTGTTCAGGATCGTGATCGTTTCTTCGACAGATGTCGGCTCGACGATTACTTTCTGGAATCGACGCTCAAGTGCTCCGTCTTTTTCGATATACTGACGATATTCGTCGAGAGTCGTCGCTCCGATGCATTGGATTTCGCCACGTGCCAAGGCCGGTTTGAACATGTTCGAGGCATCGAGCGAACCCGTTGCGCCTCCAGCTCCTACGATCGTGTGGATCTCATCTATGAAAAGGATGATATCGTCGTTTTTCTCGAGCTCGTTCATCACGGCTTTCATGCGTTCCTCGAACTGTCCGCGGTATTTTGTACCGGCTACAAGGCTCGCCAGGTCAAGTGTCACGACTCTTTTGTTGAAAAGGATGCGCGAAACTTTCTTTTGGATGATGCGAAGCGCGAGACCTTCGGCGATCGCAGACTTACCGACTCCGGGCTCTCCTATGAGAAGCGGGTTGTTTTTCTTGCGTCGGCTCAGGATTTGCGAGACGCGCTCGATTTCCTTTTCGCGTCCTACGACGGGGTCGAGTTTGCCTTCTTCGGCCATTTCCGTAAGGTCGCGCCCGAAATTGTCAAGCACGGGCGTTTTCGATTTCTTGTTCGATTTTCCCTGCGGATTGTTGAAATTGCCTTCTTTAAGGCTGTCATCTTGTCCCGGATCGTCGTTGTAAGACTCGTTCCGCGGAAGGTTTTCCATGAATTCTTCTTCGTTTGGCGTCATATTCAGATATTGTTCTTTCGCTGCATCGTAGTCAATCTTGAGCTTGTTGAGCAGCTTGGTTGTGGGATCGTTTTCGTTTCTCAGGATACAAAGCAACAAATGGGCCGTGCTGATCGAGGTGCTCTGGAAAACTTTCGCTTCGAGGAAAGTGGTCTTTAGCGCACGCTCTGCCTGACGTGTCAGGTGCAGGTTCTTTTTTTCGTTGCTCATATCGGCATTAGGGTTGGCCGGGCTTAATATTTCGACTTTTCGGCGCAAGTGCTCGAGATCGACCGACAGATTGTTCAGAATCGTGATCGCCTTTCCGTTTCCGTCTCTAAGTATACCCAGCATAAGATGTTCCGTCCCAATAAAGTCGTGTCCCAGACGCAGGGCTTCTTCTTTACTGTAGGAAATAACATCCTTTACTCTTGGTGAAAAATTATCATCCATACTGTTTGAATTGGGTATTTGATTTTAGGAATTCGGATGGCAGCTTGCAAAAACCATTCCTGCCCTAAATTCGACAATCGCTAAGTGACGAAAATTATGGCAATATCCGAGTTAAACAACTACTAATTTATCAACGCGACGCGCCTCCAAATTGTTAATAAAATAAGGGGAAATTAGCTTTTTCCGACCCTAAAAAATGCGCCGGAAACGTTATATTAGCGGGATTTTTATACTAAAGTAAATTTAACAAACGGAATATGTCAGACGGATCAAAGTTAATCCCGATTAACATTGAGGATGAAATGAAAACGGCTTACATCGACTATTCGATGTCGGTCATTGTGTCACGTGCACTGCCAGATGTGCGCGATGGATTAAAACCCGTACACAGACGCGTCCTTTTCGGAATGTACGAATTGGGCGTGCTTTCAAATCGTCCGCACAAGAAATCAGCGAGAATCGTTGGGGAAGTTTTGGGTAAATATCACCCACACGGCGACTCATCAGTATATGACACGATGGTGCGTATGGCCCAGGAATGGAGCTTGCGCTACCTTTTGGTGGACGGACAAGGTAACTTCGGATCGATAGACGGTGACAGTCCGGCGGCGATGCGTTATACCGAAGCCAGAATGAAAAAGATTTCCGAAGAGATACTTTCAGACATAGACAAAGAAACCGTAGACTTCCAGCTCAACTTCGACGACACGCTCGAAGAACCGAAAGTGATGCCTACGCGTGTTCCGAACCTTTTGATCAACGGAGCTTCCGGAATCGCCGTCGGTATGGCCACGAACATGGCGCCTCACAACCTTACGGAAGTCATCAGCGGAACTCTTGCCTACATCGACAATCCCGAGATCGAGATCGACGAGCTCATGGGCCACATCAAGGCGCCGGATTTCCCGACAGGCGGCGTAATCTACGGATACGAAGGCGTACGCGAAGCTTTCAAGACGGGACGCGGACGTATTGTCATGCGCGCCAAGGCCAATTTTGAGGAAGTGGACGGACGCGAAGCCATCATCGTGACAGAAATCCCGTACCAGGTCAACAAAGCCGAAATGATCAAGAAGACGGCCGACCTTGTGAACGAGAGAAAAATCGAAGGCATCGCCAACATCCGCGACGAATCGGACAGAAACGGAATGCGCATCGTATATATATTGAAGCGCGAAGCCGTTCCGAACGTCGTTTTGAACACGCTTTACAAATTCACCCAATTGCAGTCGTCTTTCAGCGTGAACAACATCGCGCTTGTAAACGGACGTCCGCAAATGCTCAACCTCAAGGATCTTATCCATTACTTCGTCGAGCACAGACACGATGTCGTGACGCGCCGTACGAAATTCGAATTGAGAAAAGCCGAAGAAAGAGCGCACATTCTCGAAGGTTTGATCATCGCTTCAGACAATATAGACGAAGTGATCCGATTGATCCGCTCATCAAAAGACGGGGACGAAGCCAGATCGAAATTGATCGAGGCTTTCAAATTGTCCGAAATCCAGGCAAGGGCGATCGTCGAGATGCGTCTGCGCCAATTGACAGGTCTGGAGCAGGACAAACTTCGCGCCGAGTATGAGGAAATCATGAAACTCATCCAACGTTTGAAAGAATTGCTCGCCAGCAAGGAACTCAGAATGGAACTCATCAAAGAAGAACTTCGCGAAATCCTTACCAAGTATGGAGACGAGAGACGTTCGGTAATCGAGTATGCCGGCGGAGACGTAAGCATAGAAGACTTGATCGCCGACGAAACTGTCGTAATCACGATTTCGCACGCCGGTTACATCAAGCGCACGCCATTGTCGGAATACAAAACCCAAAATAGGGGCGGAGTAGGGCAAAAAGGCGTGGCCACGAGAGATTCCGATTTCCTGGAACATCTATATGTAGCCACGAACCACAATTACATGATGTTCTTTACGCAAAAAGGAAAGTGTTACTGGATGCGCGTCTACGAAATTCCGGAAGGAAACAAGACGAGCAAAGGCCGTGCGATCCAGAACCTGATCAATATCGAGAACGACGACAAGGTAAAAGCGTTCATCTGTACGCAGGATTTGAAGAACACGGAATACGTCAACAACCATTACGTGATCATGGTCACCAAGCAAGGTCAGGTCAAAAAGACGTCGCTTGAGCAATATTCGCGTCCTAGAACCAATGGTGTTGCCGCGATTACGATCCGTGAGGACGACGAATTGCTGGAAGCAAAACTGACTACCGGAAACAGCCAGGTTTTGGTTGCCGTGAAGTCTGGTAAATTGGTTCGTTTCGAGGAAAGCAAGACGCGTCCGATGGGAAGAACCGCATCTGGAGTTCGCGGGATAACGCTTGCCGACGAGAAAGACGAAGTAATCGGAATGGTCGCGATCGACGAAAAAGACATCAACATCTCCCAGATTTTGGTCGTAACCGAAAACGGGTACGGAAAAAGAACCAAACTCGAGGAAGACGGAGAACAAGTCTACAGAATCACGAACCGAGGCGGAAAAGGTGTCAAAACCCTGAACATCACTGACAAAACAGGAAAACTCGTTTCGATCAACAGCGTAACCGATGCCGACGATTTGATGATCATCAACAAATCCGGACTTACGATCAGAATGGCCGTCGAAGATCTTCGCGTCATGGGTCGTGCGACTCAAGGTGTGCGTCTTATCAACATCAAAGGAAATGACGCCATCGCGGCCGTGACCAAGGTGATGAAAGAGGAAGAAGCGCTTGACGTCGATCTTGAAGCGCTTGAAACGGACGGACCGATCTCGGTAGAAGATCTTCACACGGGTGAAGCCGACGCCGATCAAGAGGAAACCGACGATTCCGCAGCAGAAACCAACGACGATTCACAGGAATAATTCAACAACAACAATATGGTACGCAAATTAGCAATCGCGTCGATTTTGGCTGTTTCGCTTTCGGCCACAGCCCAAAAAGACGAGCTCAAGACACTTAAGAAACTTTACGCCATCGAACAGATGCAGGCCAAAGATGTAGCCGAATACAAGGCTGCTTTGTCAAAAGCCGAGCCTTTGGTTTCAGATCCGGCCGACAAAGTGTATTTCAACTTCTACAAAGGAATGTTGCCGCTGCTGGAAATGGGCACGAAGGAAAATGCGACGAATCCGCAAGCGCAGGCCAATCTGGTTTCTCCGGAAAAAGTCGATTTCTTCGTAAAATCACTGAACGCTACACTGGATTACGAAAAGACAAACAAGAAGGTTTACACCGACGACATCAAGGAAACGATCGTCTCGTTCCGTCCCTTGTTGCTGAATTATGCGGTCGGGCTTGGGAACGGCGGCAAAAACAAGGAAGCCGCAAAAGTCCTTTATTCGGTTTACGAACTCGACAAAAGCGACAAAGACGTCCTTTATTATGCCGCGAGTTATGCCGTAAACGGTCAGGATTACGACAATTCCATCAAGTATTACAACGAGTTGAACGCTGCCAAGTACACGGGTGAAAAGACGATTTTTACAGCCAAAAGCAAACTGAACGACAAGTACGAAAGCTTCAACAACAAAGCCGAGCGCGACCAGGCCGTAAAGATTGGAACGCACGTTTTGCCTAAAGAAGAACAGGAACCTTCAAAACAAGCCGAAATCTATTCGAACCTTGTAAAAATCCTGAACCAGCAAGGCAAAAAAGACGAAGCCAAGAAAGCTTTGACCGAAGGTTTGGCTGCGGTTCCGAACGATCCGACACTAAAGGCACTCGAATCTGAAATGGTCTTGAATTCGGCCAATTACGAAGAGTACAAAAAAGTCGCCAACATGAGCGATGCCAATGCGGTTTACAACCTTGGCGTTTTGGCTTTCCAGGAAAAGAAAATGCCTGAAGCAGAAAAGCATTTCCAGGAAACGATCAACCTCGATGCCAAGTACACGAACGCCTACGTAAACCTTGCGGCCGTAAAACTCGCGGCGGACAAGCAATTGACCGAGCAAATGAACAAACTTGGAACGTCGGCTGCCGACAACAAGAAATACGAGCAACTGAAAGGCCAACGCGTCGGTTTGTTCAAGTCTGTGCTTCCGCTTTTGGAAAAAGCCCACGAACTTGCGCCAGACGACCAAAGCGTAACGAGCAACCTGCTTTCCGTCTACAATTATCTTGAGATGAAAGACAAGTATGCCGCGCTGAAAGCCAAACAAGGCAAATAAGATATCTAACCGATATGTAAAGAAAAACCCGGAAGCGATTCCGGGTTTTTTGTTAGATGTATTTTTTGATGACTCTGAGTTTATGCGTGTGACGATTCGTTTCGGCATTGTAAATTCCCAAGTGGTCGAGCCTGTCAATCCTGACTTTTCCGCTCGCATGGATAATATAATTGTTCTCCATGATCAGCCCGACGTGGATGATATTCCCTTCGTCATTGTCGAAAAACGCCAGATCTCCGGGTTCGCTCTCTTCGATAAAACTCAAAGGTTCGCCTTCCAAAGCCTGTTGCGAGGCGTCTCTCGAAAGCTTGTAGCCGTTGAGTTTGTAGACCATTTGCGTCAGTCCGGAGCAATCGATCCCAAAAGGCGTCTTTCCGCCCCACAAATAAGGCGCGTTCAAATACAGATAGGCCGTCGGGATCAAATTCGATTTCGGGCGCTCACCGCTCACTTTAAATCCTTCAAATTCGAAATTCGAGACATTGATCTCATCCGAATTCAAAAATGAAAGCGAAGCACCAAGCGGAATAGGAAGCAAAGCATTGTTCGGCCCGGTCACGTATTCGATCAGATCTGAATTCATCACGGTCGCATTTGCGCTCAACTGATTGAAATCGTGTTCTGAAATTTTCTGGTATTGTTTGGTGTCGATCCAACCTTCGTATCCGTCGAAAGCCAAGCGCACACGCGTCCAGTTGCTTTTGGTCTCAAGCACGGTAAAATGCTCTCCAAAAAGTACTTGGGAAACGATTTCGCTGCGATCGCTCGATTCGGCGCGCAAAGGAATGATGGCAAGATTACAGATTCCGAACATTCGGTAAGGTTGATTTTTAGGAGCAAATTCCGGCTATCCGCTTTTAGCTTCCACCAAAAACGCCAGCTTTTGTAACGCGCGCCAAGAGCTTCCTGTGGTCGCTTTGGCGCGCGAACAAAACCGATGCCGTTTTTCGCGAAAGGCTAACCGCTGCTATCCGGGCTAGGTTTCGCGGCAAAAATACGAACTCGGTTGCAACCAAAAAAGTGTTTCGACCAATTATGCCCTTTCAAGCACGATTGCCGATGCGCCTCCGCCTCCGTTGCAAATCGCAGCCGCCCCGATCTTGGCATCGTTCTGTTCCAAAACGCTCAACAAAGTCACGATGATCCGCGCTCCTGAAGCACCAAGCGGATGTCCCAAAGAAACCGCGCCTCCGTTTACGTTCACTCTGTCGGCTGGCAATCCCAAAATCTTCGAATTGGCCAACCCGACAACCGAGAAAGCTTCGTTGAACTCGAAGAAATCGACATCTTCCTTGGAAATCCCGGCCTTGTCCAAAGCCTTCGGAAGCGCTTTCGCCGGCGCTGTCGTGAACCATTTCGGCTCTTGCTCGGCATCGGCAAAACCTTTTATGTAAGCCAGTGGCTTCAATCCAAGTTCGTTGGCTTTATCCTCGCTCATCAGCACCAAAGCCGCGGCTCCGTCGTTGATTGTCGAGGCATTTGCAGCGGTAACCGTCCCGTCTTTCGTAAAGGCAGGATTCAACGACGGGATTTTATCGAGTTTCACGTTCGAGTATTCCTCGTCTTTTGCAACCACAATCGGCTCGCCTCGTCTTTGAGGAACCGCAACAGGAACGACCTCATTGTCGAATTTCCCGCCGTCCCAAGCGTTGGCTGATCGTTGGTAAGATTGGATGGCAAAAGCATCTTGGTCCTCGCGAGTAAAATTGTATTCCTTGGCACATTCGTCGGCGAAAACTCCCATGGCATTGTTGTCATAGGCATCGCTCAGTCCGTCTCTTTGCAGTCCGTCGATTAGATTCGCTCCTCCGAATTTCACGCCGTTTCTCATGTGTACGTAATGCGGGATCGCGCTCATGTTTTCCATTCCGCCAGCGACCACGATATCGGCATCGCCCAATTGGATCGCCTGCGCGCCCTGCATCACGGCTTTCATCCCCGAAGCGCAAACCTTGTTCACGGTAGTCGTTATGACCGAACTCGGCAAACCTGCGCCCAAGGCGGCCTGACGCGCCGGAGCTTGTCCAACGCCAGCCTGGACAACATTGCCCATAAGGACTTCGTCTACCAATTCCGGTTTAAGGTTGATTTTTTCCAAAGCGCCTTTTATCGCCACAGCGCCCAATTGGGTTGCCGGAACGGTTGACAAAGCGCCCATAAAACTTCCTATCGGGGTTCTCACTGCCGATACGATTACAACTTTTTTCATGGTTTGTGTTCTTTAATTGGAATCCGCGTTGACGCGGACGATCTTTTGTTTGTGCAGCGAATTTAGCTAATTTTCAAAATAGTTGGTTTGCTTTTATGGTTCTGTTAATAAGTTGCGTGTAAAATTGAAGGCTGTTGCTTTTACGGCAATTATCCGCAAGATCGAAAGTGATGGATTAGGAGCAAAAAAAAATGCCTCAAGCAGCACTTGGGCATTTTTTCTTTGAAATTCATTCGTGATCGCAGAAGGATTCGAACCTTCGACCGCCTGCTTAGAAGGCAGGTGCTCTATCCAGCTGAGCTATGCGACCATTGCTTTAAAGCGGTGCAAATATAGATAGGTTTATCGGGTTTGGCAATATGGAAGCCAAATTATTTGGAAATTGTTTGGCGGGTCGTCACTAACGCATTGGTTTTGTGTCGGTTCAGATTCAAAACAAAAAGCGTCGGCGATAGCTTAGCTTGATTTGACGCCATTTGCTTTTTGAAACGACCTGTCAAACATCCAAGATCGGTTGAACAAGACCGGCAGAAGATTTTTTGCGCCAACCTACATTTAACTTTTTCGGCAGAAAATCCGTAAGGAAATGTGCTTTGGAAGCCCGAACTTCGTAAACCTAACAAATCTTCGAGATTTGTTAGGTCTGGAGAAAAGCGAAAAAACTTGCGAAATTCCCAATCCGAAATTTCGCCAATCGACAAATCCAAAAATCTTCCGATCTAAAAATCTTCCGATCTAAAAGCTTCCGATCTAAGATCCGTCAATCTGCCAATCCGAATATCTACCAATCCGAAAATTCCAATTCAAAGTCTCCAAATCCGATAATCCTTCAATCTGAAATCCATCAATCCAAAAGTCCAAAATCGACCAATCCGACAATCAAACATAAAGCTTCACACCGAGAATATGCTTGCAAATCCCGCGCTTGCCCTGATAATCGGTAAACCACTTGCAAGTACATCGCGCAGAATTGCCGTCGATGACCACTTTATGCAGGACATCGGTGCCTTTTACAATGGCCTCGATCGCGTCGGCGGTTTTGCTTACGATCGTGATGTCGTCGTTGGCAATAAGCGTTTTGGCATTCTTCAGGCGCGGATTCAGGCTCATGATGCGTTCGGTCTTGAACGGAAGTTGTCTGTAGAAATGGTTGCGCTGCGTCAGGTCGTACCCCAAAAGCCCGATAGACGACAGACTCGCCGTGAGGTTTTCCATCGTCCCGAAATCAATGTCATTCGCTATCGAGAGCATCGTCGGGTCGAAAGTTTCGTTCGATTTCAACATTCCGTTCAGGCCGACGACATATTCCATCGGCAAACTTTCGGTAATGGTTTCGAGCACTTTTCCTTCACCGGAGAATCCGCGGTAAGCGTCCGGTGAAAACGCCATCAAAAGTTGCATCTTGCCGAATTCGCACACAAGCGCGCAAGTCTGTTTGTCCGACGATTCGTAAACGAAAATCTTGTCCAATATCGGCAAAACGCCTTCAAGCAAACGCAGTCTGTGAATGCCGCCGATTCTGGCCGTATCGCTTCCGCCTAGCGTTGAGAAGACGAACTTTCCAGCCTTTTTCGCGATGAAGAAATCGCCTTTGGAATTTCCTTTGGGCAAACTTTGAAAGAGTTGGATCGCTTGGATCTTGGTGAGTTCGAACCGAAAATCCATGTCGGCCAAGTACAATTGGACACTCGTCAGGCCTTTGATCCAACGCGTCGGGAGCGTGACTTTGCGCTCGGTGACTTTCGCTTTCGATGTCGCCACGGTCATGTCTTTTTGCCCGACCGAAAGGGTTACGCGTTCGTTTTTCTGGATGCTGTTCAAGGCATTCAACATCGGATCGTTGAAATCGACGTTTGTAGTTCCGCTCGCGATGAATTCGCCGTCGATAGCTTCCGGTTTCATGTCCAATCTCACGTAAACGCCGTTGCAGGACGAAAATCCTTCGAAGCGGATGCGCTCGGTTCCGGCAGAAACGATCGGGTCGCGCAAACTTGGCGGAATCGGGCCAAAGCTCGAGCGCACGACTTTCGCGATCGTACTCCAACATTTTGCCGTCACATAAGGATCGACGAGATTTCCCCAGAAAAAGCAGGGAATCTCGTTCACCGATGCGATTTCGGTCCGGTGCGCCAAAACGAGTTTGTTCAGTCCTTTTTCGCGCGAAAATGTCGAATTCGCGTTGAATTCATATTGCAGATCGGTCATGTCAGTCGAGAATTTGTTTGATGAGCGGTTTCAGTGAAGCGACGTCTTTGTGTTTTTCGAAGAACGTTTTGGCTTGAAACGTTGGTTTTTGGCCGTTTTTGAGCGCGACGTCGAGGTAATTTTCGACGAGTTTCTTGAAGTTGGTCGGCAATTTTGCTTCGTATTTTACATCAGACAAAAAACTGTCGTAAAAGCCTTGCAAAGCCGAATTGTGGACGGCCGAAATGTCCTTGACCGCGGCCACGCTGTCCGACAACCGCTGGAACGGCGCGTATCTTACGTCCGAAAGGAAAGCGCAATGTTTGCCAAGTGCTTCCATGTCAACCGATCCATTTTCGATCAGCATTCCAAGAATTTCCGAAGCCATCATCCTGACTTCCTTGGAATCGTGGAAAAACGCGCAACCCAAAACTTTGTGCGCCAAAAGTGACATCCTGAATCCCGGATCGACCGTCAATTGCAGAAAGGCTTTGAGATCTGCTCCGGAACTGTTTGTCTGGGCGCAAGATTGTTTCAGCAAATGCAAAGCCAGAGCGTCTCCATTTTGTGGCATCAGGCTGTTCCAGTATTTCACATTCGCAGGCGTGCCGAGCTCGAACAGGTAATTTCGTTTTTGGTTTATGAGATCCAGGCTGTAAAGCAAAGGCGCGGGCACCGTTTTTACCGGTTGCGTGTCAAAACCCAATTCGTGCCAGATTTCCGAGCGCACCATTTTTTTGGTTTCATAATCCTTGTATTCATAAAAGCGTTCAAACGACTTCAATTCGGGCGCGAACGGCGCTTTTACCATGTGGAAGTTCGCAAAATCGGTGTTGTCGAATTCGGGAAAAATTCCGTTCGGGTTGTGCGTGCGCGCTGCTACTGCCCAGGAATAGGCGACGGGATTTGCGGTCTCGCCTCCGATTTTGGAAAGAAGTTTGCCAAAAAGCGATTTTTTCGGGGCATTGACTTTAATCTCATCGGTCAGACCAAGGCAATAAGCCAGCAACTCCTTGAATTCGCCGTTGATCTTTTCCAGAATAGGCAAGGCTTCGGACACATTTTCGCGCGGCATTCGCGAAATTGCTACGGCCAAATCGACCCAATCGACCGCGACGTTGTTTTCCTGGCAATCCAAAAGGCGTTGCAGCAGCGTTTTCGGCTCGATCCAATGCGGTTTGTGCGTCGGGAACGAAAGCATCGGAATGGTCGAATTGCGATCGATTCGCGCTTGGACGGCATACAAAATATGTTTGATCGACATCAGCGTCGCGATCTTTTCATCGGAATCGTCCTCGATCTGGAATTTGAAATTGATGTCGAGCATTTTCTGTCGGAAAAAAACACTGGCGTAATTGAGGTGAAAACCGCCCAGATAGTTGTTCTCGAGCTGTTTATAATACGGTTGGAGTTGCTTTGATTGATCGGCTGGAAACAGATGTCTCGAAACGATGTAAGTGTTCAGCAGGATTTCCATCGGCAAAACTTCGTCGGACGAAATGAATTCCCCAAACAGGAAAACGACGTCGTTCCAGGTTTCTGGCAAGGTGACGCGTTCCGTGAGCACTTTTTCCGAAGTTGTTTTCGGTTGGTAAATCTCGGCTGCCGAGTGTTCACTCCCGAAAGTTTGATCTGAAATAAATTTCGACAGGTCACTTCTTACCGCGCCTTGCAGCAACTCGCTATAGGAAACCAATTTTTCGACGAGTTCGGTTTCCTTCTCGGATGCCGATTTGTTCAGAAATCTGGCCGCGCGCTGTTGCAGATTGAGATCGGGAATCAGGAAGACCTCGGTCGTATTCAGATGGATTTTCTTTTTGAGTTTGGGATGCGATTTCGCCATTTTTTCGAAAACCATCAAAGCCGTCTTGACCGATGTTTTGCAATCGGCGCGCATCAGCATCGGCTCGACCCAATCCAGAAACGAATCTGAAGCGAACCTTGGATGTTCAGAAATCTTCTTGACCAAATCCATCCCGAAAGCGGTTACGGCCGGAAAAGCGTTGTGCAGACAAGCGAAGATGTGCTCCTGAAACGGCAGCAATTCCTCAACCGACAACTCCTGGGCGAGCAGTCGCTTCCTGAAAAAACTTTTGGCGTTGTTTGTCCAGTCTTTGGTCTGGATCAGGATCGTGTGTTCTATAAAAAAGTTCTTGTCCAGTTTTTTCTGAGCCAGTAACTCATCGAGCACGATTTCCCAAGTTTTCCGCTCCGGACGTTCGTCTTGTCCGTCTTCCCAAAAAACGAAATTCTGAATGTTGCAGTCGTAGTTGAAAAGTTGCGGAACGTCGCGCTTGTAAGCCGTTGCGTCCTCAAGCAGTTTCTCGATCTTCAAGCGGGGCACATTGTTATGAGACATTGTGACCATCGCGGCCAGCGACGTCGCGAAAAGGTCCGGACTGTAGGCGATAAATTCTCGGTCCTCCAGAAATCGCAAGGCTTCATACGGGAAAGTCCTCCACTCGTTTTTGCGTCTTTGGTCAAGCAGATACTCGTTGATCCAGTTGGGTTTTGCCCATTCCAGGACTTCCAAAGTTTCTTTGTCTTCCGGATTGGACAGCATCGAAAAAACTTCGTCCCAAGCCAGGACATCCGATTTGCTGAAAAGCGCGATCGCACTGAGCACAATCAGTTTCTCGTGATTTTCGTCGCCTCGTTTTCCCCAATACCAATTCTTGCCTTTTGGCTTGAACTCCGGATCGTTCTCAAGATCTACGTAATCAACCCAATAGCGCTTGTTTTTCTTGATTGCCTTCTTTAGCGCCTCGAGGTTACCTTTGGAATTGTCGTTGAGAAAGGGCAGGATTGCGGTTTTGTTTTTGGTTTTTATAAGATTGTCGTATTCGGGTGCGACATCTTTTTTCGCGGGCTTGATTTCTTTTTCGGATTTGCCTTTTGTCGCGATTTCCGACGGTTGTCCTTCTTCGGAATACCCTTTCTTGATTTTCTCGTTCATGATTTTCCCGGCGGCCTTAAGGCAGGCTTCCTCGCTTTCGAAGTTTTTGGTTTGGGATGTTCCGCTGGTCCCGGATTTGCCGTAGGTCACGGTAAATTGCGAACCAAAGGTCTCGATATTCCAGAATTTGTCAGAGGTGTCGTCGACGAAAGTCAGGTGTTTTTTCATCCTGAGGATTTTTTGCGTAAAGTAGGAAAGTTTTGGGAATTTGTTGGGTTGGAGGATTATTTGCTGTTGCGTTTGGTTGCTGCTGCTGCTGCTGCTGCTGCTGCTGTGTTTTTTTGACACGTTGTGAATCTTGTGCTGGTTACAGTCGCGTTCCGCAACTGCTGCTGCGTGTTTGGACACTTTGTGGGGCTTCGATCGGTAGCAGTCGCGTTCCGCAACTGCTGCTGTGTGTTTGAAAACATTATGCATCTTCGACTGGCAAACAAAAAATCCTTCTGCATTTGCAGAAGGATTTCCTTCGTCGGGGTGGCAGGATTCGAACCTGCGACCTCCTGGTCCCAAACCAGGCGCGATGACCGGGCTACGCTACACCCCGAATATTTAGCGGCAGTTGCAGTTGCAGCTTGCAGCACTAAATGTAACCTAAAAGCGGAGAGACAGGGACTCGAACCCTGGCGACGTTTGCACGTCGACAGATTAGCAATCTGCTCCGTTACCACTCCGGCACCTCTCCTGATGCAAAAAGACTTTCATCTTTTTGCGGTTGCAAATGTAAACGTTCAATCGATATTTTACAAAAAAGGGCGTTCTTTTTTTTAAAGTTTTTTGTGCCATTTTACGAATCCGTTAACAGTCAATGCTTAACACAAACTTTTCCGTTTCCTAAACTTGCGCGATTTTGAGTAACTTCGGAAAAAATAAGCCACAATGCGTTTCTCTACTGCCTTTTTTGTACTGATTTCAGTTTTTTCGATCGTCTGCTGCAAAAGCAATCAGCAGCCATTTGAAGGTGTTCAGCCGCAAGACGACATCATTGCCACGACTAACGATGCAAAGATCGGCAAAGCCAAAAAAATAGAAATGCCTGCAATTCCGGACACGACTTTCGTCGACCTGAAAAATTATAGCCGAGACTTTGTGTACGACATAAAATATGCTACATCGGACAATTTCCTCAAAAGTCAGGTTTACGATTGCGCCGAATGCTACCTGAGGCTCAAAACCGTCCAGGCCTTGTTGGCTGCCAATCAGGACTTCATCAAAATCGGTTATAGAATCAAGATATACGATTGTTACCGTCCGCTTGACATCCAAAAGAGAATGTGGAAAATCGTCCCGAATCCAAGTTATGTGGCGAATCCAAAAACAGGTTCAATCCACAATAGAGGCGGCGCTGTAGACATTTCGTTGGTAGATTCCGAAGGAAAAGAACTCGACATGGGAACCAAATTCGACCACTTCGGACCCGAAGCCGCAATCGACTACATCAATTTGTCGGAACAAGTAAAAAATAACCGCAAATTATTACAGGAAATCATGTCGCAACACCGTTTTTCCGTACTCAAATCAGAATGGTGGCACTTCAATTTCGCGGGCGCTTCCCAAGAAAAAGTTTCCAATTTCAGATGGGATTGCGATTAGTCAAAAATGCAATGCAAGGTGTCGATGAAATAAGTGTTCGGTGTATAGGTTTTGCCATCCTGTTCCGAGACGAAACTGCTTTTCACGATATAGTCGACAGTTTCGGTGCCATATCGAATCCGCATCAGGTCGATTGGTGATTTTCTGAGTTCCTCGTAAGTACTTTTCATGAAAAGGAAAACGGCGGTCTGGATGCGATTGTTCTTGTTGTTCTGGTCGCGAATGCTGGTTCCGCAGTTCTCATCTCCGGCATAAATCAACGTAACAACCTTGCCGTTTGCGAGTTGCAGATACATGCGCGAGTTCTTGTCGAGACAATTCGCCTTGACGAAATCGTTGCTTTTCGTGATGAAATTTACGTTCAACGCGAGTGTTTCGTCGGTTTTGACCAAGGAAAAGAAAATGTGTGCCGAAGTGCCGCCGAAAACCCGTTCATAAAAAGCATATTCGCGAGTCGATTTGTAAACGCCAAGACTATCCTTGACATCGGCCGAGAAATCACAAGGTTTTTGGGCAAAAGCAACGGTAATGGAAAAAAACAACGCAATCGCGATCAGGAATCTCATCTGTCAAATTTTGGCGCAAAGTAACACTATTTTGTCTTTGGAATTCACGGTCGTAAAAAAAGTGTAAAGTGATCCGCCGTCCTGGATTTTCCATTTGGCACGCAGTTTTTCGACCGATTCGGGGAAATTTCGCACCGAGACATTCGCTTTTTTCCCGTGAAGATTTTCTTTCATTTCGGATTTTCCGTACGCGATGACTTTGCCGACTTCGAAAATCCGGCCGGGAAATTCCGAAACGAGCTCGTCCGACGTGTAAAGATGAGAATGCCGATCGAGTTTCTCAAGGCCGAACCTGCGTCCGACAAGGTCAAAAGCGCCCGATTTGTAAATCGAGGAATTGGGTTCGTACAAGAATTTTTTGGGTTCCGAAAACCGGCTTTCGATTTCGATTTCAGAGGCGAAAAACTCGAATGTCTGAATTTTGTCTTTGAGCAAGTTAACGCATTTTACCTGAATATCCGATTCAAATCCTTTCCGAAGCAAGAAAAGCAATTCCTTGACCTCGTTTTCCAAAGCGACGATATGGATTTCGGCCACATTGCGAAGTTCTTTGAGTCCGGCGGAAATATCGAGCAAAGGCGCGGTCTTGACCAGAATGTTGTCTGATTTTGAAAAGTAGAAATCCAAAGATTCAGGAACGTTCGGAAGGCAGTCGACGAGCATGAAAACCTTGCCTTTATCGTCATTTCGGCGCGAAGGATCGACGTAAATCCAGTCGAAATCCGCGTCAGACTTTCGCAGGATTTCTTCGGAATTTCCACTTTCGCAATTGATGTTTTCGGCTTTCAGAACCTCGAAATTGTGAGCGGCGATCTGCGACAATTCGGCATTCATTTCACAATGCACGACAGAGGTGACTTTTTTGGAAAAATAAAGATCGTCCACACCGAAACCGCCTGTAAGATCAATGAGTTTTTCGCCTGACACAAGATTCGATTTGTATTCGGCAGTTTGCTCGGAGGAAGTCTGTTCAAGCGAAATTTTTGACGGAAAAATGACTTGTTCGTTGGCGAACCAAGTGGGCAATTTGTGCTTCGCCTTGGCGCGCGTGGCAACTTGATGCAACAGTTCGCGGTACTCGATTTGTGGAAACGGATTCTTGGAGAACGCTAATTTCCCGGCATCCGAATTCGTGTTTTCGACAATCCAACGCTGGATTTCGGGCAAAAGCAACTCCTTGTTCACGGCTAGATTTTTCGCGTCAGCAACTTTACGATCCTGTTTTCGGGCAAAAATTCCTTGGCGATCACTTTGAGAATCGTATACATAGGAACGGCGATAACCATTCCCAGAATTCCGAAAAGGAAACCGGCGACCAAAATCACAAGGAAAATCTCAAGCGGATGCGAGTCGACGCTTTTCGAGAAAATCAGCGGGCCTGTCAAATTGTTGTCGATGACCTGAACGACCCAAAATCCTATCATGACGTAGATCGTGGTGGGCAAAATTTCGCTTTGGAAATCGCTTCCGAGGTTGCTCAACATCGTCAGGACTGCGGCGAGAATCGATCCGATAAGCGGTCCGACGTAAGGGATGATGTTCAGGATAGCACACAAAAACGCGATGATCAGCGCATTCTGTACTCCGAAAATCAGCAAAACAACAAGATAAAGTACAAAAATGATCAGCAGTTGAAATACCAATCCGATGAAATAACGCGAGAGCAAATGGTCGATCTTTTCTATGGAATTGAGGATTTTTTCCTTGTGCGCTTCGGGCAAAAGCATCTTGATTCCGTTCTGGAACAAACGTCTGTCCTTCAAAAAGAAAAACGTGATGAAGAGCACCGAGGCCAATCCGACACCAAAACTTGAGATCGTTCCGAGAATGATGTTGAGGAAATTCGGGATAAAATTGAAATTGAGTTTTGAAGCAACATTCGATTCCTTGAGCAATTTGGCCGAATCGATGTTGTGGCTTTCGAGCCATTTCGTGGCCTGATCGGTGAGTTGGATCACATTCTGCTCGATGGCCGACGTGTTCAAAAGCGACAGATTATGGCCTTGGCTCGCAACCAAAGGCACGAACATCATGATGAACCCGAATATGAATCCGACGAAAATAAGCAAAGTAGTAAGCACCGCAAAAATGTTCTTGAACTTGCATTTGTTCTTGAGGAATTTGACGATCGGCATCCCGATAAGCGTCAGGACAAGCGAAACCGCAAGGTAGATCAACACCGATTGGATCAGCGACAAAAAGTAGAAAGCGAGTAAAATCGCGACCAGAACGCCGACCGCTTTGAGAATTCCTTTGGCAATGGTGTTCGAGGTCATAAGGCTAGTTGTTGAAAACGTAATTGATGATGTTGGCGCCCATTTTGAGCGCTTTTTCGCGTACTTCGGCCGGATCGTTGTGCACTTCGGTGTCTTCCCAACCGTCGCCCAAATCAGTTTCATAAGTGTAAAGCAACGCCAATCTTCCGTCTATTAAAACGCCGAAAGCCTGTGGCCGTTTGGCATCGTGCTCGTGAATTTTTGGGATGCCTTGCGGAAAAGGATTCGGTTTTTGGAAAATAGCGTGGTTTGCGGGCAATTCGACAAGAGGATTGCTCGGGAAAATGCGCTTGATCTCGCGTCGGATGAACTCGTCCATACCGTAATTGTCGTCAATGTGCAAAAAACCGCCGCCTTCGAGGTAGTTCCTCAGGTTCTGGATGTCGTTGTCACTGAAAACCACGTTGCCGTGACCGGTCATGTGCACGAACGGATACGACAGAAGATCCGGACTTCCGGGTTCGACTGTCGCGGGTTTTGCCGTAATTCTAGTGTTTATCGTGCGGTTGCAAAATTTGATCAGGTTCGGAAGCGAGGTTGGGTTTGAGTACCAATCGCCTCCGCCGCTGTATTTCAGCAGCGCGATTTCTTGCGCAGCCGCAGCGAAATGGAAAAGGATGACAAGCGACAGGAATATTTTTTTGTAGGTCACGAAACAAATTTTTTTAGCCACGAATTCACGAATCGGTGGATTTTTTATTTTAAAATGACTGAATTTGATTTTATAGCAATCAGAATTCAACCTACTCATTCACAAAAACCGCGCTATGACAAGCCACGACAGCCGCGGTCTCGGTGCGCAATCTCGTATTGCCTAAAGATACGGGAATAAAGGCGTTCTCGAGTGCCGATGCGATTTCTTTTTCGGTAAAATCGCCTTCCGGACCAATCAATACCGTCACGTCGCTTCCTTTTTGAAGTTCGCCTTTCAACGATTTCCTGTCGGTTTCCTCGCAATGGGCGATGAATTTCTGCGGACTGATTTCTCGTTTCATGAACTCCTTGAAAGTTTGGGCTTCATTGAGTTTGGGCATGAAATATTGGTTGGATTGTTTCATGGCCGATATGATGATTTTCTCGAATCGGTCGATTTTGACCTGGCTTCGTTCCGATCTTTCGCAGATCAACGGCGTGATTTCGGATATACCGATTTCAGTTGCTTTCTCGAGAAACCATTCGTACCTGTCGTTCATTTTCGTAGGCGCGACGGCCAAATGCAGGTAAAAGTCGAGCGGTTTCGATTTTTCTTCCGATACGATTCTCACCGTTGTTTTACTGTCGGACGGCAAAGTAATCTCGGTCTTGAAAAGCGAGCCCAAACCGTTGGTTACGTATATTTTGTCACCAGATGTCTTTCGCAACACTTTAACGATGTGACGGCTTTCTTCCTTGTCGAAAACAAGTGTTTTTGTGTCGGACGTAATATCAGGATTGTAGAATAACTGCATCAGAATTCGATTCTAGCTTTTGAAACCACCGACGCGTCCTCGAAATCGCCTTCGAGAAATTTGTGATAACCCGCGATTCCTATCATCCCGGCGTTGTCGGTCGTGTATTCGAATTTGGGAACGAAGGTTTTCCAACCCAGATCGGTTTCTGCGTCCTTCATCGCCTTGCGGATGCCCGAATTGGCCGAAACACCGCCGCCGATCGCGACTTGAGTGATTCCGGTTTGCGCTACGGCAAGTTTCATTTTGTCCATCAGTATCGCGATTATCGTATGTTGGATCGAAGCGCAGATGTCATCGCGGTTTTCCTCGACGAAATTCGGGTTCAGGGCTTTGTTTTTTTGGACGAAATACAGGATCGCGGTTTTGAGTCCCGAAAAACTGAAATCCAATCCCGGAACTTTTGGTTTGGTAAACGCAAAAGCTTTCGGATTGCCAGATTGCGCATATTTGTCGACGAGCGGTCCGCCGGGATATGGAAGCCCTAGGATTTTCGCGCTTTTGTCGAACGCTTCGCCTACGGCATCGTCTGTGGTTTCCCCGATTATTTCCATGTCGAAATACGAGTTGACTTTCACGATTTGCGTGTGTCCGCCAGAAATCGTCAGCGCCAGGAACGGAAATTCCGGTTTGTCGAAACCTTCCTCGTCTATGAAATGCGCCAGAATATGGGCTTGCATGTGGTTAATGGCGATAAGCGGAATCCCGAGCGCCAAAGCCAAAGACTTCGCGAACGAACCGCCCACCAAAAGCGAACCCATCAGGCCTGGTCCTTGCGTGAAAGCGATAGCCGAAAGCTTCGACTTATCAACATTCGCGCGTTTCAAGGCTGTCTCGATTACCGGAACGATGTTCTGCTGGTGTGCACGCGAAGCCAGTTCGGGCACGACGCCACCATACTCGTTGTGGATTTTCTGGTTGGCGACAACATTCGACAAAACCTTGTCGTTATGCAGTACGGCCGCGGCGGTGTCGTCGCAGGAACTTTCAATGGAAAGGATAAATACATCATTTGGATGCATAGTGTGGCACTTTTTTTGGTGGAAGCGGAAAACTTGTCGAAACGGTTGATAAAAATGAAACATTTTGCCCTCAACCGACAAAGTTTACACAAGTCCAAATGTTATCTTTGGGCAACAAATCTGAAAAAGCAAAATTAAAACATTCGCGGGTATCAAAAAATTTAAAAAAATAGCGATCCGTTCCATCGTCGGTTTACTGCTGTTTTTGCTCACGCTCGCCATTTTGCTTTCGCTTCCGCCAGTCCAGACCAAAATCGCGCAGTTCGCTACCGAAAAAATCAACGAGGATTTCGGAACGGACATCCACATCGACAAGATTGCAATTTCGGTATTTGGAGGTGTAAAGCTCAAGAAAGTACTGATCTACGACTACAAAAAAGACACTTTGGTCTACGCCAACCGCATCAAGACCAACATCTTGAGTTTCCGCCAGCTTTACAATGGCGATCTGCTTTTTGGCGACATCCGCGCAGACGGACTCACTTTCAACATGAAAACCTACAAAGGCGCAAAGGAAACGAATCTCGATCATTTCCTCAAGCTTTTCGAGACGCCGAAACAGAAACCTTCGGGCAGGAAATTTTTGCTCAAGGCCGACAATCTTTACATTTCGAACAGCCGGTTTGTTTTATCCGATGAAAATCGCGCCAATCCGAAAGACATCGATTTCAGAAAACTCGACGGACGACTGAAGGATTTCAAGGTTTACGGCCCCGAAGTCACGGCCGACATCCGCGAGCTGGCGTTTCTGGATCACCGCGGACTTTACGTGAAGAATCTCACCGCGCTTTTCAAATACAACAAAACCAACATCAGCCTTAAGAATCTCGATCTGAACACGGCGCATTCGTTGCTCAAAGGCGATGTTTTGCTCACTTATGTCAAGTCGGATTTTGCCGATTTCAACAACCGCGTGAAGTTCGACATCAGGATCGATCAGGCGACGTTGGCCACGAACGACGTGTATTATTTTTACAAGGACATCGGTCGCAACAAGTATTTTACGATGAAGTCGCACGTGACCGGAACGCTCAATAATCTTTATGCCGAGAACCTGCGGTTGAAAGACGAAAAAGGGTCGGAAATCATCGGAAACGTTCGCTTCAAGAATCTGTTTGGGAAAACCGGACAAAATTTCTACATGAACGGGAATTTCGACAAAGTTTATTCCGATTATCAGGATTTGGTCGATTTGCTTCCGAATGTTCTGGGCAAAAAACTTCCGACAAGTTTAAAGAAACTCGGAAAATTCAACATCGTCGGAAAGGCCGAAATCACGACGACTTCGATCGATACCGAACTCAAGATGTCCACCTCGCTCGGGAATCTGCAGACCGAGATCGTGATGACAGACATCGACAACATCGACAACGCCAAATACACCGGACACATCGTCCTGCACGATTTCCAGCTTGGGAAATTCCTCGAGAAACGCGATCTTGGAATCGTTAGCCTTGACGTTGACGTCGACGGAAAAGGTTTCCGACAGGAATTCATGGACACGTCTTTCTCGGGCGACATTTTCAAGGTCGGATACCGCGATTACCTTTACACGAACATTCTCATAAACGGGAATTTCACGAATCCCGTTTTCGAAGGCCAGGTTTTCGTGAACGATCCGAATCTTTTCATGGATTTCAACGGAAAGGTGAACCTGAGCCAAAAGGAAATCCAGTACGACTTCCACGCCAAGATCGATTATGCGAACCTGGGCAAGATGCGTTGGGTCAAAAACGACTCGATCGCGGTTTTCAAAGGTGATATCGCTACGCAGATTTCGGGCAATTCGCTTGACGACCTGCAGGGAAATATCCACATCAACCAAACGTCTTACCAAAACAAGCGCGACACTTACTACTTTGAGGATTTTGCGATAAACATTTCATTCGACCAGAACAAGGTCAGGACGATCGCGATCAATTCTCCCGATATCATCGAAGGCGAGATCGTCGGGAAATACAAGTTTGCCGAAGTCCCGAAAATGGTCGAGAATTCGCTTGGAAGCCTTTACGCGAATTACAGTCCGAACAAGATCGCGAAAGGGCAATTCATGCGATTCAACCTTTCGGTCTACAACAAGATTCTCGAGATTTTCCTTCCCGGAATCACGGTCGGGCCGAATACGCAGATCGCCGGAAGCATCAATTCCGACAACAACGAATTCAAGCTCAAATTCGATTCTCCGATGATCGGCGCGTTCGAGAATTACTTCGACAACGTAAGGATTCAGGTCGACAACAAGAATCCGCTTTACAACGCTTTTATCGAAATGGACACGATTCGGACAAAATGGTACAAGATTTCAGATTTCAGCGCTTTGAACGTCACGGCCCGCGACACGCTTTTCGTGAGAACCGAATTCAAGGGAGGCGAAAAAAGCCAGGATTACTACAACCTGAACTTGTATCACACCATCGACAAACAGAAGAATGTGGTCATCGGTTTCGATAAATCGGAACTCAAATACAAGGATTTTCTGTGGTTCATGAACGAGCCCGACACGAAAGAAGGCAACAAAGTCGTGATCGACCGCACTTTCAAGAACTTCAGTTTCGAGAATTTTGCCTTGTCGAACCAAAAACAGAGCATCAAGTTCAACGGATTGCTCAAAGGCAAGAAATATAAGGATCTATCGCTTACGTTCGATCATGTCGATCTGTCGAAATTCACGCCTGCGACCCAAAGTTTCCGAGTGGCCGGAAGCCTTAACGGCACCGTCAGCCTCAAACAGGACGGAGAAGTTTACCAGCCGATGTCTTCCGTGAGGATAAACGATCTGGCCGTGAACGAGACCGAACTCGGGAATTTAGTGCTGGATGTCGACGGAGACGAATCGTTCAAGAAATTCTACGTGAATTCGGTTCTCGAAAACAAGAACTTCGAGTCTTTCCGCGCCGATGGGGAAATTTCGGTGAGCGGCGGACAAACAAAATCTGACATCGACCTGCGTTTCAACAAGTTCAATCTGGCGATGCTCAATGCTTTGCTTGCGGGCGATGCGATTTCGGACATCAAAGGATTTGCGTCCGGAAACGCCAAGATCGAAGGCGCGTTCAGCGATCCGGAAATCAACGGACGACTTTATATGGACGAGACTTCGCTCAAAGTTCCGTATCTGAATACTGAATATGAGATGGACAGACATTCCGTAGTCGATGTGACCGAAAGCCAATTCATCATCAGGAATACGCAAATCACCGATACGAAATTCAAGACGATGGGAACGCTCGAAGGCAAGATCGAGCACAAAAAGTTCTCCGAATGGGCGCTTGACCTGAACATCCAGACCGACAGATTGCTTGCACTTGATACGAAAGACAGCGAGGACGCGGCTTATTACGGAACGGCTTTCATCAACGGAACGGCCTCGATTTCGGGTCCGACAACCGGGTTGTTCATCAAGGTCGATGCCAAGTCGATGCAAGGCACGTCGATAAAAGTTCCTATAAACAACGCCGAATCCACGGGATCGAGAAGTTACATCCACTTTTTGAGTCCGAAGGAAAAATACAATCTCGAGAAAGGTATCGCCGAACAAACCAGGAATTACAACGGACTCGAGCTGGAATTCGATTTCGACATCACGCCGGATGCCGAAGTGGAAGTCATCATCGACCGAAATACCGGCCACGGCATCAAGGGAAAAGGCTTTGGATCACTGCTGTTCAAGATAAACACGCTCGGGAAATTCAACATGTGGGGCGATTTCCAGGCTTACGAAGGAACATATAATTTCAAATACGGCGGACTTATCGACAAGAAATTCTCGCTCAAGAAAGGCGGATCGATCACTTGGGAAGGCGATCCGATGCGCGCGGTCCTGAACCTCGAAGCGGTTTACAAGACGACGGCGAATCCTGCGATCCTGCTCGACAATCCATCGGTGAACCGAAAAGTTCCGGTGGAAGTCGTCATTGGCGTGCGCGGAAACCTTGCGAGTCCGGAACCTGATTTCAACATCAATTTCCCAACAGTGAGTTCGGTTCTCAAATCTGAGATCCAATATAAACTCGACGATAAGGACACGAGACAGACGCAGGCTTTGTACTTGCTATCGTCTGGAACTTTCCTGAGTCCGGAAGGCGTGAACGAGTCTGATTTCGCCGGAAACCTTTTCGAGACCGCAAGCGGATTGATCGGCGACATTTTCCAGGATCCGGACAGCAATATCAAGGTAGGACTTGATTTCGTCGCGGCAGACAGACGTCCGGGAACGGAAGCCGATGGGCGAGTGGGCGTGAACATTTCCACCCAGGTTTCAGACCGGATTTCGATAAACGGAAAAGTGGGCGTTCCGGTTGGCGGCGTGAACGAATCGGCGATCGTTGGCGATGTCGAGGTGCAATATCGCGTCAACGAAGACGGGACGATGAACCTGCGCGTGTTCAATCGCGAGAACGACATCAATTATATAGGACAAGGAATCGGGTATACGCAAGGCGTCGGTATTACTTATGAGGTCGATTTCGATACTTTCCGCGAGCTCATCAGAAAGCTTTTCAATACGAAGATCGACGTAGACAAAGCCGATTCGGAAGTTCCGGATTCGTATATCCAGGAAGGCATGCACTTCACCGCGCCAACCGAAAAGAAGAAAAAGAAACCTGCTACGGCTCCAAAACCGAATTCGCAGGCTGTTCCTTCGCCCGAAGACGGCATGTGATTCTGAGCGAAACGTCTGATAAATTCGGCCTTTTCGAAAACTTATCAACGAAAACGTTTGAAAATGCTTAAAATGCTAAAGTAGTAATAATGGTGCCCGAGAAATAGCTCATATTTGCTAAGTTTACATTTTAATACCATAATAAATGTCAAAAACAATAAAACGGATTGGCGTGTTGACTTCTGGTGGAGATTCACCGGGAATGAACGCAGCAATCCGCTCTGTGGTGCGTACCTGCGCTTACCACGCTATTGAATGTGTCGGCATCTATCGCGGCTACCAAGGCATGATAGAAGGCGACTTCAAGGAAATGGGACCGCGTTCGGTGAACAACATCGTCAATAAAGGCGGAACCATCCTCAAATCGGCTCGTTCCAGAGAATTCATGACGCCGGAAGGCCGCAAAAAAGCTTTCGCGAATATCGAAAAGGCCGGAATCGATTCACTTGTGGTGATAGGCGGCGACGGAAGTTTTACGGGAGCCGAAGTTTTCCACTCCGAATTCAACATCCCGATCATGGGAATTCCCGGCACGATAGACAATGACATTTACGGAACAAGTTTCACTTTAGGATACGACACTGCCCTTAATACGGTAGTCGAGGTCATCGATAAAATTCGCGATACTGCATCTTCGCACAACAGGCTTTTTTTCGTGGAAGTCATGGGGCGCGATGCCGGGCACATCGCCTTGAACGCCGGAATTGGCGCGGGCGCCGAAGAAATCCTGATTCCTGAGGAAAACCTCGGGTTGGAGCGCTTGCTGGAATCTTTGAAGAAAAGCAAGGCTTCTGGCAAATCGTCGAGCATCGTCGTGATTGCGGAAGGCGACAGCATCGGCAAGAACGTTTTCGAATTGAAGGATTACGTGGAGGAAAATCTTCCGGAGTATGATGTTCGCGTATCGGTTTTGGGCCACATGCAACGCGGAGGCGCACCTACGTGTTTCGATCGCGTACTCGCAAGCCGCTTGGGCGTGAAAGCCGTGGAATCGCTCATCGAAGGAAAATCGAATTATATGGTGGGAATTTTGGGAGACAAGATCACGCTTACGCCGATCGAGCAAGCCATCAAAGGCCATTCCGAAATTGACCGCGAGCTTCTCAAAGTAGCCGACATCATGTCAACATAACAAAAAGGTTCAGAATCCGGTTGCACGACCTGATTTCCGAACCTTATTTTTTTGCACAAACTCTATATTAAAAATCAAATAAAACAAGTAAAATGTCAACAGTAAAATTAGGAATAAACGGTTTCGGACGCATCGGACGCATCGTGTTCCGCGAAACTTACAACCGCGACAATGTTGAAGTTGTTGCCATCAACGACCTTTTGGACGTAGACCACCTTGCATACCTTTTGAAATACGATTCAGTTCACGGACGTTTCAATGGAGAAGTTGAAGTCAAGGAAGGAAAATTGTACGTGAACGGAAAACACATCCGCACGACGGCCGAAAAAGATCCCGCGACTTTGAAATGGGATGAAGTAGGAGTAGACGTTGTTGCCGAATGTACCGGAATTTTCACGACGATCGAATCGGCTCAGGCGCACATCAAAGGCGGAGCGAAGAAGGTTATCATCTCTGCTCCATCTGCAGATGCACCGATGTTTGTAATGGGCGTCAACCATACGGAAGTCAAAGCTACGGATACTGTGATCTCGAACGCGTCTTGTACGACAAACTGTCTTGCGCCGTTGGCCAAAGTGATCCACGACAACTTCGGGATCGTTGAAGGTTTGATGACGACTGTTCACGCATCGACATCGACTCAAATGGTAGCCGACGGACCTTCAAGAAAAGACTGGAGAGGCGGACGCGCAGCAAGCGTGAACATCATCCCATCGTCAACCGGAGCGGCAAAAGCAGTAGGAAAAGTGATTCCTGCCCTGAACGGAAAATTGACAGGAATGTCTTTCCGCGTTCCTACTATCGACGTTTCTGCGGTAGATTTGACCGTGAGATTGGAGAAGGAAACAAGTTATGACGAGATCATGGCCGTTTTGAAAAAAGCTTCGGAGACAGATTACAAAAATATTTTGGGTTATACCGAAGACGATGTGGTTTCTCAGGATTTCGTTGGAGATTCGCGCACTTCGATCGTTGACGCCAAAGCCGGAATCGGTTTGAGCTCGACTTTCTTCAAGATCGTTTCCTGGTATGACAACGAGTATGGTTACTCGAGCAAATTGATCGATCTTGCCGTTTACACTGCAGGTTTGAAATAAATTACTTACAGAAATCCCGTTTGGAAACAGGCGGGATTTTTGTCTTTTTATACAGCAGATTTTGGTCGGAATTGTCTGCGAAACCAATTCCGGAAACATCCTGAACCTGTGCATTATAACAAACAAACCAAACTGCCGGCCGAAACTTCCATAGAAGCACATCCGGAAAAAACCAACCATTGACCCAATGAAATTATTAGTAGACAGTGGATCGACCAAAGCCGACTGGATCGCAATTGATGATGCCGGAAAGGTTTTGTTTACCACACAATCGCTTGGGGTGAATCCCGAAGTACTCGCAAAGGACGAGGTCATAGCGCGCCTTGACGATCGCTTCGACATTTCCCACAACAAGAAAAGCGTGACGCATCTGTATTTTTACGGAGCAGGTTGCGGAACCGAGCGCATGAGAAGTTTTCTCGCCGCGATCTTCAAGGATTATTTCCCGAATGCCAACATTTCGGTAAACGAAGACACTTATGCCGCCGTTTACGCCACCACGCCAAAAAACGAGAAAGCGGTTGTCTGCATCTTGGGTACGGGTTCGAATTGCAGTTATTTCGACGGAAAGGAATTGCACCAAAAAGTGCAGTCACTTGGCTACATCGCGATGGACGATTGCAGTGGAAACCGCTTCGGACGCGAGTTGATCCGCGCTTACTACTTTGGAAAAATGCCGCAGAATCTAGCGACCGCATTCGAAAAAGCACACGATCTTGAACCGGACGTGATCAAGCACAATCTTTACAAAGAGCCTAATCCGAATGCTTATCTGGCCACTTTCGCCAAATTTCTGATCCAACACAAAGACGACGCTTTCTGCAAGAAATTGATTTATGCCGCGATGGAGGATTTCGTCGAGCTTTATATCAAACAGTACGACGAACACAAGACCGTTCCTGTTCACTTTATCGGATCGATCGCTTTCTATTTGAGAGAGGAATTGAAAGAGGTTCTCGAGAAGCACAACATCAAGATCGGAAACGTTTTGCGTCGCCCGATCGATGGCTTGATTGCCTATCATTCGTTGAATTGAGCGCCTGAGTTCGAGGTGCCTCAGTGCCTGAGAGCTTTACTTATCGAAAATAAAAAAACCATTCGCTGCCGGATGGTTTTTTTATGGTTTTGCGAGTTAAGCTACCGATTCAGAATGTTTTGAGAGCCAGCGTCCGAAATGCCTGAAAACAAAACCACTCGCTGCCGTATCGTTTTCTTTTTTTTTGCGAGTTGAGTGCCTGAGTTCGAAATGTATGACCACCTGAATTTTTAACTAATCGTAAATAAAAAAGAGTTGCCGCGATAGTTTCACTTTCTGCGAATTTCGGTTTCGCAAGTTTGTGGAAAAATTTTCCGCATTTCATTAGTGGTCCGAATCAAAAATTTCGTAGGGATAAGCACCAACCCCTTCCCTGTGAAAAGATAGCATTTCCGCAAACAAGTCAATTCCAGAAAATCTGTACTTTTTGTTAAAAGATCATCGTCTGGCAATCATCGAAATCTCTACGTAACGCCTTTGGGTAAACCTGCGACCTGTACGGTTTCGCGCGACGGTGGGTTTTCAGTTTCGCAAGTTTGTGGAAAAATTTTCCGCATTTCATTAGTGGTCCGAATCAAAAATTTCGTAGGGATAAGCACCAACCCCTTCCCTTTGAAAAGATAGCATTTCCGCAAACAAGTCGATTACAGAAAATCTGTACTTTTTGTTAAAAGATCATCGTCTGGCAATCATCGAAATCTCTACCGTGACGCCTTTGGGTAAACCGGCGACCTGTACGGTTTCGTGGGCCGGAGCGGTTCTCGGTTTCGCAAGTTTGTGGAAAAATTTTACGCATTTCATTAGTGGTACGAATCAAAAATTTTGTAGGGAAAAGCACCAACCCCTTCCCTGTGAAAAGATAGCATTTCCGCAAATAAGTCGATTACAGAAAATCTGTACTTTTTGTTAAAAAATCAGCGTCTGGCAATCATCGAAATCTCTACCGTAACGCCTTTGGGTAAACCTGCAACCTGTACGGTTTCGCGGGCCGGAGCGGTTTTCAGTTTCGCAAGTTTGTGGAAAAATTTTCTGCATTTCATTAATGGTCCGAATCAAAAATTTTGTAGGGATAAGCACCAACCCCTTCCCTGTGAAAAGATAGCATTTCCGCAAATAAGTCGATTACAGAAAATCTGTACTTTTTGTTAAAAGATCATCGTCTGGCAATCATCGAAATCTCTACCGTGACGCCTTTGGGTAAACCTGCGACCTGTACGGTTTCGCGGGCCGGAGCAGTTTTCTCGTCGAGATAGCTTCCGTAAATGCCGTTGATTTTTGTAAAATCGTTCATGTCCATAATAAAGATCGTGGTTTTGACGACGTGTTCGAAAGTCATGTCGGCGGCTTCCAAAACGGCTTTGAGGTTTTCCATGACTTGCTTGGTTTCGGCCTCGACATCGCCCAAAACCAATTCCCCGCTAGCCGGATCGATCGCGATCTGTCCGGACGTGTAAATTGTGTCACCGAATTGTACTGCTTGGGAATACGGTCCGATTGGCGCTGGAGCCGCATCGGTATAAATTACTTTCTTCATATAATTTTAGAGTTAAGACTAATAGAGAATAGACTAATAGATAATGGACTAACAGACAAAAGACTTTTGCAAGGCTCATTTTTAGCCACTAATCAACAAATCTTTGGTCATTCACTTCTACTTTCTTGCACCAATCGCGCAAAGTTCTATGCTTCGAATAGGTGTGAGCGTGGTCAACTGCTACTGCTACTGCTAATGCGCTCTACTATCGGTTCGGCAAACTACGCTTGTCATACTTCACGTCCTGCAAAATGCTCGACTTGATTCCGATAAAGAAATTCCAGTAGCTCTGCGTTCCGAAAGGAACCCACGAAAAATCCATTTTCCAGCTCAGCAAATCGCGCGAAAAACGCAATTGTGTAAACGTGAAGCCTTGTTGCACGAAGTCGTAACCTGTGGAAACGCCCACTTTCCACATTGGCGTGATGTCGGTATTGGCCGAAACCATAAGCGAATTTCCGGTAATGTCGTTTTCGCGCCTGTTGTTCGAATAGGTCAGGGAATAGGCCAGGGTCATGTCCCACGGAATATCGAGCTTGAACAAGTCCTTGATCACCTTCGATTCTTCGTCGTCTTCATCGTCGTTCTGCCTTGGGTCGCTCATGTCGCGGTTGGTTCCGAACAAATCGTCGTCGCGTCCGCCGTTCTTGACACTTTGGGAATTTTCGCTCTTCTTTTTGGCGTCCTGACCGTCGGCACTCGAAAGGGAATAACCGATCGTAAGATTAGCCTGAGTAAAACGGAAAAGGCTTCCGCCATTGTCGATGTTGAATTTGTTGATGGTTCGGCCGGCGTTGTCCAAAGCGTAAGGATTCAACGTCGCCCCGAAGTTCACGTTCATTTTCTCGAACAAAGTCGTTCCTCCGGTAATTCGCAACGGCGCCCATTTAAGGGAATCGGCGGCCATGTTGTAAGAAGTCGAAAGATTGAAGTTGTTGAGCAGCATGACTTTCTTGGCTTCGACTTTGGTGGTATCGCTGTCGCGGACTTTGGCCTCGAAAGTGTTGCTGAGCGTGAAACCAAGACTGTTTGAAATGTTTCTGCCGGGCGAACCGAAAATACCGTTCTCGAATCTGGTGTATTCCTTTACGATCGTTTCGGCCGTGGCGCGGCTCACGTAACTGTCGTAATATTGATCAAAACTTGGCGTATAACTGTAAGAAACCGATGGACGCATCACGTGACGGATCGCCTGTATCTTGCTGTTCTCACCGAATCCGTAAGTTCCGTAGATAGTCGTTCCTAAGGACGCTCCGTAGTTGTAAGTCCTGAACGCGTCGAAACCGTTGACGTCGATTATCGTGTCTTTCGCCCTGGTTTCGTCGTATTCCTTTTTGATCGTCTTGAAATACCAGACCTCGTTGTAGTTGAAAGACGTCGAGGCACTGAAATATTTGAATATCTTGAAGTTGGTGGCAATCGGGATGGAATGCTGGAAACCTGTTCTGGCGTCCTTGAACATTTCCGACTTGAAGAAAAGCGAATCTGTTGTCTGATAGCGGTTTTCGCCTCTCAAACTATATTGGAAGTTCAAGTTCTTGATAAGCCCTTTTTTGGAGCCGTTTGCCGGGGCGAAAGGAAAAATACGGTCGACATTCACCTGCAAAGTCGGCAAGGTCATGCTTATCGATTGCGTCTGCGTATTTTGCTGATGGCTCGCGGTAACCGACAAATTTACCTGTGGAACGGTCTCGAAAGTCTTGGAATAGGAAATCGACGAACTCAAGGTGTTGTTCAACGACGATCCCACATTCACCTGATTGATCGAACGCTGGAAATACTGGCTACTACCAAGGTTGACCGATGCCGTAAAACGCGAATTCACGCTGGCTTTGGCGTCTTGCGTGTGCGACCACTGGATGTTGTAGATGCGCTGTTTGGCATAATCCGGATAACCTCTTTCGCCGTTGATGAGATTCTCGAACCTCACGTTGAAATTTCCGCTGAATTGGTAACGCCAGGCGTAGTGTGACTCGAATCGCATGGCATAACTTCCGTTGGTGTAGTAATCGCCTGTCACGGCAAGGTCGTAATTATCCGACAAGGCAAAATAGTAGCCCAGATTCTGAAGGAAAAATCCTCGGTTGTTGCTTTCTCCGTAAGACGGAATCAGGATTCCCGATTGCGATTTGTCGGTCATCGGGAAAAATGCGAATGGCAGATAGATCGGCGTCGGAACATCGGCAATCACCATATTCGTCCCGCCAACGACGACTTTCTTTCCGGGTACGAATTTGGCTTTCTTCGTATAAAAATAATATTCCGGATTGTCAACGTCTTTCGAAGTCGTAAACCGCACGCCTTTGATGAAATAGGTGGAATCGTTTTCCCTTTTGACGATTTCGCCCTTGATTCGGAATTCGCTTTGTTCGGTTCTTGAATTCCAGATCAAAGCCTTTTTGGTCTTGGTATTGAAGCGGATGGAATCAGGTTCGACAACATTACTACCTTGCTTGAAATACGGGCGTTGCGTGAAATTGCCTGTAGAATCCTTGATACGTCCGGCGTAGATTTCGTCCTTTCCGTAATCGAGCGTGATGATTCCGGCTTTGAGTTCGATGTCCTGGTAATAGACTTCCGCCTCGTTATATAAAGTAAGTTGACTCGTCTTTTGGTTGAAACGCTCGTAATCTTTGGCTTTTCTCCTAATTTGGGCTTCGAGCAAAGGTTTTTTCGGCTTGACCGAATCTTTGGTCTTGACGACGGCGGCAATTTTTGAGCTGTCTTGTGCGTTAGCAATGGAAGAATCGGCCGGTTTTACGGGAGACTGGATTAATGGCGGGATATTTGCCTTGTTTTTTCCGAGTTCCTGGCAGGAGGATTTTGAAGCTCCGACTGTTAGCAAGATTGCTGATAAAACGATATGGAATAAGTTTGCCCGCAACGCTATTAATGCTACTTTTGTGAAAATTATGGCTGAATTTGAAGCGCCAAACTTACATATAATTTTCCGTCAAAAATAAATAAATAATGACTTTAGCCTCGCGCATTTCATTAAAATTAACTTTTGGATTTATGGGAATTTCCAACAAGCTCAAAGCGGTCGTTTCGCTGGCTTTGCTGTTTTCTACTATAAGTGTTTTCGCACAGAATCAAAAATTCCGCGTCACGCTCGACGCGGGTCACGGAGGAAAGGATTTCGGGGCGATGTACAACGGTCACATTGAAAAAAACATAGCGCTTGGCGTGGTGCAGAAAGTGGGCAAAATTCTTGAAAGCACGCCGGGATTCGATGTCGTCTATACCAGAAAATCCGATGTTTTCATCGAACTCATCGAGCGCGCCAACATCGCAAACAGGGCAGATTCCCAAATTTTCGTGTCGATCCACTGCAACGCCAACAAGAATTCGGCAGCAGACGGAACCGAAACCTACGTGATGGGTATGACGAAAGTCAAATCGAACCTCGAGGCGGCCAAGAACGAGAACTCCGTGATTACGATGGAGAAAGATTACAAGCAGAAATACGAAGGATTCGATCCGCACAATCCTGAAAGCATGATAGGAATCGAGCTCATGCAGGAAGAATTCCTCGACAACAGCATCTCACTTGCGGCCAAAATCCAGGATGGATTCGTAAAAGCACTGGGCAAAAAGAGCAGAGGCGTGAAACAAGCACCTTATATGGTATTGCACAAAGCCTACATGCCGCGCGTTTTGATCGAAATGGGATTCATCTCGAACGCCAAGGACGGCGCTTACCTAGATTCTGACGAAGGCCAGCAGGAAATGGCGAAAGCGATCGCCAACGCCATAATCGGATACAAGAAAGAATACTTCGGAAGCGGCAATTTCGAACCTGCAGACGAACGTCCGTCGCAGCGAATCCAGGAAACTCCGGTTGCCGATACGCCAACTCCAGCGCCTGTGCAAACCCCGACGCGTGCCATCGAACCCGTTGTTCCAGAGACTACGACATCGGCCGGAGTCGTATTCAAAGTGCAAATCTCCGCCAGCGGAACGAAACTTCCCACGACGCCAAGCAACTTCAAAGGATTGAGCGGCGTTTCCATGATGTCTTCGGGCGCCAAATACAAATACTACTACGGCGAAACTTCAGATTACCAAATGGCCAGACAGAAACTGTCTGAGGCTAAGACAAAAGGCTTCCCATCGGCTTACGTCGTAGCTTTCCGCAACGGCCAACAGATAAGTTTGGACGAAGCCCTTAAAAATTAGGCAAAGTCTTTTCGGATAATTGTCTTACTTTTGTTCAAAACAGCAAAGCTTTGAAAATTACAAGGGAAATCAAGACCGCCATTCTGGTTATCGCATCAATTTTATTGTTTATTTGGGGATACAGTTTCCTTAAAGGGAACGACATCCTTACCAGCGACAAGACATTTTTTGTAGAATACGACAACGTCGAGGGATTGCCTGCATCGGCACCGATCACCATAAACGGATTTATCGTCGGACACATAAAAAAGATCTCGCTGAACAACAAATCGGGTAAATTGCTAGTGGAAATGCGCATTACCAACGAGGATTTCCCAATCGCAAAATCGAGCGTCGTGAACATTTACGAACCTGGCGTGATCGCGGGCAAACAACTTCAGATCGTCCCGAATCTTCAGGATACGCAAGAGGCCAAATCGGGCGATACGCTAAGAGGCGCTAACGTTCCCGGGCTCACGGCTTTACTTGGTGAAAAACTCGAACCGCTGCAACAGAAACTCGAAAAGGTCTTGGGCGATTTGTCGGTTACGATCACAAGCGTGAACAATATTCTCGACAAGAAAAGTCAGGAAAACCTGAAAGGGACGATCGCCGAACTCAATGCGACGATGACGCAATTCCACAAAGCGTCGAACAGTCTGAACGGAATCCTTGACAACAACAAGGGTAAAATCGATAACGTCGTGGCCAATTTCGACAAGGTTTCAAGCGATTTCAGCAAAATCTCGAACAAACTCGAAAAAGCCGAACTCGACAAAGCCGTCGAAAGCCTAAAAGGAACGCTTGCCAAGGTCGACAATTTGATGCTGACGATCGATTCCGGACAAGGCACGATGGGCAAACTCGTCAAGGACGAAGCGCTTTACAACAATCTGGCCAAGACTTCAAAAGAGCTTGAACTGTTGCTTCAGGACGTGAGACTCAACCCGACGCGTTACGTGAACGTGTCGCTTTTCGGAAAGAAAAACAAGCCGTACGTCGCTCCGACAGAGCCAACTCCTCAAAACTAGCACGCAATGAGTTACCTCGACAATATACTCTTTGCCGTAATTCTGGCATTGGCCGGCGGATATTTTGCGATCAACGTCAAAAAATTGGTGCGCAACATCAAACTCGGGCGTGACATCGATCGATCAGACAATCCCGGCGAACGCTGGACGAATATGGCGATGATCGCTTTGGGCCAAAAAAAGATGGTGAAACGCCCCATTTCGGGCATTCTGCACATTTTTGTTTACGTCGGATTCGTGATCATCAACATTGAAGTACTCGAAATCGTTATTGACGGATTATTCGGTACACACCGCGTCTTGTCTTTCCTTGGCGGATTTTACAGTTTCCTCATCGGATTTTTCGAGGTGCTGGCCGTTTTGGTGCTCGTTGGTGTAATCGCTTTCCTGGCCAGGAGAAACGTCATCAAAGTCAAGCGTTTTATCCATTCCGATCTGAAAGGTTGGCCAAAAAGCGACGCGAATTACATTTTGTATATGGAAGTGATCCTGATGTCGCTTTTCCTGTTGATGAACGCCTCAGACTACAATTTGCAGCTGCGTTCTTTCGGACATTACGAATCAGGGCAAGGCGCTTTCCCAATAAGCAGCTGGCTTTCGCCGATTTTTAACGGAATGTCGGCCGAGAAAGTCTGGGTTTTGGAACGCACTTTTTGGTGGTTGCACATCGTCGGGATTTTGTTTTTCCTGAATTACCTGTATTTTTCCAAGCACTTGCACATTCTTTTGGCTTTTCCGAATACCTATTACGCCGATTTGAATCCGAAGGGAAAATTTAACAACCTCGATTCGGTTACGGCCGAAGTCAAGCTGATGATGGATCCGAATGCCGATCCTTTCGCGACTCCAGCCAACGCCGACCCAAATGCCGTTCCGGAAAAATTCGGCGCACAAGACGTCCAGGACCTGAATTGGGTGCAATTGCTCAATGCTTACACGTGTACCGAATGCGGCCGATGCACTTCTGCCTGTCCGGCGAACATCACGGGCAAAAAGCTTTCGCCGCGCAAGATCATGATGGACACGCGCGACCGTTTGGAAGAAGTCGGAAAAAACATCGACGCGAACAAAGGCACATTCGTCCCTGATAACAAAACGTTGCTTAACGATTACATCACGCCCGAAGAACTTTGGGCGTGCACGACCTGCAACGCTTGCGTGGAAGAATGTCCGGTGAATATCAGTCCGCTTTCTATCATCATGGATATGAGAAGATTTCTGGTCATGGAACAAAGCGCCGCTCCGCAGTCGTTGAATGCGATGATGACCAACGTCGAGAACAATGGCGCGCCTTGGCCTTATAACCAACAGGATCGGTTGAACTGGAAAAACGAGAACTAGTTATGAGTTATGAGGTATGAGGTATGAGGTATGAGGTAAAGGCCAACAGGTTTACAAGTTGAGTTTCCGACTCATAACTCACGACTAATATCTAAAAGCTAAAATCATCTTTATAAAGTGAGGTTAAGGGTGTTTTTGATCAATTCTAAAAATCAGATTTATTAAAGACAAACAAATGAAAACGGAAGACATCGAGGATAACCTCCAACCCGCGACAGAGAACGGAAAACACATCAGCCCGGTATTGCCGGCCGACATCAAGAATTACCTGATCGACATAGACGGAACGATCTGCGACGACATCCCGAACGAAGAACCGGAGAGAATGGCCACGGCCGAATTGTATCCGGACGCTTTGGACACGCTCAACAAATGGTACGACGAAGGTCACGTGATCTTTTTCTTTACCTCGAGAACCGAGGCGCACCGTCCGGTAACCGAGGAATGGCTGAACAAGCACGGCTTCAAACACCACGGAATCGTGTTCGGCAAACCGAGAGGTGGAAATTACCACTGGATCGACAACCATTTGGTGAAGGCTACGCGCTATCGCGGAAAGTTCACCGATCTGATCGAGAAAGAAGTCACGATACAGGTTTTTGACGACGGAAAACACGAGTAACGCTCAAGTGCCCAAGTGCTTGAGTGTCTTAAGTAATAAAAGAATCGATAATAAACATTGAAGTAAAAGTGGAGAATTTACCTATTTTTTCGGTATACGGCTCAGGCACTCTTCTACTTCGGCACTTAAGCACTAAATAATGTCTGAAGAACTCAAAGTCCCGACAATGGCCGATTTCATGGCCGAAGGAAAATCACCCGAAGTCTTGTTCTGGGTTGGATGCTCCGGAAGTTTCGACGATCGCGCCAAGAAAATCACCAAAGCCTTCGTGCGCTTGCTCAACAAAGCGGGCGTTGATTTTGCCGTTTTAGGACAGGAGGAAAGCTGCACAGGCGATCCGGCCAAGCGCGCTGGCAATGAGTTTCTGTTCCAGATGCAGGCCATGATGAACATCGAGGTCCTAAACGCTTACGAGGTCAAGAAGATCGTAACGGCTTGCCCACATTGTTTCAACACGATCAAGAACGAATATCCAGGTTTGGGCGGAAAGTACGAAGTCGTGCACCACACGCAATTCCTCAAATCTTTGCTCGACGACGGAAGACTTTCGATCGAAGGCGGATCTTTCAAGGGCAAGAAAATCGTATTCCACGATCCTTGCTATCTTGGGCGCGCGAACAACATTTACGAAGCGCCACGCGAACTCATCCGGAAATTGGACGCCGAACTCGTTGAAATGAAACGCTCCCGTGCAAACGGATTGTGTTGCGGAGCCGGCGGCGCCCAAATGTTCAAGGATGCCGAACCCGGAAACAAGGAGATCAATATCGAAAGGGCCGAAGAAGCTTTGTCCGAAGAACCCAAAATCATCGCGGCGGCTTGCCCGTTCTGCAACACCATGCTCACCGACGGTGTCAAAAACAAGGAAAAAGAAGGCGAAGTCAAGGTGATGGACGTAGCCGAACTTATCGCCAGCGCGAGCGAACTCTGACATGAAAAATACCCTTCCAATCCTTTTACTGGCCTTCGGATTTTTTGCGAATGCCCAGGATGTTTACCAAAAAACGGCCACAGAAACCTGCAATTGCGTCAACGATCTCAAGAAATCGGGCGCGACCCAGATCACCGATACGCAACTTGGGATCTGCATGATAAAGGCTTACACGAACCACAAGTCGGAATTTCCGAAGGACAAACAATTTTCGCTTGACGACCAGAGCGGCGGTTTCGAAACCTTGGGCGCGGAGATCGGATTAAAAATGATGGATTTTTGTCCCGACGTACTGATGGCCTTGGTAGAAGAAGACGATTCGAGTGGCGCAGCTGCCGCGACGACGCACAGTTTGACCGGAAAAGTGCTTGAGGTCAAGACCGAACAGTTCGTGACAATTTCTGTCAAGGACGACAACGGACGCGCTCATACCATGATTCTGCTTAATTATTTCGCGTCTGCGACGATGTTTACAGAAGGAAAAGTTAAAAAAGGCGACAAGATTACCGTCACTTACAGCGAGGTCGAATTGTACGACCCAAAAATGAAAGAATTCCGATATTATAAAGTCATAGCCGGTTTGACCAAATAACCCGCAACTTATGTACGTACCATTCGACACATTGCCCGAAGATTCCAGGATTTGGATCTACCAATCCAACCGCAAGCTATCCGACGAGGAAATTTCTGAAATCGAGAAAGACCTTGCGCTATTCGTAGAAAACTGGGCGGCTCACGGAACCGGCTTAGAAGCCTCGTTCCTGACCAAATACAATAGATTTATCATACTCGCGGTCAATCAGGACGCGCATTCGGCTTCGGGTTGCTCGATCGACGCTTCGGTGCATTTTATCCAAAGCCTTGAGAAAAAATTCAACGTCGATTTGCTCGACAAAATGAATGTGACTTACAGAAATGGCGAATTCATTGCCCACAAGTCGCTTCTCGATTTCAAAAAAATGGCCAAAGACAAAGCCGTTACCGGAAATACGATCGTTTTCAACAATTTGGTGAACACGGTTGGAGAATGGAACGAATTTTGGGAAGTTCCCGCAAACGAGAGCTGGCACAGCCGCTTTTTTTAAACCCGAATCATGCGCATATCGATTTTCGTCCTCTTAGCTTGTTTTCAACTGGCGTCTGCCCAATTTGCCAAAAGTCCGATACTTAGGCAAAAAGAGGACGTTTGGGTAGACAGTCTCTACAAAAACATGACGATAGACGAGAAAATCGGGCAATTGTTCATGGTCGCCGCTTATTCCAATAAAGATACGGCTCACTTCAACTCGGTTTCGCGGCTCATCAAAAACCAGCACATCGGAGGCGTGATTTTTTTTCAGGGCGGTCCGGGCCGACAAGCCAAACTTACGAACCGATTCCAGAAAGAATCGAAAATCCCGTTGTTCGTGGGAATCGATGCCGAATGGGGATTGGCGATGCGACTCGACTCGGTGATGCGTTTTCCGTGGAATATGACTTTGGGCGCGGTTCAGGATTTGAGTCTGATCGAAAAAGTAGGTGAAGCTTACGGAAGACAGGCAAAAAGAGTAGGAGTGCACTTCAATTTCGCTCCCGTCCTCGACATCAATACGAATCCCAAAAACCCGATTATCGGTACGCGATCTTTCGGCGAGGACAAACTAAAAGTGACCGACAGAGCATCGGCGTTGATGAAAGGCATCCAGCGGCAAGGCGTTTTGGCCACGGGAAAACACTTTCCGGGTCACGGCGACACCGAAACCGATTCGCATTACAGCCTTCCGATGGTCAATTTTTCGAAAGAACGAATTGACGATGTCGAATTGTATCCGTACAAGCGCTTGTTTTCCGAAGGATTGGCATCGGTCATGGTGGCGCATTTGAATGTTCCGGCTTTGGAAACACGACCAAATTATCCGTCGTCGATTTCCTATCCCGTCGTCACGGAATTACTGCAGCATCAAATGGGTTTCAACGGACTGATTTTTACCGATGCACTTAATATGAAAGGCGCGGCCAATTTCAAACAACCCGGAGATATCGACCTCGAGGCTTTTTTGGCCGGAAACGACATCTTGCTTTTTCCCGAAAATGTTCCGAAGGCGCTCGACAAGATCTGTGTCGCCATGCAAGATAGTTTGTTGACGGAGCAACGTCTGGAGAAATCCGTAAAGAAAATCCTGCGTTACAAATACAAGGTCGGTTTAGACATCTATCTGCCCATCGATATGAAAAACGTGTTTGAAGGCGTGAACCCGAAAGAGGACACGGCTTTGCAATACAGCCTTTACGAGGACGCAGTCACGGTCTTGAAGAACGAGGGTGAGGTTCTGCCCATCACTGATTTGGCTGCCGAAAAAATCGCCTACGTAAAATTGGGAGACGACAGCAACCGCCAGTTCGTTTCCACGCTCAAACAATACACCGAAGTCACCGAAATCGCCGACGACAGCATCCACTTGATGCAAGCCAAACTCAAGGATTACACAACAGTCATCGTCGGATTCCACAAAAGTGACGGCGCCTGGAAAAACCACGATTTCAAACCCGAGGAACGCGCCAAACTCGATTCGATCGCCAAGTACAACAAAGTGATTCTCGACGTTTTCGCCAAGCCGTATTCGCTCTTGCCAATCACCGACATGTCCAGGTTCAAAGGCGTTATCGTGTCTTACCAGAACAGCGATGTGGCCCAGATCGTTTCTGCCGAATTGGTTTTCGGGGCGATTTCCTCGAAGGGAAAACTTCCGGTTTCCATTGGCGCGAATTTCAAAGTAGGCGACGGACTGACAACGAAAACAACTGACGTTTTGGGTTACACCGCTCCGGAAAATGTCGGGATGAGTTCGGCCAAATTGTCGAATATCGATATGTTGGCCTACAAAGCCATCAACGGTAAAATGACGCCGGGCATGCAGGTTTTGGTCGCCAGAAAGGGAAAGATCGTCTATCAGAGATCTTTCGGATACCAAACTTATGATGCGGTCGCGAAAGTCACCAATTCCGATTTGTACGACATCGCTTCACTGACCAAAATCGTGTCGACTTTGCCAAATGTGATGCAACAATACGACAAAGGCAAAATCACGCTCGAGAGCAAATTGGGCGATCTTTTGCCGGTTTTCGAGGATTCCGACAAGAAAAACATCAGGATAAAAGAACTGCTTTCACATTACGCCAGACTTCAGGCCTGGGAACCTTTCTACAAAAAAACGCTCGATAGCCTAAAACAGCCGGACGCGCGTTACTACAGTAAGGTTTACGACCAGAATTTCTCGAAACAGGTAGCCGAAAATCTGTACATCAGGAACGACTATCACGATTCGATAATGAAGTTCATCGCCAACAGTAAACTACTTTCGAAACGCGAGTACAAATACAGCGATTTTGCGTTCATCATCATGAAGGATTATCTCGAGAAAGCGACCAAAACGACGCTGGATATCCTGAGCCAGGCCAATATCTACAAACCTTTGGGAATGGATCACACACTCTACAATCCTTTGAGACGGTTCGACAAGGCCGTGATCGCGCCAACCGAGGACGACAAATATTTCCGCTACCAGATAATCCAAGGTTACGTGCACGATATGGAAGCCGCGATGGAAGGCGGAGTTGCAGGTCATGCCGGAATTTTCTCAAACGCGACAGACGTGGCCAAGATCATGCAGATGTACTTGTGGAAAGGCCATTATGCCGGACACCAATTTTTCAGTGCCAAGACTTTCGACGATTTCAACAGCACGTATTTTCTCAAGGAAGGCAACAGACGAGGCATCGGATTTGACAAACCACAACTTCCTGGGCAAGCCGGGCCAACCTGCAATTGTGTTTCCATGAAGAGTTTCGGACACACAGGATTCACGGGAACGATGGCGTGGGCCGATCCGGAAACGGAAACCATCTTCATTTTCCTGTCGAACCGAACTTTCCCGGACAGCACGACAAACACGCTTTCTAAGGAAAACATACGCGAGGATATGCAAAAGGCGATTCAGGACGCGATAATCCACAAATGATTTGGCATTTTTTTTAAATTGCTCCCAAAATGTGATTTATGAAAAAGTTTTGGATGCTTGCTGCCGCGATTTTTGCGCTTTCGTGTTCTTCTGACGACAGTGCTGACGATAATCAATCCTCGGTCAAAGTCGACGGTCAAAAATACACTTATGAACATTTGTTAATGAGCGATGCGAGCGATTTTCCGCTTTCTGATGCCGATGCCAAAACGACTTATTTTTACTTGGTCGAACCTGTTCCTTGCAGCGGCGCGCCTTGTTCGCGTCCCGTGGGAATGTCCATAACAATCGTGCAACCTTTGGGACAGACGTCTCTCGAAGGCACTTACCAATTTACGCCCGGAACGATTCCGAGAGCCAACGTTTACGATCACAAATCGCAGAGTCAATCTGGCGCTGGAAGCGTTACAGTCACGAGACTTGACAATGGCGAATATGAACTTCGCTTTTCGGAAGATGCGACTTTGGTCAACCAAGGCTTCGCCAGATCACTCAAAGGAAAAGTAAAAGGCAATTTCGAGGTCATTCCGTTCGATTACCGAACCGGGAACGGACAAACCAATTGACAAGCAATGCCGACCTCGAGTCGGCTTTTTTTTGAAATCGTTTTCGGTGGCATGGCATTTGTTGTTGCGCGATTATCCTTAAACAACAAATCATGAAAAAAATGCTCTACTTATTCCTTTTGCCGATCGCTTTTGGCTGTGCTTCTGACGATGAAACCGATAGATCTTCGGTCGAATCATCTATCTCGGTTGGCAATCTTGCTTTTGTGCCGAACGTTCCCGATTCCGATCACGACGGTCCGGCAATCACGTCTTTTACGCAAGGTTCCGAAAACGCATCGAACATGCGGTTTTTTACGGTTCACGATGCCGAGAAAGGTTTGACCTTGCAGTTGACCGTAACTTATCCGATTTCTCAGCAAACGGTTTCCGGTACATACGATCTGCACGATTTGGGCGACCGGACTGTCTCTGTGCTACTAATCGAAGGAACGACGGCTTATGACGGGACGCAAGGTTCGGTAATCGTGAACGATCTTGGCAACGGCAAATTCCACTTCTTTCTCGATGATGTATTTGTGCACGACAATTCGCAGAACATCAAATTATTGGGCGGATACGTCCGCGGTAAGTTCAAAAACATGTGAATGCAGATCGATCTTTACACAATCCGGTTCGCGCCGGATTTTTTTTGTGATTTTACAAACGCATCGGCCGCGAGCGAAACATGAAAATTGTCCAAATCTGACTTTCGCCAACCTCCCAAAATCCGCTTGACGGCAAAACCGATATTGCAAGCCAGTTTCGTACCTTTGCCACACAATGCAACTACCATGAAAATAGCAATCGTCTGTTATCCGACTTTCGGTGGTTCTGGCGTCGTAGCGACCGAATTGGGGCTCGAACTTGCCAGACGAGGACACGAAATACACTTCATCACTTACAGCCAACCCGTTCGCCTTTCGCAATTGAGCCCGAATGTGCACTATCACGAGGTCAACGTTCCCGAATATCCGCTTTTCCATTATCAGCCTTACGAATTGGCGCTTTCGAGCAAACTCGTCGATATGGTGAAACTCTACGGAATCGAACTTTTGCACGTACATTATGCGATTCCCCACGCTTATGCCGCTTACATGGCCAAGCAGATGTTGAAGGACGAAGGCATTTACGTGCCGATCGTGACGACTTTGCACGGCACCGACATCACGCTTGTCGGAAGCCATCCGTTTTACAAACCCGCCGTGGCTTTCAGCATCAACAAGTCTGACATCGTAACTTCGGTTTCACAAAGTTTGAAGGACGATACTTACAGGCATTTCGACATCCGAAAGGAAATCCACGTGATCCCGAATTTTATCGAACTGGACAAAAACACGTCCGATCCAAGTATCCGTTGCCGCCGTTCGGTCATGGCCGACAAGAGCGAGCGCATCGTGACGCACATTTCCAACTTCCGAAAAATCAAGAGAATCCCGGACATAATCAGGATTTTTGCAAAGATACAGGAACAGATTCCGGCCAAACTCATGATGGTCGGCGACGGACCAGAACGTGCCAAGGCCGAGAAATTGTGCCAGAAACTTGGAATTACCGACCGTGTGATTTTCTTCGGAAACAGCAACGAGATTGACCAGATCTTGAGTTATACCGATCTGTTCCTGCTGCCATCTGAAACAGAAAGCTTCGGATTGGCCGCGCTCGAAGCGATGGTTTGGGGAATTCCCGTCGTCTCGACGAATTCTGGCGGTTTGCCCGAAGTGAACTTCGATGGTGTTTCAGGTTATTTGAGCGAAGTAGGCGACATAGACGAGATGGCACAAAACGCCGTGAAAATCCTCAAGGACGATGCGACCTTGCAAAAATTCCGTGAAAACGCGCTTAAGGTTGCCAAACAATTCGACATCAAGAAAATATTACCGCTTTACGAAGCGTTATACGAAGAAGCCTTACAAATCAAAGTATGAGAAAAATTGCCGCGCTTTCGCTGATCCTAATCCTGTCTGCCTGTAGCTCGACCAAAAGCGTGTCGGGCGAAAAACCGCTTTACGAAGTGCTGACTTCTCAGTCTGACGGTGGCGGAAACATCCATTTTTTCGAAATCCTTTCGACCGAGCAGGAAATCCGGATGCTTCAGGCCGACGAGAAACTTCGCAAGAAAATATCGGCAAGTGATCTTACGAGCGCCAATTTCATCGTGCTTAACATGGGCGAAAAAAATACGGGCGGCCATTCGATTACGGTCGAAAAAGTAGAGGAGACGCCCGACAAAATCATCGTTTACGTCAAAGAAACTTCGCCTCCGGCCGATTCCATGAACATGCAGGTCATCACTTATCCTTATGCAATCGTGAAGATCAATTCGAAGAAGCCGATTGAAATCAAGTGATAAAATCTAAATTTCAAATCCCAAATTCCAATTGTCTCTGAAACAGCCAGTGGAATTTTTACATGAAAGCAAAAAAGCGAACCCGAGTAAACAGGTTCGCTTTTTTATTTATACCAATTTTCCGCGTGCAGCATAAAATTGTCGATCGAAAGCCAAAAGGAAATTATGAAACCAATTGGAATTTGGAATTTGAATATTGGAATTTGAATATTGGGATTTAAAAAGTAAATCTTGCCGCCAAACCAACATCCGGAACCAAGGCATGATAATCGCGGTCGAAATCATCGCGTCTGTCTCCAAAATGCGCCTCTGGACGGATGTCAAACGAAAGTTGCAAAGGAATGTTCGGGAACACGTATTCCAGTCCGGCAACGCCTGCAATCACACCGAATCCGCCGTCGTCGCGGTAATCCCCGGGAACGTCATTCCAGTGATTGGTTTCCCAACGTCCGGCCCCGATTGCCGGTCCGGCGTAAAAATTGAAGCCTTGCTCGATTGGGATGATCCAATGGAATCCGGCCATGAATTTCACTTGGTCGTAATGGTCCTGGTCGCGAAGGCCAAGGTCGAACTCAAGTCGGTTTTTGGAAAATACGCGTCTTTGATAAGAAACATCGGCACCAATTCCATCACCGGCGCTCAATCGGATTCCGATGGCGTTGTCCCGAACCGTCTGTGCCTCGGCAGAAAAAGCCGATGCGATCGCGAAAGCCGCGCAAATAAACAATTTCGTCATTGTTGTGTCATTTTAGGTTATACCCAAATTTAACATTTGACGAACGGGAAGAAAAGGCGGTTACCAATACTTTAACATTTATTGAACGCTTTTATTGCTCGCGAAATCACGGGTTTTTGGGAAAACAGCAAGGACGTCAAATCTGCGTTCGACAGCAAATCTTCCATCTCGAAAAGGTCTTCGTCCACGGTAGGTTTTTGTTCCGAATATCGATACATCTTCCAGCGTTTCTTATTGTATTCCAAAGCGGTAAGGTTCTCGATCCAATCGCCCGAATTCAGGTAAGTCGTCTTTCCGTGGCGGTTTTCGACCTCGACGATCTTGGGTTCGTGAATGTGTCCGCAAATCACGTAATCGTAGCCTTTTTCCGTCGCGAGTTCGGTGGCGGTATTTTCGAAATCAGAGATGAATTTGACGGCTTTTTTGACGCTTCCCTTTATTTTCTTGGAGAAAGAATAAGGCTCTTTTCCAAATTTATGCAGACACCAGTTCACGAATCGGTTGACCAAAATCAAGTAATCGTAACCCCAACCGCCGAGTTTTGCGATCCATTTGGAGTGTTGCACCGAGGCGTCGAAAACGTCCCCGTGAAAAATCCAAGCGTTTTTTCCGTCAAGGTTCAACACCAGTTTGTCGTCAAGCTTGAAATTGCCAAAATTCGTCCCGCTGAACTTTCGCAGCATTTCGTCGTGATTGCCTGTCAAATAATAGACTTGCGTGCCTTTGGAAGTAAAATCGATTATCTTTCGGATGACTTTCAGGTGCGATTTCGGGAAATACGACTTGCGGAATTGCCAGATGTCGATGATATCGCCGTTCAGCACCAGCGTTTTTGGCTTTATGGAATTCAGATAATGCAGCAATTCCTTTGCGTGGCAACCGTAAGTGCCAAGGTGGATGTCCGAAAGGACGACGAGCTCAACTTTTCTCTTTTTCATTTGGAAGGACGTTTCGCAAATAAACGTTTTGCGTGTTAAGTGAAACTGAATCAGGAGTTAAGAAATTTGTTTGAGTGCCTGAGTGCCTGAGTGCCTGAGTGCCTGAGTTCGTCGTACCGATTAGATCCGACCCGAATTGACGCAACCTTTCCTGAAATCGGGAAATCGACTGTATTTTTCAACTCGCTGTATATCAATTGACTGATCTGATCCTTATCGGATTTCATTCGCTTAGTTCGACGTCTTTCGGTTTTCTCCGGCACTCAGGCACGCTTCACTCAGGCACTTTTACTATTTTTACCAAATGGCAGGAAATTCATTCGGAACACTTTTCAGACTTACCACATTCGGGGAATCGCACGGCGAAGCCCTTGGCGGAATAATCGACGGTTGCCCGCCCGGAATCGAACTCGATCTTTCGGCGATCCAACACGAAATGGACAGGCGAAAACCGGGACAATCGGCAATCGTGACCCAAAGGAAAGAGGCCGACGAAGTGCAATTCCTCTCGGGAATCTTCGAAGGGAAGACCACGGGAACGCCAATCGGTTTCATTATCCCGAACACCGACCAGAAGTCGCACGACTATTCACACATCAAAGACCAATATCGTCCAAGCCACGCCGATTACGTGTACGAGAAAAAGTACGGAATTCGCGATTACCGCGGCGGCGGAAGAAGTTCGGCACGCGAGACGGCGTCAAGAGTGGTGGCCGGAGCGATCGCCAAACAATATCTCAAGGACATCAAAATCAGCGCTTTTACTTCGTCCGTAGGAGATATTTTCATCGACAAGCCTTATCAGGCGCTAGATTTCACGAAGATCGAGTCGAATGACGTGCGTTGTCCGGATGCCGCGACAGCCGAAAAAATGGAGGCCTACATACGTGAAATCCGCAAGCAAGGCGATTCTGTCGGTGGCACGGTGACTTGCGTGATCCAAAACGTTCCGATAGGTTTGGGAGAGCCCGTTTTCGACAAACTGCACGCCGAACTCGGCAAGGCCATGCTTTCGATCAACGCCGTCAAAGGTTTCGAGTACGGAAGCGGATTTTGCGGCGCCAAGATGAAAGGCAGCGAACACAACGACCTTTACAACGAGGATGGAACGACCAAATCGAACCTTTCGGGCGGAATTCAGGGCGGAATCTCGAACGGCATGGACATTTATTTCCGTGTCGCCTTCAAGCCCGTGGCTACCATAATCCAGAAACAGGAAGCGCTCGACAACAAAGGAAATATCGTCGAAATGCAAGGCAAAGGCCGCCACGATCCGTGTGTTGTGCCACGCGCCGTGCCAATCGTCGAAGCCATGGCGGCAATTGTGCTTGCCGATTTCCATCTGATAAACAAGACCTATAATAAGTAGCTTAATCCGGCTGCCCGCGTTTAGCTTTCTAGGTAAACCTTGTTTTGCAGCCGTCGCGAAGAGCTTCCTTCGGTCGCTTCCGCAACAGCGCAAAAACTACGGTTTCCCGTCAAAAGGCTAACCGCTTGAATCCGGGCTAGGCAATCGTTCAACATTCAAAATTCGTTGATCGTTATTCGTTGTTCGACAATCGTTGTTCGTCAATAAACATTCGTTGGTCGAAAACTTCGGTGTCTGTGGTCATTTGGATAAAAAACAATGAAGAAATTTAATTTGCTGGTAGAAAGTTAATTTTGAACAACGAATAAATGAATGATGAATAATGAATAACGAATTTTGAATAACGAAGTAATGACCCACAACGACCAAAAGATCCCTTTCCTCAAAAGCCTCACCGGCCAAATCCTGATTTCGATGATTCTCGGTGCCGCCCTTGGAGTCGCCATTCACGAAACGGCAAGTGCCGAATCGGCAAAGGAATTCAGCAATTACATCAAGCTGCTCGCCACGATTTTCATCCGTTTGGTGCAAATGATCATTGCGCCTTTGGTATTCACGACTTTGGTCGTAGGCATCGCGAAACTCGGCGATCTCAAGACAGTCGGCAGAGTAGGCGGACGCGCGTTGCTTTGGTTTTTCACGGCGTCTTTCATCTCGTTGCTCATCGGTGCATTTTTCGTCAATTTGCTCGCGCCCGGAAAAGGAATCGAACTGGGAGACATCGACGTGGCCGCCGCCCAGGATGTAGCTGCGAAAACCCAGAATTTCTCGGCCCAGAACTTCGTCGAGCACATTATCCCGAAAAGCGTCTTCGAGGCGATGGCCACCAACGAAATCCTGCAGATCGTGATTTTCTCGATTTTCTTCGGACTCGCAGCAGCCTCGATGCCGGCCGTTTCCGAACCTGTCGTCAAAGCGCTCGACAAGACGTCGCACATTATCCTAAAAATGGTGAATTACGTGATGAAGTTTGCGCCAATAGGAGTTTTTGGTGCGCTTACGGCGGTTTTCGCCACTCAAAATGCCGTCGAACTCATCATCACCTATGCCAAGTTTTTTGGTTCATTCCTGGTCGGAATTGGCTCGCTTTGGGCCGTTTTGCTTATTGTCGGCTATATCTTTTTGGGAAAATCCATGTCCGTTTTGCTCAAGAGAATCGTGAGTCCACTTGTAATCGCGTTCAGTACGACCAGCAGCGAGGCCGTTTTTCCAAAACTCACCGAAGAACTCGAGCGATTCGGCGTCAAGAACAAAGTCGTGTCTTTCATGTTGCCACTTGGCTATTCGTTCAATCTCGACGGAAGCATGATGTACATGACTTTTGCCAGTATTTTCATAGCACAGGTCTACGGGATCGACCTCGACTTTGGAACGCAAATGACGATGCTTTTGGTCTTGATGCTTACCAGCAAAGGAATCGCCGGCGTTCCGCGTGCAAGTCTTGTCGTTGTTGCGGCAACTTGCGGCATGTTCAAGATTCCCGAGATCGGCATCGCTTTGATCTTGCCTATCGATCACTTCTGTGACATGTTCCGAAGCGCCACGAATGTACTTGGAAATGCGTTGGCAACATCGGTTGTAGGCAAATGGGAATCGGGCAAAGCCACCGAATAAAATATTCTTCGCATTTTAACAATTCTGCGGTAAAAATATTTTGTTTTTCGATTGTATTATTCGCTAATTTAGTCGCAATCAATCCTAAAATAGAATATATGAAAAAATCTCTACTCTTATCTTTTGCGTTGTTGACTGCGGCTTTAGGCCAAGCTCAAACATTGCTGTCTGACGATGCGACTGCCTATACCGTAGGAAACGTCGGAACAGACATCACAGGCGCAACTCCCGGACAAGGCGGATGGCTCACAACAGTGACCGCAGGTGCAAATTCAGACTTTCAGGTCGTGAACGCCGGCGGAACTTACGGAAACGTGATCCAACTCACGGGCTCGAATACAGCCGTGAACACACGCCGCATGTACAAAGACGTTTCCGCGATTTGGGGAACGCGAACTGCCGGAAACGACGTGGCGCAAGTACAATTCGATTTTTACACAGGCGCTGCGACGACGAGCGCGAATTCGTTCCGCGTAATCCTTTACAACACCGACCTTACCAGAATGCTCGCCGGACTAACTTACATAGCCGCAACCCGCGAATTGCGTGGCCTTGGTTACTATGACAACACTGCAGGCGGTGGCGCAGTCGGAAACTATTCGTTCACGCTAGGTCTTACCGGAACTACATTCACGGCCGTAACTTTGGCGCAGAATACGTGGTACACTGTCGGTTTCAGCTACAACAAAACCACGGGCGAACTCAAATTCAAGGAACTTTCCGGAACGATGGTTACGGCTCCTTCGATAATGGGCGCGAGCACGGGAACAGATTTGTCGACTTTGAACCTTCTTGCCAACGCGATTTCTACATCGGGACAAGCCAATACAGTTGCTGCGACAGCGCAGTTCGACAACGTGAGCTTGCGCGCCCTGGCTGCTGACGGACCGCTGCTTCGCGTGGACAATCCTACTGTGGCGGCGTTTAGCTTTTATCCGAATCCGGCCGATAACGTCGTAAACATTTCAACTGTCGGAAATATAGAAAGTGTAAGCATTGCCGATATCAACGGACGCACTGTGAGAAACCAGAAAGTCGGTTTGGAAGACCAGGCGCAAATCGATGTTTCCGGATTGACTTCCGGCGTTTATTTCATGACCGTCGAAGGCGATTCGGGACGCGTCACAAAAAAAGTCATCAAACACTGATCGCTACAGAATAAACAAAAAGGCCGGACTTGAATTCCGGCCTTTTTTTATTCCAAAAATTTAGCTTTGAGTTCCGGCGTCGGAATCATGCAACTTTCTTTTTGTCCGTACCATTTATACCGGTTTTTGGCCACAAAATCGTAAGCGGGATTTCTCAGAAAGCCCGGAAGAATCTTGAAGCCCGTGGCAAGATTCCAAAATCCGCCGAGATTCTTGGTAATCTCGAGCGCTGCATCCGACTTGTAAAAATAAGCCACTCCGGGTTCATACAAAACCATGGAATCGATGTGTTTCCGGTCGATGCCGATGTGTTGTAAAACTCGTTCCCCAAGCTCCGACTGCAGTGCCACAAAACGAAAAACGTCCTTTTTGTCGCGCTTGATGATAAATTGCACGAAATTGTCGCAAAGGTTGCAGACGCCGTCGAACAGGATTATTTTCTTGCCTTTTGGGAGTTCGGAGATTTTCATTTTTTATGTGCCTGAGTGCCTGAGTGCCTGAGTGCCTGAGTGCCTGAGTGCCTGAGTGCCTGAGTGCAAAAGTAGCCCGAAAAGGCGCATGCAGACGTTCCTTTAACATCGATTTATTTCTTTTTGGCTTCGACGAATTCGAGTTCGTCAAGGCTTACTTTCGAGGTGAAAAGTCCGTAGTTTACCGTTGCTTTGTTTTTCTCTATCGCGTCGATGCTTCCAATGGCTTTTCCATCGACCATTCTCACGCGATCGCCGATTTTAAGTGTCACTTTCGGTTTTGGAGCCGCGGCTTCCTTTTTCTTCTTCTCCTTTTTCTCCTCGCGGATTTCCTCAACGACGACCTTCACTTCCTCGATGACTTCCTTTTTCTTTTGTTCCTCGACTTTTTTCTCTTTCGGATGCAGTTTCTTGCGCTTCGAATTCTCGATTTCGACCATTTTCAAGAACTCGCCGATAAGGTGTTTCTTGTCTTTATTGTTGAAATATTTGTCGGCCATGTCGTCGACTTTCTGTCCTAGATAGATAACTTTTTGGTTGCTGTCATATAATTCCTGATAGCTTTCGAGTTTTTGCCTGATGCGCGAATTCATGTCCTCGAGCTTCACGCTTTCCTCACGCGCCTTTGTTTCTTCGTGCTTGAGGTTTTCGGACGTTTTCTCGAGCTTCGAACGCTCTTTCTGCAAGTTGGCGATCGTCTTGTCGAAGCGCACTTTGCCGCCCTCGATCTTCTTTTTGGCGCGGTTTATCAATCCGTATGGAATGCCGTTTTTCTGGGCGACCTCGAACGTGAACGAACTTCCGGCCTGACCCAAAACCAATTTGTACATCGGCTCGAGCGATTTTTCGTCGAAAAGCATGTTTGCGTTGGTCATGTGCGGCATTTCGTTGGCCAGCATTTTGAGGTTGGAATAGTGCGTCGTGATGATTCCGAAGGCTTCGCGGTGGTAGAATTCTTCGAGGAAAACTTCGGCCAGCGCGCCTCCAAGTTCAGGATCTGAACCCGTTCCGAATTCATCGATGAGGAACATGGTTTTGCTGTTGCACTTCTTGAGAAAGTAGTTCATGTTTTTGAGTCGGTAACTATACGTACTCAAATGGTTTTCAATAGATTGATTGTCTCCGATATCAGTCATGATCCGGTCAAACAAAAACGTTTCGCTGCGTTCGTGCACCGGAATCAACATGCCGCTTTGCAACATCAGCTGCAACAATCCGACGGTTTTCAGCGAGATCGTTTTTCCGCCGGCGTTCGGACCAGAAATCACGATAATTCTGCTTTCGTGCGTAAAGTCAAAAGTTTGCGGATACGTCTTTTCGCCTTTTCGTTTGTTTGTCAGATACAAAATAGGATGGAAGGCTTCGCGGAAAAACAAGCGTCTTTCCTCGGAAATCTTCGGGAGCAGACCATTGATCCTTTGTGCATATCTGGCCTTGGCGTGAACCACATCCACATCTGACAAAAACGCTTGATATTGCCCCAAAGTTTCCACGAAAGGACGGATGTCGCCCGACAATTTCCTGAGAATTTTTTCGATCTCACGCTTTTCCTCGTATTCGAGATTCGAGAGTTCGCGCGAAAATTTCAAAGTCGCTTCGGGCTCGATGAAGGCGATGCTTCCCGTTTTCGAACTTCCCAAAATCGAACCTTTGACTTTCCGGCGATACATGGCCAAAACGGCCAGGACACGTCGGTTTTCCACAATGCTTTCGCGTATGTCGTCCAGATAACCAAGCGAATTGTAGTGCGTCAAGGCCTGACCGAAACTTTGGTTGACTTTGGCTCGGATCACGTTCATCTGGCTTCGGATTCCCGAAAGCTCGAACGACGCATCGTCCTTTATTTCTCCGTATTTGTCTACGATAGCATCGATTTTGGAAATGATATCTTTTGTAAAAATGACTTCCTGAGCGCGTTTGTAAAGCTTCGGATAATAATCGTCGAACTTCTTGAGGAATTGGATCAAGGTATTCGAAGTCTCGGAAACAGTGGCGATTTTGCGAAATGCCGAAGCGTCGAGAAAACTGTCCTCGATGGCCAAAAACTTGATCTCGTTGGTGATCTGCTCAAAGCCGTGGTTGGGCAAGGCATTGTTGTTCTGGAAAGAGGAAACATACTCCGAGGTCTGCGAAAGCGCGTCCATAAGGATTTCCTTGTCGCGGAACGGTTTTATGGCGAGTGCTTTTTCTTTGCCCAAATCGGTGACACAGGCTTCGGAAATCGTCTCTAATATGGTGGGAAACTGCAAGTCTTGCAGCGTTCTGTCTTGGATGATCATGCTATTTTTTAAACGTGTACAAATTTACCTAAAAATTGGCTGTCGTGGATTGGTTTCAGACGAATGTCCGATTGTATATTTGGGATAAAATCCTGAAAAAATGAAATTAGACGAAAGTTGGCAAAAGGAACTCCATGAGGAATTCGAAAAACCTTACTTCGCCAAACTAAGGGAATTTGTTGCTTCCGAATACGATTCCAGACACGGAAAAGTCTGTTTTCCTCCCGGACCGCAGATTTTCGCTGCTTTTGATCGATGTCCGTTCGACAAGGTGAAAGTCGTCGTTATCGGACAAGATCCCTATCACGGCTTCGGTCAGGCCAACGGACTTTGTTTCTCTGTCGCCGACAACATCAAGATTCCGCCTTCGTTGGTCAATATCTTCAAGGAAATCCAGAGCGACTTGGGGAAACCTTATCCTTTAAACGGAAATCTGGAACGTTGGGCAGACCAAGGCGTTTTGCTTTTGAATGCAACGTTGACAGTCAGGCAGGCCGAACCCGGAAGCCATCAAAAAAACGGTTGGGAAACTTTTACCGATGCCGTAATCCAGCGCGTTTCCGACGTTAAAGAAAATGTCGTTTTCCTGCTTTGGGGAAGTTATGCCCAGCAAAAAGGCAAAAACATCGATGCTTCGAAACATTTGGTCTTGAAATCGGGACATCCTTCGCCAATGAGCGCAAATCAGGGAAAGTGGTTTGGAAACAGGCATTTTAGCCAGGCGAACGCTTACCTGAAATCAAAAGGATTGCCTGAAATCGAATGGTGAATCAGTTGACGGTAAACGTGTAAAAACCGCCTCCGGTCAATTGCGTCGTACTCGAGATCAGGTTCAGGAACAGTTTATTGCCTTGTGTCTTGGAACGCAATTCGATCTTGTTGGCCGAATCGCTGTTCACGCCAAAACTCAGTCTGTAGTTTCCAGCTGAAGTCAAAGGATAACCGACATTGTATTCGTAAGTCTCGTCCGAAGCGTTGTAAAGAGCCGTTCCCAAAACAAAATTTCCGGCCTGGGCCGTTCCCGAATTCACCTGAAGTTGCTGCAAGGTTGTCGAAACAGGTGTCCAAATGCCGGGAGAAGATTCTTTCTCCATCAAATAGGTAAAAACGAATCCGGGAGCGCCGCTCGTAGTTTCATAAATGTCAAGCAACTGTGGAAAACCTTCTTCCGACTGGTATCGTCCGAAATCAGCGTCGACGTACAGAAAATCCCCGACCGCGTAAGTTGGTTGGATGTCTATCGTGACGAGCTCGCCCGTGTTGGCGTATTTTTCGTTGTAAAATCCGTCTTCGTCGTCGCACGAGGCCATGAACAATGACGAAAATGCGAGTGCGATATAAGTAAACTTTTTACTCGAGCGTAGTGAACTGATGATATTGATCATTGATTTCATGGGATGCAATTTTTTAGAATCTGTAACCGAGGTTTAGGCCGATGCGCGAGATTACATCTGGACTTTTGTCGGAATCCAGTATGTTGAAACCGGCGCCGACAAGGAACTCAAGAGCGACTCTGTCCGCGAAATAGACTTTGTATCCGATACTTGCGCCCGGAGCTACTGAAAAATAACCTTCTTTGGAGATTTTGTAGTAGGCGTTCGTGCCGTCAACGACTCTTTCGATCTCACGGAAATCTCCGCCGTTGGCCGAAATGAATCCTTCGATGAAATAATAATGCGCGTCGCTGTTGGACATTTTGTACCTGATGTAAGGAATCACCTCATATTTGGGAAGCGTGCTGCGAAACCCTTCGTCAAAATCTTTCTCGAATTTGTCGCCGACCGTAAAACTCCCGGTCAGTCCGTATGACCATTTTCCCTGTCCGAAACGTTCGTAGGAAATATTGGCTTTTCCGTAGGCGATGAGCGAAAGCACGTCAACGCGGAATTCGTTCTTTTTGGAGGCTACCGGAGCTTTGTTTTCGTTCTCGGCTTCTTGGGCAAACGCCATTCCCGAAACTAGCAGGCAGGCGATCAGGAGCTTTTTCATGAGCTTGGATTTGGGGCGAAGGTAAGGAAAAAAGTGCGTGCGTGCGAAAGTGCCTGAATGAAAAGTGACTGAGTCGTTACCGCGACTAGCCCGGATAGCAGCGGCTAGCCTTTTGCAGGAAAAGACCTTGGTTTTCCCGGGTTCGACAGCGACCGAAGGAAGCTCGTTGCAACCCTTGGAAAACCTGTCTTTTTCAAAAAAGCTAGTAGCGGATAGCCGGATTTTGCTTCCAATTAAATTTCGCGAATATCTTAAGGCATGAATTTTCCGAGTCACAGACTCGGCCACACGAATCGCGAAGTTAAAAACTTCGCTACTCCAAAGTCAAAGCGCCCAAAATCTCCTCATGCATAAAAGGTCCGCCGGGATATTTGGCCGTATAATCGAGATTCAGCCAAACTTGTCCACGCTCGTCTATGTGGTAATGGATCGTCTTGTCCTTGGCTTCCTTGACAAACAAAACCTTCTTTATCAAGTAGTTGATCGTTTCCAGATCGTTTTTGTTTCCGATGAGTATTTCGGGATAAATGTGTCCTCCGGTGTGTATCAGACGCGGCGTTCCTCCAATCGATTTCACGCAAGCCGCCATCAGGATCGAGTGGTCGTCGCAATCGCCTGATAGCAAACGCACTGATTCCGAAGCTGATGCGATGTACTCGCGGCCTTTCGGGTCGCTCACATAATTCCATCGGCCGTTGATTTCCTTGAACACGGCAAAACACTGGATCAACGTGCGATAATCGCCATAACCTTTGGTGTCGCGGAAATATTTGGTCGTCGCGGCCACCGAAAAATTGCGCACGCGGGGATTGTCGAACTGAACGGCTTTGATAATCTTTGATTTGTTGGGAAACGGAAGCAGTCGCGACATGATGAGATCCTGCGGATTCGGGCTGTCGTCCATCGCATAAACCATGTAACGGTAATCTTCGTAAACGTCGTCGAACCCGTATTGGCCAAAAAGCGTTCCCCAGGCGAGAAATACCAGATACAGGAAAATCGCGAAAATGATAATCTTTCGGAGCAATCTCAAAATCAGCTGGAAAGCCACCAAAATTCCAATGAACATGAGGATTCTATCGAGATGGATCGGCCAACCCGGATCGATCGTATACCGGTGGCACACGATAAAAACCGGAACGGCGATTAGCACATTCAGCACAAAAATAATGATGCTGTCCCAAGGCTTCTTTACAGTAAGCTTGTCGCGGATTTTGCGGAATGGAATTTCGCTGAGTTTGACCATGGGACGTTTCGCCCGGAATTATCCGTGCACGATATCGGCAAAAGTACCCTTTTTGGCAATAATGCCTAAATCGGCCAATTGATTTTGAATTTTGTTTAACACAGGTTCAGAAAAGTTCGCTTGCGACCATTGCGTGAGCGCCAGCCATTGTTGGATATCTTCCTGTTTTTGGTGGTAACGCCGAGAGAGCAGGACGTCTATATCGGGAATTTGTTTGAAAGCCGATGTTTTTTGGTTGATTACAGAAAGCAAGGTTTCGATGATTTCCGAATTGTTCTCGAGAATCTCGCTGCGAACCGCGATCACAAAGCAAGGCCAAGGCGTCGGGCAATCGTCTATGCGACGGAAAATCCCTTTGTCGACCAGCGGTTTGGTCATGAACCTTTCCCACATAAAATAATCGGCCGAACCTTTTGTCAGCGCTTCGACCGCTCCGTCGATCGTGTGCACGGTCTCGAACCTCAAATTCGCCTTCGACCAACCCTGATTGTCGGCATTCACGTAAGCCATGAGTTGGGAACCCGACCCGTTTCTCGAAATCGCCGCGACCTTGTTTTCAAGATCTGGAATCGATTCGAATTTAGAATTCGCGGCCACGTGAACACCCCAAATCAAAGGCGATTGCACGTAAATCTGTACGATCTTCGACGGATTTCCCGCCAAAATGTCCTTGATGATTCCCTCGGTCAGGATCACGGCCACATCGGTTTCGCCCTCGCGCAACATCTGGCAAAGTTTTCCCGTGCCTTCCGGAACATCCGTCCACGAGACTTCGAGTCCGGCTTTTTGGAAATAACCGTTTTCGAGGCACAAATGCCATGGGAGATTGAAATGTTCCGGAACGCCGGATATTTTTAGGTTCATGTTTCTATTTAAATTGTTATTAGAAGTTGCAGTTGCAGTGGCAGCGGCAGTGGCAGTGTTGAGCCGCAATTGTGACTGTAATTTTCCGGTCGTCGCGAAAATGACGCGCTTCCGTCGCAAGTTTACCAAATCTTTCTTGCTATTTGATAATGGTCGCCCTACTTTATTGATTTCAGGTAAGCTTCGAAACTGCTACCATTACTGCTACTGCTACTACTGCTACTACTGCAACTGCAACTGCTACTACTGCGACTGCGACTGCTACTGCTACTGCTACTGCTACTGCTACTGCTACTGCTACTGCTACTGCTACTGCTACTGCTACTGCTACTGCTACTGCTACTGCTACTGCTACTGCTATCCCTAACGCGAACGTTCCAATGACCTGATATGATGTTCCAGATGATCGGCGTAATCGGTCATCAAAAAACGCAAATCCTGAATCGTTCCATCTGAAAACACAATCGGAATCTGTAAATCCTTTTCGGAAACAATTGCGATCAAAGCCGCGATCCTTTTGTTTAAAGATAACCATAAAACCAACAAATCTTCGGTTTCCTGATTTTGATAGTCGTTGATTGTTACCAATTCGTTCTGATCGTAAATTCGGTGCTTGTAAGGTTGCGCTTGATAACGACATTCGGTGAACCTGACCAGATTGTGCACCGCCGAATCGATCAGATGTCCCAAAATCTCGCGTTTCGACCATTTGTCGGCCGAAGCTTTGAGAGAAAGTTCCTCTTCCGAAGCATGCATGAAAACGGCTGTGCCTTGTTTCAAAAGCGATTCGATACTGACGGTAATCTTTTCCATCATTTGGCAGCTGCGATTTTGTCCAGAGTGTACTTGATGAGTTCGTCCACGGCTTTGTAAGGATCGGCGCTGAAAGTTCCGTTGGCGCGGTTTGCGATGATGGCGTTCAGCGACAAGGCATTGTGACCAAGCAAAGCCGACAGTCCGTAAATTGCTGCGGTTTCCATCTCGAGATTCGTGATTTTTGCTCCTTCAAACTCGAAATTGTCCATTTTCGAATTGAGTTCCGAATCCTGCAAAGCCAGTCGCAAAACACGCCCTTGCGGCGCATAGAAACCTCCGGCGGTCGCAGTAATTCCTTTGAACATGTGCTCGCTTTCGACCATTGCCTCGAGTTTTTCCGAGCAGCGCGTCACGTAAGGACGGCCTTTTTTCGCATCCCAATTCGTGTGTTTTACGAAAGCTTCCTCGAGATCTTTGTCCGAAACCTCGTCGATCTGATAGGAGCGGAGCATGTTGTCCAAACCAAGCCCGAATTTCGAAAGCACGAAACTATCGGTTGGAATATCGGCCTGGAGCGACCCCGAAGTCCCGATCCTGATGATGTTCAACGAAGTCAATCCTTTTTTGGGCAGGCGCGTTTCAAGATCGATATTGACCAAAGCGTCGAGTTCGTTCAGCACGATATCGATGTTGTCAGGTCCGATTCCGGTTGACATTACCGAAATTCTTTTGCCCTTGTAGCTTCCCGTTTGGGTTTTGAATTCGCGTTTTTGCGTCGAAAATTCGATGGTTTCGAAAAATTGCGTGATTTTCTCCACGCGATTCTGGTCGCCCACAAAAATAATGTCGGGCGCAATGTGCTCCGGGCGCAGGTTCAAGTGGTAAACACTTCCGTCCGGATTCAGTATAAGTTCAGATTGTCGGATCATAATTTGTCATTGTCGAAGGTCAGGATTTGAAATTTGTCCCGATAACTACGGAATTGGGATTTGGGATTTGGAATTTGGAATTTCCATTTTGGGATTTGTCCCGATAGCCATCGGGATTGAAATTTGGGATTTGGAATTTCATCCACCAACCCGTTTCACAACATAACCTTCCGCCTTCAAAATCTCCATGACCTTGTCGCGAAAGTTGCCCTGGATGATGATTTCGCCGTCCTTGGCCGATCCGCCGACGCCGCATTTGGTCTTGAGCATTTTCCCCAATGTTTTGAGATCGTCGTCGCTTCCCTGAAAACCGAGGATGACCGTGGCAACTTTTCCGCCCCGGTTTTTCTTGTCAAGATGGGCTTCGAGCCTTTGTTTTCCAGGTTCGGGCGTTTCACCTGAGGATTCGCTGCTGTCGAATTCGAATTCTTTGTTCGTGGAGAACACGAATCCGCCGAGGTCGTTTAGGGATGTTAGTTTCTTTGGCATGATTTGCGTTTTTGGAACACGTATTTATCGGATAATATGCTCGCAAGCTCTATCTCATCCTTTCAATCTGTGCTCCCAAATAAAAAGGCATCAGGAAACCCCAATGCCTTCATCCGTAAAATTATAAAATTTATTTCTTGATCAACCCGAGTTCCACAAGCCGCTCGTGCAAAAATTCACCAGCTGTAATGTCGTCGTATTGTTTCGGATGATTTTCGTCGATTGTGTGTTCGAGCACGTCGAGTTTCATTTCGCTTATCGGATGCATGAAAAACGGGATCGAGAAACGCGAAGTTCCCCACAATTCACGCGGCGGATTGACCACTTGGTGAATCGTCGACTTGAGTTTATTGTTGGTGTGACGCGACAACATATCGCCCACGTTTATGACCAATTCGTCCGGTTCGGCGATCGCGTCAATCCACTCGCCTTCGTGGTTTTGCACCTGAAGTCCTTTTCCCTGTGCGCCCATGAGCAGCGTGATCAGGTTGATGTCCCCGTGAGCTGCGGCGCGCACGGCTCCGTCAGCGGGTTCATCCGTGATTGGCGGATAATGGATCGGGCGCAGGATGCTGTTTCCGTTCCTGATGTAATTGTCGAAGTAGAATTCGTCCAATCCCAGATATATGGCCAAGGCGCGAAGCACGTAAATCCCGGTTTTCTCCAGCATTTGGTAGGCTTCTTTTCCGACTGTGTTGAACTGTGGAAGTTCTTTCACCTCGACATTCGCCGGATATTCGGCTTCAAGCGCCGGATTGTCCTGAACGTACTGCCCAAAGTGCCAAAATTCTTTCAAATCGCCCGCAGAGCGTCCTTTAGCGTGTTCTTTCCCGAAAGAAACGTAGCCGCGCTGGCCACCGATTCCCGGAATTTCATACTCTTTTTTGGTTGCCACGGGAAGATTGAAGAAGTTGCGTACTTCCGAATACAATTCCTCCACGAGTTTGTCATCCAGAAAATGACCTTTTAGTGCTACAAATCCGATGTCTTCGTAGGCTTTTCCGATTTCATTTACAAACTTTTGTTTACGTTTCGGGTCATCCGAAAGGAAATCACGTAAATCCACACTTGGAATGTTCTGCATAGGTTTACAATTTTGTTGATAACCCAAACCTCGCTAAAGGCCTGGTTTCACAAAAATAGACAAATATTGACGCTCGTCGGATTTAAATTTATCAACATCGAAAAATCCGCAATCCAAACCTACGAAAGTGGTAAATTTTCATACTTTTGACAGAGTTTTTACAAAAACAGACATAAAACCGATGAATTTCGAACGCCGCAATCTTACAGACGACCAACTGCTCGACCTTTACAAACGTTTGCTCAAACCTCGTCTTATCGAGGAGAAAATGCTTATCCTGATCCGTCAGGGAAAGGTTTCGAAGTGGTTTTCAGGAATCGGGCAAGAGGCGATATCGTGCGGAATCACGGCCGTTCTCGGCAAAGACGAATACATTTTGCCGATGCACCGCAACCTTGGCGTTTTCACAGGACGCGACATTCCTTTATATAGGTTGTTTTCGCAATGGCAGGGAAAAGCATCGGGATTTACCAAAGGCCGCGACAGATCGTTCCACTTCGGGACGCAGGAATACAAGATCATCGGGATGATTTCGCACCTCGGCCCGCAATTGGGCGTGGCTGACGGGATAGCATTGGCCAACAAACTCAAGAAAAACGGAAACGTCACGGCGGTTTTTACCGGCGAAGGCGCAACATCCGAAGGTGATTTCCACGAGGCGCTGAACATTGCCGCAGTTTGGGATTTGCCTGTCCTATTTATTATAGAGAACAACGGCTACGGACTTTCGACTCCCACAAACGAGCAATATCGCTGCGAAAACCTCGCGGATAAAGGCGTCGGTTACGGAATGGAAGCGCACATTCTCGACGGGAACAACATCCTTGAAATCTATAACGAGCTTTCAGAAATAGTCGAATCGATGCGCGTCAACCCGCGTCCGGTTTTGATCGAGTTCAAGACTTTCCGCATGCGCGGGCACGAAGAGGCGAGTGGCACCAAATACGTTCCTCAGGAATTGATGGATTTGTGGGCCGAAAAAGATCCGGTCGACAACTTCCGCCGTTACCTGTTGAAGCAAAACATCCTTCGCGCCGACAAGGACGAACAATGGAGAGACGAGATCAAAAAGGAAATCGACGAAAATTTGCTGATCGCCAACACCGAAGCCGAAATCAAGGCGACTTACGAAGAAGAAATGGGCGATGTTTACGCTCCTTATGAGTTCGAGGACGTGAAGCCATCCGCCGAGACGGAAAATATCAGGTTCGTCGACGCTATTTCCCAAAGTTTAAGACAGTCGTTCGAGAAACACGAAAACCTCGTGATCATGGGCCAGGACATTGCCGAATATGGCGGTGCGTTCAAGATTACCGATGGATTTGTAGACCTTTTCGGGAAAGACCGCATAAAAAACACACCGATTTGCGAAAGTGCCGTCGTTTCGGCGGGAATGGGACTTTCGATAAACGGATACAAGTCGATCGTGGAAATGCAGTTCGCCGATTTCGTGTCGACGGGTTTCAACCCAATCGTGAATTACCTCGCAAAAGTGCATTACCGATGGGGCGAAAATGCCGATGTCGTGGTGCGGATGCCTTGTGGCGGCGGAACACAGGCCGGTCCATTCCATTCACAGACGAACGAAGCCTGGTTTACGAAAACGCCTGGCCTGAAGGTTGTTTATCCGGCGTTTCCTTATGATGCGAAAGGACTTTTGAACGCTTCGATCAACGATCCGAATCCTGTCATGTTCTTCGAGCACAAGCTTTTGTACAGAAGTGTGTATCAGGATGTCCCGACGGATTATTACACTTTGCCACTCGGACAGGCCGCGGTTTTGAGACAAGGTCAGGACGTAACGATCGTGACTTTTGGAGCCGCCGTGCATTGGGCGCTTGAGACGCTTGACAAGAATCCTGAAATCTCAGCCGATCTTATCGATTTGAGAACGCTCCAACCTTTGGATAAAGACACGATTTACAAGTCGATCAAAAAAACCAACAAGGTCATCATTTTACAGGAAGACAGCATGTTTGGCGGGATTGCGAGCGATATTGCCGCGATGATCACCGAAGAATGCTTCGAATATCTGGACGGTCCGGTGCGTCGAGTGGCAAGTTTGGATACGCCGATTCCTTTTACGAAAGCTTTGGAAGACCAATATCTGTCGCGCGGCCGATTTGAGGAAGCTCTGAAGGATTTGGTTGCTTATTGACTTTTGGATTACCGAAAATTGTCGCAACAAATAAACTCCATATAATTGCCGCGGATTTTTTCTGCGGCTTTTTTTTGTCGCGAGAAGTGAGCCTTTCACGGAATTTCAGCTTGATTTTATTGACGTTATTTTCTTACAAATGACGACACCCTGTCAGGGTTATAAACCCTGTCACCTTTTTAAACAGTGACAGGGTGATTTTTATTTTTGTTTTCTGGATTTTTGGTCTGCCAAAAAACGCATTGACCAACACGGAATTTACGGTAGTGACACCGGAAAAAATTCGATCGTTCCCTAAATCCTTGGCTAAAAAGATTGAAATTGCAGAAAAGAATCCAGAATGCAACTCCAGTCCAAACTCCCGAATCTCGGCCGACACATCTTTTCACACATGACGGCACTTGCCAACGAACACAATGCCGTCAATCTTTCCCAAGGTTTTCCCGATTTCGATCCCGATGTCGAATTGGTAAAATTGGTCGATGAAGCCTTGAAGGAAAATACGAACCAATACGCGCCGATGCCAGGTTTGCCGGTACTTCGGCAACAGATTGCCAACAAAATGAATTTGCGTTACGATCTACATCTGGATTGGGAAACCGAAATCACGATAGGAACAGGAGCGACCGAACTGATATTTGCTGCGATTTCCGCGACGGTTTGGCCCGGAGACGAAGTGATCCTGATCGAACCTTGCTACGATTGTTACCGTCCGGCGATTGAGATCGGGGGAGGAAAAGCTGTCGTTTACAAGATGAAAGCACCCGATTTTTCAGTGGATTGGAACGAGGTCAGGAAATTGGTATCGGACAAGACGAAAATGATTTGTGTTTGCACACCGAACAATCCGACTGGAACGGTTTTCTCCGAAGCCGACATGCAAGCTTTGATCGCAATCACGAAAGACACGAACATCGTGCTGCTGTGCGACGAAGTCTACGAATACATGACTTTCGACGGACGGAAACACGTCAGTCCGTTGCAGTTTCCCGAATTGCGCGAACGCACTTTTTCGGCTTTTTCGTTCGGGAAAACGTATCACGTCACGGGCTGGAAAGTCGGCTATTGCATCGCTCCGGAAATGCTGACGAACGAATTGCGCAAAGTACACCAAAACGTCACATATTGCACGAGCCATCCGTTTCAGAAAGCTATCGCGAAGTACATGGAAAAGTCCGAAAGTCATTTGGAGCTTTCCAAGTTTTTCGGGCGCAAACGCGATTTGTTCCTCGAAGCCTTGGGCGACACCGAACTCAAGCCCTTGAAGTGCGAAGGCGGTTACTTCCTGCTTTTCGATTACTCGGATGTTTCCGATGAGAACGATTTCGATTTTTGCGTAAGGCTGATAAAGGAATTCGGCGTCGCAGCCATTCCGGTTTCCCGACTTTATTCCGATTTGCACGACGATAAATTGATCCGGATCTGTTTCGCGAAAAAGGACGAGACATTGTTGGAAGCCGCCAACCGATTGAGACGGCTTTCCAAACTATAAATTTCTGGATCGGAATTGCTGAAATGCCCGAACCGATAAAGCCAAAATGAATTTCGAAGCTATTATTCCGATGATTCGCGAATTGGAAATCTGGGTTGCGCTAGGGATAAAGGCTTTGTCTGAGCTCTTTTGAATGCGGGCAGCTTTCAAAAAGCGAGTGCCTTTAGCCCGACGCCGGCTTATTTGGCTTCAATCGAAACAGATACAAGGTCTTACACTGAAAGTGCAACAAAAGAACGGCCGGCGACGCGCCCAAAACAAAATCCTGACGCATCGGCCTTACCTGAATAATCGGCCACTTTAGCACTCCTTTCACACTTTGCAAACCCAAAAGCCGTAACTTAGGGTAAACCTCTAAACCACGACTATGAGAATTTCGGTAGAAAGAAAAGACGTCAAAGTCTACCCTGACCCGAGACGCGTGATCGCGCGCTATTTTTTTAACGGAGAAGAACGGGCGGTTTCGCTGCTCAAGAAAATCCTCGCCCTGAATGCCGAAACCGTAAGCGCGGTGATTTTGCCGCTTTTGCAGGATTTTTCGAAACGCCACAGGAACATCACCAAAAAGCTTTCGAAACACTGCGAGAAAGTCAAGCCCTATATCGAAAAAGCGGGCTACGACTACAGTCAGTTGAGCGATTATCAGAAATACCTTATCGGATCGTATTTCACGCACGAGTATTCGATAGAGTCTGCGGCATTTTTCAATCCGTCTATCATCATCGACCCTGACCAAAGTCATCTGGAAGAAGGCCAACAGCGCTTGCTTATCAGTTTTCGGGCAGTTGGTGAAGGCCATATTTCCTCGGTGGTTTTTCGTCGGGCGATGATCGACAGACACAACAACATCCAGATCATTCCGGCCGGAAATTATATAGATGAAGCCGAGAAAATGCACCAGACGATCTACCAGAAAAAGCTTTTCCTGAAAAAAGGCGAGGAAGCGGAGATCGATCCGGAGTTTTTGGCCGAAGTCGACGCCAAACTTGAAGACCGATTCGACTACGAAAGTCTCAAGAAAATCATTCTGTCGGCACGCGAAAAAACCGACAATGACGAGAGAATCGCACAGTACAAGCAGATTTTGGCGTTGTCCGATTCGTACCGAAAAATCAGTTTCTCAAGAGATACCGACATCAGCGACCGCGTCATTTTCCCGATTTCGGACTTTGAAAGCAAGGGAATCGAGGACGCGCGTTTCGTAAGGTTCGTAAAGGAAAACGGACAATCGATCTATTATGCGACTTACACGGCTTACGACGGAGCGCACATCATGCCGAAATTGTTGCAGACCACGGATTTCTACGATTTCAAGACCTCGCCCTTGAACGGCGAAGGCGCCAAAAACAAGAATCTTGCGTTGTTTCCAAGAAAAATCAACGGGAAATTCGCGATGCTGTCCAGAATCGACGGTTGGAACAATTATCTGATGTACTCCGACAATATCAACATCTGGGACGATCCGGTTAAAATCCAATCGCCTGAATATACCTGGGAATTGGTACAGATAGGAAATTGCGGATCGCCGATAGAAACGCCACACGGCTGGCTCGTGATCACACACGCTGTCGGCCCAATGCGCCGTTATTGCATCGGAGCGTCGTTGCTCGATATCAACAATCCGGAAAAGGAAATCGGCCGTCTCAAAGAACCGTTGATCATGCCGAATCCTGACGAACGCGAAGGTTATGTTCCGAATGTGGTGTATTCCTGCGGATCGATCGTACACAACGGCGATCTGATAATTCCATACGGATTGAGCGATCACAGCTCTGGTTTCGCGACCGTTAACCTCAATTTGCTTTTGGATCGTTTGGTTAAAGGCGGGTGAGTTTAGTGGCAGTGGAAGTGGAAGTGGCAGTGGCAGTAGCAGTAGCGGTAGCAGTAGCAGTGGAAGTTGCAGTTTTGCAACCGACAAGATTTCCGCAGCATTAGATCCGGCAATCTCTATCACTCCGGCACTCAAATCAAATAAAAAACCCCGAGGTACTATCCCGGGGTTTTTTCGTGATTTCTATTTTGGTTATTGATTTCGTCAGATGCGGAAAGCGTCTACCATTTATTCGTATGTCAAACAGCGATGTCTCCGTCAAACTTCCCGGCCTTATCCACTTCGTCCGAAGCATTCTTGTCATAAGAACGCGTGAAAGTAGGAACGTGGTTTTTCGAATTGGCGTTCATCGCCTCATTGCTTTTCGAGATCGCGTCGTTGGGTTCGACGTTGCTTTGTTCGGTGTCGTCGTATTTGTGGAAATCGTCGGTTTCCTCAAAACTCTCATCTTTGTTGTAAGTCGACGCGTCCTGGTTCAATTCCGGATCGTCGATTTTGCGATTTTTATCTTCTTCAGGTTTCATGGCTTTCGGGTTTTAGTTGTCGCTTTTCTCGAAAGAAGGTTTGTCGGTGTCGTTCGGATCTGTCTTTGGATCTTCCTGAATCGTCTGTGATTCGCCTTTCGGCTTTGTAAAACCTTCCGTGTTCACGTCAGAATCCAGTTCCGAATCGTGTTTGTGGTCATTTCGCTTTTCCATAGTTGTTGTTTTTTGGTACGAAGCCATCAGAATTTGCCCAAAAGCCAATACACGATTATAAATACGATGATCATGCCGAAGCAGCCGCCTCCTAGTTTTTTGGCCGTGAATCCGGCGATGATGGTCTTGAAAAATCCGTTCATGGTGTTTTATTTATTGGTTAGTTAGTCAGTAAGTCTCGGAGTTACTCCATGCCGTGGTCGTTCGCGTGCGGATCGACGTTCTGCTTCTTGTCGTCGAATTCGCCATCGACCGTCAATCGGCCTTTCGCATCGTAGTTTTCGTCATTGGTCAACGTTTCCTCGTGCTCTTTGTAGTCGTGCTTTCGCGTCGCATTACGGATGTTGTCCGAATTTCTCTGATTGGAATGATCGTAGTTTTTCTGTCCGTCGTGGCGTGCTTGACCGCCTTTGTTTACAGTTGCCATAATGTGTGGTTTTTAGTTGTCTGATAAAATTAACATCTCAGGATAAGGTAGGCGTTATGGATTTTCCCTCAAACGTTTCACCATTTCACTTTGGCGAAAGGCCACAAAAAAAGCCGACCTTTTCAGATCGACTTTTTTCGCGTTGTTGCTTTTTAGTAATTGTTGTCGTTATCGTTCAACAGAGCGAAATACATCTCATTCGGATCGTAATCGAGGTCGTAGTCCTGTTCGTCGTTGTCCTCATCGTGGTTGTTGATTCGGATGATGTTGTCAAAGTCCTCGTTTGCATTGTAATTGATGTCGAAAGAAGTATTCGTTTCCATAGTAGAGCGTTTTAGTGTTGTTGTTTCACAAAATTGCCGAAAACGTTTTAGCCAAGTCTTACAGAATTCTCACATCGGCTTACAGAATTATCATTTTTTTAGTAATCCCCATTTAGCAGGCTTCCGCCGATGGCCGATTTGGCTTCGATCCCAAGTTTTTTCATCATTTCATAAGTGGTACAAACCGCAGCGGAGGTCACCGGAATGCCGATTTCTTTTTCCAGCAGGTCGATCGCTTCCAAAGAAGGCATCTGGACGCAGGCCGAAGCTACTAAAACATCCACGCCAGTGAGATCAAGTCTTTTGTAGATTTCCAGCAGATTCATCGGATCTTGCGCCGCGACCTCGAGATTGTCGGGAATTTCCAAAGCAACCGAATCGACGACTTCAAAGCCTTGATGCGTGATGTAGTCGACGACCATATCAGTCAACGGACGCATATAAGGTGTGATTATCGCGACTTTTTTTGCGCCCAAAACCTTGAGTCCGTTTATAAGTGCGCCGGCACTCGTCACGATCGGAGTCGGGAAACCGTTAGCGATCGTTTCCTGGTGCAAATTCACTTCGGATACGCAATGGTAACCGCGCCCCATGCTCATGATCGCCACCAGACAGGCGTAACCCATCACGTCGACGTGGGCATCCGAAAGTTCCATCGCACATTTCAAACTCATCGCGTCCATGGCTTCGAGTTCTTCCTTCGTGACCTTTTTCATGCGCATCCGGCTCGAATGAAACGTGAACTTTTCGGGCAAAATGGTTTCGCGCGAGCGGAAAATTGCCGGGATTTCGGTTTCCATCGTCACGTTTGACGATGGCACGATCTGGCCGATTCTGTATTTTTTCATTGGATTGTTTTTTGTATTCGGTATCGATCAATCAAGATTTGGACGATTTCGCCACGGAATTTGACTTTGGGGAAAATTCAGTTTCTGTCGCCTTTTTTGAGATTGGACAACGCAGAGGCAAAGAAAAGGAAACTGCAGACCAAGAAAATGATGTTGACCGCGCGACCAAACGGCGGCGCAAGTTCCGGCAGCAATTGTCCCAGCAAAACCAATAGATTCAAAACGATCAAAAAGAGTAAGACAGTCTTGTTGTTCATCTTTCGAGTTTTTTGACGGTGTTTTTGAGCGTTCCGATCTTCTCGACAGTAGCCTCGACGACGTCTCCGTCCCACATCCATTCCTGTGGATCGCGCCCGGCACCAACGCCCGAGGGAGTTCCGGTTGCGATGATATCGCCGGGTTCAAGCGTGAAGACTTCGCTCAAATCCTCGATCAGATCCGGAATTCGGAACAACAGGAATTTCGTGTTCGAACGCTGTTTTTCGACGCCGTTCACGGTAAGCGACAAATTGAGGTTGTGCGGATCCTCGATCTCGTCCTTCGTGACCAAAAACGGTCCGAGTGGCGCGAAAGTGTCCTGTCCTTTGGATACGATCCATTGGCCGGCGCGTCGGCAATCGCGTGCCGAAATGTCGTTGATTACCGTGTATCCGAAGACATAATCCATCGCATTTTCCTTGGAAACGTATTTGCCTTTTTTACCGATCACTACAGCCAGCTCAACTTCCCAATCGAGTTGTTGGGTGAGTTTTTCGTTGTGGACGATCTCCGTATTCGTGCCCGTTACAGCCGTTGGCGGTTTGGAAAAGATGACGGGTTTTTGCGGAAGTGCCTTGTCAGTGTCTAGCGTTCTGGCGCTTTCGGCCACGTGTTCGGTGTAATTCAACCCGATTCCTATGATGTTCTTTCTTGGCTTTGGGATGGGCGCGAGTAGGGTGACTTCGCTCATCGGCACAGAACTCGAGGCGATCACGTTCTCGCTCGATTCCTTGATTTTTGTGGCTATGCGCCTGAGTTCGTCTTGACCTGAATCGATAAGTTCGAGCATGGTTTTCGGAAACGTCGTATTGTGCTTGAATCCTAGTGTTTCCAGGTCAAGTAGTACGCCTTCGCGCGCGATTCCGATTTTTGGTTCGGAGTTTTGGATTGTGTAGGTAGCTAATTTCAAAATTCGTTGTTCGTTATTCGTTATTCGTTGTTAGTTGTTCGTTATTCGTTGTTAGTTGTTCGTTATTCGTTATTCGTGATTCACTGTTCGTTGTTCGTTATTCGTGATTCACTGTTCGTTGTTCGTTATTCGTTGTTCGTTATTCGTTGTTCGTTATTCGTTTTTCGTTGTTCGTTGTTCGTTTTCATAATTCGTTGTCCTAATCAGTAAATATAAACTTCAAAGGTCTGTAAAACAATAAGGCGCCTCGCTTTTGGTTCTTGTGAAACTATTTAAAAAAAACCATTAAGTGCAGTAAGGACATTAAGTTGCTTCGATTTTTTTGCACTTATTATTTACTTTGCACACAACTTCCGCCGATAACTTTGAGTTGGCCACCAAAAACTTTCCAAACCCTTATATAATGGAATTCACCTGACAAGGGTTGTCCGGACATTTTCCCCCAAGCGATCAGCTTTACTTTCGACACCGCGCAATCGTCTATGATCGAGATTTCTCCTTGCTCAAATGTTGCTTTTTCGATAATCATTAATTTTGACCGATGCGCTTCCATATCGGATTTTTTGTTCGTCGTTTGCCCGTTCGGAAGCAGGAAAATCAGGTCATCATGCAACAAATGGTCGAGCTTTTCGACGTCGCTGGATTTCATGGCTTCGAGCAATTCTTTCTCGACTAAACTGATTTCTTTACTGTTTAACATGGTTGCTTTTTATGACTCGATATCAGTAGAGGTTTGGTTTTGGAATGTTGAACAACGAATGTTGAATATTGGATGTTGAACAGATTGCCTAGCCCCGATACAAGCGGATAGCCTTTTGCAGAAAACGCCTTTTTTTTGTTGGATTGGCAAAGCGACCAGCGGAAGCTCTTGCCAAGACTTACAAAAATTGGCGGTTTCAAGAAAGCTAGCAGCGGGTAGCGGGTTTCCGCTTCTAAAATCAAACTTGCTGAAACCCGTTATTTTGGTCGTAATCTTTTGTTTGATAAAGTCCAAGTCCTTCAATTACAGGCAAATCGTTAAACGAAAACAAACATGCATCGTCGGTTTCCGACAAATTCACGTGTTCGTGCCAAGCCCAACTCGGAACGCAGAAAATATCGCGTTCTTTCCAGTCGAAACGCTGTCCGTTTACAATCGTGTAGCCTTGTCCTTTTGCACATTGATAGACGAACGAACCCGTGTGTTTGTGCGCTTTTCCTTTAAATTTTGGACGTAAAAGTTGCATTGACGCTCCCATGGTTTGCATGACGTGCCCGCCTGTCAATGGGTTGGAATATTGCATGATGATGCCGTCGAACGGACAATCTTGCGTGACTTTGGACACTTCGATCAAGGTCGGGTAAACGTCTTTCCACGCGTATTTGAAAAGTGGCGAATACGGTTTTTGCCAATCGTGGTTTGTAGGAAGCAATCCGGCTCCGGAATAGGAAATCGGCAGAAAATTCGTCTCTGTTCTCAAAGGTTGTTTCCCGTCAAAGACCGCATAGTCGTTGGCTTCGAGCGCGTTCACCAAAGGAATGTCGAGTCCGTCTTGCCAGATGCAGGTTTGGCCGTTTTCGTCGCATCCGTGTTCGTGCCAGGCCGAATTTGGCGTAATTACGAAATCATTGACTTCGAATGTGACTTTATTTCCATCCACGACAGTATAACCGCCGTTTCCTTCCATTATAAACCTTAATGCGGATGCTTTATGCCGATGCGCCGATGTACTTTCGCCCGGGCGCGTGACCTGGATTCCGGTGTAGAGCCATCCGACGGCGGCCGAAACATCTTTTCGTTTTTCGTTTACGAGATAAACCACGCGTCTGCCCGCTTTTTCAGGTGTAACCAAATCAGCGGATCTCAGCACAAGCTCGCGTAAATTCTCATATTTCCACAACATCGGAACAGACGAAGATCGCGGTTCCCAAGGTTCGATGTCGTTGGCGACCGTCCAAAGTGCGCCCGCGCCAAGGGTTTCGAGTTCTTTGTAATAGGCTTCGAGCTCTGGCGTGTCCTGGACTCGCGCGCGACCCAATACGTCGTCGGACTGTTTTGCTTCCATAAAATCGGTTTGTTCCCAAACTTACGATTTAGGGCGCGATTACGCAATCGTTTTCTTGGGTTCAAAAATAAGTCAGCTACGTTTTAGCATTCTGAAAATCGGGTAGGAAAGGAGCGCGATTGCGGCGATCACGCCAAGACTTACAAGGTCGTTAACGGCGAATCCGATCATAAGCGCTAAAGAAACCACGACAAGAAGTATAGCCGAAAACGGATAAGCCCACGATTTGAACGGACGTTCGAGTTCGGGTTCGGAAATCCTGAGTTTTATCAGCGACGCGTAGGCCAAACCCCAGACAATGACGGACATAAACGTAGCCAGTGCGAACAACACTTTAAACGATCCGACAAGTATCAACCCGAACGTAAAAGCCGATGAACACAGCAAAGCCACGATCGGAGTGCCGCCCGAATTTACTTTCGTCGCCGACGGAATGAAGAAGCTGTCGCGCGCCAATCCGTACAAAATCCTCGGCGGAATCATCAGATAAGCATTCAATATTCCAACGATCGAAAAAATTGCGATTACCGTTACGATCGCCGAACCTTTCGCCCCAAAAACCGTTTTCGCGACTTCGGATGCCGCCAAGGGTGAATTCGCCATGTCGGACGCGGGCAGCACCTGTAGGAACGCCATGTTGATCAACGCATAAATCGCGATCACGATAATGGCTCCGGTGTAAAGCGACCTTGGAATGTTCTTGTTTGGATTTTCGTCTTCCTCGGCAAAAAAACAGATGGCGTACCAACCGTCGTACGCGCCCAAAACCATCTGAAGCGATTTAATGAATCCGACGACGATTCCGGCCGACATCACCTTTTTGTCGATGGCGATCGGTTTTACTTCGATGCCCGAATACATAAAACAGGCTGCGATCAATCCGACGAAAAACAGCACTTTTATCACGCTCGTGATTTGCTGTACGACACTTCCGCTCTTGACGCCGCTTGCGTGCAAAACCGTGAATCCGACAAGGAAAGAAACAGCGATGACCGTTGTTAGATTCTGGATTTGCGGAAACAATATCGCGAGATACTCCGAGATTACGATGCAGAAAAAAGCTGGCGCGATCGCGTTGGTGATGTAGTCGAACCAACCCGAAATGAATCCGGCGTAATCACCGAAGGCGCGCTTGATGTAGTTGTACGAGCCGCCGGCTTTCGGGATTGACGTGGCCAATTCGGCATAGGCGCCGCATCCAAGTAAAATGTAAATCCCGCCGACGAGCCAGCAGCAAACGATAAGCCACTCGTTGTCGAGATAGGCCGCGATTTCCCCAGGTGTGCGCAGGATTCCCACGCCAATCGTTCCTCCGACGAAGATCGCAATCCCAAAACCTAGTCCCAATACTTTCTTGAGTTTGTTGTCTGATTGGCTCATCTTCGCATTTTGTTATATGAGTTAAACTTCGAGATTTGCCGATCTCGACGTGATTATTTTTTTGTAACAAAGAATTGCATCCGGAGATTGGCAAAGTTTCTTTGTTGGCATCTTTGGCTTTCCAAAGTATTGAATTTCAGCGAACGTGTTGGGACTTGGCGGATGAATTGTTTTGAAAATTGTCCGGAGGGTTTGATTTTGTTATCGGATGCTGGTGCTGTTCTGGTTCTTATCATTTTGGATTGTTGGATTTTGAGTTTCGATAGCGGAACAGAAAACCCTTCAAAAAACACCCTGTCACTGTTTAAAAAGGTGACAGGGTTTATAACCCTGACAGGGTGGTATAATTACCTAACAAATATCAGAAAACAGGAACACCGGAAGGCTTATATTTTTCCCGCAAAATCAGAAATTCCGAAAAGCTGTTGACCAAGTCTTCATCAATACATTTTTTTAGGCCCGAAAATTCATCTGATTGAAACGTCTGTGCCGAATTCCACTTATAGTTTTTCCAATCAGTTTCATATCCGCAATCGACGGGAAGCCGATGTATTCGCATGATACAACGCTGCAACTGGCCAGCAGTCAAAATCATTTTCCTGTAAAACGGGCGCTTGAAAAGACCCCCAGTTCTTGCGTAACGTTTTCCAGTGGCCTGAGAATAAGAATTAAAAAGGTTAGAAAATTGCCTGGACGGATACAGTTTGATCCGATCGGGAACATTCTGGAGTTCATCGAGGAAAATTAAGGAATCTTTCCCGTTGATCGCTACGATCATGTAAATTTCATTAGGAAGCAGACAAAATGCAAGAACGTCTGCGATTGGCTCGACGTATTTTTTGACGGACTTCAGAAAATACGGATAGTTTAAGTCTTCAATAAAAAGCGAGTGCTCTTCGAGGGCTGATGCCATTATGTAATAGACTTGATTGAATTCTAACGGCTTTGGATTTTTCGTCATGGCGTATATGTTTTAGATTAGACCTGTCACCGTTTAAAACAGTGACAGGGTTTATAACCCTGACAGGGTGTACCCAAAACTATCCAGAAATTCCCAAACCCAATTACAGAAAATCTACACTAATTGTTAAAACCATCCAAAAAAGTTATCTTTTTGGTCTTAGCCACATTCACGCGCAAATCGAAAATATCAAAGCGATTGTAATGCCCCAAAATATCGTGCATCTGTTTCGGTTGGATACACTTGGCCAAGTCGATTTCGGCATAAGCGATGCCTTCCAAATCAATCAACGGTTCGCCGATTACAGCACCGTTCGGCCCGATAAATCCCGAAAAAGCCGAGTTTTTGCGAGTCAAAAGTTCCCTCGCCTCAGGAACATCGACCGCCATTGCCTCAATAATTTCCGGGGAAATCGTCGAGCAGGAAACGATCGTGAACAATTTTCCTTCGAACGAATGCGCCGCCGCCCGAATCTTGATCGCCTCGGCCATATCGTAATCTGGCGGAGCGACCGGAAGCGAAATATAGTTGGCGATATGCACCAATTCGCCCTGAGAAAGCAAAGTGAATCGGGCCAAAGTATTCGTGTTTTCGCCACAAGCCAAAGTTCCAAGCGGCCCGACTTCGGTATCGTAAACTTTCAGGGACGAACCGTCACCCGAAGTCCAAGTGAGTTTTTCGGCCCAAGTCGGCACGAGTTTTCTGTGTTTCCCGATAAGATTTCCAAGGTTGTCGATAATAAGATTCGTGTTGTAGATCTCCCCATAACTTTCACCGCGCTCGTTGATCCCGATCACCACGTGAATGTCGAATTCCCTGGCGGCATCATAAATCCTTTGCATGTCGGCACCAAAAACATCGACCGAATTCCTGTACAGTTTCTCATACCACGAACTACCTTGAATCGGCGTCATGATCCAATTCCAATACGGATAACCCGCGATGAAAACCTCGGGAAAAGCAATCAGTTTTGCTCCGTTCGACGCAGCTTCGGCAATGATCGAAATTGTTTTTTCGACCGTTTTTTCCACGTCCAAAAAAACCGGAGAAGTCTGTACGGTCGCGGCTTTGAATTTTTTGAAGTCCATCATGCTGTGATTTGGAATTGGGAAATTTTTGATTTTGTGTCGTCCGAAAAAGGAACGGCCTTGATTTGATCGGCCGCTTTGTCAAGCCCGACGTTCACCAAAGTCACTTCGCCCTCGAGACAAATACTGCCGTCGATATGTCTAAAATCGAAACCGCAAGTCACCGAAGCGCCGCCCAGATTCGCAACCCAAAGCGATTTGGCCAAAACATCGCCAATCCTCGCAGGTTTCCTAAACTGAACCTTTAAGTCAACGGTAGGAATTCCATTGGTTTGGTGTATTTTGGAAAACGGCCTGTCAAGTTCCTCTCCAAACCAATCTTCTACCAAATCGTTCAGCATTTCGAGAAATCTCGGATAAAAAACGATTCCGGCAAAATCAACATGCTTGAAGCGGATCGTTTCGTGTTTTTCGAATTTTTTCATGGTATCGTTTGGGCAGCAAATCCGGCTGTTCGCTATTAGTTTTACACGCCACCGCGTTTTTTTGCAACTAGCGGCCGGGTCTTTTTTTCAAAAAGCCAGCCCGCGTCGGCAAAAAATACGCGTTGGAGCGCAAAAGCTAGCCGCGACATCCGGGCTGCGGTTTGGTTTTTCAGTTCAACATTCGTCTAAAAAGTCGCGCTCGAAGCCTTTTTCCAGTCGTAGAAAAATTTGTCGGGAACGGTTTCCGGCTGCAACAGACAGCCAGGTTTGAGCTCGGGAAAAAGTTCCGCGAACGTCCTGATATTCGTTTTGTCGATCCTCATGCTCACCACGTCGCGTCCCACGCTGTCGGGATGGTCGATTCCGGCCGAAGCCATCAATTCCATAGCAGATTTCACGGTTTCGTGGTGGTACCTGAAGACCCGGACGCTCTTCAAGGCCGGATCAAGTCCGCTCACGAGTTTCGGATCTTGTGTGGCAACTCCTGTCGGGCAAGTATTGGCGTGGCATTGCAAAGCCTGGATGCAACCCAGGGCGAACATCATTCCGCGCGCCGAATTGCAAACGTCGGCGCCCATCGAAAGCGCGCGGATAATGTCGAATCCACTGATGATTTTCCCGCTCGCCACAATCTTGATCTGATCCTTGATCCCGAATCCGTTGAGGCAATCGTACACAAAGGCCAAGGCGTCGCGCAAAGGCATCCCAACGTGATCCGAATATTCGATCGGAGCCGCTCCGGTTCCGCCTTCGCCACCGTCGACCGTGATAAAATCAAAGTACGTCTGCGTTTCGACCATCGCCTTGCAAATAGCAATGAACTCCGATTTATTTCCGACGCAAATCTTCATCCCAACAGGTTTCCCACCAGACAAATGGCGCAACGTCTTAAGGAAATCCATGAGTTCCAAAGGCGTTTTGAATGCGGAATGTTTGGGTGGCGAAATGATGTCGTTTCCTTTGTTGACCAGTCGGATCGCCGCAATTTCGTCCGTAACTTTTTCTTTCGGCAGAATCCCGCCGTGTCCGGGTTTCGCGCCTTGGGAGAACTTGATCTCTATCATTTTCACGCTGTCTTTTTGGGCGCGGTCGGCGAAATGTTCCGGAGAGAAATTGCCATATTGGTCGCGACAACTGAAATAGCCCGTCCCAATGTTCCAGACCACGTCTCCGCCGTTTTCGAGATGATACGGCGAAAGTCCGCCTTCGCCAGTGTTGTGATAGAATCCGCCTTGGGCCGCGCCTTGATTCAAAGCCACGATCGCGTTTTTGCTCAACGATCCGTAACTCATGGCCGAAATGTTGAAAAGGCTCGCCATATAAGGTTTAGAACACTGTGACGAACCAATCTGCACTTTCGGATTCTCGTCAATGTCCGCGAAAGCGATGGCTTTTATACTGTGATTGATCCATTGGTAACCTTCGTCATACACGTTCAATTGCGTTCCGAAAGGCTTTGTGTCGAGCTCTTTTTTGCTTCTGGCGTAAACCAAACCGCGCTGCAAACGATCAAACGGGCGTCCGTCGATATCGGTTTCCACAAAATACTGCCGAATTTCAGGCCCGATGGATTCCAACAGATAGCGAAGTCGTCCCACCAAAGGAAAATTGTGGCGAATCGCGTGTCTCGATTGATACATGTCGAACAATCCCATGGCGATCAAAGGCACGAAAAACACCAAGAGAAACGCGAATTTCCAGTTGATGAACGCCAGAATTGCCGTCAGGGTCAAGGCCGTGATTGAAAAAACGAGGAAAACTTTTCTCATTGCTGCTTGAGTTTGAATCGTTGGATTTTGCCCGTTTCCGTCTTCGGAAGCTGGTCTATAAAGTTAACGATTCTCGGGTATTTATAAGGCGCGGCGGCCAATTTGAACCATTCCTGTATCGCTTTGGCCTTCTCGGAATTGGCTTGCGATTTGTCGCTCAGCACGATATGCGCGCAAACCAACATGCCGCGTTCTTCGTCGGGAGTCGATGTCACGGCGCATTCGGCGATTTCGGGATGCATAAGCAGGACGCTTTCCACCTCGATGGCCGAAATATTGTAGCCGGACGAGATGATCATGTCGTCACCGCGCGCCACGAACCAGAAGTAACCGTCTTCGTCCTGTTTGAAAACATCGCCCGTAATGTTCCAGCCGTTTTCCACATACTCGCGCTGTTTGTCGGGCGCGTTCAGGTATTTACAGCCCGTGATTCCGCGAACGGCGAGGCGTCCGGCCTGACCTTCGGGCAAATCGTTTCCGAGGTGATCGACGATTTTGGCCTCGTATCCGCGAACTGCCAATCCGGTTGCTCCGGGTTTCATGTTTTCTTCGGTTGACGAAATGAAAATGTGAAGCATCTCCGTCGAGCCGATGCCGTCGATAATCTTGAGATTCGTCGCTTCGTGCCAATCTTTCCAGACCTTCAAAGGCAAAGTTTCTCCGGCCGACACGCATTTGCGCAAAGACGAAATGTCGAAATCCCTGACCAATGGCGTGAGCACGCGATAAGCCGTCGGAGCCGTGAAAACGATCGTGACTTTGTGTTCCGAAATGGCCTTGAGCAACATTTCCGGACTTGGTTTTTCGATCAGGAATGTCGACGATCCAAAGTAAAACGGGAACAACACCATTCCGCCAAGCCCGAAAGTAAAGCCGAGCGGCGGACTTCCCGTGAAAATATCGTCCGGCGTCGGATTGAGCGAATAGTTGGGGAAAGCTTCGCAAACCAACAGAATGTCGCGGTGAAAATGCGCCGTCATTTTGGGCTTTCCGGTCGTGCCCGAAGTGAATCCGATAATCGAGATATCGTCAGATTTGGCCCTGAAATTGTCGAACGTCCTGGGCTTGGTTTCCATCAGGCGTTCCAGTTGCGAGTCCTTGGTTTCCGATCCATCGAAAGGGCAAACGAATTTGAGGAACGTCGATTTTACCGTTTTCATCTCATCCAGCAACTTTTTGTCGCAGAACGCGTGCGAAATCTCGGCGCTGTCGCACATGATCGTGAGTTCTTTCTCGCGCAGAAGCGGCATTGTTGCCACGACGATTCCGCCGGCTTTGAGGATTCCGAACCAACAAGCCACGAACATCGGGTTGTTCGCCGATCTGATCAGCACGCGATTTCCCGTCGTGAATCCCAGGTCGTCCGTGAGCACGTGCGCGATTTGGTTGGCTTTTTCGAACAGTTCGCCGAACGTCCAATTTCCTTCGAAAGTCCTGATCGCGATTCTGTCCGAATTTCCTTCCCGGACGTGGCGATCGAGCAGATAATCGACGCAATTCAGGTTTTCGGGAAACTGAAAATCCGGATTGTCGAGATTGATTTCCGGCATCATATCTTTTGGCGGAAGATGGTTTTGGGCGAACTTATCTTGGTAGGACATCTCTTTTTTATTTTCGGATTTTCAGTTTTTTGGAACGCGGATTTTGTTGATTTTCGCCGCTATCCACATTTTTGATATTTGTTTTTTGAGCCACGACCCGAGCAACGCGAACTGACGCAAGCAATTCACGAATCAAGACGCATTACCTTTTTATTTTAACCGCGAATTCGCGAATTTAGATGCGGTTGTCAGATGAAATTCGCGAATTCGCGGTTGATCAATTTTGAACCTCAGACTTCCGCATTTGCTCTTGTGCGTTGGTGTCTCTAAATCGATTGAAATTTATTTTCAGTTACGACCCGAGCAACGCGAACTGACGCAAGCAATTCACGAATCAAGACGCATTACCTTTTTATTTTAACCGCGAATTCGCGAATTTATGTGCGGTTGTCAGATGAAATTCGCGAATTCGCGGTTGATCGATTTTGAACTTCAGACTTCCGCATTTGCTCTTGTGCTTTGGCGTCTCTAAATCGATTGAAATTTCTTTTCAGTTACGACCCGAGCAACGCGAACTGACGCAAGCAATTCACGAATCAAAACGCATTACCTTTTTATTTTAACCGCTAATTCGCGAATTTATGTGCGGTTGTCAGATGAAATTCGTGAATTCGCGGTTAAAAAAATCTCGAAAACCAAAGGTTACAAATCAATTCGCGGCCTGAACTTATTTGCGTTTGTGCGAATCGGGTTTCAAAGCCTTTTTCATGCCTTCTTTTTCGCGCCGCTCGGATTTTTTAAAACTGAAAAGCGAACTCGCGGCCTGAATGTATTGGTTCGGGATATCGTCTGGTTGGAATTGCTCGTAAGCCTGTGCGTTGCGAACAAAATTCGGATCGAGCAAAAGCGGTTTTCCGAGCGCTACCAAATCGGCGCGTCCGTTCAGCAAAATCGTATTTATCTGGTCGACATCCTGGACTTGTCCGACAGTAATCGTCGGGATGTGAACGCTGTTGCGGATCGCATCCGAAAAAGGCGTCATCCACATTCTGCCAACTTCGGGTTTTTGGTGCGGAACGGTATTTCCCGATGAAACGTCGATGATGTCTGCGCCGGCGGCCTTGAAAGCCCGAGCGATTGCCAAAACTTCATCGTCCGTAATGCCATTTTCAGCCCAATCGCTTGCCGTTATGCGCACAGACATCGGTTTGTCTTGGTTGAAAACCTCGCGCATGGCCGTAAAAACCTGAATCGGGAAACGCAGCCTGTTTTCAATGCTTCCGCCAAATTCGTCCTCTCGGATATTGGTCAGAGGCGACAAAAACGAAGCGATCAAAAATCCGTGGTGTGCCTGGAATTCTATCATGTCAAAACCTGCGGCGTCTGCGTTTATGGTGGCATTGACGAATTCTGCCGTGACTTTGTGCATGTCCGAAAGCGTCATTTCTCTTGGCGTCGGCATTTTATCGCTGAACGGAATAGGCGAGGCCGAGATGATTTCCCAACCGTTTTTCTCGAGCGGCAAAGTGTATTGTCCGTTTTGCGGCAACTGGCAAGAACCTTTCCGTCCGCCGTGACCGAGTTGTATTCCTATTTTCGATTTGGAATTCCGATGCACGAAGTCAACCACTTTTTTCCACGCAACTGTCTGTTCTTCATTGTAAATTCCGGCGTCACCTAAAGTGATTCTACCTTCTTCCGAAACAGCTGTAATTTCAGCGATTATCAATCCGACGCCTCCGGTAGCGCGAGCACCGTAATGTACCAGATGCCAATCGGAAACCAGGCCGTTTTCTGCTGAATATTGACTCATTGCCGCCATCACGATTCGATTCCTGAGTCGCATCCCACGCAAATCGAACCTCGTGAAAGCCGCGGGAACGTTGACCTTGAAATTGCCGATCGCACAATTGAATTCGGTCAAAACCTTTTGCGTAAACGACGGATCGCGCAATTGCAGATTCTCGAAAGTCACTTTTTTGGCGCGCGTCATCACACCGAAAGCGAACTGGTAAAAATCGTGCTGCACGTGTCGGTCCATATTTTCGAACCAATCGAGGGAAACGCCGGCCGCGTGCTGGATTTGCCCGACTCGGTTTCTCCTCAAAAGTTCGTAATGCTCGAACGCTTTTGGTTTGTCAGACCTGAATTTGATGATGGAATCGGCCAGACCGATGGCGCATTCCATGGCGAGTTTCGTACCCGAACCGATGGAATAGTGCGCGGTCGCTTTCGCGTCACCTAACAAAACGATGTTGTCGTGATGCCATTTCTCGTTGGAGATCGTCGGGAATTGGCGCCAGTGCGAACGGTTCGAGATCAGCTCGTGGCCGTCTAGTTCTTCAGCGAAAATTTCAGTCAATCTGGAAATCGTGTCCGATTCGTTTTCGGTCGCAAAACCTGCTTTTTCCCACGTTTCGGGCGTGCACTCGAAAATCCAGGTGCTTTTTCCCTGTTCGTATTGGTAAGTGTGGGCGACGAATGTGCCGAAAGTCGTCGTGCGGAAAAAATACGTGAATGCGTCGAGCGGTTTGGTCGAGCCGAGCCACACGAATTTGTTGCGCTGTAACTTGATCTTGGTTCCGAATTCCGAAGCGAATTTCTCGCGGATTTGGCTGTTGATTCCGTCTGAGGCGACGATATAATCCGAATCTGAAAATTGCGACAAATCGGATACATTGGCCTCGAAATGCAAGTTCACGCCTTCTTCACGACATCTTTGCTGCAAAAGTTGGAGCAAGGTTTTTCGCGAACAGCCGCAAAATCCGTTTCCCGTGATTCTCGCGATTTCCCCGTCTCTGGCCACGTCGAGTTCGTCCCAGTACGCGAAACTGTTTCGTATCAGGTCGTATGATTTTGGATCGCGCGAAAGGAATTCGCTCAGCGTTTCGTCTGAAAAAACGACTCCGAAGCCGAAAGCATCGTCCGCCTTATTGCGTTCGTAAATGTCGATTTGCGTCTCTGGAAGCGCCTTCTTTAAAAGGATCGAGAAATACAGGCCGCCCGGGCCGCCGCCGATTACGGAAATTTTCATGGTCGTTTTACGGTAAAGATTTCGCCAAGTTTGGCATAGTTCGCGCCCGCAAGTCTTGCTATTGGCTGGTAAGTTTCCAAATTGACTTTATAATTGTCCAACAGGACGTCGTCGTCGAAATGCATCATCACGACACGGCCGACGACCATTACCGCGCCTCCATATTTGTGGTTTTCAAGTTCGAAATGATGCGCGAGTTCGCATTCGAAATGAATCGGGCTTTCGCCGACTCTTGGCGGTTTGACCAAAGCCGAAGGAAGTGCCGTCAGTCCGGCGAGGTCGAATTCGTCTATGTCGTGCGGCACCAAAGACGCCGTGAGGTTCATTTTCTCGACGGTCGCCTCGGTTACCATATTGACCACGAACTGTTTCGTCGCCAAAACGTTGTTCAAAGTGTCTTTGTTGCGATCGCCAGTTCTTCCGGTAGAAAACATGATATGAGGCGGATCTTCGCCGACGACATTGAAAAACGAGAAAGGGGCGAGGTTGTTTATTCCTTCTGGGCTTGTGGTGGAAATCCATCCGATCGGGCGCGGGATCACGGCTCCGGTCAATAGTTTGTAAACGGCCGAATGCTCGAGCGTCTCCGGGTCAAATTGCATGGTGTGTCGTTTTCACAAATTAAAGGATTTTTGGCTTGCGATGTATATTTGGCGGAGGAATTTCGGACGCCTATCGTCCGTTACTTTGTTATAAATTTTATCCAAACGGCAAAAAATCTGACGTAAAATTTTATATCCGGTTAAATAACAGCAACTTTTTTACACAATCGATTTTTTCATTTTTGCTAATTTGCTATATTTATGCAAAATTTATATATATGGACGCTTTCGCCTGCCCCAAATGCCAGAACGAGCAAGTCGTAAAAAGCGGTGTGATCAACGACAGACAGCGGTATTTGTGCAAAAAGTGCAAGTATTATTTCACCGTGAACAAGCTTGGGAAAAAGATCGACAACTACTACGTCACCAAAGCTTTGCAATTGTATCTCGAAGGCATCAGTTACCGCGAGATAGAAAGGATTATCGGTGTTTCTCACGTGACGGTAAGCAATTGGGTCAAAGAATTCAAGGTCAAGAAGCCATCGCATTCCGATTATCATCCTACTTACAAGATCTACAACCATTCCGAACTCATCGAATTCCTCAAGGACAAATCGCATCTTTCGGGCGCAGGCATGATCATCACGGAACTTGGCGACAAGTTCATGCTCATAAAATGGGAGCGGTTCAAGGACTGAACTATATAAGGTTTACAAAAAGATATAGCACAATTTTTTTCTGAAGCACAAAAACAGAATTTGGCGGTAAGATCATCCAACCAAACCATCTAAAAATTCTGTTCTTATGAAAAAACGCATTGCCACATTGCTGCTGTTTTCGCTTGGACTGACGGCCTATTCGCAAGGTTCGCCAGATTACGGAAGCGGACTTAAGTTCAACCTGAACGAAGACGGGTCAAAATATCTTCGCGTGCTTGCCTGGAACCAAGTCTGGCTCAGGTCGACCGAAATGAATCCCGGAACGAACATCAACGGCGAAGGCGCTTCGACGAGCGAAGACATCGGAAACCGACGGCTCAGGCTTTTGCTTCACGCCCAATTGTCGAAACGCTACATGATCCTGACGCACATCGGGATAAACAACCAGACTTTTACCAACGGCGGCGCGGCCGGAACAACCGGAACCGGCGGCTACGGACAAGGCAAGAAACCGGGTCTTTTCTTTCACGACGCCTGGAACGAATATGCGGTGATCTTGCCCGGCGAAGCCAAGGATTTCAGCCTTACGCTCGGAGGCGGATTGCACTACTACATGGGTTTGTCGCGTATGACGATGGCATCCACACTCAACTTCCTGACAATCGATTCGCCTATTTTCTCTTGGCCGTTAATCGACAATTCCGACCAATTTGCGCGTCAGATGGGACTTTTCGCGAAAGGGAAATTCGGGCGTCTCGAATACCGTTTGAGCTACAATAAGCCTTATGCCACGAATCTCGCCCCGACAAACGTAACTTCGGAAGGCGCGGCGGTCGCCGTCGACAACAACGGAAACACGAAATGGTCCAAAGCCGGCTATCTAGAATGGCAGTTTTTCGATATCGAATCGAATTTACTTCCTTACAAAGTGGGATCGTATCTGGGAACCAAAAAAGTCTTCAACCTCGGAGCGGGATTTTACACAGCGCCGGACGGAACAAGAACATCGGTGAACAGCGACTTGCGCAAACACGACATCAAGTTGTTTGCCGGAGATGTTTTTCTCGATCTGCCTGTCGGAAAAAAGGAGAACAAGATGGCAATCACGGCTTACGGCGGATTTTTCAGCTACGACTTTGGGCCGAATTATCTGAGAAACATCGGGATCATGAACGTGGGTTCGCTCGATCCGACATTTACGGGAACGAACATCACCGGTCCGGGAAATCTGCAACCGATGATCGGAACCGGAAACATCCTTTACGCCCAGGCGGGATTCCTGCTTCCAAACAAAAATGAAAAACCGAAAGTGAGAATCCAACCGTTTGCGGCCTACACGCACAAAAATTTCGAAGCGCTTGAGAAAGCCAGCAACCAATATGACGTGGGCGCGAACTTTTTCATAGACGGCCACCACGCCAAGATCACGACCCAGTATTCGGCGCGCCCGGTTTACAGTTCTTTGAACGACAGTCAGTTGAAAGGCGATTTTGTTGTACAATTGCAGATATATCTTTAATACCTTTCCCAATCGAATTAATAATTAATAATTAACAATTAATAATTGAATATGAGTGCTACTTCAACCAAAGGAATTTGGAAAGTCATTACCGCCTCATCGGTGGGAACGCTTATCGAATGGTACGATTTCTATATTTTCGGAAGTCTTGCCGTGGTCATTTCGACCAAATTTTTCCCTTCGGACAACCCGACGGCGGCTTTTCTCTCGACGCTTGCGACTTTTGCCGCAGGATTTGTGGTAAGGCCTTTCGGAGCTTTGTTCTTCGGGCGTCTTGGCGATTTGATCGGACGCAAATACACCTTCATGGTCACGCTTTTGCTCATGGGCGGGGCGACTTTCCTTATCGGATGTATCCCGGGTTACGAAACCATCGGATTCCTGGCGCCATTGCTGGTTCTCGTGCTGCGCCTGCTGCAAGGTTTGGCGCTAGGAGGTGAATACGGAGGCGCGGCGACTTATGTGGCCGAACACGCTCCGGCCAACCAAAAAGGCTATTGGACATCCTGGATACAAACCACCGCGACGGTAGGACTTTTCGTTTCGCTTATCGTCATCCTGGCCACGAAAGCCATCCTGTCAAAAGAGGAATTCGACGAATGGGGTTGGAGAGTGCCGTTCTGGATCTCGATCTTCATGGTTTTCGTCTCGTACATCATCCGCAAGAACATGCACGAATCGCCGATTTTCGCCAAAGCAAAAGCCGAGGGAAAAACATCGACGAATCCGCTCAAGGAAAGTTTCGGGAACAAATACAACCTCAAATTCGTGCTGCTGGCGCTTTTCGGAGCCACGATGGGACAAGGCGTCGTTTGGTACACGGGCCAATTTTATGCGATGAATTTCATGAAAACCGTCCAGGGAATCGATTCGACGCAAGTGGATTCGCTGTTGGGAATTTCGCTGTTGCTCGCCACGCCGTTTTTCGTGATTTTCGGATGGCTTTCGGACAAGATCGGGCGCAAGGTCATCATCCTTGGCGGAATGTTCCTGGCTGTCGTCCTGTACCGTCCGATCTACAAATCGATGTACGAAACCACCGATACGACCAAGAAAATCGAGGTGGCCGGAAGCACGAATCTGGTTGCATCCGTAAAGGAAATCGACGCTACGAAATCTGATTCGATCTACACGACCACGAAAGCTTATACCGACGGCACGACTTTCGAGGAAGTCAAGACATTCCATCTCGAAGGCGGAAAAAGAATTGTCGACGACAAAGGAAAAGACAAGGTCGACACCAAGATTACCAAGACGATCCCGAGTGGCGACAAGTGGTTTCTTGTATTTCTCGTGTTCATACAGGTCGTTTTCGTGACGATGGTTTACGGACCGATCGCGGCTTTCCTCGTCGAAATGTTCCCGGTCAAGATCAGATACACGTCGATGTCGCTTCCTTACCACATCGGAAACGGGATTTTCGGCGGACTTTTACCCGCGGTTTCCACGTATTTCGTAACAACGGCCAAAGACAACGGCGACCCTGAATTCTATCTCGAAGGTTTGTGGTATCCGATCGTGATCGCGTCGGTTTCGCTTGTCATCGGGCTCATTTATCTCAACAGAAAAAACAATACGTCACACGACTAAAATTCAAATCATGAACGCAATCAAAAAAATATTCGGGATCGTTTGGATCTTACTCGCGGCGGCCACAGCCTATTATTGCATCGATATTTTCGGAGGCAAACTGTCTTCGGGAAAACAGGACGACCTGGTTTTCGGCATCATTATTTTCTTTATCTTGTTGCCACTCGTCTGCTTTGGTTTGGCCACTTTCGGCTACTATGCGCTGACTGACGAATACAAGGAATGATTTCAATTAATAATTAATAATTAGTAATTAATAATTGCTTGATAGTGAATAGTTGGTGTTCGAAAGCTCAATCGCTCCGAAGCCGATTGTTCACTATCGTTTTATCCGATATTACACTTTTAATTAATAATTAATAATTATTAATTATCAATTATGAAGAAGCGCCACATCCAAAAACTATTACTGCTAAGTCTGCTGCTGCTTTTGGCTTTCAACCTGCCGTTGGTGTTGCTTTTCAATTCCTCCGGGGCATTTTTCGGATTCCCTGTGATTTACGTGTATTTTTTCTCGATCTGGCTTTTTTCGGCCATCGCTTCATTGTTGATTTTCAAACGTTTCGATGAATAGTTTTGTACTGCTGCTGATTCTCGTCGCTTATTTGGGTTTGCTGTTTCTCGCAGCGCAATGGGCCGAAAAGAAAGCGAATTCGAAATGGGTGAACAACCCCTATGTTTATACGCTTTCTCTTGCGGTTTACTGCACGGCATGGACGTATTACGGAAGCATCGGAACGGCGGCCAAAAGCGGTTTGAACTATATTCCGACTTATCTCGGGCCGGTCGTGGCTTTTCCGGCCTGGATGTTCATTTTGCGCAAAATCATCCGGATTTCGAGAGTGAACAAGATTTCGTCGATCGCCGATTTCATTTCCCTGCGCTATTCCAACAGCCGGTTTCTCGGAGCCGCAGTGACCTTGATCTCGATCCTGGCGATTTTGCCTTATGTAGGATTGCAGCTCAAGGCGATTTCGGAGACATTTTACGTGATGACGCCAAAAAACGCAAATCCGAACATTTTCCTCGACACTTCGACATACGTAGCCTTGGTTTTGGCGCTGTTTTCGATGTTCTATGGAACGCGTTACGTGGATGCGACCGAGAAACGAAAAGGAATCGTGGCCGTAGTCGCGCTCGAATCGGCCTTGAAACTCTGCTTTTTTTTGATGCTGGGACTTTACGTGAGTTTTTTCGTGTTCGACGGATTCGACGACATTTACCAAAAGGCGTCCAAAATTCCGGGCTTTCACGAGAAAAATACGATACACGGACTCGAAGGTGCGATGAACTGGTTTTGGTACATCATGCTTTCCTTTCTCGCGATTTTTTTGCTTCCGCGGCAATTCCACATGGGAATCGTCGAGAACAACAGGGAAAAACACGTGAGAACCGCAAGTTGGCTGCTGCCGATCTATATGTTGCTTTTCACGATTTTCGTTTTCCCGATCGCTTGGGGCGGAAACATTCTCTTCGGCGAAAGCCAGCTCGAAAATGCCGACATGTACGCGCTTCTGATCCCGAAATTGTTCGACCAGAAACTGTTGACGGTTTTGGTTTTCCTTGGCGGATTTTCGGCCGCGATCTCGATGATAGTCGTTTCCTCGATCACACTCTCGACGATGTTGAGCAACAATCTTCTGATTCCGTACGGATTTATCGGGAATTTTCGCGGCGACAAGGAACGCAACACCAAACGCATTATCCGAAGCCGACAGATTGGGATTTTCTCGCTCATCGTCCTGGCTTACATCTGTTACAGATATTTGATGTCAGACTTTTCGCTGGTTTCGGTAGGGATGATCTCGTTTTGCATTATTGCCCAACTGGCTCCGATCTTTTTCGGCGCGATTTTCTGGAAACGCGGTTCGCTGAAAGGCGCACTCGCCGGACTTGGCGTCGGAATGGGCTTGTGTTTCTACACGTTGATGTTGCCGTTCGTGCTTGGCGGAATCGCGCCCGATAGCAGTTTTGTATCCGATGGCTTGTTCGGCCTAAAACTACTCAAACCGTTCGAGCTTTTCGGACTCGATTATCTCGAACCGATTCCGCACGCGCTTTTTTGGAGCCTTTTCGGGAACACGTTGACTTTCATGATCGTTTCGGTCAGTTTCAAAGGCAATTACCGCGAACGCAATTATGCCGAAATGTACGTCGATATCGACCGTTACATCAGCAATCACGAGAATGCTTTCGTTTGGAGAGGAACGGCTTATATCAAGGATCTCGAAAAAGTGCTGATACGGTTTTTGGGCGAAAGCAAAACCCAGAGAGCTTTCCGGATTTTCAACCTCAAATACGGAATCGACCAGGACGCGACGATGGCCGACGCGCGAATGATCAAGTTTGCCGAGAATCTGCTGACGGGTCACATCGGGACGGCATCGGCGAAAATCCTCATCGAAGGCGTGACCAAGGAAGACAAGATCAGCTTGCCCGAAGTCTTGAAAATCCTCGAGGAATCAAAACAAAACCTGATCACGAACCGTCAGCTTCTCGACAAATCGCGCGAGCTCAAAACCTTGTCCGAACAACTGGAATCGGCCAACCGATCCTTGATTTTTAAGGACAGGCAAAAAGACGAATTTCTCGATACGGTCACGCACGAACTCCGAACACCTATCACTGCGATTCGTGCGGCGAGCGAAATCCTGCACGACGACGGTGAAATGCCCGGCGAGATCCAGAAGCAGTTCCTTCAGAATATCATTACCGAAAGCGATCGGCTAAACAGGCTTATCGACAAAATCCTCGATATGGAAAGGTTCGAGTCCGGCAAAAAACAGATCGAGTTGGGCGAAGGCGATTTGGTGCACACGCTCAAAATGGCGCTTGAAATGCCGCTCAAGTTAATCGAATTCCAGCACATCGAATTCGATTTCTACACCAAGGAATCGCGCGCCATCGTTTGGTTTGACGAGGAAACGATCGTCCAGGTCATCACGAACCTTTTGTCGAATGCCATAAAATTCGCCGACCAAACCCGCGGCAGGATCACTGTTTCTCTCGAAAAACAACCCGACGAGATCCGCATTTCGGTTTACAACAACGGCCGCAACATCAATCCGGAAGACCTCGATTTCGTATTCGACAAATTCTACCAATCGACAGACCAGAATATCAAAAAACCGATAGGAAGCGGGCTTGGACTGGCGATTTCACAACAGATCGTCGAACTGCACAAAGGCCGGATCTGGGCCGAGAATCATTCGCCCAAAGGCGTTACCTTTACTTTTACGATCCCGATCAAAAAGCAATTCCAATGAAGAAAATCCTCATCGCAGACGATGAACCCAACATTATCATGTCGCTCGAATATACGTTCCGAAAGCAGCAATACCAAGTTTTCATAGCGCGAGACGGGCGCGAGGCACTCGAAATTGCCAAACAGGAAATTCCCGACCTTTTGATCCTCGATATCATGATGCCGAATCTCGACGGCTATTCGGTGATCGAAAAGGTCAGGCAAACGGAAAATCTGTCCGACTGCAAGATTTTGATCCTGTCGGCCAAAAACAAGCAAACCGATATCGAAAAAGGTCTTTCCCTTGGAGCCGACGCTTATATGACCAAGCCGTTTTCGGTAAAAAAACTCGTCGAAAAAGCGGCGGAAATGTCCGGACTATGAACTACGAAGATTTTTACAGCAAAAGTATAGCCGAACCAGAAGGGTTCTGGAAAGAACAATCGGAAGCGATAAGGTGGCACAAAAAACCGGATTCGATTTTGGAAAAGGACGAAAACGGTTACGGAAAATGGTTTGCCGACGCAGAACTGAACGCCTGTTATTTGTGCCTCGACAAACATATTGAAGACGGATTCGGAGACGAGATCGCGTTGATTTACGATTCTCCGGTGACGCAAACCGTGAAGCGTTTTACCTTTTCGGAAGTAAAGTCGGAAGTGGCAAAACTCGCCGGCGGACTGCTTTCGCTAGGCTTCAGGAAAGGCGACACGGCCATAATCTACATGCCGATGATTCCACAGACGATGTTTGCCATGTTGGCCTGCGCGAGAATCGGCGTGATCCATTCGGTCGTTTTTGGCGGATTCGCCCCGAACGAACTCGCCATCAGGATAGACGACTGCAAACCTCGCGGAATCCTGACAGCATCGTCCGGAATCGAGTTCGATCGCTTGATCGCCTACAAACCGTTGGTCGACGAAGCCATCGAGATCGCGACCCACAAACCAAAAAAAGTCGTGGTTTTGAATCGGAAACTAGGAGCGAGAATTCCGTTCAAAAAGTATGATGTCGATTATGACGCCTTGGTTTACGGATCGGAGGAAGCGAATTGGATTCCGGTAGAAAGCACGCATCCGCTTTACATTTTATACACGTCCGGAACGACCGGAAAACCCAAGGGAATCGTGCGCGATACCGGCGGATATTGCGTCGCCATGCAGTTTTCGATGCGCTACATTTACGATTCGAAACCCGGGGAGACTTTTTGGGCGGCGTCCGATATGGGTTGGGCCGTCGGTCATAGTTATATCGTTTACGGGCCGCTGATCAATCGGAACAAAACCATCATTTTCGAAGGTAAACCGGTGCGAACGCCCGACGCGAGTACGTTTTGGAGAGTGATTTCGGAACACGGCGTCAATACGATGTTTACCGCGCCGACTGCCATCCGGGCCATCAAAAAAGAAGATCCGAACGGCAAATTCATCAAACAGTACGATCTGTCCCGACTTCGCGTGCAGTTCCTGGCCGGCGAACGCTGCGACGCCAATACGCTGGAATGGTACCAAAAACACATCCCGATTCCCGTGATCGACCATTGGTGGCAGACCGAATCGGGTTGGCCGATGATCGCGAATCCCGTCGGACTTGGGCAATTCCCGATCAAACCAGGTTCGGCCTGCAAAGCGGTTTGTGGTTACGACATCCGGATCTTCGATGAGCAAGGAAACGAATTGCCGAATGGGGAAGAAGGCTTGGTGGTGATAAAACTGCCGCTTCCGCCGGGAAACATGCTTGGACTTTGGGAAAACGAGGCGCGGTTCAGATCGGCTTATTTTGAACGGTTTCCCGGATTTTATCTCGCGGGCGACGGCGGTTACAAGGACTCCGAAAACTATATTACGATTACGGGCCGCGTGGACGATCTTATCAACGTCTCTGGACATCGCCTCAGTACGGCCGATATGGAGGAAATCGTTTCTTCTCACGCATCGGTGGCCGAATGTGCCGTCGTTGGGATGGCCGACGATCTCAAAGGACAGATTCCGTTGGCGTTGGTCGTGATAAAAATGGGGCAAGACATTGAAAGTTATCGGCTGGAGCGCGAAATCATTGAATTGGTGCGAGCCAAAATCGGGGCGGTCGCTTCGTTGAAAGATGTGGTTGTCGTGCAGCGTTTGCCCAAAACACGTTCGGGTAAAATCTTGCGTAAAGTCATTTCCAATATTGCCGATGGCATCAGTTTTACGATGCCTTCCACCATTGACGATTCGGTTATTATCGACGAGATACGCAATGAGTTTCGCAAACAAGGCGTCGGAAAAAACCGAATTGGACTTTGATCTTCGATTTGCGGATTTTGGACTGGCGGATTGGCCGACAATCCTGATCTCGCGAATATCGACTGTAAGAAGAAGCCTTAAACCGATCGCTGATCGATTACTGGTTTTACTGTTTGGAAGTATGATTGGTTGAGAAGATCCGGGCGAAAATCTTCAGGCTCGTGATTTGTTTTTTGTCGGCTCTGACATTTTTGAACTGCTTAGGGGGTTCCTTTTGGTGGGTCGTGGCTTAGAAAATTAGCGGGTGTTTGTCCTTTTTTTACACTTTCGGATTCCGAGGTTTGAAAATCCGAGTCAACAAATAATAAGACAACCCTGTCACTGTTTAGAAGGGTGACAGGGTTTATAACCCTGACAGGGTACCCCAATCTGTAGGAAAAAACCACGCGTTATTCAAAATTGCAACCAAAAATCCAACCCAAATCAAATTTCGAGGCCAGAATTACCAAAAAATCTTGAATAATCAGTTTACATCCTAATCCACAACAAATTATATATCAATGAATTATGTGTATAATTTTTAGAGTTGACCAATCTCGACATCATTTTCACGCAACATTTGTTGACGCAATAATGTCCCAATACGCGAATTGAAAAATATATACCTTTTTAGCAAAAGTACATCGCAACAAATTCACCATATAATTATCTTTACGGAAATTAATGCCTGTAAAAAATCAAGCATCAAAAAAACAGACCATGAGTTATTACAAGATTGCCAATCTCGAACAGTATTTCAAGCACTACAACAAATCGATTCGCGAGCCTCGTAAATTCTGGGGCAAGATCGCCGAGGAAAACTTCACCTGGTACCAAATGTGGGACAAGGTCATGGAATTCGACATGGCAGAAGCCGACATCAAATGGTTCGTGAACGCCAAAGTCAATATCGTCAAGAATTGCGTCGACCGACATCTGGCGCGCCGTGGCAACAAAACCGCAATCATTTTCGAACCGAACAATCCCGATGAGGAAACCCAACATATCACGTACAACGAACTGCACGAACGCGTCTGCAAAATGGCCAACGTATTGCGCGAACAAGGCGTCAAAAAAGGCGATCGCGTGTGTATTTACCTTCCGATGATCCCGGAACTGGCCGTGGCGGTTTTGGCCTGCGCCAGAATCGGGGCGATCCATTCGGTTGTTTTCGCCGGATTTTCAGCTTCGGCCGTGGCGGCGCGCGTCAACGACTGCGAATGTTCGTTGGTGATTACCGCTGATGGAGGTTTCAGAGGCGACAAAACCGTCCAACTCAAGTCGATCATAGACGAAGCCTTGCACACTTGTCCGACAGTCCACAAAGTACTTGTAGTAAAACGCACAAACGAAGAAGTTCCGATGACTTACGGACGCGACATGTGGCTGCAACCACTTTTGGACGAAGCATCGGACAATAATGTAGCCGAGATCATGGACGCCGAAGATCCGCTTTTCATCCTTTACACATCCGGCTCGACCGGAAAACCAAAGGGAATGCTGCACACGACGGCGGGTTACATGGTTTACACCGCTTATACTTTCAAGAATATTTTCGCCTACGAAGAAAACGACGTTTATTGGTGTACGGCCGATATCGGTTGGATTACGGGCCATTCCTATATTTTGTACGGACCGCTTTTGAACGGCGCGACCACCGTAATTTTCGAAGGCGTTCCGTCGTATCCGAATTACAGCCGATTTTGGGACATCATCGAAAAACATAAGGTCAACCAATTTTACACCGCTCCAACGGCGATCCGTTCGCTTGCCAAGGAAAGCATCGACTTCGTTCAGGGACATCCCATGAAATCCTTGAAAGTGATCGGCTCAGTCGGTGAACCGATCAACGAAGAAGCCTGGAATTGGTACAACGATCACGTAGGAGGAAAGCGCTGTCCGCTCGTCGACACTTGGTGGCAAACCGAAACGGGTGGCATCCTGATTTCGCCTGTTCCGTTCGTAACCCCAACAAAACCTACTTACGCGACACTTCCATTGCCGGGAATCCAACCCGTGTTGATGGACGAAAAGCGAAACGAGATCGAGGGCAACCAGGTTGTGGGAAGTTTGTGCATCAAATTCCCTTGGCCGTCGATCGCCAGAACAATTTGGGGCGATCACCAACGCTACAAAGACACGTATTTCTCGACTTTCCCCGGCAAGTATTTTACGGGCGATGGCGCGCTTCGCGATGAAGTCGGCTATTACCGGATTACCGGACGTGTCGATGACGTGATCATCGTTTCGGGCCACAACCTCGGAACGGCTCCAATCGAAGATGCGATCAACGAACACCAAGCCGTTGCAGAAAGCGCAATCGTCGGTTTCCCGCACGATATCAAAGGAAATGCGCTTTATGGTTACATCATCTTGAAGGAACACGGGGAAACGCGAGACCAGAAAAACCTTCGCAACGAGATCAACAAACTCATCTCAGATCAGGTCGGACCAATCGCCAAACTCGACAAGATCCAATTCGTGTCGGGACTTCCCAAGACGCGGTCAGGCAAGATCATGCGACGCATCCTGCGAAAAATCGCGGAAGGTGATTTCAGTAATTTCGGCGACACAAGCACGCTTTTGAATCCGGAAATCATCGATGAGATCAAGGACGGAAAAATCGAGTAGCTTTAGTCTGACGCAAAATAATCTCTCTTTTTGAAAAGGCCGCGAATAGCGTAAATTTTACTCATTCGCGGTCTTTAACTTTGGACGTAAAACTTCAACTTATTTTAACATGCCGTTAGAAAAATTTGCATGGAAAACTTTGTGTAAATCCTGTAATAAAATCATCCTCGTTTACAAACACGGTCGAACCTGATTTGTTAAATTGCGGCCTATGCTAAACAATCGAGTCATTATTATCGGAGGCGGTCTTGCGGGACTTACCGCTGCCATCCATCTTTGCCGTTCGGGCAAGGACGTGACTTTGATTGAAAAACAGGAATATCCCAAACACAAAGTTTGTGGAGAATACGTTTCCAATGAGATTTTACCGTATTTGAAGTGGCTCGGACTCGATCTGTCGCCACTGAATCCGGTTATTATTGAAAAAGCCGCATTTTCCACCGTCGACGGAAAGGAAATCAGGTGCGAATTGCCACTGGGCGGAATCGGGATAAGTCGATATGCACTCGACAATTTCCTGTACAAAGCCGCAATTTCACAAGGTTGCGAAGTAATCCAGGATTCGGTTTTGGACGTGCAATTCGCGAACGATCAATTTTCGGTTGATTTATCTGACGGACAAAAACATCAGGCCAAAATCGTGCTCGGCGCATTCGGGAAACGGTCCAATATCGACCAAAAGCTCGAACGCGCTTTCATCAGGCAAAAATCGCCTTGGCTAGCTGTCAAGATGCATTATTCGGGAGATTTTCCAAACGATCTCGTCGGATTGCACAACTTCAACGGTGGCTATTGCGGCGTTTCAAAAGTCGAGAACGGAGCCGTGAACGTTTGCTATCTCGCCGATTTCGACTCGTTCAAGAAATATAAAAACATTGCCGAATACCAGTCGCAAGTTGTTTGTGAAAACCCACATTTGCGCGAACTTCTTGACAATTTCGTCCCGTTGTTCGACAATCCGATCACCATCAGCCAGATTTCATTCGAAAAGAAATTGCCGATCGAGAATCATATCCTGATGATGGGCGATACGGCCGGACTGATCCATCCTTTGTGCGGAAACGGCATGGCGATGGCGATCCATAGCGCGAAACTGGCATCGGAATGCGTCATCGATTTCCTTGAACAGAATCTGACAAGGGAAAAATTCGAGCAAAACTATTCCAACGTCTGGAACGTACATTTCAAAAAGCGTCTCAAGACAGGAAGATTGCTGGCCTCGATGCTGCAAAAGAAAACCATCTCGCATTTTTTGCTGCAAGCGCTATCACTCTTTCCGTCGCTTTTACCCGAAATCATCAAAATGACACACGGAAAACCCATTAAAATAGCCGCATGAACCTCACTGTAGACACGACATATCGAAGCGAATTGCCCGAGATCATGGACGATCTCGACATGAAAGGCGAGCAGTTGCGCGACACGCTTGACAAAATTGCAAACCTGAACCGTCGACTCGGCGGAAACAGCCTGACGATTTCGGGCGTGAAACGGTTGGTGGAAAAATATCCGAAACACAAAACCATAAAAATTGTCGACGTTGGTTGCGGAAGCGGTGATATGTTACGGGATCTGGCTGATTTCGCGAGCGAGGACGGAAGAAAATTCTCGCTAGTCGGGATTGACGCCAATGCAGATGCGATCGCGTACGCCGAAAAAATCTCCGGCCATTATCCCGATATTTCCTACTCGGTACAAAATATTTTCGACGAGCGTTTCGCACAACTCGAATGCGACATTATCGTGAGCACGCTTACCTTGCATCATTTTTCAGATGCCGAGATCGAGTCGATACTAAAAACTTTCCGCAGGCAGGCCAAAATAGGCATCGTGATCAACGACCTTCACCGATCGGCTTTGGCTTACCGATTGTTCCAGATCGTCTGCTGCGTTTTCCAACTCGGCCCGATGCCCAAAAACGACGGGTTGATCTCGATCCTTCGCGGCTTCAAAAAAGGGGAATTGCGCGAATTTTCGCAAAAACTAAATTTCAACAATTATAGCATCCGATGGAAATGGGCATTCCGCTACCAATGGATCATACAAACCGCATGAGTGTAAAAATCAAGACAGTAGCCAAAGAGCTGCCCAATTATAGTAAGGATACGTCCGAAATAGTAGAACTTGTCGACAGCTGGCTCGACGGTCAGGACGATCGTTTTGTGAGAAAAGTCAAGAAAATCTTCGAAGGAGCGGCCGTTGACCGAAGATATTCGATCATGGAACCGATGGACGTTTTCACGGCGACTTCATTCGAGGAAAAAAATGACATCTACACAAAAGAAGTCATCGATTTAGGCGAAAAAGTACTTCGGAAAGCCTTGCTCAAAGCGGCTTGGGATCCGTTGGCACTCGATTTCATCATCACGGTAAGCTGCACGGGGATCATGATTCCTTCTTTGGATGCGTATCTGATAAACCTCGTCGGGTTGCGACAGGACATCGTGCGTTTGCCCGTTACCGAAATGGGTTGCGCGGCCGGTGTTTCGGGAATCATTTATGCCAAGAATTTCCTCAAGGCCAATCCCGGAAAACGCGCTGCGGTAATCGCTGTGGAAAGCCCGACGTCGACTTTCCAATTGGACGATTATTCAATGCCGAACGTGGTCAGTGCTGCCATTTTTGGTGACGGAGCGGCTTGTGTGTTGCTTTCTTCGGACGAATCGGATGAAGGACCGGAAGTGATTTCGGAAGAAATGTACCACTTTTACGACAACGAGCACATGATGGGTTTCAAGCTCACCAACGGCGGGCTCCAAATGGTGCTCGACGTCGAAGTTCCCGATACGATCGCGGCCCATTTTCCAAAAATCGTGCATCCGTTTTTGGCCAAACAAGGTCTTGAGATGAAAGACGTCGACCATTTGATCTTCCATCCCGGCGGACGGAAAATCATCCAGACGGTAGAAGAACTTTTCGCCGGATTGGGAAAAAATATAGACATGACCAAAGCGATTCTGCGCAATTACGGCAATATGTCGAGCGCGACGGTTTTGTATGTGTTGGAAGAAATCATAGAAGAAAAACCCGAAAAAGGCCAGTACGGACTCATGTTGAGCTTCGGCCCGGGATTTTCGGCACAACGCGTCTTGCTCAAATTCTGATGGCAGATTTTACCGACAAGAACTATTGGGCGATCGTACTCGGCGCAAGTTCCGGTCTGGGATTCGCATCCGCCAGAAAATTGGCCGAACACGGCATGAACATCTGCGCGATTTACAGAAGTCCGCGCAGCGAAGCCGAAATCGTCGAAACCAATTTTTACGAAATACGCAAAACCGGAGTCGAATTCCTCGAATTCAATGCCGATGCGATGAATTCGGAAAAACAAATCGAAATTTTGTCCAAACTCAAAATGGCGATCGGCGAGGGAAAAGTCCGAGTACTTTTGCACAGCATTGCCAAGGGAAATCTCAAACCGATGACAGGAGAAAACAGCCTTTCGCCAGATGATTTCCGAACGACTTTGGACGCCATGGCGATCAGTTTGTACGACTGGACAAAATTACTTTCGAGTGCCAATTTGTTTGCAGATGATGCTCGAATCTTGGCATTCACAAGCGAAGGCAGCCAAAAACCGATGTCGAATTACGCGGCAGTTTCTGTAGCGAAAGCGGCATTGGAAGCAATCTCGAGAAGTATTGCGCTGGAATTTGCGTCAAGCGGAATCAAATCGAACTGCATCCAAGCCGGCGTGACTGATACGGCGGCGATGCGCAGAATTCCGGGAAGCGACGATCTGGTCACACATTCAATTTCCAGAAATCCTTTCAAGCGGTTGACGACGCCCGAAGACGTGGCGAACGTGGTTTATCTGATGGCAAAAGACGAAGCCAAATGGATCAACGGAACGACAATTCAGGTCGATGGAGGCGAACATCTGCAATGATCTCCAAAGCTGAAATACTCAGGAAATTGCCGTATTCCGAGCCGTTTTTGTTTGTCGACGAATTGCTGTCGATAGATGAAAACGGAGCAAAAGGCACTTATTTTTTCGACGAAAATCTCGCTTTCTACAAAGGTCATTTTCGTGGAAATCCAGTTACGCCGGGCGTGATTTTGACGGAATGCATGGCGCAGATCGGAGTGGTCTGTCTAGGCATTTTCCTGTTGGATGAAGAATTGAAGTCGGAAACTGCAATTGCATTGACTTCAAACGAAATAGAATTTTTGAAACCCGTTTTCCCGAATGAGAAAGTAACGGTGACTTCCACCAAAAAATACTTCCGTTTCGGCAAACTCAAATGCGAGGTCGAAATGCGCAACCAAGCCGACGAAATTGTCTGCAGTGGAACGATTGCGGGCCTCATAACAACCAGAGCATGAAAAAACGAGTTGTCATAACAGGATTGGGAATTTGCGCCCCGAACGGAAACAACATTCCGGAATTCCTCGAGGCCATAAAATCGGCGAGATCAGGGGTTCGTTTCGACCAACAATTGGCCGACCTTAATTTTTCCTGCCAGATTTCGGCCAAACCACAAGTATCGGATGAACTCAAATCGCAGTATTTTACCGAGCTCGAACTGAGAAATTTCGACGCCGACGGCATTATGTACGGCGTAATCGCGGGAATGCAAGCGTGGAAAGACGCCGGTTTGCCGCTAAATTCGGACGAAGCCGATTTCGACAGCGGAACGATTTTCGGAGCCGGAACTTCCGGACTCGGAAAATTCCGCGAAGCTATATACAAAATCGACGACAAAAATGTGAGAAGGTTGGGAAGCACGGCGGTCGTTCAAACGATGGCGAGCGGCATTACAGCTTATCTGGGCGGAAAACTCGCACTCGGAAATATGGTCACGACCAATTCGTCGGCTTGCACAACGGGAGCCGAAGCCATTCTTTTAGCTTACGACAGAATCGTCTCGGGTCAGGCAAAACGCATGCTCGCCGGCAGCACAAGCGATTCCGGACCTTACATTTGGGGCGGTTTCGATGCGATGCGTGTCTGCAATTCAAAATCGAATGACGATCCCGAAAATGCTTCGCGACCCATGAGCGCGACGGCTTCCGGATTCGTTCCTGGCGCTGGTTCCGGCGCATTGTTGCTCGAAGATCTCGATTCGGCTTTGGAGAGAGGCGCAACGATTTACGCCGAAATCCTTGGCGGGCACGTGAATTCGGGCGGGCAAAGAGGCGAGGGTTCGATGACGGCTCCGAATCCTGCCGCGGTTCAAAGGTGTATTTCCGAAGCCTTGAAATCGGCTGATGTCGAGGCCAAAGACATTGACGCGATCAACGGACACTTGACCGCGACTTCGAAAGACGGCCTCGAAATCGAGAATTGGACAAAAGCACTCGGCAGAAACGGGAGCGATTTTCCTTACATAAATTCGTTGAAATCAACCGTCGGACATTGTCTTTCTGGTTCGGGAAGCGTAGAAAGTGTGGCCACGGTCTTGCAGATCAAACACCAATTCGTGTTTCCGAACCGCAACTGCGACGATTTGCACCCCGAAATCGCGAATCTCGTCTCGGGAGAAAAAATTCCGACCCAAATCGTTGATACACAACTCAAGTATGTAGCCAAGGCAAGTTTCGGTTTTGGCGATGTGAACGGATGTGTTATATTTGGTCGATTTGACTGACCAAACGCCCAAAACATGAACAAAGCCGAAACCATCGAGCAACTGAAAACCATCGTAAAACCTTATATCAAGAACCAGGAAGCGTTCGAGAATCTGAGTGAGGAAACCGATTTTATCCGCGACCTGCAAATCAATTCCGCGAATCTCGTAGATGTGGCGCTCGATGTCGAGGAAGCTTTCGACATCACGATCGACAACGCGTCGATGGAAAAAATGCTGAACGTCAAAGCCGCTTTGGCTATCATCGAGGAAAAACTGTCCGAAAAGTGATCGGCAACGACGTCGTCGACCTAAAAGCCGCGAAGGCTCAAAGCGATTGGCGTCGCAAGGGATTTCTTGAAAAACTTTTTTTGGAGCCTGAAATCCGTCTGATACAAAATTCAGAAAATCCCGACATTTCCGTGTGGAATTTATGGAGTAGGAAAGAGGCCGCTTACAAGATTTTCAACCGACAGACGGGAATCAGGAAGTTCAATCCGACCTTTTTTGCATGTGCCGACCTGAATCCGGAAAGCAATGTGCGATTTGGAAATGAGATCGTTTATTCAAAAACGGAAGTCAATCCTGAATTCGTGCATACGATTTGTGTGTCCGATGAAAAACTGTTTGGCTTTGTATCCGAAATTCCAAAATCGGAAATCATCAAAATCGACGGACTTCCATTTGTCATTTCAGATAAAAAGCAACTTCCCGCATCTGTAAGCCATCACGGGATTTTCGAGAAATGCGTGACCTTAATTGGCGATGGTCTCGATTTCGATCTTGCCTTCCAAGGTGCGATGGATCGGGCATTTGTCGGCGATTTCGAGTAGACGCGCACATTGTTCTTTGTCGAGATTTCCCTTCATTTCGATGTATCGGACAAACGATGCCTTATCAGCCTTATCATCGCGCTCTACACTGACCCGAACCGTAACTTGTTCCAACTCCCATTTTTTTCGATCGGAATACATTCGCATCGTGGCCGCGGTGCAAGTTCCCAAGGACGAGGCCAGTAATTCGAATGGAGAAAATCCCAAATCTTCTCCGCCCAAATGCCGCGGTTCGTCTGCGATAAGCGTGTTTCCGTGAGACGAGGTGATTGTCATCTTGTATTTTTCGCGTCCGATTACAGCGGTGATGTCTGCCATTAGAATCTAGGTTTTGGAAGTGGAACGAATTCGGTTTCACCCGGAACTTTGTCGAATTCCTGGTTTTCCCATCTGATTTTTGCTTTCTCGATCAACTCTTTGGACGATGCGACGAAGTTCCAGAAAATAAAGCGTTCCTCGGGAAAAGGTTCGCCTCCGAAAATGTAAACTGTCGTGTTTTCATCGATTTCAAATTCACACAAATGCGCGTCTTTGGCGACAAGCAGTTGTTTAGGTCCGAAAATATGGCCTTCGGTCGTGACGTTTCCTTCGAGAATATACATGCCGCTTTCGCCGAAAAGTTCTTGTCCGATGTTTATTTTTTTGGCAGAAGTCGATTTGATTTCCAAAAGGTAAAGCGGACTGTAAACCGGAACAGGCGATTTCCTGCCGAACGCTTCTCCGGCAATCAGGCGAAATGCTACGTCATCGCTTCCCCAATGCGGTATTTCATCGGCTTCGACGTGATGGAACGAGGCTTCTCCTTGTTCGAGATGCTTCGGAAGTGCGACCCAAATTTGAAGTCCGTGCAGGTTTTTTTCGGACTGACGCAAATACTCAGGCGTTCGTTCGGAGTGCACGATTCCATTTCCGGCGGTCATCCAATTGACCTGACCTGGCTTGATTTCCACTTCGGAACCGAGGCTGTCGCGGTGCAAGATCGCGCCCTCGAAAAGATAAGTCAAGGTCGAAAGCCCGATATGAGGATGCGGCGGAACGTCCATATTCTGGTGATCTGACAATTTCGCCGGTCCCATGTGGTCGATGAACGCGAACGGTCCGACCATGCGCTTTTCGCGGAACGGCAAAAGTCGTCCGACCAGGAAATTGCCGATATCGGCGGGACGTTCTTCGATTATGAGTTGGATGTTTGACATGTTTTACAGTAGATGAAAGATTGATAGATGATTAAAAGTTTACAAATCTGTTATCTGGCTAAGTTCTGTTTCTGTTTCTGCAACTGCAACTGCAACCGCTTCTGCAACTGCTTCTGCCACTAATTTATCCCAAGTCGGTTCTTGAGTTTGAGGAACAAAAGCGACATAATATAAGCATCGTCCATCGCCGTCATTCGCTCTCCGGTTGGAATTTTGTAGAAGTGGGCGAGTTCGTCAAGCGAAAATTGCCTGTCGGTGATATCGTTGAGTTTGCGGTGCATGATCTCGATGTCGAGCGCCTCGTTTTTCAATCGCCCGCAGCCCAATTTCTCGAGCGCCGCGTTTATCAGCTCGACGTCGTGATGGATTCTGTGTCCGACCAAAACCGCATTTCCGATAAATTCAACGAAAGCTTCAGTCGCATCGTTTTCAGATAATTTATCCTGTTTGGATTCAAGTATGAATTCATTGCTATCCATGCCGTTGTCGTGCAGGAATTTGTATTGTGGAATCACGGTTTCAAAACTGTCGCCAATCAGGACGTTGTTATTGAAAACGCCAATCGCGCCAAAGGCAAAAATCACGTCCTTTTCGGGATTCGTACCCGAATGTTCCAGACTCAAGGCCACAAAACGCTTTGAACGGTGATCGAATTTGGCGAGATATTTTTTCCAGAATTCGGGATATTCCTTGTTGATGTGTTTGATCCAGTCGAACATTATGAAAACTGTGTTAATCGGAATTTGTCTTTTATGATTTCCTCGAGATCGCGCATGGGTTCAAGAGCCGTCTTGAGTTTTTCGCGATCGATTCTGGACAATTCGTCGAGATTGATGAAGCGTCCGTCGTTGTCGTATTTCATGCCTTCGATAGCGCGGTATTTCGACAAGGTCAGGTAAGCTTCGGCACAACTCAGGTAAACCTCGGAATGTCTGGCGTCAACCATGGCCAATTGCTTGAAACGCAGATAGGTATTGGTGATTCCGCGCAAATTCTGACCCAAAGCCAGCAATCTCGCGCCGTCAGTCAAAGGCATGATTCCCCTGAGTTTGATATCGAACCTGTTCCTGTTTTCGCCTTCTTCCTCGACATTGAATTTCTTGAAAAAACTCAAGGCCGGCGGTTTTCGCAACGCGTCGTTCCCGAGATAGTCGAAGAGCGAGTTGCGTCTTGTGTTGGTGTAGATCGCGTCCAGCAAGGTTTCTTCGATTTTCGATTCTCCGAAAGCCAGATCGAAATCAAAGAAAATGGGGCTGATTTCGTTGCTCTTTTCGCCCGGAGTCGTCATCCAACCTTGGTATTGCTTGAGCCAGTCCGAAACCGACTTGCACCAAAGCATATTGCTGGCCACGTGGCCGTTAGGGCAAGGCACATAACCGACTTTTTCGAGGACGGCGACCGTGCGTTTGGCCAATCTGAGGAAATAATCTTTTACGTCCTTGTATTTTTCGGCTGCGACGTCTTCGAAAACAAGCATACTGTCCTGATCGGTGAGCAAAATCTGTTCTTTTCTGCCCTGACTTCCTATGGAAAGCCAGGCGAATCGCGCAGGCGGCGAACCCAAATCGAGAATGGAAATCTCGACAGATCGCTTGATGATCGCCATATTGATCTCGCTCGCAATGTTGTTCACATGCGTCATAGGAATGTTCTTGGTAAGCGACGAACGCACGAGTTCCGACATTTTTTCACGGACGTTCCTGAGTTCTCTCGGATGTTGCGCGCGCTTGATTTCCTTGATGAGAATGCCCGGGTTATTCGCCTGTGCAGCAATGAGATCGTGTTGGGAAATCACGCCTTTCAAAGCCGACTTGTCCGATCCGTCGGCGGTGACGACCAAATGCGTGACGTTGTTCTTGAGAAGCAACAATTGCGCCTCGGCCAACGATACGTTTTCGGGAACCGATACGACAGGCGAGGCCATGATCTTGTCGACGGCGATCGTTACAGGAAATCTTCCTGTTGCTATCTTGGAACGCAAATCTGCATCGGTCACGATTCCAATGGGAATTTCTCCTTGCGTGACAACGACGTAATCTGCAAGGTTTTCTGTCATCTGGATCGCGACATCTTTCGTCAACGAAGCCGTCGAGGCGCGCAAAGGCGTTTTCGAATAATCAAGCGACTGAAAGAACTGCATTTCGGTTTGCTGTTCCGGCGCGTAGTTGGTTTCGGACAGCAATTTCCCTCGGATGTCCTTGTCAGCCGGATTGCGGCTATTGTTGGCGAAACTCTCCAAAAGGAAGTTCAAAACCTCGGAATTTGCCGCGACGTAAGGCCTGAAAGCAGCGATCGGGACGGCGTAAACAATGCTTTCCTCACGCGCTTTTGCCGTCATCATATAGTTGTTTCGGGCAAAAAACGGACGCAACCCGAAAATGTCTCCGGGCACACATTTGTTGAGCAGATTCTCTTCCGCGTCAGCGATAACCGTCAAATTCACAACGCCCGAAGCCACGACGTAAAAGCTGTCGTGGAGCGTGTCGTTGATCGTGAACAGGGTTTGGTTCTTGTCGAGCGTCACAACGCGAATGCTCGTGGAAATGCTCAGCAGATCGTCATACGAGAGTTTGTTGAAAGGAGGGAAGTCCTTGAGGAAATCGGCGATTCTTTCGGCAATGCTGTTTCTCATGTTCGGGGTAAAAACTTAAAAATACAAAGAAAACAAGGCGTCCTGAATCAAATTCGGCTTAAAATTTCAGCAACTTTTCAACGTCTTTAAATTCCTGTTAAACTGCTGATAAGGCGCGAAATATCCGTAAATTTAAAAGAAGAAAACCACTTACATGGCCTTTATCGACTATTATCAGACCTTGGGCGTAACCAAAAACGCGTCGGCTGACGACATCAAGAAAGCTTACCGCAAGCTTGCCCGGAAACTGCATCCGGACGTAAATCCTGACGACAAGGACGCCAACCTCAAATTCCAGCAGCTCAACGAAGCTTACGAGGTGTTGGGCAATGCCGAAAATCGGAAGAAATATGACACTTACGGAGAAAATTGGCAGCAAGGCGAACAGTATGAGAATGCGCGCAGATCGCAGCAAAACCAATATGCGGGCGACCAAGGTTACACGTACAACGGAAATTTTGGTGATGGTGATTTCTCGGATTTTTTCGACTCGATGTTCGGAAATGCGAAAGGAAGAAACGCGCGCCAGACGGCGTATCGCGGACAGGATTACAGTTCGGAAATCCATCTGTCGCTTCGGGACGTGCTTGAAACGCAAAAGCAAACACTTTCGGTCAACGGCAAAAATATCAGGATCACGGTTCCGGCCGGAGTCGCTGACGGACAGACCATCAAACTTTCTGGATTTGGCGCGCCCGGAGCCAACAATGGTCCGTCGGGCGATTTGTATCTGACGTTTAAAATCAAACAAGATCCTGACTACAAGCGACTTGGGGACGATTTGCACAAAGAGGTCGAAATCGATTTGTTCAAGGCGATTCTGGGTGGCGAAGTTACGGTCGAAACCTTATCCGGGAAGGTCAAACTCAAAATCGCCGAAGGAACGCAAAACGGTACAAAAGTAAGACTCAAAGGAAAAGGAATGCCGGTCTATAAAAAGGACGGAAATGGCGATCTGATCGTGACGTATTCGGTCAAAATTCCAACAGACCTGAGCGAAAACCAAAAGGATTTTATCCGAAAAGCATCTGAAAATCAATGAGTATGAAACGAATGCTGTCAATTGAAGAGTATTGCAAATTGCATGGAACCGAATCGAAATTCCTGTTGGAACTCGAGCAAAATGGCCTGATCGAAATCGTCGTGGAGAATTCTGCGCATTATATAAGTGTCGAAAAACTTCAGGATTTGGAGCGCTACAGAATTTGGCATTATGAACTCAACGTGAATATCGAGGGAATCGACATCATCGAGAATCTTTTGGAAAAGCAGCGGTTTTTTCAGGAGGAAATTGGTCGGTTGCGCAACAGGCTTGGGGTTTATGAATCGGATGGTGATTTGTAGCGGCAGAGGAATCGACCCGTTTTCCTGTGTTTTCTATTTTACATAATATAAATTATAGTGCAAAATGCCATTGTATGCAAACTGGCGAAAAGTAGCCAAATTCCCAACGCTCAAACATTGTTTGCAATAATTGGATATCAACACGTTACGGTCGATAACTTTTGGATAATCGACGCTTAACATCAAATCGATTTTCTACTTTTAGTCGACGAACTACATCCTTATGAAGCAATTATTCTGGCTCGCGATCTTGCTGCCGATCTTTGGCCTGGCGCAGAAAAAAGAACGAATTCCTTTTCAGTCTTACGATTTTCTAAAACTAGTCCACAAATACTACAAGAATATTCCGGTTATCGAAGAAGGTTTCAAATCGCTTGACCTGATTGGCGAACCTTGTTTTTTGCTCACGATGCCAAATGGCGATCTTTATTACCTGTATGAAAATAACGTGCTTAAGTTTTCTTCGGGAAACACATCCGTGGATGTTTATCAGGTTGGCGAAAACGTCGTGATGTTTGCCGTACAGATTTCGACTAGCGAACGCCAATTGATTTACTCGGTAAATGGCGATGTGAAATCCCGTTTGAAAGGATAATTTCTATTTCAAAATATTCTCCTTGATTTTTTCGTCTGTGTTCCAACCTTTGGAAAGATTTTAAATAATCGACGAAATTTTGCGTTTAATCGACAAACTACAAGGTTGAACAACTTTGTCAAAATGTGTAGTTATGAACAATTTTCAGTCAAATTGTTAAAAAGATGAAAATGCGTTTTGTCGGATAAATTCTTACAGTCGTTCTAATTTATGTAAGATTTTACTTCACTTTATTCTTAATTTTTACACTTTATCGGCTAAATTAGGTTTTTTAACAATTGTTTTTCTAGTTTTAAATCGTCGACGAACTAGATTTGTCAAACCGATATTTACGCTGTTTTTTTGAAAATATCGCATCGAAACGCCCTAAAACCCAAATCCATAATAGCAACCCCAAAGAAAGCATCGTAGCGCTTTCAAAATCTTGACCTACTACACTATGAAGAAATTATTGGCCTTGACCTTGGCACTGGCTTCCTACTGTGGATTCGCCCAGACTACAACGGTCACTTACGCGCCCACCACGGCGAGCTTTTCCAATCCGGAAAGAGGTTTTTACAGACACACCGAAACACACTCGGATTCCTACAGCAGTCTCAATCAGACGACGCTGACCAACTACCGCGTCAACGGAAATTACTCGTTGATTCTTCGCGTTTGCTATCTCGAGAATTTTGTCAACGGGGCGATTTCCTCGACTTATATGAACAACATGCAGGCCGATTTCACGAAAATCCGCAACGCCGGACTCAAGTGCATCCTGCGTTTTGCTTATTCGGACGACAACGACAACGGCGCGGCACAAGATGCTTCGAAAGCGCAAATTCTGTCGCACATCAGTCAGTTGCAGTCGATGTTGCAGACCAATTCGGACGTAATCGCTGTCGTCCAGGCCGGATTCATCGGCGCTTGGGGCGAATGGTATTACACCGATCACTTCGGAATGGAACCGACCGCGGCAGATTATGCCAACAGGAAAGCCGTAGTCGATGCGATCCTGGCGGCGCTTCCGACCTCGAGAATGGTACAATTGCGCACGCCTTCGCTGAAACGGAATACTTACAATGCCATGACGGCTTTGACTGCGGCGCAAGCTTACAGCACTACACTTCCGGTTGCCCGACTCGGCCATCACAACGATTGTTTCCTTGCAAGTTCTGACGATTACGGAACGTATGAAAACGTCGCTGTCGAATATCCTTATTTGGAGCAGGAGACGAAATTCACGCCTATGGGCGGAGAAACCTGTAAAGTGAACGCGCCTCGTTCAGAGTGCGCGAAAGCCTTGGAAGAAATGGCGAGATTTCACTGGTCGTACCTCAATGTGGATTATCATCCGGATGTGATCGACGGATTCGAGGCCAATTCGTGCCTTGACGATATGGAAAGAAGATTGGGTTACAGATTCGAGTTGCAGACCGGAACTTATCCGAACACGGCGACTGTCGGTGGCGCTTTGGCCTTTACTTTTCAGGTCAAGAACACAGGATTTGCCGCGCCGTACAATCCGAGAACGGCTTATATCGTGCTCAGAAACACGACCAATCAGGCCGTTTACAGCTTTCCTTTGACGACAAATGTCAGATTATGGCAGGCAAATGCTACGCAAACCGTTTCAGAAACTGTCGTACTTCCGGCGAACATCCCGACAGGAAATTACCAGATGTTCCTCAATCTTCCTGACAACGCGGCGGCTTTGGCTACGCGTTCAGAATATTCGATCCGTTTGGGAAATAACAATACCTGGGAAAATGCGACGGGTTACAACAACCTGAACCACACGATAAATATTGGCGGCGCGCTTGGCATCGGAGACAATCCTATCGCTTCGGAACTGCGCATTTATCCGGTTCCTACACACGGTGAACTCACTGTCGAATACGATGGTATCGATGCGTTCAAGGCCACGGTTTTCAACTCGCTCGGACAAGTCGTCGGAGTATCTTCCACTATCAGCGGAAACAAGATGTTGCTGAATACATCGGGCTTGACCAATGGAATTTATTTCGTCCAACTCGAAAACGGCGCAACCAAGACAGTGAAGAAATTTATCGTGAGCAACTAAACAATAAAATTATTGATTGATTTTATGACCGGCGGAAATCCTCCTTTTGCCGGTCATTTTTTTTGCCGTTTTTTGAGATTGTGCTTGATTCCGAGAAGGAAAGCATTCGAGTAGAACTTGTCTTGCGTGTACATTTCCATTGTAGCCGAAATGGCCGTGTAATCGAAAATCTGCCAGTTGACTTCGCCCGTGTAGCGCATGAAATTTCCGCTGAAATCGTCCTGGAAATAAGCCGCTTCGAGCCTTGCGGTGAAATTGCTGTCGAGCAGTCCGTATCTCCAACCGAGTCCGCCGCCGTAGTAAAGACGTTCGTCGAGTAACCAATATGGATAACCTACGTCAGTGTTGGCGTTGATCGTCGAACCGATGGAACCTTGTGAAAACGAAACTTCGGCGAATGGCAAAAAGCGCATTTTTACGTCCGATCCGTCGTCCCAGATCGTCTTGCTCGTCAAAATGATTTCATAGGATGCTCCTATTTTCACGGGCGTTTTCGACTTGCTGGCCGTGTAGTAATTTCCTTCGGCAGTGAAGTTTTGGTTGATGTTCCTGAAAAAGAAAAATTCTCCGTAAGCCACGGCCTGCGTGCGATAGATTTCTTTTCTATAAGCCGGTCCGGTTTCTGCAGGGAACAATCTGGCTTCGGCCGAAAGGAAGTTCTTGCCATAATTCTTGCTTGCGCCAAGACCTGCGTGAAAGTAGAAATTCCCGTAATCGGTATACTCCACTCGCCCACTTCCCCAATATTGCAGTTTTTCACCGTCTACCGGATTGTTGAACTGGTATTGCAAACCGTAAGCATTGGCCGTTATATTGTCGCCCGGATCGAACAGAGCGATGTCGATGTCGTACATCCTGCCATAAGTCGCGCTGAAACTATGCAGGTTTTTCTTCTTGTCGAAGTGGCCGTAAGTGAGCGTATTCTTGAAAAATTGCGGCAAATCCTTATTGGTTTCCATCGCGCTTTTCAGGGCAATGAAATCGCCGTATTGCTTGCGGATGTCTTTGGTAAGCGCCGCCAGAACGTCTGGATAAAACAACTCCGGATGTTTCATCACCAGCAATTGCTGCAACTCTTCTTCGACATACACGACGTCTTTGTTCAGGATTGCGCGAATTTCGTCTTTCTCGGGACTGTCCGGAAGCGATTTGGCGAGAATCCAAGCCTCGAGAAAACGTCCTTGTTCGTGATAAATGCCCGCCATCAAAGCTTTCGTCTTGTAATCGTCAGGATTGATCGCGATGTATTTCTTGTATTCTTCCTCGAGCGGTTTGTAGGCCTGCAGGTCGATCAGCCACGACATTTTTGATCCGAAGTCGATGTCGTCACTGAATTTCGACCACGCGTAAGCTTTCTCGAATTCGTTCCTGTCGGCGTAGAGCCAGGCCGCGTCACTTGCGATCGGGCCATACTTTTCCTCGGGTTTTATCTTGTCGAGTTCGGCTTTTGCCGCATCGGGTTCATACGTCATCAAATGTTCGAGATATTGCAGATAGGTGTCGAAATTCGTATCGACCTTGAGCAAAGTCTGAAGCGCTTTCTTGATTTTCTCCTGATTTTCCGGCGTGTGGAAATCGGCTACGTAACTGTTGAGCAAATGCACATCATTGGGCGTCACCATGAGTTGCGCGCTGAGCCATTTCTCGCGGATGAGATCGTTCGGATACCCGATTACGCGATCGAGTTCCTTCGAATACATGACGTTGTTGGCCGTTGGATATTTCACGACATATTCCTCGAGCATTTTCCAGGGATCGAGCGGACGGTCTTTGTCCCAAGCCACGAATTTGGCATATTTGTTCCATTGTACCGAATCGATCGTCGGCTTTGCCATAAGCTGTTGGCCGAGTTTGATCATTTCCTTTTCGAGCAAGGCATCGGCATCTTCTTCCACAACCGCGTCGACTTCTCCCGAAATGTACTTTTTCTGTTTTATCAGATAAGCCTTGTATTGTTGACCGACCGATTTTACGATCCTTTCGGCTTCTTTCTTTTGAGCTGGCGTTTTCAGGTTCACGTCTGTCAGGGTCAATTCCGGCTTGTGCGTGTAAACCGAATACAGATAACCTTCCATGAACGGCGTTTTCGAGAACAAAGCCTCTTCACGCGTCAGTGAAGCGTCGACTTTTTTGGCATTCTGGAAACTCGCATACATAAACCAATATTGCGTATTGGCAATCGATTTTGAAGGATCGGATTCGCGAACCGTGTACAAACCGTCGCCGCTTTGATGAACGAACTGCGAAGCGCGCCAATCGTTGACGATCTTTCCTCCTTCTCCGGCATTCACGTAGCGCAATTGCGGATAAGTCTTGGCCATCTCGTCGAGAATCGCCGTGAATTCGCCCATCATCCCAATAGATTTGTTCTTGGTTTTTCTCCAACCGAGCTCGCGCGAATTGCGAAGGTCGAAATCGCCCGAACTCGTGTTGAACGGGCTCGGGATTTGGTAAACGTCGTCCGGATGCACGAAATGCGTCCAGATTCCGGTGTAGATGTACATCGACTCGAGCGAGAATTTCTTGTCGGTTTCCATGTAGAATCCGTCGGAAATCCTCGGATAATCGAAGAAATCCTTGTTGTAAGGATCGAAGTCGAATTCGCGTCCGCCGCCTTCCGCAGGATCGCCAAGGTAGAGACTGCAGATGTATTTGATCGACGGCATTCCTTTCCGAAGGTAATCGACGCCCGCCGGATCGATGATGTTCGAAGGCGGAACGTAAGTCACCGGCAAAGGTCCGTAATTGGTCACGCCCCATTTTTTCTGAACCGATTTCAAAGCCATTCCGATGAATTCGGGCTTTTTCCAGTGGCCTTTCTTGAATTCGACGTGGTTGTAGCCGTGCAGGCAAAGTTCGTGCCCGTGTTTTTTGGAATCGAAAACGAGCCAGTCCGACAGAATTTCTGTCTTCTTCCCGACCTTGACTTTATGAGAATCCCATTGGTCGAACAAAAACGGCGGTTCCACATTGTTCTTGTAGTCAAAAGCGATCATCGCCGAATAGGAAATCTTGTATTTTTCGGCGATCTGTTTCATATCAGGCCACCACGCATCTCTTACGAACTCGGCGATCGTCAGGTTCATTTCAGACTTGATCGGCTCCGATTTTATGTCGTAAACCGGTGATGGGAAATCGTCAAGAAAAATCGTGCTCGTATTCGCAATCGGATAAGGAACGGCTTCGATGCCTTTCAAAAGCCCCGAAAACAGTAGTCCGCGATGGATTTTTTCGTATTCCGTGGTCGTGTTGAAGAAAACGACTTTCCCTTTGCCTATCTGATTTTCGACGACAAGCGGATACTCGCGATTGTTTACCGAAGTTGCCAGGATTTTCACATCTTTCCTGAAATTGCCTCTGGCGTAACCGTAATGTTTCGAATTTTCAGAGTATGTCTTGCCTTTGAGGTTCGGAAGCACGGCCGTTGAAAAATAAAAGCCTTCGGAATTGATGTCGGTCTCGAAATCGCAATCAGGGCGCAAGCCTACGAAATACGACATCCTTCTGTCGTCGCTGGCCAGCGGAAGCAGCAAAGTTCCGCCTTGGGCGACAAATTCCACAAGTCTGTTCAAAGCGGCCTGATTCAATTTCTTGATATCGTGGATGCAAAGCGAACGAACCGACGCCGGGATCTGCGCCTTGGCGTTGAACGACTCGATATCGATCGACCGGAAAGGCAATTTCGTATAGTCGCAAACCTTTCTGATGTTCCGATCGTTGGCCACACTGAGTTTGCTGCTGTTGTCGCGGATGTAGAAAATCAATGGCGTCTGGCTTTCTCCCGGCAGATTGTAACGGCGCAATTCGGTCGCGCTGTTCTTGGCCTCGTCTTCGAAAAAGCTGAAATCGTCCGCGTCGAAGTTGTCGAGCGAACCGCATCCGAAGGCCAACGCCAACGCCAGAAAAGCGAAGTAGCGCCAAAGCAGGAGACTTTTTGTTTGTTTGTTGTTTTCCATGGTTAGAATATCAGGTCTGAGATGCGGCTGGATTCGGGTTCATTCACGATCTCGTACACTTTTACGTGTTTGTTGTCGTAAAACAATTGCACTTTTCTTCCTCTTTTCTTGAGCAATGCCAAATGATCCAGCACGATCGGTTTGAGTTCACCGTCTTCCACATAAGTTTCGGACGTCACATCATCGTCGAACACGAATACGAGCACACTTTTCGGGATCACGTCTTCGGGATGTTCTTTTATGAACTTCGGATTTTTTATGTTCTTGAAGTAAATCGAGTCCTGACGCGGGTAATCGTAGATGAAATCGGAATAATTCATAAAGAAATGCTTGTCCTGACTCAGGATTTGCGTCATGTTGTTGTTCACGATCGCGTACGTATAAGGAAAATAATCGCGTGTGATGTTGTCGTAAGCCTCGAGGACTTCGCGTTGTGTCGGATCGGATTCCGTCAGTTTGCCCAGATTTTGTTGCTGCTTTTGGATGGAAATCACCACGAAGACCGCGATCAGTGATCCAACGAGTATCGGATTCCACTTCTGTAAACGTCCAAAAACCTTGATGAAATTGAAAATTCGTACAACCGATGCGATCGCGATTCCGGCCACGATCGGCATGAAAACGGCGAGTCCTTGCGTGAGCAGATCGTCGTCGATCCAGGCGTTGTTCATACTTTTGATGAAAAGCAACAGGTTGAAATACACCAAAAATGCGAACGAGGCGCGCCAGTCTTCTTTGGCGACAAAAGTGTAGATTACGATCAAAACTGCCGCTACGGCCGAGATTATCCGATAATAACCAAGCAAAACATCGAGATCGACAACCAACTGCGGAATGTAAGTGTAAGAGCTCACCGCAAGGAAATTCGAGTGCATGAACATCTCGAGATCGGAGTTGAAATATTTCGCGATAATGGCGTAAAGTCCCATGATCAAAGTGACGCCACACAGGTACGAAAGCAATCCGACCCATTTGAAATTGCCCGATTTCTTCTTGGCGAAGCACAATCCGGTGAGCATGAACGGCGGAAAAAGGATGCAAAGCGTAAAAATATCGATAAGTCCTATCGCGAAAAAAGCCACGATGAAAGCGAAGAAAAACTGCCACTTGGTCATCTTGAGCAATCCCGGACGCAAATAGTAGACCATTACGGGCAATCCAAAAGTGAGCGCGAGGAAAATCGGACGGTTTTGGAGCACGAAATAGATGTTGAGAGGCGAAAGTGTGTATACCAATCCAAAGCTCAAAGCCGCGATCGTCGGGGCGATGTGCTTGGAACGCGTGACTTTGCTCACGACCCAAAAAATCAAGACCGACAAAAGCACCGACTCAAGAATCCCGATCGACTGCAAAGCGATTTCGGGCGTAACAGTTGCGATTTTTCCGTAAAGGTTCACGTACGCCAAGTCACCCACGACCGTAGATTGTCCTTCGAACCATTTCTGGGCGTCGAAGCCTACGATGGTTTCGAGATCGGCGATCCAGACAGGCGAAAGTGAATACGAGTCGTAATTGAAAAAATAGGCGCGACTCACGAAAGTCAACACCGAAATCAGGATCACAAGCGCCAAAATGTACCAACCGCGAGGCTTTCCCGGTTTCGAACGACGCGGAAAAACGAGCCAGCCTTTGGTCGGATAGTTGTTTTCCATACGCCTTAAGATCAATTGCACATTGGCTTTGACCGTGTTTTCGTAGTAAGCTTTCGGATTCCGGAGATTCCTGAATCCGACGTAATCGATGGCGATTATTCCCAAAAGGATGATCACGCAATTCACCAGATTGTAGATGCCGCATTGCACAGACACGAAAATGAGCGTGCCCATGATGCTTCCGTAGCGAAACCATTGCCAGACCAAAAATTCAAGGAAATTGTTCTTTGGCGATGTATTCACAAGCTTTCTGTTCAGGTAATAGATGAACAGCAGCATGAAACACAGCCGGATGAATCCCCACAAAATGGAACTGGTGATTGGCATTTTCTATTGGAAGGTTGGTATGGTTTGCAATTCGATTTCCCCGATGAAATAGTCGAAGCCAAGCGGTTTGATGCGCTGCACCACTTGCTTGTACAGTTTTTGGCTGTCGGCATATTCGATCAGGATGATCGGCATGTTGTATTTCTTGTTGATTTCGGTAAGCTTCTGAGCCTGAGCCTTGAAGTCGCCTTCGGGGCGCAATTTATAGGATTTGTCCTCAAAGGTGTAGTTTGTCGCTACAGATTCGACAACGACAGCGTCCACATAAGCCGCCGTGTCCGGAATCAACTCGATTCCCGCGTTTTGGATCCAGGTTTTATGGGGATACTTTTCTGACAAACTCTTGAGGAAATTCACGAGATCCTTTTTTTGGTTGGGCTGCGCGCCCCAAGTCGTGTAATTGTCGACATTGTCCAAAAAGAAGCCGTCGTAGCCTTTCTCGAGGGTTTTGTCGATTATCCGCAACAGCGTGCTTACGGTTTTTTCCGATTTGAGGTCGAGATAATAACTGTCCCAGATCTCATTCTTTCCGGCCGTGTGGTCTTTGAGTTCGTTGAAATGCGGTGCATTCGAGTTCACCTCCCCGATGCTGATGTAAGCCAGGACTTTCTCGTTCTGCGACTTGATCTTGCGCAATTCGTATATATTGTAGTGTGCCGATTCCAGAATCACGTAGTCGTATCCTTTCACCAACTCCGGATCCATTTTTCCATAGCAAACCAGCACGCTGCTGCCCTTGCCTACTCCGGCCATAATGTGCGCCGACAAAACCGACGGCAACACGAAAAGAATCATCTTAATAAGCCGCATAGTAATAATAGTCAAGGTTTTTATAGAATTTGGATACGGCTCTCGAGGTCGTCGCCATGAAGACGATTCCGGCGACAAGCAGTCCGAGGACGCTGTATTCGTAAGATAGGAAACGGCTCGCGCTGAATCCGACCAGAAAATTGATCACGCAGCAAAGTACGATCGACCGCAGCGGCCCTTCGGGTTGACCCAATGTAAAAAGGTAGAGTGAATTCAGCATTCCCCAGCCCAAAAACAGGTAACCCAATCCGCCGAGGAAACAAACCATGATGCTAACCGAACTCAAACTTTCGTGGAATTGTCCGCTGTAACCCCATTTTGCGAACATCATGAAGTAAACCAGCACAAAAACAAAAACGCCGGTGGCAATCAACATCGCAACGTGTTGCCAATACATTTTATAAAGATCTTTCCCGAATTGGGAAACGTTCGTGGCCGAAACCGTTTTTTGCCCGATGTCCATGAACTTCGAAAACGACGCGATCGCAAATTCGAGAACGCCTGCAAGCAACAGGAAAACGAGAATGGCGAAATCCATCCCGAGTTCGTAGTTTTTCTCGAAATAGATGATGAACGGAAGCGGTCCGTCGTGATTGTTCGACCAAGCCAAAAGCCTGTCGATGAAAATAAAGACGTAAATGGAAAGTCCGTAAAGGAAATACTTGTAGTTGTGATAAATGAAAAGTGCCGGTTTCACCTCAAGGTTCGATGTCGCTTTTTTCTTGCTTAGCAAATTCCTGAAGTAGATCTTGAGGAAAATCCAGGCCGTCAGGACAGCTGTCGCAATTCCTATCCAATGCGTGAAATATACCAGCATCGGCGTCAAGGTCTTGAGCAAAATCGCCACGACCGTTCCAAAAGTGATCGCGACCGTAATTACCCAGCGTTGGTCGAGCGTGTGCAAAGGCGCCAACAACAGAACCAAAAGTCCAATCAGAAGCGCGTAGGTGAAAACCACGAAAAGGAAAGCGTAAGGGTAAATGTGGAAAAACAGGTTGCACACGAAAATGGCGCCGAGCACGGCAAAAATGGAGATCGCTCCCACTTTGAGCAAATAATCGACCGTGCGTTTGGTCATCACATAATCGGCGTGGTTCCAATAGAACGAGGCTTGTCGGCCGATGACCTGGACGAATCCGCCCGTGGAAACCAATCCGACGACGACGCCCAAAACGACTGCCGTAGATTGTACGTTGTTGAATCCGACAAAAGTCCAAAGCGAATAACCAAAATAGATAATGGCCAGAATCTGGAGCAAAACCGGAAACAAGTGAAAAATACCTTGTGAGTAATAGCGCGCGAAAATTTTGGCTTTAACGGCCGTGTAATCTGACGTCGTGATCGTCTCGGGTGCGTTGGCGATCGCCTCGCGTTCCTTGACATTCTTGGCGCCTTTGTGCTCTTCTGAAGTCGTGAGCTCGTAATAAACAAGATTCGCCAGTTCGTAGATCGACGGCATTCCGTAATCGGTTCGCGTATCGATGTCCCGGATTCCGAGCGATTCGATGGCGGCCACGACAACTCGCGAGCTGACAGGTCTGCCAACTTTTTCCCTGATATCGAAAATCAGGGTCTTTATGTTTTCATTTTGAGCTTCCATGCGATTTGGGGAAATATGGAATCAGAGAATGATCCGATAAAATCATTTAAGACGCTTCCTGTCTTTCCAGGCCGATAAATATTGGTTCGACGACTTGTTTGTTGGTTCTCTTGTTGAGCAGTCTGTCGTAAACTTGCTCGTATTCGCAGATAAATTTTCCGATGGTGAAATTGTCGGCCACTTTCTTTCTGGCGTTCACTCCCATCTTTTCGCGCAAGGCTTTATCGCGCAGCAAAGTTATGACACTGTTTCCAATTTCGTTGAAATCTTTTGGCTTGCATATGAATCCGCACGAGGAATCGAGCGCTTCGGTCACGCCGCCCACGTCTGTGGCCACAACCGGAATTCCGCAGCTCATCGATTCGAGAACCGTGTAAGGGAAACCTTCGGAAATCGAGGTCAGGATCGAAATATCGCCCTCGGCAAACAATTCGTGCGGTTTCGAATGGTATCCGGCGAGAATGAAATTGTCTTCCAAGCCCAACGCTGCAATAAGATCGCGGCATTCTTTGGTGTATTCCGGAACGGCGTTATTGTCGCCATAAACCAGATATCTCACGTTCGGAATTGCTTTCTGCACGACACCACAAGACTTGATCATCGTAATGATGTCCTTCAATTCGAAGATGCGCGCGGCGGCGACGACCGTTGGAATTCCTTCCAGGTGCGCCGGTTTGGCTTTCGGAACGAAAAGGTTGTGATCGATTCCATTGTAGATCACGTCGATTTTCTTCGGATCGGCTCCGTAAAGTTTCTCCCAAGTCATGTTGAACTTGTTTACCGAAAGGATTCTGTCGGCCTTGTAGTAAACCAGGCTCGTGATCGCTTCGGAAAACTTGATGAGCATTTTCTTGAGGAAAAACGAATATTCCGAGGTGTTGATCGCAATGAGGCGTTCGCGGATAAAAACGCCGTGCTCGGTCACGATCATTGGCGTTCCGTATTTGTATTTGAGGACCAAAGCCGGAATTACCGGGAAACCCGAAAGTGTCAGGTGAGACAGATCGGCTTTTGGAACTTCTATGCTTAGCGGAATAAGGAAACGATAAATCCAACGCATGGCGACGGTGAGGTCGTACAATGTCGCTTCCTCGTCATTATCGGAGATGATGATGTCCTGCATCAGGTATCGGAAACAATCCCAAACCTGTTTGCTGCGCATCGTCGTCTTGTAATCGTTTTGCTGGAAATAACGCCACATGTCGAACATGACGTCATCCATATCTTCTGTATCCTGAACTTCAGAATAGATGATCGTGATCAGTTTTTCGAATATCGGAAGGAAAACATTCTTGATATTTTCGTTACTCGTATTCTCTTTGCGCTCGACGAATTTGTGGAATTTCTTACCGTAATTTATCATTTCCTGAGGTTCGAGAGGCGACCAAAGCGGCACCTGAACGACGTCTTTCACGTTGTCGCTGAGTTCGTACCGAGGTTTCGTCTCGAAATCTGCATTGATGCTGTAAAGCGAGTAATTGGCGTTGCTCACTTCGCTGCAAAGCATGTGTGCCCAAGTTGATACGCCGCCACCGTTGTAAGGATAAGTTCCTTCGAGAATCAATAATACGTTGTACTTTTCAGTCATAACATTCGGTCATTAGTGTTCACTGTCGCCAAAGGCAAAAACGATTTTTGCTCCGGCAATTCCCAGGTAAATCAATCTTTAGGTGGTGGCATGGGAAACGCTGTGGACTACGAATCTGCGGTTTCCCCGTTGTTGTTGAAGCAAAAGTAGCGCAACGTCCCGGGGAGAAAAAAAAGTTCAGTTGAACAATCCATAAAGTCGATGAACTGCACATTTCGCGAAGAAACCCGCCATTTCTCGACCTTTTTTACCGATTATCGGACAAAGTGCGCTGATTGCTAAGATTTAAGAAACGAAATCGATGTAGTGAATGCTTGCTTCCGAAGCGGATCGAAAATCAATCCATCATCGATTCACGGAATTTTTTACCGATGAGCAACACAAGCTTGGTCTTGTAATCTTCCACGAGCCATTCGCGGTAATTCTTGCTCGTGTGGCTCAGACACGCCGCGTAGCGTTTCATTCGCGAACGGATGTCTTCGTCGAGTTCCTTTCCGAGTTGTTTGGCCTGCGTAAGGGTTTCGCTGTTCTCGACGCACATCGTCGCGTGCTGTTCGAGCGATTTTTCCATAACTACTTTCGACCGTTGGTTGGCCGCCATCGCAATCCTGTGTTCCTCGTCCACGTCGAAGTCGACATTGGTCGTCTTTGCAAATTTGGCTCGTAGTTCGGCGGGCATCTGATAGCGGAAATACAGCTCGATCTCGGCATCTTCGCGAAGGTTTTCGAGATACCATTCTGGCGAGCGGAAAATGAGCTGCCAATCGATAGGTTCGTCCCAAAGTCCGAATCTGGCGGCGTTATTTCCAAGGTCGATCACGGTAAATTCCGATTTCCCGGGCAGTCGTCTCGAGCCGCGTCCGATCATCTGGAAATAAAGCGTCAACGATTTGGTGGCGCGGTTCAGGATGATGCTGTCGACCGTCGGTTCATCGAAACCTGTGGTAAGGATTCCTACCGAAGTCAAAATCGCGTCGGGTGTTTTTCGGAACCAACTCAAGATGTCGCGTCTTTCCTCGGCTCCGGTGGTGTTGTCCAAGTGTTTTATCGGGAAACCGGCTTCCTTGAAAGTGTCGAAAACGTAAAGCGAAGTATTGATTCCGTTGTTGAAAATCAGCGTCTTCTTCCCCAGCGATTTTTCGGTGTAGGCGTGCAGCAATTTTTCCTGCATCAACATCGTCGAATAAAGTTCTTCGGATGATTTTACCGTATAGTCGCCGTTGATCCCAACCTTGAGCGAAGTCAGCCCGACGTCGTAAGTGTAAGTCGTTGCCCTTGCCAAATAACCGTTGTCTATAAGCGAACGGATCGTGTCGCCCATGATCAGTTCGTTGTAATTCTGGTACATCGGAAGGCGGATATTCGAGCTCAAAGGCGTGGCGGTCACACCCAGGATAAACGAATTCGGAAAGAAAGCCAAAAGTTTGCGGAACGAGTTGTAGTGCGCCTCATCGATAATGACCAAACCGATATTGTCGAGGTGCAATTTACTGTCGTTGATGCGATTTTTGAGGGTTTCGACCATCGCCACGAAACATGAGAATTCGTTTTGATCGGGCAAATCCTTGACGTTGCTGTTGATGATCTTGTTCTTGACACCAAAGCCGGAAAGCATTTTGTGCGTCTGTCGGCAAAGCTCGATTCGGTGCGTCAGGACGACGACTTTCTTTTGGTGGAGTTCGAGATAACGCCTCACGATTTCCGAAAAAATCACGGTTTTCCCGCCGCCCGTGGGCAATTGGTAAAGCAGATGGTAATTTTTGGCCGCGTTGTCGAAGCGCTCGAAAATGGCGTCGATATCGTCTTTCTGGTAGCCGTAAAGTTCTTTCCTCTGACCTACTTCGGCCTCAATTTCCCCTGAATTCATGTCTGCTTGGTCCAATTTTGCAAAAGTAAGCCTAAAAAGAAGTTTTCCTACGACGCGAAAGTTAAATTTAACGGCGGCCGGATATCGGAAGTAAAATTACACGCAAAAAAAAACGACATACACTTGTCGTTCAATGAGTTGGTCTAAATTGTTTTGATGGACGCCAATTGATTCCAAAAGGTGTAAATGCGAAATTGTTAGGATCGCGAATGAAAATTTGCACGATAATTCATTTCCAATAAACAGCGAAATCAACTCGCGAGCAGTATTCGTGCATTCGTGGTTAAAATTTGCTACCAAAAATAGAACGCAGCAAAGATAAGTTTGTTTTTTTGGCCAGGAATGCACGAATTTTAGTTATCTGTGCTAAAACATTTGCTGATAATTCGATCGGGAAAAGCATACATAAAACCAGTTTATAGAACATTTTGCGAATATTTTGGACGTTTTTCGGTTTTGTATCCGTATTTTTGAGAATCCCGAACTATCCAAAAAAACTGACTATCGTCCATGAAATGCTTTGGCAACTCAAACCTCGTGTCGCAAAATTCCCATGTATTTACATGGCCGAATGACGCTGTGACAAAATTGGTGTTTTTGTTTTCCGATGCAAATCCTATCAGCGACAAAAACCAGCAATATTCCCGCATCCATTCTATCGAAACCTCACATCCGAAAGACATCCGATGCAGCTTCCCTATTGTATTTCCCCAAATAAAAACAACGACAAATTTCCCCAATTGCAATGTTTACCTACGACAATTTAAGTATCAGTGAAGCCACGTTAATCCAGAAAGAACTACAGGCAAAAATCGACCTTACGCCATTCGACAAAGAAATAAAACTCGTCGCCGGAGCCGATATTTCGTTCAATAAATTCAGCACGACGGTCTACGCCGGAATCGTGGTCATGGAATATCCCAGCATGAAAATCAAGCAGATGGCACTTGCCAAAGGAGAAGCGAATTTCCCGTATGTCTCGGGTTATCTTGCATTTCGGGAAATGCCGGCACTGCAAAAAGCGTGGAGAATGCTTACTTTAACTCCTGACATTCTGATACTTGACGGGCAAGGAATTACGCACCCGAGAAGAATGGGAATCGCAACGCATTTCGGGATTGTCGAAAACCAGCCGACGATCGGTTGCGCCAAGAGTATGTTGTCAGGAAAATTCGACGATCTGGAGCTCGGGAAATTCAGTTCGGCACCAATTGTAATCAAAGACCAGCTTTGCGGACACGCGCTGAGGACAAAAAATGCGGTCAAGCCGATCTACATTTCTCCGGGGCACAAAGTTTCGGTTGACCAAAGCCTTGAAATCGTCTCGAGATGTGTCGGAAAGTACAGGATTCCGGAACCGACGCGAATCGCACATGAAATGGTAAATCTATTCCGGACAGGAGAATTGGCGCAAGGACTTCACGCCGATTGCTGAATGGGCGCGCATTCCACATGAAACCGGCTTTTGTGGCGCGCAGATTCGACCGAGATGGCGACGGCAATGATATTGCTGTATGGGCTTAGCGTATCGCTTGCTACCGAAATCACGTTTCTCGGCTTCTGCAATTCGTCCACCACGAGTCTTACCGTTTTGGCCGGATCGCGCCTGATGATTTCTTTTCCCGGAATGCAAACGCGCACGATTGCCGAATCCTTTATTTTCGACATGACTTCCTTTCGTGGCGAAAACACCGGATCGTACCCTTTGTAAAGAATTTCGGGATCGCCCAATTTCAAGATCTGACTGACTACCGAAATCAGCGAATCCTTGTCACACAAGGCGTCATTGAAGCAAAGCAGATTTGAGATATGTGGTATCCGAAACAGGAACGTGGAAATCTTAGCACTCGATGGAACTGACATATCGATTCACTTATTAGGGGCTGAAAAATAAGTTTGGGAACAGAACTAAGTTCGCATTTTGCGATTTTTGTCACTTACACGATTTCCGAGATTTCTTTCAAAATTCTCATATCTTTTCCAAACGCTCCAACTGCTCGTCGAAGAAATGAGAGTTGATCCATTTTTGGGATTTCGCACTCGACGCCACGTTCGATATCCGGATTCGAAAATCTGCGGCAAGACCGTTCGCAATCACATAATCGACAACTTCTTCGAACGAATTGCCCATACTTTTATAGAACGATTCGTATCTGATTTCTCTTTTGGCCGTGAATCGCTGCGCGGTTTCCAGATTGTAAAGCATCACATCGGTCAACGCGATCGGATCGACTCCGAGCGATAGAAAGTGTTTGATGAATTTTTGGGCCGTACTGCGTCTCAACTTCGGACGCTTCGATTTCAGCGGGAAATACTCGTTCGATATCTTGGCCTTCGCTTCACCTATGCGTTTTTCCTCGTTCGGATTGAATACGAAGTCATAGTAGGTTTTTACTGCCGCAAATTTATCGTACAGTTCCAGCAATTGTTCGGCAACCTGTTCTTTGTCGAGTTGGGCCAAATATTTCTTAAGGTCTCTTTTGCTCATTTTTTGTTGGCTGCCTGCTCTTTTAAATCTTACTTTTGCAGCACGAAACGAAAGTACCACATTATGCTCAAAATTTTCAAGATTGTCGCGCTGTTGGAAGGAATTTCCCTGCTGAGTTTGTTTCTTATCGCAATGCCGATGAAATATATCCTCAAGAATGAAGCGATCATGTTTCCCGTCGGGATGGCGCACGGAGTGCTTTTCATTGTTTATATCATCATGGCGTTCGTTTTGAAATCGGAAGAAAATTGGAGTTGGAAAAAATTGCTTGTGATTTGTGCGGCATCGGTAATTCCGGCCGGAACTTTTTACGTCGAGAGAAAATACCTGCGTCAGGATTCACGCGTTTGAAGGGAATGTTAAAAACATTTCAAGAAATTGTGTAAATCGCGTTAAATTGATTTTAAAACCTCAAGATTCACAGGCTTTTCTGAGCCAAAACGTAGGTTTTTTAAATTGTAATACTTTATATTTGCATTGGTCGCGAGCAAAAATCCCGACCGTCCAGCTTAATAACGCCAAAACTTTATGAGAAAAAGTCTACTATTGATTTCCTTAGGCTTCATGGCCATTTCCCAGATCAATGCCCAGACGAAGGAAAATCCCGAAGAAAAAGAGGTTTCCGTCGATGACATGTACAACAAATGGACAATCGAGGCCGGAGCCGGAATGGCACGCGGAATGCGTCCTTACACCGAAGGTTACTTTTCTAGCAATCCAAACAAAGTCCTCGGGTCTTTCAACTTCAACTCTTACAATCTTGGTGTCCGTTATATGATAAGTCCGACTTTCGGATTCAAGTTCGACGGAAATTTCGACAAATTCAAAAACCATAAAGACACTGACAGCAAGCCTTTCGAGGTCAATCAATTGCGCTTCCAGTTGCAAGGTGTCGTAAATGCTTCACGCGTCCTCGATCTTGAGGAAGTGATAAACCGCTTCGGACTTTTGGCACACGGTGGTATTTCTTACGCAAGGGTTACGCCTCAACTTGATACGGGTATCGATCCTATCGGTGGCGCTTCTGGGGAAGGATTTACTGAAAACAACATCGGTGTAGTATTCGGAATCACGCCACAATTCCGCGTTCTCGACAGACTTTCGCTTTATCTCGACATCAGCTACGTATACAATTTCCGTCAGCATTTCGCTTGGGATGGACATTATTCTACCGCAGACAACAACCTTCAAGGCCAGATGCTTTCAGGCGTTTTGGGTCTGTCCTACTCTTTCGGACCGAATCCGCTTCACGGCGATTGGGGCGTGATCGAGGACAAACAGTCTGACGAAATCGCAGAACTCGACAAACGCATCGGAGAACTCGAAACGATGATGAATGACGCCGATAAAGACGGTGTTCCGGATTACCTCGACGTAGAGAACAACTCTATTCCGGGTGTTGCCGTAGACACGAAAGGCCGCATGGTCGACCTGAACCAAAACGGTGTTCCTGACGAACTCGAGAAATTCATCAACAACTCCGTAAAAGAAGGCGCTCAACAAGCAGTGACCGATGCAACCCAGAACGGAGAAGTCGTCAAACAACTTATCAACGACGGATACATCGCCGTATTCTTCGACTTCGGAAGCGTTAAACCAACTCCGGCTTCGACCCAAAATGTGGCTTTCATCCTCAACTATTTGAGAAACAACCCATCCGCTACGGCCGATATTACAGGTTACGCAGACGAGATCGGAAATACAGACTTCAACAAGTCGCTTTCGGGCAAACGCGCCTCTTACATCAGAGACGTGCTCATCAAATCAGGAATCGACGGTTCACGCCTGAACATCGTTCCTGCCGGAGAAGACGACTCTGTTGATAAAAACTCTGACATGGCACGCCGATTGGTGAGAAAAGCGATTTTCCACATCAAGTAATCGGTTGACAACTTACTTCCAAACCGCTGTTCACGCAGCGGTTTTTTTTATACATTCTAGAAAAAGAACACATGGAAACCAGGGATGAAATTATCGAGAATTTGAGAGGTGAAGCCATTGGAAACGTGAGCGAGAATTCTTCGCCCGACGAACAGTTCCAAAACAAAGTGCTGCGTCCGATACTGAAATTGCAGAACGACCTTTTTCTGGACGTGTTCCGCAATTACATTTCGAAATACAAGAACGACTTCTACTCCTATTCGGTTGAAAAGAAACTGCAATACATAGAGAATTCCATCCAAAAGGATATCAAGTTCCGGAATTCGTTAAAAGGGATGGTGATAGGCTTGTTCACCGTACCCGAATACGACCAATACATCACGAATTCCTCCCAACTCAACAAGCGGATGATGAACATGTTGATCGAGCGCCTTAAAAGTCAGGTCATGTTGTTCGAGTTGCAACAAAACTGATCATCTCCAGATTTTTCGAAGTCTATACGTGTTGTCGTTGTAAAGATGATAGGCTGCCGAGGCGTGTCCCAAAGCGTCATTGGCCAAGCCCGGATCCAAAGGCATAGGCACGAACGTAGTATCGTTCGATAGCTTGAACTGCAAAGGTTTCTTGAACGGCTGCATGACCACGACTTCATTTCCGACGCGAAACGCATTGATATTGTGGAATTGCATGATTGCGCGACCTGCCACCGAAGGCGAAAGGCGGAACAAATTGCGTCCAGGCATAGGCGTTTCAAGCTCGAGTCCAAGTTTCGAGATCACCGACGGGAGAATGTCGATCTGGCTGCAAAGCGCGTCGTAGGTCTTTCCCTTGTCGACATTCGGCCCGATCACCAAAGCCGGAATGTGGAATTTGTGGATCGGAACCAAGTGTTTTCCGTAAGTTCTGGTGTTGTGGTCGGCAATCACGAGAAAAATCGTGTTTTTGTAATAAGCCTCTTTTTTGGCCAGTTCGAAGAATTTCCCAACGGCAAAGTCGGCGTATTTCATGGCGTTGTTCACCGTATTTTTTTTCTTGTCGTAAAGTGCGATGCGTCCGTCCGGAAACTCGAAAGGTTCGTGGTTCGACGACGAAAACACCAAAGACACGAATGGTTTCTGCTGCGTTCTGAAATACTCGTTCGCCTTTTTCATCACATCTTCATCGCTCCAACCCCAAGTGCCGTGAAAGGCGCTTTTCTTTGGGTCGAAGTCGTCTTCGTCGATAATGCGTTTGAAGCCGTTTCCGTTGAAAAACGAGGCCATGTTGTCGAAATTCGCCATTCCGCCATAGACAAAACTCGTGTCGTAACCTTTCTGTTCGAGCAAGGCCGCGATGGTGAAAAACCCTGATTGCGAATCGCTCAATTTCACGACGCTTTCTGACGGAGACGGCAAAAATCCGGTAACGACGGCTTCGATGCCTCTAACGCTTCTGGTTCCCGTGGCGTACAAATCTGTGAAAAGCGTTCCTTCTTTGGCGAGTTTGTCGATGTTCGGCGTAAGTGGTTTTCCGCCAAGACATCCTACGTATTCCGCCCCGAGGCTTTCCTGCAAGATGATGACGAGATTGTAGGGTTTGGCCAAAACGGAATCAGGTTTGGTCACGTGCAACAGCGGAATCGAATCTGAAGTGAATCCGTCAGCAGCGACATCCATATATTTTTTGACGCGGGCGTAAGCTTCCTGCTCGTTCATCTTGCCATACATTTTGTCGACGTTGGTCTCGTTTTTCATCGCGTAAGCCGCAAAAGCCACGGTATAAAGCGAATTGAGTCCGAGGCAATTCGTGAGTTGGTCGACAGAAAACACCGAGTTGCTGATGTTGATTGGGCGTTTCGAAGTCAAACTTCCGCGAGAAGCGAAAACCAACAGGAAAATCACGATCGGAAACAAAATCAACTTGGTCTTGAAAGGCGTGTCTCCCATTTTAAAAATGCGTCCGGCATTGCGCGTCATTCCCCAAACGAAACCAGTCATTATAACGATCGCGGCCAAAAGCATGATCCAATAACTTTTGATCAACGTTCCAAAAACTTCCTTCGGATAAACCAGATATTCGAGAAAAATCCCGTTCGGACGCGTGTCGTACTGACGGATGAAATCTGGAGTCGAAAGTTCCATCAGTAAAAAAAGCGACAGGAAGAAAATATAATAACCCGAAATGAACCTGCGGACCTTGCGAAATTTTGAGACCGGAAGAAACGTGAGAAGCAAAACGGGAAGGAAACTCAGATAGCCGATAAGGATCAGGTCGGAACGCAAACCAATCGGGAAAATCTGCCAATAGTCGTCGGTTTCGGTCACGCGATCGCTAAAGAGCGCGAACAAGGCAATGCGGCTGACAGTCGTAATGATAAGCGCCAAACACGCGAAAATCAGTGCTGGCCTCAAAAATGAAAATCTCTTCATGTTAAATTAATGTGGCGCAAATGTAAGGATTACGTTCGTCCCTACATCGATTGCGCTGTTTATCTGCAATTTGATTTTGAGCAAATCGCAAACTCGTTTTACCAGTGACAATCCAAGACCGGTGCCTCCAATTCCGGAACGGCTTTCGTCTCCGGCGCGATAGAACGGCTCGAAAATGCGTTTGAGTTCTGTTTCGGAAATTCCGATTCCATCGTCGGAAACTTCCAAAATGGTCGTATCGTCGGCTTGCGTCAGCGTAATTTTTAGCAATCCGCCGGGTTTCGAATACTTGATGGCGTTCGACAAGACGTTCGAAATTACCGTCGAGGCCATCGAGGCGTCCGACTGCACGAAAAAGTGTCTGTCAAATGTAAAATCGACCAACAGCTTTTGAATCTGGATCTGTTCGGAATACAACTGCAAAGCTTCCAAAACCACTTCGTCGATCGCGACCTCGACTATTTTCAGATCTTGCTTTCGGTTCTCGAATCGCGCCAAATCGAGCAGTTGTTCTACCAAATTCGTGAGTCGGTCGATTTCCTTGAGACAATACGAAACCTTGTCCTCATATTGCTCAACCTCACGAGGTTTGCGAATCAACACTTCCAAAGTGCCTTTTACCACGGCAAGCGGCGTGCGCAATTCATGAGAAGCGTTGGCCGTAAATTCCTTTTCGCGCGCCATCATCGCCTCAACTCTTTCGAGCAAGCTGTTCAGCGAAACCGACAACTTGTAAAGTTCGTCCTTGCGCTTGGGAAGCAAAATTCTTTCTGTCAGATTTCCTTCGCTTATCCTTTCGGTCGTCGCAATGATCTCCAAAACCGGATCGATACTTTTGCCTGCCAAAAATCTCGAGACGAAAAAAAGTGCCAGCAAAATGATCGGATACAATACGAAAAGCAGGAATTTGAGGTCGGAAATCAGGTTGAACGAAGCTTCGGTAGACATTGCTATTACGACATAACCGACTTTTTTTCCCGAGTGATACAAAGCCGATTGCGTTTGGCGCACTTGTCTTCCGGACAAAACCGTGTCGCGGAATCGCTCGCTGTCGTTCTTGTAAAACCGAAGTTGGTTGTCTTTCAAATTCGGCGATTTTTCCTGGAAATTTCCGCTTTTGTCGTAAACCTGCACGAATATCGGATTGATCAGCAAGTCTTTGTGTTCGGACTCTTCCCATTCGTTCGGAAGCACCAAACGCGTGGTATCGACAAGTTTTTCAATGTCCGACTGATGGCGTTCGACCTCGATCATCAAATCTTTGTTGATGTCAGACAAAGCGTTCGAAACCGTCATCCGGTAAATCAGCACGAAAGCGATCAACACGATGGCAGCCGTGGCCGACAGGATGTAAAATGCTATCCTATTTCGGAACGAACTAATCATGCTCTATTTCGTTTACGATATAACCGATTCCTCTCACGGTCTTGATGTAATCTTCCTCTTTTTTGAGGTGCAGTTTCTTTCGCAGCGAATTCATGAAAACGTCGATAACGCCCGTGTCGTAAGAAAAATGGATGTTCCACACGTCTTCGATGATCCGGTTTCTCGTGCAGATCGTACCTTTTCGTTCGATGAGATATTCGAGCAGTGCAAATTCTTTTTGCGTCAACATAATTTCTTCGGATGCGCGAAAAACCTGATGTGTGGCGCGTTTTACCAAAATATCGCCAAGCCGCAGATCGTCTACGGTTTCGTGTCCGTTCCTGAGCTGGACTTTGATGCGTTCAAGCAATTCCTCGAAACTGAAAGGCTTCTTGATGTAGTCGTTCGCCCCAGATTTGAGTCCGGCGACCGTGTCCTGAACCGTGTCTTTTGCGGTGAGGAACAGTACCGGCGTTTCGTTCCGGGATTCCCGCAAACGCTTGCAGACCTCGAGTCCGCTCAATTTAGGAAGCATCCAATCGAGCAAAATGACGTCGAAAGCCTGTGTTCTGGCCAAAGTCAGGCCTTGCGAACCATCGGCGGCGACCGAGACGAAAAAACCTTCTTCCTCAAGACCTTGCCTGAGAAATTCGGAAATTCCTTTTTCATCCTCGACAACCAAAATTCTGGACTGATTCATGCCTTATTTGTATTTAAGATTGAGGCTGACGATGTGCGACTTCAAACCGTCCGACCTGTCATAATGCCCGTACCTGATTTCCAACATGCTGAAATGGCCCCATCCGAAAACACCTTTTGGAGGTGCAAGTCGTATTCCGGCTCCGAGAAAATTGCTGTCGAAAGTCGACAAGTCATAATTGCTCGTATAAAATTCGTCTGCGGCGGAATGCGCTCCGTATGGCGCAAAATATTTCGTACCGGTTTGTGCATAAAACCTGTAAAACGGACTCACCGATACAAAAGACGACAATTTCACGGGAACTTCGAGATCGAAAGTGTGAGCAGACAATTTCCAATCGTCCTGATAGTAGCGATAGTATGCGCGGATGATCACGTTGTCGCCCAAGAAGTAACTGCCTCTAACGGCGAGCGGAATCTTGAGGCGAGAATCTGGCAAATGTTCCTGGTGCACGCTTTGGTCGTTGAAATAGACGCGGTGAAATGGCAGTCCGAGATAGCCGTCTTGCCGAATGACGTCGGCCGAAAACAACAACTGGAATTCCTTGTTTACGATTTGTGCGTAAGTCAACGATAAGGCAAACGTGTTGCGATTGTCAGTCGCGTAACTGTCTGACGTTCGCAATTCTATCGGCGTGATTAGCTTTATCTGGTCGATGTAAGCCTGGAATCTCGCGCTGAATTCGCCGCTTTTGTCCCTGGTTTTTTTGGCATATCCGATGTTCGCTCCAAACGATTGGTAGTCGAATTCCGAAGACGAAGAAACGCCTGCCGAAAAAGCCGAACCAGTCGATTCGTTTTCGAGACCGTAACTCAAAGACGGATAAACCCTCGTGTCGCTGTAAGATGCAGACGAAACAGTACTCGGATCGATTTTGTCGGACGAAGCCGAAGAATAGTGGTCGATCCCGACTTCGAGGCCGAAAGTGTGTTTTTTGCCGGTCGCGCCGTATTTCGTCAATTTCACATCGATTGCATTCGAGATATCGGTCAATTTTTGCGTTCCGAGCCCGCCTTCCACAGCCGAATGGTTTCCGTCCTGTTTGTAGTAACTCGATACGAGATTTATTTCCTCGAGTTTGAGTTTGGTCGCTTTGTAAGCCGATGTGTCGCTTTGAATTGGCTCCGATGTATTTTGCGCCGTGAGTTGCATCAATAGCAGTAAGGCAAATCCTGTGAGAATTCTCTTTTTCATCTCGGTATTTTATCAATTACAGCCGCATCCGCCGCCACTTTTGCCCGAATTTCCTCCCGATGCGCCTTCGCGATACGACTGGAAACTCAATTCGGTCTTCTCTATTTTTCGGTTTGACAACACCATTTCGGAGTCGTTGAGCTTGGCCTTCTGGTATTCCTTGACTTGAGAGCAAGATGTGCATGCAACGGCCGCGAGCAGCGAAACGGCAGCCAACTTAGGTTTGGTCGATTTGAGATTCATGAGGTAAGGTTTATGTTTTTCGAGGAGTAGATCTTGTTGTAATCGTCAACGATGATGCAGTGCAAACCCGGAATTTGATCGACAAGGTGCAAACCCGCCGAAATTCCCATTACCGCTATTGGAGTCGCCATCGCATCGGCGAATTCCGCGTTGTCGCAAATCGTGGTCACGCTTTTGATCCCCGTGATCGGAAATCCGGTCTTGGGATCGATCGTGTGCGAGTATTTGCGGCCGCCGATCATCGCGAATTTTTCGTAATTGCCAGAAGTCGCGACGGCTTTGTCTGAAATGTCGAGATAGGAAAATGGCTGGTTCGGACGCTCCGGGTCGGCAATCCCGATAGTCCAGGATTTTCCCGAAGGTTGTTTTCCCCAAGCCGTCAAGTCGCCGCTGGCGTTGATTATCCCGCTTTCCACTCCGGCCGCTATCAATTTGCGCTTGCCCATTTCGGCGGCGTAGCCCTTTCCTATTCCACCGAATCCGATCCGCATTCCTTTGTTCCTGAGAAAAACGGTTTGCGCTTCGGCGTCGAGTTCAATGTTTCTAAAGTCGATGAGATGGACCATTTTTCGGGCTGTTTCCGCGTCCGGAAGCGCTTGCATCGAGCAGTCGAAATTCCAAAGCTTTTTGTCGATACTTCCGTATGAAATGTCGAAAGCGCCTTGCGTAATACGCGAAATGGCGATACTTCTCTCGATCAAATCGAAAACTTCGGCATCGACTTTTACAGGCGAAATTCCAGAGCGCGCGTTGATTTTGTTCGTCTGGCTTGTATCCGAAAAAGTCGTGAGCAAACTTTCGATACGCCTGGTTTCCACTACTGCGATTTCCATCTGGTCAAAAGCGATTTTCTCTCTTTCGGCAGCGACCGAAAAAGCGAATGTATTTCCCATGAGACGCACTGTTCGCGAGAAAACCTGCATCAGTTGCAAAGGTTTTTGAGTTCGAAAATCCATTCGGCGACGGGAACGTTTGGCTTGCCTTGCCACGATTTCACGACTTTTCCGTCGGAATCCAACAGCAAGGTGTAAGGGAAAATACCGTTCGGATTGTACTTTTCGGCCAAGGCATCGTTGGCTTTCGCCGATTCGGCCGGCAGTTGATTCTTCTTCTTGCGCGGAAAATCGGCATTTACAAAAACGAGTGCATCCGATTCGAAAGCTTTGAATTGCGGATTCCCGAGAAATTCGTTCGTAAAAACCAGACAAGGTCCGCACCAATCCGATCCCGAAAAATTAAGCAGGATGTGTTTATGCTGTGATTTGGCTTGCGACTTTACCTGCGAAAAATCGGTTTGGGCATTTGCCGAAAAAGCGAACAGCACAAGAAAAGCGGCAATAGTTTTCATACTCTGGATTTGTTTCCAAAATAACGAAACACCGCCCGCCTCTATTGGCCTGGATCGCTTAAGATTCGCTTAAGAAGTCAGCCCTTGTCTGCCGATTTGATCTGGGCGACATATTGGCGAACCGTCTGATCGTCGTACATAGGAAGTTTTGCGACGATTTTTCCGGTTTTGTTCACAAGCACAACCCACGGGAAAAAACCGTCCTTGTTGTACTTTTCCACGACCAACAATTGTTCGGCTTTGTCTTTTCCGGGCTGGCTCTTGAAGTCCATTTTGGCCAAAACAAGGTTGGATTGTGCGTACTCCAGAAATTCCTGTGACTTGAAAACGTCGTGGTCGATGCGTCGGCAAAGCTCGCAATTGTCGGGGATCGAAAAGAACAACAGCACGTTTTTACTGCCTTGTTCCGCCTGACGGAAAGCCTCATCGAGATCGTTGTTCCACTGTTGGGCGAAAGTCGTGCCCGAAGTCATCAGCAAAAACAGGATAATCGTTTTCATATACAGCAATTTGATGCTAAATGTAAAACGGAAATCGCATTTTGAACAACGTTTTCCGTGCTTTATTTCAACAATTTGTTTGTGAATAAGTAGTCGGCGGTCTGATAGTACGAAATCGTCTCGCGCAGGAAGCTCTTGTCGACTGCCATAGGCTTGAGCGAGTTGTCGCGTTTGTCCCACGAGTAGAAATTCTGTTTTTTTCCGTCTGATAAAACCATGACTTTGTTGTCTTTCATCAGACATAATTTGCGATAAGTGCCAAAAAGTGCGCGCGGCTCGAAATCGTCCGACAAAACGTTTTTTCCGTAAAAATCGGAATCGTATCTCCAGTGCAAAATCGAAAACAAAGTCGGGAAAAGATCGAGCTGCGAACAAAGTTTGTCCACTTCCTTGTTTTCAGCTTCCGGCAAATTCACGACAAAGGCCGGAATGTGGTAATTGGCTACGTCGATCTCGTCTTTTCCGGCGCTGCTGGCGCAATGATCGGCGACGATTACGAAAATCGTGTTTTTGAACCAAGCTTTGTTTTTGGCTTTCCGGAAAAGTTCGCGCAACGCAATATCTGTGTATTTTACCGCGCCTTGTCTATTGGTGTGCGACGGAATATCGATTTTTCCCGACGGATAAGTATAAGGCCGATGGTTGGAAGTCGTCATCACAAAATTGAAAAACGGCTGGCTTTTGCTATATTTTTCGTCAGCAACCTTGAGCATTTTGGCAAAAATATCTTCGTCGCAAATTCCCCAGGCGTTCTCGAACGTGACTTGGCTGTCGCCTATATTCGTGCGTTTTGTCTTGATGTCGTCGCTCAGTACGCTTCCTCGGCCGCGGTCATAGATGTCAAATCCGTTTCCGCCGAAGTAAGCATTCATATTGTCGAAGTAGCTGTCGCCACCGTAAAAGAAACTCGAGTCGTAGCCTTTGGACTTGAAAACATCCGAAATCGTGAAAAGGTTGTCATTCTCGGGACGTTTTACGATACTTTGTCCCGGCGTCGGCGGAATGCACAAAGTCACGGCTTCCATCCCGCGGACGGTGCGTGTTCCCGTGGCATGCAAATTCCGGAAAAACAAGCTGTGATGTGACAAACTGTCGAGAAACGGCGTAATGTTTTCAGTGTTTCCGAACTCGCCCATGAATTTGGCGCTCAAGCTTTCCACCAAAATAAAGACGACATTTTTCTGCTGCGGATTTGGTTCGGAAGCAGAAATGACGCGATGGATCGGGAAACGCGAAGTGGAAAATCTCGTACCCGATTCCCTCAGTTTATTTCGGACGATAGCAAAAGCCTGCCGGTTGGGAATCGTCGTATAGAACTCGCGATAATCCATGCGATTGTTGTGCATAGCGGCGAAAAACGAGTAAATGCCTGATTTCGAGAGTTCGGAATCGTATCGGTTTTTCGACCATTCGGCTTGGTTGTTGGTCACTAAAAACGAGAAGAGAATCGCTGTGGCAAAAACGGGCGAAAACGCGATCGCTCTTTGTTTTACCGACGCTTTTTCGGAGAAAGTGAGGCGGAAAATCTTCTTTCGTCGGAACAAAAAAACCACGAGAAATGTGAGAGCCGAAATCCCGAAGACCAACAATGGCAAAGGATACGACTGACTTATGTTCGCGACAACTTCATGCGTATAAATCAGATAGTCTACGGCGATGAAGTTGAAACGCGTCCTGAATTCGTCCCAAAAAGTGACTTCGGCGAAAAAGGTGAAAACGAGGATGAAGATCGTGAGCGTCGAAAAAAACCACGTGAAAATCCTGTCGAATTTCGATCCGATGAACCGATTCGGCAAAAGCGAGAAATAGCACAAGGCCGGAAGCGCCAAAAAGCTCACCGTTCCTATGTCAAAAAAACTTCCGACAAGCAAAACTTTCAAAAGCGCAAACGGATTTCTCGTGATCTCGTCGGCTTCCCAAACCGCAAGCAAAATCCGAAGCAAAAAAGAAATACCTACAAACCATAGCACGAATGCCGCGACCAGTATAAAACGACCCGAAACAACTTTTTGGAACATGACTTTTTTTGAGGACAAAAGTCAAAAGCGCAACTTCAGATTGGCTTAAGCGCCTCTTAAAACCAACTTAATGTTCGCTTAAGGAAGGTTTGGAATTCGTAACTTGAAGAAAAACAACGCCATGGCAACCACATTTTCAACCCGGATTCTCGAAGAATTGAAACTCGAAATCCCTTCGACCCAAAAATGCCTGGAGCGCATCGAGGCCAAACATTTCGCGTTCAAACCGCATCCGACCTCTATGGAAATGGGATATCTCGCGGTCTTGGTCGCCCAGATACCGCTTTGGATTTCCTATATGATCGACGTGGGAGAAATCGATTTCAAGACTTTCAACCAACCTGAGATCAAGACCAATGACGACCTGGTTTCGTACTTTGAAGCGAATCTGAAAAAAGCAGAAAAAAGCCTGAATGAAGCCACGGACGAGAAACTTTCGGGAAATTTCACCTTAAAAAACGACGGACAGGAATTGTATTCGGCTCCAAAAAAACAGGACATAGCAACAGCGATAAATCACTGGATCCATCACCGCGGGCAACTCACGGTTTACATGCGCATGAACGAGATTCCGGTACCGTCGATTTACGGGCCAAGTGCCGACGACAGGAATTTCTAGAGCATTCCGTTGTACTTGCGGATGAACCATTCGGCGGCTAGCGTGCATGCGATCAAAATCAGCATCAGCAAACTGTCGATCAGCGGAATTTTCTTGGTGATTTGCTTTTCGACGGTTTTGTAATCCTGGTTTTCGAGAAGCGATTTCACGAGTTCCTCAACCTGATCCGGCATAAAAGCTTTGGCCGAAGTCTGGCTTGCCAATTGGTTCAATTTCAATACATCAGGATTGACGAATTGTTTTTCGATGTCAAAGTCCAGAATTTCGAAGTAGCCTTTGTAGTTCGTGTTCGAATTGAGTTCGCGAACCGAAAAATCGTATTGGCCAGCCGCGAGTCCGTCGAGGTTGACTTTGTAAGCGTTGTTGGTCTTGAGCAGATCGTACTTCTTGGTTTGCTTAGAATTTCTGTTCGTGACCGAAATCGTCAAGCGCGCATTCTCGTCAAATTCGTAGTTCTTGTTGAAAAATTGCGCCGTGATCGCGATCGCTTCTCCGGAATTGTAGAAACTTTCGTGGTTTACGACAAGCGATTTGCGCGAGTTGTCCGACGCCAGATATTGGATGATCTTGTCGGCGAAAAGATCGAATTTCTCGAAAGATTTGTTGTCGATGTGCGATTGCAGCCGCCATTTCCAAATGCCTTCTCCCAAAAGGTAAGCCGATCTCTTGCCATTGTTCTCGAAAAAAGTCAGCATGGGCGAACCGGCGTCGATACCGCGGATCGTAGCATTCAAAAGCGTGTTCGCATTTCCTTTGACCGAAACCGTCCCAAAGGCATTTTCCAAAGGCGGAAGCGATTCAAAACCCATATTGTCTATAGCGAAAAGGTTGAATCCGGAGTCGAAGGCCGCCATAAAATCTTCTTTGGAAGCACTCATGCGGAACTCGAGATTCGTCTGGTTTTGGTTCAGTAGATTGTAGTCAGTATTGTCGCCCGTGATCGTGAAGGTGTTGATTCCCGCATTTTTGTTGGCTTCGAAAAGCTGTCGGAATTCTGGCGTCGGTTGGTACAGGACAAGTACGTTGTAATTTCTTAGATCGCCTATCGCATTCGGTTTGACGATCGTGACTTTTCGTTGAGAATTCGATTCGATGGCGCGTTTCAAAGCGCCTAGATCCGGATGGCTTTGAGTCGATACGATGGCGATTTCAGTGCGTTGGTCAATTACTTCGACGGCAAAATTCTTGGTGTTGTTGTAAGTGTTTTTCTCGGCTTCGGACGAAGACAGGTTCGCCTTGAAAACCTGTAACCCGACATTATCGGCCGGAAGCAGCAAGTTCACGACTTCCGAACGCTTTGAAGGCGAAAACGAAATCGTCTGTTTCGCGAGCACGTTAGAACCTTTGGAAATACTGAAAGTCGCGTTCACGGCCTTATTTCCGGAATATTGCAGGAAAACCTCGACCGGAAATTTGTTCTTGTGGAAAGCATATTTGTTGACGTTGACCTGCATCACTCGCAAATCGAGGAATGCGGTCGTGTCGCCGAGAATTATCGGATAAACTCTATTTTCAGACTGGAAACTGTACACGTAATCGCTTCCCTCGGTCTGGTTTCCGTCAGAAATCAAGACGGTCGGATATTTCCTGTTGCGGTAAATGCTCTTCAGATTGCGCGCCACTTCGTCCAGATTCGTCTGCTTTCCTTTAAAATCAAAGGTTTCCGAAGGTTCAAAATCGGATGAAAAACCATACGACTGCATCTCAAATTTATCCTTGAGGCGCGAGTCTTCGGACAGTTTCTTGTAGACTTCAAGCGCGGCTGCGTCGGCTTTCAAATCGCCGATGGATGCGGAATTGTCGACCGCGATGGCCAATGGCGTTTTTTCGGTTTCGTAAGTGCTCTTGGCGACTTTCGGATTGATCAAAAGCAAAAGCACGCCAAAAATCGTGATGAAACGCAAAATCGCGAGCAAAAGAGTCGTCCTGCTGCGTTTTCCCGCTTTGAAAAGATAGTGGTAAAATGACAATCCGGCCGCCAAAACAATTGAGAGCAAGAGCATTAGAACCGTAATCGCCGTCATATTCGCCAATGAATTTAGAAAAACCAAGATAAGTATAAAAATGCGGGATTCACAAGGGTTTGCGTGGTGTTATCCACTTTTTATGAACGTCAGAAAATAAAAAAAGCCACCAAAACGGCAGCTCTTTTCTATGATTTCAAGACTTTCAGGTCAACATTCCTCCGTCTACGTTCAGGACTTGTCCAGTCACGTAAGCGCTCAGGTCCGAAGCCAGGAAAAGACATGCGTTTGCGACATCTTCAGGCGTTCCGCCGCGCTTCAACGGGATGCTGTCTCTCCAACCTTGCACGACGTCCTCGTTGAGTTTTCCGGTCATCTCGGTCTCGATGAATCCAGGTGCGATCGCGTTGCAACGGATGTTTCGCGATCCAAGTTCCAAAGCCACCGATTTCGTAAAGCCGATCGCTCCGGCCTTTGAAGCCGCGTAATTCGCCTGGCCCGCATTTCCTTTGACGCCAACGACCGAACTCATGTTGATGATCGATCCCGAACGGTTTTTCAACATCGTTTTCTGCACGGCTTTGGTCATGTTGAAAATAGATTTCAGGTTTACGTTTATGACTTTGTCGAAATCCTCTTCCGGCATTCGCATCAAAAGGTTGTCCTTGGTGATTCCGGCGTTGTTTATCAAGATGTCGACGGTTCCGAATTCGGCCAGGACCGAATCGACGAACGTTTGTGCCTGACTGAAATCGGCTGCATCGGATTGATATCCTTTGGCCCTGACGCCCATCGCGTTCAAAGTGTCCTCGAGCGCTTTTGCCGATTCTACCGATGAACTATATGTGAACGCAACGTTGGCTCCGTGTTTGGCGAAAGCCTCGGCGATCCCTTTCCCGATGCCGCGGCTGGCGCCCGTGATGATGGCCGTTTTTCCTTCTAGTAACTTCATTTTAATTTTGGTAAAGTTGATTTGCAAGTCAAATATAGCAATAATTGAAAGCGTGGAAAGTGCGATTTCCTAAAGTTTCCATAAGGTTTTTTAACAATAGTCGAGTGAGTGTTTCGACGATTCCTTTTTACCTTTAGGCTTAAGATCGGATGGATATGGAATTTTGGAAAAAAACGATAGATCTCGAGCGGGAGTTGCTCAAAATCAGGAGTAAGCAAACAGATGAAAATTTGGTTCTGGAACAGGTTTCTCAAATTTTGCAGCAGAATGAATCGCATCGCACACAAATTCGGGACACTTTGTTTTTCGGAAATGAAACCGACTCCAATAACCTGGATTTCCAACAGATGGATTTTGACCGGATTTTCCACATCGACCAGATCCGAAAAATATGTATCGATTACCGACTGAGATTTCTTCCGACGCAGTATTTCAAAGGCGGTATTCCCGAGGAAGCCGTTTCCCACATCCGACAAATCGAAAAAATACACGACACCAGACTCGGCGGTTTCCATATCGTCGCTCCTACCAAGACGTTCCAATTGAAGAATTATGACGATCCGCTTTTGTTCGCGCCTGTCGGAAACGGTTATTTTTACCTGATCCACAAATGGGGAAACGATCTGAAAGCGTCGCGGAAACTGATGGTTTGGCCCTACCGAAACTTGCTCACGTTCACTTTGGCAACAATCGCGATCAGCCTGTTTTTGACTTGGCTCACACCCGAAACCAAACTTGGCAAAGCGGTTCCGCTGGCCAATATGATTGTGTTTTTGTTCGCTTTCAAGTCGATCTTCGCCGTCGGAATGTACAGTTTCTTTATGCTTGGCAAGAAATTCAATGCGAGTATTTGGGACAGCGTTTACTACAATAATTGAATTTTCTTGCTGTCTGATTTTCAACCGATACGAATACACGAATAATCTAGATTAGCGCGTTTGTGGCGTTCAATGTATCTGATGATTCGAAGGTAAAATCCGATGTCGCCAATTAAAAAAGCCCCGCGAAGTTGCGAGGCGTTTTCTATGCTGATTCGGGAATTATCCCAAAACTTCTTTCACTTTCTTTCCGATTTCGGCAGGTGAATCGACCACGAAAATACCGTTGTCGCGCATGATCTGTTTTTTGGCTTGAGCCGTGTCGTCAGCACCACCGACGATTGCTCCGGCGTGACCCATCGTGCGTCCTTTCGGTGCGGATTCTCCGGCGATGAACCCGATTACCGGCTTGCGGTTTCCGTCGGCTTTGATCCATTTTGCGGCGTCTGCCTCAAGTTGTCCACCAATCTCACCAATCATGATGATCGCTTCGGTTTCCGGATCGTTCATCAACAATTCGACCGCTTCTTTAGTGGTTGTTCCGATGATCGGATCGCCACCGATTCCGATGGCAGTCGTGATTCCAAGACCTTGTTTAACGACCTGATCTGCCGCTTCATAAGTCAAAGTTCCCGATTTGGAAACGATTCCGACCTTGCCTTTCTTGAAAACAAAACCTGGCATGATCCCTACTTTCGCTTCCTCAGGAGTGATTACGCCCGGACAGTTCGGCCCGATCAATCGGCACTCTTTTCCTTGGATGTAATCGTATGCTTTTACCATGTCTGCAACAGGAATTCCTTCGGTGATCGTGATGATGACCTTGATTCCGGCATCGGCAGCTTCCATGATGGCGTCTGCTGCGAAGGCTGGCGGAACGAAGATGATTGTGGTATCGGCACCGGCCTGGTCTACCGCGTCTTTCACCGTGTTGAAAACCGGACGGTCAAGGTGCGTGCTTCCACCCTTTCCGGGAGTTACGCCGCCTACGACGTTCGTTCCGTATTCAATCATTTGTGAAGCGTGGAAAGTTCCTTCGCTGCCTGTAAATCCTTGTACGATTATTTTGGAATTCTTATTGACTAAAACGCTCATTGGAGTTCTGTTATTAGGTTTGATTTCGGATGCAAAAATAAGGCTTTCACACCGATATTTAGGTTATTGTTGGTTCAATTTTTTCAGGAAACCTGACTGATTTGGTAACCGCGGTACAACTTGTCGTCCTTGAGTTCCCAGATAACCACAAAATGCGCCAGCAACATTTCCTCGCGCGGATTCTCTATCGTCTTGATATAGTGGTCGTAACGCACAGTAACGAAATTCCCTTCCTGGAGCAGATGCGAAATCCGGGCTTTTGATCGCATATAGGCGCGGCCGAGTTCGGTTGTCAAATCAAGAAGTTTCTGGCGATCGAGCACGATAAGGCCTTTGCTGCTTTGCCATTCGATCTCGATTTCGGGATGGATGTAGGCCGACATGACTTCTGGGTCGATCAGCGCATCTGATTTGTAGAACTGTTGGACGAATTTCTTTGGTCCCATTATTTCAGTTTTTTGATAATTTCGGGAAGATAGCGAATACCTGCGAGCTGTTTCATGGCTTCGCGCGCTTCTTGTGCCGGCGTTCCCCAATATTGTTTTCCGCCTTCGAGCGTTTTGGAAATCCCGCTTTGGGCGAAAATCTCGGCCTTGGATTCGATCGTGATGCCGCTTCGTATTCCGACTTGTCCCCAAATCGTTACCTCGTCCTCGATGATCACGCAGCCCGCAATTCCGGTTTGTGCCGCGATCAGGCATTTCTTTCCGATCACCGTGTCGTGCCCCACGTGTACCTGATTGTCGATTTTTGTTCCATCACCAATTGTCGTGTCACCGCTAACGCCTTTGTCTATCGTGCAAAGCGCTCCGAGACAGACGTTGTCCTTTATGACTACGCGTCCTCCGGACAGCAGTTTGTCGAAACCTTCGGGACGTTTTTTGTAGTAAAATGCATCGGCACCAAGTACGGTTCCGGAATGGATGGTCACATTGTCGCCAATGACCGCGTTGTCGTAAATCGAGACATTGGCATAAATGACGCAGTTTTTCCCGATCGAGACGTTGTGTCCGATGAATACGTTCGGCTGTATGACCGTGCCCTCGCCTATCCTGGCCGATTCCGAAATGGCAACGGAAGCCGGGACGAAAGGCCTGAAATGTCGCGTGAGTTTGTTGAAGTCGCGAAACGGATCGTCTGAAACCAAAAGCGCTTTCCCGTCAGGACAATCGACTTTCTTGTTGATCAGAATGACGGTCGCCGCCGATTGCAAAGCCTTGTCGTAATACTTCGGATGGTCGACAAATACGATGTCTCCAGGCTCAACTACGTGAATCTCGTTCATGCCGTGAACCGGAAAATCTGCACTTCCAACGAATTCCGAACCGATGATTTCGGCGATTTCCTCGAGCGACTGTACTTTTGGGAATTTCATTTTGTAATGAGGTAATTTGAAAATCCGGAAATTTGGAAATGAGTTCTCAGGCTGCTTTTCTTTTCAAAATTTCCGAATTCGCACATTTTCAAATTATTCTTTGACGCGTTCCATGTAAGCGCCCGTAGCTGTATCGATCTTGATCTTGTCGCCTTCGTTGATGAAAAGCGGCACGTTCACCGATGCTCCGGTCTCGACTTTCGCAGGTTTTGTCGCGTTGGTCGCCGTGTTTCCTTTTGCTCCCGGTTCTGAATAAGTCACTTCAAGGACTACCGAAGCCGGCATGTCTACTGACAAAGGCGCTTCCGTTTCTGCATTGATGATCACCTTTACCGTTGAACCTTCTTTCAAAAGTTGGGGCGCATCAAGGATTTCCTTGCCCAAAGCGATTTGTTCGTAAGTTTCAGTGTGCATGAAGTTGTAGGCGTCACCTTCGGCATACAAGAATTGGAATTCATGCGTTTCCACACGTACCTCGTCAATTTTGTGACCTGCCGAAAACGTGTTGTCAAGCACTTTCCCGTTCGTAAGACTTTTGAGTTTCGTACGCACGAAAGCCGGACCTTTTCCAGGCTTCACGTGAAGGAATTCGATGATTTTGTAGATGTCGTGGTTGAACTTGATGCACAATCCGTTGCGGATATCTGATGTACTTGCCATTATATTTCGTTATTCGTTATTCTAAATTCGTTGTTTGCATTCATCCGACTGCGCGTGGCAGTTTCGTCTCAATATCCTCCTGAATACCCTTTCATGATGCCGCGAGAGGAATTCCGGATAAACATGATGATCTCATCGCGTTCCGGCGTTGCCTCGAATTCGCCTTCGATGATTCCCAAGGCCTGAGAGGTATTGTAATTCTTTTGGTACATTATCCTGTAAATCTCCTGGATTTCCCTGATTTTTTCAGATGAAAAACCTCTTCTTCTCAAACCTACGGAGTTGATTCCGACATACGAAAGCGGTTCCTTCGCTGCCTTGGTGTAAGGCGGAACGTCTTTTCGCAACAAAGATCCGCCGGAAATCATCGCGTGATCGCCCACACTGATAAATTGATGTACAGCCGAAAGGCCACCGATGATCGCGTAATTGCCTATCGAAACATGTCCGCCAAGCAAAACGCCGTTCACGATAATCGCGTTGTGTCCGATATGACAATCGTGTGCGACGTGGGCAGTGGCCATGATAAGGCAGTTGTCCCCGATCACCGTTTGTCCCGAAGCGATCGTGCCGCGGTTGATGGTAACGCACTCGCGGATCGTGCAATTGTCGCCGATGATCGCAAGTGAATCCTCGCCTCCGAACTTCAAATCCTGAGGAACGGCCGAAATGACCGCGCCCGGAAAAATATTACAGTTCTTGCCGATTCGGGCGCCTTCCATGATGGTGACGTTCGAACCGATCCAGGTTCCGTCGCCTATGACGACGTTGTTGTGAATGGTCGTGAAAGGTTCGATCACGACGTTCTTTGCTATTTTCGCGCCCGGATGGACGAATGCCAATGGCTGATTCATAGTGTGTCTTTTAACTGATTTTGGCGATCTGCGCCATTAGCTCGGCTTCGGCAACCAATTTGTTGTTGGCATAGGCGCTGGCCGACATGTGACAGATTCCACGACGGATCGGGGAAATCAGCTTACAGTCGAACACAAGCGTATCGCCCGGCATTACTTTCTGCTTGAATTTCACGTTGTCGATCTTCATGAAATACGTGAGGTAATTTTCAGGATCCGGAACCGAACTCAAAATAAGGATTCCTCCGCACTGCGCCATCGCCTCGACGATCAAAACGCCCGGCATTACCGGCGCGCCAGGAAAGTGTCCGACGAAAAAGCTCTCGTTCATCGTCACGTTCTTGAGTCCCACGACATGCGTGTCGCTCATCTCAAGGATTTTGTCGACAAGCAAAAACGGCGGACGGTGCGGCAACATCGACATGATCTTGTTCACGTCCATGAGCGGATCTTTGTAGATATCGAACGTCGGAATTTGGTTGCGCTGCTCGATCTTGATGAGTTTCTGCATCTTTTTGGCGAATTGCGTGTTGACGAAATGTCCCGGTTTGTTCGCGATGATCTTGCCTTTGATGCGGGTTCCGATAAGTGCCAGATCGCCGATTACGTCAAGCAATTTGTGGCGTGCGGCCTCGTTTGGATAATGAAGCGTCAGGTTGTCGAGGATTCCGTTCGGCTTGACCGAAATCTTCTCTTTCCCGAAAGCCGTCTTGAGGTTTTCCATAGTCTTCTCTGAAATCTCCTTGTCGACATACACGATGGCGTTGTTGAGATCGCCTCCTTTGATCAATCCGTTGTCCAGCAACGTCTCGAGTTCGTGAAGGAAACTGAAAGTTCTCGCGTTTGCGATTTCGGCCTTGAAGTCTGAAATGCTTTTGAGATTGGCGTTTTGCGTTCCCAGCACTTTCGTACCGAAATCGACCATCGTCGTGACCTGATATTCGTCGGCCGGCATCACCAGAATCTCGCTTCCGGAAGCTTCGTCGGTAAACGAAATCACCTCTTTCACCGTGTAGTAGTACCGTTCGGCATCTTGTTGCACGATTCCGGCTTCCTCGATGGCCTCGACGAAATACTTCGACGATCCGTCCATGATTGGCGGTTCCGAAGCATCAAGCTCGATTATGACGTTGTCTACATCGCATCCGACAAGCGCCGCCAAAACGTGCTCTGAAGTCTGGATCTTGACGCCCAATTTCTCAAGGTTCGTACCTCTTTGCGTGTTTACGACGTAACTGGCATCGGCTTCGATGACCGGACTTCCTTCAAGGTCTACCCTGACAAAAGTATACCCGTTGTTCACGGGCGCGGGCTTGAAGGTCATTTTTACGTCCTTACCGGTATGAAGACCTACTCCGGTAAGTGAAACTTCATTCTTTATGGTTGTTTGTTTAACCATTATGTGTTTTTTTGGTTTAGTGTCTTTTTGAGTTCGTCTATGTCCGAAGCGATCTTTGGCAGATTCTTGAAATGGACATAAGACTTCATGTATTCGGGAAGATGGAACGCCGGACTGCCCTGAAGCGTCTCGTTGTCAGGAATGTTTTTGCCGATTCCCGATTGCGCCTGTATTTTCACATTGTTTCCGATGACCAGATGGCCAACAATACCGACCTGTCCGCCAATCATGCAGTTCTTTCCTATTTTGGTCGATCCGGCGACGCCACTTTGGGCTGCGATTACCGTGTTTTCCCCGATTTCTACATTATGTGCGATCTGGATCTGGTTGTCGAGTTTCACGCCTTTTCGGATTATGGTCGATCCCATTGTCGCGCGATCGATTGTCGTACACGATCCTATGTCGACGTTGTCCTCGATCACGACATTGCCGATTTGCGGTACTTTTTTGTAAGAACCGTCCGGGGTTGGCGCCCATCCGAAACCATCGGCACCGATTATTGCGCCCGAATGGATCGTACAATCGTTCCCGATCACCGTTTCGGAATAGATCTTGGCTCCGGCGAAAATCGTGACGTTGTTTCCGATAGAAACATTGTCGCCGATAAAAACGTTCGGATAAATCTTGACGTCATTTCCCACGACGGAATTCGCGCCGATGTAACTGAAACTGCCCAAATAAAGATTTTCTCCCGTCTGGACATTGTCAGAAATAACCGACGGCTGTTCGACCCCGACCTTATTGAGTTTTACCTGATTGTAAACCTCGAGCAAGCGCGTGAACGCCCCGTAAGCGTCGGCAACCTTGATAAGTGTCGTAGTGATTTCGGTTTCAGGCTCGAAAGTCGTGTTCACGATCGTGATCGAAGCCTGGGTCGAATAGATAAAGTTCTCGTATTTCGGGTTCGAAAGAAAGGTCAACGATCCCGGAGTTCCCTCTTCGATCTTCGAGAGTCTGGAGACTTCCGCTTCGGGATTTCCCACCACTTCGCCTTCGAGTATTCCTGCTATTTGAGCTGCTGTGAATTTCATTCTATCTGATTAAATTTCCATTGTCATAGAATGGAATCCCGATGAAATCGATGCAAAAAACCACATTTGGGTTGCCACCATTTCATCCCGACAAAAATATAAAAATTTGGTTTTCTACCTACTTTTCAGACAGATGTTTTGGAAAGCACACGTAATATTTGGTCACGGGTTTCGACAGTGCCTTGAGGTTCAATTGGTCCGATGCCTCGACGACGTCTTCAACGGTTTTGTCTTTCTTGAGAATGCGGATCGGTTCGGCTTCCTTATTGTATGCCTGATTTTTGATCTTGCCCTTGAAAACGAAATAGTGCGCGTCTTCGAGTGAAATGCCTTTTTCCTTGGCGCACGCTCTTATATAAGTGTCGATTTCTTCCTTGGTTATTTTTTCGGCAGACAACTTGACCTTGAGCAAATCCCGGTTGACGATCATGTGGCTCAATTCCGACAGGATCACATCGGCACAAAATTGCCAGCTTTTGAGCGCACTTACAATGTCGTAATCGTCGAGCATCGAAAAGCGTTTCAGTATGTTGGCATCAAAATCTTCAAGCGTCACTTTATGTTCCATGAAGAACTGAAGGTTGCCCGAACAATCGAGCTTTTGCCCTTTTTCGACCAATTCCTTGGCGCGTTTCAAAGCTTTCATCAAAGTCAATTCGGCGACGAGACTTGTCTTGTGCAGATAGGCTTGCCAATACATGAGACGCCTTGCCATAAGGAATTTCTCTACCGAATAAATGCCTTTTTCCTCGATCACCAAAGTGTCGTCGACGACGTTCATCATCTGGATCAATCGGTCGGAATTGATGTTTCCTTCGGCGACTCCCGTATAGAAACTGTCGCGTTTAAGGTAATCCATACGATCCATATCCAGTTGGCTCGAAATGAGCTGCAACATGAACTTGCGATGGTATTCACCTTTGAAAACCTTGATAGCCAAAGACAATTGCCCGTCGAACTGCCTGTTCAGCTCTTCCATGAACAGCAACGAGATCGATTCGTGGTTTACGGATTCCACTATGGAGTGTTCCATCGCGTGCGAAAACGGTCCGTGGCCGATGTCGTGCAACAGGATTGCAACCAAGAGCGCAATTTCTTCCTCTTCGGAAATTTCCACATCCTTGAACCGCAAGACCTCGATGGCTCGCTGCATGATGTGCATCGCCCCGATAGCGTGATGAAAACGCGTGTGGTGCGCGCCCGGATACACGAGATAGGACAATCCCATTTGGGAAATTCTCCTGAGTCTCTGAAAATACGGATGCTCGATCAGGTCATAAATAAGAGCATTCGGAATCGATATGAACCCGTAAATCGGATCGTTTAAAATTTTGAGTTTGTTGGTTTGGGCCACAGAAACAGGATTTGCGCAAATATAACCCGAATAGCGTTACCAATCTTTGGTCACATGGGTTAAAGCCAAGTTAATCCGTAAATCGTGAAAGACGGCTGAGACAAGTACGATCTACCTTTATCAAAATAAAACACCAATTATGAAAAAGTTCATTTTCACAGCAGCACTGCTTGCTTTTTTTACAGTTGCAAGCGCGCAACAGGACGGACAGGCCGACCAAGATAGAATCCAACAGGAACCGCCTCGTCCGGCACAACAGGAAGTCGAGCGTTCGGCAACCAAAACGTCCAAGTCGGAAGTTGGAAGAACCGCAAGCGAGAAACAACTCGAAGGTGAAATGCGCGCCAAGCAAAAAGGCCAATCGCAGGCAGTCAAGACACAGCCGAACAGCGGCATTCCGCCAAGACTCAACGACACATTGAATCCGCCGACGCGCAAAGCTAAGACGCCTCAGCCCTGATTCGACAGCTTTAACATTTTTTACAGGAAATCTGTAATGGGATTTGGTTTGTACGGCCGAACTTTGCAGACCTAACAAATCTTCGAGATTTGTTAGGTCTTGCAAAACCCAAAATCCTGATGTGTTTTTGTATAGTTTTGCACATCGGATTTTTCTTATGGAATACAACAGACATTCGTTTTTCAAAAGTACTTTCTGCATTTTCAAAGCTGAAAAGTCGCCAAATCGAAAACCAGATTACGCCAGTAACTCGGGAAGCCTGTATTGGTTTGACGAAAACGGCGTCTTTCGCGAGTCGAATCATTGGGGACGCGCCGCCAAATGCAAATGGCGTCTCGTGGAATCTGATGGAAAGACTTCGCGCACCAGGTCGGGTTATGCGAAATGGGCCGACTTTTTCCCCGACAACGAAGTCGAAAACCTTTACTTCCTCAAATTCCAAAACGGACAAGTGCAGTTCTTCCATAAAAGTGCGCCTGAATATGCAGGCGAACATTGCCGTACTTCGGCTGAAACCATGAAACGCATCCGTAAAATCAGGCAATACATTCAACAAGGCGATTCTTCCGAAATCTTCCTCAAGCAATTGGCCGACACAGATTTGCCGGTCCACGAAATAAACCGGCTGCTTTCCCATTCCTGATTTTTCTAACTTTGCCGCATGAAACCCAATTTCGTCAACCGAAACAAGGAAATTGTAGCGTATGCCATTTTCATGGGAGTCGCCTTGGCAATCCTGAGATTTCTGGAAATCCGGTTTTTCTTTTTCGACTTCGGAACCGAAATCTTGGTCGGCGGATCGGCTTTGCTTTTTATGGCCATCGGAATTTGGGTGACACTGAAACTTGCGAAGCCCAAGACAATCGTGATAGAAAAGGAAATTGCGCGTGCGGCAGAATTTTGTTTGGATCAATCGGCGCTGCAAACCATCGGAATCAGCAAACGCGAACTCGAAGTGCTGCAACTCATGTCGAAAGGCCACAGCAATACGGAAATCGCCTCCCAGCTTTTCGTCTCATTGAACACCATAAAAACGCACGCTTCCAATATTTTCGAAAAACTCGAGGTCAATCGACGGACGCAGGCTGTCGAGAAGGCCAGACAACTTCGGTTGATCCCGTAAATGGCTTACCCGAGTTCGAATCTGGGTAAAATCACCCGAAAGTATGACCCGAAAAGCCGCGCCAAACCTAATCTTTGCCCGATAACCAAAATCAGCAACATGACAAAAACAGTATTGAAATTCGGATCGATTTCGGGCGCGATCGTCGCCTTTATGCTTATTGCGATGGCTTTGATAGGCATGGAAAAAGTGATGTTCGGGCCTTGGGGAATGGTCATCGGTTTCGGATCGATGCTAATTGCTTTCGCATTCATCTTCGTCGGAATCAAACACTATCGCGACAAAGTCTCAAATGGCAGGATAACCTTCGCAAAAGCCCTCCAGGTCGGATTGCTCATCGCGTTCATTGCCTCGACATTTTACGTGGTGACGTGGCTTGTCGAATACTATGTGTTTATTCCCGATTTCTTCGAAAAGTACGCCGCTGCGAGTCTGGAAAATGCCAAAGCATCCGGAAAATCGCCCGCCGAAATCGCCGAAGTGATTAGTGAACTTGACAAAAGCAGGGAAATTTACGAGACACCTATCGGCGTGGTGCTTTTCACCTATTTCGAAATTTTACCGCTCGGCATCATTGTTTCGATCATCGCGGCGCTAGTGATGATGCGAAAGTCCTTGAAATCGTAAAACCAAAGTTTCCACAGCGGTTAAATAAAAGTTAATCAGATTGACAAATAGCGTCCTTTTTAAGTAACTTAGACTTGTAATTATAGCGATATAAATACTTAAGAGCCTGAAGAACAACATCAGAACGATTAGATTTCTATTTGTTATTTAGGTTATTGATGAGAGAGGTTTCATTTTTATGAAACCTCTTTCTGTTATATATATTTCCTCTTTTCACAAATTTTCTTTTATTTCGATTTTTTGGGAGCTTTTTCCGGCTAACCTGGCACTAGCTTTCTTTAAAAAACCAGTTTTTCTTAGGTTTAAAACGAGCTTCCTGCGGTCGCTGTTTTAAATCTAGAAAAATTTGGTTTTTTCTGCGAAAGGCTAGTTGCCGTTATCCGGGCTATTTTCTTTTATCACAAAATCTTTTTCCTTTATTATTTTCTGTGAAACCGGAATTCTTGCCTCAAACTATATCGAATAAAAAATGAGCTTCGCTCATTTTGTGTTTGCGGCAGCTTCGCTGCCGGATGTTGTAGTTCGTCGCCTTCCGCGGGACTACTTTTGCCTGGCCGCAAAAGTAGCAAAAAGGCCTTGCGGCTCGAACCAAAAACGCGACCTGACAGCCTTGAAATTTGGAAAAGAGGCG
>NZ_SEBR01000023.1 GCF_004295795.1 Flavobacterium sp. | reverse complement strand
GGAATTTGGACCCGAGCAACGCGAACTGACGGAGCTTGCGGAGTAAAAGAGGCGAACAATGCGCTGTACCGTTGACGCCTCTTTTTTCCCAAATTTCAAGACGTCAGGTGCCCGCGTTTATGCTTAGGCCGCGGACTAATCGGAAGTGTTCATTTGCTTTTTAGCTTGCTTCGCTGCGCTAAAAATTGGCTCCGCAGGAAAGTTTTCGGTTTCGGGAACCTCTCGTTTGGCTTCGTAGCGAAAAACAGGTGTGTCTTTGACGGAAACAATCGGTTGGCTTTGACCGAAATCTCAGGTTTTACGTTTGTCGCGAAACAGCCATTGATTCAAATATCTTAACATTTTCTACAGAAAATCTGTAATCAACTCCCGGATTTTTCCCCGAACTTCGGCCAGACCTAACAAATCTCGGAGATTTGTTTAGGTCTTAGGAAAATGCGGCTTCCCACCAATTTTAGACTGGTTCTTTGGTTGTTTCGAAGCACTGGTTTTCAACGCCAAAAATTTCCGGTGACGACGTTATGGAAACGATTTTGACGATTGAGGAAAAAAGATGATTCGTCAATAACACTTTCCGATCAGTCCGGCATTTGAGCGTTTTGGCGGGCACCTGACGTCTTGGAAATTCGTGACCCGAGCAACGCGAACTGACGGAGCTTGCGTAGTAAATTAAAGGTTGTTTGAGTGACCCAAAAAGTAAGTCGTTACATAAGAAAGTTCCCGCGAAATCGAAGATTCACGAATACCATAAAAATATTATCGCGTGAGTAGTTCCTTTAATTCCCGAATTTCCGAGGCTGTCAGGTCGCCAAAATCGGTCGTGCCGCGAGCCTTTTTGTTACTTTTGCGGCGAGGCAAACCGAGGAACGAGGTTCACTGAAACCTTTAAAAAAACAATAAAAATCAATGAAGTAAAAGTAAGCCCCGCTGGCAGGCGACGAATCAAAATCAAAGCACGCGACGGCGCAGCCGGCGAAAAAAAGCAAAAATGAGCGAAGCTCATTTTTATCAGGCTTCGAGGGCGAGAAAAGGTTCCGGGTAAAAGAATAAAAATGAAGAAAAAAGGATCGTCTTACGACAATCCTAGCCCGGATGCGGGCAACTAGCCTTTCGCAGAAAAAACCGAATTTTTCTTAGGTTGCAACAGCGACCGCAGGAAGCTCGTTGCAACCTCTAGAAAAACCGGTTTTTTAAAGAAAGCTAGTGCCAGTCAGCCGGAAAAAGCTCAAAAAAACTAATTCCAATTATCGATTTTGATGTCTTTAGGAGAAGGTTGCCCCGCCCCGGTCTGCAAAAGCTGCTTGAGACTGAGCATAAAAATCGCCCACTTCATGCTGCAATGCGCCTTGAATTCAACCTCTTCCTTCCAGTTGAGGTGCTGAAAAAGCACGATCGTGTAATCGCCTTCCTCATGCAGGTCGAAAACGACGTCGGTGCCTAGCCACTCTTCGGGTCCGGATGTGAATTTCCAGTGGACTTTTTTGCCGGGCTCGAGCGCTTTTATCTCGAATTCCATACTTCCGACTTCTTTCCCATCAGCGGTGTGGAAGCGCGTGACGACTGTTTTTCCAACGGCCGATTCGCCTTTGGTGTCTTTCGTCCACCAGTCGGAAATGCCTTTTGTGGTGGCGATCGCCTCGTAAACTTTTTGGGTTGGTGCCTTGATTCCGACGCGGTGAATGATATCAGCCATTTTTCTTTGGTTTTGGTTGAGAGAAATCGATTTCGTGATATTTCGAAGTTAAGGAAAAAGGGCTTTGGAAGTTTGGAAATTTGGTTGGGCGGGAAATATTTTTGTGTCAGGAAAGTGTTGTTTTGAGCGGAGCATTCGATCAGTTTATTTCCCGACCGAACTCGTGCATTTACTTTCGACGCCTCGGTGCGCTTCTCGTATGCGGTTGTACATACGTCCCATTTTTGCGGTAATAGCCTTTGACGTTTACCGTTTTTCCGGAACTTGATGAGGAATAGGTAGAGGGCGAGCCGGAACTTGAGGCCGATCGGGGCGAAGCCGAATAATGACCGGGAACTTTATAAGTAGGGTTGTAGGCATAGCCCGAATATTGTTTGTATTTTATTCTCCTGTATTTCTTGGTTTTTTTTCCTTTGACATAAACCGAGGAGCCCGATGGGATCGTATAGATTATGGCACTTTCGGTATTTTGTCCCGAGTAAAGAATCGTATCGGCATCGACAGTGACATTGTAATAACTGATACAGGACTGTGTTCCGAAGACAACTAGTAGTAGCAGTAAAAGTTTTTTCATTTTTATTCGGTTGATTTAAAGCATCAAAGCGGCTGTTTGTTGGTACTTTTTTCTTTCCACATGCGATAGTTTCTGACCAGGAATTTTACCGTCTCTCTGACTCCCCATATCAGGAATCTTGCAAGGTTGTAAGCTGCGACCAGCGCGTAATACAGCATAAAGCTTACACAGACCACGGCGAGAACAATAAGGGCTTCCATGCCTTTGTTTTTTCTGCGGAAGCCTTGCCTGAAAGTGAGTCCCGGTATTCCGGTCTTAAGCGAAAATCCACTCGCGCCCAAAGTGCCGTATCTAGTGCGATAGCTGCTGCTTATTCCCAAATTGCTTATGGTGAAACCCAATCCTTTGGTCGAGCCGAATCGTTTGTAATAGCGTAACCCCATTCTCAAAAATCGAAAATCACTGTGCAGGTACCATCGGCTCCTGCACAGTTGTTAGATTTCGTTTTCACGAAGTGTGGCACGACGGGCAACATGTGGCGCATCCGTTCGACTGCTTGTAGGTTTTCTTCGCTTCGGTCACGGCACTGGCGCATCCGGAATGGTTCCCGAGATCTTTCCTGCTGGTCATAGACGAAAAGTATCGGCAGCTTTCCTTGTGAACTTCGTGGTCGCCGTTGCTTTGGGCATTGTGGTTGACATAGTATTTTTCCATGTTAAATAATTTTGGTTAAAGCCCGAAAGTAGGGAGGATCGTCGAAAGCGTATTACGGATTTCCGTAAACAAAGAAGTAAATGACTTCAAGCGGAGTAGTTCTAGTTAACAATATCATATTTTATTTTCCGTCAGATAAAGTACAGCGTTTTCCAAAAGCAGCGCTCCCGAAAATCCTCAGGGAAGTTTATCTTTATGGGTAAACAACATCGAACTACCATGAACACCAACAAATCCATCCTCGAAAAAGCCAACCTGGCGGTAACCAACGGCGACAATGAAGGTTTCCTCGACCATTGTACAGAAGACGTAATCTGGCATTTCATCGGAGACCAAAAAATTGAAGGCAAGGAAGCCGTGCGCCAATACATGCAAGAAACTTACCTCGAGCCGCCTCAATTCGATGTCGAGGATTTGATTGCCGAGGGCGATTTGGTGACGGCTGTCGGGAAAATCGCGCTCAAGGACGAATCAGGGGAACAAATCAAATACGACTATTGTGACGTATGGCGCTTTCGCGATGGCAAGATGTGCGAGCTACGGGCTTTTGTGCTGGTGAGTTGATTTCGGCAAACGCACGTTAAAATTTGCGTCGGGCTACTTTTTCAGAAGTTTGACCACATTCGTCTCATCGTCGAGCGTTACCTTTAAAAAATACATCCCTTTTGAAAGCGTCAGACCCGATAGATCCAATTCCTGAGTCGACCCTGACTGAATTTGTTTTTTCGCGATAAGTGGCGCCAGAATCCTTCCATCGATATCAATAAGTTCGACAGCCAGTGTTCCAGACTTGTTGATTTGCAGTTTCAGGTTTTCGTCCTGTGAAAAAGGATTGGGCGAGGCGAGGATTTGCGTGATTGTGTTGCCAGTGTCCGCAACGGCGAGATTCCCGTTGTTGAGAACGCGTGCCAATACCTGAAGATCGCGGTTTCCGGCCATCACGATTTTGTTGTCGGGTTGGATCAGCATGCAACTGAAGTAGTCGTGACCTTCGCCAAAAGTGGTACGGAAAAGCCCGTTCTGGCCAAAGCCTGTATTCAGTACGCCGTACAAAGTGTAGGATTCAAGTCCGAAATCGTAGTCTGTTGGCGCACCCACGCTGTAGCCGACAATCAGGTTTTGGTTGTTGTCGATCGCGATATCCTTGGCGAAGCTGGATTCTGAAAGCCCCAAAGTATTGATCCCGAAATCGCGCAAGATCAGGCCGTTCGATCCGAAGCCGTTGTCGATTGTTCCATTCGCGTTGTACTTGGTAATGAAAGCGTTGTATTTTTGGCCATTGAAAGTCGCTCCGGCAGCATAAATCTTGTCGTCGGCAGCAACTACACATCGGTTTAGCTGCGCGATCTGACCCAGCACAACCTCTACTATACCGTTGCCGTTCGGTCCGAAAGAAGTGATCACTTCTCCATCGGCAGTGTACTTTACCATATAATATCGGTTGATGATAAGTCTTCGGCCCACGGCAACAATATCGCCATTGCCCATCGCTTTCATGTCGAGAATTTCACCTCTGGGCATATTGGGTGTGTAGACCAGGCCGTCGGAACCGAAAGTTATATCGGGACTTCCGTCTGTGTTGAATCTGGCCAGTCCGAAAGTATCGGCGTTCGGGTTTGTCGGTTGCCCAAAAAGACCACCTACCACAATTTTTCCGCTGTTTTGGATAAGCACCGTGTTGATGCTCTGTGTTCCGGCGATGTTCAGCACCTGAACGCCGTTACCCGAAAAAGAGGTGTCAGGAGTGCCGTCACTGTTGTATCTGGCCACCATTATGTCAGTGGTCGTCGTGGTTGGGAAACTGGTTCCCGCGACCACGATCTTACCGTCGTTTTGTATAGCAACCGCGTTGGCGACGCAATGATGTCCCGCAAGTGTGCTAACAGATCCGGCCGTACCGAAGTTTGCGTCCATATTTCCGTTTCCCAAATAGCGGTTTACCAAAAAAGAAGAACCCGGCGCATTCCCTTGCGTATTTCCTACCACGACGATTTTTCCGTCGGCCTGGAGCGCGGTATCGAACGTGACGGGATATTCACCCACGTAATTCGAAACCTTTCCACCTACGCCAAAACTGGGATCCAACGTTCCCGACTGGGCGAATGTGCGGCAACAGATCAGGAGCGAAAATGCGATCAGGAATCTAAGGGTAGTTTTTTTCATTTTTTTTCGGATTGCTGTGTGATTCCGGCAGGAAATTGTCAACCAGCTTATCTTTGGCTAAAATAGTGTTTTCGACAATTCGCAGGTGGGTAAAACGTAATTTTAAAGGTTTCAGTTGCGCATTTTTCTGATGCGATGGACAAACCTACGGAATCGATTTCGCGTGAGAAAGCCAAATGGAGACGACAGCTTCGTCCAACGCTTCCCGACATGGAAATTTTAACGCATCGGAACAATATCTTGAGAGGTTGATTATTCTAAAATTCTTGACATTTTCGTAAATTGCGCCCACAATTTCCCCATACTTTCAAAAATGGAACAAGCAAAACCATACATTCCCGAAAATAAAGTAAGAATCGTGACAGCCGCGTCTTTGTTTGACGGACACGACGCCGCGATCAACATCATGCGCAGGATCATCCAGTCGACCGGCGTCGAAGTGATCCATTTGGGACACGATCGCAGCGTAGAGGAAGTCGTCAACACGGCGATCCAGGAAGATGCGAACGCGATCGCGATGACCTCGTATCAAGGCGGCCACAACGAGTACTTTAAATATATGTACGATTTGCTCAAAGAGAAAGGCGCGGGTCATATCAAGATTTTCGGCGGCGGCGGCGGCGTGATTTTGCCAAGCGAAATTTCGGAATTGCACCAATATGGAATCGAAAGGATTTATTCTCCCGATGACGGACGTGCGATGGGCTTGCAAGGCATGATAAACGATTTGGTGAAGCGTTCCGATTATCCTGTGGGTGATTCGTTGAACGGAGAAGTGACGCATCTGGAGGAAAAAAACGCGCCTTCGATCGCCAGGGTGATTTCGTCTGCCGAGAATTTCCCTGATGTCGCGGCAAAAACCATGGAAACGATCCGCAAGAAGAACGAGACATCGACAGTTCCGGTTTTGGGAATCACTGGAACGGGCGGCGCCGGAAAATCGTCTTTGGTCGATGAACTGGTTCGCAGATTTTTGATCGATTTTCCCGAAAAAACCATCGGATTGATCTCGGTCGATCCTTCAAAGCGCAAAACGGGCGGCGCGCTTTTGGGCGACCGAATCCGCATGAACGCGATCAACAATCCTAGAGTTTACATGCGCTCGCTGGCCACGCGTCAGTCGAATTTGGCGCTTTCGAAATATGTGGCAGATGCAATCGATGTGCTGAAAGCCGCGAACTACGATCTGATCATCCTTGAAACTTCTGGAATAGGTCAATCGGATACTGAAATCATGGACCATTCCGACGTTTCGCTTTATGTGATGACGCCCGAATTCGGTGCCGCAACCCAACTGGAAAAGATCGACATGCTCGATTTCGCCGACTTGGTCGCCATCAACAAATTCGACAAAAGGGGCGCTTTGGACGCACTTCGCGACGTGAAAAAACAGTTCCAGCGCAACCATAATCTGTGGGATGCGAATCTCGATACTTTACCCGTTTTCGGAACGATCGCAAGCCAGTTCAACGATCCCGGAATGAACACGCTTTACAAGGCGATCATGGACAAAGTGCACGAGAAAACGAAATCCGGGCTTGAGTCTTCGTTCCAGATCTCGAAGGAAATGAGCGAGAAAATTTTCGTGATTCCACCGGGAAGAACGCGATATCTGTCGGAAATTGCCGAAAACAACCGCAAGTATGACGCATCGGCGAAAGCCCAGCAAAAAGTCGCCCAGACGTTGTTCGGGATTTTCCGCACGATCGCCTCGGTTTCAGGACAAGAACCGACCTTGACAAAATTCGGACTGGATTCCGACGCCATAAAAACAACCGACGAAAACAGCGCGTTCCTCAAATTGCTCATCGGTGAATTCGACCGCGTCAAAATGAACCTCGACGCCTACAATTGGGAAATCCTCCTGAATTGGGGCGAAAAAGTAACGAAATACAAAAATCCGGTCTATTCGTTCAAAGTCCGCGATAAGGAAATCAAAATCCAGACGCATACCGAATCGCTTTCGCACACGCAAATCCCGAAGGTCGCCTTGCCGAAATACGAGGCTTGGGGCGACATTTTGCGTTGGTGTCTGCAGGAAAACGTACCGGGAGAATTTCCATTTACTTCCGGACTTTATCCGTTCAAGCGCGAAGGCGAAGATCCGTCGCGAATGTTTGCGGGCGAAGGCGGACCGGAGAGAACCAACAAGCGTTTCCATTACGTTTCCAAAGGAATGCCGGCCAAGCGACTTTCCACGGCTTTCGACTCGGTGACTCTGTATGGAAACGATCCGCACGTCCGGCCCGACATTTACGGAAAAATCGGGAATGCCGGCGTTTCCATCTGTTGTCTGGACGACGCAAAAAAGCTTTATTCGGGCTTCGATCTGAGCCATCCGCTTACTTCGGTTTCCATGACGATAAACGGTCCGGCGCCTATGCTGCTTGCGTTTTTCATGAATGCGGCGATCGACCAGAACTGCGAGAAATACATCCGGGAGCAAAATCTGCAGGATTCGGTAGAGAATAAAATCGCCGAAATCTACAAGTTAAGAGGAACCGAACGTCCGAAATACCAAGGCGATCTTCCCGAAGGAAACGACGGGCTCGGACTGATGCTTTTGGGCGTAACGGGCGATGAGGTGCTTCCGAAGGAAATTTACGACGAGATCAAGAAAGTTACCCTTACGCAAGTTCGCGGAACAGTCCAAGCCGATATCCTAAAAGAAGACCAAGCCCAGAATACGTGCATTTTCTCAACGGAATTTGCGCTGCGAATGATGGGCGACGTGCAGGAATTCTTTATCACGAAGAACGTGCGCAACTTCTACTCGGTCTCGATTTCGGGGTATCACATAGCCGAAGCCGGAGCGAATCCAATCACACAATTGGCTTTCACGCTTTCCAATGGTTTCACTTACGTGGAATATTACCTGAGCCGCGGCATGAGCATCAACGATTTCGGGCCGAACCTTTCGTTCTTTTTCTCGAACGGGATCGATCCGGAATATGCCGTCATTGGCCGCGTCGCCAGAAGGATTTGGGCAAAGGCGTTGAAAAACAAATACGGTGCGAACGAACGTGCGCAAATGCTCAAATATCACATCCAGACTTCGGGACGATCTTTACACGCCCAGGAAATCGACTTCAACGACATCAGAACGACATTGCAAGCTTTGTATGCGATTTATGACAACTGCAATTCCTTGCACACGAACGCTTATGACGAGGCGATCACGACGCCAACCGAAGAATCGGTGAGACGGGCGATGGCGATCCAACTTATCATCAATAAGGAATTAGGCCTTGCCAAAAATGAAAATCCGATACAAGGTTCGTTCATCATCGAAGAATTGACTGATCTCGTAGAAGAAGCGGTTTTGCAGGAATTCGACCGCATCACCGAAAGAGGTGGCGTGCTGGGCGCGATGGAAACGATGTACCAACGCTCGAAAATCCAGGAAGAATCTTTGTACTATGAGACTTTGAAGCACACGGGCGAATTCCCGATAATCGGTGTCAATACGTTTTTGAGTTCGAAAGGCTCACCGACAGTCGTTCCTGCCGAAGTGATTCGCGCAACCGAGGAAGAAAAGCAGTACCAGATCGCGATGTTGGAGAATCTTCACAAGGCGAATGCCGGGAAAGAGGACGAATTGATTGCGTCGGTTCAGGAAGCTGCGATCCGGAACCGCAATATTTTTGAACAGCTTATGGAGACTGCCAAGGTCTGTTCTTTGGGGCAGATCACTTCGGCTCTTTTCGAGGTTGGCGGGCAATATCGCCGAAACATGTAAGATTTTGTTTTTACACATTTAAAGCTTCCTTTTTGGAGGCTTTTTTTTTGCTTGGAACTGATTCAACCTGCAAGGTTTCTTCAACTTTTTAGGTTTTGTTTTTCTGCCGATTTTTGAACCATAAAGGTCATTAAGAGCATTAAGTTTTTATGCTCGGGATGGCTGAGGTTATTAAGGCATTTTGCTTTTTGCCGCTATCGTCAGCTGAACCTGTAAGATTTTTTCAACCTTGTAGGTTTTGTTTTTCTGCCATTTTTTGAACCATTAAGTTCATTAAGAGCATTAAGTTTTTATGCTCGGGATGGCTGAGGTTATTAAGGTATTTTGCTTTTTGCTGCTATCGTCAGCTGAACCTGTAAGATTTTTTCAACCTTGTAGGCTTTGTTTTTCTGTCGATTTTTTGAACCATTAAGTTCATTAAGAACAGTAAGGTTCTACGCTTCAGATGGTCGAGGTTAATTAGGAGCCTTCTTTTTGCGGCTATCGTCAGCTCAACCTGTAAGGTTTTTTCAACCTTGTAGGTTTGTTTTTCATTGCCGATTTTCCGGAGATTGAAATCTTCAGTCAGCGGCATTGATTCGTAAATTGCTTCTGGCCAGTTCGCGGTGCTCGGGTTGTGGCTGAAAATTGAAATTCGCCGCGGCCGGAAAATTTATTTACTTCTATCGATGTTTCGAAGCGTGTTGAGCAAATCGCGTTCAAGTTTTTGTACAGCGCTGATTTTTCCCTGGGCGATCGAAGTTCCGTACAGATAAATGTCGGGAAGCGATTTTTCTTTCTTGTTCCTAGGGGAAAGTGTCCATTTTCTTACGAAGTCCATTCTCAGGTTTTCGGATTTTGCTTTCTCGAACAATTTTTCGTCGGCTTCGCGGATTTGTTCTATGGCTTTTTCAAGTCGCTCGGCGTGGTGTTTGAGCTGTTTTTTGTCCATGTGGTCTGATTTGTTGCGGGAAATTGCGCGTAGGTTTCCCAAAGATACGGTATTATGCGCTTTCGGGTTTTTTGGGAAGCGCTACATCAACCGACGGAAAGTCGCATTCCGTCTCAAATCTGCAAAAGAAATCGATTGCGAAATTATCGGAAACTGCCAACGCGGTCACGATGTCGTTAACGAACGGTTATTTGGTGCGTTTGTGGTGCGAAAAGTCGAAATCACATCGTAAATTTGCACTCGCAAATCCGAGGCCAGTCCGCGGAAGCGAAAACACGAAAATCAAGTTAAGACACTAAACCTAAAATCAAAGATTATGAATTTCAATCCATGGCACGACGTTTCGTTTGGAGAAAATGCCCCGGCCGTCGTCGAAGGAATCATCGAAATACCTAAAGGCAGCCGCGCCAAGTATGAATTGGACAAAGACAGCGGTTTGCTCAGGCTCGACCGCGTGCTTTACTCGTCAGTTTACTATCCGGCCAACTACGGATTCATCCCGAAAACGTATTGCGACGACAACGATCCGCTTGACATTTTGGTGATCTGCCAAACCGATATCGTTCCGATGTGTGTTGTTTCGGCAAAAGTCATCGGCGTGATGCGAATGATTGACGGTGGAGAAGCCGACGATAAGATCATCGCTGTCGCGGAAGGTGATCCCAGCATCAACCATATCAACGACATCAGCGAGTTGCCGCAGCACTTTATCTCAGAACTCAAAAGCTTTTTCGAAGATTACAAGAAACTCGAGCACAAGTCTGTCGTGGTCGAGGATTTCCAGAATAGGGAAGTGGCCCAACAGATCATCCTGAAAGCCATTGAAGATTACAAAGTGAAGTTCGGGAAGTGATTTTTTCGGATGTTTTATATCAAATCCCCTCGAGTTTTCCTGGGGATTTTTTTTGAACTTATTTTTGGGTTTCCTGCTGCGGAAACTATTGGTCAACTTACTTCGGGAGACAATCAGAAAAGTCCATAACTAAAAAAATCCCCAAGATTTCTCAAGGGGATTTTTTGTGCGCGATACTGGATTCGATTCTATATATACCATTTTTTCGTATGGATAAATACTTGATATATAGTGGTTAGTCGTTTTTTATTTCTTTTGCTTTTGATGATTTTATTAGTAATGAAGTTGTCGGTTAAATGTTTTGCAAATTATTGATTTACTAATTGGTTATTAGAAATATCCTTCATCCAAATATGTCTCAGGATAAATCAATTCCCAATTTGAGAAACTACAGGCATTTTTAGCGTACAGGCAAATTTGAATTGCCGGTTTAAGGTCGATATACGCTTTCAACTTTTCCTCGAAAAACATTCTGTAGATGTGGTCGGAATGCATGGACATACTTATTGAGTCAATTCCGTAAGCTCTAGTGGCTTCGTATTTGAACTCCTTTATTTGATTTTTGATAAAGTGGAATACTTGTGACATAGTTGTTTCTGTGGTCTTGATAAAGGCACCTTTTCTTATCTCATGAATGTATCTTTCCAAATCTAACAGATGTTGTGTGTTTCCGACCAAATCAAATATTTTCTCGTCATTAAGAACGCATGTCGCTTGCGCAATCATGTAGTTCCCATTCAATCTTGCCTTACCCCACCAATGTGCATTTTGTAGGAAAGTTTCCCAGAAGTAATAACCATGGCCTAACCAGCTATTATCCCACGTGCATTTAAATGGCCCATCCCTGCGAACTATATCGGGCTTGCCATTATCATCCAACGTTTGATATATCGTTACCGTCTTGGACACGAAATCACTCGTTAACTATTGATTTTTCTCTCAAAGGCGCTTCTAAATCGCCAAGATTGTAGGTGGGCAGTATTAGGGGTGTGATGTTTGCTAATGCGGTAACTGAGCTAACGAACGCGCGAACATATGGAAAAATTATGGCAATTGCATTTCGGTAGAAGAAGGTTGGTATTTCTTCGAAGGTGTCGATCTCTTCAAAAGAAAATCCCCGACACATCCAATTCGGATAAATGGTGGATTTTCGTCCGTCATTGCAGAAGCGGAGAATATGAGATTCAGCTTAAATAATTTTTGGGCAGGAAAAAATTCTCCGGAAGGCTCAAACGACACATCGATACCTTTTATCATGTCGATTTTTTTGTCGATCGAAATACTTACATCGTCGAAAATATAGTTCGCTAATTGAAATGTTGCTTTTTTGCTCATGTCTATTAAATAAGAAACCCGAAGGTTTGCTTCGGGTTTACTAAGATAAGATTTTGATTTTTAATGCGCCAACCATCGAGGTCTAAATATCTTTTGGTTGCGTTCATGTATTCGTGCACGGTAGGACCTACCGTTTTAAACTTTTCTGTTTCCGCCCAATCCCTCTGGATTTGGTCTTGAGGAGTGTCGCGGAAATACTTTTTTAACTCCTCTAAAATAGCATCCATGTTTCAATAATTAGTTTATGATGAGGCGAAGTTATGGAAAACGCATGATATGCGCCAACTTTTGGCCATAATACTGTGTTAAACGTAGATTACACCGTTGTAGTTGTCAAATTTATCTTTTTTAAATTTAGATAACGATCTTAGGTTTCGTTGAGAGATTTGGTAAGAATTAGGTTTTCAGTTTTTAAATCCTGGTTTATAATGTCCTTAAAAACGCCACAATTTTTAGTGGCAGCTTTTCCTTTGATCGATTGCCAGTTTTCCGGATGCACCCAAATTTCCGAATAGAGCATCCATTGATAAGGTTTTTTGCCATAAAATAATAATCTGGGGTTGCCAGTAGGGTTGCCAGTAATCGGTAATTACGTGTCGCTAAAAACGAAGTGAGGCCAGAGTGGAAGCGGCCTCACGTAGCATCGTTTTCATAAATTCAAAAGTGCGCGATACTGGATTCGAACCAGTGACCCCCACGTTGTCGACGTGATGCTCTGAACCAACTGAGCTAATCGCGCTAGCGGACTGCAAAGTTAACAGGAGAATCGGAAATTGCAAGCAGATTTTGAAAAAAATGCTGCCTCGGATGCGATGCCATTGAAAGTCAGAAAACTATCAATGCAGGATTTTCCAGCTTTTTGCATCATTAGTCAAAAAATCGGACGAAGTCTATGGCAATGCGAGTCGTCGGTCGGTTTCGGGACAAACGATCCGAACAATAGGATCACCAGCAGTAAAAGCGTGAATTTTTTCATCGGAAAGACTTTTGGTGATAACTCGGGAAACCTAAAATGTGTGGCCTGACTTTGAAAAATCTGTTAAAATATTTCTTTAATCTGAAAATCAGTGACTTTCGTCGAGTAAATGTTCGATTCGCAAAACCTTTCTCTACTTTCAGGTAGCGGAATGCCACGATCTGCAAATTTCCTTTCGGGAATGAACTAAGACAATCCCTTTCAACGACTTATGATTGCCGCTTCGAAGTTCGGAGCCTGATTTTCTCTTGGGATTACAAAACATCAATAACAATAGATTATGAAGAAAATTACTTTGATTCTCGCCGCTTTGGCGATACAGGCCGCATCGGCACAAATTACTTATGAAGCCGCTGATTTCAATTCGGCTGGCGAGGCTTTCACAACGAGCAAAGCCTCGAATTTTCTCACGACGAATTTTGCCTCGACAGGCGCCAACCACAATTGGAACTACGCCAACCTGAATGCGAATTCACAAGCCGAATTCGAATGGCAAAACCCGAATAGCGCGGGTTACAAACTCAGTTGGTGTCTGTCGCATTTCTACATTTTCACGTGTAATTCGCAGTTCAACAACAATTTTACGCATGCCTCGCTTTTGAGTGAAGGTTTTGAACTCGAGAATTACGGCGTGAGCAATACTGTCGAACACGCCAGGAAAAACAGTTCCGGATTTGCTAACAGGATGCGCGGATTCACGGCGACTGTCAACGGCATTGCGCTTCCGGTCGCTGTCGATTATGACGATCCGGACGAGATTTATGTGTTTCCGATGAGTTTTGGAAACAATACGGTAAACACCGGACATTTGGCGTTCGACCTGAACAGCGTCGGCATGGATTTTCAGTACGATTTGGCCGTCACTCGCACAAATTCTGTTCAAGGTTGGGGTTCGCTCACGACTCCGATGGGCACTTTCGCGAACGTGATAAAACTCAAATCGAAAATCCAGAAGACAGAAACCCTGACTTTTATGGGCTTGGCGATCCCGATTCCGACGACAACAGTTTCTTACCAATGGTTTTCGAAAGACTACGGAATTCCCGTGCTGCAAGCCGATGGTTTCGAGGTTTTCAGCGTTTTTGTCCCAACTTCGGTGGTTTATTTGGATGAACCGATGTGCCTTGCGCCAAGTGCGTTGTTCAGCTATCTCCCGACGGCCGATTACAATCCGGAAACGCAATCGGCGAGCGTGACTTTCAGCAATGCGAGTTTGAACTACGATTCGGTTTTGTGGGATTTTGGAGGCGGAAACACTTCGGCCAATCTGAATCCTTCTTTCGATTATACTTGTCCTGGAAATTATTCGGTGACACTGACCGCGACCAATTCGGTTTGCAGCCCGATCCAGACGGCGACTTTTACGCTTCCCGTTGTAATTACGGATTCCCAAAATGCGTTGACTACCGAAGTGACATTTGAAGGAAATGTGCTTTCGGCGGTTCGGGATTTGGCGGGAACGACTTATCAATGGGTCGATTGCGACAATTCAAATAGTGCAATACCGGGCGCGACCACCCAAACTTTCAGTCCGACGGCGGACGGGAATTACGCTTGTCTCATGGTAACGAACGGATGCGAAAGCGTTTCGGCCTGTACGTCGGTTACACTTTTGGGCGTGAATCACAACGCGCTGTCAGAAGTGCAACTTTACCCGAATCCGACCAACGGGAAGTTGCAGTTGAGTCGAAATCTTGATGTAGAAAAAGTATCGGTTTACAACACTTTGGGAATGCTAGTGGCCAACGGTCTCGACTTGAGCAGGCTTTCGGGCGGCGTTTATTTGGTGGAAGTCGTCTCTGGCGAAGGGAAATTTGTGCGCAGAATCGTGAAAAATTAAGATTAATTAATAATTGCTTGAGGCTGATCTGGATTTCCGGGTCAGTCTTTTTTGTTGGTTTGGAGTATCTGTTTAGCTTGTCGTCTGAGCTATCAACTTAGTGTGAGACAAAAACGTATCTGAAAATTGTTTATTTGATAAGCCTAGCCAACTTTCCAGGGTTTTGATGATTGTCCCAAAACGCCGTAATAAAAATATTCTTCTCGGTGAGTTTATAATAAATACTAAAATTTCCCATTGTCGCTTCCCTTGTTTCCAAGTGATTTGTAGGCTTTCCGGCTTCGGGATTTTCAACAATCAAATCAATTCGTTCTTTGATAAGGCGAATTAATTTTTCTGCGTAAGTGTCGACTTGTTGCGAAGCGTCCAATATTTTAGGATTTCACGTCGTTGCTTAACGGCAGTTTCCGTCCAAATTACAAACCTTTTAGCCATTCCAGGTCCATTTTATCAAGGTCTTTCTGGGATACGATCCTGTCGCTTTTTATGTCGTCTTCACTCATATTGAGCATGAGAATTTGGGCTTCCGAAAGTTGGATGACGTCTTCGTTGACCGAACTTGAACTTATCAATTGATAAAGCGCGGACAAATAATCTTTGTTTGATATAGTCAGTAGCTTGTCAATTATGCTGTTCCTAATGTTATCTGCCCTTGTCATACTCACTATGTTTTCTACAAAGATTGCGATTTTGGATCTGATTTCAAAATGATGTACGGTTTTGCCGATTGAAATTGAATGATTGAAGCCAAATCTAATTTCCAGATAAACAAAACAGAAATATATTGGCACTTGGTTTTCGACGGGTCGACTTTATATACAACAAACTCATTTTTAAGTATAATCCACCTAAGGCACGAAGGCGTTACTTTTAGGGAAACACAACTTACTTATGACACCCAAAAGTTTACTCATCGTGGTTGCCGCGGCTATCCCCATGATTGCTTGTTCCCAAAAAAAGGAGCAAGGTCAGGCTGCGAAACCGACTTCCGCTATCGATGACAAACAACTTCCGAAGCCTTTCGCTACCGAGTCGGTGACGAATTATTCGGATGTTATCGGATGGAAGGAAAACGAAACGCCAAAAGCGCCAGACGGATTTACCGTTTCCAAGTACGCCGGCGGTTTCGAGAACTGTCGCTGGATGTACGTCTTGCCTAACGGAGATGTCGTCGTGGCCGAAAGCAATTCCAATTATTCGGTTCCGAAACAAGTCGGAGCCAAGATCATCGGAGCCGGAAAAGCCAACAATGTTTCCAAAAGCGCCGACCGGATCATTTTGCTGAGAGACGCCGACAAGGACGGAAAACCCGAAGTCCGCGAGACATTCCTGACCAAGGAAAACGGACTGAACCAACCGCTTGGCATGTTGCTTATCGGCGAGAATTTCTATGTGGCGAACACAAATGCCATAATGGTCTACAAATACCAAACCGGACAGACCAAAATCACGAGCAAAGGAAAAAAGGTTGCCGACCTGCCCGAGGGAAAGGTCAACCGCCATTGGACGCGAAATATCATCGCCAACGCAAACAACACCAAGATATATATAGCAGTCGGTTCCGGCAGCAACATCGCCGAGGACGGGCTTGATGCCGAGATTCTACGGGCGGATATTCTTGAAATGAACCCTGACGGATCGGGCTTGAGGGTTTATGCGTGGGGTTTGCGGAATCCTGTCGGAATGGATTGGGCGCCAGGAACGAAAACTTTGTGGACGGCAGTAAATGAACGCGACGAACTCGGCAACGATCTGGTTCCCGATTATCTCACGTCAGTAAAAGAAAACGGATTTTACGGCTGGCCTTATTCGTATTGGGGAAAAAATATCGATCCGCGAGTCAAGGATTCCAAACCGGAAATGCTCGAAAAAGCGATAGTGCCCGAAGTCGATCTGGGTTCGCACACAGCGTCGTTGGGATTGGCTTTCAACAAAGGCATCAACTTTCCGGCGAAGTATAAAAACGGAGCATTCATCGCACAGCACGGCTCTTGGAACCGCGATCCGATTTCGGGTTACAAAGTGGTTTTCGTGCCTTTCGAAAACGGGAAACCTTCGGGTAAAATGGAAGATTTCCTTACCGGATTCGTGGTCGACCCCAAGGACGATAAAGTGCGCGGACGTCCGGTTGGCGTGGCTTTTCTCAAAGATGGCTCTTTGCTTGTTACCGATGACAAGACCGGGAACATTTGGAGAGTTTCGAAGTAAAGTGAAATTCCAAATTCCAAACTCCAAACTCCAACAATCAAAAAACTAAAACCATGGAACGCAAAACCTTCAAAATCACAATAGACGCGCCGAGACAAAAAGTGTGGGAAACGCTTTGGGGCGCTGAAACTTATCCGAAATGGACTTCGGCATTCGCGCCAGGATCGAAAGTCGAAACCGATTGGCGCCAAGGAAGCAAAACGCTATTCCTGGATGTGAACGGAGACGGGATGATATCGGAAATCGCCGAAAAACGCGAGCCGGAATTCATGTCGTTCAAACATCTGGGCGAAATCGTGAACGGCAAAGAAGATACCGAAAGCGAAAAAGTCAAAGCCTGGGCCGGATCGACCGAAGATTACACGTTGACCGAATCTGACAATCAGACCGAAGTGTCCGTTTCTATGGATGTCGACGGCGAATATGCCGATTTTTTTGAGAAGACGTGGCCGCGCGCTTTGGAACATCTCAAGAGTATTTCGGAGGGAAAGGATTTTAAGGAAGTGGAATAACGAATTTCGTTTCATCGAGTCAACCTGCAAGATTTTTTAACCTTTAAGTTGTCAATCGCTTTAAAGTTTTAAACCATTAGGGGTATTAAGATCATTAAGGTTTGGTGGAAACACTCGTGCATTCGTGGCTAAAATGTGATAGCCACAAATGCACGAATTTGTTTTATATCGGAAACAAAATCTTAATTGTCCTGATGATTTTACGGATTTTAGGAAGCGTCGAGAAAATCGCTGTTGAAACCTGAACACACAAGTCGGAAGGTCTAAACCAAATCGACGATAGGCTCGATCGGTGCTTGATTTTGCGCCTTTTTTGCCTCGGCGATCTTGTTCACGCGAGACATCAAATAAATAGAGCACAAAGAAACCACCGCGATCACATAACCCAAAATATCATAATGTTCAAGCGGACTGGATTTGCCCTGCTGATGCACGATCTGACCCGCGGCCAAAGCGGCAATTCCACCGGCTATCTGTTGCATCGAAGACGTTATCGCCATGTATGCGCCGCGATCGGAAATATCGGGAATCGTGGTGTTTATCGCTTGGGAAGGAACGATCCGGCTCATGATTCCGGCGAATAGGATCATGTTTATCACGATGATTTCCCACAAAGGCGATTTCGGAAGGTTCGTGTAAATCAAGATCATGAGGATCGAAAGGATGGATCCGATGGAAAACAGTGTCATTTTGTTGATTTTATCCGACAGTTTTCCCACAATCGGCATAATGAACAAAACCGCGATTCCCGTCGAGAAAAATACGATAGGGAGTTGTTCCTGCGTGATTCCGATGTTGTTCACGAGGTAAGCACTTCCAAAAGGTTGCAACATGAATCCGCCAATCGACAAGAGCGCAATCGTACTGAAACTCGTGCGATAGGACTTGTTCCGAAGCGTGTGCCACAAATGTGACAAGGCACTTTTTTCAGATTTCACGGCCAAATGCGCGTCCACAGGTTGCATTTTGGACACGATCGCCAGCAAGATGAACGCAGCCAAAACCACGACCATGATGAAAGCCGAATGCCAACCCCAAAGGTTCGCGAAGAAAATCCCGATAGGAATTCCCAGAATCTGGCTCACGGCGAATGACATCTGGATGAAACCCATAACGCGTCCGCGCTGGTTCAAGGCAAAAATATCGGTGACGATCGCCAGCGAAATCGACCCTATCACGCCTCCAAAAAATCCCGTGACGATACGGGCCGAAAGCAGCATCCAGAAATTCTGCGAAAGCGCACAGAAAATGGTTCCGACAATGAATCCGACGTAAAAGAAAACGAGCAGTTTTTTCCTGTCGTATTTGTCGGCAAAACCCGCAGCCATCAATCCGGAAGCGCCGGCGCTAAAGGCGTAACCCGAAACGACAAGCCCAAAATTGGACGGTGTCATGTCCAGCGTTTTCATCAAAATGTCGCCCAAAGGGGAAATCACCATAAAATCGAGAATGATGGTAAATTGCAGCAAGGATAGAATGGCGACCACGAACTTCTGATAGCCCGTGAATGTTGGTGTTTCGGTTGTTTTTTGTTTCATTTTAAGCGAGTTCGGCACATTCGTACCCGAGCGATTTTACGATGTTGATGATGTTCGACGGACGCAATTTTTCCGAGACAACGCGCAAAACGCAGTCGCAATCTTCGGGATCGATGCTCCAATGTGCCACTTCCGAAAGTGAGTCGAAAGTTTTGGCCACTTCGCAATTTGGGCAAACCATGCCCAGATTGGTTTTGAAAACGTGGATATTGTCGAGGGTTTCCATATTACGGAGTTAAGGCTTTTATGCAGAGTTCGAGGGCTTTGTCCATGGCTTCTTTTGTGATCTTGAACGGTTGTCCGCCCATGGCTTTTCCTTCCTGATGGAAGCGGATCATCGAGTAAAGCGGACCGTAAGCGATACACCAGAATGTCGTGACGTCAAGCGGAATAAGCTCTTTTCTCGCAATGGAATTGTGGAAGAATTCGGTCATTTGTTGTTTGAAAACCCCGAGTCTGGCACGCAAGACCTCGTCGTTGTAATGCGAAGCGCGCAACATCTCGAAAAAGGCGAGCTCACGCGGATATTCGTAGGCGTAATCGAACCGGTTTTGCCATTGCACGCGCAATCCGTCGGCGAATGACATGTCTGGGGAAAATCCGCGCAGCGACATTTCGAAGAACTTTTCGCCCGTGTCGTTGGCTATTTTATTGATCAGATCGTCTTTATCCCTGTAATAAATGTAAAGCGTGGCCACCGAAATCCCGCAGGCTTTGGCCAATTTGTTCATGCTGAAACCTTGCAAGCCTTCGGTCACGAAAAGATCGATCGCCTTGTTGATTACCAGTTTTTCCTTGTTTTCGTCCCTGACGCGCATAGCTTGGAATTTGTCGGCACAAAGATAAAAAGATAAATGAATGAACGTTCATTTTTAATCTGATTTTTTTCGGACGATCCGTTTGTCCTGACTTTTTGCTGTTTTATCGGAAAAGAAAGTAAGCTTGATAAAGTTGATGGTCGACTCGTTATCTTCATCGGTCAAAACACTAAAAATCAGCTTATGAAAAAAATTACGCTATTGTTTTTGGGCCTCGTCGGATTTTCGGCTTTGGCACAAACCACTTATCCGTCGACGAGTTTCGCTTCTCAGGGAAACACGTTCACGGTAACGACCGCCGCCGGATTCCTTGCGCTCGATTTCACGCAGACCGGCGCTTCGCAAACCTGGAATTTTTCGGCTTTGACCACTCAGTCGGTCGGTGAACAATCCTGGATCGACCCGAACGCCACGGGATACAAAACCAGTTGGTGCTTTTCACACTTTTATGTTTTCAACTGTAACTCGCAATTCAACAGTAACTTCAATTTGGCCGGCGATCCGACCGAAGGCATTTCGCTTGCGGAATTCGGTGTGACGAACGTAAAGAATCACCTGCACAAGAATGCACTTCACCTTGAAAGCCGCATGATTGGCGCGACGATCGATCTGAACGGCACATCACTGCCAATTACCGTAGACTACACGCAACCGGATGTCGTGTACCAATTCCCAATCACTTTCAACACGAATTACACCAATACAAGCGCGCTGAACGTCGATTTCAGCACTTTCGGGGTCGATGCCTCGATTGTCGGGACGACGCAACGCACGAACGAGGTCAATGGTTGGGGTTCGCTTGTAACGCCGGCCGGAAGTTACGCCAGCGTTCTCAAAATGAAAACGACATTGGTAACCGACCAAACCGTGACTTACGAAGGTCAAGCCACGCCGACCCAGACGACGGCTGTCATTTATTCGTGGTTCGATCCGGCGGTTGGTATTCCGGTTTTGACGGCTACCGGAACAGAAGTCGGTGGACAATTCGTTCCGGCTCGGGTGACTTACTTTGGACAATCGCTTCGGGTTTCGGAAAATAGTCTGCAAGATGTCAGTCTGTATCCGAACCCTACGACCGGTGTTTTGAATTTGAGCCGCGACTTGTCGGTAGATGCGATTTTCGTTTATGACATTTTGGGTGCGAAAGTTGGGAATTCACTCGATCTTTCAGATTTGAGTTTCGGAATTTATTTTGTCCGAGTCACTACCAAAGATGGTTCGCTGACTCGGAAAATCGTCAAGAAATAAAATCTTAGGCTTATTTTAAATTTTTTCTAGTCGCAAACTGCGTTGATAGTCGCAATAGTTTTGCGTATAAAATTCGTGTATTCGTGGCCTAATTTTTTTTGCCACGAATGCACGAATTTTTGTTTTTGCCCGAATTTGCTACCTTATTCGTCGCAACCGGAGAAATTGTTGCATCAGCATTAAACCTTTTGGAAAAGCATCGGTCAAACGTTTAACAATCTCCTAAAAACCAAGATCATGAAAAACATCACAGCCATTTTGCTTTTGTTTTGGGCAACGGTCGGTTTCGCTCAAAGGACATCCGAAGAAAAAGCGACGGCACTTACAACCAAAATGCAAACGCAAATCGGATTCAACGACGACACGAAGGCGAAAGTCCAGGCGATCAATCTCGAATTCGTCAACAAGACCTCGGCCTTGAAAACCACCGGCGGCGACAAACGGGAACGCGTGGGCAACTTGAGAAAATTGGACGAGGAAAGGGCAGAAGCGCTCAAGAAAGTCTTCACCGAAACCGAATATGCAGCGTTCGAGAAATTCCGACAGGAAAACAGACGCGAGATGCGGCAAAAGGTCAGGGACAGGAAAAGTTAGGTTAATTTTGGCGCCTCTTCGGAAACGGGAGGCGTTTTTTTTTTAGGACTTCAATAGCTTTTCAAGTCTTACGTACCCGATGTGGAGTTCGTCTTCGGGCGCTTCCGATCTCGTGAATTTGAGCGAGAATTGCTGTTTTGTGTCCGATGGCAGAATGTCCGAAACTCTGTAAATGTCGTCTACGTCTATCCCGTATTTGTCGTCGATGTGCGATTCTGCGCCTTTGAATCCGAAGTGTTTGTAGAAAGTCGTGGACTTGGCGACTTTTGAGGCCGCGGCCATCGTCTGGGCAACCGACAAAACCTTGTAGTGGTATTCCTCGAATTCGCCTTGGCGGTAACCTCCGAGGTTTATAAAGAACAGGTGGTTTTCTGCATCCGCATCCAAATCTGCTCCTGCCACTGCTCCTGCTCCTGCTTCTGCTTCTGCTTCTGCTTCTGCCATTGCTTCTGCTTCTGCCATTGCTTCTGCTTCTGCCACTGCATCCGCTTGACGGAAAATCACTTCGACTCGAAAACCATCCACAAAAGTCACTTCGCGCCATGCATCGATATGAAGCTGCGTATCAGGCCAGAAAGCTTTCATTTGAGGAACAAGTTCTTTGAGCGAAGCCGCGATCCCGAAAAAAATATCGTGTTGTTCCGTAAGGCGGCCTTTCGGCGTTGCGCCTAACATTATCATGTGGAGTTTTTGTTGCATTTCAAAAGTATTCTGTTCGCTGATGTTGTGTATTACGTCATTAAGATAAATAACAAATTCCACTTTTCCGAACCGCAAATAAGTTGTTGTGCGCATTCGTGCATTCGTGGCTGATAAAATTTGGCCACGAATGCACGAATCGGTCGTAGTAAAACTTTGGTTCTAAAGTCGTTAAACAGAATGATGTAAGTTGTGTGGCGACCTTAAAAAATTACCATTCCTCTAACATTTTATTTTTTGGTACGGTTTATGAAAGGCTTACTTTTAAGAAACAATCTATAACCAAAATTATCATGAAAAAGTTACTTTATCTTTTCGCTATTGCAGGAATGACTACACTTGCCGCCTGTGACGGCGATACAGGACCACAAGGAGCACCAGGTCCGGAAGCGCAGGTTTATGAGACGAATCCTGTAGACTTTACGGCCGCCGGAAATTATGGCGTTTTTTACAATTTTCCATCGGGCGCTTTGTTGAGCTCCGATCACGTTTTGGTCTATCGCCTTTCTGCTGTAGACAATGGCGTGGACGTTTGGAAACCGCTTCCGGAAACGTTTTATTTCAACGACGGAACACTTGATTTCATGTATGGCTTCGACCACACACAATATGATGTAAATATTTACATGGAAGGTTTCGACCTCGGAGCGATCAACGGTGATTTCAGACTTGGACAAATTTTCAGGATCGTTTCCATCCCTGGAACTTTCTCAGGAAAAAATGCAGTAAAAGTTGACCTGAACAATTACGATGCGGTAATCAAAGCTTACAACATCGACGAAAGCAAAATGAAGTCCATTACTTTGCAAGCCAAGACGAAAGCATAAAAACACTTTAGTAGGTGTGAATAAAGAAGAGAGCCCGTAAGCTCTCTTTTTTTGTTTTCGGATTTTTGGGAATGCGTTTTTGGAGTTGCTAGCTGGATGTTGGCGATTCATTTCGGATCAAATTCGGATACAAATCTGACAGGAACAAAGTCGGAAGAGCTGTAGAAATGGAGTAGTCACATCTGCAAAACCGGCAATCCGCAATCCAGGAAAAGTCCATATCCAAAAAGTCCAAAGCAAAAAAAAAGAGCCCGAAAGCTCTTTTCCTATAATCAAAACATTTTTAGTTCACGGTCAATTTGTCCTTGTAGGAACGCGATTTCCTTCTGTGGTAAAGCTCGTTTTCGTTCCCGAAATATTTGTCGATCATCATTCTGGCCATCAAATAACTCACAGTCGATTCGGCGCCTTGGTTCAGGTTTACGTTGTGTTCCTCTAATCCGTCGAAACAGCCGCCAGTGCAAGGATTGTAGATGATTTGTTGCAAATGGTTGTTTCCTAAAAACCAGTTGAAAGCCATTTCCATCTTCACGAGATATTTCCTGTCCTTGAAAATGTCGTGGAATTTCCGCAACGTGATCACCGTGTAAGCGATGTCGATAGGTTGTTCTCCGAATTCTTCGCAAACGCCGCCTTTCATCAGCCAGCTTCGGTTTGAGATCACTTTGATCGCGTCGTCGCAGAACGTTTTTTCCAAAAGGAAATCGAACGACTTTTTGGCGATGTCTTTGTATACGTCGTTTGCAGTCACGGTGTAGGCGCAAAGCAAAGCTTCTGGCAAAACGCTGTTTGCATACGTGAGATAACCTTCGAACCAAGCCCAATCGGACGAAGCCGAATTTTTGTACAATTCCACCAATCGGTTGGCGAGCAATCCTATGATCGCTACAGTGTCGTCACTTTTCACAGATCTGTTGTAATAATACAAACCTTTGATCATGAACGCCATGGCGCGAGGCGAGTGGATCTTGTGCGCTCTCTGGATCACGCGTTCAAAGATTTCGGTCGCTTTTTCGACGTAATCGGTAGGCATGATCTTCGATTGTGAAATCAGGTAACCCAACGACCAAATCGCGCGTCCCGTCGAATCTTCGAGATTCTCGTTCGTGTTCTGGTCGGTGAAATTGAGGTTCATGTCGACGTAGTTCATGAACAAGTTGTCCGGCCTTTCGCAATAGGCGATATAGTTGAGGTAACTTCCGATGTATTTGAGATCGGACGTATCGCGTCTGAATTTGTAATGTTGGATCAAAGCGATCATCGCGCGCGCATTGTCGTCTATCGTATAGCCCGAATTGATATCCGGTTGGTTGATCTTCGAAAACTGCAACATCCCGAAGTTCGTCGTCATTTTCTTGATGTGTTCCAGGTTGACTTTTGGGTTGCGATAGTGCAACTCCATTTCGTCCTTGGCGATCTTCTGAAGGAACTTTGCGTGCTTCACTGCCGAATTTTCCCAAGCCGTTCCCGTGATCTTGTGCAATCCGTTCGAGATCATTTCCTGGCGCAATTCGACGTCGAAAATCAATCGGTTTACGGCCTCGGCAAGCTCTTGTGAATTCCCGAAATCGAAAACCAGTCCGGCTCTGTCTTTGAGGAATTCTTTGGCGTGAGGGATCGGAGTGGAAACCACCGGGCATCCGCAGCTCAAAGCATACGAGAAAGTGCCGCTCACGGCCTGGTTCGGATCTTTCGAAGTGAAAAGGTAAATGTCGGTCAATTGCAGATACTCGAGCAAAGTGTCCAACGGAAGGTATTCGTTCACGAAGCGCACGTTTTTTTCGATTCCGAGATCGACAATTTTCTGCTTAAGCATTTCCCTATATTGTTCGCCTTCGTTCAAAACTACCGTCGGATGCGTTTTCCCGATGATAAGGAAGAGCACGTCAGGAGTCGTTTTGGCGATCGTGGGAAGCGCGTCCAAAGTCGTCTCGATCGATTTTCCAGAACTCAAAAGTCCGAAAGTAGACAAAACGGTTCTTTCGCCAATGGCGTATTTTTTCTTTAGCACGTCTTTGTCCAAGTACGGGACAAGGTGCGTTCCGTGCGGGATTACCGTAATTTTCTCGCGTTCGATCCTGTAATCGCGGGTCAGGATTTCGGCTGCGTCATCGGTCATGACGATGATTCCGTCAACCGTGTCCAGAATATGTTGGACTTTGGCCTTGAAAACTTGATCCGGACGCGGCAAAACCGTGTGGAAAACAACCGCGACAGGTTTTTTTACGTCCACGAGAAATTGGTTGAAAGCTTGCGTGTTATCGGCAAACAAACCAAACTCGTGCTGGATTAGCGTCACCTTTATATTGTCGTCAGAATTGATTTTCGAAACCAGATTCTGGTACGATTTCTCATTCGACGTATTCAGCACATATTTCACGCGCGAATCTTCGTAAGTATGTTGTTCCTTGTCGGTTTCCAATGCACAAACCTTGACGTCGAACGAATACACGAATTGTTTTTCCATGGCCTTGATCAAATCTTCCGAATAGGTCGCGATGCCGCATTGTCTTGGCGGAAAAGTCGTCAGGAACAAAATTTCGGGCAAGACGTCGTCCTTTCGACCTTTCTTGCTTTCCAAAAAGAAATCCTGAGGCAGATAGAACGGAAATTTACTGTTTCCGTTTTTGTTGAGCATATTGGCGTTTTCCATGGCTTTGTGTGGTTGAGAATGTTGGTTGTATAGTGTTGCGTCGTTTTATTATTGAGTTGGTTGACTTGAAATTACGGTCGGTTTTCCGTGAATTTTCAGGTTCTCAAATTTCCTCCAAAAACGATGAATTCACTTACACGATTTCTCGGGTTTCGTTGCATGATTATGTGTGAATGGAAATTTTGGGAAATGTTGATGTTTCAGCTGTCTGATTATCGGTTCATCGAATTTGAAGTTATCGCACTCTTCCTGATATCCGGATTTGTGATTTCCGATGCGCTAAAAATCCGACGAAAAAAAAACGACCCCGAAAGGTCGTCTTACTTATAAATTCGCTCCGGCTTTATTCGCCCATTGCGTAGCCCGGTCTTTCGCGGTGTTGGCGAAATCCTCGCCTTGCTCGATGATCTGGGCATATTCTTTTTTGGCTTTCTTCTCGAGCTTGTTCAACTTCGAGCGGAATTTGTCGGCGTAATCTTCTGCCGTGCCTTTGAGTTGGTCTGTTTTGGAACGTTTTCTATACGCGATGATTCCTGCGGCCGTCAAAGCGGCCACTCCGACCACTACACCTGCTAGTACTGCTTTTCTGTTCATGATATTGTCATTTTGTGTTATTCCTAAAAGTACTTCATATATATAGGACATGCGCTGACATTAGCATCGATTTAAGGTATTTAACGGTGTTTTAAGTTTTTGGGCGTGCCGGCGGCCGTTTTTCAGAGGCAGGTGCAGTGGCAGTGGCAGCCATTGCATCGTAAGCTAAAGTCCAACACTTTGACTATCTGTTAATCGGGTTTGCAACTGCTGCTGCCACTGCCACCTTTCAAAAGCCGCCGTCGGGCTGATCGGCACTCGCTTTTGGCCAGCTTTGGGGGCTGGCCAAAGAGCTCAGACAAAGCCGCCATCCCTCACGCAACTGTTCAAAATTCAAGATTCGTTATTCAACATTCGTTATTCAACATTCGTTATTCAACATTCGTTATTCAACATTCGTTATTTAACATTCGTTATTCAACATTCGTTATTCTATCGCTGCAATCCTATAGCCGAATCCAAAGGGTTAAAAGTGCCAAATGTTGATAAATTTTCAAAAACACCCCTCCCAAAATGGGGTATTGTATTTTTCTGAAACAAAAATCAACTATATTTGCACCAAATTAATTAGGGTTTAATACTTTAAAACAGAACTTATGTCAACTTTCCGTTTTCAATCTTTGAGAGAAACAGCCAACAGACCGGTTGTTGAAGTAAAAGAGCTGGACAAAAAATCGATCATTTTTGGCAGCAATGTGTTCAACGACAAGGCGATGCGTCAATTCCTTACGCCAGAAGCCTTCAAAGCCGTACAAAGCGCCGTCCAGCACGGAACAAAAATTGACCGCAAACTCGCCGATTATATCGCGATGGGAATGAAAGAATGGGCGCTTGCCAAAGGCGTTACGCATTACACGCACTGGTTCCAACCCTTGACGGGCGCAACTGCTGAAAAGCACGATGCGTTCTTCGAAACTTCATTCGACGGATCTGATCCTGTAGAAAAATTCGGAGGAAGCCAATTGGTACAACAAGAACCGGATGCTTCGTCTTTCCCTAACGGCGGAATCCGCAATACGTTCGAAGCCCGCGGTTACACGGCCTGGGATCCGACATCGCCGGCATTCATCTTCGGAACGACACTTTGCATCCCAACGGTTTTCGTTTCGTACACAGGTGAAGCCCTTGACAACAAAGCACCGCTTTTGCGCGCGTTGAACGCGATTGACGAAGCCGCGACCGACGTCGCCAAATATTTCGACAAAAACGTGAAGAAAGTCACGCCTACATTGGGTTGGGAACAGGAATATTTCCTTATCGACTCGGCTTTGGCAGCTTCGCGCCCTGATATCACGCTTACAGGAAGAACGCTTCTTGGTCACGCCTCCGCAAAAGGCCAACAGTTGGAAGATCACTATTTCGGATCGATCCCGACGCGCGTCCTCAATTACATGCGCGATCTCGAAAACGAGTGTATGTTGCTTGGAATTCCAGTGAAGACGCGTCACAACGAAGTAGCGCCAAACCAATTCGAGCTCGCTCCGATTTTTGAGGAAACGAACCTTGCTGTCGACCACAACTCTTTGTTGATGGACGTCATGCAGAAAGTCGCCGAACGCCACTCGTTCAAAGTGCTTTTCCACGAAAAACCTTTCAAAGGCGTAAACGGATCGGGAAAACACAACAACTGGTCAATGGCTACAGATACGGGAATCAACTTGCTTGCTCCGGGAAAAACGCCAATGAGCAACCTGCAATTCCTTACGTTCTTTATCAACACGATCAAGGCGGTTTACACTTATGAGGAATTGATGCGCGCCTCTATCGCATCGGCTTCGAACGATCACCGTTTGGGAGCCAACGAAGCGCCGCCGGCCATCATTTCTGTTTTCATCGGACAACAATTGACGCGAGTGCTCGAAAACCTCGAGAATGTAACCGATGGAAAACTTTCCCCTGAAGAAAAAACAGACCTCAAACTCAACGTAGTCGGGAAAATCCCGGACGTCTTGCTTGACAATACAGACCGTAACCGCACGTCACCGTTTGCCTTTACAGGAAACAAGTTCGAATTCCGCGCGGTTGGTTCCTCTGCGAACTGCGCCGTTTCAATGACAACTTTGAACACGATCGTGGCCAAGCAATTAAAGGATTTCAAGAACGAAGTCGACGGGTTGATCGAATCGAAAGGCCTGAAAAAGGACGAGGCGATTTTCAACGTACTGCGCGAATACATCAAGCAAACAAAAGCCATCCTTTTCGAAGGCGACGGTTACAGCGACGAGTGGCAAGTTGAAGGAGCGAAACGCAAACTTTCCAACCACAAGACGACTCCGGAAGCACTGAAAGCAAAGGTTTCCAAAAAAGCCATGGATTTGTTCGAGGAAATGGGAGTCATGAACCACATCGAAGTGGAATCGCGCTACGAGATCGAAGTCGAGGAATACACCAAGAAAATCCAGATCGAAGGACGCGTTTTGGGCGACATAGCGCGCAACCACGTCATTCCGACAGCGATCAAATACCAAAACACGTTGATCGAAAACGTAAGAGGTTTGAAGGAAATCTTCGGAAGTGAATTCGAAACGATCGCCAAGGAGCAAATCACTTTGATCAAGGAAATTTCGGCTCACATCGAAGGCATCAACACTAACGTAGGTGCGATGACAGAAGAGCGCAAGAAAGCCAACAACCTGTCAAGCGCAGAAGAAATGGCACACGCTTACTGTTTCAACGTAAAGCCGTATTTCGATACGATCCGCGAGCATTGCGACAAGCTTGAGCTTTTGGTAGACGACGAAATCTGGACGCTTACCAAATACAGAGAATTGTTGTTCGTGCGCTAATAGGACAGCTTGTAAAAACAAAACCCGCTTTTTTCGAGGCGGGTTTTTTGTTGCAGATATTTGTCGATCAAGGAGCGACGGCACTTGTGTAAGTTCCGTTTACGACCAACGTCAGTGTGTGAATGTGAAGTTTTTCGGCATTGCTGTCGCGCCAGTTGGATGAGTCGGTGCGACTTAGGCATCGATAGTTCCATCGGCTAGATTGTCCCCGAGCTGTTCCTGACTGGTAAATGCGGTAGGAATACGAAAATAAATATCGGAGGAGTTGACGATATTGGGAGCTGAAAAGGTGAAAGTATTCGTTCCCGTGTTATAAGTAGGGTAAATGGTCAGTGGATTTGATTGAGGTCTGTTTTGAACGAGAGTCCGGCCGTCATCGGGTTAGGGTAGGCGCCGACTTTTGGTGCCGGAGAGAATTCCGGGACTTCGAGTTGGCTGTTTTGCGCGAGGATTCCGATGATTCCGCTTTGCTACTGGTTTGGATTCTGTGGAACGACGACAATCTCGCCTACCGAAACAGAAGAAGAAGCCGTCACGAGACTGCCCGAATTCACCCTTTGCACAACCGATTGCGCCTGAACGTAACCCATTGACAACAAAGTGATAAGTGCTGCTTTTTTCAGGTAAAAACTTGGTTTGGCGCAAATAAAGAAAATTCGATTTCGCTCGCAGTTTTTATTTTGTGTATCTTTCCAATATCCCATTCAACCCTTATGAAATCTATAAAACTCGCCCTTTTACTGCTGATTTTACCACTGTTTTCGCACGCCCAGTTGCAGTTCTCGATTTTCTTCGAAACCAACAAGTATGAGCTAAAAAAATCTGAAGCTACGCGTTTGCAGCAATGGATGGATGCGAACAAAGACGTAAAAATCGTCGGGATAAACGGTTATACCGATGAAGACGGAACGCTCTCGCACAACGATTCGCTTTCCCAAAGGCGCGTCTCCACGGTTTTCAAGGTGATTTCGGGTAAGATCAAGATCCGCGAGGATTTCAAGACGAGAAGTTTCGGCGAGCTTCACAAACATTCCAAGAACAAATCCGAAAATAGGAAGGCGACGATTTACTATATCGAAGCCAAAGACATTCCGCGAGAGAACGAAATCCTCGGAATCAAGCCAGAAGTCGCGCCTGAACCTCAAATGCGAGTGGTGACTTATCCGGAAAGTATCACGGTCGACAATCCCGACGGCACAAAGTCCAAATACAAGCTCGATGTGGAATTCATGCGCCAGATGACGAATTCGGCCAAAGGCGACAAACTCGCTATCGCGAACCTCAATTTTGTGATAAACACATTTGCGATCGTGCCCGAATCGAGGAGCAAATTGTACGAATTGCTGCTGGTTCTGCAACGCAATCCCAATATCAAAATCGACATTCAAGGCCATTTGTGCTGCAGTCCGAAAGACCATACAGACTTGTCAACGAAGCGAGCCAAGGCAGTTTACCAGTTTTTGATCACGCACGAAATCGACAAATCCCGCCTTTCTTACAAAGGTTTCGGGACGACCGCGCCGCTTTTCACGATTCCCGAGAAAAGTGAAACGGAGCGCGCCGCAAACAGACGTGTTGAAATTGAAATTCTTTGAGGTTGTAAAAATTCATTTTTGATGAAAAACCTATTGCTGTTTACTTTTTTGCTGTCGTTTTCTGTCGGATTCGCTCAGGACAAAGCCGAAATTTTCTTCGCGCTCAATCGCTACGATCTCGAGATTTCCCAACGACAAAAAATCGATTCCTGGGTAGAAAAGTATCCGAAGGCGAAAGTTTTGGGCGTTTACGGGTATTGCGATCATTTGGGCACTTTGGAATACAACGACAGTTTGTCTGTCAAGCGCGCCAAGTCTGTGGAAGATTATCTGCGTTCGCGTGAAGTCGCTTTCGCGGAAAATTATTCGCTCAAAGGTTATGGCGAATCTTTTGTCCAATCAAAAATCCGCGAGAAAAACCGCAAGGTCGAGATTGTCTACGCGATTCCGGAAGCGCCGAAGAAACCGGACGGCCAATTGCAGAAAAAAATCGAGACAGCGAAAATTGGCGACAAAGTTCGGCTTCCGGGATTGAATTTCTACAATATGTCAGATGTCGTCGTTCCGAATTCGCGCCCTGTGCTCGATAAACTTTTGGCGATACTGAACGACAATCCTAATCTCAAGGTTGAAATTCAAGGTCACATTTGTTGCCAAACCGACAAGGAAAAAGATTATTCCTACGTGTCGACGCAACGCGCAAAAGCCGTTTACGATTTCCTTGTGAAAAACGGCGTGAAGTCGAATCGGCTTTCTTACAAAGGCTTCGGCGTTTCTAGTCCTTTGCGTCCGATTCCCGAAAAAAACGAAAAGGAACAAGACGAGAACAGACGCGTCGAGGTGGAAATCATCGGCAACTGAGATGCATCCGAAACTGATCAAAATCGAATTATCATCGGTTAAAACTCCTGATGATCAACCCTTTTTGCATCCGACGGAAAATTTCATCGGGCAAACCGATCACAAACTTTTCGACCGGAAAAAGTACGAGGAAAAATCGCTTATTTGGTCGCTGATGAAAGGCGCCAAAGCACGCGAATCTACTATTGACTGGCAATACCAATCGTCGCGATCTCAATTGGAAAACGGCATTTCAGCAACCGAAATCGAGCATTTACTCAATACGGAACATGTATTTGGCTTCGATTACGAGCCGTCGCAAAACGATTATCTCAGTTTTTATTTCGTTTACAGGTTTCGGGAATTCAAGGCGAAACCGCGTCCGGCGTTGGGCGATCGGGTTTCTTTTTTGTTTTCTGACGGAAAATGGGTTGCCAACAAAGGATTCGACCACATCCATCTCGATTTTGAAATGTTCCGAAAAGGGAAAGCCGGGTTTTGGTTGGACGGAAGGCCGGACTGATTTCCCGGATGTCAGTTTTTGGATAGCAACGTCCGGTTTTCGAGATTGTCCAAGCGTTTCAAAATATTGGTTTGAACCGATTGGGATTGCTCAAGATTTGCCTTCAGCGTCGCGATTTCCAACTGCTGTTTTTCGATGATTTGCTGTTGTTCCTGAACCGCTTTGACCAAAGGCACGACGAATTGGCCGTAGCGCAGACCGTAAGTGTCACTCGCATTTTTTGGAGCGTCGACTCCGCTGAAAGTGAAATTCAGGGATTTTGCCGCAGCTTCAACTTCCTGTGCGATAAAGCCGCTCTCTCGCGTGCTGGCACAGTTTCCGCCGTTTTTGTTCCCGACGAAATCAGAATAGGCTTTACCGTCGAGATCGTAAGTCACGGGGCGCAGTTTTTGGATGAACGCAAGTCCGGAAACGTCTTGGCGAATATCGGACTTGAAACGCGCATCTGACAATGTCGTCCAGCCCACGATTCCGCCGATGCTTGTGACCGTGGCGCTGCCAAAACGCATTTGATTGTTCGCGGTAATGCTCGAGTTCTCGCCGATCGCAGTCGAATAATTGAAATTTCCGACGGTAGAAAAAGCGTTTGCACCCAAAGCCGTATTGAAAGCGCCGTATTGGTTTTGCGACATGGTGTTGTAACCGATTGCGGTGTTTCCGTCGGCGTTCGCCAGATCCGAAAGCGAAAGTGCGCCGAAAGCCGAGTTCGAGATGCCAACGCCACTTGCGCTGTTCAACGTGTTGGCTCCGACAGCCGTGTTGTTCATGCCCGAAAAATGGACCAGCGCGCTTTTTCCGACGGCCACGCATTGGGAAGACTGCGCCCGATACCGCAGCGCTTCGAAGCCGACTGCCACGTTTTCATCTCCCGAACCGACCTGCAAGGCGTCCAATCCGACCGCGGTATTCTTGTTGCCCGTACTTTGTTCCATCGCAAACGTCCCGAATGCCGAATTGCCGTTGCCGCCGTTTCTCATTACATAAGATCCTACAGCTGTGTTGTTGTCGCCGGGTTGTGCGGTTATATTTCCGCTGAGGTAATTGTCCATCGCCATCGCGCCGATCGCCACGTTATCTGCACCAGACTGCATGTTGCCCAAAGCGTTTCTGCCCACGGCAATGTTGTTTTCACCGTTGTTGAGTTTGTTCAGCGCCTGAAAACCCAAAGCCGAGTTGTTTTGGAGCCATCCGCCGGGAACGTTGTTCAGGACGCGAGAGCCAACGGCCGTATTTCCTGACCCGAAAGAAAAGCTCGACATGCAGAAATAACCCACGGCCGTGTTGTCATTTCCGGAAAAAGCCTGCATGGCGGAAGTCCCGAATGCCGTCCCGAATGTTGTGGAATAGAACGTATTGGAAATGGTTTTGTATCCGAAAGAAGTATTGCTGTCCGAAATTACGCCCGAAGCCGTGTTGTCGCGTTTGAAGTAAACATCGGCGAGGTTTGTCGATCCGATGAAATCTGTGGTGGCATTCACGACATTGCCAGCCATTTTCCAGACGCGGCCCGCAACCGGAAGCCAGCCGTTGTAACTATTGTCGTAGTAATAAAAGCCCGGGGAATCGTTGAGGTATTGCGTGGTCAGGAAAACCATTTGCCCGTAGGTTGGCGTCGGGATGTAGCCGAATTGGGTGACGCGCGGAATGAGAATCCCGTCTGTTCCGTTTGGTGTGGCGGGATTTGATGCCGAAATATCGAGTGTCGCCGCCGGCGCAGTGGTATTGATTCCTACCTGCGCCTGACCAAGAATGGGCAAACCAAGTGCAAAAAGGTAAAAAAGTTTCATGGGTTGTTGCTTTTGAGGAATTGTAAAAGTATGTATTTCAAATAGTTGATGCTGTTAAGGAATAAACGTCAAGTATGGGTATTTTTGCCCATTTTTGGTTTTTTTGGACTGCTTTGCGTTAGGGATAGTGGCATTTGTTTGAGCTCTTTTTGCCCTACTTATTTTGTTTTTACCGAATTTTTCCGAGGCAAAAAAGCGAGTGACACTAGCCCGACGGCGCCTTTCTTTTGATTTGGAACGGGATTTTGATGCGCCGGAACGCCCTAATTCAGGAGGCGGTTGCAGTGGCAGAAGGCAGTAGCAGTAGCAGTGGCAGAAGACAGTAGCAGTTGCAGTTGCAGTTGCAGAAGAGCAGTTGCAGTGGAACAGTTGCAGAAAACAGTAGCGCTTTTGAAAGTTGAAACTTTGTGCGGATCGGTAAAAACTCGCGAGTAAAAACTATCTTTGCGCCACAACACAATTTGACATGACAGACACTTCCAAACGCTATGCGCAGCGCGGGGTTTCGGCCGAAAAAGAGGACGTTCACGCCGCGATCAAAAACATCGACAAAGGACTTTTTCCAAAGGCTTTTTGCAAAATCGTACCCGATCACCTCACGGGCGACGGCAATTATTGCTTGGTGATGCACGCCGACGGAGCTGGCACGAAATCGGCTTTGGCTTATATGTACTGGAAGGAAACCGGCGATCTTTCTGTTTGGAAAGGCATTGCGCAGGACGCGCTGATCATGAATATAGACGATTTGTTGTGCGTTGGCGCGACTGACAATATCATGCTTTCGTCGACCATCGGACGCAATAAAAACCTGATTCCGGGCGAGGTTTTGGCCGCGATCATCAACGGCACCGAGGAATTGATCGAGGAATTGAAGACTTTCGGGGTTACGATCCATTCGACCGGAGGCGAAACTGCCGATGTTGGCGATTTGGTGCGCACGATCATCGTAGATTCTACCGTTACGGCGCGTATGAAACGCTCGGCAGTGGTTGACAATGCCAGGATTCGTCCCGGCGATGTGATTGTCGGTCTGGAATCTTTCGGACAGGCGACTTACGAGAAATCGTACAATGGCGGAATGGGCTCGAACGGATTGACTTCGGCGAGACACGATGTTTTCGCGAACTATCTGGCGCAAAAATATCCGGAGAGTTTCGATGCCGCGGTTCCTTCTGACCTGGTTTATTCCGGCAATGTGAAATTGACTGACGCTGTCGCGGATTCGCCTATCGACGCTGGCAAACTCGTGCTTTCCCCGACGCGTACTTATGCTCCGATCATCAAGAAAATCCTGTCGAAATTCTATCCCGAGGACATTCACGGAATGGTGCATTGTTCGGGCGGCGCGCAGACGAAAATTTTGCATTTTGTCGACAATGTCCACGTGGTCAAGGACAATTTGTTTCCTGTTCCGCCATTGTTCAGGCTGATCCAGGAGCAATCCAAAACCGACTGGAAGGAAATGTACCAGGTGTTCAACTGCGGGCACAGGATGGAATTGTACGTGCCGGAGGCGATTGCCGAAGACATCATCTACATTTCGAAATCTTTTGATGTGGACGCGAAAATCGTGGGTCGCGTTGAAGCTTCCGATATCAAGAAACTTACTATTCGCAGCGAGTTCGGGGAGTTTGTTTACGGGTGATTTTCTGTTAAGACCAAACCAATACGAATAATAAATTCATTTAGATTTTAGGTTCAGATGACTTGAAAATAGCGAGTTGAGGCAAGTTAGTGATGTCTCGACTCGCTACGTTTTTGGAGCTTAAAGCTTATGCACACCGAAACGTCAATTTGTTGGACTTTCGCATTTTGCCTCGATAACATTTAACAAAAACTACAGATTTTCTGTAACCGACGTATTTCGCAAATTCCGATCTTACCTTCAGGGAAGGGGCTGGTGTTGATCCCTACAAAATTTTGGAATAGCCCAATTACAGAAAATCTGTAAAAAATGTTAAACGTAGGTTTGTCGGTTTGCTGTTGGATTTGGGTTGTTGGTTTGCGTTTGGCAACTTTTAACAAAAACTACAGATTTTCTGTAACCGACGTATTTCGCAAATTCCGATCTTACCTTCAGGGAAAGGGCTGGTGTTTATCCCTACGAAATTTTGGAATAGCCCAATTACAGAAAATCTGTAAAAAATGTTAAAGGTAGGTTTATCGATTTGCGGCTGGATTTAGGTTGTTGGTTTGCGTTTGGCAACTTTTAACAAAAACTACAGATTTTCTGTAACCGACGTATTTCGCAAATTCCGATCTTACCTTCAGGGAAGGGGCTGGTGTTTATCCCTACAAAAATTTGGAATAGCTCAATTACAGAAAATCTGTAAAAAATGTTAAACGTAGGTTTATCAATCTGCGGTTGGATTTGGGGCTATTGGTGTGCCTTTGACAATTTTAACAAAAACTACAGATTTTCTGTAACCGACGTATTTCGCAAATTCCGATCTTACCTTCAGGGAAGGGGCTGGTGTTAACCCGACAAAATTTCGAGCTAGCCCAATTACAGAAAATCTGTAAAAAATGTTAAACGTAGGTTTGCGTCTGACTTTCAATTTCCCGCAAAAAAAAAGCGATCCCTTTCGAGACCGCTTTCCACTAACACTAGCAAATAATATGATTTATTGCGTAAGCACGAGTTTGTGATGTTCGGTAAAAGTATTCGATTGCAATTGCAACATGTAAATTCCCGTCGCTTGGCCGCTGAGGTTTACTTCGGATGAATTCGCGTTCACACTGAATTCCTTCACGATTTTACCCGATGCGATGTCTATCAATCGCGCATTCACGCCCTGTTCGTAAGCCGTAGACAAGTCAATGGTGACGATTCCGTTTGACGGGTTAGGGTAGATGCGACTTTTGCGTCCGCCTTCAAAAGTGACTTGCTGAACCGACAATTGCGTTTGGGCTTCAACCGATCCGATGTCGCGGATTCCTCCAAAAACGGCGAATCCGAGTTGGTCCACAAAATTGTCGTCAGGCGAACCTGCGTTGTAAGCCGGACTTCCGGAAAGCAAAGCGTGCGTGAAAACACCGGCTCCGTTGTCTGTCAATGCGCCCAAAAGCGGATCAAGTGCCGTTGTCGTGCCTTCGATATCGCCCGTGGTCGTCGTGAAAATATTGGCGTCGTCGAATCCGATGAAGTTATAGCCCGATGAGGTGAAACTTCCCGAAGCGCCCCAAACGTCATCGCCCGAAGCTGCAGTATTCGTGGCCACCAATGTGTTTTTGATAGTTACCGATGTCGCGCTGTTGTTGTAAAATCCGCCGCCGTTCGCTGTCGCGGAATTGTCCGCCACGGTAAGCGCGTTCACGTTCAGCGCCGCATTGTTGTAAAGTCCGCCGCCATTGTTGGCCGATGAGTTTCCGGAGAAAGTCGAAGTCACGATCGTTGCCGTTCCCGATTTTACGTGCAGACCGCCACCGTTGCCCAAAGCACCATCTGAAACATTGTTCGAAACCGTCGATGAATTCACGAACAAAGTTCCGCCGTTGTTGAAAATTCCGCCGCCTCCGTGGATGGCATCGGGTCCGCTGGCCGTGTTTGCGTCGATCGTACAGTTCGTTACCGTAAGCGTGCTTCCGGTCTGGTTCCAAAGTCCGCCGCCTTCGCGTCTCGCATCGTTGCCCAGAATTTCACAGTTGGTAAAAGTTGCCGTGGTTACGCCGGTGATGTGCAATGCGCCGCCGTTTCCGGGATTTGGCGTTCCGGCGCCTCCGTCAACGTCGTTGTTGTTGAACTCCGATCCGTTTACCGTAAGCGTTCCGGCTACGACTTCAATCGCTCCTCCGGCTCTGTTGGCCGAATTCGTTTCGAAAGAAGAATCGACGATCGTGACCGTTCCGGCAAGGCTGAAAATCGCGCCTCCGCTTCCGCTTGTTCCGGTAGCGTCGTTATTGGCAAACGTCGAATTGTTTACCGTAAGCGTTCCGGCCGTGTTGAAGATCGCTCCTCCGCCGTCGTCCGCGGCAGCGCCAGTCGAAATATTTCCGTCGAAAGAAACATCGGTTACCGTCATCGTTCCCGAGCCGTTCCAAAGTCCGCCGCCTTCGAGTGAAGCCGTGTTGTCGTTGACCGATCCGCCCGTCATATTGAGACTTCCTGCTCCGGTGATGTGCAATGCGCCGCCGTTGCCCGGAGGTCCGCTCACTGAATTTCCGATAAGGTTCACGTTAGTAAGATTGATCGTGCTTGTAAGCGAGTTGTCCTCGATACCGCCGCCCGCACGGATTGCCGTATTTTGGGTGATTTGAGTGTCGGTTATCGTCAATTGCGACCCGACATCGTTGAGAATTCCGCCTCCGCTTCCAAGAGTTCCGGTTGCCTGGTTTTGGGAAATCACTGCGTCGTTTATGATCAGGATTCCGGCGTTGAGATTGTAGATTCCGCCTCCGCCTTGGTCTGCACCGGCTCCGGCCGCTACGTTCGAGCTGATTGTCGTTCCGTTGATCGTCATTGTTCCGGTTCCGTTCCAAAGTCCGCCGCCTTCTGCTCCTGCGTAGTTGAAACTTACGATTCCGTCAGTGATGTTGGTCGTTCCGGCTGCCGTTACGTGAAGTCCGCCGCCATTTCCGGGATTCGTATTCGTCGTGTTATCGGTCAACCAAACGTTCGTAAGGGAAACGGTTCCGGCGTTGTTTTCGATTCCTCCGCCTGCGCGATTTGAAGTGTTTCCCGAGATTTCGGTATCGGTAATCGTGGCTGTCGCTCCAACGTCGTTGAGGATTCCGCCGCCGCTTCCGGATGTTCCGTTGGCTTGGTTGTTGGTGATTTCCGCGTCGACGATTACGAGTGTTCCTGCGTTGAGGTTGTAGATTCCGCCTCCGCCATTGTCAGCCGCGATGCCAGATGCGATGTTTCCGTTGATTGTCGTTCCGTTGATCGTCATCGTTCCGGTTCCATTCCAAAGTCCGCCGCCTTCCGAGCCAGCGTTGTTCAGGTTTACCGTGCCTTGGTTGATGTTGGTTGTTCCGGCTCCGGTCACGTGAAGTCCGCCTCCATTTCCTGGAGCTGTGTTTGTCGTATTGTTGTTGAGCAAAACGCCGTTCAATGTTACATTTCCTGCGTTGCTTTCGATTCCGCCGCCTGCGCGATTTGAGGTGTTTCCGGAAATTTGTGTGTCGGTTACCGTCAAAGTCGATCCGACATCATTTAGGATTCCGCCACCGCTTCCGGCCGTTCCGTTTGCCGAATTGTTCGTGATGAACGAATCTTCGATCGTGACAGTTCCCGCATTGAGGTTGTAGATTCCACCTCCGCCGTTGTCTGCCGCAATGCCGGATGCGATGTTTCCGTTGATTGTCGTCCCGTTTATCGTCATCGTTCCGGTTCCGTTCCAAAGTCCGCCGCCTTCTGCTGCCGCGGTATTGTTTTCGACCGTGGACGAGTTTATCTGTGCTGTGCCGTTGCCCGTGATGTGAAGTCCGCCGCCATTTCCGGGTGCGGCTGTCGCGGGTGCGACTCCGGCGTTGTTTTGTGCCAAGGTTACATTGTTCAGCAACAGGTTCGTTCCGGCCGTGGTTTCGATTCCTCCGCCGGCGCGATTGGCGCGGTTTTCACGGATGATCGAGTTGCTGACCGCGAGATTGGCTCCAATTCCGACGTAAATTCCGCCGCCGCTGCCCGACGCTCCGTTTGCGACGTTGTTGGTGACCCGCGACGCATTCAGAACCAAATTTGCGTTCGCTATGTAAACTGCGCCTCCATTATCGGCTTGACCGTTGAAAAGATCGATGTCGTTAATGATGACGTTTCCGGCGGTGATGTTGAAAATGCGGCCGTTGGCATTTCCGTTTACACGTGTGTTGACCAATCCGTTTCCGGTAATTGTGAGGTTTTTGTCGATCGTGATCTCGCCCGAGGTAAGTGTGATGTTCGTGATTCCCGGCAAAACCGTAATGATCGCGCCAGCCGAGGCATTGTTTACGATCTGGCGCAAACTGCCTGCTCCGGAATCGTTGTTGTTGCTCACGATTTGAGCCTGTAGATTGGAAATCCCGAAGAGCAGGATCGCCGCCGAAATGTAATTTCGCAGAGTGAAAAGTTGTTTCATGAATGTTGTTGTTTTTGTTAAACGAATGAGTGCTTTATATTTTGTACGGCATAAGTCAACAATTGGTTTTTGATTTTATGTTAAATAATTGTCACGAAATCAAATTGTTAGGAATTGTCGCTAAGCGGATCATCAAAATAACGGTTATATTCATCGTTACAGATTACATCGTTTTCGGTAAGCGTTGTCGAATTCCACTGCTTCAAATCAGAAAAACGATTTTGCGTCAGTAATGCTGTTGGTTATCTTTGGAAAATGACTTCACACACTGATTTTTTGGATTTTTTTGGTTCCGATGCTTTTGCGTTGGAAGATGATCGGGTTTTGTTGCGTCCGATGGTTTCGGCAGATGTGGAAAACTTGCTTTATCTGTCGGAAAACGAGCCGGAAATTTGGAAATACTCGTTGATCCAAGCCGGCGGCGGACGCGAAAATCTCGCGAATTACATTGCCACGGCTTTATCCGCCAAGGAAAAAGAAATGGAATTCCCGTTTGTCGTCTTTGACAAATCGGCTGGGAAATTTGCGGGAAGCACGCGTTTTTACGACATCAATTTCGCCCAGAAATCGCTTCAGCTTGGCTATACTTGGTACGGAAAAGAATTCCAAGGAAGCGGTTTGAACAAACACTGCAAATTCCTGCTGCTGCGATTCGCGTTCGAAAATCTTGGCATGGAAAGAGTGGAATTCCGCGCGGATGCGTCCAACGAAAGAAGTATCGCGGCCATGAAAAGTATAGGTTGCCAAGTCGAAGGAATACTCAGAAGCCATCAATTCAGAACCGACGGAACGAGGCGCGACAGCATCGTGCTCAGTATTTTGAAAGGCGAATGGTTTTCGTCGGTCAAGCCGAATCTCGAATCACGACTCGGGTAGGAGCTGCTATTTGTTGCTCGCGATGAAACTGGGGCTTTTTCGAATATAGTCAGCAGGTAAAAGTCTTCGGAGCTTGTAGTTCGAGTGGTTGTTTTTGTTCGCGAATCTTGTAAGGACGATTTCTGATGGAAAAAGCGCGGTGTTTTGCTGCATCTGCTTAAAATTCGGGACGTATATTTGCAAAAAAAAATCCAATGGAACTCAATCCCAAAAAAGGCATAGCGAATTTGTTGTTCGGAATGAAGCAAGCCGACGTCGAGAAATTGATCGGAAAATCGAATCTGCAATTCAAGGACGACGACGGAAACGAGATTTGCGTCTACGATTCACTAAAGCTTCGGCTGACTTTTTACGAGGATGAAGGTTTCCGTTTCGGCTACATCATTTCGTCGAATCCGGAAGTTTTACTTTTCGGAAAACCGATCATTGGGCAAACCGCCGAAGCCGTGAAATCGGAACTTCCGAAAGCTTTCAAGACTTGGGAAACCGAGCGTTTCGACCTGGCCACGAACCATTTCAACGAAGCGAATTGGCTGATTTTGCAGGAAGAATTCGCACAGATCGCCAAGGTGGAAATGGGCGCGGTTTTCAACGATAAGGATGAAGTGGAATGGGCTTTTAAGTGAGCTGGATGCGAATTAATGCGCAGTTACTCGGTCAGCCAAAAATTTGATGTCCGCAATCCGTAAAATAATTAGCCACGAATTCACGAATTTAAATACGATCCCAAACAAAAAATCCGGCCAATTGACCGGATTTTTTATTTATATGCAAAAAAGTTTACTGCTTTTTCTCTGTCATTTCAATCTCGAAAATGATATTCGCGTTTGGAGGAATGACACCGCCGGCACCTCTTTCGCCATAACCCAATTTCGCCGGGATAAAAGCGATCAGTCTGTCGCCGAAGCCCATTTTCTCAAGTGCTTCGATAAAGCCCGGAATCAATCCGGACTTGCTTCCGGCCGTGAAAGGAAACGGGTCGTAACCTTTTTGGCTGGCGCGGGTCGCATCGTATTTTCCGTATTCTCTTGCGATGGCTTCGAAATTCGTATCGAAAAGCGAGCCGTCTTCGAGATAACCGGCGTAGGAAACGCCAACTTCAGTGCCGTCGGCTGGTTTTACGCCTGTTCCGTTTTTGATGATTTTGTATTGCAGACCTGTTTCAGAAGTCGTCGCTGTGTTGCGAAGTCCGTCCAAAAAGGCTTTTTTCTTGATTTTGGCCGCATCTTTTTCAGCAAAATAAGAGCCGAAAATCTTGGCTGCATCGAATTTTTTGGCCTCTTTTCCTTTGCGGATGATCGTCACTTTCTGGATCACGTCTTCCTGAGCGATCGCGTTCACGACATTCTGGCCCGAAACTACGTGTCCGAAAACCGTGTGTTTTCCGTTGAGCCAAGGCGTTTCCTTGTGTGTGATGAAAAACTGGCTACCGTTGGTTTCCGGTCCGGAGTTGGCCATCGACAAGATTCCGGGTCCGACGTGTTTTAGGTCAGACACGATCTCGTCCTTGAATTTGTAACCCGGATCGCCGCTTCCGTTTCCAAGCGGATCGCCGCCCTGAATCATGAAATCCGGGATCACGCGGTGAAATTTGAGGCCGTCGTAAAACTTTTTGCCTTTGTATTTCTCGGCTACCATCGGGTTGTTTCCTTCGGCCAACGACACGAAATTCGCTACCGTAATTGGCGTTTTTTGAAATTCGAGTTGCAACAGGATTTTTCCTTTGTTGGTCTCGATTTCGGCGAAAATCCCTTCATCTGACGAAGCGGTTTTGGTCGCCGCCGCTTTTTTGGCCGTCGGTTTTACCGGAGCCGGTTTGTTTTGGGCCTGCATCGTCGCGATCGACAAACACAGGAAAAGCATCGCTTTCAGTTTCATTTCTTGGTTTTTTATGGAATTATTTTGTTTCGGATTTATTCGGTTCAAATTTGAGGATTTCAATCTCAAAGAGCAAATTCGCGTTAGGAGGAATCACGCCACCGGCTCCGGCTGCTCCGTAGCCCATGGCCGCCGGAATGTAGACCAGCGCGCGGTCGCCGTAAGACATTTGCGACGTCGCTTCCTTGAATCCCGGAATCAGTTGGCCTTGCGGTCCGTAAACGAATCGCGCCGGAAGATAACCGCCGCGTTGTTCGCGAACCTGGTCGTACTTCCCGAAATCCTGGGAGATTTTCATGATGTTCGAGTCGAACAGCAGTCCGTTTTCGAGAAATCCGGCATAGTTCATCAATGCCATTGCGCCGTCTTTGGGTTTTTCGCCACTGCTTTTTTTGACGATGGCGACTTCAACGCCCGAAGGCAATTTCTTGGCGTGCTCACGCGCTTTGGCGAACTCGGCGAGCTTCGCGTCGATCGCGGGCTTGAATTTTTCGGTGTATTGTTTTTGGAACTCTTCCTCTTGCTGCGATTGGGCTTTTTGGCTTTCGAGCTGTTTCCCGAAATAATCGCTGAACGTTTTCGCGGCATCGAAACGCTTGGCCGCTTCGCCAACCCTGATGATTTTGACGTGTTCGATATCGTCACCGATAGCGATCGAATCCACGACTTCCTGTCCCGTGATCACGTATCCGAAAACGGTGTGCAGTCCGTCGAGGTTCTCGCGCGGTCCGTGCGTGATGAAGAATTGGCTGCCGTTCGTGCCCGGTCCGGCGTTCGCCATCGAAAGCGTTCCGGCGCGGTCGTGTGACAAATCTGTGAATTCATCTGCGAATTTGTAGCCCGGTCCGCCGCTTCCGTTTCCTAGCGGATCGCCGCCCTGAATCATGAATTGCTGCACGACACGATGGAACTTGAGTCCGTCGTAGAATGGTTTTCCCTTGAATTCGTCAGAGCAGAACGGGTTTTTTCCTTCGGCCAGAGACACGAAGTTGGCCACCGTTACAGGCGTTTTCTGATATTCGAGTTCACACAGGATTTTTCCTTTGTTGGTAGTGATTTCGGCGTAAAGCCCGTCGGAAAGGTCGCTTTTTTCATCCTTGCACGAAGTCAGTGTCAAGGTCATCGCAAACAAAGCGAGGAACATTTTTTTCATTTATTCGGTAGTCGTTTGGTTTTCAGGTTTGATATCGGTCAAAGTCACCGTGCAAATCACGGGTTGGTTGTGGCCGATGCGTCTGTTGTCGCCGTGATAGCCGTAAGCCATGTGCGACGGGAAAAGGAATTTTACGGTTTCGTCCTTTTTCATGAGTTTGATGCCGTGGCGCAATCCCATCATGATTTTTTGCTCCTTGTCGACGTGGTATTCTTGCGGACGCAATTCGAGTTCGGAGTAGATCACATTTCCATCGAGGTCTTTGAGCTCGTACTTGAAGAACGCGATGTCGCCTTTTTTGGGATGGATCGTATCTGTCGTTGTGCTTTGTTTGACATAAGTATACCAATAGCCCTTTTTCGACCCGACATATTTGCTGTTCGGTTCGCTTTTTATGATGGAGTCGATTTTGTCCTCTTCTCCGGCAATCAGTTTTTTGTTGCGTTCGGCCGATTCCTTCATGAACGTACCCGAAGAATTCGAGATTGGGCGTCTGGCCTGTTGTTGGCTGCAGCAAGCGGCAAAAACCGACAGGAGAAGCAGCAATGCTATGTGGTGTTTTTTCATGATGTCAGATGGATATTTGGGAAATCAGGCCTTCGAATTTGTGAACGGTCTCGTCTAACGAAGCGAAAGACTTTCCGCCCGCGGCGTTGATGTGGCCGCCACCGTTGAAGTGGTTTCTCGCGAATTGGTTCACGTCGAAAGTGCCTTTGGAACGGAACGAGATTTTGATGATGTTCTCGTCTTTATGTTCGATAAAAAGTGCCGTGAATTCTATTCCTTTGAGGCTGAGGCCGTAGTTTACGACGCCTTCCGTGTCGCCTTTTGTGTAGCCAAATTCGTCCAGCTCAAGAGCCGAAAGTTTCGAATAGCTGGTTTTTTTGGAAGGAACGATCTTGAGATTCTGCAAAGCGCGTCCCAACAACTGCAGACTGTTGTAAGTCGAGCTGTCGTAAACCGCGTTGTGGATGTAACCGTTTTCGACGCCAAGGTCAATCAGGTCAGCCACAATCCTGTGGGTTTTGCTGGTCGTGGACGGAAATCGGAAAGAGCCCGAATCTGTCATGATACCGCAATAAATGCACGTCGCTATGGTTTTGTCAAGCAAATCTTTCTTACCGAGACCTTCGATGAAATCGTAAATCATTTCGCAAGTCGAACCGTAGGCCGTGTTCGAGAAGGTGTATTTGGCGTAACCGTCGGGTTTTTGGTGATGGTCGATCATGATGAACAAAGCGTTCAGACGCGCCAAAGTGTGTTCCATTTCGCCTGTTCTGTGCAAAGCGTTGAAATCGAGCGTGAACACGATTTCTGCTTTTTCGAGGATTTCCGTGACCGATTCCTTGTCTTTCTCGAAGACGCGAACGGTTTCCGAAGCCGGTAGCCAAGCCAGAAAATCAGGGAATTCGTTTGGAGAGACGACAGTTGGGTTTTGGCCCAGTTTCACGAGAAAGTGATACAGCGCGAGGTTTGATCCCATGGCGTCTCCGTCTGGGCCGCGGTGCGGGATTATCACTATGTTTTTGGGCGTGGCCAGCAAGGCGTTGATTTCCTGAAAATCGCGTTCGTTCATAGGTTGCGAATTTACAGTTTTTTCAGAATTAGAACGGTGTTTTGGGAATTCATTGTGAACGGGATTTTACGTTTTTATTTTTGGGATTTTCAGAGGTTTATAGCGCTGATTCGTGAATTCGTGGCTTCGAAAATATGCGCTTGTTTTCTTCGCCACAGACTTCGTCGGTTTTTTCTGCCACGACCCGAGCAACGCGAACTGGCCGGAGGCAATGCAAGGATTTTAACGCTTCGCATTTCGGATCGCACGGATTCTTGCAAAATAGCCTTTGAACTGGTTTTTATTGGTTGCGGGCTAACCTGCAAGGTTTTGCCAACCTTGTAGGTTATGTTTTTTGAGCGTGATCTCGAAATTTCGGTGTCTTATATTTTAATTGATTTTAACCACGAATTCACGAATTATTCGTTGTGTCTGATTTTTGTCTTGGACTTCGTCCGGTTTATTTTGCCACAGGTGCAAGGATTTTCACGGATCGCACAGATTTAACGCTTTACATTTTTGGATCGCACGGATTCTTGCCAAATAGCCTTTGAACTGGTTTTTATTGGTTGCGGGCTAACCTGCAAGGTTTTTTCAACTTTATAGGTTTTGTTTTTGTGCGCAATCTCGAAATTCCGGTGTCTTATACTTCAATTGATTTTAACCACGAATTCACGAATTAGTCGTTGTGTCTGATTTTTGTCTTGGACTTCGTACGGTTTTTTGCCACAGGTGCAAGGATTTTCACGGATCGCACAGATTTAATGCTTTACATTTTTGGATCGCACGGATTCTTGCCAAATAGCCTTTGAACCGGTTTTTATTGGTTGCGGGCTAACCTGCAAGGTTTTTTCAACCTTGTAGGTTTATATGTTTTGCCGCAATCGCAATTGATAGACTTTTTGAATGCGCGAATCATTGTTGGAAGCCGCTATTTTGTCGTAAGAGGCGCGCGTGCAATTTTGGAAACCGATGTCTAGCCCCGATGCAAGCGGTCAGCCTTTCGCGCAAAAGGAATCTGGTTTGCCCGAAAGCCGCAGCGACCGAAGGAAGCTCGCGGGTTTTGGCTGCAAACCTTTTCCTTTTGAAGAAAGCTAAAAGCGGGCAGCGGGTTTTGGCTTCTAATCGTTAAAATTCGAAAGGTAAAGTCCAAACCAGACAGCAGCCAGACCGACGATTACACTCGAACCGATGTAAAGCAGCGCCAGGCCGTTGTTGCCGTTTTGCAGCAAAGTGACGTTCTCGTGGCCGAATGTCGAAAACGTCGTGTAACCGCCGCAAAATCCCGTGACCAGAAACCACTTGTAGCCTGAATCGACGAGTCCGTTCTTTTGGAGTTGTCCCAGGAAAAATCCTATAAGAAAGCAACCGATGACGTTCGTCGCCAAAGTCGCCCAAGGAAAAATCGAGGTAAAATAGCGGCTTGCGAAAATTGCCGTAAAATAGCGCAACACGCTTCCGACAGCGCCACCTAAAGCGACGAGAAGCGCGTTTTTGAGCATCAGTTCTTGGCCGTCGCGATTACGAAGTTGAGTTTGAGTCGCACTCCGATCTGCATCAAGTCGACCAAATCCTGAACCATCAGATCGGCCGGGATTCTCACGACCACATTTTTGTCGCCCGTGGTTTGCACTCTTTGGGCGATTTCCATTTCAAGCTGGTCGAACGGAATGTTTTCCTTGTTCAGGAAATATTGTTTTTCAGGCGTGACCGACAATGTCAGGTGATCCTTTTTCGTCGTTTCGGTCGATTCGGCTTTCGGAAGCGTCAATTTGATCACGTTCGGGTTGGCCAGCGTCGAGATGATGAGGAAAAACAGGAACAAAAAGAACATGATGTCGCTCATCGAGGCCGAGAACAACTCGGGATGAAAACGTCTTTTTCTTTTAATTGCCATCTGGAGACTGGATTACGTTGATGATTTCAAGGGTTTGGGCTTCGGCTTTTACCGTGAATCCGTCGATGACCATATTGTAAAGGTGATAACCTGCGTAAGCCACGACACCAACGACAAGTCCGGCGCCGGACGAGATCATTTTCTCGTAAAGTCCGCCCGAAATGGTCTGTATGTTCAAATTACCCGTGGTCGAGATCGAGTGGAAGATCTTGATGACTCCGGCAATCGTTCCGATAAATCCCAGAATTGGCGCCACACCTGAAATAAGTCCCAGATAACCGAGGCCTTTTTCCATTTTGGCGATCTCGATGTTCGCGGTTTTTTCCATGGCCGATTCGATTTCGGAAATCGGGCGACCTATCGTCTGGATTCCGGCTTTGAGGATCGTCGCTGTCGAATTGCCGTCGCGGCTGCACAACATCAAAGCGTTGTCGATGCGTCCGGCGCGCAATTGGGCTTTGACCTCGCTCATGAGATTGGCGTCCTGCTTGCCCAATTTTCTGATTGTCATGGCGCGTTCGATGATCACGTAGATGCAAAAGAAAAGCAAAAGGATAAGCGGGTAGATCATGATTCCGCCTTTCAGCACGAAATCGAGGTAAGAAACGTTCTCTGTTACGGCTACAGTAGCGGTGCCGGCGGCATTTTGCGCGTTCGCGATGGTGTCTTGTACCGGTTGCGGATCTTGGAGCAGTAAAGTCAGGAATTGCATAGAAATATATCGGTTTTAATTTGTCTTGAGCAAAAATGCACTTTTTTTAAACGGGCAAAATCGAGATTTAGTGTTTTTTATTAACGGATTGTTGTTGGTAAGGTTGGAAACGCTCTTTTTAAATTCCAAATTCCAAATTCCAAATTCCATCCCGATAGCTATCGGAACCAAATCCCAAAATCCAAAAACTCAATTCCCTATCAACTTCCGAAAAGTCAAATTGATCCTCGCGGTTTTGACCTTTGCGGATTTCGGGATCGCGTGCAGCCATTTTTGCTGGATTTCGCCTTTCATTACCAACAGGCTTCCGTTTTCAAGCGCAATCGATTCGGTGGTTTTGTCGATTTTGTGTTTGAACGAAAAGTTGCGTTCGGCTCCCAGACTTATCGATGCGATTGCCGAAAACCGTTCGATTTCTGTTTCGTCGTCGCTGTGCCAACCCATGCTTTCCGATCCGTCGTGATATAAATTCAGTAAACAGGAATTGTAGGTTTCGCCCGATAGTTCCTCGACCAAATCCTTGATTTCAAGCAATTCATGCGTGAAAGGCAAAGCGATTCTCGTGATTTTGGAATAGGTGTAAGCGAACGGTTTTTCGCCGTACCACGCAGTTTTTCGTTTGGTGACGATGCGTTTTCCGAACAGCATCACCTCGTCGTTTTTCCAGTCGATTTCCGTCAGGAGCGCGTTGAAAAAACCGTCGGGATTCGGGATCACTTGTCCGTGATATTCGGCGATTCCGTCTTTTGAAAGCAAATTCGGAATCATTTGAAAACCGATTTCCGCACGGCTTCAAGCAACTTTTTTCCTTCGGCTTCATCCGAATAAGTCACGTTTATGCTCACGGCTTTCTTTTTGAAAACGCGGGCGAAAGTCACGGTATTGGCCGAAAAAGAAGCGTCGAGCACGACTTTGGACGTGAAAACCGCGAATTTTTTCCCGCTGAACGTCTCCGAAGTCTCGACCGTCGTGGACGAACCCGGAAGTTGCTCGTTTGCGGCTTCGGTCACGTCTTTTTTGACCGCTCGCAACGCCTCGACGTAATTGCCGTCTTTCGATTCGTCGAAATCTTCCCAATAAGCCTGGATGTTGTTCGAAGCGTCTTTTTCGTAGGCGACGATCATGTCGGGTTGGTCGGTATGCATTTTTTTGTAGTCCGACGGAAGTGAAATCGTCCATCCGAATTCCTTCGAAGTAAAGACGGTCGGGCTGTTTTGGGCGAATCCGACGTAGGAAATCAAGGCGAGAAATTGGGCGAAGACTGTTTTCATACTGCAATTATAACGCATAATCGTGCCATTTCGCCGGTGTTTTGCAACTGTTAAGAAAAATTTGGGCGCAGGGTTTCCCAATCCAATATGTTGAATTATTTTTGCGCATGCAACACAACGTCCTTATCCTTGACTTCGGATCGCAATACACACAACTTATTGCGCGCCGCGTTCGCGAACTGAACATCTTTTGCGAAATTTTCCCTTACAACCATTTTCCTGAAGACTTATCGAGCTACAAAGCCGTGATTTTGTCGGGCAGTCCTTTTTCGACACGTGCCGATGACGCGCCGCATCCTGATCTGTCTCAAATCCGCGGAAAAATGCCTTTGCTCGCCGTTTGTTACGGAGCACAATATCTGGCGCATTTCGACGGTGGGGAAGTGGGTGCTTCGAGCACTCGCGAATATGGCAGGGCGAATTTGTCCTATATAAAAGAGGAGGAGGATTTCTTTGCGGATGTTCCCGGAAATTCACAGGTCTGGATGTCACATTCCGACACGATCAAGAAATTGCCGACCAACGGAGTTAAGCTCGCGAGTACACATGACGTGGAAAACGCGGCATACCGAATCGAAGGCGAGACGACCTACGCGATCCAATTCCATCCCGAAGTCTATCACTCGACCGACGGAAAGAAAATGCTCGAGAATTTCCTCGTGAAAATCGCCGAAGTGCCGCAAAACTTCACTCCGAACGCGTTCGTCGAGGAAATCGTGACCGAGCTCAAAACCAAAATCGGGAACGACAAGGTTGTTTTGGGATTGTCGGGCGGCGTCGATTCGACTGTTGCCGCGGTTCTGCTGAACAAAGCCATCGGAGACAACCTTTACTGCATTTTCGTAAACAACGGATTGTTGCGAAAGAACGAATTCGAAAGCGTTCTCGATCAATATAAAGACATGGGATTGAACGTGAAAGGCGTCGATGCCGGCGACAGGTTTTTGGGCCAGCTCGAAGGCATTTCCGATCCCGAGACCAAAAGAAAGGCCATCGGACGTGTGTTCATCGAGGTTTTCGACGACGAAGCACATTTGCTAACCGACGTAAAATGGTTGGCGCAGGGCACGATTTATCCGGACGTGATCGAATCGGTTTCGGTGAAAGGTCCGTCGGCGACGATCAAATCGCACCACAACGTTGGTGGTTTGCCCGATTTCATGAAACTCAAGATCGTCGAGCCGCTTCGCATGTTGTTCAAGGACGAAGTGAGACGCGTGGGCAAATCTTTGGGCATCGATGCTGAACTTTTGGGACGTCATCCTTTTCCTGGTCCGGGCTTGTCCATCAGGATTTTAGGCGATATCACGAAGGAAAAAGTTCGTATCTTGCAGGAAGTTGATGCCGTTTTCATAGACGGTCTGAAGTCTTGGGGCTTGTATGATAAAGTCTGGCAAGCGGGAGCGATTTTGCTTCCGGTAGACAGCGTCGGCGTAATGGGAGACGAGAGAACCTACGAAAAAGTAGTCGCCCTTCGCGCCGTGGAATCGACAGACGGAATGACAGCCGACTGGGTGCATCTGCCTTACGAATTCCTGATGAAAGTATCCAATGACATCATCAATAAGGTCAAAGGCGTGAACCGCGTCGTATACGATATCAGTTCCAAACCGCCGGCCACGATAGAATGGGAATAATCTAACCCGAATGCACATGAGAAAAGTAATTCTGATTTTACTACTAACGATCGCCCCGAATCTTTTCTCTCAAGAAGCAACCGAAGGACAGGAAGTACGAATCGTCAATCATCAGGTGATGATGGGCGAGTCGGTGAGAATGCTTTCCAAAAAGTATCTCGTGCCTCCGTCCGAAATCTACAGAATGAACAAATTCGCGGTAGACGGCATCAAAGAAGGCATGGTCCTCAAGATCCCGGTTCCCGTGAAGGAGGAATCTGTCAAGCAAACCCAGACGGAAAGCGCTGTCGCGGAAACCGTGCAAAACGAGGTCGTGCCGCAAAGCAAGCCAGATAAAAGCACCTATCAGCAATCTGTGACCGATGTCGAAAAGGCGATGGACGAGGTGGAATCGTCTTCGGGCGGATCGACCTTATCGCACAAAGTCGCTTCGGGCGAAACTTTGTCGGGTCTGGCCGAACGGTACAATGTTTCGGTAAAATCGATAAAAGAGGCGAATCCGAAAGTGGGCAAACGCGGTCTCAGAGCAGACGAAACCATAAAGATTCCGGCGAGCGGCGGTGTCGTTCCATCGAACGAGAATGCGGCTTTCGAAAGTCCGAAATCGGCTGCGACCGAAAACACTGGCACGGAAAATGCAACGCCGTCTGGCGAACCTGTCACGCACACCGTTCAATCAGGCGAGACTTTGTTCGGCATCGCCAGAAAATATAACGTGGCGGTCGACGTTATCAAACAACAGAATCCGAAAGTGGCCAAAAAAGGGCTGCAACCGGGACAAGTCCTGAAAATCACCCAGTGATTCCAGACGATTTACACAACCAACAATGCAAATCATGAAGTACTTTTTTTTATTGTTTTTCGCTTTTGTCTCACTTTTCGCCTCGGCACAGGATTATGTGAAACACAAGGTGGCCAAATCTGAAACGGTCACCCAGATCGCAAAAAAGTACAGCGTCACGCCATTCGATATTATCCGATTGAATCCCGATGCCCAAAATGGCGTCAAGGAAAACGACGTTTTGCTGATTCCGAAGAAAGTTTTGGGAAGCAAGCCACAAGCCAAACCGCGAACGCATCTGGTCGAACAAGGCGAGACTTTTTACGCGATTGCGAGAAAGTATGACGTAAATGTGAAAGATCTCGAGAAAGTCAATGCCGATATGGTCAAAGACGGACTCAAAGCGGGTCAGATCGTATCCATTCCGGGCGGAACTGTCGATGTGAAACACGAAATTCCATCGGAAGCAAAACCGTCCGAAAACAAAACGCCTGCGCCAACAGCCGACTCTCACATCGTTTTGGCCGGAGAAACCAAATACTCGATTGCCAAGAAATACAACATTTCGGTAGCCGATCTCGAAAAACAGAATCCGTCGATAGCTTCTGGATTGCAAACCGGCGCGACGTTGCAGATCAAAGGCACTCCGACGACGACCGAAAGAGTTGTCGAGCGTCCGAAACCGCGAGTGCAGGAAATTGTCGTTCCCGGAAAAGTCGAGACCGAAGTCGTCAAAAAAACGGGAAAAGCGGGTTATGCGAATTATGAGGTCAAAGCCGGAGAAACGCTTTTTGGGCTGGCCAAATCGTTCAATGTATCCGAAGAACAACTTTTGGAATTGAATCCGACATTGAAAGACGGGGTCAAAACGGGAATGATCCTCAAAGTTCCGGGCAAAGGCACGATCGAGGTCGAGGCCAGAAAAGATTACACCGACCTGACCAAAGTCGCGAAAGGCGGCGACCGCAGGAAACTCGTGCTTTTGCTTCCGTTCAACGCTATGAAAATCAGTGCCGATACGACGAAAGCATCGGCTGAAAAACTCAAGAAAGATTCGTTCCTGAACATGACGCTCGATTTTTATTCGGGTGCGCTCATGGCAATCGATTCGGCCAAAACATTGGGATTGAACGTCGATGTGAAGATTTTTGATTCAGAGGAAAGCAAGGCTTCGTCGAAAGTTGTCGATCTGATAAAATCCAAGGACATCAAGAATGCCGATGCCGTGATCGGGCCGTTTTACCAACAACACGCCGAAAGAGCCGCCGAGGAACTGACTGCCTCGAATGTCGCGGTTATTTCTCCGCTTTCAAAAGAAGCCGGCAAGAAGTTCGGCAATTTGTATCAGGCGATGCCATCGGAGCAATATACCAAAAAAATGATGCTCGATTTCCTGACTTCGAAAGGTGCGAATGTGATCATCGTAAGCGATCCGAAAAGGAATTCGACCAAAGAACTCATTTCGCAAAGCGGCTATCAAGGCGTAAAGCTTGCCGAAGTCGACGCGTCAGGTTCGGTTCCGGCCGATAAGTTGCGCGCGCTGCTGTCGAAAGACCAACAGAATTACATTGTACTCGACACCGAAAAAACGGGAATGATTTTAGGAACGACGAATTTGCTTTTGGCCGAAGTGAGCAATTACAAGATCCAGATCGTGATTCTCGAACCGAACGACACGCTCGATTTCGAGGAGATTTCGATGAAACGGCTTACGGTGTTGAAATTGCTTTATCCGTCGATGACGAGAGATAACGATTCGCCCGCGGCACAAAATTTCCGCAATTCGTATAAGGAGAAAAACCGCGTGTTCCCGAATCAATTTGCCACGAGAGGTTTCGACGTGACTTTCGATACTTTGTTGCGCCTGTCGCAAGGCAAGACTTTCGCCGAATCTGCAGCCGAACAAAAAACCGAACAGGTAGAATCGAAATTCGACTATGGCGCCAAGGAAGGCGGCTTCGTCAACAAAGGCATTTACATCTTGCAATACAACGAAGATCTTAGCGTAAAAGAAGTAGAATAATGACATCAAAAGTGACTTATCTGGGCGATTTGAGAACATCGTCCGTGCATATACAATCGGGAAGTGAAATCATTTCGGATGCGCCCGTCGACAACAACGGAAAAGGAGAAGCTTTTTCTCCAACCGATACCGTGGCGAACGCCTTGGCAAGTTGCATGCTTACTGTAATGGGAATCAAGGCCAGGACAATGGAAGTCGATTTCACGGGAGCGAAAGCAGCGGTAACAAAGCACATGCAAGCCGAACCGAGAAGAATCTCGAAGATCGAGGTGCATTTCGACATGGGCATTTCTCCGGATGAAAAGACCAGGACGATTCTTGAACGCACGGCCATGACTTGTCCGGTTTACCTGAGTTTGCATCCCGATATCGAGAAAGTCGTCACGTTCACTTGGTGAGTTGAAAACTTTTGAGGCGTTTGAACATTTATTCATCGGGCATTTCCCTAAATTGCCCCACAACCAATACCAATCACATTTATGTTCAAGAATCCTTTTTCTTTTGAAGGTCGTATTCGAAGACTCGAATTCGGGCTTAGTTTTTTGCTTTATCTGGTGGTCTATTTTCCATTGGCATTTTTTACCGGAATGTTGTCGGGAACGCCAACCGGAGTCGGGTCTATTTTGTATCTGCTGATATTTGTCCCATTGGCGTGGTTCATAATTGCACAAGGCGCCAAGAGATGCCACGACCGCGGAAACAGCGGTTGGTGGCAATTGATCCCGTTTTACAATCTGGTGCTTCTTTTCGGCGAAAGCCAGTTCGGCGAGAACGAATATGGCCTGAATCCAAAAGGCGAAGGCAACGGATCGGAGATGAACGAAATCGGAAACCAAAACCCATAAGATTGGACTTCGACCCGAGAGAACAACTCCTTAAATTGGCACACGCTAAAATGCCCTTCGGTAAATACGAGGGGCGTTTTCTTGTTGACCTACCCGAATATTACGTGATCTGGCTCAAGAACAACCGCTTGCCACAAGGACTTTTAGGACGCCAGATTCTCGAGGTGTACGAACTCAAACTCAACGGCATGGAATCGATTTTGCGCGAATTGCGGTCGCGTTACAGAAAGCCTTGACTTTTGGATGGAATTGTGAATTGCCAACTGCTGAATCTCGATTTATAATCGTATTTTTGCCCCGTTTTTTATAGAACGCAACACACAACACAGCTACCCAACTATTTATGAACCAAACGAAATATATTTTTGTTACCGGCGGTGTGACGTCTTCCCTTGGAAAAGGGATCATCGCGGCGTCGCTCGCAAAATTATTGCAGGCCAGAGGCTACAGGACCACGATCCAGAAGTTTGATCCTTATATCAATGTCGATCCGGGAACCTTGAATCCTTACGAGCACGGAGAATGTTATGTGACCGATGACGGAGCCGAAACCGATCTCGATCTTGGCCACTACGAGCGCTTCCTGAACGTTCCGACTTCTCAGGCGAACAACGTCACGACGGGTCGCGTTTACCTTTCGGTCATCGAAAAGGAGAGACGTGGCGAGTTTTTGGGTAAGACGGTCCAGGTCGTGCCTCACATCACCAATGAAATCAAGGAACGCATGCAGTTGCTTGGGAATTCAGGCAATTATGACATCGTGATCACCGAAATCGGAGGAACGGTGGGTGATATCGAGTCGCTTCCTTACATAGAATCGGTGCGCCAGTTGATTTGGGATTTGGGCGAAAGCAACAGTCTCGTGGTGCATTTGACTTTGGTTCCTTATTTGGCCGCGGCCGGAGAATTGAAGACCAAACCGACGCAACACTCGGTAAAGACTTTGATGGAAAGCGGAATCAAGGCCGATATTCTGGTTTGCAGAACAGAGCACGAGTTGTCCGACGAATTGCGTCAGAAAATGGCGTCTTTCTGTAATGTGAGCCGTGATTCTGTAATCCAATCCATCGATGCTTCGACGATTTACGAAGTCCCAGCCCTGATGCTTCAGGAAGGACTCGACGTCGTAGCCCTCAAAAAATTGAACCTTCCGAAGAAAAACACACCCGATTTGACGAATTGGAACGTTTTCCTGCACCGATTGAAAAATCCGAAGCACGTCGTGAACATCGGCCTTATCGGAAAATATGTGGAATTGCAGGATTCTTACAAATCGATCCTCGAGGCGTTCATCCACGCCGGAGCCGCCAACGAAACCAAGGTGAACGTCGTTTCGGTACATTCCGAGCACATCGATTCGCAATCGGTTTCCGAAAAATTCAAAGACCTCGACGGACTTTTGGTCGCGCCTGGCTTTGGGGAACGCGGCATCGAAGGAAAGATCGAAGCCGTTCGCTATGCGCGTGAAAACAATGTCCCGTTTTTGGGAATTTGTCTCGGGATGCAGATGTCGGTCATCGAATACTCGAGAAATGTCCTGGGATTGAAAGATTCCAATTCGACCGAAATGAACGAAGGCACGGCAAATCCCGTCATCGATTTGATGGAAGAGCAAAAAACGATCACCGACAAAGGCGGAACGATGCGTCTTGGCTCGTGGAAATGCGATATCAAGGACAACACTTTGGCGCGCATGATCTACGGAAAAGCCCAGATCGAGGAACGTCACCGTCACCGTTACGAATACAATGGCGAATATGCAGATTCGTTGCAGAACGCCGGACTCAAATCGTCTGGAATCAATCCGGATACCGGTTTGGTCGAAATCGTCGAATTGCCGACGCACCCGTTTTTTATCGGAGTACAATATCACCCGGAATACAAAAGTACAGTCGCAAACCCGCATCCGCTTTTCGTGGCATTCGTCGAGGCGACCGTCAAAGCAAAACAGAAGTAAAACCCGCACGTTCAGTGCATCGCATTGCAAATGGAAGAAAAAAAGTTTAACCTGAGTTCGATGATCGGCTTCGTGCTGCTCTTCGGGATTTTCGCCTGGATGTTCTATCAATCGCCATCTGAGGAAGAAAAGAAAGCGGAAAAAGCAAAACAGGAACAAGTAGAAAAAGCCAAAAAGGTCAACGAGGCCAAGATGGCCAAAGCCGATGAAGTCGCACTCGATACGGTCGCGAACGATTCTGCCAAGATCGCCGCTTTGAAAGGCACTTTGGGCAGTTTCGCTTATTCGGCAACGCTTCCTACGGCAAAAGATGCCACGACCACACTCGAAAACGACCTGATAAAACTCGTCATCTCGAACAAAGGCGGCTACTTGAAAGAAGCCGTTCTCAAGCAATACGAACGCTTCAGCAAAGGTTCGGGACAACTCGTGGAATTGGTCAACAAGAACAACGCGAGCCTGAATCTGCAATTGCACACTTCTGACAATCGCGTGCTCGATACCAAAAATCTGTTCTTTGAACCGACTGTTACAAAAATCGGCGACAGCCAGGTTTTGACTTTGCGCCTAAAATCAGGTCCGGAGCAGTATCTGGAATATCGTTATGTGCTGAAACCGAACGATTACATGCTCGATTTCGACATCCGTTCGCAAGGTTTGGCCAAAGTGCTGAATACCTCGAAACCGGTCGATTTGCACTGGGATTTGAAGACTTTCAGAAATGAGAAGAGCGTATCCTACGAAAACCGTTACGCCGAAATCGTCTACGAACACGACGGCGGAAAAGACAGTTATCTCTCGCAAGGAAAAGATGAAAAGGAAACGATTGAAGACGTGACGTATGCCGCGTTCAAGCAACACTTTTTCACTTCGATCCTGTTGACCAAAACGCCATTGAAGTCGGTTGATTTCGAATCGCAGAATTTGGTCGATGACGAGAAAATCGATACGGTCTTCACCAAGCAGTTCCGCATGAAAGCGCCTTTGGCCTTCAACAGCGCGGGCGAGCTCGACTACAAGATGAATTGGTATTACGGTCCGGCCGATTACAAACTTTTGTCTTCTTACGACAGAAATCTCGATGAGATCATTCCACTTGGCTGGGGCATTTTCGGATGGATCAACAAACTCATTTTCGTGCCTTTGTTCGGATTCCTCGGATCGATCATCCCTTACGGAATTGCGATCATCCTGTTTACGCTTCTGATAAAATTGGCCATGTCGCCAATCACTTACAGATCGTTCCTTTCACAGGCGAAAATGCGAGTGTTGCGTCCGGAAATCACCGAAATCAACGAGAAGTTGAGCAAAGATCCGATGAAGCGCCAGCAGGAAACGATGGCGTTATACAACAAAGCTGGTGTGAATCCGCTTGCGGGCTGTATTCCGGCTTTGATCCAGTTGCCTTTCGTTTATGCGTCTTTCCAGTTTTTCCCGTCGGCGATCGAATTGCGCCAGAAGAGTTTCCTTTGGGCAAAAGACCTTTCGTCTTTCGATGAAGTGGCCAAATTGCCGTTCAGGATTCCGGTTTATGGCGACCACGTAAGCTTGTTCCCGATTTTTGCCGCCGTGGCGATCTTCTTCTACATGAAACTCACCTCGGGCGACCAGGCGATGGCACAACCGCCGCAAGAAGGCATGCCGGATATGAGCAAGGTGATGAAAATCATGATCTACCTTTCACCGCTGATGATGTTGTTGTTCTTCAACAATTACGGTTCGGGTCTTTCTTTGTACAACTTTATTTCCAACTTGGTGACGATCGCAATCATGGTCGTGATCAAACGCTACGTCGTGGACGAACAGAAAATCCACCTGCAAATCCAGGAAAACAAGAAAAAGCCCAAAACACAAGGCAAGTTCCAAAAGCGTATGCAGGAATTGATGGAGCAAGCCGAAGCCCAAAAGCAGAACAAAAAGAAATAAGATTTTCCATTATACAGAAAAAGCTTCCCGATCGTGGAAGCTTTTTTGTTTTTGGATGGTTTGTGGTTTGTCAGGCGGTCCGAAAATAAACGGACAAATTCCAATTTGAGCATTCAGGTTTGAGATGACAGGTTATGAGAGCTTGAGTTTCTTAACTACTCCATCCGAAGTTGTGCCTAATCGCTTCCGCGGATCACGAACAATTCCGCCAATCCGCAAATCTGACAATCCACAGATCCAAAAATCCGCCAATCCAATACAAAAAAAAGCCTCCGATTAAGGAAGCTTTAAGTTTGGAAGATTTCCGGAAAATTACAACCCGGGCAACAACCCGTTATCGATGACGTGGATCACGCCGTTCGAAGCGATGATGTCTCTCGTGGTCGTTCCCGTAAAATTTGCCACGCGGGCCTGTGTGTCGGTGATTTTCTTTCCGCCTCCGGTATTTTGGACGGTGAAATTCTGTCCGGCAAGTGTCGCGTACGGTCCGTCCGTGATAACGCTGTAAAGTTTGGCCGTGCTCAAGATGTGGTAATTCAGGACTTTCGTCAGATTCGCTTCAGGGATATCCGAATAATTGTCGACATCAAGCGTGTTCAGGATATTGTTCATTCCTTCGTTGGTTGGAACGACAACGGTGTAAGGCGACTGAGGTCCGTTGCCTGACAACGTCTGGGCAAATTGAGCCGACGAATACGTCTGCAAGGCGGCCGCAAAAGAAGAAAACGCCGGATTGGCCTGAATGTGGGTGTAAACGCTAGGCATAGGAACAACCCTGTCTACAATGTGGATTCTTCCGTTAGAGGCGCGAAGATCGGCAGTCGTTATAGTAGAAACGCCGTTGAGCTTAATCGTCGATCCGTCGTTATTGATGAAAACGCTCAACGTCGAGGTAGTCGATGCCGAACCTTTTGCCTGCGTTTTTTTGTAACCTGTAACGAGCGCCTGTCCGTCGACATCGCCAGAAATGAAGTGGTTCAGGACAACCTCGCGAAGCAAAGCAGCCGGAACCGCGTCGATACTCGAATAGCCACTTTCCAAAAGAAATTGGTCAAAAGCTGAATTGGAAGGCGCGAGCACAGTGAATTTTGTCGAGCCCGTGAGCCTTTCGCCAACGCCGGCCAAATCTGCAGCGGCTTTGAAAGTCGTAAAACCGTTCGAGTTCAGGGTTTCAGCCAGATTGGTTCGGCCCGTGCCGCTACCGTTGTCGTCGTCTCCGCATGAAACCAAAGCCGCCGAGGCGAAAATGGCCAAAAAGAGATTTTTTAAAGAAATCATTTTTTTCATTGCAATACTTGTTAGAGTTATTTTTCGCAAAACTATCATTTTAACGCGAGCGATTATTTAAAATTTTATTAAAACGCGTTTTGGGAGGTTTGGCATTTCTGATTGTCAGATTTGCAGATCGCAACGATGTTATCCATAGAGTTCGGATGGAATTTGGAATTTGGGATTTTCAATTTGGGATTTATTTTGGGCGTTGCGCCGAAACAACTCCCGCCTCCGATTCAAACCCGTGCGGCGCCGGGCTTCCGGCTTAATCTTTACGGGCTTGCTTCGCCGCCCTTGAAAAGGATAACGCCTCAAATCCCTAACGCGATTCCTGTGAATCGAGATTTTTATTCTCGACCAAACCTGCAAGGTTTTTTTCAACCTTGTAGGTTTTCTTTTTCGCTGCGCAATCAATTCAGATTCCATTTCCAATTCACATGCGCTTTGTCGCCAATCGTTGCCGCGGACTTCGTCCGGTTTTTTTGCCACAGATTCACGGATTTACACGGATTGCACGGATTTTGATGCTTCGCATTTTGGATCGCACGGATTTTTGTCGATAAAATCCCTAACGCGATTCCTGTGAATCGAGATT
>NZ_SEBR01000022.1 GCF_004295795.1 Flavobacterium sp. | reverse complement strand
AACCTCCTTTCTTGTTGCCAGTATGCCGATGAACTTGTTGCTGAATGCGGGTGCAAAAGTAGCACGCTTTTTCGTTTCTGCAAGTTTTCGGCAAGGTTTTTTTCGAAGTTTTTTCACGCTCTCACGTAAGTCGCTGGAAAGCCGATTCTTGCGCGCGAAAGTTTTTTTCCGGTTTCTAAGGATTGCGCCACGTGCGACCTCCGCGTGAGGGATGGCGGCGTTGTCTGAGCTCTTTTGCCTGAAACGGATTCTGGCGGCCAAACGGGTTTTCCCAGGCAAAAAGCGAGCGCCTCCAGCCCGACGGCGGCCTCCGATCGCGCTTCTTGGAGGATGATAGGAAATTTTTTCGGGGATCGGCTCTTGGGAAACGGCCGCCGGCACGCCCTCATAAAAGTGGCAGTGGCAGTTGCAGTTGCAGTTGTAGTGGCAGTGGCAGTGGCAGTTGTAGTGGCAGTGGCAGTGGCAGGCAAACCGCGCCGGAAATTGTCGTGGGGAAAGGTTGTGGGAATGTGTTTCTGTGAAATCCTGTCGGAAGTATGGTCTTTGGGTGTCGCTTCTGCTTCTGCAACCACCGCTTCTGCAACTGCCTTCTGCAACTGCTTCTGCTTCTGCAACTGCTACTGCAACTGCAACTGCTTCTGCTACTCTATATACTTCTCATCCCGAACCCGCCTCGATATAAGCGGCAAAATCTGTTCGCCATGACTTTCGTACGAATAGCATTCGCCAGAATTGAGCACATACTCGATCTCGAAAACGCCTAAAGTGTCGAGCACCATCAAAATGAGCCGCTGGTCTTCGTCTTTATATAATATGTAGTCGCCCGATTTTTTGTGAAGCTCTATCATTATTCGAAACGAATGGCGCGCACCGGAGAAATGCGGGTTACTATATAAGAAGGAACGAGTAAAACAAGCAAACTGATGATCAGTGTTCCGATGTTCAACAATAAGATGTATCCGATATTGAAGTAAACCGGAGCAACAGTCACATAATAGTTTTCAGGGTTGAGGCGAATAATGCCGAATTGCTGTTGCAAAAGGATAAGTGCGATTCCGATGGCATTTCCCCAAAACAAACCTCTCAGTATAATGTAACCGGCGTTGTACAGGAAAACCTTTCTTACACTCCAATTCGTCGTGCCCAAAGATTTCAGGATTCCGACCATTTGCGTCCGTTCGAGAATGATCACGAGCAAAGCCACGACCATATTGATCGTTGCGACGATTATCATCACGACAAGTATCACTATTATATTGAAGTCGAAAAGCTTGAGCCAGTCGAATATATAGTAGTATTTTTCGATGATGGTCTTGGTGTCGAGTGCGATCGCAGGATTTTCGGCATTGAACGTATTTTCGTAAACCTCTTGCCCAATCGGTTCGATCTGGTCAAAGTTGTTGACGAATACCTCAAACGATCCCACTTGGGTAGGTTTCCATTTGTTGATTCTTTGCAGATGTCGGATGTCGCCCAAAACATAAGTCGCGTCGAATTCCTGAAGTCCGGACGTGTAAATGCCGACAATCTTGAAAACACGCAAATTCGGTTTTTGGTTGCCTTGCCCTTCTTTCATGAAAAAGGTATTGAACTTGTTCCCGAGTTTGAGTTTGAGCCGATCGGCCAGAAATTGGGACACGATCACTTCGTCGTTGAGATTTCCGGAAACGTTCGGAAGTCGTCCGGCCACGAGAAACTCGTTGAGATTGCTCCAGGCGTAGTCTTTTCCGACGCCTTTAAAAATGATTCCCTCGAATGCATCGGGCGTGCGGATGATTCCGGCTTTGCTCGCCACGGCCTGAATGTGCTTGATTCCGGATATCGATTTGAACTTCGGATAAAAATCCTGTCGCGTCGAAATCGGCTTGACCGAAACTTCCGACTGGTTGTCATCGTAATTCGAGATGATGATGTGTCCGTTGAAGGCCGATACTTTTTCGCGGATTTTTTGCTGAAGGCCGATTCCGGTAGCAACCGACAAGATCATCATGACCATTCCGATGGCGATGGCCGTGATGGCGATTTTTATTATTGGTGCCGAAATAGTACTTTTACGCCCTTTGGACGCAATTAGCCTTTTGGCGATGAAATATTCGAGATTCAAAGTCGTTCGAGTAAAGTCCCCAAATGTACACTTTCGACAGGATTTATCCCGCGTCGGAACAAAATATCACAAGAATTTATGACGCGGCCTGCCACTCAAAAGCCACTTCGATTTTTATCCGCTGTTTTCAGACCTGGCTATTTTGCCGCACTTGCCCTGGCACTTTCGATCGTTTCTTGTAAAACGTCGCAAAGCCGGATCGCCGAATTCTCGAAACCGGCGAAAGCCGCGATCAAAAGCAAGATCCGTCCGACGCGTTTCATGACGGGCGCAGACAACACGACGAGTTATTTCGACCTGATCGAAGGCAAGAAAATCGGGATTGTCACCAACCAAACGGGTTTGATCGAATACGATTCGGTTTATTCGCTTCCCGATACTTTGGAATTGACACACCGCGAAGCAACGGCGACCAAGACAATGCATGTTGTCGATTACCTGAAGCTCAAAGCGAAATTCGACCTGCAAAAAATTTACGCTCCGGAACACGGTTTTCGCGGTGAAACGCCCGACGGTGAAGACATCGTGGACGGAAAAGACCGAAAAACAGGAATCCCAATCCTGTCGATTTACGGAAACAACAAAAAGCCGTCACCCGAGCAATTGGCCGGAATCGAAGTGATGTTGTTCGATCTGCAAGATGTCGGGACGCGATTTTACACCTACATATCGACACTTCATTATGTGATGGAAGCTTGCGCCGAAAACAAGATTCCGCTTATCATTCTCGACCGACCGAATCCGAACAGCTACAAGATCGACGGGCCAACGCTCGATCCGGCGCACAAGAGTTTTGTCGGGATGCACCCGATTCCCGTTTTGCACGGCATGACAATCGGCGAATATGCACTGATGATAAACGGTCAGAAATGGCTCAAGGATTCGATCCAGTGCGATGTCAAGATTGTGCCTTGCGAGAATTACCGTCGTGGCATGCCTTATCATTTGCCGGTAAAACCTTCTCCGAATCTGCCGAATGACCAAGCCATCAATCTTTATCCGAGCTTGTGTTTTTTCGAAGGTACGAATGTGAGTATCGGACGCGGCACTGACAAACAGTTCCAGATTTACGGGTCGCCTTTTCTTCCGACTTATCACTTCGAATTCACGCCACGTCCGAATGAAGGCTCTAAAACGCCGCCTTTGAACGGGAAAGTCTGTTGTGGTGAAGATCTGACCAAAGAACCGAGACTCGATCACATCGAACTCAAATGGTTGATCAACGCTTACAAAAATTTCGAGGACAAGTCCAAATTCTTTATTCCGTACTTCACGAATCTCGCCGGAAGCAAGGTTTTACAACAGCAGATCGAGTCCGGAATGACCGAAGACGAGATTCGCGCCACTTGGCAGCCTGGCATCCAAGCTTTTGAAAAAATAAGAAAACTTTATGAGATTTACTGAGAATCCTCAGAAATCCATTGCGTATTTTAGTGATATGTTCGAATCTAACAACAACACAAATACATTTACTATGAAAGGCGCTGATTTGCTTTTAAGCTATATGGACGAATTACAGCGTATAATCGAGGTAATCAACTCCTACATCGACAAAGGAATGGACTTGTTCAGACAAGCCAAGGCATGGGTCGAGAGAATAATCGAATACATTGGCCGCGGAATTGACTACATCGTCAGTGCGCTCGGCGGAAAAAGACGAACCAGAGTTGACAACCTGGTCGAAGCGGACGATTATATGTTCGTTTAGAAAACAAAGCCTCCTGATTGGGAGGTTTTTTTGTGGCAATTTGTTCGTTATTGGATATTCGTTATTCGTTATTCGTTGTTCGTTATTCGTTGTTCGTTGTTAGTTGTTCGTTGTTCGTTATTCGTTATTCGTTATTCGTTATTCGTTATTCGTTATTCGTTATTCGTTATTCGTTATTCGTTATTCAAAATTAATTTTCTACAGATTCGGCAATCCACGTCAATTCGAACCTTATCCAACTTTTATCCGATTAGGGAATTCGGAAGTTTTGTGAGTGACGAATGTGGAAGTTTTTGGAATAATGAATGTTGAACAACGAATAACGAATGTTGAAGTTTTCTGAACAACGAATAACGAATGTTGAAGTGTTCGGAAGAACGAATGTTGAACAACGAATAACGAATGTTGAAGGTTTCCGAACAACGAATGTTGAAGTTTTCTGAAGAACGAATGTTGAACAACGAATAACGAATGTAGAAGTTTTCGGAAGAACGAATGTCGAACAACGAATAACGAATGTTGAAGTTTTCTGAACAACGAATGTCGAAGTTTTAATCACATCGGCATACGCCTCTTCATTTCCTCGACAATGCGATAAGTCGCCGGACAAATCTCGACGTTCTTCAAAGTCAGACTCGAGATCTGCTGGAACTTTTTTCGATCGGTGTGTGGAAACTCGCGACAAGCTTTCGGACGCACATCATAAATCATGCAGTAATTCTCCGAGTCCAGAAAATGACAAGGCAAGCTTTGCAAAACATAATCCTTGTCTTCGTCTATACGCAAATATTGGTCGATGAATTGCTGCGGTTTCATCCGGAAGTGTTTTGAAATCCTCTCGATGTCAGCCGAAGTAAAAAGTGGGCCGGTCGTCTTGCAACAATTCGCGCAGGTCAAACAATCGGTGCGCTTGAACTCGTTATCGTGCAATTCCTGCATGACATAATCGATGTTTTTGGGCGCCTTTTTCCTGAGCTTGTCGAAATACTTCTTGTTTTCGTTATGCTTATCTTTGGCGAGTCGCGGCAATTGTTTGAGAAAATCCTGCATGCGGCAAAAGTACGAATAAGTCGAATGTCAAAAGACAATTCAGTTCGACCTCAGATTTCAAACTTATGAAAGACCTTTTCGGCCAAGCCATTCTCGATTACCAAACCAACAATTCGCCCGAAGATCTGATCACGGAAACCGATATTTCGGAAGCCGATGAAATGTCGGTCGCGTGGTTGTTCCGAACTTACAAGGAAATGCCGAAAATCGAGAAGAAAGCGCTAGACTTGGCCAAAGGAAAAATTTTGGACGTTGGATGCGGAGCCGGAAGTCACAGCTTGTATCTGCAAAACGACAAAAAACTCGAGGTCGTTTCGATCGACATATCCGCGAAAGCGATTCAAGCCTGCCAATTGCGCTTACTCAAAAACGCCAAGGTTTGCAACGTTCTCGACTTCGAAGGCGAAAAATTCGACACGATCCTCTTGTTGATGAACGGAACCGGAATTTTCGGAAAACTCAGGGAAATCTCAAACTATCTGACCAAACTCAAATCGCTTTTGAATCCCGGAGGACAGATTCTGCTCGATTCATCTGACATCATCTATATGTTCGACGAGGACGAAGAAGGCGCATTTTCGGTTCCAGCCGATCATTATTACGGCGAATTGACGTTCGATCTTTCGTATAAAGGCCAAACTGAGGAATCGTTTCCGTGGCTTTATCTCGATTACAACACGCTGCAAAACGCCGCTCACGCCAACGGTTTGGAATGCGATCTGCTTTTCGAAGGCGAACATTTTGATTATCTGGCGAGATTATCTTGATTCGATTTTGGCTTCGAGCATTTCCAAAAAGTCTTTCCTGCTTCGATTCGCCTCGATCTTGAACGGGAAATGAAACAGCGCCAAACCCATTGCGAGCATAAAGAACGGGATGAGTATGAAAAAATCGGCTTCTTCGGTGAACAGAGTCGTCAAAATAGCGATGCATCCGAAAGTCACGCCGGCCAACCAAATTATCATGAATACTTTTACCGCGGCATCGGGTTGCATCGTGACTTTGATGCGCGAGCCTGACATTGCCGAAGTGACTTCGCCCTTTATCACGGGCAAAAATGAATTCCGATAGGAAATGACGCGCCTGATCGAAAAAGTATTTCCGACAATTTTTCCGATGTAAGGCGTAGAATAACTCGTGTTGATACGAAAGCCGAACGTTTTTTGGGCTTCGACATTGTTTTGCAATCGCTTCAAAACTTCTTCGGCAGAAAGATCGCTTTTGAAAACGACCTGGTCTTTTGGTGGGAAAAATCTCATATCAATGAATTTGGATCAGATTTGTACTCAAAATGATTTCCTGCAAAGACCGGAACAAATAATCGAGATCGGTTTGGGAGACATAAATGTGCGTTGAAATTCTGATATAAAAGTTGCCGTTCAGGTTCATCACCGGAATTTCTATTCGATATTTGTCGAAAAGTAGGTTCTTTAATGCGATTGCGTCGGTGGTTTGGATTGGAATACTGCACATCTGACCCAGAAATTCTTCCGAAATTGGACAAATCGGATGCGTTCCCAGTAAATCAGAAAAACGTTGATAATTGTCCAGAATCAATTTGCGGCTTTCTTTCGCACGGGTTTTCCAATCGATTTTTTCGAGAAAATCCACGCAAGCGCCCGCAGTCAAAAATGCCGAAATGTCGCGCGTACCTTGATTTTCCTGATAATCCAAAAATTGACTCTCGCCCGGAAACGGACTTTCGTAACCCCAACCTACGACAAGAGGATCGAGCAGTTGCTGAAATTCCTTATTCACATACAGAAATGATGAACCTTTTGGCGCGAGCATCCATTTGTGCAAAGTTCCGGTGTAAAAATCAGCTTTGATTTCAGAAATGTCCAAGTCGATATGACCCGGAATGTGCGCTCCGTCGACGATCGTGATCAGGCCGAGTTCTTTTGCTCGCTCGCAGATCTCCTTTACCGGAAAAAGCAACGCCGTCGCGCTCGACATTTGGTTCAGGAAAACGACTTTTGTTTTGCTTGAATAGCCTTTCCAGAAATCTGAAATCATTTGTTCTTTCGAAACGACGGGCAAAGTGAGTTCGGCTCTCACATATTTCGCCCCTGACTTTTTGCTGTAGAAATTCCAGGTTCTGTCCATCGCGCCATATTCGTTGTCTGTCGCGAGAATTTCGTCTGCCGGATTCAGCTCGAGACTTCTCATGATCGTGTTGATGGCAAAAGTCGGATTCGGGGTAAAAAAGAAATCCTGAGGCGAACAATTGAGGAATTTGGCCAAAACTGCTTTCGATTCCTTGAGATATTTGGCGCTGTTGGAAATTATGAATTGCACAGGCTCTGATTCCAGCTCGCGTTGCCATTTTTGGTAATCGTCGAAAATTGGTTTCGGGCAAGCACCGAACGAGCCGTGGTTAAGATAAGTTACCGATTCATCCAGCAAAAACTGTTTTTTATAAGCATTTTCCATTTGAAGCTCTGATAGTTTTCGGACACAAAAAAGGCCGCTGATTAGCGACCCAAATTTAACCTTTTTGAAAAACCAACGGCAAAGTAATCTTAATCGCGTATGGCTTTCCTGCTTTTTTAGCCGGTTCCCATTTTGGAGCGGCTTTTATGATCTTGATGAATTCCTGGGCCGAAGTTGGGCCGATGAATTCGGTCAGTCTTAGATTTTCTATCGTTCCGGTTTCCGACACCGTAAATGTCGCGACCATTTTTCCGGGTTTTTCGAGTTTGGACATATCGAAATGTTCGCGCACATATTTGTGGAAATTGGTCACATCACCGCCCTGAAATTTCGGGTTGGTGATTTCTCCTCCCAAATATACTTCGTCTTCTCCACCGAGTTGTGAAAATCCGGCGAACGAAACCAACAAAACCAGAAACGTGAAAAACTTTTTCATTATGGAATATTTAGGTATTTATGTGTTTGTAGCGAAATTCTCCACTTTGGATTCGCCATTACGTACTCGACAATTTGAGGCGTCATTTCTTCGCGCTTGCTCCATTCAGGTTGCAGGAACAAAATCGCGTCCGGATTCACTTTGGCTGCCTGTTCTTCGGCGAAAATAAAATCGTGTTTGTTGAAGATGATGCACTTCAGCTCGTGGGCCGCGTCGTAAACCGATTGCGTCGGAAGTTTCGTTTTCTTCGGCGAAAGCGTGATCCAATCCCATTCGCCAGACAATTCATAAGCGCCGGAAGTCTCGATATGGATTTTGATAGCTTTTTCCTTAAGCCGATTCGTGAGTGCTGACATATCCCACGTAAGCGGTTCGCCACCTGTCACGACGACGGTATCCGAATAACTCTTGGCATTTCCCACGATCGTATCGACATGCGTCGGTGGATGAAGGTCCGCATTCCAGCTTTCCTTGACGTCACACCAGTGACATCCTACGTCGCATCCGCCAACTCTTATAAAATAAGCGGCCGTTCCCGTGTGATAACCTTCTCCCTGAATGGTGTAGAATTCCTCCATCAGCGGAAGCATCACACCATTGTTCACCATTTCCTGTACTTCCTGTGTCAACATCTCGAAAAATAAAGTGCAAAGATAGTCAATAAACCAAGTCGTATCTAAATGAAAAAACCGACAGTTTCCCGTCGGTTTTGGTATCGTGATTCTAAATCTGGAATTACAATTGTTTCAACGACTGGGTCGCGAAAGCCTCGCCTGGCTGAATGGCCAAAGTTTTGTTGAAATTGTCCTTGGCTTTGGCTTTGTCGTTTGACGCTGCGTAGAAAGCTCCGATGTTGTTGTAAGCTTCGACCAACTTCTTCTTGGTCGCGTCTTTCCCGGTTTCTTCGGCACCTTTTTCGTTCACGACGCGAACGTAATCTTCGTAGCTTTTTGCCATTTCGGCATTGGCATCGATCAAACTGTTGGCACGCGCGCGGAACAAATAAGCGTCCTGAGTCGTCGGTGAATTTTCGGTCACTTTGGCAAAAGCAGCTTCGGCTTTCTTGACTTGCTCAACATCTGGCTTCACATCCTTGCGGTTGTTGGCGTAGTAAAGCGCGTATCCGTAGTAGAACAAATCCTGAGTATAGTTCTTCGAAGTTTCGTTGGTCACAGCAATTTCATAAATCGCAGCTGCCTCGCGGAACAATTTCTGTTCAAAGAATTTCTTTCCAAGTTCGCTCAAATCATACGAAAGGCTCGATTCCAATTCTACAGATTTCTTGATGTCGGCAATTCCCGCATCGAACAAAGCTGTGTCAACTTTTGGAGCGTCTCCTGTTCCGGCGGCTTTTTTCAATTTAGCCAAACCAAGATACATGTGGTCACGCGCAATCACTTTGTTGTTTGGACCGGCGATGAATTTCGTCAACGATTCGATAGCGACATCGGTGTTTCCGTTTTCGTAAGCCGAATAACCAAGATAACGCATGATACGCGGATTCACTTTGTCAAGCTGTTGCATTTTTTGAGCCTCGGCTTCCAAAGCTTTGTAGTCTTTGGCAAGGATCAAAAAGTCGGCGTGACGCATGCGCGAAGTCAATGAATAATCTGTAAGGCTCATGTATTTTTCGTAGTACGTAAGCGCTTTTTGAAGATATTCCGTGTATTTCTTCGTGTCGTTGTTTCCCCACAAGTAGTAAGTTTCGGCGAGCTCGCGGTAAACCGGACCGTAATTCGGGTTTGAAGCGACAACTCCGTCAAAAGCCTTTACAGCTTCGGTGAAGGCACGCGCACCTTTCAACAAAACACCAAGTTGCACTTTCGCACGAATCAATTGCGCATCTGCGGCAGCGGCACTTCTGTAAGCGGCGTAAGCATCGTTTTGGTTTTTGTCGCCGTAGAACGCATCTCCCAAAGCAAGTTGCACCTGCGGATCTTGACCGTTGGCCAATTTGGCTTTGTCAAGAGCGGCGATTGCGGCTTTGTAATCTGGTTTGTCCGAATCCATATAAGCTCTCGCGACGAAAATATATTCTTCGGTATCTTTTTTCTTTACGTCCTTGAGCGCACTGGCGAAATTGGTGGTCGCGCCGGCTTTGTTGCCTTTGTTCAGTTCAAGCTCTCCCAAACCGATATAGTTCAGGTTGCCCTTGTCTTTAGCCGTAATTCCTTTGTCAAAGGCAATTTTGGCCGAATCTTCGATATCCTGTTTGAGGTATACTTTTCCCAAAAGGAAAGAGGCGCGTCCGTCGTTTGGCTTGGCTTGGACAGCAGCTTTTAGCATGCTTTTGGCTTTTTCGTACTGCTCGGCGTCGATGGCTTTTTTGGCCGCTTCGACGTCTTGGGCTTTCACGGCACCGGCCGCCAAAGCGATAAATGCAATACTAAGGATCTTGGTCTTAGTCATTTTATGGAATTTAGTTTACTGTTGTTTCTACTTCTTCTTGATACTGATTTTCCTGCCTGGGATGCGAACCGGAAGCAAACCCGATTTGAGGATGATGCGTTGTCCGCGCTCTCCGGCCATGAACGAAGCAAGTCCGATTCCGAGGCCTTCATACCCTTGCGCATTGACGATATACAAATCGCGTGCCAGCGGATAGGTTTTCTCAGCCAGGCTGTTTTGGCTCGGATATACAAAACTACTACCTGTAAGGCTTTTGACACTCAGAATATTGATTTTTTTAAGATAACTTTCTATTTCCGGAGTTGGTTGCGAAAGCCAATTCAGTCCGATTACTCCAATCGTACCCGGATTTTCGGACACAAATTTGATGACCTCGGCATTTGTCTTGAAAGAATAGACGCCATTTTCCGGCAACGCTTTTACGTTTGCCAATTTGAGCAGATAAGATGCCGTGCCCGAATTCGGATTGTCAAAAACCAACCCTTTTATTTTCGAAGACGATTTTCCCTCGAGGACATTTACGACTTCCTGAAGTGCGATCAATGTGTCGTTTGTGGATTTGTTTCCGATGAGCGCGATGCCGTCAATCCCGAATTGGGTTTCCTTCGGATATCTTTTTCTTGAGCTGAAGAATGCGTTTTCCTCTGCCGACAATTTTCTGCCCAATATCAAAATTCTGGCGCTGTCTTTCGTCAAGGCCTGAATCGCTTCGGCTTCGGACTTCGGAAGGAGCTTGAAACGGCCTTCGTAATCACTTTCAAAGACCGCGACTTGATCCTCGACGATCGGCAAAAGCGTCTCGTCTACCAAAACCGACGCCTTTCCTGTGAGAATGCTTTCTTCTGCAGGTTTTCCTTCAGCTTGTTTGGCGCACATCGCAAGTAGCAAAATGCCTAAAAAAGCCACGATTGGAATCAGTTTTCTTTTCATTCGTCTGGAGTTTCTTTGAAAAATCGGTAAAATCTGAAAAGCGCATAAACGATGAGCAAAACCCCGAAGGCGACACGGTATTTGAATTCCATGTTGATCGGAAAGTCTTTCCAGAAAATTACGGCCAATCCGAGAAATAGATAGACCATGAAAAAGAATATGCCTATAATAAGAAGAAATCGCTTTTTTGGCGATTTCTTCTCATAGTACTTATTGGTTGCCATCTTATTCAGAAGCGGCGATAACGATTGGAAGCGTAAACATACAACGTACCTTTCTACCGTTTTGTTCAGCCGGAACCCATCTTGGGGAACGCTTCAACATTCTGATAGCTTCTTCAGCCGTACCAGGTCCGGCAGGACGCGGCACTTTGATGTCTGTCAATGATCCGTCTTTTTCTACTACGAACGAGATGATCATACGTCCACCCGGAGTATCGTCCGGAGCGCGGAAATTGTCTTTCACGAACTTGTAGAATTTGTCTATACCGCCTGGGAATTCTGGCTTGACCTCGATACCCGCTGCGTTATAGATACTGTTGTCTTCTTCTACAACTTGTTTTGGACCTGTCCCGACCGGATCGACCGTAAGAACTGCATCCGGATCACCTTTGATCGTTTCAGCACCGACTTTCTTGTTTTCGATTTCCTTGATCTTAGGCGGTTCTTCTACAACCTCTTCTGCTTTCGCGACGACAGGCTTAACGAATTTCACCTGGTCGATTTTTGGAGGCGGCGGTGGTGGAGGCGGAAGATCTTTAGGGATTTCCTTCTTAGGAGGCAATTTTACCGCCTTGACTTGCTTGTTGAGATCAACGACCTCGTCGCTTTTGCTATCAGGAAGAAGACGAGCCAAAATTGGCGTACTCACCAAGAAAGCGAAGATGATTGCACCAATAAGCAGTGCCTGCATCGTCATTCTTGGGTTTTGTCTCCTCAACTGGTAAGCACCATATAGCTTGTTTCGTCCTTCGAAGACGATGTCAAGCCATTGCTGTTTCAATATATCCAGTTTCATGGTGTGATTGTATTATTAAGGAGTTGCCGGAGCAGCGCCTTCTAACAGTTTAACTTCCTCCGGAAGAATGTCGGTGATTGCGTAAGTCGGGACATCGTCGATTGCCATTTCGTCAAGTACATCCACCAAATTTCTGTAATTCGATTTCTTGCTTGGTTTGATGATTACGATAAGTCCTTTCTTAGGATCGCCTGTATATTCCGCTACAGTTTTCTTTCTCTTGAGAATCTCGGCTCTCAATCCTGACTTCCCATAAGCGATATCTTTTGGCGCCATAATAGGATTCGTAAGCATTCCCATATAGACTTTCAATTGGTTGTTGTCACCCAAAAGAAGCGTCATGGTTCTGTTTTCGTCAACCTTTACATCGGTCTTCTTGTTCGGATCGTCTTCCTTGTCAGGCAAGCTCAAGTCCATGGACTGAGGTTTTGACAAAGAGGTCGTCAACATAAAGAACGTAATCAAAAGGAAGGCCAAATCTACCATCGCAGTCAAATCGACCTTGGAATTCAGCTTCTTACTGCGGACTTTCTTGGAGCCTTTCTTGCCACCACCGTCGCCCGTATTTAATTCTGCCATTTCTAGTTCTTTATATTAGAAGTCCTTGCCACGAAGACCGGTTACCAAATTAAAATTGTTGACCTTTTGGTTCTGTAAAATATCCATCACCTTCTTGATTTCAGGATATTCCTCTGTTGCGTCGCCCTTGATGGCGATAGTAAGCTCTTTTTGGTGCAAATCGATTGCCGAACGACGGGCGTACTGAATCCAGTCTGCCAATTGGTTGTCCAAAGAATCCTTCGGAATTCCAGGCTGCGTACCTTCTGCATTTCGGTCGCTGTTCTTCATGTCGATAAGCGTTTTCAAATTGGCCATAGAAACACCGAAGTTTTCGATGAGGACAAATTTCGCTTTGTCTTCGGGAGAAAACGTCACATTGTATTTCTGTGCCATCATGTCCAACGTACTTTCTCTCAAATCACGACCTGTAACTCCAAAAAATACCGTCCCTTTCTTACCGATCGTGATCGTAGCCAAATCGCTGTCTGGCAATTTCGTCTGAACGGTTGAACTTGGAGTATCTACCGGCAATGGTTCCGGCTGTTTGGCGGTCGCAGTAAGGATAAAGAACGTCAGGAGAAGAAATGCAACGTCACACATCGCCGTCATGTCGATGCTGGTTGCTTTCTTTGACATTTTTACTTTAGCCATTATCTGGTTTTATTTTAAAGACTTTCCCGTGTATTACAACGGGAAAAGCGTCTCAATTAGTACTTAGTTTCTCGCAGCTCCTCTGAACTTTCTGTAAGTGTTCACGATTGTAGAACCAGCCTCATCGATAGAATACGTCAAAGTATCGATTTTTGATGTGAACAAGTTGTACATGATGATCGAAAGTGCAGATGTCGCGATACCTGTAGCAGTATTGATAAGTGCTTCGGAGATACCGTTTGCAAGAAGCGCCTGGTCAGGAGTACCGGCAGTTGCGATAGCCGAGAAGGCCTTGATCATACCCGTTACCGTTCCCAAGAGACCTGCAAGTGTACCAAGCGACACCAAAGTCGAAAGGATAGTAAGGTTTTTCTCCAACATCGGCATTTCGAGTGAAGTAGCCTCTTCGATTTCTTTGTGGATCGTTTCAGAAGCTTCCTCGCTGCTGACTCCTTCTTTCTTCACTTCCTGATATTTCACAAGCGCGGCTTTGATAGCGTTGGCAACAGAACCTTGTTGTTTGTCGCAAGCAGCGATAGCTGAATCGATGTCACCAGCTTTGATGCTACCTTGAACATTGTTCATGAAAGTGTCAAGATTTCCTTTTCCTGAAGCTTTAGATATAACCATGAAACGCTCAATTGAGAAAACCACAACCATCAAAAGTAGTCCCATCAAAACCGGAACGATAGGTCCTCCCTTGTATACCATTGCAAGATAATTTCCTGGTAGCGGGTGGCCTGCGTTAGTTCCACCTTCAAAGTTGGAACCGTCACCCATTACAAAAGTCCAGATCAAGTATCCGATAAAAATACATGCAATGATAGTAATAGCGGAGAATAGACTTCCTCCATTTGAACTACTCTGTTTTTTAGCGTTTGCCATTTTTACAATTTTTAGTTTTTAAAAGATTATCTTATAGTTTTTTGAATTTTTCGGTAAAAAACCATGAACGGCAAATTTATATGTTACTTCTAAATAAAAAAACTTTTTTTAATATTATTCACATTAATTTAATCTGCCCAAAACCGTTGCCACACCTAACGTGCAAACGATTGAGATAGTATTTCCAAAGATGTTATTTTTTGTTAAAAGGTTGGGACGAAAACAATCTTTTTTACATAATCGGCTATCAACTAAATTCATAACTTTCAGCTTGCAATTTATCCGACCGAAAAAACATAAAAATATGCCTACAAAAGACGAATTCATCTCGGCCATAAACACGGGTTACACCTCAAAAGGAGACACTTTGACGTTAGGATCGGCGATTTTGGACGGTGAACCGATACCCGAAGCCCAAGTCAAAATCCCACTAAAAACCCTAAATCGGCACGGGCTGATCGCCGGAGCGACCGGAACGGGCAAAACCAAAACCATCCAAGTGTTGTCAGAGCAGCTTTCCAGTTTTGGAATCCCGGTTTTGATGATGGACATAAAAGGTGATTTTTCGGGCATTGCCGAAGCCGGAGTCGAGCAACCGTTCGTTTCCGAAAGACACCAAAAAATAGAAATTCCGTTTTCGCCGACCGCTTATCCGGTAGAGTTGATGACTTTATCCGACCAGAATGGCGTGCGGCTTCGGGCGACGGTTTCCGAATTCGGACCTGTGCTTTTCTCGCGAATTCTCGGGCTCAACGACGTGCAATCGAGCGTGGTTTCGATCATCTTCAAATACTGCGACGACAACCAACTCGCGCTTCTCGATCTGAAAGACATCAAAAAGGTCCTCCATTATATAACCGATGAAGGAAAATCCGAAATCGAGGAAAATTACGGGAAGATCTCCACGGCGACCACAGGCACGATCCTTCGCAAAATCATCGAACTCGAGCAACAAGGAGGCGATATTTTCTTTGGCGAACTTTCATTTGATATTTCAGATCTGATGCGGCTTGACGAGAACGGACGCGGTTACGTAAACATCATCCGATTGAACGACATCCAGGACAAACCCAAACTTTTCTCGACTTTCATGCTGAGCCTTTTGGCCGAAATCTATCAGCAAATGCCCGAACAAGGCGACGCCGGACAACCCGAACTCGTGATTTTCATAGACGAGGCGCACCTGATTTTCAACGAAGCCAGCAAAGCACTTCTCGACCAGATCGAAACCATCGTGAAACTTATCCGTTCCAAGGGAATCGGCGTTTATTTCGTCACCCAGAATCCGATGGACATTCCAAACGGCATTCTCGCCCAACTCGGACTCAAAATCCAACACGCTCTAAGAGCTTTTACGGCCAACGACAGACAAGCGATCAAACAAACCGCCGACAACTACCCGACGTCGGAATTCTACAAAACCGACCAAGTGCTCACAAGTCTTGGAATCGGTGAAGCGTTCGTCACGGCCTTGAGCGAAAAAGGCGTCCCGACACCGCTTGCCGCCACGATGATGCGCGCGCCACAAAGCCGCATGGACATTTTGACCGACGACGAAATCAAATCGATCAACGACAAATCCAAACTGTACAAAAAATACAACGAAGTCATCGATCGCGAAAGCGCTTACGAACTTTTGAACAAGAAAATCGCCGAAGCCGAACAGCAAGCCATCGACCAAAAACAAAAAGCCGAAGCCGCTAAACAACAGCAAACCCAAGCCAAAATTGACCAAAAACAGGCGCAACAGCAATCTAAAAAATCAGACGATCAAGTGGGGCAAGTCACAAAATCGGTCGTAAAAGTCCTGACGAGTGCGACTTTCATCCGCGGAGCCTTTTCGATACTGAATAAGATTTTCAAAAAATGACTCGCGGTCTAATCACTATCGGATTGCTTGTTTTGTCGAACATTTTCATGACGTTAGCCTGGTATGGACACCTCAAATTCAAGGAATGGAAGTGGTTCGAAAGCGCCGGATTGATTGCTATCGTATTTATAAGTTGGGGTTTGGCATTGTTCGAATATTTTTTCCAGGTTCCGGCGAATCGACTCGGATTCAAAGACAACGGCGGTCCGTTCTCGCTTCTGCAACTGAAAGTCATCCAAGAAGTCATTACATTGATCGTGTTCGTGTGTTTTTCGATGCTTTTCTTCAAAGGCGAAAGCTTCAAGTGGAATCACGCCGTCGGGTTTTGCTTTTTGGTCTTGGCGGTTTATTTTATTTTCAAGAAGTAAAGCCAACGCGGAGATTTTCCAAAAAGGGCGAATCCTCAAAATACCAAAACGAAATTTCCAACGTTTTCGCAGAATCCGGCCGATTGAAACGCGTTAAGAAACGTTAAGAAACCTTTTCCTGTGCGGGTTTATCGGTAACTTTAACATACGATAACAACAACACAAATGGGAAGAAAACGCATTGCCATCATAGGCGCCGGGTTCGCCGGACTGACTTTGGCGCAAAGACTCAAAAAATCCGATTACGACATCTGGATTTTCGACAAGCACAACTACCACCAATTTCAGCCGCTCATGTACCAAGTGGCGACTGCCAGGCTTGAACCTTCGAGCATTTCGTTTCCGTTGCGCAAGGTTTTCCAAAAATGCAAGAACGTGCATGTAAGGAAAGCTGTCGTTGAAAATGTCGATGTGGCAGCCAAAAAACTTCAAACATCGATTGGCGACTATTCTTACGATTATCTCGTGATCGCGAATGGTTGCGAGACGAATTACTTCGGAAACAAGGAATTGGCAAAGCACGCTTATCCGATGAAATCCGTGCCCGAAGCCATCCAACTTCGCAACCGGATTTTGCAGACTTTCGAGGATTCGATCACGGCAAAACCAGAACAGATCGACGCCTTGCTCACATTTGTCGTCGTCGGCGGCGGACCGACCGGAGTCGAACTAGCGGGCGCGTTGGCAGAAATGAAGAAAAACATCTTGCCGAAAGATTATCCTGACCAGGATTTCTCGAAACTCACGGTCTATCTTTTGGAAGGACTTCCGAATCTGCTCAATGCCATGAGCGACGAATCGCACAAATATTCCAGAAAATACCTCGAAGATCTTGGCGTGAAAGTGCGCACCGAGACTTTGCTCGACAGTTACGACGGCGTGACCGTGACACTGAAATCGGGTGAAACGATCGCGTCCGAAAACGTGATTTGGGCCGCCGGAATTTCAGGCAGCAAACTCGACGGAATTCCCGAAGAAGCCTATACGCGCGGAAACCGATTGGTCGTCAACCGACAAAACGAACTCGCGAATCTGAAAGACGTGTATGCCATTGGCGACATCGCTTACATGGAAACGAACAAATTTCCGAAAGGCCATCCGCAACTCGCCGCTGTAGCAAATGAACAAGCCGATGTGTTGGCCAAAAACTTCGTCCGACTTTCGAAAGGCGTGATGCTAAAACCGTTCGAGTACCACGACAAAGGTTCGATGGCGACGATCGGGAAGCGCAAGGCCGTGGTCGATTTGCCGCAATTCAGTTTTCAGGGCAGATTGGCTTGGTTTACGTGGATGTTCGTGCATCTGATGCTGATTTTAAGCATCAAGAACCGGCTTTTGATCTTCGTGAATTGGGCGTTCAGTTATTTTACGAACGATTCGACGCTGAGGGTTTTGATGGACACGCCCGATCGCAAGCCGAAAGAGTGACTCAGATTCGACAACTTCACAGATTGTAAAATCTGACAACCAAAAAAGCGATTCTTTACCGGAACCGCTTTTTTTATTGCTGATATTTGGATTGTTCTTATGACAGGTAGGCCAAAATTTTGTGCTCGACTTCTTCGCTGTCCCAAACCGACTCGATGTTCGGCATTTGCATCACTTGATCCATGATCGCTTTTTGGCGTTCGCCTTCGGCCAAAGCTTCAGAATAAGGTCTGTCGCTGAACGTGACGCGGCTGTACAAAGGCGTCCATTTTTCGGGATATTTCTCAGAGAAACGCTTCTCGATCTTCTTTTGGAGCAGGAATTTTTCATCGGCTACGCTCGAGGACATTTCCATGAAATTGCGGTAGGACAATTCGGCGATCGCGTCGGCATTGGGCTTTCTCAACTGCTCGTATTGTTTGAAAATCGCGACCCAATCGTCTCCGTGTTTCTCGATCATCTCGTTCAGGATCGTGATGTCCTCGAAACCGGCGTTCATGCCTTGTCCGTAAAACGGAACGATCGCATGGCAAGCATCGCCAATCAACGCGACTTTGTCCTCGAACGTCCAAGGGAAACACTTCATCGTCACCAAAGTCGAGGTCGGATTCTTGAAAAAATCTTCGGCCAACTTCGGGATCACATCAATCGAATCCGGGAAATTCTTCGCGAAAAAATCTTCCACCAACTTTCTGTCGGTCAACGAAGCAAACGAGTTTTTGCCTTCGAACGGCATGAACAACGTGCACGTAAAACTTCCGTCGAGATTCGGAAGCGCGATCAGCATATATTCGCCTCTCGGCCAAATGTGGAACGAGTTCTTGTCAAGTTTGTGCGTGCCATCGGCATTCGCCGGAATGTTCAATTCCTTGTAACCCGTATTCAGGAATTCTTGGGAATAATTGAACATACTCTGGCGTTGCATGCGGTGACGGATTCTCGAAAACGCACCGTCGGCACCAAAAATCATGTCGTATTTAAGGTCTGTCCACTCGCCTCTTTCGGTTTCGCCAATGTGCAAGGTCGAGGTCGCGAGCGTCACGTCCCAAATTCTTTGTTCGAAGAAAAATTCCACTCCGGCGGCTTCGGCCAAATCGATCATCTTTCTGTTCAAAGTGCCGCGTGAAATCGAGTAAATGCTCTCGCCTTCCTTGCCGTATTGCTGAAAATTGAGTTTGTCAGACACGTGGATCGCGCGCTTGTCCATAGGAATGGCGATGCTCCGGATTTCTTCCCCGATGCCAACGGCGTCCACAGCTTTCCAACCGCGCGTCGACATGGCCAAATTGATGGAACGTCCTGAGAACTGGATCGAGCGTATATCCGGGCTTCGGTCAAAAACGTGAACCGTGTGACCCGATTTTTTGAGGTAAATCGCCAATAACGAGCCTACCAATCCAGACCCGACAACTGCGATTTTTAGAGGTGATTGCATTGTCTTTTTGCTAAAACGACGTAAAAGTAAGCATTATAAAACGCAGGGCGACGAGATTTATCATTTTTTGGGCGTTCCGGCGGCGGTCTTTCAGTGCGCAGTTCGCAGTAGCAGTTGCAGTTCCCAACTCCGCTGTAAAAACCTAGAAGCCGCCGTCGGGCTGCCGGCACTCGCTTTTTGCCGCGAACTTTATTCCCAAATCACAAAATCCAAACGGGCAAAAGAGCTCAGACAATGCCGGCATCCCTAACGCAAACTAGTTCCACAGAAACAAATTCAGTGTAGTTTCATCTTCGGCTCGCGATGCATCGCCGGTAAAAAGGCTCGCTAAAGCAGCGCCGCCTCCAAAACCAGCAAACAATATTCAAAAAATTACAAAAATTGATCATCAACAATCCAAAACAAAATCACAATCTGACCCAAACCAAAACCAACATTGCCTAACTTTAAGAATGACGCACCAAAAACCGAATCTGCCAACCAAAACCTGCGAAGTCTGCGGGCGTCCGTTTTCGTGGCGAAAAAAATGGGAAAAGGTTTGGGAAGACGTGAAATATTGCAGCGAAAAATGTCGGCGCACCAAAAACAAAACTACATGAAAACGCTTCGGCTCTTGCTCGGCGACCAGCTCAACGGCAATCATTCGTGGTTCGAAAAACCAGATGGGAACGTGATTTACCTCATGGCCGAAATGCGTCAGGAAACAGATTACGTCAAACATCACATCCAGAAAGTCGTGGCATTTTTCGCGTCGATGCGCAACTTTTCCCAAGATCTGGAATCCAAAGGTCACAAAGTCGATTACCTAAAAATCGACAGTTCTCGAAATCCGCAGCAACTTGACGTAATCATCGATCAGGCTATTGCGCGCCATAACTGCGACAAATTCGAATATTTGCTTCCTGACGAATATCGGCTTGACGAACAATTGAAATCCATCTGTCAAAAACTAAAGATCGGCTTCGAAGTTTTCGACACCGAACATTTCTACACGACGCGAAACGAATTCCAGGATTTTTTCAAAGGCAAAAAGTCACTGCTGATGGAAAGTTTCTATAGAAACATGCGCAAAAAACACGACATTTTAATGGTTGGCGAAAATCCGCGTGGCGGAAAATGGAATTACGACCACGCGAACCGCAACAAATTCTCGGGTCAGGTCGAGATTCCGAAGGCCAAACTTTTTGAGACCGATGTGACTTCTATCGTAAAAGAAATCGAGAAATCAGGAATAAAAACCTTCGGAAACATCAAGCCCGAAAACTTCAATTGGCCAACCACGCGCGACGAATGCTTAAGGATTTTGCGCCATTTCGTGAACCATTTGCTCGTGCATTTCGGCGATTATCAGGACGCGATGCACACCGCCGACAAATTCCTGTTCCATTCGAGACTTTCGTTCGCGATGAATTCCAAGATGATTTCGCCCAAAGAAGTCGTCGATGCGGTTCTCGAGAAGTTTTATGAGGAAAAAGACAAGGTCAGGATCAACGAGGTCGAAGGCTACATTCGCCAAATCACCGGTTGGCGCGAATATGTGCGAGGTTACTATTGGATGCACATGCCAGATTTCGGCACCAAAAACCAATTGAGGAATCACAGGGAATTGCCTTGGTTTTATTGGGATGCGAAGACAAAAATGAATTGCCTTAAACATGCGATCGGCCAAAGTCTCGACGAAGCTTATGCGCACCACATCCAGCGTTTGATGGTCATCGGAAACTTTGCGTTGCTGGTCGGATCAAACCCCAACGAAGTCGACGAATGGTATCTGGGCGTTTACGTCGACGCGATCGAATGGGTCGAAATGCCCAACACGCGCGCCATGTCGCAATGGGCAGACGGCGGTCTGGTCGCCACGAAACCTTATGTTTCATCCGGAAGTTACATCAACAAAATGTCGAATTACTGCCTCAAATGCCATTACGACGTCAAGGATCGCCTGGGCGAACGCGCTTGTCCTTTCAATGCTTTGTACTGGAATTTTGTCGATGCAAAACGCGTGCACTTCGAGGACAATCCCAGGATGACGATGATGTTGAGCCAACTCGACAAGATGAAACCGGGCGAGCTTGCGAAGATTCGCTCTAAAGCCGCGAAGTTGATCGATAACGCTTCATATCTGTAAAGTCAACTGTATTTCTTGAGACTTTACAAAACCTGCGAAAAGTCCTATAACGCGTTTGGCGGCTCGAAATCCTAACTTCGGGATTCACTTTAAACGCCAAAACAATGGAATTCGACTTCAACAATGCCGCCAACCTCATCTTCGACAAACTCGCCCGTTGGGGACAAGCTTTGGTCAAAATGCTTCCGAACATCGCCTTGGCCGCGATCATTTTCGTCATCGGACTTTTCATCGCGAAATTCATCAGGAAAATCGCGCTCCGACTCATCGGGAAAGTTTCTCACAATGTCACGCTGAACAATCTTTTCGCCACCGTAATCTATGTTTTCGCTGTCGGAATCGTCTTGTTTACGGCGTTGAGCGTACTCGGACTCGACAAAGCCGTGACTTCGATCTTGGCCGGTGCCGGTATTTTGGGATTGGCGCTTGCGTTCGCGTTTCAGGACATCGCGTCGAATTTTATGTCCGGGATTTTTATGTCGTTCAGAAAACCACTGAAAGTCGGCGATGTCGTAAAACTCAAAGGTTATATGGGGAAAGTCAAGGAAATCAACCTTCGCGATACGGTTGTGCAGACTTTTCAAGGCCATTTGATCACGATTCCCAACAAGGATGTTTTTCAAAGTCCGATAGAAAACTTTACGACGTTGAACAAGAGACGTTTCGATCTGGACGTAGGTGTTTCTTATGGAGACGATCTCGATCTGGTCAAAAAAGTGACTTTGGAAGCCGTGAAAGACATCGCGGATATTTCCAAAACTTCTCCAACGACGATCATGTTCCGCGAGTTTGGCGACAATTCGATCAATTTCCGTGTCCGGATGTGGATCGACAGCGCTGAACAAGGCACTTTTTCAAAGGTCGGAAGCGAGGCGATACAACGCATTAAGAAAGCTTACGACGAAGCCGGAATCACGATTCCTTTCCCGACGCGCACTTTGGATTTTGGCGTAAAAGGCGGCGTTCCGTTATCGGAAATTGCTTTGAACACGCAATATGCGCCCGAAAACGATGATCCGAATGATTTGGGAATGGACATGGACGATTCGCCCGGAGACGATCAGTGAAGTCAGTGAAGTTCCTCGATGCCTCGTTTCAAGACTTGTCCGAAGTCGTACATATCTTCGAAAGAACAATATAGCGGAACTGGCGCCAACCTTATCACATTCGGTTCGCGCCAATCTGTAATTACGCCGTTTTTCATCAGGTAATCGAAAAGATTTCGGCCTTCTCCGTGAAGGTAAACCGACAACTGGCAAGCTCTTTGGCTTGGTTCCGATGGTGTGATGATCTCAAAATTCCCGTTCACTTCCTTCTGGATTTCCAACAGGATGAACTCAAGGTAAGATGTGATCCTGTCGCGTTTTTCGACCAATTTCTCCATTCCGACCTCGTCGAACATTTCAACCGAAGCCAGATAAGGCGCGAGTGAAATCACGGGCAAGTTCGAGATCTGCCAACCTTCGGCTCCGTGGACCGGATCGAATTCAGGTTCCATCTTGAAGCGTCTTTCCTTGTTGTGTCCCCACCAGCCGGCGAATCTGTGAAGGCTCGAGTCGTGGTGATGGTTTTCGTGCACAAAAATTCCCGAAGCGTTTCCAGGTCCGGAATTCATGTATTTGTAAGAACACCAGGCGGCGAAATCGACGTTCCAGTCGTGCAGTTCGAGTTTGATGTTTCCGGCGCCGTGAGCCAAATCCCAACCGACGTATGCACCTTTCGATTGGGCGTGACTCGTGATGGATTTCATGTCGAAGACCTGTCCGGTGTAATAGTTCACGCCGCCCATGATCAGCAAAGCCAATTCGTCTCCGACCTCATCTATTTTCGCGAGAATGTCCTCGTGGCGAATGTTGTGTTCGCCGTCGCGACGCTTGATCTCTACAATCGCGTCCTTCGGATCAAACCCGTGAAACTTGACTTGGGTTTGCAACATATATTGGTCGCTGGGAAATGCTTTTTCCTCACAAATGATCTTGTAGCGTTTGGCGTTCGGGCGATAAAACGAAACCATCAACAAGTGCAGATTCACCGTCAAAGTGTTCATTACAGTGACTTCTTTCGGTTTTGCACCAACGATTTTACTCAAAGGATTCGCGAATCGCTCCTGATAATCCCACCAAGGTTTTTCGGCATAAAAATGGCCTTCGACCGCAAGATTTGCCCAATCTGACATAATTTCATCGACGAACGATTTTGTGCGTTTGGGTTGCAGTCCGAGGGAATTTCCCGTGAAATAGATGACTTGTCTGTCGTTTACTTTCGGGAAGATGAACTCCTTCCTGTACTTGGAAATCGAATCTTGTGAATCGAGTTGTTGGGCGAATTCGCGAGTGTTTTGGAACATGGTTTTGTAGTTGTCGGGCGTAAATTTACGATTTGGATGTGAACGGGGAAAGTTTTTTTTGGCCGTCGAAAATGCGTCCGACCTAACAATTCCTTCAAATTCAGGCTCGACTTTTAACCCTTTACTAATCGTGTGCTAACCGTTGCAGAAAACGGCGCGTCTACTTTTGCGCCAACTTCAACAACGACCAAAATGAAAAAATTGTACGCTTTTTTACTGCTGATGCTTTGTGGTTTCGGCCACGCCCAACAGCTTTTCCCGTATCTGCAAGCGGCGAAACCCACTTCGATCCAAGTGAACTGGAAAACTTCCGAAAATCCTGAATCAATCGTCACTTACGGTTCTTCTGCCAACCAATTGACGAATTCCGCTACGGGAACGAACCAGATTTTTACCGATACAGGTTACAACAACAACTATTACTTCCACACGGTAAAACTCGAAAACCTGCAGCCGAACACGAAATATTATTACAAGATCAAAACCGGAACGACAGAATCGAGCGTGTATTCGTTCAAGACGATGCCGCTTCCGGGTCAGGCCGCAACCGCCGACGGACATTTGAGATTTCTTGTCCTGGGCGACAACCAAATGCGAAACGTGCCTAGATTCGACACTTTGGTAAGTTCTGCCAAAAGGAAAATCGCCGAAAAGTGGGGCGCGAATCTCGATCCGGCCGATAACATCGCGATGACGATCATGGTTGGCGATCAGGTTGACGTGGGAACTTTGGACCACTACGAGAACGTGCACTTCAAAAAGAACAAGCAATTGTCTGGCTATTTGCCGATCTCGACGCTTGTCGGAAATCACGAAACCTACGGAACGCTTGGCATGCAAGCCTATTATGACCATTACAAACTCGACGAGATGACGTATCAGGGCATTTCGTCGGGAACCGAAAATTACTATGCGAACCAAGTGGGAAATACGTTGTTCATTGCCATGGATACCGAGCACACGAGCGCACAACAACTGGCGTGGGTTGCAAATGTCGTTGCGGCGGCAAACACAGATCCTACGGTGCAATGGATCATTTCCCTTGGACACAGACCGTATCAGGCCGAACAATACGTGGGCGATATCTCGACTTGGATACGAAACAGTGCCATGCCAATCCTCACGACTTCACCGAAACACATCCTGCACATTGGCGCGCACCATCACCTTTACCATCGCGGACAACTCAAAAATACTCCGACTTACCAGATCATCTCGGGCGGCGTCGCCTGGGATCAATATTGGGGAATGGCCGTCGAACAGAATTTCGAAGACGTGCAAAAGACGATCTCGAACTGGATTTACCAGATCATCGACATTGACGTCGTGAACGGAACTTTCGATGTGGAAGCCTATTCGATCGGAAGCGCCTATCAATACAAGGACAACCAATTGATGGATGAATTTCACCGCTACTTGGGATTGGATATTCCGAATACGCCTCAAATCACCAACGCGCTTACAGGAAACGACGTCGAACTTCCGCTCACGGTAGAAACGACGCCCTATGCCACAACTTCCAACCAGGAAATGAATTCCACGCAGTTCACGATTGGGAAAACCGAAAATTTCTCGATCGTCGAAAAAGACGTATATCGCGACTTCGAGGATTTGTTCGGAGCCGTCGGAACGCAGGTCGATTCTACGGCAAATGTCAATCTTGGGCTCGATATTACGAAACTGACTTTACCGACCGGTTCGCTCCCTAACGGACAATACTTCATCAAGGCGCGCCATCGCGACAAGAACCTCAATTGGTCGGCCTGGAGTACGACCAAATCTTTCAATATCATCAATAGCACTTTCGCCAACACCCAAATTCAGCTCGATACGATCGCTTATTTGCCGAACACGCCAATCGAGGTTTCTTTTTCGGATACGCCCGGAAACAACCACGACTGGATCGGAATCTACAAAAACGGACAAAATCCGGGAAGCGGCACGCCTTCACAGGTTTGGGCTTACACAAACGGTCAGATCTCGGGTTCACACATTTTCGCAGGATTGACGCAACCGGGACGTTATTACGCGACTTTGATGGAAAACGACGGATATACAGAAATCGCCGATCGCCAGAAATTCTACGTAGGGCCGTTCCCGAATGTCGCCACCGATCAAGCAGCTTACGCATCCGGAAGTCCTGTGACTGTCACGTTTTCCAACGGGCCAAATCTCGCTTTGGACTGGATCGGGATTTATAAGGTCGGACAAACGCCTGGTGCGGTCAATTCGACGCAATGGAATTATTGCAACGGCAGTTCCGGTAACTTCACTTTCAATAATTTAGCTGACGGATATTACTACGTCCACTACTTCCTTCAAGACGGATACGACACGGTCGGGGCGAAAGTCTTCTTCCAGGTTGGTGACCAGATCACGCAACTGGCGATCAACAAAACGGTGTACAATCTCAACGAAAACATCATCGCCACATGGACGGACGCTCCCGGAATAATCAAGGATTGGCTCGGGATTTACCACGAAGGAGACGATCCAAACGTGGACGAACTCGTGAGCTACACCTATTTCGACGGACAACCTGAAGGTACGATGAACTTGCCCGAAGACAAACTGCCAACCCAGGAAGGCGCATATTTCATCGTAATGTTCACCAACGATTCCTATAACGAAGTCTCGAACCGTATTTCGTTCGTCGTCGAACAACCGCTTGGAATCCCGGAAACTTCGTCCCAGAACGGCGTCCGTGTCTACCCGAATCCGGCAAAAGCAGGCGAACGGACTTACATCAAGTCGCAATATCCAATCGACAAGATCGATGTTTTCGACATGACCGGGAATCTTTTTTACACCTCAAGCAACATCAACGATCACAACTATTCGTTGATAAACAACAGTCTGCCAACCGGAACTTATGTTTTGAAAGTGCATTCCAATAAGGTTTATACCGTGAAGATGATTGTAAAATAAAGGCAAGTTCTTTAATGTAAAAGAAACCGGGACGTTTGGAAGCGTTCCGGTTTTTTTTTGAACCATCAAGAACAGTAAGGACGTTAAGGTTCTTTGGAGTTGGGTTGCGGTTTGGAGCGAGTCATTGTTGGCGGTGCGGATGCGCTTGGCGATGATTTTTTTTGAACCATTAAGAACAGTAAGAACGTTAAGGTTGTTTGGAGTTGGGTTTTGGCGGTTTGGAGCGAGTCATTGTTGGCGGTGCGGAATGCGCTTGGCATGGAGTTTTTTTTGAACCATTAAGAACAGTAAGGACGTTAAGGACATTAAGGTTCTTTGGAGTTGGGTTTGCGGTTTGGAGCGAGTCTGGATGGCTGGCGATGCGGATGCGCTTGGCAATGGAATTTTTTTTGAACCATTAAGAACAGTAAGGACGTTAAGGTTCTTTGGAGTTGGGTTCGCGGTTTGGAGCGAGCCTGTGGTTGGCGATGCGTTAGCGAGCCTGTGGTTGGCGATGCGAAGCGAGCCTGAGTTGGCGATGCGTTAGCGAGCCTGAAGTTGGCGCTGCAAAGCGAGCCTGAAGTTGGCGCTGCAAAGCGAGCCTTTCTCGATGCGAAGCATCGCTTAACGATCTTAACGATCTTAACGATCTTAATGGTTTAAAAAAAAACTGCCGCAGTGAGTGACGATGCGTTAGCGAGTCACTTTTTGGCGATGCGGAGCGAGCCTTCTGGATGCGAAGCATCGCTTAATGATCTTAACTACCTTAATTGTTAAAAAAAACTGACGCAGGAGCGGCGATGCGAAGCGAGCCTGAGGTTGGCGATGCGAAGCGAGCCCGAAATAAAATGTGGACAGCATTTGTTCCCCAAGCCAAATTTGCGTTAGGGATGCCGGCATTGTTTGAGCTCTTTTGCCGTCTGGATTTTTCGGTTTAGGCCTAGCGTGGAAGGCAAAAAGCGAGTGCCCGCAGCCCGACGGCGGCTTTTAGGTTTTGTCCCGAAGCAAAAAATTTGTACAGCATCCAAAACTTAAAACCGAAACCGCCGCCGTAACGCCCAAAAAAAATCCCGCTCAAAAGAACGGGATTGTTTACTATCTCAATGTCAATTCTCTATCGTCTTAAAGAATCAACATCGCGTCTCCATAGGAATAGAATTTATAGCCTTCCTTGATCGCCTCATCGTAAGCTTTCTTCATGAGATCGTGGCCGGTAAAAGCCGAAATCATCATCAAAAGCGTCGATTTTGGTGTGTGGAAATTCGTGATCATACAATCTGCGATCGAGAAATCGTATGGCGGAAAAATGAACTTGTTCGTCCATCCGTCATAAGGATTCAAGCTTCTGTTGGACGAAACCGAACTCTCGATGGCGCGCATCGTAGTCGTTCCGACAGCACAAACTCTTTTTCGGTTGCCAATCGCCTTGTTCACGACATCGCAAGCTTCCTGAGTGATTTTCAACTCCTCGGAATCCATTTTGTGTTTCGACAAATCCTCGACCTCAACCGGATTGAAAGTTCCCAAACCAACGTGAAGCGTGACTTCGGCAAAATCGACACCTTTGATCTCAAGACGTTTCAACAAGTGTTTCGAGAAGTGCAGACCAGCCGTCGGAGCAGCCACTGCGCCTTCTTCTTTTGCATAGATAGTCTGGTAACGCTCGGCGTCTTCCGGAACGACTTCGCGGTTGATGTATTTCGGGATTGGCGTTTCACCAAGCTCTGTCAATTTGTTGCGGAACTCGTCATAAGAACCGTCATACAGGAAACGAAGCGTTCTTCCGCGAGATGTCGTGTTGTCGATGACTTCTGCCACCAACGAATCGTCATCGCCGAAATAAAGCTTGTTCCCGATTCTGATCTTTCTCGCCGGATCGACCAAAACGTCCCACAAACGCTGCTCTGAATTGAGTTCGCGAAGCAAGAAAACCTCGATTCTGGCTCCGGTTTTTTCCTTGTTTCCGTAAAGGCGCGCAGGGAAAACTTTGGTATTGTTCAAAATGAGCACATCGCCGTCATCGAAATAGTCGATCAGGTCTTTAAACATTTTGTGCTCGATTGTTTTTTTCTTGCGATCCACGACCATAAGACGTGATTCATCCCTGTTTTCTGCCGGATATTCCGCTAAAAGTTCCTTGGGAAGATTAAAGTTGAAATGTGATAATTTCATTGAAAGGCTTGAAGTTTAAGGATTAAAGTTAGTTATAGGCGCTTAAACTTTCGGATGCAAATATACGTTCCCGAAATAGGGGTTGTCAAGTGTTTTGCGAAGTAATTTCGGAAATGCTTCCAAATTCCGCCCGCGTTCAGAACTTTTCGCCTCTTGATTTGGCCGATACTGTCAATTTTCCTGTCTGAATTCAAATCCGATGGAAAGCAAATCTTCCCAAAAAGTCGGAAAAGACTTCGAAACGACTTGCGCATCGTCAATCGCAAATTCGGTTTTGAGCGCCAGCGGAGCAAACGCCATCGCCATCCTGTGGTCGTTGTAAGTCGCCACATGAACGTCAGAGCCCACAATATCGGACGCATCCAAATGCAAGCTGTCGTCGGTAACGGAAATCTTCGCCCCGAATTTCGAAAGTTCGATCCGCAAAGCTTCGAGCCTGTCGGTTTCCTTGATTTTGAGCGTGTGCAAACCCGTGAGATCGCATGGAATTCCAAGCGCAAAAGCGCTAACGGCGATGGTTTGGGCAATGTCGGGCGTGTTGTTCAATGCAAATTCGAGCTTCGGAAGTTCGATTTCCGTTGATTTGACGATAGCGATTTTGTTGTCCGAAAAAACGGTTTCCACTCCAAACGACTGGTAGATTTCCGCCAAAGCGCTATCGCCTTGCAAGCTGTTTTTTTTGTAGGACGAAAGTTCGATTTTGGTTCCGATGTCAGACAAAGCCACGATCGAGTAAAAATAAGAAGCCGACGACCAATCTGATTCCACAACAATTGATTTCGGCGTTTCGACTTTTGTCGGATGAACCGAAATGACATTTGCGACAAAACTCGTCTCCACGCCAATTTCAGCCAGCAAAGCCAGAGTCATTTCGATATATGGAATCGACGTGATTTTTCCGTCCAAAGTGAGTTCGAGACCGTTTTCCAGACTTGGTGCGATCAACAGCAAAGCCGAAATATATTGGCTGCTTACGCCCGCGTCCAAAGTGACTTTCGACTTCGACAGCTTTTTCCCAACGATTTTCAAAGGCGGAAAACCCTCGTTCTTTTCATACGAAATGTCGGCGCCGAGTTCGCGTAAAGCATCGACCAAAATCTTGATAGGACGTTCCTGCATGCGATTCGAGCCTGTGAGCGTGATCGATTTTCCGTCCTGGATAGCGAAAAATGCCGTGAGAAAACGCATGGCCGTTCCCGCGTGGTGGATGTCGATCGTGTCGGATTGTGACGAAAGCGCCATTTGCATCGCTTCGGAATCATCTGATTCAGAAGTATTTTCGAGCGAAATTTGCCGATACAATGCCTGAAGCAACAACAATCTGTTGGTTTCCGATTTACTCCCGGTCACGGAAAGTTGCGAACTTTTGTTTACCTGCGATTTTTCAAAACATATTCTCATGTCGGCAAAAATAAAAAAGCCACCTGGAAAATGGCGGCTTCTTAAGGATTGGTTGGGTTTTTATTTCAACTTTTCGTTGTTGTGGTGACGGTCGTGGTCGCGTTTGGTTTTCACTTCCATTTTCTTGTCGAATGCGGCCTGAAGGTCGACTCCGGTTTGGTTGGCCAGACAAAGCACGACGAAAACGACATCGGCCAATTCTTCTCCCAAGTCTTTGTTCTTGTCGCTTTCCTTTTCGGATTGTTCGCCGTAACGACGCGCGATGATTCTCGCCACCTCGCCCACTTCTTCGGTGAGTTGCGCCATGTTCGTAAGTTCGTTGAAATAACGCACGCCGTGGTTTTTGATCCAGTTGTCGACGTCGGATTGGGCATTTCTGATATCCATTCTAAACTTTTTTGAATACGATTTTCTGGTGTTGTTTTTTGACCATTTCGGTGTAAAAATCTTTTATGTTCGGATAGAAAGCCGAGTTGACCAACATCGTTCCCGATTCATAGCTCGCACTGATCAGGACGCTGTTTCCCTGGCCTTGTGCCGCGATTTTGAAAGATACGACATTTTGCCCGGTCGTAATATTCACAGATTCAGGGATGGATTCGAGCGCATACCCTTGCGGAAGGTCGACTTTTATGATGTAGCGCAGTTGTCTCGGATACCCGAAAAAAACCGGCATGGAACGTTCCTCAGCCAAAAACGGATTGCTTTGCGTGCCCAGAAACAAAAGCGGATCGACATAAATCTTGTCGCCAATCGCCTCTGCGTGTTTCGAACTCGCAAAATCGAAACTCTCGACCACCGCATCAACCGACCGTTTTTCGTTGGCCACGACGTAATTCTCGATTTGGATGCCTTCGTAATATTTCTCAAGATATTCCAGATACGAATCCTTGCTCATTCCGCCAAAGCGATTCCTGAAATCGAGTCCGGCCAAATCGTTGAACTGCATGCGCGATTTTCCTTTTACCGAACCGTCGGTTGCGACTTGGCACATTATCGAAAAACTCGAGCGTGTCATTTCTGGAGTCGACATCGAAATTTCTTCGGAATTCCCGTTCTGGCGCACCAACCGGCCGTTCCAGTTCAGCGTTTTTGTCGGAAGAATTCCCGGCGTGGCAAACTTGTTAGTGGCGTCGAGCAGGATTCTTTTTCCATCGACTTCGGCCGCGCAAATCACGTAATTGAAAGCGGTTTGGTTCGGAAACGACGCCACGCCGTGACTGACAGTGCTGATCAGAACCGGATGCGAAACGACGCCGGCCATGTTGAGCATGGAAACCAACATTAAATTGATTTCGCCCACATTTCCGCTTTGCGCAATCCACGCTTTTTCTACGCCATCGCTCGTATAATAACCGTTGTCGCCGTTCCAGGTCATGCGATCCTGAACGAACGCATAGACTTTTTTCATGCGTTCCGACTTCGATTCGATGCCGGCAATGAGCGATTTGAGCTGGGAAAGATAATAGTCAGATTTGGCCAGTTGTCCGCCAAAATCGCTGTCTTTGTAAATCGTTTGTACAAGACCTTCCCAGGTTTGGGAAAAGTTCTTCACCGGATGATCCGGAAACTGGATCAGCTCGAGTTCATACGAAATCGCGGTTCTGTAATTGTTCGGATTGTCTACGAAATCCTCGTTCTTGATCGCCGGAAGTTTGGTCGTGCTATGCGTCGTGACCCTCGCCGTATAATTCAAGATTTCCGTTTGTCCGTACTCGTTTTCATAACCTTGACTTCCGCTTTTCGAGTCTTCTTCTGTCTTGATCGGAAAAAATCCCTGACTGACGGCTTTGTATTGGTAATTGACGGGAATTTCGGTTTTGTACTCGGCATATTCCACCGGAATCTCGCGCTGGAATTTGAACGACGGGAAAGTCTGGATGTTCTCGGACTTGAGTTTGTATTTGATCTCGATGATCGATCCGGGTTTCACATCTGGAAAAACAATGGTCGTAGTTTTCCAATATTCGTTCACTTTTTCCTTGAAAACAGCGTTCGACGCCACTTTCGTCTTCTGGACTTTTCCGCCGACGAGATTGTAGGTCGCGGCTTCCTCGACACGAAGTTGTTCCGGGCGCAATTCTTTGTAACCGATGTAGTACGGAATCTCGAGATTGGCCAAAGACAGCCCTTCTTTCTTGTAAACCTTGATTTTCAATTGATATTCGTGTTCCGCCACGAACCTATTTTCTTTGGCCTTGTAGGCGAACGTCGTCCTGGCTTTGCTGAAAATGACTTCGCCCACCGCCGAACTGTCAATTTGATGCGTTTTGCGCTCCAATTCGGCCACGGTGACTTTACCCAATTGCACTTTTTGGGCCTGCGAAAAAACCGCCGAAACGGTCAAGATCAAAAGAGTCAGCAACTTTCTCATATTTTCTTAAGCACTATTTTCTCGTTTTGTTTGTCTGACATCTTTTGATAGAATTCACTCAAGGATTCGTAATGATCGGTCGGAACAATGGCTTCGTTACGGTCGTAATTTATCGCGATCTGGACGCTTTTCTCCTTGGCCTGGATAACGTATTTGAAAGTTCCAAAGTCGTTCGGCATACTCAAACTGAGCACCGAAGGAATGCTTTCCACGACATAACCATCGGGCAAAGCCAGACTGATGTTGAATTTTTCCTGATTCGGAAACACGAAATCCACGGGATAATCGCGGCTTTGTTGCTTGAAAGGATTTGCGCTTGAGAAAAACGCCATAGGGGAAACGTAAATGCGGTCGCCGATGACTTCTACCGAAGCCGTGTGTTCAAAAGCATAAGACTCGCTCACGGGCTTTTCCGCTTCTTTGTCGATTTCGCGTTTGAAGTTGGAAACCGTGCAGCCCGAGTGACTTTTTTCCAACATCTCAAGATAGCTTTCCTCCTTGATTTTGGCGTAAGTCTCGCGATATTCCAACGCATTGTGTTCGAAATATTGGTGTTTGAGCTGTCCGGAGTATTTTCCTGAGGCATCGATCGAGCCCGTGATGTTCACGATTTCACGCGATTTGTTTTTGGGCATGATGTCGATGAGATCAGAACTTCCGTCTGCGCGGATGATGCGTCCGAACCAATTCAGATCGCGCTTCGGAAGCAAATCGAATCCCGCCGACTTATCCGAGGCATCGAGCAAAACCATTTTCCCGTCAATCTCGACACAAGCGATCACGTGGTTGAAAGAAGCCAAACCGGGATAGATCGAAACGCCATTGCTTCGCGTACTGATAAGCACAGGATTGGCCTTGTGGCCCGAGGTGCGCAACATCGCGGTTAATATCAGGTTTATCTCGGCCGTATTTCCAGTCTTTTCCTGATAGGCTTTTTTCACGCCTTTGTCGCAAATGTAGCCGTAAGTGCCGTCCCAATTCATCGCGTTCTTCACGTGGTTGAAAATTTGGGAAACTTTCTGCTGTTCGCTCGCAGCGCCAACCAAGGCCGTATTCATATCGGTCTCAAAAAAACCTTTCTTCGAAAGTTCCTGACCGAAATCGGGATTTTCGTTTATGTTTTTCACGACACTTTCCCAATCGGTCGTGTAGGTCTTGACTTTTCCTTCGCGATCGCGCGTAGACGAAAGCTCGTGCGACAGCGACGACGTGTAGTTGGAGATATTGTTCACATAAGATTCGTCGTTCAGCGCTGGAACGTTCTTCATGACATAATTGGTAACAATGTCTTGGTATTCAATACTGTACACATCGTCTTCCATCAATCCCGTTCGGACATTCTTGACGCGTTCCTTGCCTTCAAAGCGACGCAGGTTCGAACCCGAAGTGACCTGAGGTTTCAAAGAGCCTTTCACGTGTACCTGATAGTCGAAATATTCCGGAATCGCGGTCTGGAATTCGGCGTATTCTACGGGAATCGTCTCCTGGAAAGACCAGTCGGGCATGTTCTGAAAATACGGAGATGTGATCTTGTAAGTGTATTCTATGACCGACCCTTCGCGCACATTTGGCATCACGACTTTCTTGCGAGACCAATGTTTGCTGGATTTCTCCGTAAATTCCCCATCGCTCTTGAGTTTTGATTTCTCGATTTTTCCGTTCACGAGATTATAAGTGACCGCATCATCTATCGCCACTCTTTCGTTTTCCTTTCCGAGGTAAAACGGAATCGAGAAATTCGCCAGATCGTAACCGCCCTTCTTGAAAATCTTGACCCTTTTGGTGCATTTGGTAACCATACTGAAACCGTCAGATTTGGAAAAAACCAACGCGGTTTCGCCTTTTTTGTACAGAACGGCCGCGACGGCGCTTGTATCGGCGGCGTATTGCTTTTGCTGCAATTGCGCGATCGTAACTTTCCCGAGATCCATTTTTTGGGCGGTCAAGCCGAAAGGAAGCGCGACCACAAACAACAGGGCAAGATTGAATTTCATCGTTTTCATATTTTCTTGAGTACTACTTTTTCATTTTGTTTGTCGACCATTTTCTGATAGAAATCGCGCAACATCGGATACGATTGCGTCGGGACGAGCGCCTGGTTGATTTCGTAGTTCACCATGATCTGAAGTTTCGGGCCGTTCGCGGCGATGCTGTATTTGAATGTTCCGAGGCTTTCTTCGGTAGCCAAACTCGTTCCCGTCGGAAGGCTTTCCACTGCATAACCTTCGGGCAAGTCGACCATGACGAGATATTTGCCGCGCGTCGGATACACGAAATCTACCGGATAATCGCGCGTTTCCATCTTGAACGGATTCTCGGCTTCGGCGAAAAACAACAAAGGTGAAAAATACAGCCTGTCCCCAATGATTTCGACGGCGCCGTCTTTTTTGAACGCACAACTTTCAATGAAATCCTTATGGCATTCCTTCTCGTTTTCGCGTTTGTAGTCAGACAATTCGAACTTTCTGAAATCGTTTTCCAGTTCCTCGAGATACGCTTCGTCTTTTTTGCCCACCGATTTCACGCGGTGTTCCAAAGCCTTGTGAGCCGAAAGTTGCCGACGCATCTTGCCTTCGATATTTCCCATCGGATTCACCTTGTAAACCAGCGTCATATTGGAGTTGGCCGCGTCGTTCGGCAACATCGAAACATCTCGGGATTTTCCGTTTTTGTCTACTAATAACCCACGCCAATTCAGGTCGCGCGCGGGCAAAATTCCCGGGCTTGAATAAGGATCGGTCGCGTCAAGCAACACGAGATTCTCTCCTATTTTGACCGAACTCACCACGAAATCGAAGGCCGCGGTCGCCGGAAAAAGCGAAATGCCATGCGAACGCGTCGAAACCAAAACCGGATTGGCATCGAGTCCGGCGAACCTTAGCATCGAGGTCAGCATGAGATTGATCTCGGCCGCATTTCCGGTTTTTTGCTTGAATGCCGACTTCACGCCTTCGTCGCACCAATACGTCTTGCGCCCGTTCCATTTCATGTTGGCCTTGACGAATTCGCAGATCAGCAAAACTTTTTCCTCAGGTTTTTGTGCCGATGCGAGCAAAGGCTTGAGTTGTTCCTCGAAATATCCGGTTTTGGAAAGCTCGCCTCCAAAATCGTCGGACTCGTGGATGTTTCTCGCCACCGCGTCCCAATCGGTCGAATACGTTTTGACCGTCGAATTCGGGAATTTGGTCATCATCAATTCGTGCGAAATGCTGCAAATGTAGTTTCGGAAATTGCCCATGTACTTTTCTTCCTTGAGCGATCTGACGTTTGAAATCCCGTATTTCGAGACATTCTCGACGAATTTCACGTCATATTCGTCATAAGTCGTCTTGGTGACATAACCCTCATCCGAACGGTTTTTGTCAGAAAAATGCACCGAACTCTGACGCGTCGTAGTCTCTATTTCCAGCGGCAAAAATCCTCTTTGGTTGTGACTGAACGTGAAATATTCGGGGATCGTCGTCTTGAATTCAGAATAAACGACAGGAATTTCGGCCTGGAAATACCAATCGGGCAAATTGAAAAGGAAAGGCGATTCGATCGTGTATTCGTATTCGATGATCGAACCTTCTTTCACATTAGGCATCACGGCCTTTTTCTGTCCCCAAAATTTATTTTCCTTGGTGTCGAAAATGCCCTCGCTCTTGAGTTTTGTCTTTTCAACCTGACCGTTGACAAGATTGTAGGTGTAACAATTGTCGAAGCTGATTTTCTCGCGCTTGTTCGAACTTTGGTAGTAAGGCACTTCGATGTTGGCGAATCTATACGCGTCTTTTTGGTAGATTTTTATCCTGCCTTTTACTTTGGTCACGATCTTGAAACCGCCGTCATTCTTGTCGTATTCGAATTTGACGTCTCCGATCTTATACAGATATTCCGCCTCGGCCGACGGTTCGAAATCGCATTTGGTCTTGGTGAAATCGGCAGCGTTCACTTTTTGGATCTCATACTTTTTCTGTGCAAAAGACAGCGCAAAAAGCAGTACAAAAACGATAGTCAGTTTGGTTTTCATAAGGTTAGGTTTTCTTGACCAACACGGCTTTGGCGGCGTCGAATTTGGCAACTTGTTCGCAAAACTGTCGGTAATTTTCATATTCCGTGTTTGGATAAACGCCGTCTTTCATGAGAAAACTGCGCTTGTAGACCAAAGTGTTGGCTGATTTTTTGGTGATTTTCGACTCGTATTCCCCGAATTGCGTCTTGAGATTCGCATCCGATGGAAGCGCCTCGACATCATATCCGTCGGGAATCGTGATCTCGATTTCCTGATCTTCGAAAAATCCGCGTTCCAACTCGAACGGATTCTGTCGGTTGCGGTAGCGTTTGGGAGTATCGGTAAACGGACTGAAAGCATTGACGGCAAACAAAAGGCGATTGCCACTTACATTCGCATAGGCCGGCGTGAACAAATTCACGTTTTCGGTAAATTTCACCGCGTCCTTATCGTTCCTGAAATCGACTTTTTCCAGTTTGAGGCTGTTCAAATGCGAGAATTGTTCCTTGAAATATTTCTCCTGATCTTTGGGCGAAAGGCGTTCGTGCGAGAAAACACCGTCGTAATTTCCGCCCGAACTCATCGTCGAGACCAAACCTGTCATCGCTCCGTCCGAAGTGAGCGAATATTTCCCGATGAGAATCTGGCTGTTGTCTTTCTCGACGAGATTTCCTGTCCTGACGATTTCCCCGCCTTCGGGTTTGATGACCAAAACGTTGCGACCATCGGTGAATGTTCCCTGAAATCCGAAAGGCGCGGTTTGGCTCGTGCATTCCATCCAAACATAATTGTCTTTGTGAGGCATGGCCAAAATCACGTGATCGCCTTGGGGCGAGACGAAATCCGGCAAAAGACCGCGTCGCGATTCGCCTCCTGAATAAACCAAAGTGAAATAGGACGGAATTCCGGCAACGGCCAAAAGCGAGCGAGTGTAGTTCGATAGCGCTTTGCAGTCGCCGTATCCGAGTTTGTCGACATCGGAAGCTTTCATCGGTTTGTAGCCGCCGATGCCAACCTGAATCGACACATAGCGCGTCTTATCCTGAACGTATTGGTAGATTTTTCTTGCGATCTTGAGCTGGTCTTTTTCGTCTCCGACGAGCTGTTTGACCTTGATTTGCGTTTCCGGACTCAATTCATCTGTCCCGACCAAGAGTTTGTCGTAATACCATTTCCCGAAATCTTTCCAGTTCGACGCTTCGCCTTGGACGCCTTCGAGAGAGAATTTGTCGAGTCGAAAATTCACCATCGGACAAACCTTGTAAAACGGCGGACTGTCGGCCTCGCCTTTCAAAGCCGGAATTTTCGTGGCCGTAAACGAGATTTTGCCCGCTTGCTCTTCTTTTTTGATGTCGAACCTGCCTTCGAAATTCAGTTCCTTGTATCCGAAACCCAAATTTGGTGGATAATTGATCTCGATATGATCTTTCTCGGTGCTCACGAAATATCCGCCAAGCGCCGACCAACGCGGCAATTGAGCCGTATTCGTACTCGTGTATTCGCAGTCGAAAACCATCGTGAAAGGATAACCGATTGGCGTATAATCAAGGTAAAGCATCCTGTCGTCGTTGAAAACCGAAAAGCCGTCGCCCAAACTCACATCCCTGAAATCTTTCTTTTTGAAAACCTTGATTTCCTTTCCCATTGCGTCGTAAACGCGGGCTTCGATTTTGGAAATGCGCAACGTCGGACTGTAATATTGCGACGGTCGGGCGTGTCGAAGGCCGTATTCGTTCAAGACCGTACAAGCCGACGAAATTTTGCATGTGACCGAATTCTGTGAATTGATCGTATAAGATTCTTCGCTCGAACGCATCACCGCATTTGCGTTTTCCTTGAGTTCGGCCGGAATGAGCAAAGTCGAATACTCGAGCTTCTGGCCAAAGCCGAAAGTCGAAACCAAACTTAAAGCGAAAAAAAACAGGTAACGTATATCCATAGCAATAAAGCCGCTAGTGCGGCGCGAAAACATTGGGAAATTTTTAACTTTTGTGGTGCGTCAAAAATAGCAGAAAATCACAAACGCGAAAGATAAATTATTCGCGATTTTTGGAATCTATGAGAATCGTGACCGGACCGTCGTTCAACAGCCTGACTTTCATGTCGGTGCCGAATTTTCCGGTTTGGATCTTGCGCCCTGTTTCTATTTGAAGTGCAGAAACGAATCGTTCGTAAAGTGGAATAGCGCTATCTGGCTTTGCAGCTTTTATGTAAGACGGACGATTGCCTTTTTTTGTCGCCGCATGAAGCGTGAACTGGCTTACGACGATAATGTCACCTGAAATTTCCTTTACGGAAAGGTTCATAACGCCGTCGGCATCCGCGAAAATCCGCAGGTTGGAGACTTTTGAACAAAGCCACGAAATGTCTTCTTCCGCGTCGGCTTCCTCAATTCCGACCAAGACCAGAAGTCCGGTTTTGATGTCGGCGACGATTTCTGAGTCGATCGTGACCGATGCTTCCGAGACGCGTTGGACGACGACTCTCATTGCTCTTGTCCGTTTATCGCGCGTTCGTCCTCGAAATCATTGGTTCGGAAGTGTTCGTCCTCGCCTTCGAGAATCTGTATGTAACTTCTGTAACGCGACCAGGCGATCTCGTCTTTTTCCAAAGCGTCTTTCACGGCGCAATTGGGTTCGTCCTTGTGCAGGCAATTGTTGAATTTACAATCTTGTTTTAGCGCGAAAAATTCAGGAAAATAGTCTCCGATTTCTTCTTTTTGCATGTCGATGATACCAAAACCGCGAATTCCCGGCGTGTCGATGATGCTCGCGTCGAACGACAGATCGAACATCTCGGCGAATGTCGTGGTGTGCTGGCCTTGCTGGTGTTGCATCGAGATTTCTTTTGTCTTCAAGTCCAAAGTCGGCTCGACCGCATTCACCAAAGTCGATTTCCCGACGCCAGAATGCCCTGAAAACATGCTCGTTTTTCCCCTCATCATCTCCTTGAGTTTGTCGATTCCCTTGCCTTCCTTGGCCGAAACGCGCAAACAATCATACCCGATTTGGGAATAAACGTGCTGCATGTAAAGTTGTTCGTCAAGCATCGCCTCGTCAAAAGTGTCGATTTTGTTGAATACCAGCACTGCTTTTATGTCGTAAGCTTCGGCCGTGACCAGGAATCTGTCAATGAAACTCGTAGTCGTCGGCGGATTGTTTATCGTCACGATCAGGAAAACCTGGTCGACGTTAGAAGCGATGATGTGGATTTGTTTGGACAGATTTACCGATTTCCTTACAATGTAATTCTCGCGATCGCGGATGTTGGTGATTACGCCGCGAATTTCGTCAGCGCCTTTGTCGAGTTCGTAATCGACGACATCGCCCACCGCGACGGGATTCGTGCTTCGAATGCCGGATATTCGTAGTTTTCCTTTGATTCTGCAATCGAGGAATTTACCCGATTCGGTTTTTATCGTGTACCAGCTTCCTGTGGATTTGTAGACTGTTCCTGTCATGGGGTAAAATTAGGCATTTAAATAATCTTTTTCTAGCTGCGCTGGCTTGGTTTTTTTCCGGCTGCGCCGTGGTGTGTTTTAGCCGGCTGCGCCGTCGTGTTCTAAAGCTGCGCTGTCGTACGCTCTGTACCTGTTTTCGCCGGCTGCGCCGTCGATGCTAATACTTTTTTCGCCGGCTGCGCCGTCGCTTGCTTTGAATTTCTTTCGTCGCCTTCCGCGGGACTACTTTTGCCTGGCCGCAAAAGTAGCAAAAAGGCCTTGCGGCTCGAACCAAAAACGCGACCTGACAGCCTTGAAATTTGGAAAAGAGGCGAACAATTCACTGAACCGCTGACGCCTCTTTTTTCCCAAATTCCAAGACGTCAGGTGCCCGCGTTTTGTGCTTAGGCCGCGGACTAATCGGAAGTGTTCATTTGCTTTTTAGCTTGCTTCGCGGCGCTAAAAATTGTCTCCGCAGGAAAATCTTGGGTTTTGAGAACTTCCCGGTTGTCTTCGTGGCAAAAAACAGATGTGTCTTTGACGGAAACAATCGGTTGGCTCCGCGAGTTCCTTTCATTTCCGAATTTCCAAGGCTGTCAGGTCGCCAAAATCGGTCGTGCCGCGAGCCTTTTTGTTACTTTTGCGGCGAGGCAAACCGAGGAACGAGGTTCACTGAATCCTTAAAAAAACAATAAAAATCAATGAAGTAAAAGTAAGCCCCGCTGGCAGGCGACGAAAGAAATTCAAAGCACGCGACGGCGAAGCCGTCGAAAATAAGCAAAATGAGCGAAGCTCATTTATTTAGGCTTCGAGAGTGAGATAATTTCCGTAAACACAAAAGGAAAACAAAAAGAATAAAGATCGTCTTAGGACAATCCATAGCCCGGATGACGGCAACTAGCCTTTTGCAGAAAAAACCGCATTTTTCTAAGTTTAAAACAGCGACCGCAGGAAGCTCGTTTTAAACCCAAGAAAAACCGGTTTTTGCAAAAAAGCTAGTGCCGGTCAGCCGGAAAAAGCTCAAAAAAAGAAAAAAATCAACTATTGATAACCTTCTCCTGATGCGTAATACTTTCCTGGTGAATCGCCTTGAAAATCTTCAAAACAAAGTCTTCGGTAAGGCCTTTTGACGACCCTTCGGCAATCATTTTGTCGAGGATTTCGTTCCAGCGCTTGTTTTGGAGAATCGCGACATTCTTCTCTTTTTTCAAAGCCCCGATTTCGTCGGCGACCTGCATTCTCTTTCCCAGAATTTCCAGGATTTTCGTGTCGGCTTCGTCGATTTTGGTTCTCAATTTTGCCATTTTGGAATTGAAATCACTTTCTTCGACCGTGAGTTCTCGCGTTTTAAGGTCGATGAACATTTGCTTGAGATTCGTAGGGGTGACTTGTTGGGCCGCGTCGCTCCAGGCATTGTCGGGATCGATATGGGTTTCTATGATCAGTCCGTCGAAGTTCAGGTCGAGCGCTTGTTGGGCGACATCTTTGACCATATCGCGACGTCCGGTGATATGGGACGGATCGTTTATGATAGGCAAATCTGGAAACTTGCTTTGCAGTTCAATAGGCAATTGCCACTCCGGAATGTTTCTGTATTTGGTCTTTTCATACGTCGAAAAACCTCTGTGGATCGCTCCCAGATTGCGGATTCCGGCATTGTACAAACGCTCGATTCCGCCAATCCAAAGCGCCAAATCTGGATTTACCGGATTTTTTACGAGTACGATTTTGTCCGTGCCTTGAAGTGCGTCGGCGATTTCCTGGACAGCGAATGGATTTACCGTAGTACGCGCGCCAATCCACAAAACGTCGATATCATGTTCCAACGCCAATTTCACGTGGGTTGCGTTGGCGACTTCAACGGCCATCGGCAATCCGGTTTCGGCTTTGGCTTTTTGCAGCCATTTGAGTCCGATCGCTCCCACGCCTTCGAATCCGCCCGGACGCGTTCTTGGCTTCCAGATTCCGGCGCGGAAAAAACTTACGTCGGAGTCTTTCAACTCGCGTGCTATCTGCATGACTTGTTCTTCGGTTTCTGCCGAACACGGGCCGGCGATTACGAGTGGATGGCTTAAGTTTAGGGCGTTGAGCCAGTTTCTTAGTGATTTGTCGTTTTCCATTTGTCTTGTTTTTCTGCCACAGAGGCTTTTGATTTTGTATTCTTAGCGCTGATTTTTTTGCCGCGGACACCAAGTCACATAGGCGTTTACACTTTATTTTTTAGCCGAGAATTCGCGAATTTCTGCTGGCGACGAATCTAAATTCGCGCATTCGCGGCTCACGTACTACTTTACATTCGTGGTCACAATCTTGTCAAAACCTCGCGGATTTTTTCCTCGGACAAACAAAGCGAGAATCGGATGTAGCGATTTCCGTTGCTTCCAAAGATTTTTCCCGGCGTGATGAAAACGTGTTTCTGATACAAAAGCTCGTCCACGAAAACTTCCGCATCGGGTATGGAATCTGGTAATTTCGCCCAGACGAACATCCCGACGGCATCTTTGTCGTATGAACATCCGAGTGAATCCGCAAGTTCAAACACCAATTCGCGTCGGCGGCTGTAGCTTTCGTTTTGCTTGGCGAACCAGGATTTGTCTGACTTCAAGGCTTCGATCGCGCCTTTCTGGATGCCGTAAAACATGCCAGAATCCATATTGCTCTTGACTTTGAGAACCGCATCGACCAAGGTTTCGTTTCCGATGACGAACCCGACGCGCCAACCCGACAAATTGAACGTTTTTGAAAGCGAATTCAATTCCAATGCCACGTCTTTCGCACCATCGGCCTCAAAAATAGAGATCGGGTTCTCGTTCAGGACAAAGCTGTATGGGTTGTCGTTCACGAGCAAAATCGAATGCTTTTTTGCGAATGCGACGAGTTTCTCGAACAACTCGAGACTTGCGTTTGCGCCCGTGGGCATGTGCGGATAATTGATCCACATGATTTTCACTTTCGACAGATCCTGTTTTTCCAACGCTGCAAAATCGGGCTGCCAGTTCGTTTCTTGGGTCAGATCGTAAAATTTCGGGATTGCGCCGACCAGATTTGTCACCGAAGTATAGGTAGGATAACCGGGATTCGGGATCAGCACTTCATCGCCCTCGTTCAAAAAAGCGAGCGAAATGTGCATGATTCCTTCCTTTGAACCCATAAGCGGCAGGATTTCCGAATTGGGATCGGCGGCGACGCGAAACTGGTTCCGGTAGAAATCGGCAATCGCTTTTCGCAACTCGGGCAAACCTTGATAGCTCTGGTATTGGTGCGCTCCGGCATCTTGTAACGCGTTTTGGATCGCGGCGATGACTTCATCCGAAGGCAAAAGATCAGGACTTCCGATTCCCATGTTTATCACCGGATTTCCTTTCGAAATCAACTCCCGAACCTCGCGCAGTTTCTGAGAGAAATAATATTCTTCGACGGTGTTTAGTCTATTTGCTACTCGTATCATTGTTAAAACTTCAACATTCGTTATTCGTTATTCGTTGTTCGTTATTCGTTATTCGTTGTTCGTTATTCGTTGTTCGTTGTTCGTTATTCGTTGTTCGTTATTCGTTATTCGTTGTTCAATATTGGTTGTTCTTTTCGTTCGCACGCCGTTTTTCTTGCCATCCACTCTTCGAAATTACTTGTTCGTTATTCTGAAATCGTCTGTCTATTTTTCGAATATCGAACAACGATTAACGGACAAGTAATTTCGAAGTTTGGATTACCGAATTCCAGCCTTGTATTCGCCAAGCACTTTAAAATGCGTGGTCATGAGTTCTAAAATCTTTTTGGCTTTTTCGTAATGCTTGTACTTTTCGAAAACCACATCGACGAAAAACGAATATTGGAAAGGCGTTTCGATGATCGGCATCGATTGGATTTTGGTCAGGTTCAATTTGGAACTTGTCATCATATTCAAGACCGATGCAAGTGCGCCAGGCGTATCGTCGAGTTCAAACTTGATCGAAGCTTTGTCGATTTCTTCTTTCGGAAGCACTTTGTTCTGGGTTTTGACGATCACGAAACGTGTCATGTTGCTTTTTACAGTGTGGATTCCGGCGGCCAGGACTTCGAGTCCGTACATTGGCGCGGCTTTTGGTCCGGCGACGGCACCGATTCCCGTGAGTTTCTGTTCCTTGATCCTTTGGGCGGTTTCGGCCGTATCGCCGCTTTCTACCAATTTGATGTGCGGATACTCGGCAAAGAAAACTCCGCATTGCAACAGCGCGATAGGATGCGAATGCACTTCCTTGATATCGGCTATCGTTTGCCCCGGAAGCACCATCAGGTTCATGTGGATGTTCAGGTAATGCTCGCCGATGATGTGCAGATCGTTCTTGTCTATCAGCGCGTAATTCGGGATAATCGAACCCGCAATCGAATTTTCGAGCGCCATGACGCCTTTGTGGGCGCGATTTTCCTTGAGCGAACGAACCAAAGCCTCGAATGACATGCACTCGTCCAGCGCACTTTCGCCAAAGTATTCGCCCGCAACCTGATGGTGGAAAGAACCTTTTATGCCTTGAATCGCTATCGTTAAATCTGTTTCCATTTGTGAACTTGAAATTGTGCCAAAAAAAAATCCCGACTTGTGGTCGGGATCGTATCGTTTTCTGAATTAATAATAACCTAGAGCAACTACACAGCAATCCCGATCTCCTTGCGGAAATAATAAAAATTGCTAAAATAAAACCAGTTGTTCTGCATTTGTGTATTTGCTTCGGTGGCTAAAGTAGAAAAAAAACTTTCCTTGCCCAAGGTGTTTTGAAATTTTTGTGAAAATCGGAAAAAACTACGGGGAGAATTCCAAATTCCAAATTCCATCCCGATAGCTATCGGGACAAAATCCCAAATCCCAAATCCCAAATCTGGATCTGAAACTTTCCCAAAGCTTCGCTTTGCTCTGTTGGCGTTAGATGGGCGGGTATAAATTTTATCGAACGAATTACTGTAAACCGACGAAATTATCTCTAAGAATGAGAACTGACATAAATCACGAGGCACACTTTTAACAAATTTTACAGATTTTCTGTAATGGAAAAATCGGCGTTTTTTGTATGGATAACACTCGCCCTTTCCCCTTAGAAAGCAAAGTTAGGAGTTCCTGCAATATGTCTATTACAGAAAATCTGTAGTTTTTGTTAAATGGGTGGCAATGCAAATTTCAAACCTAAAATTCTAACCCTGGCGCGAATCTTCACGACGAATCGACAAAAAATCTGTCCGATAAGAGAAATGCTACGCGTCTAAAAATCGTGTGTTCTGTTAGAATCTTTGAATCCGCAGCCAGAATTCTTCAAGCCACAAATTTACTGTCGTTAGAATACTCGGTTCTTGCACCAATAGTAGAAGTCAAGGTATTTCGAAAAATTACCTGATTTGAGTCTGGATTTTGTATTCGCTTTGGGTCGCGTTAGGGATTTGAGGCGTTATCCTTTTTCAAGGGCGGCGCAGCGAGCCCGCAAAGATAAAGCCGGAAGCCCGGCGCCGGCAAGGGAGTGATCGAGGTGGGATTTTGAACCGGCGCAACGCCATTGGAAAATCCAAATTCCAAATCTCAAATTCCAAGTCCCAAAATCCCAAAATCCCAAACTTTCCCAAAGCTTCGCTTTGCTCAGTTGGCGTTAGATGGCAGGTATAAATTTTATCGAGCGGATTTCTGTAAACAGACGAAATTATCTCCAAGAATGAGAACTGACATAAATCACGAGGCACACTTTTAACAAATTTTACAGATTTTCTGTAATGGAAAAATCGGCGTTTTTTGTAGGGATAACACTCGCCCTTTCCCCTTAGAAAGCAAAGTTCGGAGATCCTGCAATATGTCGATTACAGAAAATCTGTAGTTTTTGTTAAATGTAGGTGGCAATGCAAATTTCAACAATCTATCGAACAGCAATCGGTAAGGTAAAACAAAAAAGTCCGGATAATTAGCTCGGAATTTTTTTGATTTCCATTTTGGACTCGAGGCAAACCAAGGGTTTAAGCCAAGTTTTCACGATCCGGCTTGGGATTTGGAATTCCCTGCCTACTTTTTCCTCACGCGACCAGGCGTTTCCTTCCCGCTAATTATACTTTGTGAGCTGATTGCGATCGACTTGATGATTTCGGTCATGTTCGCCATATCGAGTGTCGCGACTTCGTCGGAAAGCTTGTGGTAGTTCTTTTCGTCGTCCATCTTGGAGGTGGAAATCGTATGCGCCGGAACGCCTAGCGCCGCCAATGTCGCGTTGTCCGAGCGATAGAACAATTGCATTTCCGGATAAGGATCGGGTTCGAACTTGAATTTGCTGCCTTCGAGATTCTTTTGCAGGATTTTTCCGAAGTCGGACTTTTCGTAACCTGTGATGTAAGCCGAATTCTTGCCCCATTTGCTTTCAGTGCCGATCATCTCGATGTTGAACATCGCCACAACTTTGTCCGGATCGATGTTCTTCGAGAAATGCCGCGATCCGAAACCGCCGATTTCTTCACCGGTAAAAGCCACGAAAATCAAAGTGCGTTCGTTTCCGCCTTTTTTCTTGAAATAGTCGGCCAAAGCGATTACCGCCGTTACGCCCGAAGCATCGTCGTTCGCGCCGTTATAGATTTTGTCGGAACCCGAAGTTTCCATTCCCAAGTGATCGTAATGGGCTGAAAAAACCACGAATTCATCCGGTTTCGATTTTCCCGGAAGTATGCCGATTACGTTGTTCGCCGATTTCCCCTTGACGGAAAAGTCCTGTCGGAAGGACTTGAGTTCGCCGTAAAATTTGAGGTCGATCCTGGCGAATTCCGATTCGATGAATTTGGACGCGATTTCGATTCCGGGCTCGAAAATTTGTCGGCCTTGCATCTCGTCGGACGCCAATTTGGTTTCGATGCGCGTCACTTCGGCTTGACCGATATCGGCTTTCTGGGCAATGGATAAGAAAGAGACCAAAAGCAGCGGCCACAAAACTTTTTTCATAGATTCACGTTTAGAGTCCTAAATATACTTGAAAACAATTAAAGGTTTACATTTGCCGTAAATATCAGAATATGTCCATCGAAGTCAGCAATATCACCAAAATGTACGGCAACCAAAAGGCGCTTGACAATGTTTCCTTTTCGATAAAAAAGGGTGAAATCGTAGGTTTTTTGGGTCCGAATGGCGCCGGAAAATCGACTTTGATGAAAATCCTGACCACTTATATCAATGCCGATTCCGGTTCGGCTGCGGTGAACGGACACGACGTTTCTACTGACGAAAAATCGGTGCAGAAATCGGTTGGCTATTTGCCCGAACACAATCCGCTTTACCTCGATTTGTATGTTCGCGAATATTTGGGCTTTAACGCCGATGTCTACAAAGTGAGCAAAAACCGAATCGAGGAAGTGATCGAATTGACTGGTCTGACGCCCGAATCCCACAAAAAAATCGGACAGCTTTCGAAAGGATATCGTCAACGCGTCGGTCTGGCCAACGCACTTTTGCACAATCCCGAAGTCTTGATCCTGGACGAACCGACAACCGGACTCGATCCGAACCAATTGGTCGAGATCAGGAGCGTGATCAAAAACGCCGGAAAGGACAAAACGGTTTTCCTATCGACGCACATCATGCAGGAAGTCGAGGCGATTTGCGACCGCGTAATCATCATCGACCACGGCCAGATCAAAGCCGACAACCGCCTCGAGAAAATCAAGGAAGTGACGCAACAAGTCGTCGAAGTCGAATTTGGACAGGCTGTTTCACAGGAAATCATCGACCGCATCCCGAATTTGACTTACTCGAAAAACGTGTCGGGCAATATTTGGGAATTGACGTTCAGTTCTGACGAAGACATGCGTGCAAAACTATTCGAATTCGTGCAGCAAAACGATTTGAAAACACTTCAGATTTCCCAAAAGAACCGCGACCTGGAAACGGTCTTCCGGGAAATGACGCGCAAAAAATAACTACCGCCAACCAAAAAACCGCACTGGTACAATTAAGTCCAGCGCGGCGAATTGAAGCACCAAAGTGGTTGGTGCCAACGCTCAATCCTTTTTGGTAAGAACGTGTGGTAAGGTAGGCGAACCGAAAGCGCAGCAACCACAAAAACTGTTTTTGTGACCTAATTGGGAAGAAGTGACGCCATTCGGCTTATTTGTAGGAATTTAGACGGTTAGATAAGACTGAGATTTGTAGTTTTTCTCTGATTTTTCGCCGCGATTTCAACTCTCAAGTACTGCATTTTGCACAAACGCCAGATATGACGCCGTTAAAGTTCGTAGGTTGATAACCTGATGGAAGTTTCAGTGAAACCTCAGAGCCGAGACATTCCATCGTGCCGCATTCCAGGCAACGGAAATGGAAGTGGTTGTGTTGGTGTTTGTTTTCGCCGCAGTTCACACAAACGGCAAAATACTGTTTTCCGTCGTCGCCGACGATTTTGTGTAAAACGCCATCGTCCGAAAAACTGTTCAGCACGCGATAAATCGTGGCGCGATCTACCGAATCTCCTAACTTTTCGTGCAAGCTTTCCTGACTCACGGCATGTTTTACCGACTTGATCGAATCGAGAATCAGTTGCTTCGACTTGGTGTTTCGCTTGTTCATTCCACAAAAATAAAAATAATTAATGCGACTTTATCGCAATAAAGAGTTAATTCGTAAGTTTGTTTTCTAAACCCTCGATCATGTCCCAACCGAAATTCTTCGACGCCATACTAATCGGTGGCAGTTACGCCGGACTTTCCGCGGCGATGGCACTTGGCCGTTCTCTCCGTAATGTACTCGTAATCGACAGCGGAACGCCTTGCAACAAGCAAACGCCACATTCACACAATTTCCTCACGCAAGACGGAAAATCGCCGGCCGAGATCGCCAGAATCGCCAAAGATCAGGTTTTGGAATACGACACGATCGAATTCGTTTCGGCGCTTGCGACCGAGGCCAGAATCGCGCATTGCGGCTTCGAGGTCAAGACTTGGGACGGCGAAATCTTCGCAGGGAAAAAACTTTTGTTCGCCTCTGGAATCGAGGATATTTTACCGGAGATCGAAAGCGCGGCAGACTGTTGGGGAATCTCGCTCATCCATTGTCCGTATTGCCACGGCTACGAATTCAGGAACGGGAAAACGGGGATTTTGGCCAATGGGGAAACGGCGTTCGAAATGGCGCGACTGCTCTCGAACTGGACAAAAGACTTGACCGTTTTTACGGATGGCGAATCGGAAATCACATCGGAAAAACTTGCGAAACTGAACACCAAAGGCATTTCCATAGTCGAAAATCCGATAGCGAAAATATTGAACGAATCGGGCAAAATGAGTGGCGTGATTTTATCCGATGGGAAAGAAATCGAGATTGAGGCGATATACACGCGTCCGGCGTTTGTGCAACAATCGGATATCCCGAAAACGATCGGTTGTGAGTTCCAGATTTCGGGTCACATCAAGGTCGATGCTTTCCAGAAAACCTCAGTTGACGGCATTTTCGCGGCCGGAGACAATTGTTTCCAGATGCGATCGCTATCGAATTCGGTCTTTGCCGGAAGTCTCGCCGGAGCGATGATCAACAAGGAATTGATCGAGGAAAGTTTCTGATCATTTGAACGTGAGCGAGTGAAAAGCCGCGTCCATCAAATCGGAATGCTTTACCTTGTCGTTGCTCATGAACGTGACGATAACGTCGGCGGTGTCGATTTTGTGCAGATAAACCGCCTGACCGAATTTCCAGCCTTTGCCGAACTCGCAATTGAACGCGAAAAAACTCGATCCGCCCCAATCTGCATTGAATTCTTTTTTGACGGCTTTTGTTGGGAATGACCCGATTTCAGGCTCGTTTCCGCCTGTCATATTGAGTCCGTTCGACATATTTATCCCAATGTAGAGTTTGTTGGGATCGATCATCGTCTCGTTTGGATTGTCTTTCGATTTTCGGTAGTGTTCCAAAAGCGGTTTCATCGGGAAAATCGAATACCGCACTTCCATCGATTTATCGGCATTCACGATCGCGAACGAGTATTGCAGATCGCCGTTTGCCTTGACTGGCGTGGCTTTGTAGCCTATCGGCATTTCAAATTTCAAGCCCGATTCGTCCAATTGTTTCTGGAATTCCTTCGGAAGTTGGGCTTGCGACAAAATCGGAAGCAGCAAAAAGAACAGCAGTTTTTTCATGTCAGAAATCATAAATGACTCGTCCTGACCAATGACGATTGACGTTCACGGTCGCAGGTTGTGATTTGCAGATGACGTTTCCGGTGGAATAAATGGCGCCCGAAAGCGAAGTCACCGCGTGGAGTATCATGTCGTTCGAACCGCGCTGGAAAATTTGGATGTCGTCCGCGATCAGGTTTTCGGCTTCGAGTCGTCCGATTCCGTCATAAAAATTGTACAACGCCTGATTGGTTTGTCCGCTAAGGTAAAAGCCCGAAACGTGGTTCGATTCGACGACCAATTGATTGTTGTCGACTTGAATGTGGAAATCCCCGGTTCCGACACCATCGAAAAAATCCATCGAAAAAAGGCGCAAAATCGGAAAGTGCAACACGCCGTCCGAAATAATATCTTTGTTTGTGTTTGAATACAATTCCTCGAGATTTGGCGCGGTCACGAAAACTTTGGTACGATTGTACGAACGCACGAGATTGCAGCCCGAATCGTCTTTCAAAGTCAACATATCGCCCTCAATCTTTACCGAGACATCGTCGATTATATTTTCTCCCGATTGAATCGAGAGCGAATAGTCCGAACCTTCGCTCACGATGAGTTCGATTCCCGGAAACACCGAAATTTTGGTGAAAGGCGTTTGGGAAACGTCGATTTGTCGGGTCACGATTTCGCCCGTGCTTTTGAAACAAGAATCGGATGCGCCGCAACCTGCGAGCAACAAAATGACGAACAATGCTAGGAGTTTTTTCATGTCAGATTCTTATTCCGAGTCCTAATTCAATGGCTTCAGCACGTCCGCCGTGGGCTTTCAACGCGACGCCCGCGAATACGTTTTTGGTCGCGTAATATTTGACTCCGAGGCGTTGGTAAACGTCAGATTCGTACTTGAACGGTTTGTAAACGTAATAACCGACCTGGGTTTCCACCGACAATCTATTGATGAAAAGCTCGTGTCCGACGAACACCGAAACGCGTTTGTAATCTGTATTCGGATCAAGATACGGACGATCTGGATAAGCCACTGACGAGTATCGAATGTATTCTTTGAGATATTGCGAAATGAAAATATCCGAACCGAGCTGGAGCGCGCTTTTTCGCCCGATCCTTTTGTCGATGGCCAGACTTATGTGGTAAAACGGCTTTTGTCCGCTGCCCGTAATCTGGCTTTCGGAAACGCCCGAACGCAGATAAAGACTGTATCGGAACGGCTCGCGATAGGATTTCTTCGGAAGCGTGTCGCCTTTTCGATAAGCCGGCTGTTTTTCGTCGAGATTGTAATTGATGCCGATATTGGCCGCGTAAGTATTGATTCCCGAATTGGGCGACTTGAATCTGCCGTTGGAAAAATGCGTGAACATGAATCCGCCCTGAAGTCCGAAACGACCGACGATATTCTGTTTCTTGAAGTTGAGCAAAAACAGATTGCTGCTCATGAAACGCGACCCGAAAGCGTTGTTCTTGAAATTGGTTTCCTTGTCATAAGGATGCGCCGCCATGCCGATTCCCTGAGAAATGCGAAATTGGATCAGTCGGTGCAAAAAGTAAAAGTTGTAATGCACGGCAAGCGCGTAAGCCTCGCCCAAATGCACATTCTTGAAATCCTGGTACTGGAACGACATGCCATAATCGGGATAATTGTAGGCTTGTTGCCATTCTTTTTCTCCGAAAGTTTGTCGGTTTATTGAAACCAGCACGCCTTCGGGATGACCTGTGATCAGGTGCGTGATGTCGTCTGTGTGTTTGTAGATGTTTCCGCGAAAATACGACACCTCGACGTTCGTGGTTTCTTTGGGCAAATCGAGTTTCGGAGCTGCGATCGTATCGGCCGCGACCGACAAATCCTGAGCCGAAACCAGCCCGAAAAAAAACAGGAAAAAGCCAATGTAGAGTTGCTTCATTTGGAACGGAAAGCGCAAATATATCGTTTTTGGTTTTCGTACGAATTCACAGCGCGACAAGTTTTTGAACAGATTCGGATTCAGTCCGCGTCAATCAATCAACCTCAACTCTGGCATATCTTTCACCGATTTCGATTTCATACGATACTTGTGATTGCGCCCAAGTTCGTCCCGCACGGTAAATTCCAGGTCTATTTCGTCGAAATCGTCTCCTGTCGCTTCCAGCATGATCACTTCGTCTGGCCTTGGGAACGAATTTTTCTCGCTGCTTTCCTTCCATTTCAGGTCAGTGTGCGATACGATTTTCACCACTTTTACGGGCGATCCGTCATTTGAGATCGTGAAGTTGGCCTTATCGGCGTCGAACGCTGTGCTTCCTCGGAATTTTCCTTCGCTGTAGAACGTGACGTTTGCACAACTCAACTTTGGCGCGTACAATTTATCGATCGATTCCATGGTGAAATTGCCTCTTGTTCCGGGAAAGCCGAACATTTCGTCTTCGGTTTTTATTTCTTTGGAAATCGCCGTTTTCAGGTGTTCTGCCGACAGCGTCACCGTTTCAAAATTTTCCTTGGAATATTCGTAGAACTCACCGAACTTCTTCAGATTGAATCCTTCGTAAGTCATATAACTACCGCCTTGGTCTTCCGTAACGAGGCGGAATTCCATTTCTTTTGGCGTCCCCGATTCGGCTACGATAAAACAATCTGACGCGTAAGAAGTGCTTTTGAGCCAAATTACTTCTCCGGGCGAAAGTTTGTCGAGGCGTTTTTCGAGATAAGACGTGCGTTCGGCTACGATTTCCTGGGCGATTTCTTTCTGCTGGCGATCGTCGTACGAAATTTTCATCAGATAAATGACGGGAAGCAACAAAGCGAAAAGGAAGAACGACCACAAATAAGTGCTACCGCTCGTTCCAGTCCTTTTCTCGAGCACGACTTCGGTGGACGAAAATTGGTCGTGCCAGTTTGCGCCGAACAAGAACGACGCGCCATCGAATGGGATAAATCGCGAAAATGTTCGGGCCAAAATGGTCTTGAACTTCGGTTTTTGGCCTTCGGAATCGACGACTCTCGATTCGGAAAGGAATTTGGCCGGAGACGAAGCGAAAATAGTCTCGAAAATCAGGTAATAAAGCACCTGACAAATGAAAATCATTCCATAAATCTGAAAACTCGCCCCGATTTCCGAACGAGAAAGGTCTTTCACGAAAGTTGTCACGATCGCATTCGCGAAAGGCGAAATCACAATATATAGTATGATCCCGTCGAAAAGCGAATGGAAAAAACGCGTCCAGTTTGAAGCGGCGAGTTGTTGTACGACAGTCGTTTCTCCGTAAAGCGTTTCTTCTGTGGCGAGCTCTTTCTGCGAATTCAGGAATTGCAACGCCTTAAAACAGAGCCAGCCCAGGAAAACGATCCAAATCCAGTACAAAATAGAAACGTAGTCGAATTTCACCTCTTCGTATGTAGCGACGAGCCAAGATGTCCAGCCTATCGAAAATGGGAACGAGATGATTTTAGAGAAAAAGATGAACGACAAGCACAAACGCAAAAGCCGTGTCTCGCGAAATTGGCTTGTCCAATACAAAATGGCCGACAGCGCAAAAAGGAGGAAAAACGCTACCGCCAGATAATTGGTCGCTCCGTCTTCAAGGTTTTGCCCCAGATACGAAACGTTGACGATGTGAAGAAATCCGCCAAGCTGCGAAAACTTGAACCATTCGAAAAATTGAGCCATTAGACCCAATAGCGCGGCCACGAACGAAATTAGCGCGATTTTCTTTGCCATCTTTTTATGAATTTGACGGCAAAGATGCATTATTTTTCCAATTTTTAGAAAATCTCTTTCGCTATCGCCTTGATACTTTCGGCTTTGCCCATCGAATAATAGTGCAACACCGGAATTCCCGCTTTTACAAGTTCGCGGCTTTGCTCAGTACACCACTCAATCCCGATTTGTTTGATCGCTTCGTTGTCCTTGGCTTTCACGACGGCCATGATCAGATCGTCAGGCAGGTCGACGAAAAATCGGTGCGGAATCTGGTTGAGTTGTTTTTTGGTAGAAATCGGTTTCAAGCCCGGAATAATAGGAACCGTGATGCCGTTGGCGCGACACTTTTCGACAAAACTGAAAAATTTCTTGTTGTCGAAGAACATTTGGGTCACGATGTATTCGGCTCCGTTCTTGATTTTTTGCTTCAGATAATAAATGTCCGAATCCAGACTCGGCGCTTCGAGGTGTTTTTCGGGATAACCGGCAACTCCGATGCAGAAATTCGTGCTGTTCACGTTCTTGAGATCGTTGTCGAGATAAATCCCGTTGTTGAGATTCGAGATTTGCGCAACCAATTCTGTCGCATAATTGTGGCCTTCGATTTCCGGTCGGAAGTACATTTCGCTCTTGATCGCGTCGCCTCTCAAAGCCACGACGTTCTCGATCCCGAGAAAGTCCAGATCGATCAAAAGGTTTTCAGTATCCTCTTTCGTGAAACCTCCGCAAAGCACGTGAGGCACGGCGTCGACGTCGTATCTGTTTTGGATGGCGGCACAAATTCCGACAGTTCCGGGACGCTTTTTCACGATTTTCTTTTGCAACAAACCGTTTTCGAGTTCCTTGAATTCGTATTCCTCGCGGTGATAGGTCACGTCGATGAACGGCGGATTGAATTCCATCAACGGATCGATCCCATCAAAAATGGATTGGATATTCTGGCCTTTTAGCGGCGGCAATATCTCGAAAGAAAACAGGGTTTTGCCTTGGGCGTTCTGGATATGTTCGGTTACTTTCATTTTGTTTTTGGTCTAACCTGCAAGGTTTTAAGAACCTTGTAGGTTTGTTTTTTTTTCTCAGATTGAAAACCTACAAGGTTTCGGAAACCTTGCAGGTTGGTAAACGAGTTTGTTTTTAATCGGCTATATTCGGATTCAGCCATTTGGTCGCTTCGAGAATCGAAATGCCGCGGCGTTTGGCGTAATCTTCCACTTGGTCTTCCTTGATTTTCCCAAGTCCGAAATATTTGCTTTCCGGATGCGCGAAATAATAGCCCGAAACCGACGAAGCCGGCCACATCGCCATACTTTCGGTAAGCGTCACTCCTATTTCGTTCTCGACGTCGAGCAGTTTCCAGATCGTTGGTTTTTCCAAGTGATCGGGACAGGCCGGATAACCCGGAGCCGGTCGGATTCCTTTGTATTCTTCGGCGATAAGAGCTTCGTTCGACAAAATTTCGTCGCTGGCGTAACCCCAAATTTCTTTTCTGATCTTCTCGTGCAGATATTCGGCGAAAGCCTCGGCAAAACGGTCGGCAAGCGCTTTTACCATGATCGAATTGTAATCATCATGATCTTTTTCGAATTCGGCCGCCCATTCGTCGACTCCAAAACCTGTCGTCACGCAAAAAGCACCGAAATAGTCCTGGATATTCGAGTCCTTCGGAGCGATAAAATCACTAAGGGCAATGTTCGGCGCGCCTTTCGTTTTTTGGGATTGCTGGCGAAGCGTGAGGAATTTCACGAGTTCGTTTCCGTTTTCGTCCGACACTTCGATATCGTCGGCATCGACTGTATTGGCTGGGAAAATGCCGTAAATTCCGGTGGCTTTGAGTTTGTTTTCGGCTATGATCGTCTTGAGCATTTGCTTGGCATCGGCAAACAGGTCGGTCGCTTCTTTTCCGACAATTTCATCGGTTAAGATCGCCGGATATTTTCCGTGCAGTTCCCAAGTCCTGAAAAACGGCGTCCAATCTATATAAGGTACGAGTTCAGAAATCGCTACCTCAATTTTTTTGCTTCCGATGAAATTCGGCTTGACCGGAGAAAAATCGAGTTTCAATTTATTCGCACGCGCTTGCTCGATCGTCAGGAAATCCTTTTCGCGTCCGCGGTTCAGATAGCCGTCGCGCAATTTATCGTACTCCGAACGCAAACTCGAGGCGTATTCGATTTTGTCTTTTCCCAGCAAACTTCCCGCAACGGTAACCGCTCGCGAAGCATCGTTCACGTGCACGACAGTTTCTTTATACTCGGGTGCGATTTTCACCGCTGTATGCGCTCTAGAAGTCGTCGCGCCTCCTATCATCATTGGGATTTTGATTCCGAGGCGATCCATTTCCTTAGCCAAATAAACCATTTCGTCAAGCGATGGCGTAATCAATCCGGAAAGGCCGATGATGTCGACGTTTTGCTTGATCGCGGCCTCGATGATTCGCTCTGGCGGAACCATCACGCCCAAATCGACAATCTCGTAATTGTTGCAGCCGAGCACGACCGAAACGATGTTTTTGCCAATGTCGTGTACGTCGCCTTTAACGGTCGCCATCAAAATTTTCCCTGCCGATTGCGACACGCCGTCTTTTTCGGCTTCGATGAACGGAAGCAGATAAGCAACGGCTTTTTTCATCACACGCGCCGATTTCACGACCTGCGGCAGGAACATTTTCCCGCTTCCGAACAAATCGCCCACGACGTTCATTCCGGCCATGAGATTCTGTTCGATAACGTGAATCGGACGTTCGGCCAACTGGCGCGCTTCCTCGACGTCCACCTCAACAAACTCGTCGATTCCCTTGACCAAAGCGTGCGTCAAACGATCTTGCAAAGGCGCGCTTCTCCATTCCTGAATCACTTTCTCATCCGACTTGGTATGACCTTTGAAGCTTTCTGCCAAATCGAGCAGTCTTTCGGTCGCATCGTCGCGTCTGTTGAGCAAAACATCTTCGACCGCTTCGAGCAGATCTTTCTGGATTTCGTCGTAAACCTCGATCATTTCCGGGTTTACGATTCCCATCGTCATGCCGTTCTGGATCGCGTGGTACAAAAACGCCGAATGCATCGCCTCGCGCACTTTGTCGTTTCCGCGGAAAGAGAACGAAACGTTGCTGACTCCGCCGGAAATGTTGGCATACGGAAGGTTTTCGCGTATCCATTTGGTAGCGCGGAAGAAATCGAGCGCGTTCAGGCGGTGTTCTTCCATTCCGGTTGCTACCGGGAAAATATTCGGGTCGAAAATGATGTCCTCGGCCGGAAATCCGACTTTATCCACCAATATATCGTAAGATCTTTTGCAGATTTCGATGCGACGCTCGTAGTTATCGGCTTGACCGACTTCATCAAACGCCATCACGATCACGGCCGCTCCGTAACGACGGATTTTCTTGGCGTGCTCGATGAAAAGTGCCTCGCCTTCCTTCAACGAAATCGAGTTGACGACACTTTTTCCCTGGGCGACCTTCAATCCGGCTTCGATGATTTCCCATTTCGAGGAATCGATCATAAGCGGAACACGTGAAATATCAGGTTCGGCTGCGATCAGGTTCAGGAATTTGGTCATGGCCGCAACGCCGTCGAGCATGCCTTCGTCCATGTTTATGTCGATGATCTGTGCGCCGCCTTCCACTTGTCCGCGCGCAATGTCGAGCGCTTCGTCGTATTGTTCTTCCTTTATCAGACGCAGGAATTTACGCGAGCCCGTTACGTTGGTGCGTTCGCCGACGTTGATGAAGTTGGTCTCGGGTGTAACGATAAGCGGTTCGAGACCGGAAAGCTTTAGATATTTTGGTTGTTCTGGCATCTACTTCTATGATTGACTTGCGAGGTTTGAAACCTTTCAGGTCTGTTTTTTTCTTCCTGATTTTTTAAACCTACAAGGTTTTGAAAACTTTGCAGATTTCGTCCCGACACTTGCCAGGCTGGAGTTAAACGCTTTCGTAAGCCTTTCGCGGCTGATATTTCTCGGCTACTTCAGCAATCAATTTGATGTGTTCCGGCGTCGTGCCACAACATCCACCAATAATATTGATCAGGTTCTCGTCTAAGTAATCTTTGATCAGCGCTTGCATTTCCTCGGGCGTTTGGTCGTATTGACCGAAAGCGTTCGGCAAACCGGCGTTCGGGTGAGCCGAAATATTCAGTGATGTATTATTTGACAAGCGCTTCAGGTAAGGACGCAACTGATCGGCGCCGAGTGCGCAGTTGAAACCGACCGACAGCAGCGGAATGTGCGAAATCGAGATCAAAAAAGCCTCGACGGTCTGGCCCGAAAGCGTTCTTCCTGAAGCGTCTGTGATCGTACCCGAAACCATTACCGGAATGTCGAGATTGCGCTCTTCCTTGACATCTTCTATCGCGTACAGGGCCGCTTTCGCATTCAAAGTGTCGAAAATCGTCTCTACCAACAATAGGTCGGAACCGCCGTCTATCAAGGCTTCCACTTGTTCTTTGTAGGCAATCCTGAGGTCGTCGAACGTGATGGCGCGGTAACCGGGATCGTTCACGTCAGGAGACAAACTGGCCGTTTTGTTGGTCGGGCCGATCGATCCTGCCACGAAACGCGGCCTTTCCGGATTTAATGCGGTGAATTCGTCGGCGGCTTCACGCGCTAGTTTTGCCGACTCGAAATTGAGTTCGTATACAAGATCTTCCATGTGGTAATCGGCCATCCCGATTGTCGTTCCGGAGAAAGTGTTGGTTTCCACGATGTCTGCGCCCGCAGCGAAATATTGGCGGTGCACGTCTTTTATCGCATCGGGTTGCGTAAGGGTCAAAAGGTCGTTGTTGCCTTTGAGCGGATGTGGAAAATCCTTGAAACGCTCGCCGCGATAGTCTTCCTCGCTGAAATTGTAGCGTTGCAACATTGTTCCCATCGCTCCGTCGAGCACGAGAATTCTCCTGGAAATGGCGTCTTGTATCTTACTCATGGTCTTTTTGGTTTTTTGGATTTCCGGATTTTCAGAAAACGGACTGTAATGTTCCGATCTCAAAATTCGTCGATCCGACAATCAATTCGGTGTCCATTCGAGCACGACATCCTGATCTTTCGACCGAAAATCGCCATGAATTCCTGAGCCTAGCCCGGATGGCCGCAGATAGCCTTGTGCAGGACGCGACAATTTTTTGCCTTTGGATCGTAGCGACCGCAGGAAGCTCACGAGGCAAAGTGCAAAAAACGAGCGTTTCAGCAAGCTATGGCGAGACAGCCGGATCAGCTTCTAAAACACAAAAAAACCGTTAGTGAAAGTGGGAAATTTCTCGAGTTATCTGTCCTGAAATGTTCAGGTAGAACGTAGCACCTTCTTAAGTTTAAGGGTTGCTAAGGCTTCGTCGGGTCTAGTCCCTCGGCCTTTCGTGATAACGGCATGATGTGAATGAACGCTGCAAAGATACGTTTAGGATTGGGATTTGCAAGCGTTTTTTCTATTTAAAATCGATGCGTAAACCGGACAAATTATCCGACAGTAAACGACAGTAAACGTTTATAAACGAAAGTAAACGTTTAATTACCGACTAAATCGAAATGACTTTTGGAATATTTGCTGCAAGATTTTCGAAAGCTGCGCATGTTCGATCAGGAAAGCGTCGTGGCCGTGAACCGAACGGATTTCGTGATAGGAAATGTCGTGCTTGAAAGGTCGGAGTTCAGACACGTCTATACGGTTTTCCTCGGCGAGATAGAATTGGTCGGAATCGATCGAAACAACCGTGATCTGGGCAAAAATTCGGGAAGCGACATCGATGAAATGACCGCGATTTCTGGTGATGTCGACGGTTTTGAGCAAGTGGTTAATCAATTTGTAAGACGCGAGCCGAAAGCGGTTCTGGAGTTTGTGTCCGTGTAAATTGAGCCAATTCTCGACTTCGTAACTGTCGTGGTTTTTTTCTCGGTTGAACCGAAGGCCGAGCGATTGCGGAGTGCGATACAACAACATGGCGTGCAATCTCGCGTCGTGTATGGGATTGTCGGAATTGTTCAGGATTTGGTCTTGGACGAGCACGTTTCCGATTACCCAGTCGGTGGCTTTCCAATCGGAGGCAATTGGGATCAGGTGTTCGAGAGCGTCGGGACGCAAGGCCGCCATTTCCCATGCGATTCCGCCGCCAAGGCTTCCACCGATAATGGCAAAGACCTTCTCGATTTCGAGTAGTTGCAAGCCTTTCCAAAAGATTTCGGCGATGTCGCGTGCCGTGAAATCTTTGTAATTGTCGAGCAGATTTTCGGGATTTTGGTCGTATCCGTTTCCGGGAACGTTAAAGGAAAGTATCGTGAATTCGTTGGTGTCGATGGTTTTGCCTTCACCGACCAGATTTTGCCACCATCCGTCTTTGCCCGAAACCGTTGAGTTTCCCGTCAAGGCGTGATTGATAAGAACGATCGGCGCAGTGCCGATTCGACGCCCAAAGGTTTCGTAGAACAGGTTCAGATCGAGCTTTTTGCCCGATCCCAGTTCGTGGTCCGCTATCTCGAGTTGTTGCAATTTCATTTTTGGATTATTTGAAGCTTGAAAACTGTATCGGGTTACGTCTGGTTTTAAGTAAAGCCGCCTCTGCGAAGTGAGACGGCTTTACTTAAAACCAAACAAAAACAAGATTTTAGTACGTCTGCCGACGTTGATTTTATAACCATCGAGAGCGTTGTGAAGGAAATAAGTCGGTAGTCGTAGACTCCGGAAATAGTTACCACACTCGATCTCTCGATGGCTTGGCAATCGGGTTAGTTATGGTATCAGATTCGCTGAGGCGCTTTGATTGATGTGAACACGGCTTTCAGGTCAGCTTTGAGGTCTTCGATGTCTTCGAGTCCGACTGACAGTCTGATCAGGTCTTTGGTTACGCCCGTTGCCAATTGTTCATCATCTGACAATTGTTGGTGCGTCGTGCTTGCCGGATGGATTATGAGGGATTTCGTGTCGCCGATATTGGCCAAAAGCGAGAACAGCTTGGTTTCATTGGCGACTTTTTTTGCGTCCTCGAAACCGCCTTTGAGTCCGAAGGTCACGATTCCCGATTGGCCTTCGGGCAAGTACTTATTGGCGAGTTCGCGGTATTTGGACGTTGGCAATCCGGGATAATTCACCCACGCGACGGCTTCTTGTTTTTCGAGCCAAAGCGCAAGTTTGAGTGCATTGTCGCTGTGTTTCCTGATTCGGATGTCAAGTGTCTCCAAACCTTGAATCGTCTGGAAAGCGTTGAACGGACTGAGCGCGGCCCCAAAATCGCGCAAACCTTCGATGCGAACTTTGGCGATGAACGCGGCCGGGCCGAGCGCTTCGTGGTAGACCAATCCGTGGTAACCCGCTGACGGCTCGGTGAATTCCGGGAATTTGCCGTTTGCCCAGTCGAATTTCCCGGCGTCGATGATCACGCCTCCAAGCGAGGTTCCGTTGCCCGAGATGTATTTGGTGAGCGAGTGGATCACGATGTCGGCTCCGTGATCGATCGGATTCAACAGATATGGTGTTGCGACAGTATTGTCCACAATGAACGGTACTTTGAACCATTTGGCCTGTTCTGAAATCGCGTCGAGATCGAGAACGTCGAGTTTCGGGTTGCCCAAACTTTCGGCAAAGAAAGCTCTTGTGTTTTCTTTGGCCGCGCGAGTGAAATTCTCGGGATCGGACGGATCGACGAACGTTGTTGTAATTCCAAGTCTCGGCAAGGTCACCGAAAGCAAGTTGTAAGTTCCGCCGTAAAGCGAATTCGAGGCCACGATATGATCGCCTGCTTTGAGCAAGACTAGCAAAGCCGTTGTAAGAGCCGCCGTTCCCGACGCAGTTACGACCGCTCCGATTCCGCCTTCGAGTGCTGCGAGCCGTTGTTCAAGTACGTCATTCGTTGGATTGTTCAGTCTTGTGTAGATGAATCCTGGTTCGGTCAAACCAAACAGATTCGCGGCGTGATCGGCGTTGTTGAAGACATAAGACGTCGTTTGGTAAATCGGCACGGCGCGTGTTCCGCCGTTTTTGGTTACATCGTGTCCTGCGTGGAGCGCGTTTGTAGCGAATTTTTGTGTGCTCATGATTTAGATTTTTTAGATAATGGATAATAGATGGATGATGGATGATAGATGATAGATGATAGATGATAGATGATAGATGATAGACGGATAGATAATAGACCAATTGTTTTCGGTTATCGGACTTAGTCGAGCCCTAGTTGATATTTGGAATTTGAGGTTTGGAATTTATGTCCTAGTTTTTTTGAGTTTTTTCCAAAAAAAAGCCCTTTTGGATGGCTTACCAAAAGGGCTTCGAAGTACACAAATTATAACAGATTATGTCGTTCGCATGCGGCAATGGATGGCCTTTCCGGGTTTCGGACGACAACAACACATAATGTTTGACTTTTGACGCATGGTTTTTATTTTTTGGGCTTTCAGAATATCGGCCTCTGATTTTGTTTTTGGATCCTCAGAGTTATCAGACTCAGATTTTATTTTGGAATGAAATTTGGAATTTGAATTTTGGGTTTTGGGTTTTGGGTTTTGGGTTTTGGGTTTTGGGTTTTGGGTTTTGGGAATTAATTCAATACTATCGGCTTGATCTTGGAGCAAAAAAAAACCTCCCGGGTTGCGGGAGGCTTTTCTATACTGAGTTTTCAACTTCAGCCAATAGCGTATCCCGCGGAGTTTCCGGTTTTGCAGATACACATTTGACAGATGGTGAAAGACATTTTTTCGTTTTTTACTTATCGCAAACTTCCAAAGTATTTTCCAATCTGCCAAACAAAATTTAGGATTTTAACAAAAAACGATGTAGCATTTTCAGATACTACTACGTAGTAAGCTCTCTTTTCAGCCTTTCGCCGATTTTCAAGAATCTGGTAATTTTCAACAAAATCGTGTTTTTTTCGGCTCAACCAACTTCAATTCCTATATTTGCACCCGTCAAAAGGAGGAAGAATTTGACTGATTGCAACCTCGTTAAAAAATGCTAAAGCAGAATTTTCTTCTTTAGCGCGTAGCCGCAACTTCCTTCTCAAATACATTTAAAATCAAGACATTATGGCTTATTTTTTTACGTCGGAGTCTGTTAGTGAAGGACATCCTGACAAAGTTGCCGACCAAATTTCGGACGCGCTAATCGATAACTTTTTGGCCTTCGACCCAGAGTCGAAAGTAGCTTGTGAGACGCTTGTAACAACAGGTCAAGTCGTTTTGGCCGGCGAAGTGAAGTCGAAAACATATCTCGATGTGCAGCAAATCGCTCGCGACGTCATCAAAAGAATCGGATACACCAAAAGCGAATACATGTTCGAGGCGAATTCTTGCGGGATTTTGTCTGCGATCCACGAGCAGTCCAGCGACATCAACCAAGGTGTAGACCGCGCCAGCAAAGAAGATCAAGGTGCTGGCGATCAAGGAATGATGTTCGGTTATGCCACGAACGAAACGCAGGATTTCATGCCATTGGCGCTCGATCTGTCGCACAAATTGCTTCAGGAACTTGCCGAGCTGAGACGCGAAAACAACGAAATTCCTTACCTGAGACCGGACGCAAAATCGCAAGTGACACTTGAATACGATGACAACAACAAACCGTCGCGAATCGATGCCATCGTAATTTCCACGCAACACGACGATTTCGACGAGGAAAACACGATGTTGGCCAAGATCAAACAAGACATCATCGACATCCTTATCCCGAGAATTATCGCCAAATATCCACAATATGCGCATTTGTTCAACGACAGCATCCACTATCACATCAACCCGACCGGGAAATTCGTGATCGGCGGACCTCACGGTGACACAGGCTTGACGGGACGCAAGATCATCGTGGACACTTACGGCGGAAAAGGCGCTCACGGCGGCGGCGCGTTCTCTGGAAAAGACCCTTCGAAAGTGGATCGTTCAGCGGCTTATGCTACGCGTCACATCGCCAAAAACCTTGTGGCTGCGGGCGTTGCAGATGAAATTTTGGTCCAGGTTTCCTACGCGATCGGCGTTGCCAAGCCAATGGGGATTTTTGTCGAGACTTACGGAACGTCAAAAGTGAAGTTGTCAGATGGCGAAATCGCGAAAAAAGTCGAGAACATTTTCGACATGCGTCCTTATTTCATCGAACAACGTTTGAAACTCAGAAATCCAATCTACAGTGAAACAGCGGCTTACGGCCACATGGGACGCAAACCTGAGACGGTGACCAAAACTTTCAAAAATCCTTACGGAGAAGAAAAAACCGTTTCCGTGGAGTTGTTTACCTGGGAAAAACTCGATTTCGTCGACAAAGTGAAAGCCGAATTCGGAATTTGATTGAACGCAAAGTGCCTAAGTTCCTGAGATAAATAGAAGCCGCAGTCGTTTGATTGCGGCTTTTTTGTTTTGGGCGCGCCGGCGGCACGTTCCAAAAGGCAGTTGTAGGGAATGGTCGCAGTTTCAGCTTCGATCGCGATTTTGGAGCCGCCGTCGGGCTGTCCGTTGTACCTTTTGGGTTTTCGCTTTGAGGGCGAAAACCCAAAAGGGTGCCACTTCCATCCCTCGCGCAACTCTGAATCGATAGCAAATCCCAACCAAAAATCGCACTTCCTTTCCCAAAACCCGCAACTCAATTATCGGCATAAAAAACATCGGTCGCACTTTCACAACTTTGGGTCAAATAAAAACGACCAATTATGAAAACGATCAAATTTCTACCACTTGTTTTGCTGTTCACACTGAACTTTTCGTGTTCCAAAAACGACGACAGCGCGTCTCCGAGCGACAACGACCCGACGCAAACAATCAACCAAACTTCCCAATCCAATCGAGGATTCGCTTATAAAACCTATTTTCAGGAAACCGCCTCGCCCGAAACCAGAAAAGGCCTCGTGATCCTAGCCCACGGCGACAACAGCGATGAAGGCGACGGCATCCTGAATGCACAATGCGAGCTTTTGGCCAAGAAAGGCTACGTGGCCGTGACGACATCCTACCAAAATCCGACGGGAACTTATGCAGAAATCAACGCCCGCTTCAAAGCCGATCTCGAAAGCGTGATCACGGCGGCTGGCGCACAATTCCAGATTCCACGTTCCAAGACGATCATCGGCGGCATGTCCCGAGGCGGAAACAACACCTTCCCGCTGATTTTGCCGGGACAAGAAGGCGTCGGAAATCCTATTACGGATATTCGCGGAGCAATTCTCGAATGTTCGGGCGGAGACGAATGGAAAGGCACGGCGGTTTTGGTTCCCGTGGCGTACATGGCCAACAAAGTCGACCCGACAATGGGCGTGCAAAACGCGAACGACTTCAAGAACGGTTTGCTCGAAAACGGCAATGGAAACGTGGCTGAGGAAAGCGAATGTCTTATCATAAACAGTTCGGGACATTGCAGCGACGCCGGCTCTTACAAGGCTTTCGTGGTCGAGAAAGTCGTGGAATGGCTCCCTTAAAAACATTTCGCTTCGCACTCGAAAAAGAAAAACCGTTTCTTTACCCTTACAAACAAAAATCTGAATGGAAAGAAAATATTCTTTGTTGACCGCAATGTTTATCCTGATTGCTTTGATTAGCACATCGGGATTTTACTTTTCCTATTTTGCGAAATTGGCAAGTTTGGGCGATTTCTTCTTTGTGACGCACCTTCACCTATTTCTGTTTTTTTGCTGGTTCGCGATGCTGATTGTTCAACCGATATTGGTTCGCAGGCGCAAACCCGAACTGCACCGAAAAATCGGGCGTCTCTCCTATTTTCTCGCCCCTTTGATCGTGGTTTCGATTTTGGTTCTGGTGTTCAACGCAATTCCGCGCAACTACGCGAATTCTCCCGAACAAGCCGCGATCACGGCCGTCGGTGGCATTTTGGACGTGATTTCATTCAGCATTTGCTATGTAATCGCAATGGTAAAAAAGCGCGATTTGCGTTGGCACGTCGCGTTTATTATCGGGGCGAGTTTGATTGTTTTGAATCCTGGTTTGGGGCGACTTGTGAGTAATTTGGTAAACAACGACGCAGGAATTCTCGCTATGGTCGTAACCCCATTTCTGTTCGCGTTCACAATCTTGTGTTACGAGAAGTTCAAACTCAAAAGACCGATGTTGAAAAGTCCTTATCTAGCCTTTGCCTTTGTGTGGATTTGCGAATTGGCGTTGTTTATCGTCTTGCCGCAAACCGCGTTCTGGAAAGAACTTATCGCATCGATGGCAAAAACCTGAACTGAAAAACCGAAGTCTAGCCCCGATGCAAGCGGATAGCCTTTCGCGGAAAACGCCTTGCATTTGTTCGCGAGCCAAAGCGACCGAAGGAAGCTCTTGGCTCGCGTTACAAATGCCGGCGGTTTTTAGAAAGCTAGAAGCGGGTCAGCGGGAAAATGCTTCTTCAAGAAGGATCAGACAATATCCTAACCTGGAAAAGAATTACTAAAAGCACATCGCTCCCTACTTCTAAAAATAAAATCCAAACGAGCCGCGAACCGCGAATCGGCGAGCATCGGGCAATTCGAGATAATTTCCTCTCCACGAAAAATCGAGGCGGAAAACCTTGAAGATGTTCCCGATACCGAAGCCGTACTCGTAATAGACGTTTTCTGGCGCGCGGTAAATCAATCCCGAGGCGTTGATGGCTCTATTTTCGTCCGAAACCGTTCCGTAGACTGCGCGAACGCCGATGATCTCGCGCCAATTGAGTTTTCGCAACGCCGGCACTCTCGCGAAAAGCTTGCCCTGGAAATTGTGTTCCCAGTGCATCGTCACGTATTCATCAGCGACGAATTCATAGAAATCGAGGTTGGCGAACGTGTTGTCGATTTGCCACCAGGTTTGGTTTCCTGGTACGATGTTCATTAGGCCTAGCGGCACCGTTCCGTAGGTCTTCCCGACTTCGGTGGTTATGAACGAACGCCCGATCGCACCGATTATGATTGGTTGTCGGTAGTACAATTGCAGTTTTTGATACTCGAAATCGCTGTCGAACATGCCTTGGATTCCAGAACTCAGTCTAAAGAAAACGCGGCTGTAAGGATTGTCGACGACATCGCGTTCTACTCCATAACCGATGTTTTGGCGTTTTGGCGTCCAGTCGATCTCGAACTGCATTTCGGTTTGTTTGACTTCCTTAGCCACGACTCCTGGCGCATTTTGCGTAGGCAAAGTCGTGTAATAATCGAGGCTGAATTCGTCTGTAGTGTTGGCCGAACGCAACGTCCTGTAACTGATTCCGGATTTTATCCGGAGGTTTTTCACGGGCTCGAACTCGAGTGCGGCCGTAGCCAACTGGATGTTTGTGAGTTTTCCGTTGCTTCCGGATGCGAAAACCGATGACGAGGCGTTGCTTCTACCCAAAACGTCGTTTGTGGAAGTCAGGTCTGCGCCGATCTGCTCTACGTCGCGACGATATCCGCCGTACACGATAAGCCTGCTTTTCTTGTCGACCATCCATTTTCCGGACAGGCCGAACTTGAATTTGTCGTCTCCGAACCCGTATGCGACGTAACCTTCGAGTCGCCACGGGTCGTTCGGGCCGAAATAGGTTCGCCCGCCGGTTCTCAATCGGAATCTTTCGACCTGGTTGTAACCGATCGTGGAATAGATCGGGCCGTAATCGAACCAGCCGTAATTGATGTAACCGCTCGCGAGAATTTCGACTGTTGAGTACAATCGCCTAAATTTCTTGACGGTTTTGAGCGTGTCGAGCATTTGATATACGCCTTTTTCGTCGGCGTTAAGCTCTTCGAAACGGTGTTCGTCCCAATATTTTTCGTCCTTTTGGTAAATTGTCGGATCTAAGAAATTGACGTCCTGTTTGTAGAATTCGTCGGGTTTCTTGAGGTTGAATTTGTGGTTGCGATAGTAGGTCGTGCGCTTTCCGTACACGCCTTTCGACTCGTCTTTCTTGCTGAAGGCGAAATCTGACATCATATAATCTTTGGTCAAAAGGAAGACCGAATCGTTCACGACCTCAAATTCCTGCTCGATGTAAATGTCCTTGACCCAGTTGATGTTTGCCGATTTGGTGACCGCCATATTGATCGACTTGATCGCAAACGTCGTGTCGGCAACCCAAAAATCGCCTTTGAACGTGAGTTCGCTTTTCCTTCTCGGATAAAAAACGATGTTGAAGCAACTTTTCCCGTCAATCACGGCCGTGTCTCGCAACACGTAATTGTAGACGTCGATTCCCGTGCGCGACAACGGACTCGTAAAGCTCTTGTCGAAGAACAAAAGATAGTTGTCGTAAATGTTATATTCGGCATACAAATCCTTGATGAACGCCTGAATTTGCTGGTTTCCGGTGAAACCTGAATTTTTGGTTGCCTTTACGACTTCTTTCTTTTTGGTGCGTTTGTTGTCGCCGTAAACGTCAGAAAGTTGTTCGTTGATAAAGATCGGCAGATAGGTTTTTCCGGTCACATCGCTCGTGTCGACGTGGTTGAAAATGAATTCCATTCCCTTGAAAACCTTGCGTTTCATAAAAGCCGAATCGATCGAATTCATGTCGAATTCCACCTTTTCGTATTTTTCCATCTGATATTGATCGAACATGTAAAGCCCGTTCTTGCGCCGTCTTTCCCATATCTTGCGCAAGATGTCGAGCGCCGGATTGTTCTTCTTGGACGTTTTTCCGGTGTAGATCGTCACGGCGTTCAACTCGTTCTCGGGTTGCAGCGTGACCGTAAAGTCGTAATTCACCGCTTTGGGCAGATCGACTTCCTTGGTTTTGTAGCCCATGAACGAAACGAGAATTTTCGTATAGGCAGTTGGCGATTCGATATAGAATTTACCGTCTTCGTTGGTCACTACAGATTGGGTCGAACCCTTGAACTGCACATTGGCGTAAGGCACGGGAAGCTTGGTGTCGTCAATGACGATTCCGCTCACTTTGGTCTGGGCGAACGCGGCCGTTAGAAACAGTAAAAAAGCGAGGCTGAGAAAGGTGTTGTTGTTGCGCATAGAAAAAAAAACTTCACCGAGATGGTGAAGTTCAAATATAACGGATATTTCGCTTATTTCTTGTACAAGACTTTCTTGACGGCCTTGACGACGTCTTGTGCGTTCGGCAACCATTCCTTGAGCAAGGTTGGCGAATACGGAGCCGGCGTGTCGGCAGTCGTGATGCGTTGGATTGGCGCATCGAGGAAATCGAAAGCGCGCTCCTGAACGATATAAGTGATTTCGGATGCAACCGAGGCAAACGGCCAGGCTTCTTCCAAAACTACAAGTCTGTTTGTTTTCTTCACCGAATTGATGATCGCGTCATAATCCATAGGACGGACCGTTCTCAAATCGATTACTTCAATCTCGATACCTTCTTTGGAAAGTTCTTCGGCAGCGGCCAACGCTTCTTTGATGATTTTTCCGAAAGACACGACAGTCACGTCTTTTCCTTCGCGCTTGATATCGGCAACTCCTAGCGGAATCGTGTATTCACCTTCTGGCACTTCGCCCTTATCGCCATACATTTGTTCCGATTCCATGAAAATCACGGGATCGTTGTCACGGATGGCCGACTTCAGAAGTCCTTTGGCATCGTAAGGCGTAGACGGAACCACAACTTTCAATCCCGGAGTGTTTGCAAACCAGTTCTCGAAAGCCTGTGAGTGCGTCGCGCCCAATTGTCCTGCAGAAGCGGTCGGACCGCGGAAAACCATCGGCATCGGAAATTGTCCGGCCGACATCTGACGCATTTTGGCCGCGTTGTTGATGATCTGGTCAATTCCTACAAGCGAGAAGTTGAATGTCATGAACTCGACGATAGGACGGTTTCCGTTCATGGCAGAACCTACCGCGATTCCTGCAAAACCAAGCTCGGCGATTGGCGTGTCGATAACGCGTTTCGGCCCGAATTCGTCAAGCATTCCTTTAGACGCTTTGTAAGCACCGTTGTATTCGGCGACTTCCTCGCCCATCAGATATACAGATTCGTCGCGGCGCATTTCTTCGCTCATGGCTTCGCATACGGCTTCGCGGAATTGGATTGTTCTCATTTTAGATTTGATTTTCGAACAGCAAAAATAATCTTCTTTTGTCTTGATACAAAAGGAAAATCATTTTTGTTTTTTATTGCAAAATTTTCTTTGAGCTTTCTCCGGCTGCCGGGCACTAGCTTTCTTGCAAAAGCCTGCTTTTCTAGAGGTTGCAACGAGCTTCCTGCGGTCGCTGTCGCAACCTTAGAAAATCAAGGACTTTTTCTTCGAAAAGCTAGTGCCAGTCAGCCGGAAAAAGCTCCAAAAAACAAATTCCATCGACGTTCAGCAGCTTTATATCGACTCAAAACCCAAATAAAGCAATTAGCAAATATCTTTGCCACATGTCATTCAGCACAAGAACATTCAAGACGAACAAGATCTACATTCTGGCGCAAATCCTGATTTTTACGGGACTTGCCGCTTCGCAAAGCCTTCCGCTGTTTTGGGGAATGAAAATGCCGTCTATTTACTGGATCAAGCAGGTTATCTTGATGCTGATGTGGGCATCGGCCTTTTATCTGACGCTGAAACTTTGCATGCCCAGATTGCTGTTCAAGGCGCGTCCGATCCTTTTCTTTTTGAGCATGATCCTGCTAATTTTCGGGTTTGTGACGCTCAACCATCACGTTGACGGCTGGCTCGATTACCGCGGCATCATGAATGCGCATTTTCACGTCGACCCAAAAGACGACAAACCCGAAAAAGACCTCATCGGGCATTTCTGGATCGTGATTTTGACTTTGCTCGTCATCGGGAGCGCGACGATTATCGGAATCGGGAAAAAATTGCGCGATGAAGCTTTGGTGCGAGAGGATCTGGAACGCGAGAAACTGGAATCGGAACTTTCTTTCCTGAAAGCGCAGGTGAATCCGCACTTTTTCTTCAATGTGCTCAATTCGATTTATGCTTTGACGGGTGAAAATACGCAGGCTCAGGAAGCGGTTTACAACTTGTCGCGACTTATGCGGCACGTCCTTTATGGCACGAAACAACAGTTGGTTTTGCTCTCGAAAGAGGTCAATTTCATGGAAGATTACCTGAAGCTGATGAAGTTGCGGCTGACCGAAAACGTGTTGGTAACTTTCGAAAAACCCGACGATTTGCAGGAAGCCGAAGCCATGCCGATGCTGTTTCTTCCGTTTATCGAAAACGCGTTCAAACACGGCGTGAGCTCGCTTCATCCGTCGTACATTCACATAAAATTGGAGCAACACGAGCATATTTTGGAATTCGATATCAAAAATTCGATGTTTCCCGACCAACCGACCGATAAGGAAGAATCGAACGGTATCGGATTGGTCAACAGCCAACGCCGACTCGATTTGATTTATCCGCAGAAATATTCGTTGAGCGCAAAATCGGATGAAAACCAAAGCGAATTCTCGGTTCACCTAAAACTCGATTTGTCATGACCTTGACCTGCATTGCCGTAGACGACGAGCCGTTAGCGCTCAATTTGCTGGTTTCGTACATCGAAAAGACGCCCATGCTCGAACTCAAGGGCAAGTTTTCGAATGCGGTCGAAGCCTTGAAAGCGTTGCGGGACGAACCTGTCGACGTGGCCTTTCTTGACATCAGAATGAACGATTTGAGCGGACTCGAACTCGCGAGAGTGCTTGACCAATACAGAACTGCGGGAAATCTGCGCGTGATTTTCACGACGGCTTACGATCAATATGCGCTCGAAAGTTACAAGGTCGAGGCCCTCGATTATTTGCTGAAACCGTTTTCCTTTTCGGATTTTTCGAAAGCCGTCGAGAAAGCCGTGCGTTATTACGAGTTCGTAAAAGGCGCGCCCGCTGTGGAAAAAGAGACTTCTGACAAGCCGCATTATTTATATCTGAAAATCGAATATCAGATGGTTCGCGTACCGTTTGAAGATATTTTGTACCTCGAAAGCGACAAGGATTACGTCAAAGTTTTCCTACAGCACGAACCTAAGCCGCTGTTGTCGCTCACGAGCATGAAGGCTGTTGAGGAAAAACTTCCCACAGATCGTTTCATGCGCGTCCATCGCTCGTTCATCGTGGCTTTGGACAAAATTCGCGCGGCCACGAAAGGCACGGTGGAGGTTTCGGGCAAGACGATTGCCGTCACCGATCAATATCGCGATGCTTATGCGGAATTCTTTTCGCGTTGGCAGTGAGGTTTTTTTACTGCGGATTTTTTTTTGCCACGGATACGCGGATTTAGCTTTTCTAATTCCCTAGTCGTTTCGGTTTCCGATGATTTAGCCGCTAATTCGCAAATTTTTACCACACAATATTTAAAGCCACGACCCGAGCAACGCGAAATGGCCATAGGTAATGCCTCAATTATTGTCGCAAAATATCTAAAGCCACGAATTCACGAATAGTGGCATTCGTGAATTCGTGGCTTCATAAATTTATCTTCTTAATTGCTGGGAATCCGTGCAATCCGTGTGTTCTTGATGACAATTGGACGAAGTCTGCAGTAACTAACTGATTGGTTTAAACCATTAAGAAGTTCAGGATGGTTAAGATTATTGTCCGGAACTGAATGCAAACCTACAAGGTTGAAAAAACCTTGCAGGTTGATCGGCACGAAAATCCATCGGCTTCAAAAAATCCGCGAAACTTCTTAATGTTCTTAATGAACTTAATGTCCTTAATGGTTCAAAAAAAAAACCTACGAGATTGAAAAATCCTTGCAGGTTGATCGGCACGAAAATCCATCGGCTTCAAAAAATCCGCGAAACTTCTTAATGTTCTTAATGAACTTAGTGTCCTTAATGGTTCAAAAAAAAACAAACCTACGAGATTGAAAAATCCTTGCAGGTTGATCGGCACCAAAATCCATCGGCTTCAAAGAATCCGCGAAACTTCTTAATGTTCTTAATGAACTTAATGTCCTTAATGGTTCAAAATAAAACCTTGCAGGTTGATCGGCACCAAAATCCATCGGCTTCAAAAAATCCGCGAAACTTCTTAATGTTCTTAATGAACTTAATGGTTCAAAAAAACCAGCAAAACCGCGCGAAGTTCCCGTTATGTGACAAGGTAAAGTTCGGGCGATGGATTTGGTCGGATGAAGCCAAAACGCCGGTTTTTGTGTCCAAAACGAGAATCGGGATTTCCGTCGATGTTTTGTGGGTTTCCGTCGAGCGGATTCGGATGCGCTTGTAACATTTGAGTCCTTTGTCGCTCCAATTCGGAAAACAAAAAACAAGACAAATCAAAATGAGACAATTATTTTCCATCCTCCTGATCTTCGTTGGACTTTCGGCTTTCGCGCAGAATTTTCCCGCCCCGGGTTCGTCCATCACCGGAAAAATCGAAGGCACGCTCAAGGATTCCATTGCGAATACGGCCGTCGAATACGCTTCGGTGGCTTTGTACAAGACTGACAATCCGGCTCCGGTTTCGGGCGTCGTTTCTGAAACCGATGGCCACTTCCGCTTGACGGGAATTGCTCCGGGCGTTTACAAAGTCGTGATCTCGTTCATCGGATACGGCGATAGAACCATCAACAACGTCGAAACCACGGGCGCAAAACCAGATCTGGATTTGGGTACGATCAAACTTTCGACCGCTTCGACCGCTTTGAACGAAGTCGTCGTGCAAGCCGCGCCTCACTCGTGCAGAACAAAATCGACAAAGTGGTCTATAACGTCGAAAAGGACGTGACGGCCGCGGGCGGAAATGCCACCGATGTTTTGCAGAAAGTGCCGATGGTTTCCGTCGACATGGACGGAAATGTGTCGGTTCGTGGCGATGCGAACGTAAGGATTCTGATAAACGGAAAACCGACGGGCGCGACAAACGCGAACATTGCCGACGTTTTGCGAACGATTCCATCCGATCAGATCAAGAACGTCGAGGTCGTGACTTCTCCATCGGCTAAATATGACGCCGAAGGTTCGGCTGGAATCATCAACATCATCACAAAAAGCAAGTCGACTTCCGGGATTTCGGGTTCGGTTTCAGGCGGAATCGGAACGCGTCAGAACAACTTCAACGGCAACTTGAATTACAACAAAGACAGATTTTCACTCGCGGCAAACATCGGCTATAACAACGGCTGGCCGCGCACTTCTACTTATTCGTCGCGTCAGGAAATCGACAACGGAACGGCAAATTCGCTGCAATCGACAAAAGGCGAAAGTGAAGTGAACCGCTACGGCCTGAACGGTTCCATCACGGCCGGATACGATTTCAACGCTTACAACACTTTGAGTTCGACGATTCGGCTAAACGACGGCGGTTGGGATTCTGACGGACGCGCTACGAGCACATTCGAGGATTTCAACAACGCCGCAAACAACTCCATGTTTACGACCGCGACCGACAACGAAAACCGCTGGAAAAGCTTCGACTGGAATCTCGATTACGTGAAGAAATTCTCGAAAGAAGGCCACCAACTCTCGCTTTCGACACAATGGAGTCGCAGCAAGAACACGACCGATTACGTGAGCCGCTATTCTGATTTCTATACCGACCAGAAAGCCGATTCTGACGGAACGAACAACGAATACACGATCCAGCTCGATTACACGCTTCCCGTTACCGAAAAGTTCAAGTTGGAAGCTGGCGGAAAGTCGATTTTCAGAAGATTTTCGAGTGATTTCACGAACATGATTCCAGATGCGAACGGCGATTTCGTTTACGATCCCATCAACTCGAATTTGTACGATTACGATCAGGATGTTTATGCCGGATATGTCGTCGGGACGTATGATTTGCCGAAGGATTACACTTTGATGGTTGGCGCGCGTGTCGAGCAGACGAATATCGAAGGCCGACCGACGAACGATCTGCAGGCCGATCTGGCTTCGTTCACAAACGACTACACGACTTTTATCCCGAGTTTTACTTTGCAGAAAAAACTGTCGGACAAATCGTCCTTGAAACTCAATTATACCAAGAGAATCCAGCGTCCGAACATGAACAATCTGAATCCTTTCATCAACCGTTCGAACATTCAGTCGCAACAGGAAGGAAATCCGAATCTTGAGGCCGAGATTTCCCAGACTGTCGAACTTGGTTTTTCGACTTTTTCTCCAAAGCGCACCATCAATTTCTCGGTGTATTACAGAAACATTTCGGGCTTGATCGAAGGTATCGCGACGCCTTTGGCCGACGAATCCGGAACGATTACGAGATTTGAGAATGTGGGTGAAAACAACTCGCTTGGCTTTAATTTCTTCGGATCTGTCAACCTCTTCAAAGGCTTCTCGCTTCGCGGAAACTTCAACGGTTACACTTACAATCCGAGCGCTTCGAACGCTTTCGCCTCGACACAGACATCGACCGGAACGTATTTCCAGTATTCGGCATTCGTGTCCGGACAATACGATTTCGGAAAGAATCTAGTGGCCGAAATGTTCATGATCCAAAACTCGCGCCGACGCAACCTGCAAGGCACCAATCCGGCTTTCAACCTGATTTCTTTCGGGATCAAGAAACAATTCTGGGACAAAACGGCCTCGATCGGATTCAACGCGACTTCGCCTTTCAAACGCGATATCGAATTCCGCAACGAATCGAGCGGAAACGGTTTCTCGACGACGAGCAATTTCGCTTTCCCGATACAATCTTTCGGAATCACGTTCAGCTACAGCTTTGGCAAAATGACGTTCAACCAGCCCAAAACGAAAGGCGTAAACAACGACGACATGCAGCAAAACCAGAATTCAGGCGGCATGCCCGGACAATAATCCGAAATAGTAAATATTGATTTAAAGCGCTCAGAAATGGGCGCTTTTTTTGTGGCCTGAATTCGCGAATCAGTAATCGATCCTGATTTTTCCTTCGCGGACATCTCTCGCGATTGGAGTCGACACGACATGTAAATCACGCGTGCGATCTTGCGGATATTTTCCGGGACGATCGAAAAACTGGTAGCCGTTGTCCCTGATGTACCAATATTTAGGCTTGTCGTTCACGTAGAACGTGGTCGTATCGTAGACCTTGACGCGTCTCATACCAAATTCCTTTTCATCCATTTTGTAGATCGGCATTTCCTGTGATTCGAGTACCTCACCATCGACTGCTATGTAATGATCTGTGTCCCATTGCATGAAATCGCTTTTGGTTAGCACTGGAACCATCAAGATGATTGAAGTTACAAGGAGAATGATTCCGGCGGCGGCAATCCATTTTAATTTCTCAGAAAATACCGTTTTTCGAGTTTTCGATTTCCCATTTTCCTCATTTAATGTTTCTGGATTTCGATTTTTGTCCTTAAGCTTGAACGGTTTTTCAGGCACTAGTTCTGGCTGGTATTCTTCTTTGAACGGCGTTGGATTTTCGATAATTTCTTCAAAAACTTTTTCTTGCCTAAGTGGTTCATCCCTTTCATTAGTTACTTCTGCCCAGCCATTCGGCTGCTCTTCAAAATCTATTTCTGATCCTGGTTTTGGTTGCTGAACTATTGTGAATCCGGAACTTGCATTCGCGAATGTTCTGAAAGGTCTCGGACTTAAACCGACTATAAGTGCAGCAAGATTGAGCATATGCTCGTCGTCTGAACTGACATCTTCTGTAAGTAGCGATTTTATAGGACGGTAATGACGATTTGCGAATCCTTCGATTTTTAGCCTGGCATTATCGCTTTCGCGGATTCCGTAGAATCGATCCAATATCAGGCGATCCTTCTTGTCCAAATCTTCATCCAAAAGCCATAAGGAAACCCTTTTGAAATCTTTGGGCTGAGGATTGACACTCAAGCCAAAGTTCCCATCGGGAGCAGTTCGATATAGACTTTTGATAGCGTTGCGGTAGTCGTCGATAGTAGGCATTCTCGAACAATTTTAAACGTTGACAAACATTCCTGAACAGTTTGAACAGTTTGAACAGCATACCGCAATCAGCTAAAAATCAAGCCATTTATTTGCATCAGGTTTCGTTCCTGCTCGACATGCATCAAGAGCAAATGTACAAAACGATTCCACAAACAGTGACGCCATACGGATCGGAAGATTTATTCCGGGAAGTATAAACCGACCGCTTCGTATAGGCACACTGCACTTCCCGAAAATTCGGCAACGGCCTTTTTAGAACGAGAACCTTTTCGTCTCGCCAAGGCCTTGCTCATCACTAATTTTTTAATACAAAAAAGATGAAAAAAATTTTCATAATGGGATTGCTGGCTATGGCCGGAATCGCGATGACTTCTTGCAGTGCTGACGACGAAACTGCAAAAACAGGAAATGCCAATGTGCAACTCGAAGGCGGAACCGGAGGCGGCAACGGAACGATTCCACCGCCAAAACCTCCGATCAATCCGGGTGGCTAACATAATTTTTATATTTTCGGGGAATGAAACGACTGGTTTTTCATTCCCTGATTTTTTTATTGGTAGTTGCGGCTTTCTTTCAGTGTTCGGATGTACGTATGATAGATGAGTCTGACAAAACTTCTTACAGACAAGGGGTTGACGCGCTTGACAAAGCTGAAAAGTTCAATACCGAAGGTAAATCTGACAGTGCTTTCGTGAATTTCCTCAAGGCAAAAGATTTGTTCATTCTTGCCAAAGACAGTGCGCAGACTGCCTATTCTCTATTGATGACTGCGAACATTCTCAACGGACGAAATGATTACGACGAACTGCAAGCCACGGCTGTCGAAGCATCGAAATATCTGAATCCAAGGCGCGATACGCTTTGGCTTCCAAGCCTTTACAACTACTTGGCGATAAGTTATGCGATGACAGAAGATTTGGATAATGCCGAAAACTACTATCTGAAGGGAAAAAGATATGTTTCAGACCAAGAACAACGGGCGACCATTGACAACAATATCGGTTACGCCAATATCAAGGCGGGCAATTTCGAAAAAGCTTACTCGATTTTCAAAAAGGCGAGTGCCGATTATCACTTCCCGGATTCCGTTTTGATAAAAGCCAAAATTTTGGACAACTTAGGATATGCGGCATTCCGTACAAAACGGGACATCCAAGGAAATCTGATGCAACGCGCATTTGAGCTGCGCAAAAAAAACAATGACCAATACGGACTTATCACGAGCTATATGCATTTGGCCGAAGCCGAATTAGCGTCGGATAGAAATGCGAGCGTTGATAAGGCAGTCCAAGCTGAAAAAATCGCGCTGCGAACCAATTCGCCATCCGATAGACTTGAGGTTTTGAGTTTTTTGATACAAAATGCAAATCCTGAACTTTCTCGCAATTACTCCAAGATTTATGTCCGCATTTCGGATAGTTTGCAAAAAGTCAACCGAAAGGCAAAAAACGCCTTCGCGATGATCAAATACAATTACAAAAAAGCAAATGACGACAGAATAGCTGAGCGCTCCGAAAAAGAACAAGAGCGAATTGCACGAATCGGCTGGACGTTAGTTGCGGTTTTCCTGGTCGCGGCACTCATTTCTTCAATAGTCTATTTCGTCAAACGCACCAAAAGAGTAAGACGGGAAGAATCGCGAAAAGCCACCTACGAAGCCGAAGTAAGATTCTCCAAAACGCTGCATGACGACCTTGCCAACCAAATTCACCGCACGATCGTATTTGCCGAAACCCAAAACCTCGACCAACCCGAAAACAAGGAAACGCTCTTGAGCCGACTCGACCTGATCTATGCCGGAACCCGAAGCGTTTCGCGCGACAACAGCGATGTTCCCGAAGATGCCGATTTCGGGAAACTCATACACGATTTGCTTCAGGAATACAATTCTTCCGAATGCAGCGTGATCATACAAGGACTTTCGAAAGTGAGCTGGCAAAATCTTCCGCACTTCAAACGCATCGAATTCTATCGGATCTTGCAGGAAATCTTGGCCAATATGAGAAAGCACAGTGAGTGTTCTCGCGCGTTTTTTTCCTTTTCGGAAGAAGACAAAAAACTCGTGTTTGAATACAAGGACAACGGCAAAGGACACGATTCGGAAAGCAACAAACGAAAAAATGGCCTGCGGATTATGGAAAACCGTATTTCTGAGCTAAAGGGAAAATCTACATTTGACTCCACGCCCGGAAATGGTTTCGGGGCAAGAATCGAATTTGCGATATAACCCAATGAAAATGTTCAAAAAAATTCTCGTAGCCGAAGACTTTGATGCCTATAATGTCGCCGTTCGCGACGCCTTGAGCACGCTCGATATTTCAGAATCGGCTCACGTAAGCTATTGCGACGACGCGCTGATCAAAATCAAGAAAAGCCTTCAGGACGAAGAACCGTTCGATTTGCTGATCACCGATTTGTCGTTCAAGCCGGATCATCGCGAAATCGTACTCACTTCAGGACAGGAATTGATCGCCGCGGCCATGGAAATCCAGCCTTCGCTAAAGGTGATCGTGTATTCGATTGAAGATCGTCCCAGCCTTGTACAATATTTGTTCGACGAACTGGAAATCGACGGTTATGTGCTGAAAGGACGCGAAAACATTCCGGAAATCCGCAAGGCGGTCGCGAAAATCTACAACGGCTCCCGTTACATTTCACCCGAACTTTCTCACGTCTTGAACAACAAATCGTTGGACGAGATTGATGAAACCGACCGAAAACTTCTCGGATTGCTATCGAAAGGTCTCACCCAGATGCAAATTTCGGACATCTTCAAAACCGACGGCACAAAAGGCGCCAGCACGAGCAGCATTGAAAAACGCATCGCCAGGCTCAAGACGATCTTGCGCGCCGAGAGCAAAAACATCGGGCCGCTTGTCGCGATCGCCAAAGAACTCGGACTGGCATGAGAAAAGTCCTGATTGTCGCTTTTTTGATTTTCTGCGGACAGCTTTTCTCGCAAATCCGCGTGTGCAGCTGGAATTTGTGCGACATGGGAAAATCCAAATCGCAGGCGACGATTGACCTGATTGCCAAAAATCTCAGGGATTTTGACGTGGTCGCGCTTCAGGAAATCGTGGCCGGAAATGGCGGCGCGCAGGCTGTCGCGAAACTTGTCGAAACGCTCAACAGAAGCGGCGCAAAATGGGATTACGTCGTGAGCGATCCAACCGAAGGCACGCGCCAGAAAAAGGAACGTTACGCTTTTTTGTGGAAACCGGCCAAAGTTAGGATCGTCGGGAAAGCCTGGCTTGAAAAATACTATCGGACACAAATCGAGCGCGAACCGTTTTTCGCCACTTTCAGATACGGCCAAAAAGAGTTTACGCTCGTGAATTTCCACGCGATCACCAAGAGAATGCAACCCGAGACCGAGATCAAGCACTTCAGGTTCTTTCCCGAAAGGTATCCGAACCTCAACCTGATTTTCGCAGGTGATTTCAATTGTCCGCAAAGCCATTCGGTTTTCAATCCGATACGTAAAATGGGATTCGAATCGGCCTTTATCGGAACAAAGACCACGTTGAAAATGGCGTGTAAAAACGGCTGCACGGCTTCGGAGTTCGACAATATTTTCTATCGGAAATTGTCCGTAAAAGTGAAATCCAGAGGCGTCGTCGACTTTTATACCGTTTTCGCAAACCTGTCCGATGCCCGCAAAATTTCGGATCATTTGCCGATTTGGGTCGAATTTGATTTATCCGATTACGGAAAACCGTAAAAACTTGGTTTGTAAACGGGTTAGGTTTGAAAAAAAATAACCTGACCATGGATTTCAAAGACCAAATCAAACTGCTGGGCGAACGCGTCACCAAACTCAAATCGCAAGTACAGACCGAGGAAGCGACCAAAAATGCTTTCATTATGCCGTTTATCCGCGAACTCGGCTACGACGTTTTCAACCCGTTCGAAGTCACGCCCGAACTTGTGGCCGATGTAGGCATAAAACAAGGTGAAAAGATCGATTATGCCATCATGAAAGACGGCGAACCGATTATTTTGATCGAGTGCAAACACCACGCGGGTTCGCTCAGCGTGCAGAACGCTTCGCAACTTTTCAGGTATTTCCATACGACGAAAGCCAAATTTTCGATCCTGACAAACGGCATCGAGTACAAATTTTACACCGATCTGGTGGAGCCGAACAAAATGGACGACAAGCCATTTTTCGCGTTCAACATTACTGAAATCAAGGACAACCAGATCGAGGAACTCAAGAAATTTCACAAGGCTTATTACGATTTCAACAACATCGTCAATACGGCCAGCGAGCTCAAATACACTTTCGAGCTCAAGAAATTGATCGATCAGGAATTCATCGAACCGAGTGCCGATTTCGTAAAACACTTCGCCAAACAAGTTTATCCCGGACCGGTCACGGCCAAAGTGCTCGAGCAATTCACGAACCTGACCAAAAAGTCGCTTCACCAATATATTTCGGACATGATCACCGACCGGCTCAAATCGGCTCTGACCAAGGAAGACGAAGCGAACCGCGAACAACAGGAAGCGCTTGTGGAGACCGTCGCGCCAATTGACAATATCGTTACGACCGCCGAAGAACTCGAAGGATTTTTGATCGTGAAAACCATTCTGCGCCAAAAAATCGATGCCTCGAGAATCGCACACCGCGACGCCCAATCGTATTTCGCGATACTGCTCGACGACAACAACCGCAAGACTTTGTGCCGACTTTACCTCAACGGATCGAAGAAATATCTGGCGTTGCTCGACGCATCAAAAAAGGAAGTCAAGCACGAGATTTCGACTTTGGACGACATTTTCGCGCATTCCGAAGCGTTGATCGAAGCAGTGAATATGTACGAACAAAAACCAATTAATTCGTAGCCAAAAACTTACAGCGACCTGTCTGTCAAAGAGGAAACCGAAACGTTTATCGAAAACCGATCCCAAATAGCACATAGTCAACGAGCGTTGTGTTATTTGGGATTTCCAAAAACAAATCGCGACTTCGTCAGTTCCTCACAATCAGGCGAATCCGCAAAGCCACAACAACCGCCAATGAAAACAAAACTACGCTTTAGATTTGCCGTGATTTTACTGTGGATTTTGACCGCGATGGCGTGCAAACAAACCGAACTCGCGCCGTCTGTCGATACTGTGTCCACAGAAACGGAAAGTTCGTCAATACTGCCGTTCGCCGATAGCGAAAAGCCGTCGGACACAAAATCTGACGCACCAGAACCCGATACCTCCGATTCAAAAGTTTGGGTTTGCAAGAGTTCCGGCGCTACCAAATATCATTACAATAAGGATTGTGGCGGGTTGAAACGGTGCACTCACACTATTGAGGAATCTACGGTGAAGGATGCTGAGGCTGTTGGTTTGGGGCGGTGTGCTTATAAGAAGTGTCAGTGAATCGGACAGAAAAAACATTTGCTTTGGCGCCTTCGGGAACGTTTGGCTTTTTATGAATTTGAAGGATTTACAACAGAAAACGAAGTAATTATGGATCAAATTGGCAGTTCGCTTGCCTTCACTGCAATCGCAATTTTAGTGTTTTTCGCGATTTTTCTACTGCTCAGAGAAATCAATTGTTGGTATTGGAAAATCAACCGGAGAATTGAACTTCAGGAGCAAACAAATCAATTGTTGATAAGGATTTTGGAAAACGAATCGGCTTCGAAGCCAGCGAATGAAGTTCCTTCGGGACATACGATTTCTTCCAGTTCAATCGTGAATGAAAACAAAATCAGCTTGAACGAGATGTACAGGCGCAAACGCGAAAATAACGATCCAAAAATGGAACAATAATGTTTGTCTCCAAAAAAAAGCTGCTCCAAAAGAACAGCTTTTTTTGTTTTTACCCCTTGCTATAACCGGCTTCCCCATTGCGCTTGAGCCGAACTTTGTAATTGTCGCACTTGGAACATTCGCGGCTCGATTGCCAAATCAACGTCAGTTCGTGTATGCCGCCTGTTCGGCCGATTCCAGAGGTATTGATGTCGTAAGAGTAACCGAATTTGAACTCCCCGAAATTCACTGTCGCGACAGGATTTACCGATGTAAGCAAGTGGCCGTTGTTGGTTTTGCGCTCAAGGTTCACCGCCGAAAAAACGCCGATCGAAAAACGTCCGTAATCCATTACGGTTCCCAGATCGAAGCGGTTGTACTCCGATTGTCGCATGTAATTTCCCATGAGGATCAAGGTGCTGCCTTCGGGAAGGAAAAACGACGGAAGTCCGCCAAGATCCCAGAAATAGCCACCGTGAACAGACAAAAACATGTTGAGCGGAACATTCCCGTTTTCGGTAAAAGAAATGTCCGGACGGTTCAAGTGCCGAAGCGATACGCCAAACCAAGAGCTTTCGTTATCGGCCAGAATTCCGGCGTTGAGGTCGAAGAATCCGATCTTGTTGTTTCGCATCGCGCCCGGATCGACCGTTGGCCCGTCGATTGCGCCCGTTCCGATGTTGATCTGGTCTTCGAGCAATAGTCCGCCGAAGCCGAAATCCTTGCGCCCGTAACCGGCTTCGATCCCGAATCTGATGTGCCAATCGTAACTCACGTCGACGCGGTAAGAAGCCGCTCCGTTGAGTTTGAAATAATTGTATCCGGTGAAGACCTCGCTGTGGTTTTGGGCGGTCAAGCCGAGTCCGAGTTCATCCGTGGCCAGATTGCTCACGAAAGCATATTGCGTATCGATGCGTCGGTTGTCGTTCGGCCATTGACGACGGTGCGCGATTCCCGCATTCCACGTGTTTGCCGATGCCGTAAATGCCGGGTTCAAAGCTTCTGGAATGTTATAAAATTGCGTGAAGATCGGGTCTTGCGCCCAAATTGCCATCGGCTTAAGCAACAAAAGAAAAAGGTATTTTATGGTATTTGACATGCGGATGGCTTACTTGATTAGTACAAAAGTTCGGGTATCTGTGATGGTTCGTCCGTAAAAAGTCTTGGCCGTGACCTTGCAGTAATAATTGCCGTTTTCGGCCTTGACGCCTTTTATCGTCCCGTCCCATCCTACGAGAACATCGCCCAATTCACTGTAAATCATCGATCCCCACGAATCGTAAATATCGAGTCGGATCGCTTCCAATCGCTTCGAAACCGGACGATAATTGTCATTCATGTTGTCGTTGTTCGGAGTGAATGCCGTCGGAATGGTAAGGAAATAACCATCCTCAACAATAAGCGTGATTGTTTTCGTATACTGACATCCGAAAGGATAAGTCACGGTTTGCACGACGACATAAGAACCCGCATTCACGTAAGTATGCGTCGGACTGATCTCGTTCGAAAAAGTCCCGTCTCCAAAATCCCAGACCACGGTTTGGTAGTCGCCCGTGACCGTACTGTTGAAAGTGACCGGATCTTCCACCGAAAAAATTCCGTAATGTTCGTTCCCGTAAGAATCGGGTTCAAAATCGATGTAACCCAAGACCGGAATATCGACGTTGACCGAATATTGCATCGTACAGCCGCGAGCGTCCGTGGCCGTCAAATTCACGATCCCACTTACGGTTGTATGCATGATCTCGTTGTTGGCTCCCGAAATCGTTCCGCTTGACCATTGCAACTGATACGGAGGCACACCACCCGAAACGCTTGCCACAAAATCCTGGCTCACTTTCCGCGTCTCGCAGTCGAAATCAGTTTGGGTCGTAACGGTAATCGCGATAGGATCCGGACGCAATACCGAATATTGCCCATTGGTAATACAACCTCTGGAATCAGTGACCTGAACCGTGTAATTCCCGTTTGTGAGATTGGTCAGGTCTTCTGATGTACTTCCGTTTGACCACGAATAATTGTAAGGCGGCGTTCCACCTGAAACCAGCAAATCGATCGCGCCTCCGTTCGAGGCATTGCAATCGTCGGCATTGTCGACCAGTGCTGAAAGGACAAGCGGCTGAGGTTCGACGATAACGAAAGTGCGCTGGATTACACAAGGTTTCGAATCTGTGATCGTCACCGAATATGTGCCCGCCACAAGGTTGTTGCGTGTCAAGCCCGCCGGACTTCCGTCGCTCCAGACCAAAGAAATCGGTGCGATTCCGCCGACGAGATTCAGCGCAATGCTTCCGTCCTGTTCGCCATGGCAACTGATTTGCACTACGACAGGATTGATCGTGAAAATCGGGGCTTCCGGGATGTTTATCAAAAGCGATTTTACGCAGCCCAAGGCATCGGTTACGGTAATAATGTAATCGCCAGCGGCCAGATTCGTCTGGTTCAGAATTGTCGCCATGTTACTCCAGGTAAACGTGTAAGGCGCGACGCCACCGCTCAAACTCACTGTCAGATTCGCGTCATTTGCGCCATAACAGGTGATCGTTGTTGCCGTATACGTGATGCTGATTTCCGGATTTTGCGTAATTACGGCCGAAAGCATTGTTTGGCAATTGTTGGCATCTGTCACCGTCAGGTCGTAATTTCCGGCGAAAAGATTGGCGATGTTTTGGTCTGTACTTGTGAAACCGTTCGGACCGATCCAAGAAAATTGATAACCGCTGGGACTCGTCGCGATTTGCGTTCCTCCAACGGCATTCACAGAAAGCGCGCCAGTACCGAATCCGAAACAATCCACATTGGTTTGTGACGAAATCGCAGCCACCAGCGGTTGAGGCTCTGTTATCGTGAACGACATCACTATCGGCGGACAAGCATTTTGATCCGAAACCGTGACTTGGTAAACGCCAGGCGCGAGATTCGTCAAATCCTGACTCGTCGAAAACGGCGCTGTGTCTTTTATCCAGCTGAATGTATAATTCGGCGTTCCTCCTATTATGTTCAGGGAAATCGTTCCGTCCGCGAAGCCGTTGCACGTTACGTTTGTTGCGGTCGTGGCCGAAAATTGCAATTGCGCAGGTTCAGAAATCGTGTACGTATCGCTAAACGGACAACCGCCCGCATCGTTGATCGTGATCGAATATTGGCCCGGCTCGAGGTTGGAAATCGTCGGACTGCTCGAAGTGAAGCCATTCGGGCCGATCCACGAATACAGGTAAGGCGAGCCTGTCGAAAACGGAATTCCGCCTGTCACATTGGTCGCGATCGAAGCGTTATCGGCACCGAAACACAAATTGTCAAGCAAAGTGATGTTCGGATTGATCGCCGGATTCACCGTCACGACAACCTGGAAAGGCAAACCAGGACAATTTCCGGAAAGCGGAATCACGGTGTAAGTCACCGTCGCGGCGGAAACCGTCGTATTGACGAGCGTTTGGCTGATATTCGTCTGCGGAAGCGCTTCTGCCGAACTTCCCGTAACAGATCCGGCCGGAGAAATCGTCGGCGCAAGCCAGGTATAAGTCGTGCCCACAGGAACAATGTCGCTTCCGGAAGAAATCGGCGTGACCATAAAACTTGTCGCGCTGCAAATTACCGCGGTTTGATTTGAAATGATCGGATTTTGGTTGATGGAAATCTGTGCGACATTCGTACTCACACTCGAACAATTGCCCGTCAAATCAGGATAAGTCACCGTCGCGTAATAGTAAAAATCGCCAACGGTAGTGTTGTTTGGCAGATAAGTCGCCGAATTCGCTCCCGTGATGGGATTTCCGCCCGTGTTTGTATTTGAAGCATTTTCGAACCACTGATAATTCGGTGTTCCGATGCCATTTACGACCCCGAAATCCAACGGCGATAGCGATTGTCCGCTACAAATGGTTTGCGATTGCGGCTGATTCGTGATTTGTGGCGCAGGCGAAACCGTAACGGCCGCCACGTCGCTTTGGGCGTTGCAACTCGTGCCCGTCGGCTGGGAAATCAAACAGTAATAATAAAATGTACCCGGCACATTCGTCAACGGATCGAAGTTTGCACTTGTCGCACCCGAAATCGGCGAACCCGTTCCTGTCGCAGTGTTTGACTGGAACCATTGGTATCCGTAATTTGTTCCGATTCCGCCCGAAACGACAACCGAAAGCGTCGTTGGAATCTCGTTCGGGCAAAGCGTTTGCGCCAAATATGGCTGCGTCGTCACCACAGGATCGGCCAAAACCTCCACTTGCGCGATCTGGCTTGTCACAGCCGAACAGCCACTTGAGCTCAATTGAATGGAAACGTAGTAATAATAGATTCCGGCAGTCGTGAAAACCGATGGCGTGAATGTATCGGAATTTGTACCCACAATCGTTCCGCCTGTCGGATTTGGGGAAGAAGTCAAGTACCAAGTGTAAATGGGCGTTCCCGATCCGCCGGTGTACGCGACAGAAAGCGGTGCCGGCAAAGTGCCTCCGACACAAATTTGCTGCGCAGGAATCGGTTCGGCTGAAATCGCTGCACCGACCGTCACTGTAATAGTCGCCACATCGGTTGCGATCGTGGCGCAAGTGCCTGAAATTCCCGAAAACGTGATTTGGGCGTAGTAGTAAAATGTTCCGGCAACAGTCGAATTTGGAGTGTAAGTCGAGTTCGTTTCGCCTAGAATTGCAGTTCCGGTCGTATTTGAATTTGTCGTGTTTGAAAACCATTGATAAGTCGCGTTCCCTTGTCCGTTCGAGGTTGTGAATGTCAACGCCGGAATTGTTCCTCCGACGCAAACCTGGCTCGAAAGTGGCTGCATGTTTACCGATGGCGATGTGTTCACGGTCACAGCCGAAATGGCACTCGTCACCGAACAACCCGAAGTCGACTGACTCACAACACAGTAATAATACGCCGTTCCGACATTCGCCGTCGGTGGATTGTATGTCGAAGTTGTCGCACCCGAAATCGGGTTCCCGCTTGTCGTGTTATTGTTTGTGTTGAAAAACCATTGATACGTGAAACCCACGATTGATCCACCGGTCGCAGCGACGATCAAGGTTTGAGGCGTCGCGTTCTGACACAAAACTTGGGAAGCCACAGGCTGCGTCGTCAGCGTCGGATCTGGCAAAACCTCGATTTGCGCAACTTGGCTCGTTGCATTTCCGCATCCGATTCCCGATAAAGTCGCCACCACATAATAGTAATTGTTTCCGGCAGTATTGATTGCCGATGGCGTGTAAGTGTTTCCGGTCGCGCCCGTGATAAGTGTTCCGCCCGTGTTCGAATTCGTTCCGTTCGAGTACCATTGATAAGTCACCGAGCCCGTTCCGCCGGAAACTGTGGCTGATAAGGCCGAAACCGTTCCGCCGACGCAAATGGTTTGGGAAGCTATCGGCTGCGTCGTAATCTGTGGCAACGGATTGACCGTGATTTGCGCGACTTGGCTTGTCAATGCCGAACATCCGCCAGAACCCAAAGATGCGATTGCGTAATAATAAAGCGTTCCGATCGCGTTGGTTGGCGGCGTAAACGAAGAATTTGTCGCACCTGAGATTGGATTTCCGCCTGTGCTTGCGCCCGTCGTATTCGAATACCATTGATAAGTTGGCGTGGACGAACCCGAATTGATCAAAAGACTCAGGGCGTTGGCGAGACCGTTTTGGCAAATCGTCTGCGATTGCGGTTGCGCCGTGATGTCCGGAGCTGGAGTGACCGTAATTACGATCGTGAACGCAGTTCCGGTGCAAGTTCCTGCCGACGGCGTTACGGTGTAAGTCAAAGTGCCCGTTCCCGAACCTGTGTAAGTTAGCTGTTGCGCCGGAATAAGTGCGCCTATTCCGCTCAATTGTCCGCCTGTGACGCCCGTTGATGGGACACCTGTCCAAGTGTAGTTCGTTCCGGACAAATTCGAAGTCAGGTTGATTGCCGCCGAACTCGTTCCCGAACAAATGGTTTGGTTAGGATTTGCGTTCGTGATAGTAGGCGAAGCGTTTACCACGAAACTTTGGTTCGCGGCCGTGACGCTTCCGCATTCGTTCGAAACCGTGAGTGAAACCGTGTAAGTTCCGGCGGTCAAATATGTGATCGCACCCGGATTTTGAGCCGTGGACGTGCCCGGACTTCCGCCAGGAAAACTCCAACTGTAAATTAAGGCACTGCTTGCCGTTGTAGAACAGGAAGCGACTAACGCTTGCGGACTTATCGTTCCTGATCCGCATAGATTTCCTATTGGGTTTATTGTTGCTGTTGGTGGTTTTTTTACGGTTATGGTTTGGGTTGTCGTTCTCGGGCCACAAGAGTTTGCCATCGTCAATGTGATTGTGTAAATTCCTGACGTCGTAAAATTGAACGATGCGTTGTTGGTTGTTTGAATCGGAATTGGCGTTGCCGATGATCCGCAATAATCTGGAGCGTATGAAACCGACCAAGAAGTTGTCGCCGGATCGCAGAGTCCTGTGACGTTTGTCGTATTTGTTGCTGTGACCGACATTGGCGCACATCCCGAATTATTACTCAGCGTAAATTGAGGAACCAGCGGTGCTTCAATGCAGATGTTATGAGATACCGTGCTAGTTGCGCAGTTATTTTTAAGTGTTAATGTTATGGTATATGTTCCAGGTTGCAGAAATGTAATTGTCGGTGTCATCAAACCGGAGGTCCACGTATTTTGATTGGAAGAATTGTTATTGTTTGAGCCTAATCCAACAGCGCTCCACATGCCGGGATTGCTTGGAGAGATCGTCCAATAAAAAGGAGATGTGCTGCAGGTGGGATTATTGGTTACCACACCGCCGAAATTAGAAGTATTGTTAAGAGTTATCGGAACATTCGTACAAGTCGTTGGCAAAGGATTCGGCGTAAAGTTTGCGGTTGGACTTTGACTAATCGAGATAAGACTTCCGGCTTGAGGCTGAGGACTTGCGCAAGGATTTGTCGTTAATACTGATGGAAGAAATGAGTTATTGTAAATTGTCCCATTCAAATTAACAGTATTTCCACATGACGTAATATTATAAATATGGGTCAAGGTGTAACTATTTGAAGTTGGGGTCGATCCCGATGGAATCCAGCCGCTTGGTATTGGGTCGCCGTGTACATAAGTACTACATGGAGTTCCGTCACCAAAACATATCTGATAACTAGTTCCGTCATTGTTAGTTGTCGGAATTGTCAGAGTGAAATTTGTCGTATGTGGAGAACATCCGCTTGCCTGATTTGCAAAGAGTGACATTGTCGCTGCTTGAGGAGATGAGCCTACGAAAGCTGGGTACGTCTGCGAGATTGTACATCCTATATTCGTTGTCGCCGAAATTGTTACCGTGTAAAAACCGATTGGATAAGTATGTGACTGCGGAGCATTCCAATTGGATTGCGGTACAACTGTCACGGGTGAAGAATCTCCCCAATTTATTGTTATTGATGTTATCGCTGATGGATTTGAAATTGCAAGGGGCAAAGTCACCTCCATAGTCGTGTCTCCCTGATTTATGATGCATCCGTTAAGTTGAAACGGATCAGCGGAGCCAACAGTTACGACTTCAACATTCACAACATCCGTAACCTGACAATTACCGATTGACGCGGTAACCGTATAGTTACCAGACATCGTACCCGCGGCATTTGTTATTGTCGGGGACTGAGATGAACTTGTGTAGCCGTTTGGTCCGATCCAGTTATAAGTCACCGGATTCGCTCCATTTCCAACCGCCGAAGCAATAAGGTTGATTAAATTCCCTTTGCATACACGTATGTTATTTCCGGCATTTACACTAAAAATTGGAACAACCGAATAATTCACTGAGTTTCCAATGTTAGTAAGTCCAGAAGAATCCGAAACACTAACCAAATTGTACGTCACTGATCCAACAGCGGCCGTTGTCCCAGTCAGCGTTACAACCCCAGCTCCATTAGAATTCCCAGTAGTCTGCTGTGCGCCTCCATTTACCGTATAAACAAAAGTATAAGGAGCAGTCCCGCCGCTACCTGTAAAAGTAACCGTCGGTCCGGTGCTGTTTTGGCAAACGGACGCCGTAGAACTAATAGCGATCGTTGCAGAAGGCGGTAAAACCTCGGCATTTGCGATCCATCCAAAACTCAAAAACACGAAAAGTAGAATATTCCTCATAGGCAAAAATTAGGTGCAAGGTTAGTCATGCCCACCAATGGATGCAATACGGCATTACTCGTATTTTTCAATGCGAAAAACCGATTCCTGGCAAGCGGGCAAAACCCTAACTGAAACTGTAACGAAATTTGTTTGGTCGGCAAATGTAGCCTTTTTAACCTTACTGGTGCTTGAAAACACTATTTCGTTCGCGAAAGTAAAACATCGGATGATCACCAACTTACGGAACACCGTAATCGCAGGGATTTGTTCTGAAAAAGCTTCATCGCCAAGCTTTTGACAGCTACAGATCGTCCAAAGTAGGCCACAAGATTCAGCCCAATTCCAAATTGTAAAATCAGTCAAAAAAGCAGACTAACAATCCAAAAACCAACACATCGAAGCTATTCAGATAAAACACCAACCACGTTAGTGTCTTACCAAAGCATTTAGTGTTGCACGCCTCACTCCGACCCTAACTTGCACAAAAACAGCAAGTCATGGAAAAGCACCAACTTCTTCAGCACCAAACGCAGATTGTTTCAGAAACGCTTGAACAAATCCTCGGAACCAATCAGGCATACGTTTTCGGATACAAAGACGAGCGTCACTATTTCAGCGTTTTTCCGACAGCTGACTTGCGCAAAACGAATAAGCCACATCTCGACATTCTGGTATTCAGCGCCAAAACTTTCGAAGGACTCAACAATACACTGTCAGATTTGATTGCCCAAAGATCTCGGCAAGAATTCTCGGCAACGATCCTGTTGCACCAAACCAAGCATCTAAAGGAAAGGTCAACTGACATGCATTGGTTTTTTGACCGAGTGTTGCATTTTGGCATTCCGTTGGGCGACTATGAGCTCAAGACCGGCGACCCAATTTGCGATCCGGAAAGGGATCTTGTCGCTGCAGAGGCTTTTTGGCATAAATGCGAAGCGGTCGCGTCTTTGTATCTCGAATCGGCATTGGAATCCCAAAGATTGGATATCGAACTCGCGAAAGTCGCATTGCTTACACAAGCTGTCGAATATTTATTGCTTGGCCTGGTAAGGATTTTTCTCGGCTACACGCCTATCCAACACAATCTGAAATTCCTTTTTTCGCTTTGCGGACATTTTACTGCGTTGCACGAAGTTGTTTTTGAACAGGAAACTGCGATCGGGAAACGAAATTTCAGGCAACTATGCGTGCCCGCGACCATGCTAAGGCAATGGGACAAACTGGAATTGCCCGAAGCGGAATTCGAATCGCTTTCGGATGCTTGCCAAACCTTTTGCGACGAAGCCACGAAACTTGCACTGACGAAACTTGCCCAACTTAAAAACAACCCGAAAATCGAGACAAGATGAAAACCGAAACACTACGACTTTCAGCAGATATGCGCGACTTGGCACTGCAGCATTTCCGGTTGCTGCAATCGGAAAATCCACACAAAAAACGCGATACCGTCGAATTGCGGCTGTCAGGTTATCGCGACGTAATGCACCTGATCGCCGATATTGTCAAGGTGTCGATCCTGGCATTGGAAAACGGCGGGACCGGCGAACGTGCGTTTATTTCCGATCCGACTCTGAACGTGAGCGGCGTGCTTTCGTTGATCCTCGATTTGCTTCCGTACGAAGAAGCCGATCTGCTCGACAAGATTCGCCATGCCAGCTTCGAGCCCAATCGCGGTGCAGAACGAGATTGGGATTTCATCTTGCGGACTATTTCGCTCACGGCTCCGGCCAGTCTGTCAGAAAATTGAGACTACGTGCCCAAAAAACAAAGCACAAAAAAACCGCGGTCGTAAAAACCGCGGTCCAATCGAAAAAATAACTGAGTAAGAATTATTTTTTTGGTACGTACATCATGATGAGTTGCCCTTGCTTCAACGAAAGTTTGTCGGCAGAAAGTTCCTCGATCCCGAATGCGATCGGCTCGTTTTCGGCGGTGATCGTTACGGTTTTCTCGTCAGCGCTCAAAACCCAAGTTCCTTTGCGCGTCTTGAAACTTTTGTCCGGACTCATTACTGTTACGGTCGCTTTCCCGTCGGCTTCGAAGATGAATTCGGTCTTCGTTTTCATCGGTGGAACCATTTCTTCCATCATCGTTTTGAACTCGGCTTTTTCCTTGTCGTCCTTGAAAGAAGCGATCGCACCTTCATAATCCACATTGTCGAGCACCCAATCTTTGGCGATCATTTCTTTTGCAGTAGCTGGCTTTTCTACAACTGCAGGTGTTTCTGTTCCCGTGCTGTCTGTCGTTTCACCGTCTTTTTTGGCGTCTTTCGAACCACATGAGAATGCAAGGGCGAGTGCCATTGCGAACATTACGTTTTTGAATTTCATCTGTACTTATTTATTTGGTTTTTGATTTGTATCGGATTCCGGAAAAAAAATCTCCTTGATTACTGTTCCGATTCGGACGCAAACATAAAAGAAAATATTTCAACTGAAATGTTTTTTGTTTCATTTAATCGCCCGATTTTACAAAGAACACTGCAAGGTTAAACAAAAATAATTTGGAAATTTCGTCCGTTTAACCATTGTTTGGTTTCAATGTATATTCGTTTAAAAAATTTGTACTAACGTTTTGTTTTTTTAAGCTGATTCCGGCGGCCAGGCACTAGCTTTTTTGTAAAAACCGGTTTTTCTAGGGTTTAAAACGAGCTTCCTGCGGTCGCTGTTTTAAACTTAGAAAAAATCGGTTTTTTCTGCAAAAGGCTAGTTGCCCGCATCCGGGCTATTTTTCTTTTAGCCGCAAAATCTTTTTTTTCACTATTTTCCGTGAAACCGGAACTTATCTCACTAGCGCGACGTTGAGAACGAGCTGCGCTCGTTTATCTAGGCTTCGAGAGTGAGATAATTTCGGTGAACACGGAATTAAAATAAAAAGAAAAAGATCGTCTTACGACAATCCTAGCCCGGATGCGGGCAACTAGCCTTTTGCAGAAAAAGACGTGATTTTCTTGACTTGAAACAGCGACCAAAGGAAGCTCGTTTCAAGCCCTAGAAAAACCGGCTTTTGCAAAAAAGCTAGTGCCAGTCAGCCGGAAAAAGCTCCAAAAAAAAGAAAAAAACCCTTAACGCGAACGCAGTTCAAATGTTTCTTGCCAAATCAAAACGCAATCGTATTTTTGCAACATGAGTTTAGTGAAGCTGACAATAAAAGGGATCTCGTACAGCCAGACGCAAAATGGCGCTTACGCCCTGATTTTGAACGAAGTTGACGGAGACCGCAAACTTCCTATCGTCATTGGTGCATTTGAAGCACAGTCGATCGCGATTGCGCTTGAAAAAGAGATCCGTCCGCCGCGACCTTTGACGCACGACCTTTTCAAGAATTTCGCCGACAGGTTCGACATCGTCGTGAAACAGGTGATCATCCACAAGCTCGTGGACGGCGTTTTCTACTCGAGCATCATTTGCGAACGCGACAAGATCGAGGAAATTATCGATGCGCGCACGTCTGACGCGATTGCCTTGGCTTTGCGTTTCAACGCTCCGATTTTCACTTACAAGAATATTTTGGACAAGGCCGGGATTTACCTCAAGGCCAATCCGGAGAGCGAACAGAGCGACGATGTGTTGTCGGCACCGGAGACTTTCGGACTTGGGGAAGAATCGAACCAAGCCGGCGAAAGTTACTCCAAACACAGTATTTCTGAGTTGCACGAATTGCTTGAAGGCGCGGTTCGAGATGAAGATTATGAAAAGGCGGCCAAGATTCGCGATGAGATTTCGAGACGAGAGTCTTGATTAGTGGCAGAAGCAGTGGCAGTGGCAAAGCAGTGGCAGTTGCAGAAATCAAGTTGTTGAGATAGACGCCTGCTTTTTGTGATTTTTAGTTGCCAAGCCATGGAATCTTTTTGGAACTTTGTCTGTAAATCTGAAAATCCGACGTTCTGAGAATCAAAAGATCCCATTGCAAAACTGTTGATTTCTTTTTGATTTCTTCCTGCATCCGAATCCAAAACCAAAACTTCCAAAACGTATTTTTACGGCATTCAAGTCAATACCATGCAACAATATCACGACCTCGTAAAGCACGTTCTTGAGAACGGCGTACAAAAAGGAGACCGGACAGGAACGGGAACGAAAAGCGTTTTCGGTTATCAGATGCGTTTTGACCTTTCTCAGGGATTTCCGTTGGTGACGACGAAAAAACTGCACCTGAAATCTATCGTTCACGAGTTGCTTTGGTTCTTGAAGGGCGATACGAACATCAATTACCTGAGCGAAAACGGCGTCAGGATATGGGATGAATGGGCCGATCCGAATGGTGATTTGGGTCCGGTTTACGGCTATCAATGGAGAAATTGGAACGGTGAGGAAATCGACCAGATCAAAGAATTGATAGAAACTTTGAAATCGAGTCCTAACAGTCGACGCATGCTTGTTTCGGCTTGGAATCCATCTGTTTTGCCCGACACTTCGGTTTCTTTTGCAGAAAATGTTTCCAACGGAAAAGCGGCGCTTCCGCCATGTCACGCATTTTTCCAATTTTATGTGGCCGAAGGAAAACTGTCTTGCCAATTGTACCAACGCAGCGCCGATATCTTTTTGGGTGTTCCGTTCAACATCGCGTCTTATGCATTGTTTACGATGATGGTCGCGCAGGTTGTCGGTTTACAGCCTGGAGATTTTATCCACACTTTTGGCGATGCGCACATTTACAACAACCATTTCGAGCAGGTGGAATTGCAGCTTTCACGCGAGCCGCGCCCACTTCCGAAGATGATTCTGAATCCTGATATAAAGGATATTTTCGATTTTACTTTCGAAGATTTCACTTTGGTCGATTACGATCCGCATCCGCATATCAAGGGAATTGTGGCGGTTTAATCTGTCAGATAAAAAACACCAACCAATATGTCTTTCGGATAAAACCGACAGGCCTTTTTTCCAGAGCGTAGTACCAAAACGGCAAAATATCAGACACCAAGATCATAAATTTGATCGATAAAAAATCGGACAGCGCCGCTCTTACTATGCTGGCAAAATCACCCGATTGGATTCCGGCCCAGAGACGCGGGAAAAACCTGAGGTGCATCTTCACTTTGCCAATTGTAATAGCCGCTTCGGAATAACTGTCGCAAAACACCCTCAACATCGTCGCTTTCACACATCGACACAAAAACAAGACCGGCCTAACTTTGGCATAGAACTTAAAACCAAAGCATTATGCCAACTAGCATTTTTGTAAACTTGCCCGTACAGGATTTGAACCGATCGGTGGAATTCTTCACCAAACTCGGCTACACTTTCAACCAGACTTTCACCGATGAAAACGCCACGTGCATGATAATCGAGGAAAATTCGATTCACGTGATGTTGCTCGTCAAGCCATTTTTCAAAAGTTTTATGCTCGAACACGAAGACATTTGCGACACGAGTAAATTCCTCGAATCGATAATTTGCCTTACCGCCGAAAGTAGACAAGCCGTAGACGAAATCGTAAGCAAAGCAGTCGAAGCCGGCGGAACGGCACCGGGCGAAAAACAGGATTACGGCTATATGTACAACCACGGTTTCCGCGATCTCGATGGACATTGTTGGGAATTTACTTATATGGATGCTAGTCAGTTTCCGGCGTAGGTTGCAGAAGTGGTGGCTGAAGCAGTGGCAGTTGCAGAAGCAGTAGCAGTAGCAGTAGCAGTAGCAGAAGCAGAAGCAGAAGCAGAAGCAGAAGCAGAAGCAGAAGCAGAAGCAGAAGCAGAAGCAGAAGCAATGGCAGAAGCAGACTGACCGAAGCTGTTACATCCTAAGTTTCAACTCAGGCACTTTTCAACTCAGGCACTTTTTAAACTTAGACAAAAAAAAACTCCCATGAAAACACACAAAATCATTTTCTGGATCACGACTTCTTTGATTTTCCTTTTCGAAGGCGTCATGCCCGCACTTTTTTCGCAATCGGAAGACGCAAAAGCGGGCATCAGGCATTTGGGTTATCCCGATTATTTTGGAGCGGCTTTGGTCGTGTTCAAGATTTTGGGATGCATCATTTTGACTGTTCCGAAGTTTCGCGGACGCATCAAGGAATGGGCTTACGCCGGATTCGCTTTCGATTTCATCTTTGCTTCGATCAGCTATTTTTGCGTGGACGGATTCGGATTCTTCGCCGTTTTCCCATTGATCTGGCTTGGGATTTTGGCTTTGTCGTACAACAGTTATCACAAAATGAACGCTGTTGCAAAATGAAGTTTTGAACACCGATTTGCCTATAAGTTTTTTTCCAATATTGTAGTTCATTTGAAATACACTTTCGCTGTTGAGCCGCGTTTTTTTTGAACCATTAAGGACATTAAGTGCATTAAGTGCATCCGAAGTTTGTTTTAATTGTAGCCGATGAATTTCTGATTGCAGATTTTACCTTCTGGAAATCTCCGATGCGAAGCCCAAGTCAAAAAATACAAATTCGATGATTGAGATCTTTCGTACCAATATCTCCAAAACGACCGATGCCCGAAACATGGTTTTGAGCCTGATGTCGCTTTATCCGACAGGAAAAATAACGTTCGATCTCGAAGATTGCGACAAGGTTTTGCGCGTGGAGACTTTACGTCTGAAACCCGATGCGATAATATCGTTGATGCAAGCGTCTGGGTTTGCCTGCGAGATTTTGTCGTAAATTCGGAAGATTCATGTTCAACAAAACCAACCACTATGAGAATTTTGACCATTATCATTCGCAGTCTCGCGGGATTGCTGCTCTTGTTTGCCTCGGTTTCCTATTTTTTTGACCTTGTGCCGCAACCCGATCCATCCAAACTTCCCGAAGGCATTGCAAAGTGGGGCGCCGGCGCGGCTGCAACCGTTTACCTGATGCCGCTGGTAAAAGGCGTGGAATTGCTTTGCGGACTTCTTTTTGTCTCCGGATATTACGTGGCGCTGGCCGCTGTTGTGATCCTTCCGATTTCGATCAACGCGTTTTTGTTTCACGTCTTTCTCGATCCGGCGAGTATTGGTGGCGCTGCTTTCCTGCTTGCGGCCAACATTTACTTGCTTGCGGTCAACAGACATCGTTATGCCGCGATGTTCGCCAAATAACGTCCAAAAAAAATCGCCTTCGAAAGAGGCGATTTTTTATTAGGTATTCAGCACGCTGTTTTCAGATCCGAAGTCGTTTCCTCTTGTGCCGTCAGCTTCAGGCTCGTTTTGATACTCGCCGTCAACCACATATCTGAATTCGTAGACGCTGTCTTTCGCAAGGTCGAAAACGCCTTTGAATGTTCCGTTCTTTTGTTTGGCCAACGTTCCGGCCTCGGCGTCCCACGCGTTGAAATCTCCAACAACCGACGCGGTTTCGGCCGACTTGGCTTCCACTGAAAATGTCACTTTGCAGACCGGCTTCGTCTTCGTAAACTGTTTTTTGATAGCCATAATCGTTTCATTTTTAGATTTATGTAGCAAAGAAAAGCCTTTTCGAAACAATTTTCGTAAACCGGTAAAAGATTTACAATAATTTCACAAACCACTTGATTTTAAAGGCGTTTTCACAAAACTCCATCGGATATTTGACGATTCAAAATCATGAAAACGTTTTCCTGTTTTGAAATCAGGAATTCGGGCTTTTCGGTTTTTTGTCAGATGCACTATCTTTAACGCACTAAAATCTGCATCATGCTCATCTTGATCGCGGCTGCGGCCGAAAACAATGCTTTGGGAAAAGACAACGACCTGCTTTGGCACTTACCCGACGATTTCAAACGCTTCAAGGCGCTGACTTCGGGACATTACATCATAATGGGCCGCAAAACATTCGAGAGTTTCCCGAAGACATTGCCCAATCGCGTGCATGTGATCGTGACGCGACAATCTGATTACAAAGCCGAAAACTGCATTGTCGTGGGAAGTTTGGAAGAAGCGATCAAAGTTTGTCCGAAAAATGAAGATGTTTACGTGATCGGCGGAGGTGAAATCTACGAATTGGCGCTTCCGTTTGCCGACAAGATCGAATTGACGCGCGTTCACGTGTCGCTTGATGCCGAAGCGTTTTTCCCTGAATTTTCGCTTGAAGACTGGAAACTCGACGCGTCAGAATATCATCCGAAAGACGAAAGACACCAATACGATTTCACTTACGAGACCTATCTTCGGGCTTGACCCAAAATTTAGGGCAAAAAAAAACATCCGTTTTCACAGATGTTTGATTTACCGATGGAAGTATGTTACCGCCAGGATTTTGCCTATTCCTGAAACAAAATCTGATAACTTAAAAAGAAAACTGCTACCGCCATACTCAAGCCTGTAAGCAAGAGAATGATGTTTGCAGACTTTTGAGAAAATCTCTCAAAAAAGCCCTTAATACCAAATACCACAAAGATACTAAGGACGAAAAAAACTAAAATTTCCAAAAACAAATTTAACCCTAAGAACGTAAAATGTGACCCAAACCCTGAAGTAAGGGCAAGAGATCCGTCGTTCAGACTGTCCACAAGAAGCAACGAGAGCGCCAATGCAAGGCAAACCCATTTCAGTTCGGCAAAAAATACTTTAGACAACATAGTTTCCATCGGTTGTTATTTTTTGTAAAATTCCACTATATATGACCACGGCACAATACCCATAAATCGTGAAATTTTTTATATCCCTAATTTTAGGGATGCGCGGCAGAATCGTCCTACACCAAAACTTACCCGATCATTCGATATCCGAATAGGGAAAAACCTGAACACGATCGAGAGTTTCCGACATTTCCTGCCACTAGCCGACCAAATGCGCTTTCTGCCGAAAACCGCGAACCGCATTGCTTCGTTTATGTTATCTTTGCGAGCGATTATGAAAAAAGCTGAAAACGTTACTCCTTATAAAGATTCCGAACTCGGAAAGAAAGAGCAGGTCACCCAGATGTTCGACAACATTTCGGGCAATTACGACGGACTGAACCGCGTGATCTCGTTCGGGATCGACATCAAATGGCGAAAAAAAGTGCTGCAATTGGTTTCGGATACGAATCCGTCCAAAATACTTGACATCGCCACCGGAACCGGAGATTTGGCGATCCTGATGTCACAGACCAACGCCACGGAAATCGTCGGGTTGGACTTGTCTGAAGGCATGTTGGAGGTTGGCCGAAAAAAAGTATCCGAAAGAAAACTCGACGGCAAAATCACTTTGGTGCAAGGCGATTCCGAAAATTTGCCCTTCGAAGACAATTCTTTCGACGCAGTCACGGTTGGCTTTGGAGTGCGCAATTTCGAAACGCTCGAAAAAGGACTTGCCGAGATTTTGAGAGTCTTGCGTCCGAACGGTATTTTCGTGATCCTAGAATCGTCGAACCCGACAAAATTCCCGTTCAAACAAGGTTATACTTTCTACAACAAATACATTTTGCCCACGATAGGAAAGCTGTTTTCCAAAGACCGATCGGCTTACGGTTACCTTTCAGAATCGATGTCGGTGTTTCCTTTCGGCGAACAACTGAACAATATTTTGCGTAAAATTGGGTTTATAAACGTGCGATCGCTGCCTCAAACCTTTGGTGTCGCCACGATTTATGTCGCTTTCAAAAAATAGGATGAAAAAGATAATTGCCTTATCCATAGCGCTTTTCGCCATACAATCTTACGCCCAAGGTCCGACGGGAATGTTCGGTACAGATCCGATCACGAACCTCGAGAACTTCGATAAACAGCGCGTGCATTGGGGTTATTTCCTCGGATTCAACATTTACGACTTCAAGTTCGACTACGAAAAACCGGGTCAGGACATCCAGGTCGACAAAACGACGGGATTCAACGTCGGGCTTGTAGGAAATTTGCGTTTGATGGAATATCTCGATTTGCGTTTCGAGCCCGGTTTGTACTACACGCAGCGCGATTTGCGTTATTCCGGATTTCCCGATGGTGACGAGATCAACTCGCTTCGAGAAGTGCGTTCGACTTACATCCACTTCCCGCTTTTGCTCAAGTTTTCGGCGCTTAGAACCGGAAATATCAGACCTTATTTGGTTGGTGGCGCTTCGCGGACTTTGAACCTCTCGTCCAACTTCAAATCAAAGGACGACAACACGCAAGGCCGTTTCCGGATGAAACAATGGACGAGCAATTACGAAATGGGCTTCGGAGTCGATCTCTATTTCGAATACTTCAAGTTCTCGCCATCGATTCGCGGTGTTTTCGGACTCAACAACGAGATCATTCCCGATGCCGACCCGAACAGTCCGTGGACCGGAAACGTGAATGCCATGAAGACTCGGGCGATTTTTGTGAACTTTACGTTTCATTGATAAATTCCAAACTCCGGCCGGAAGCCTCGGAACCGGATTTCAAAATAGAACCTAAGACTTCTGAAATTCGCTTTGCTCTGTTCGCCTTAAATTTTCTATTTAAAAAACCTAAGATACATCTGGATAGGTTTATCGAAATAAAAGCGGCGCGAAGAAAGTTTAACATTTTTTACAGATTTTCTGTAATGAGGACTTTCATTTTTTTTATAGGGATGTATCAGCCCCTCCCCATAGAAGCAAAGTTCGGGTTTCTGAAAATACACGCATTACAGAAAATCTGCCGTTTTTGTTAAAAGACGATTACCGTAAGATCAATTGGTAGATTTTTTCGATTCTTTTTTTACTTCTGCAAAAAATCGCTAAAACAAACTTCTGACAACAAGGCCAAGGCTCTCTAATTGAATCCTTTAAATCCTGGATTTAATCGCAGGTTTCTGCCAAATTTTCCCTAACACAATTGGTTACGAAACTTTAGATGGAATTTTAACCTCGTCGGAATTCACTCAAGATAATCGCGGTCGCGGTCGCCACATTCAAACTCTCGGTTTTCTGAAGATCGCCGAACCTCGGAATCGATATCCGTTTGGTCACGAATTTTTCCACTTCGGATGAAATGCCGTTCGCTTCATTTCCCATGATTATTATTCCTTCCGATGGCAGTTTTTCAGTGTAGATGTTTTGTCCGTCCATAAACGTCCCGAAGATCTCCAGACTGGTTTTTTGCAGGAAATCGGATAAATCCAAATAGGAAACATTGACTCTCGCGAGCGAACCCATCGTGGCCTGGACGACTTTTGGATTGTACAGATCGGCGGTTGCTTTGGAACAGATCACCTGCGAAATGCCGAACCAATCGCAAAGACGCAAAATGGTTCCGAGGTTTCCCGGATCGCGAATGTCGTCGAGTGCTACGATCAATCCTTTTTCGAGAATCGGTTTTGGCGTTGGAATCTCAAAAATGGCAAGACAATTGTTGGCTGTCGAAAGCGCGCTCATTTTCTTGAGTTCGGCTTCGGTGGCAGCCGTTTTTTTGTCCGATGGCACTTTGGCGAACAAACTTTCGGTCTCGAAAAGATGCTCGAGCGCAAAGCCAGATGCGATGAGTTCGCCTATGACTTTTCGGCCTTCGGCTAAAAACAAGCCTTCCTGTTGCCGATACTTTTTTTGGTGCAGTCCCGTTATTCGCTTTATTTGGTTTTTACTAACCATTATTTGTTCTATTTTTGACCTTTAATCGCCTGACTTTTGAAGAGCCTGCCCGCAAAAATACTATTATTTGTCCTTTTCGGACTGTTGGTCGTAGGCTGTAATTCGGTGAAACGGGTTCCGAAGAACAAAAAACTGCTCAACAAGAACGAATTTTTCGTGAACGACAAGAAGCAGAATTCCGAAGATCTCGAGAATCTCATGTACCAAAAGCCCAATTCCGACCTTCTCGGATACAAGCTGCGACTCAATCTGTACAACTTGGCCAACCCAAATCCAGATTCTACCTATCGCGCAAAATTCATCCGAAATCCCAAGAAATACGAGCGTTTGGCCAAGATCCTTTCCAAGAAACAAGTCAATCGTCTGGGCAAATCTTTTTATTACTTCGGATTCCATGAAATGCTCAAACGCGTTGGCGAAGCGCCGGTAATCGTCGATACGATCAACATCCGAAAGTCAAGATTGCGACTCAAAGGCCATTATTTCAACAAGGGATTTTTCAATGCGAAAATCTCGTCGAAAATCGACACACTTCCCAACAAAAAAGCCAAAGTTACCTACACGATTCACACCGGAAAAGCTTATCTGCTCGACTCTTTGACGCAACAAATCTCGACGCCTATTCTCGATTCGATGTTTCAGGCGACGAAAGAAAAATCGCTATTGGTTTCCGGAAAACAGTTCAACGGACAAGATTTCGACGCCGAAAAAGCCCGCGTCGCCTCGCTTTACAGAAACAACGGGATTTACCATTTCCAGGCGAATTACATCAAATATGACATCGACACGGTAGACACCGGACACAAGGCCAACAGCAACATGATCATCGACGATTACAGTTATCGCGAGAACGACACGACCAAAACGATGCCGTTCAAGCAGTACAGGATCAGCGAGGTCAATATTTACACCGATGCGACCGGAAGCAAAATCAAGCCGACAATCAACGACAGCGTGACGTACAACGGTTACAATCTTTATGCGACTGAAAAGTTGAAATACCGCCCGAAAGCAATTACCGATGCGGTTTTTGTGTCGAAAGGCAATCTGTTTTCGGACATTAGGACGACTGTCACTTCGCGCTATTTGAGCAATCTTCGGGTTTTCAATTATCCGTCGATACAGTATGAGGTCGATACGCGCGATACGATCGGAAATTCGCTTATCGCCAATATCTATCTGGTTCCGAGGAAAAAGTACAGTTTCGGTTATAGTTTGGATGTCACGCACTCGAACATCCAGGATTTCGGGATTCAGGGAACGACTTCGTTTACGATACGCAATGTTTTCAACGGAGCCGAAACGCTGGAAATCGCCGCGCGCGGAAACATCGGTTCTTCTACGAGTTTCGCGAATCCGAACGATACTTTTTTCAACGTCTCCGAATATGGAGCCGATATGAAACTGAGCTTCCCGAGAATCGTATTTCCGCTAAAGACCGAAAAAATCATCCCGAAGAACATGATCCCCGTCACAACGCTTTCTTTGGGTTATGCCAAGCAGCAAAACATCGGTCTCGACAAGGAAAATTTCACGGGCGCTTTCAGTTACAACTGGAATCCGAAGCGATTTTACAGCGCCAGATTCGACTTGTTCAACATTCAATATGTGAAGAATCTTTTCCCTGAAAATTACTTCCGGGTTTATTCTTCGTCCTATGGCGCGCTCAACGACATCGCCCAACAATATGCCGCCGGAAATCCCGAATATTTCTCGGGCGACAACCTCGAGCCGGAACAAGGCACGCTGGCTTTCATCAACGACGCTTTGAACAACAACGCTTTTCCGCTTACGCCGAATCAGACCAGAACCGTGAGAAGCATCGAGGAAAGACGCAAAAGACTTACCGAAAACAACCTGATTTTCGCTTCGAGCTTCAGTTATTCCAGAACGACGAAAACAGATTTGCAGGACAATACTTTCTATACCTTTAGGACGAAAGTCGAGTCGGCGGGGAACTTTTTGGCGCTCGTGGCACGTCTGTCAAAGCAATTGGAAAACCAAAACGGCAACAACACGATTTTCGACATCGAATATTCCCAATATCTCAAAGGTGAATTCGAATACATCAAACACTGGGATTTGAGCCGGAAAAAGGTTTTGGCCATGCGCGCTTTCGCCGGAATCGCCGTGCCTTACGGGAATTCGAACAGCATTCCGTTCTCGCGAAGCTATTTCGCCGGCGGATCGAACGACAACCGCGGCTGGCAATCGTACTCGCTCGGACCTGGTTCATCAGGCGGAATCAACGACTTCAACGAAGCGAACATGAAACTCGCCTACTCGACCGAATTGCGTTTCAACCTTTTCGGGGATTTGCACAGTGCGGTTTTTGTCGATGTGGGAAACATCTGGAACGTGTTCGACAACATCGAGGACGAACGCTACACCTTCAACGGACTGCATTCGCTTCGTGACATCGCCGTAGGATCAGGATTTGGTCTGCGATATGACTTCAATTTCTTTGTCGTGCGCCTCGACATCGGTTTCAAGACTTACGATCCGGCCGTGACCAATGGCAGCCGATGGTTCAAAGACTACAATTTCGGTAACTCCGTGCTAAATATCGGGATCAACTATCCGTTCTAAATTAAGAAATACTTATTTTTGTAACCTTTAATTCAAAACAAACTGACATGGCCCATAATATCAAACCTGGTGTGGCAACCGGGGACGAGGTTCAGGAAATTTTCCGCCTTGCTAAAGAAAAAGGATTCGCCCTTCCGGCAGTAAACGTCATAGGATCGAGCACTATCAACGGTGTTTTGGAGACTGCGGCGAAATTGAAAGCTCCGGTTATCATCCAATTTTCTAACGGTGGCGCGGCTTTCAACGCCGGAAAAGGATTCCCGAACGAGGGTCAAAGTGCCGCGATTGCAGGTGCGATTGCAGGTGCGAAACACATCCACACGCTAGCCGAAGCTTACGGAGCGACGGTAATTTTGCACACGGACCACTGCGCGAAAAAACTGCTTCCATGGATCGACGGTCTTTTGGACGCCAGCGAAAAACACTTCGCCGAAACAGGAAAACCATTGTTCTCCTCGCACATGCTCGACCTTTCGGAAGAGCCGATGCACGAAAACATCGAGATCTGCAAGCAATATTTCGAGCGCATGGACAAAATGGGCATGACGATCGAGATCGAACTTGGAATTACAGGCGGTGAAGAAGACGGCGTTGACAACTCTGGCGTCGATCACTCAGAATTGTATTCCACACCTGAAGATGTCGATTATGCTTACACCGAACTCTCAAAAGTAAGCCCTCGTTTCACTATCGCCGCGGCTTTCGGAAACGTCCACGGCGTTTACAAGCCCGGAAACGTAAAGTTGACACCTACGATTTTGCGCGATTCGCAGGAGTACATCCAGGAAAAGCACAACAGCGATAAAAACCCTGTAGATTTCGTATTCCACGGCGGTTCAGGTTCTACTCCGGAGGAAATCAAAGAAGCGATTTCTTACGGCGTAATCAAGATGAACATCGACACAGATTTGCAATTCGCTTTCACCGAAGGCATCCGCGATTACATGGTTGGTAACATCGATTATCTGAAAACGCAGATCGGGAATCCTACGGGAGACGATTCACCAAACAAAAAGTATTACGACCCAAGAAAATGGATCCGCGAAGGCGAAATGACGTTCAACAAGCGTCTTGAAGAAGCTTTTGCCGATTTGAACAACGTAAATACTTTGTAATTAACAATTAATAATAAGTCAATGAATAATGACGTTCGCGACCCCGAATTCATTATTACTTATCAATTATTAATTATTCATTGAAGATATGGCTTGGTTTAAAAGAACAGAGAAAGGCATTCAGACCGCCACCGAAGATAAAAAAGACGTTCCCAAAGGACTTTGGTACAAATCGCCTACCGGAAAAATCGTCGATGCCGATGAACTGGCGCGCAATCTTTACGTCAGCCCCGAAGATGGCTTTCACGTAAGGATCGGAAGCAAGGAATATTTCGAGATCTTGTTCGACAACAACGAATTCAAGGAACTCGACAAGAATATCACTTCCAAAGACACGCTTCACTTTGTTGACACCAAAAAATATTCCGACCGTTTGAAAGACGCTCAGGAAAAGACCAAGTTGAAAGACGCGGTTCGCACCGGAGTCGGGAAATCGAAAGGTAAAGATATCGTGGTTTGCTGTATGGATTTCGCGTTTATCGGAGGTTCGATGGGCGCGGTCGTAGGTGAGAAAATCGCCCGCGGAATCGACCATTCGATCAAGAACAAGATTCCGTTCGTGATGATCTCGAAATCGGGAGGCGCTCGTATGATGGAAGCTGCTTACTCGTTGATGCAGTTGGCCAAAACCTCTGCGAAATTGGCCCAATTGGCCGATGCGAAAGTGCCTTATATCTCGCTTTGCACAGATCCGACCACTGGTGGAACGACAGCTTCTTACGCAATGCTTGGCGATATCAACATTTCCGAGCCAGGCGCATTGATAGGATTCGCCGGACCTCGCGTAGTAAAAGACACCACCGGTAAAGATTTACCCGAAGGCTTCCAAACCGCCGAATTTGTGCTCGAACACGGGTTTTTGGATTTTATTGCTCACAGAAAAGAGCTTAAGAACAAAGTCAATCTTTATTTGGATTTGATCCTGAATCAGGAAATTCGTTAATCGGAATTTATCTTACACCAAACCGCTTTTTTTGAAGCGGTTTTTTTTTGCGCGGTGTCGTGTTTCTTTTTTGGAGCTTTTTCCGGCTAACCTGGCACTAGCTTTCTTTAAAAAACCGGTTTTTCTTAGGTTTAAAACGAGCTTCCTGCGGTCGCTGTTTTAAATCTAGAAAAATTTGGTTTTTTCTGCGAAAGGCTAGTTGCCGTTATCCGGGCTATTTTTCTTTTAACCGCAAAATCCTTTTTTCTTTATTATTTTCCGTGAAACCGGATCTATCTCACGCTCGAAGCCTAATAAAAATGAGCTTCGCTCATTTTGCTTCTTTCGCCGGCTGCGCCGTCGCGTACTTTGATTTTCTTTCGTCGCCTGTCCGGCGGGGAGTTCTTTTGTCTGGCAACAAAAGAACCAAAAATGCCTTGCGGCTCGAACCAAAAACGCGACCTGACAGCCTTGAAATTTGGAAAAGAGGCGAACAATGCGCTATGCCGCTGACGCCTCTTTTTTACCAAATTTCAAGACTTCAGGTGCCCGCGTTTTGTGCTTAGGCCGCGGACTAATCGGAAGTGTTCATTTGCTTTTTAGCTTGCTTCGCGGCGCCAAAAATTGGCTTCGTAGGAAAGTTTTCGGTTTCGAGAACCTCTCGTTTGGCTCCGTAGCGAAAACAGGTGTGTCTTTGACGGGAACAATCGGTTGGCTTTGACTGAAAATCTTGAGTTTTTACGACCATAAACCTAGATGAAAAAGCGGCTTTGAAAAAATTTGGACGTTTTGGAACACAGATTTTCGAAGCCAGAAATTTCCGGCGACGACGTTATGGAAACGATTCTGGCGATTGAGGAAAAAGTGTGTTTCGAAGACGCATTTTTCCAAAGCGACAGCGGAGGAAATCGAGGCCCGAGCAGATAGCAAGTCGTTTCACAAAAATCTCCGGGCCCGAAGATTCAACAAAGTTAAAAATGTCAATAGACACTTT
>NZ_SEBR01000021.1 GCF_004295795.1 Flavobacterium sp. | reverse complement strand
TTTTCGGCAGCTGCGCTGCCGCAGGCTTTGATTTTCTTTCGTCGCCTGCCAGCGGGGCTTACTTTTACTTCATTGATTTTTATTGTTTTTTAAAGGATTCAGTGAACCTCGTTCCTCGGTTTGCCTCGCCGCAAAAGTAACAAAAGGGCTCGCGGCACGACCGATTTTGGCGACCTGACAGCCTTGGAAATTCGGAAATGAAAGGAACTCGCGGGAGAGTTTTTGTGTAACGACTCATTTTTTAGGTCGCTCAAACAACCTTTCATTTCTGCGAATTTCCAAGACGTCAGGTGCCCGCCAAAACGCTCAAATGCCGGACTGATCGGAAAGTGTCTATTGACATTTTTCCTCCGCTGACGCTGTGAAAAAATGTGTCTCCGAAACACCAAATTTCCTCAATCGCAAGAATCGTTTCCATAACGTCGTCACCGGAAACTTTTGGCTTTGAAAACCCGTGCTTCGAAACAACGAAAGAACCATTTGGAAATTGGTGAGAAGCTGCATTTTCCTAAGACCTAACAAATCTCCGAGATTTGTTAGGTCTGGCCGAAGTTCTGGGAAAAATCCGGGAGTCGATTACAGATTTTCTGTAAAAAATGTTAAGGGTTTTGATCCGAATAGTTGTTTCACGCAAAGGTGAAAGCCTGAGATTTCTCGATCAACGCCAACCCAATTTCGTCGTCAAAGACATAGCTGTTTTTTTTATATAGACAATAGGAACTTTATATTTTCTAAAATCCGTGTTTCGAGACATCCGAATCCCGTCAAAAGCTGCATTTTCCTAAGACCTAACAAATCTCCGAGATTTGTTAGGTCTGGCCGAAGTTCGGGGAAAAATCCGGGAGTCGATTACAGATTTTCTGTAAAAAATGTTAAGGTTTTTGATCCTGATGGTTGTTTTGTGCCGACATAAAACCCAAGATTTCAATCAAAGCCAACCGATTGTTCCGTCAAAGACACACCTGTTTTTTGTTACGGAGACAATCGAGAAGTTCTCGAAACCGAAAACTTCCTACGAAGACAGTTTTTAGCGCCGCGAAGCAAGCTAAAAAGCAAATAAATACTTCCAATTAGTCCGCGGCCTAAGCAAAAACGCGGGCACCTGACATCTTGAAATTTGGGAAAAAAGAGGCGTAAGCGGCACAGCGTATTGTTCGCCTCTTTTACTCCGCAAGCTCCGTCAGTTCGCGTTGCTCGGGTCAAAATTTCAAGGCTGTCAGGTCGCGTTTTTGGTTCAGCCGAAAGGCCTTTTTGCTACTTTTGCGGCCAGGCAAACCGAGGTTCACTGACCCGAGCGCAGCGAACTGGCGAAGCAATCCTTTAAAAAACAATAAAAATCAATGAAGTAAAAGTAGTCCCGCGGAAGGCGACGAATCAAAATCAAAGCACACGACGGCGCGGCTAGCGAAAGAAAAATAACGGAAAATAAAATAAAAGATTCGGCAGCGAAGCTGCCGCAAAAAATTAAAAAAGTTTGTTTTTCATTTTCCGCCAACGATAAGCCCGAACAAATTTCCCTTGTTCCAAAGTAACAAGCATCGCTTTCCCGTCAGCTTTAGCCTTTAAAAAACCATTGAGATAATCGAAAAAAAGAAGTGGTTTTTTCTTGCGCATAGCGAGTTTCGCTGACGCGACAGCCGTGATGAAAAAACCATAACCCAAAGTATAAAAAGCCGCACCTTGCTTGTATCGCGCAGCCTTATCATACGTCGAACCCGTCGGTTTGAGATGCTTTACGCGAAGCTCCGCCAGCGTCACGACCTTCCAGTCGTAAAATTTGCAAAGCAACTCATCGACCGTGTCCCAACCCATTGCTGGCTTGAGTCCGCCGATTTGCTCGAAGCACGCTTTGCGATAAGCCTTGAATGCACCGCGGATATGGTCTTTGTCCGTGAGGTTTTCCAAAATCCATTCGCCGTTTTTTTCGATGTAGGCGAATCCTCCGGCCATTCCGATTTTTTCGTCCGATTGGAACTTGGCTAATATCGTCTCAAAATAATTTTCGGGAAAAATCAGGTCGGCGTCGGCTTTTACGATGACGTCGAAGTCTTTGTCGGCGACCGCGAAGCCTTTCTCAAAAGCCCGTATTACTTTGCTTCCGGGCAAATGAACGGCCTCGGAAGTCGTATTTACAAGTTTGATCCAATCGAATCTGGAAGCGAATCCGGAGACGATTTGCGCAGTGGAATCTGTAGAGTTGTCGTTGACGACTATAACTTGTTTGGGCAAAATTGTCTGCGCAGCCAATGAATCCAACGTCAAGGCGATGAATTTCTGTTCGTTGTAAGCGGGAATGACAATCGAGTAAGTCATGGTTAAAAGTCCAAATTCCACAAAACGGATTCCAATCTTGCTCCGGATTTAATTGTCATTTTGTTTCTCGGCGTAAACAATGTAATAACGATTCGTGATGCGTCTCAAAAAAGGTCGGATTCCGAACTTTTTCACAGGATTTGTCCACTGTTGGCGATCGATGATTTTCCAGCCGGTTTTCTCCAAAAGCCAGTCGAGTTGCCAATCTTCGAATTCGTGGTAATGCCTGTCCCAAGGATCGGTTTTGGAGCGATAGGCAGGCGAAAACCAAAGGCGCATCGGGATGGAAATCAACAGTTTGTTGGATTTTACGGTTTGTAGAATCGTGTAAGGATTCAGGAAATGCTCGAAAATCTCAAAAGCCGTAACTACGTCGTATTCGTTGTTTTTCAAAGCCGATTGGTCGTTGTCAAGATCTTCGCCCGAAGTGTTGGCAACCGAAAAACCTTCCTTTTTCATGATTTTTGAAAACGGATTGTCCACGCCCAAATCGAGAACTTTTTCGTGGATGGAAACGTGTTTTTTTAAGAACGCCAACGTGAGACGGAAGCGTTTGTCTGGATACGTATTTTCGTACATGAATCGATTGCCTAGCCCCGATTTAAGCGGATAGCCCGCAGTTGGAGCGGCTTACTTTTTTGAGGTTTGCCGAAGCGACCAGCGGAAGCTCTTGGCAAGCCTTCAAAAAATTGCCGATACAACGAGGACTAATAGCGGAAAGCGGGAAATTGCTTCTAAAAATTAATCAATATCGGTAGACGAAAGCGTTGATGTTCATGCCCGCGCCAACCGAGGCAAAGATAAGCACATCGCCCTTATGAAGTTCGTGCTCGCCGTCCAATTTTCCTTTCACGAGCAAATCGTAAAGTGTCGGGACGGTCGCCACGGACGAATTTCCGAGTTTGTGGATAGACATCGGCATGATGTCTTTGGGCGGTGTTTGTCCGTAAAGTTTGTAGAATCTTTGGATGATCGCCTCGTCCATTTTTTCGTTGGCCTGATGGATGAGGACTTTTTTTACTTCGGAAATGTCGATGCCGCTTTTCTCCAGACAGGATTTCATCGCGAGCGGCACCTGACTCAATGCGAATTCGTAGATTTTGCGTCCGTGCATTTTGATGTAGCGCACGTCCGGATCGAGTTCTTTGTTGTAGGAATTTCCGAAATAGAGATAGTAAGCTTCGTCATAAGTGAAAGTCGCCGATTCGTGTGCAATCAAACCGACGTCATCGCCCGCCGCTTCTATGATTGTCGCTCCAGCGCCATCAGAATAGATCATCGAATCGCGATCGTGTACGTCGACGACTCTCGAAAGCGTTTCGGCACCGATCACCAAACAGCGTTTCGCCATTCCGGACTTGATGAAAGCATTGGCCTGAAGCACGCCTTCGATCCATCCGGGACAACCGAAAAGGATGTCATAAGCGACACATTTCGGGTTTTTTATGCGAAGCTTGAATTTGACGCGAGTGGCCAGACTCGGCAAAATGTCAGACTGGATCGCGCCTTTTTTGACGTCTCCGAAATTGTGTGCCATAATGATGTAATCGATGGTTTCCCTGTCGATTTTTGCGTCTTCGATGGCGCGTTCGGCAGCTTGGAACGCGATGTCGGAAGTTGTCAGATCATCGCTCACGTACCGTCTTTCCTCAATTCCCGTAATGTCCTTGAACTTGCGGATTACGACCTCGCCGGGATAATGTAGCGGCGTTCCGTCTTCATTTAGAAATTGATGTTGGCCGAAATCGGCATTGCTCATGGTCACTTCGGGAATGTAACTTCCAGAACCGGTTATTCTGACGTTCATTTAAAGGGCAATTAAGTAACATAAAGGTAACTTTTCTAGTGTTTCGGTATTCTGAAATGATAGAAAACGGGTAGGAATTGCGATTTTGTTAAAAAATTACCGCGAAAAAAAAGGATGCTGAAATTTTACTGTGAATTTTGCGCCAGTTTTGCCTGCATTATTGTTCCGATACTTAGCGCCCGCGTTTTTGCTTTTTCGGAATTTTCGCCCTCGAAGTGCGCGTTCACAGTACTGTCAAACGTCTTGAGCCACGTTTGGAAATGCGTTTTTTCAAACCCGACTTTCTCGTTCAGGGCGAGATGGATTTTCATCACGTTCTTTTTGTAATCAGCCGTTTGAAACAAGATTTGTTCCCAAAAATCAACGATTGTCGGCAGGTGTTCTTTCAAGTCTATTTTGGCGATGTCGATAAAGACCCGACGCATTTCCTCGTCCTCAAGCAACGACTCGTAGAATTTTTCCAACAGGAATTCGAGGTCTTTTCTGCTTTGGATGTCTTTCATCGTTTTGCGAATTTGACGTTACTTAATGGCCGCGAACTTTGACACGAAACTGGTGATTTCGCTTTTACGGGACGACAAAAATCCAAGTTTGCGTTAGATTTTGACGGTTCGAAAAAGCCTTCGATTCTTAATGACCTTAATGAACTTAATGTTTCGAAAAAGCCACAAATCCATGAATCTTATCCGGGTTCGCCTTAACCATTCTTAACCGCCTACTGGTAAAAAAAAACCGCGAATTCGCGAATTCACAACTTGGCGTGAGATTTTGATCGGTTAAAAAAAGCCACGAATGCACGAGTCTTATCGGTTTTGCCTGAACTATTCTTAACCGCTTACTGGTTAAAAAAACCGCTAATTCGCGAATTTCCAGTCTTGCGTCAGATTTTAAACGGGTAAAAAACCGCCATCAATCTTAATGTCCTTAACGAACTTAATGGTTCAAAAAAAAGCGACGAGTAAACGAATGTTTTGCGGTTTGGCCTTAAATTGAATGGTTCGAAATGCCTTCCAATCTTAATGCCCTTAATGAGCTTAATGGTTTAAAAAAAGCCACAGGTATACAGATGTGCAGTTTTGTTAACGAATTAACGGTTTAAAAAAAGCTTCTGAATAGTTGAAAAAAAAGCCACGAATGCACGAATAAAACAGTATCCGTACACTCGTGGCTTAAAAAAGTATTTCGTGGTTTAAGATTCCATGTAAGCCTCGATCGGTGCGCAGGAACAAATCAAGTTCCTGTCACCAAAAGCATCGTCAACGCGGCGAACACTTGGCCAAAACTTGTTGTCGGCGATGTACTCGAGCGGGAACGCGGCTTTCTCGCGGCTGTAAGGCAAGTCCCAAGTATCGGCAGTAAGCATCGCCAAAGTGTGTGGAGCGTTTTTCAACGGGTTCACTTTGTTGTCGGCAGTCGCTTCTGAAATCTCTTTTCGGATGGAAATCATGGCGTCGCAAAAACGATCCAACTCCTCGAGATTTTCCGATTCGGTCGGTTCGATCATAAGCGTTCCGGCAACTGGGAAAGAAACCGTCGGAGCGTGGAAGCCGTAATCCATAAGGCGTTTGGCGATATCGGTCACTTCGATTCCATTCTCCTTGAACGGACGGCATTCAATAATCATCTCGTGAGCCGCGCGTCCCATTTCGCCTGTGTAAAGTGTCTCGAAATGGCCCGAAAGTCTTTCTTTGATATAATTGGCGTTCAGGATCGCGTGTTCCGTAGCCGATTTCAAACCTTCGGCACCAAGCATCGTGATGTATCCGTAAGAAATCAAACAGACCAAAGCCGATCCGTATGGCGCGGCAGAAATCGCAGAAATCGCCTGATCGCCACCAGTAGGAATGATAGGATTCGTAGGAAGGAAAGGCACCAAATGCTCGGCGACGCAAATCGGGCCAACTCCAGGTCCGCCGCCTCCATGAGGAATAGCGAAGGTTTTGTGCAGGTTCAGGTGACAAACATCGGCACCGATCGTAGCAGGATTTGTAAGTCCTACCTGGGCGTTCATGTTCGCTCCGTCCATATAGACCTGTCCGCCGTTTTCGTGGATGATTCGCGTCACTTCGATGATCGAAGCTTCGTAAACGCCGTGAGTCGAAGGATAAGTCACCATCAGACAGGACAGATCGTCTTTGTGCTCAATCGCTTTTGCACGCAAATCCTCGACGTCGATGTTTCCGTTTTCGGTAGTTTTCGTAACGACGATGTGCATTCCGGCCATTGCTGCAGACGCAGGATTCGTTCCGTGAGCCGAAGCCGGGATCAAACACACATTTCTATGGCCTTCACCGTTCGCGATGTGGAAAGCACGAATTGCCATCAGTCCCGCATATTCGCCTTGAGCGCCAGAATTCGGCTGAAGCGACGTTCCGGCAAAACCAGTAACGACATTCAACTGATGTTCGAGTTTTTTCAACATCGTCTGATACCCTTGGGCTTGCTCAATTGGCGCAAACGGATGGATCGCGTTCCATTGTGGCAAGGAAAGCGGCAACATTTCAGAAGCGGCGTTGAGTTTCATCGTACAAGAACCAAGCGAAATCATCGAGTGGTTCAACGCCAGATCCTTGCGTTCCAGTTTTTTTATGTAGCGCATCAAAGCCGTTTCGGAGTGATGGCTGTTGAAAACCTCGTGTTTCAAGAACTCGGAAGTTCTTTCGAGATTGTCAGGATAATTCGTATTCGAGGCGAGTTCCGAAACCGTAAAAGCGTCTTTTGAAACCGCTTCGGCGAAAATCGCGATGATTTGGTTGATGTCTTGTGTCGAGGTCGTTTCGTTGAAAGAAATCGAGATCGTATCGGCATCTACGTAGAAAAAATTAACTTCGTTTTTCTCGGCGATCGCTTTTACTTTGGATGCATCGGCTTTGACGAGAATCGTGTCGAAAAAGTGCGAATTGGTTTGGTAAACCCCGAGCTTGTTCAAAGCGTCAGCAGTCGTAACGGCAGAAGCATGCACCTTTTCGGCAATGTATTCAAGGCCTTTCGGACCGTGATAAACCGCATACATTCCGGCCATGACGGCCAAGAGAACTTGAGCGGTACAAATGTTCGAAGTCGCTTTTTCGCGTTTGATGTGTTGCTCGCGTGTCTGCAAAGCCATACGCAAAGCGCGGTTTCCGTTCACGTCGATCGTCACACCGATGATTCGGCCCGGCATCGAGCGCTTGTATTCTTCTTTGGTCGCGAAGAATCCGGCGTGTGGTCCGCCGTAACCCATCGGGATTCCGAATCTTTGGGTAGTTCCCACTACGACGTCGGCGCCCATTTCTCCCGGAGAAGTCAGTTTTACCAACGACAAAATATCGGCTGCGACCGCAACCTTGATGTCTTTCGATTTCGCTTTCCGGATGAATCCCGCGTAGTCGAAAACCTGTCCATATTTGCCCGGATATTGCAAGATCGCCGCGAAGAAATCATCCGCGAAAGCGAACTCCTCGTGATTTCCTACGACCAATTCGATTCCGATAGGCGTCGCACGAGTTTCCAAAACCGAAAGCGTCTGAGGCAAAATTTCCTCGGAAACGAAAAATTTATTGGCGTTGTTTTTCTTCTGGTCGCGCGTTCTCACGTCGAACAAAAGTGCCATCGCTTCGGCAGCGGCCGTACTTTCGTCAAGCAAAGATGCGTTGGCGATTTCCATGCCAGAAAGTTCGATCACGGTCGTCTGGAAGTTCAAAAGCGCTTCCAGTCGTCCTTGTGCGATTTCGGCTTGATAAGGCGTGTAAGCCGTGTACCAACCCGGATTTTCGAAGATGTTTCGCTGAATTGCCGCCGGAACGATCGCCGGATGATAACCAAGCCCGATGTAAGACTTGAAAATCTTGTTCTGGTTGCCGAGTGCGACAATGTGATTGTAGAATTCGTATTCGGTAAGCGCCGGCTCGAGATCGAGCGGGGCTTTCAGTCGGATATCGTCAGGGAGCGTTTCGTAAACCAGGCGTTCAATTGACTCAACTCCAATGGTTTTCAACATTTTTGTCACATCTTCCTGTCTTGGTCCGATGTGCCTCAAAGCAAAAGCGTCTGTTCTCATAAAAGGGTAAAAAGTGCGTGTTGTTTAAAGTGCGACAAAAGTACTGAATATGTCTAAAAATTAATCTTGCTTTAACGCTGATTTTTAGGAAATTTTCAACCGATTACGTGCTTTTTCAACAGAGTGTGTAATTTTAGGGCAAATGCACCTATTCAGGAAACTTATCGATTTTGCGATCCAGGGCAGTCTTGTCGTGGCGACATCTGTTTTCGCGTTGATTCAGGTCACGCGATTGCGCATGGATTTGCCTTTCGACGAAGCGGTTTCGTGGTTTGGATTTTTCGGAACAATCGTCGGATACAATTTCGTGAAATATGACGCGATCGCGAGAAGTGGAAAACCAGCACTCAGCCGCAAGATGAAGGCGTTCATAGCGTTGAGTTTCGCAAGTTTCGTGATGACCGCATTTTTCTTTTTCAGGTTGGAACGGCTCACGCAACTCATTTCGGTAGCGGTTTTTGGAATCACTGCTTTGTATACGCTTCCGTTTTTCCCGAACCGAAAAAAAGCGCGCGATTGGGCCGGACTCAAGATCTATTTCGTGGCCTTGAGTTGGGTTGGCGTTACTGTCGTGCTTCCTGTGGTAAACGCGTCGGCGCCAATGACCGTCGATTTTTACGTGACTTGCGTGCAAAGATTCATCCTGATCGTCGTGCTTTTGTTCATTTTCGAGATCATCGACCTCAAATGGGACGATCCGCACTTGAAAACCGTTCCGCAACAAATAGGAGTGAAGCGCACGAAATGGCTGGGCTTGTTTTTGCTGTTGGCTTTGTTCGTCCTCGAATTGCTGAAAACGCACAGGAACGAAACGCTTTTTTGGTGCAATTTCGCATTCGGAATGGCGGTTCTGCTATGTTTGTTTTTCGCCAATGAAAACAGGGGAAAATATTACACGATGCTTTTCGCCGAAAGCCTGACGGTTTTATGGTGGCTTGCGCTTGCGATGACAGTGAGCAAATGAAAAAGGAAGTTTATTTTTTAGGATTCGCGTGCAACGGCATCAAATTTTTGGTCGTTTTCCTGGCCTGGATATTTTTTATAGTGACCTATATTTATTTGGGTTTGTTCCGATGGACATTCAACATTCTCTGATAGACTGAAAGAAATTAGAAAACTCCAATCCAGGAAAAAAATCTGTTAAAATTAATAGTCGCATTTTGCGAATATCAAGGATTTTCATAATTTAATATCAGAAAAACCACAGCTATGAAAATGCTTCAGATAACCCAAACCGATGTTTTATTGCTAATCATCATATCCTCAGGTATGTTAGCGGGAATTTTGGCCTACTTGATGGTGCCGGCCCAAAAAAAGGAAATGCAGAATTGCATCAAAAGCATGCTCTTCGGAATCGTATTTTCGCTGCTTTCACTTTTACTCGTGCATTTTGCCCTTTACGATTTCGTCAACGGCGTTCCTTCAGAATTGCAGACTTTGTTCCTTTGGTGCGTTTCGTTCATGCCCGCGTTTTTGTTGGCATTGGCTTATGGATTGGTCGCGAGGCGGCACGAAACATTGGAATTCTAAGTTTTTTCGGCCGCGCGTTTTATGCACAAATTGCGGTTTTCGATAAGCTTCCGCAGATGCGCCTCGAGCAATAATCCATCGAAAATCCATCCGAAAATCCCAAACGGCGTTCCATACCTTATAAGGTCTGTCATTTCGGTCAAGCCGGATGCGTCAACGGTAAAAAAATGCTCGTGCCGAAACGATTTGAAATGGCCGGAAATCATTTCGTCCACGAAAAAACCGTCGGTCATTTGTGTTATTTTGCTTTCGTGCGTCAGATAAAATCCGAAGTGTTTAGCACGCCAGGTCACGGTTTCTCCCAACTCCATCAAGCCCGACATTTTTCCGCCCACGACTTTTTCATCGGTTTGAGAGGTCGATTCCAAGTGAAGATCGACGCTTCGGCTCAAGTCGAAAACGGTCTGAACCGAAGCATCGATCGTGGTTTTGAATTTGAGAATGGTCACCACCAAATTATTAATTATTAATTGTTAACTGAATTGGCTTTGCGCTTTCCGCGGAAGAAAAAGTAGAGGTTCACAAAAAGCATTACGCCCAGGTAAATCGAGAATCCGCCAATTTTGTAGCTCAAATCTTCCATCAGATGGCGGTAATCATATTCCGTCAAACTCAATCGCAAGATCATGAGCGCCCAGCCGATGTTCACGAGGTAGAATCCGGTTTCGAACAATTTGTTGGTTGCCGTCGCGATTTCCTCGCGTCCGTGAAAAATGTCCATCATATAAACCTTGCTGTTTTTGAAAAGCGAACGAGAAACGTAAAACGTGAGTCCGAAAGCGATCGGAAGATAGATGAAATAGCCGATGAGATAAAGTGAAGTGTCCATAATAATAATTTATTGGATTAATTTTTTGACGTGATTCGAAATCAGGAAAATGTTGAGATAATGCAAAACGGTTAAAATCGAGACGATGATCGCGGTTTTTTGCGCAACCGATTCGACGACTTGGGCAAAATTCGAGATCGGTTCCCACGAAGCCAAAGTCGTAGCCGCATATCCCACATTCACCAAATAATAACCCGTAAGCAAAGTGCGGTTTATCTTGACGCACAAATCGCGATGTCCCGGAATGAGCGCGAGCACGAACACATTTCCGTTCCTGTAGCAAATCTGTCCGACGAAACCGATGATGAAGACCGCGATCGCGAGAAAAATGGAATAAGCGAAGAGATTCAGGTTCATGGCTCGAGTTTTTGTCCGCGTTTGTAAATTCTGTAGCCAAACCAGATGCCGTGAATGCCAGACGGAATGAAGCCGAATAGGAAAACAAGCACACAAATATTTCCCGTTTCCGAGACGATGGATTTTTCGAAAACCGATCCGTAAAGGAAACAATGCGCGATCGTCGTTGCCAGTAACGTAATCCAGGCGGCGCAAATCCCGACGAATCCTGACGACCAATCGTGAACGAGAATCGCTCTGGCGGCAAAAGTTCCGGAAATTTGTGCTACGAGAAAGAAGGCCAAAGCGTCCAAAAGCAGCAAATTCCACTCTTTTTCACCGAAACTGAAATTGTTCCATAACAAGATCAAAAGGTCAAGGACGATCGCTACCGAAATGCCAAAAGCAGCTTCGGTTCTTCCGATAAAATCGATTTTTGCAAGATTTCTGATAGTTTTCATTGCGATTGCGTTAGACTTCGACGTGAAGGTTTTTGATCCGATTTGAAATTCGGTAACCGAACCAAAGTCCGTGGGCGAGCAGAAAAGGCGAACTGTAAATGAGTATTCCGGCAGGAATTCCGAGCGTAAATACGGCAAGATCCATCCAAAACAAATCTATATTGAAATTCACAATTGCTTCGTTTATGAAAAACAGCGAACTGCAAATGGAGACGGCAATGAACAACGTCACCGCAGCGCAAATTGGCCCGGCAAGCCACCAAATGTGAGGTTTTCGAGAAATTAAAACTGCTGTGCGTTTTGCCAAAAGTTGCCCAAAAACAAGTAGCGCAATGGCGAAAATTATCGGAATCCAAAGCGTTCGCGATTCGATGGCAAACATGCTATCATCGGTCAAAGTGGCGACAATCAGGATTATGCAGTCGATAGTCAACGCGATTCCGGTTGCGATAAAAGCCTCGCGACTCGCGATTTTCCGGATCATTTTTGTGTAATCGTTCGTTTCCATACAAGTGAATTAAAGTTCGGCAGCTAGTTTTTTGATCTTATTTGAAATACGGTAGCCGAACCAAAGTCCGTGGGCGACCAGAACGGGCGAGCTGTAAACCACGAAAACAGCCGGCAATGCAAAAACCGCCGAGACTATATTTTCCCAAACCGAAACATTTCCTTTTATGATCTCGCCCGTCGCCAACAAAAAGTATAAACCGCAAATCGCAGCCGAGACGAACAACGTCGCAAAAGCACAGATTATGCCGCCAAGCCACCAAGCTCGCGAATGTTTCGAGATAAATTTTGCGCATGTTTGGCCAAAAAGTTGTCCGACGATTAGTAACGCAAAAGCAAAAACAGCGGTTGCCCAAAGTTTTGGATCATAAAACGACTCCGAATCATATTGTTTCCCAAAACCGATAACAAGGATTAAAGTGTCTATCAAAAGCGCAATTCCGGTGGCTAAAAGCGCTTCTTGTTTGCCGATTTTGCGGATCATTTTCGTGTAATCGATCGTTTCCATAATCAATGCGTGAGGTTGTGAAGTGCTTTTTCGAGTGTTCCGTAAACGAAAGTGAAGCCGTTTTCGAGCAATCTTTTCGGAACGACATTTCGGCTTTTCAGCACCAATTCGGTTTCGGTTCCGACGATTTTCGCTCCAAATTCCAGCAGTTTTTTGCCAATCGGAATTCCGGCTGCGACGCCCAAAGTTTTTCTCAGGACTTTCATGAACAAAGCGTTTCGGATCGGTTCCGGAGAAACGACATTCACCGCGCCTTCGAGTTTTTTGTCGATGACGAATGCAACCGCTCGCGCAAAATCTTTCTCGTGAATCCAACTTACGAATTGGCGTCCATTGCCTTGTTGTCCACCAAATCCGAGTCTTGCGATGTTTTTGAGCGCAAGGAAAGCGCCACCTTTTTTGCCCAAGACGATAGAAGTTCTGAGCGCGGTTTTCAGCGTTTTTGGCGTTTCGACGCTGTAGAATTCGGCTTCCCAAGCTTTAGCCACGTCCATAGAAAAATCGCTCCCGATTTCGCCTTCGGTTTCATCCATTCGCTTGTCCAAAGAATGTCTGTAAATCGTCGCTGTTGAAGAATTAAGCCAGTGTTTTGGCGGATTCACGCAAGTTCTCACAGCCAGGTTCAACACAGAAGTACTGTCGATTCTTGACGCCAGAATCTCCTTTTTGTTCGCGTCCGTGTAGCGGCAATCGACACTTTTTCCTGCGAGATTTATCAGGACATCGGCGTTTTCGAGTTCGTTTTCCCAACCCGTCATTTTCTTGGCGTCCCAAGTCACCATGCGAACGTGTCCGACGGTTTTGCTTTGTCCGCGAGTCAAAATCACGATCTGTTCAAAGCGATTTTTGAGGTTTTCGGCCAGGACATTTCCAAGAAAACCTGTACCGGCGGCGATTACTAATTTGTTCATGATCTTGAATTTTTGGGTTTTCAGATTAACGGATTGTAAGATAAGCGACGAATAAGATGCGATACAAAATCCAGGTCAAGCACAGGATTTTTGGCAGTTTCAGCAATTCGATGCGTCGGAAATGTTCGAGAAACATCAAAGTCGCGGTCAAGCCGAAATAATTCACGGCAACGAATTCGCCAACGGTGAAGAACTGGCTCGCAATCAACATCGGAAGCAAAAGCAATGATCCGAACAAAGAAACCGTGAGCAAGTTTCCGCTGTAATCGAGAATGGTTTTGAAGTCTTTTCTGGCGAGGAAAATTGCCTGGAAAACGACTTGTCCGAAAGCCAGAACGAGTTCTGTCGCAAGATTCGTGTGAGCGATTTCCGGAAGCAGATCCGCGAAAGCGTGAAGCGTGAAAGCCGTCGCCAAAACCGCGAAAATAAGGTAAATCACTCGATATTTCACATTGAAATCAGGCAAGCACTGCACGTGATTTTTGGCTGTTTTTGGGTTCGGCATAATGACTTTTCTGTTGTAAGAAATGAATTTGTACAACCTCGTCAGCAAAAAATGAACGGGAGCGAACTGCCCGATTTTTTTCACGATCGGAAAAGAAGCGCCAATGACTTCGAGCAAACTGTCGATGCCGTAAAGTGTGGTTTTGTTTGCGTGATCGACAAGCGCAATTTCGTTCGCAGCGCGTTTTCGGTCGACGAATTCGCAAGCCGTCAGTTCAGAATACGGCATTTTTCCTTGCGCATCGAGCATTCCTACTTTCACGAAAGCACCACTGTAAGCGCGGCACAGCGGACAATCTTCGTCGAAGATCAAGGTTTGGTTGGCCAAAGTTTTCATTGTAGTAAATATTAAAGTTTCAGAAAAAAATGAAACATTTCGTAAAATTTTTTTAGGTCGTGATCCTGATTTTGTTTTCGACGGAGATTTGCGATCCATCGGCGAGAAAAACAGAAGCGGGTTCGAGATCTTTCATAAAAGCGAACTGTTCTCCATAAACGGCTTCGAAATCAACGTCGATCTTGAAATCGCTCACCTCGAATTGTTGCCACCGCGGATGTTTGACTTCATACTCGAAAGTCGTCACGGCATTCTGTTTTGAATAACCGAAATAGTGTTCGGTGATGAATTCGGTTTGCGAACCTTTCGGGATTTCGGTGGCGACCTTTTTCGTGTCTACCGAGAACGTATTCCAGTTGCCGGTTTTCTTCCAGCCGAATTCGTAAGTTTTGGTAAAATCAGACTCCGAAAACGAATGACGCATCGGCAAACGCTCGTATTTTTCCTTGTAAAACGTATTTGCAATAAACGCGATTGCGCTTTTCGGAACGATTTCCTTGACGAAAACCACGCCTCGTTTCCACTGTTTTCCGTCGAAACGCTTCACGTAAAATCGGATGTTCACTTCCTCGAAATTCACATGTCCCGGAACTTTCACGCCAAACACCTGGACTTCGAGGAACAGGAAGGCGACCAAACTCGCGAGACACTTGCCGTTCCACAAATCCAATTCTGTTCCGGCGGGCAAAAACGGTGTCAAAACTTCGGGATTCACTTCGTAATTCGCGAAGGCCAAATGACGCCATTGCGCTTTTAGGAAGCTTTTCGGTTTATCGTTTTTCTTGAAGTATGGAAAGAATCGGTTCATATTAAAGTTTCAGAAAAAAGTGAAATTTTTGCTCAAATTTTTTTACCTCATGATTTTGAGAACGAGTTGTGCAAGCCAGTTGTCTTTGTACTCGGTCGCTTTTTCAAGCATGTTGTCGGCTTTGGATACGAAATCGTACAACTTCCCGGTTTGTTCGGTGAAATATTTTTTGTCAGAGGAACTTCCCGCATCGATCGAAGAAACGTCCTTCAAAACTTTCAACGCCGGTTTGATCTCGCGTTTGCTGCGTTCTCTCGCAATTTTGACCGCGAGTTCGTCCAGGTCTTTTTCGGCAACGAAGAATTCGCGTCTTTCGCCCGGTTTGTATTCCTTGAAAACGATTCCCCAATCCATCAAGCCGCGAAGGTTCATGCTCGCGTTTCCTCTTGAAATCGACAGATCTTCCATGATTTCTTCCATCGAAAGTGAATCTTTGGAGATCATCAAAAGCGCGTGGATTTGTGCCATCGTTCGGTTGATTCCCCACTGTGAGCCGAGGGCGCCCCATGAATCTATAAATCGTCTTTTGGCTTGTTCGAGTTCCATGAGTCAAATGTAGGAACTTATTTTTAAACTTTCAAATATTTCTGAAACTTTCTATATCCAAGCTTCCAGTATCGCTTTCGAGATCAGTTCCGATGCCGATTTGCAGTTGGCTTTACGAAGCATTTGTTTGCGATGCGTGTCGACCGTGAACTTCGAAATGAAAAGATCTTCGGCGATTTTTTTGCTGGTTTTTCCTTCGACGATAAGTTCGAGGATCTGTCTTTCGCGCGGACTGAAAATTCCGGGCGTCGGTTGGAAAATCGTCTTTGGGACAACGTCGTAATACGATGGTTCGCCCTCAAATCCTATAAACGAAAGTCGCGGTTTCGGATCTGTTTTGAGATGCGTGATGTCGCATTGCACGCCAAATGTTCGAATCAGATTCAGTTCTATCTCGTAAGTTATGATGACCAATTGGTTCAGGATTCTCACGTATTTTCCGTCGGCTCTCTGAATTCTGAAATCGTATTGGTATTTGTACCGATGTCTTTTTTCGGACGGCATTTGGGCAATGAATTCGCCCAGAGCGGCCTCGAAATTAAGTAGGTAAGGCGTGTCGTCAGGGTGGATTTTTTCGAGCAGGAATGAAAACGTCGCTTCGTCCGGATGGTATCCCAAAACCGCTTCGATTTCAGGCGACATCATCTCGAAAGTGCCGGCCTGCGTATTCAAGATCCAGTAATAAGCCGGCCCTGGCTGAAAGGCGAGCAGCAGTTTTTTGTGCACTTCGAAATCTATGGAGTAATTTTTCCAGTTGCGTTCCATCGAAATCTCACCATGGATTTTCGCGATTTCACTCTTGAGATTTTTCATCTGGGCAATTTTCTGGAAAAGTAGTCAAAGACGGCGCAAAAAAAATCACTATAACTAGGTATTGCTATGTGTTCGCATATTGTACAACTTTGATGCTAAATCATTAATCGACAGTTGTATGGGTGGCGCGGTAAATTTAATGGATACGAATCCGGGAATCACGGTATTCGTATTTTTCATCTCGGGGATTTTAGGCGGAATTGTCGGTTATTTGATGAACAATTCAGAGGTCAAATGGCGAAAGATCGAATTTCTCAAAAGCTTGATTTTCGGAATATTGACCTCTGGCGCGGCAATCGCTTTATTGGTCGCAATGTACTCCGAGCTTTTTATCCCGACTCAGGAAACCATGCTCAATCTCGTTTTGGCGGGTTGTATCTGTTTTATGATATCGGTGGTTTTCCTCATGTTCGCATATCGGTTTCTGATGCGACTCACATCGGTCAAAAAAACGTCAAAGCCGTTGCGCATCCGCGAAAGCTAGACCAAACCTTCGGTCACGATCTTGATCGCAAGTTCAATCGTGTTTTTCGTATTGGTTTTCGACAGGATATTTTTTCGATGCGTGTTCACCGTATGCTTGCTGATGAAAAGGTTCTCGGCAATTTCCTGACTTTGCTCGCCTTTGAGAATGTGGAAAAGCACTTCTTTTTCACGAGGTGTGAAGATTTCGCCTGACGCCTTGTAAATCTCTTTCGGTTTGACGTCTATGTAAGATTTTTCGCCTTCGAGTCCGATGAAAGATAGAATGGAATCGTTGTTTTTCTTCAGATGCGAGATATCGGTGTGAACTCCGAAAGTGTAAAGCAAGTTGTTGTTTTCGTCATATTTGAGCGAAACGACCTGCTGCAAAATCCTCGCATATTTGCCCGACGCCTTGCGAACCCGATAATCGTAACTGAATTTGTAGCGCGCGAGTTGGTCGTAGGAAAGTTGCTTCACGAATTCTACGACCGCGGCTTCGTGGTTGAGAAATGTCGCCTGGTCTTCAGGATGGATGAGCGACATGATAAAAGGAACGGTCACGTTTTCAGGCTCGTAACCCAAAACGTCTTTCACGGCCGGACTGATGAACCGGAACTCGAGATTCTTGATGTCAAAAACATAGTAATAATAACTCCCAACGTGAAAAACATCCAGCAATTTCTTATGGACTGCCAAATCGAAATCCTTGTCGTCGACGATCATCTCGCGCGTCACATCGTCCCAAACCTTCTGCGCTTCATTATAAAATGACAATCCCATGACAATAGAGTTCTAAGGCATTCGGGGCAGATGCCATTTGTTTTTGAAGCCGTAAAAATAGTCCAGTACGGGCCATTTAAAATACGGAAACCCATAAACGATTCCAGGTTTTTCCCTATTCGCTTACGGATTTCCTTATTTTGGAGGAATTGCTTTACAACAATCCGGCGCGTTTCAACAAAGCGTCGGGTTTTGGTTCTTGTCCGCGGAAGCGTTTGTACAAAACCATCGGATGTTCGGTGCCGCCTTTCGACAACACGTTTTCCTGGAATTTCCGGGCAACGTCAGCATTGAAAATCCCTTGTTCCTGAAAATATTCGAAAGCGTCGGCATCCAAAACTTCGGCCCATTTATAGCTGTAATAACCCGACGAATAGCCGCCTTGGAAAATGTGGGAAAACGACGTGCTCATGGCGTTTTCGGCTACATCGGGATACAATTGCGTCGTGGCGAACTGCTCGGTTTCGAAGTTCTTGAGATTCGTGATTCCCGTCGGATCTTGTCCGTGCCAACCCATATCCAAAAGCCCGAAACTCAATTGGCGCAAGGTCGCCATGCCTTCCTGAAAGCTCGCCGAATCCTTGATTTTGGTAATGTATTCCTGCGGAATCACTTCGCCCGTTTGATAATGGTGCGCAAACAAAGCCAAAGCTTCGGGTTCGTAACACCAATTTTCGAGAATCTGGCTCGGCAATTCGACAAAATCCCAGTAAACCGAAGTTCCGGACAGATTCGGATAAGTCGTATTGGCCAACATCCCGTGAAGCGCGTGCCCGAATTCGTGGAATAAGGTCGTGACTTCGTTGAAAGTGAGAAGCGAAGGTTTGGTTTCGGTCGGTTTGGTGAAATTGCACACGATCGAAACATGCGGACGCTCGTTGTTTCCGCCAATCACATATTGCGATTTGAACGACGTCATCCAGGCGCCGTTTCGCTTTCCTTTTCTCGGGAAAAAGTCGGCGTAAAAGATAGAAACGAGATTTCCTGAAACGTCCTTCACTTCATAAGTCACGACATCCTGATGGTATTTATCGATGTCGTTGATTTCTACAAATGTGAGTCCGAACAATTTATTTGCGACCGTGAACGCGCCTTGCAACACGTTTTCGAGTTTGAAGTACGGCTTTAGTTTTTCGTCGTCAAGCGAGAAAAGTTCCTGTTTTAGTTTTTCCGAATAATAGGCGCCGTCCCATTTTTCAAGGGTTTCGATGCCGTCCTTGTCTTTGGCGAACTGCGAAAGTTGCTTGAACTCGCGCTCTGCCGCCGGACGTGCTTTTGCCAAAAGTTCTTCCAGAAACGTTTTGACCTTCGCTGGGTTTTCGGCCATTCTTTCTTCGAGAACAAAGTGTGCGTGTGTGTCGTAACCCAACAATTTCGCGCGCTCGAAGCGAAGTTTTGCGATTTTGAGCACGATTTCCTGATTGTCGAGTTCATTGTTCCGGAAACCTTTCGACCCGAACGCAATCGCGAGTTTCTTGCGCAATTCCCGGTTGTCGGCATAAGTCATGAAAGGAACATAACTCGGGTAGTCGAGCGTGAAAACCCAACCGTCTTTTTCGAGACTTTTCGCGGTTTCGGATGCGGCTTCGATCACGCCTTCAGGCAATCCCGACAAGTCTTTTTCATCGGTGATATGAAGTTGGAAAGCATGCGTTTCTGACAACACATTTTCCCCGAATTCAAGACTCAATCTGGACAATTCCTTGTCGATTTCGCGCAATTGGTTTTTCTTTTCCCCGGGTAGATTCGCTCCGTTTCTAGAAAAACTCTTGTATTGCTTGTCGAGCAAAGTCGTCTGTTCGGCATTCAGATCCAGGCTGTCTTTTTGTTCCCAAACAGCTTTCACCCTTGCGAACAATTGCTCGTTCAAACGCACGTCATTCCCGAATTCGCTCAGTAAAGGCGACACTTCCTGAGCGATTTTCTGGATTTCGTCGTTGGTTTCGGCCGAATGTAAATTGAAGAAAATATTGGAAACGCGGTCGAGTTGGTCGCCCGAAAAAGAAAGTGCTTCGATCGTATTTCCAAAAGTCGCAGCTTGTGGGTTTGAAGTGATTTCGTCGATTTCTTTCTTTGCCGATGCGATTCCTTGCTCAAAAGCGGGTAAAAAATCGGCGGTCTTGATTTGGGAAAACGGCGCCGTATCGTATTTGGTGGTAAATTTTTGGGTGAGTACGTTCATTTTGATCCTATTTGACCTGTAAGATTTTCAAAACCTCAAAGATCTTTTTGATTAGACTTTTAGTAAAAACAAATTGGTTTGAAACTACAGTGTTTTGGAAACCTGCAGATTAATTCCGGGTATTTAAATCGTCAGAAGCCTTAAGAACCGCCTGTTTTAGGCCTTCTTTATACTCGACTATTTTTTGGAGCACGTCTTTGTCAGCACTTCCGATGATCTGGGCCGCGAGAATTCCCGCATTTTTGGCGCCGTTCAAAGCAACGGTCGCGACCGGAACGCCGCCCGGCATCTGCAAAATGGACAAAACCGAATCCCAACCGTCAATCGAATTGCTCGATTTTACGGGCACGCCAATTACGGGAAGTGGCGACATAGAGGCGACCATTCCCGGCAAATGCGCCGCTCCGCCAGCTCCGGCGATGATCACTGAAATTCCGCGGTTGTGGGCGTTTTTGCTGAAATCGAACAGTTTTTCGGGCGTTCTGTGAGCCGAAACGATGTCGACTTCAGTTTCGATATTGAATTCTTCGAGTATGGAAATGGCTTCCTGCATGACCGGCATGTCAGAAATGGAACCCATGATGATGGCGACTTTCATGTTTTTTGGATTATCGGATTTTCATATTTTCAGATCAGTTCGAAACGACCCGAATCGTATTCTTCACAACTTCAGCGATTTTTCGCGCCTGCGCCATATCTTGGTCCACGATGGTCACGTGTCCCATTTTTCTAAACGGGCGGGTTTGTTTCTTTCCGTAAATATGAGGCGTTACGCCAGGAATGTCAAGAATTTTTTCGATGTTCTCGTATTTCACCTGACCCGAAAAACCTTCGGCTCCAACCAGATTTACCATGACGCCGGCGACTTTGCTGTCAGTATTTCCCAACGGCAGATCGAGAATGGCGCGAATATGGTTTTCAAATTGGGAAGTGTAACTGGCTTCGATCGAATAATGCCCGGAATTGTGCGGACGCGGCGCGACTTCGTTCACCAAGATTTCGTCGTCGTCGGTTTGGAACATTTCCACGGCAAGCAAACCTACGTGGTCGAACTTTTTGGAAACTTCGAGTGCGATCAAACGCGCTTTTTCGGCGACTTCATCAGAAATTCTCGCCGGACAAATCACGTATTCGACCTGATTCGCTTCTGGATGAAACTCCATTTCAACAACTGGATAAGTCTTGATTTGTCCCGATGCGCTTCGCGAGACGATCACCGCAAGTTCGTTCTTGAACGGAATCATTTCCTCCGAAATACATTCGACTTCGGGCAAATTCTGGACGTCGTCGATTGTTCGCACGACTTTCACGCCGTTTCCATCATATCCGAATTCGGCACTTTTCCACACGAATGGATAGGCCAAACTTCCGGCTTTTATCGTCGCGATCAATTCTGAAATGCCCGTGTAACGCTGATAAGGCGCGGTTGGAATGTTATTTCTCTTGTAAAAATCCTTCTGGAAACCTTTGTTCTGGATTTGCTTGAGCGTTTTTGGCGAAGGGTAGACTTTCACGCCTTCCGACTCCAACTGTTCCAAAGCCTCGACGTTCACCATTTCGATCTCGAAAGTCAGCACGTCGACCTTTTTCCCAAACTCGTAAACGGTCTTGAAATCGGTGAGATCGCCTTGGTAGAATTTGTTGCAGCCGATGGCGCTCGGTGCTTCGTCGCTGGGATCGAGAACATAGGTTTGGATGTCAAACTTTCGGGTTTCCGTCAAAAGCATCTTGCCCAATTGGCCGCCTCCGAGAATGCCGAGTTTGAAATCGGAAGAGAAAAAATTCATAGTGGTCGTGTTTTCGCAAAGATAACCTTTAAAGTCGAAAAGTTCGTAGACCAAAAGCGGTCAAAAGGTTATTTTTCGATTTGGATTTTCGCTTCCGCAGATGCGATTTCGGCCTACATCAAATTACCTTTTCCATAAAAAAGCAATGATTTCGCTGTCAGTTCGAAACCGAAACCGAAATCGAGGCGGTAGTATCGGAAGCCGCGCCCAAAGTGTCGACCACCGTGGCGAGCAGATTGTTCCTTTTGTAAATCTGAAGCACATATTCGGAGTCGCTTCCCCTCGGATTCGAAAGTGCGACCGTAGCCGAAGCCGTGAATGGCTGCACGACCCAGATTTTCTGCGTCCAATTGTTGGTCAAATTCGCCGTTGCGACCGTTGCCGGTTGTCCGTTTGCGCCTGTGAACGTGATCGACGAAATGTTGTTGTTTCCGTTCAGCAATCTGTATTCGACAGGCGTTCGGTCGTTTCCGTCAGAATTGTCGCAAGCGATTACCAAAGTCAGAAAGCAAAAAACAGGAAATAGGATTCTAAGTTTCATATCAATGTTTTCCGTGGCCTTTTCCGTGACCGCGGCCGTGGTGTTTCGGGCCTTTCACCTTTTTGACCTTATAAGTTTTGTGCGTGACCCAAGGCGATCTTCCGTGATAATTGTTCACGATTACGGTTCTTGGCGCGCTCGGTCGGTAAGTGCGATAGGCCGAAGGCAGGGCTCGCGAGCGGATCCAGCGTCCGTTTGTTGGGTAAATATACTCGGTTGTCCTGATATCGTAATAAGAATCGATGTCCGGAATGTAATAATATTCGACTCCGGCCGGAGTCGCGGGCGCCCAAACAGGTGGCGTTCCGACATTTACATTGACAGAAACCTGTGCATCCGCGGAAGCGAAAAATCCGAGAGCAAGCAAGAGCGTGAATAAGGTTTGTTTGATTTTCATGATTTGGAATTTAGTTAGGTAAAAATCCGAAATCGCCAAAAACGTTCTATTATACGATTGCCTTACAGATTTGCAATTTGATGTGGTCAGATTTCCCGATTTACTTCGGGTGAAAGCTCTGAAAACTCACCTTCGTTCTTCGAAATCGCTATCGCCGCAACGCCGTTTCCGATAAAATTCGTGATGGCGCGCGCCTCGCTCATGAATTTGTCAACGCCGAGCAAGAACGCCAGACCTTCGATCGGGATTTTGTGGATTGCGGTCAGCGTCGAGGCCAAAACTGCAAAACCGCTTCCGGTTACGCCAGCGGCGCCTTTCGAGGTTATCATCAAAAGTCCGATTACCGTCAGGATTTCGGTCAAAGTCAAGTGAACGTCGTAGAGTTGCGCGAGAAAAATCACGGCCATCGACAGGTAAATCGAGGTTCCGTCGAGGTTGAACGAATAACCTGTAGGCACGACCAATCCGACAACCGATTTACTGCAACCCAGTTTCTCGAGTTTTTCCATGAGATTGGGAAGCGCGCTTTCGGAAGATGACGTTCCAAGCACGATCAAAAGTTCGGCCTTGATGTAATTGAGAAACGAGAAAATGCTCATTTTGTAATACCTCAGGATGCTTCCGAGAATCACGAAAACGAACAATGCCATGGTGATGTACATCGTCAGCATGAGTTTTCCTAGCGGCAGAAGTGTGTGCAATCCGAATTTTCCCACGGTGAACGCCATTCCGCCAAAAGCCCCGATGGGCGCGAAATACATCACGAGTTTGAGTGCTTTGAACACATATTTGGAACAGACGTAAAGAAAATCGACGACCTGTTGGCGTTTCGGATGATAATTGAGCAAAATCCCAACGATTATAGCAGCGACAAGTACTTGCAACGTAAGATTGTCGAGAAAAAACTGCAGCCAGTCGAATTCGGTTTTGGCAGTGCCCGAATAGCTCGCCGGGATTTCGAGTCCGCCGCGGTCAATCTTTCCGGGTTGCATCAAAAACGCCACGCCAACGCCGATTGCGAGCGCGAAAGTTGTCACTATTTCAAAGTAAACGAGCGATTTTATCCCGATTCTTCCAACTTTTTTGAGATCGCCCATGCCCGAGATTCCGAGTACGATCGTGAGGAAAATGATCGGAACTATGAAAATCTTGATCACCTCGACGAAGCCTTTGCCCAGCGATTCCATTTTTACTGCTTTTTCAGGAGCGAAATGTCCGAACAGGATCGCACAGACAATCGCGATCAAAACCCAGAAAGTGAGGTTTGTGAAGATTTTGAACGCTAACGATTCTTTTTTGGGAAGTGTTTCTGACATATGCGAATGTAGGTTTTTCCGCTGAAATTACATCGATGTCGCAAATGACCATCGGCGTTGTCGTTTCTGCACAGTTTTTCTTCGGACTTGCAGTTCTAACTTTGTAAAAGAGGATTTCTTGGAACCGAATGACCTTCGAATGAATGCGAAAAGCGGTGGCGAAAAATCGAATTTTGAATGACGGATAACGAACAATTAATAATTAATAACGAATAATTAATAACGAATAATTAACAACGAACAACGAACAACGAACAACGAATAACGAACAACAAATAACGAACAACGAATAACGAATAACGAACAACAAACTTAGGCACTCAAATATGAAAGCAGTAAACACCTACCTCAATTTCGAAGGCACGACAGAACAAGCCTTCAATTTCTACAAATCGATTTTCGGAGGCGAATTTTCAGCATTGGTAAGATTTGGCGACATGCCACAAAGCCAAGATCAGGAAGGCTGTTCCGGAACGGAAATTCAGGACAAAGACAAAATCATGCACATTTCGCTTGCGCTTCCAACGGGGCACATTTTGATGGCGACCGACGTAACATCGACCGAAAAATTCACACTCAAAGCTGGGAACAACTTCTCGGTTTCGCTTCAGGCCGACGATACATCGGAAGGCCAAAAACTATACGACGCACTTTCAAAAGATGGAAATCCGATGATGCCGTTCGCACCTGCAGATTGGGGCGGACATTGGGGAATGCTCACCGATAAATTCGGGATTCAATGGATGATAGACTGCGAGTGATGGAAAAGTTGACTGCACAAATTCAGCCGACTTTCGAAGCGATGGTATCGGCTATCGAGAAATACAAGGATGAAGATTTCAACAAAATCCCGTTCGAAGGCAGCTGGACAGGCGGACAAGTCTGCGAGCACGTCAAACTTTCGATCGAGGGAATGCCCGAACTTTTCCAAGGCAAAACCGAGGCGTCAAACCGCGAGCCTGACGAGAAAGTCGCAATGGTCGCAGGCGTTTTCCTGGACTTTGACAAAAAGTACGACTCTCCGGAATTTATCATTCCGAAACAAAAATCGTATGACCAAAATCAATTTGCGGACTTCTTTTCGGAATATGGAAAAAATCTCGAGGAATTGGCCGCGAAGCTGAATATGGCAAAGATTTGTCTCGATTTCGAGATTCCGGGTTTTGGCCATGACGCGACTCGAATTTCTTTCTTTCGTGCTTTTTCACACGCAACGGCATACGCGCCAACTCGACAACATAAGGAAGGTTTTACAAAAAGCGTAACAACTGCTTCGCCGCAGCTTTGTAACCGGCAGAATGATCTGGAAAATCCTTGGACAAGACCACTTTCAGGTCAGGGTAAATCCAGTCATAGCGCTTTCCGAGAAGGAACAAAGCCCGCATCGCATAAGCTTTCGTAGCGACTTTTCTCTCATCGATCAACCAGTCGAAAGTAGCCGAGGCGATTTTTTGCAACTGCTCGTCGGTCGCGAAATTGCCTCGTCCTTTTTTGGGGAATTCGGCTCTGGCGATAAAGAGACAAATTTTCGAAATGGAACGCAATGCGCTTTCGTCAGTAAAATTTTCGAGTGAATCACAGAATTTTTCGAGATAAGGTTTGATCCAGTCGATTTTGGCTTCGATTACGAGCTCGAGATTCCAACAGGCTTTGTGGTGGTTTTTGTCAGACACGTCCAAAGCCATGAAAAGCAAGGTCTCGAATTCCTGTCGATTGGCGAGCACATAGCCGGAAATCTTGTCCCGAATTGGTCGGTGCGCCGTGCTGTTCTCTATCTCTTTGCGAAGTTCCATAGTTCCAAAAATAAAAAAGGCCAGGAAAACTCCCGACCTTTTTTGGCGATTTCTATTGTATTCAGGTAATTTCTTATTTGTCGAAAACGTACTCGACAGATCCGTTGGTGTAAATGGCGCCACCTTGTGCATTTCTGTCAGGATATTGTCCGAACAATTGCGTGTAAGTAAGCTTGTCACCTTGTTTTGTCAAGATCAGGTTTACGTTGTCGTTGTTGGCATCGGCATAAGTCACTTCGATCACGATTGTAGAACCGGCCTGACCTTGTGTCAACCAAGTTCCTGAAAAAGTCGAAGAGGCGCATTCGAAAGTTCCAAGGTTTTCGTCAACCAAGACATAACTGTTCACGAACTGAAGTGTTCCGTCGGCGTTCAGCGTCATTTTTCCGCTGTCGAAGCAGTTTGACTCTTTTGTCAAATCGGTGTTAGCCGTTCCATTTTGGTCGAAATCTACACCTTCGGAAACGTTCACTTCTTCAAGGTCGTAAGTTCCAGCGATCGATCCGCCGTTTGTCCCGTCATCATCACTACTACACGAGTTCAACGTCATTGCCGCGCAGGCAAACAGGCCCAGTAAAAATTTGCTCTTTTTCATTTTGTGTTAGTTTTAAATTATTTGTATGGCAAAGATAGGCGCGACATTTGCGGGCTTGTTACACGAATTTTAGGCGATGTTACAGGATTTTTAAGGGCAGAAGTTTCAGAAGTTACAGTTTAAGGCAAGTCCACCGTAAAAATTTTGGGGCATTCCCGGATAATAATACCTTGGAAGTCCGTTAGTTGGCGTTGCGGCGTTTGGCAAAATCATGGCTGCATATTTTTCCTTCGTTAGATTGTTGACACCGGCATAAATTTCAAATCCGATTTTTTGCGTCAGACTCAAACGGTAGCCAACCTTTGAATTCACCAGGCGATAAGCGTCATTGTAAGCCGAATTCGCATCGTTCATCGCTATTTTGTCGGTAAACCGATAATCCGCGGAAGCGTAAAGACCTTTCCAACTCACCAAAATTCCGGCGTTGACCGTGTTTTTCGGCACACCTGTAAGATCTTTTCCCGAAAAATCGGTGCCGTTGTTGTCGAATTCCTCGAATTTATAACGTCCGATGGAAGCGTTCGCGAAAGGTTTGACCAAAACCGCGCCCGAGAGATTCCAAGTGTAATCGGCAGAAAGTTCAATGCCGCGATGCGAGGTTTTGCCCGCGTTCACACCGACATATTGGTCGTCGCCGATTCTTTGGGCAACCAACAAATCCTTGATAGCCATAGAATAGGCCGCAAATTCCACGAAAAGACGCTTGTGTAAAAAGAAAAATTTCCCTCCGATTTCAAAATTATAGCCGTTTTCAGGTTTTATGTCCTGATTCACCGATCCGTCGGGATTCAGGGTTTCCTCGACCGCCGGCATCGAAAAACCGCGACTCGCCGATACATATATGGTCTTGTCGTTTTTTCCTGTCGGATGCAAAAGCACGGAGAATTGAGGAGAGAAAATGCCGTCGTAAGAATAGCTTTCGGAATTTCGGTCGACGACAGGGAAAGTCGTCTCGAGATCGAACATGGTCTTGTTGAAATTGAGTCCGGCTTGGGCTTCGAGATAGTCGTTCGCCTTGAAACGCAATTGGGCGAACGCATTCCAGATCGTGCGGTTTTGCTCGTTCGACGCAATTCTTTGGCCAACCAAACTTCCGTTTCCATCGTTTTGCTGATACAGGTTTTCGAGGTTTTTGCCGTCGAATCCGTCCCGGAAAAATTCCGCTCCTAGTAAATAGGTGAGTTTTTCAGATGCGATCCGTCCGTTGAATTGCGTGCGCGCACCAAATCCAGTCGTGTTCTGGCGCAAAATGTCAAACGGACGCGGTTCGTCGCTTTTCTTGTGATTGTAAAAAACAGAGGTCGCGTTCCTCAAACTCCCGACGATTTTCGTTTCATAAGACAAACCTGCCATCCACGAATCGTATTGCTCGAAACCTTTTGCCGCAAGCCATGTCGCAGCTGCCGCGCCGGGATTGTTGTCGAAAGTCGGCTTGTCGATCGAGCTCGGAATAAAGGCTTTCATCGCCGTAAAATTTCCGAAATAGGTCAATTTCGAACTCTCGCGTCGGAACAATTCACCGGCCAAAGTCACACCTTCGCGCCTGTATTGCGAATTTTGGCGCCAACCGTCCGATTCCAACCGATGATAACTCACGTTCAGCGAACCTTTTTCGGAATCGAAACCATAAGTCGCCGTATTTTTCAAAAGTCCGTATGAGCCGACAGTCGATGTGATTCGCGCCGAATTTCCGGGCAAACTTCCCGTCTTCGGTTGAAGCAGTATCGCTCCGCCCAAACCTGCGCCGTAAACGCTTGACATCGGACCTTTTATGATTTCGACGCTTTGGATGTTTTCTACGTCGATGTCCTCGATCGTCGTTTCCGAATCGCCAGAAGTCAGCGGAATATTTCCGTAAAAAGCGCGGATTTTGTTTGTTCCGAAAGGCGTTCTCGCACCGATTCCGCGAATGGAAATCCTGTTCGTGTTGAAAGCGCCCGATTGCATCAAAACGCCCGAGACGCGGTTCATCGCCGTCGCGATCTCGACGTTGTTGTTGCGCTTCAGATCTGCAGAAGAAATGATTCCGATCGCTGCCGGAGCGTTGATCAGACTATCGGAAACGTGAAAACTCGAAATCCTGACTTCGGTCAATTTCGTCGCGGTCGAATCGACTTGTGCCAAAAGCGAAAAATGCGCCAGTAGGAGTAAAGGCGCAAGTTTTATTAGATGTCTGAAAATCATTTCTTAGCCGAAATCTGCCAAAGCGTGTTTCCGCTGTCGTCGTTCACCAAAAGCGATCCGTCAGGCAAAACCGTAACGTCTACCGGACGTCCGAAGACGCGCGATTTGTCTTGATTGTGTACGAATCCGGTGAGGAAATCTTCGGGCTGCCCTGGTTTTCCGTCCTTGAATGGCACGAACAAAACTTTGTAACCTGAAAGTTTTGAGCGGTTCCATGAGCCGTGTTGTCCAACGAAAGCGCCGTTTTTGTATTTGGCTGGAAACTGATTCGCAGCATAGAAAGTGAGTCCAAGCGAAGCCGTGTGCGAGTTTACGGGAACGTCGGGAACCAAGGCTTTCTTGACCAATTCTGGCTTTTGTCCTTTCATTCTTGGGTCTTCTATCTGTCCGAAATACGAATACGGCCAACCGTAAAATCCGCCTTTTTTGACCGATGTGATGTAGTCGGGAACCAAATCATCTCCCAATCCGTCGCGCTCGTTGACGGCCGTCCAAAGTTCTTTCGTCACGGGATTCCAGTCCATTCCGACAGGATTTCTGAGTCCGCCCGCGAACAATTGCTCGCCGCTTCCGTCAGGATTTACCTCGAGAATCGCCGCGCGTCTCACCTCGTTTTCCATCCCGTTTTCGCCGACGTTACTAGACGATCCGACCGAAACGTAAATCTTGGAATTGTCGGCATTCGCGAGCAGGTTTCTCGTCCAGTGATTGTTGTATCCGCCGGCAGGCAAATCGAGAATTTTCTTGCCTTTTCCTTCGATTTTGGTTTGGCCGGCTTTGTATGGATAGGTGTAAACGCCTTCTGTATTGGCTACATAAAATGTTTCGCCGATGATCAAAACGCCGTATGGCTGGCTCAAACCGGAGATGAAAACGTTTCGGCTTTCGTATTTTCCGTCCTTGTTTTTATCCTGGAACAGCGTGATTTGGTTCTTGCTGCCGCGTGTTCCGCTTTCGACCACGAAAATATCGCCGTTTGGAGCGACATACGAATTTCTCGGATTTTCAAGGTCGCCCGCGAATTTGGTTACGACGAAACCCTCTGGCGCTTTTGGCGATTCGCCGTTTTGCCAACCGTCGATCCTGCTGTTGTTCGTCACTGATTCGGTTTGGAAAGGCGGCGGAAGCGTAAGGTCGCCAATGGCCGTCTTCACTGTATTTCCCGGACCTTTCGCGAGTTGTTCCTTTTCTTCTTTCTTGACTTGGCCTTGGCACGAAACGAAGATCGCTGCCACGAAAGAAAGTGCAATTGTACTGGTTTTCATGTGTTGTTATTTAGAGTGGTATCGAATTTACGACTTATAAAATTTGGGGTGAAAAATTACGGTTGAAGTTTAAAACACATTTAACATTGATGAAAATTGACTAAAAATCAGGTTTTCCGTATATTTAGTTGCGTCAACCCGATGCATTTTCAGATATTTGCACCTTTATTCCAAACGCAAGTGATACAGCTTCACGACAAAAAATTCGTGCCTTTTATTTCGGAAGAAGAGATTGAATTCGCCATTGCCGAAATGGTCAAGCACATAGAAGACGACCATCAGGAAGAAACGCCTGTCTTTATCGGAATTCTCAACGGCTCGTTCATGGTCGTTTCCGACATCCTCAAAAAATACCGATTCCCTTGCGAGGTGAGTTTCATGAAACTCTCTTCTTACGAAGGAACGTCGACCACGAGCGAGGTCAAGCAGCTTATCGGCTTGAACGAAAGTCTCGAAGGCCGATGCGTGGTGATCATCGAGGACATTGTCGACACAGGAAACACGATCGAGGAACTCAAAGCGTTGTTCAAAGCGCAAAACGTCAAACATCTCAAGATCGCGACGTTGTTCTTTAAACCCGAAGCGTACAAAAAAGACATCAAGATCGATTACGTCGGAATCCGAATCCCGAACAAGTTCATCGTGGGCTACGGACTCGATTACGACGGCCTCGGACGCAATTTGCCTTTGGTGTATCAACTTGCTGAGTAGGTGCAGTAGCAGTAGCAGTAGCAGAAGCAGAAGCAGAAGCAGTTGCAGCAGAAGCAGTTGCAGCAGAAGCAGAAGCAGAAGCAGAAGCAGAAGCAGTAGCAGTAGCAGTGGCAGTAGCAGTGGCAGTAGCAGTAGCAGTAGCAGAACACAGCTAACGATTCAACCGATGCGAAGCATCAAAAATCCGTGCGATCCGTGGAAATCCGTGAATCCGTGGCAAAAAAAAGAAGCGTAGCTTCGGAACAATTCGTGCATTCGTGGCCAAGCTACTACGATAATAAGCAGCTAAATAAAGAGTTCAACACAACATGTCCATTATCTATCCGTCTATCATCTATAAGTCTATTATCCATAATTCAATTATCCAAAACATAACTACTAACACAAAATGATCAACATCGTATTGTTCGGAAAACCCGGAGCCGGCAAAGGAACACAAGCCGAATTTCTAAAACAGAAGTACAACCTCGTGCACTTGTCAACGGGCGATATTTTCCGATTCAACATGAAAAACGGCACCGAGCTCGGCAATCTGGCAAAAAGCTACATAGACAAAGGCGATTTGGTTCCGGACGAAGTGACCACGAACATGCTCATCGACGCTGTAAAATCGAACCCGGACGCCAAAGGTTTTCTGTTCGACGGTTATCCGCGCACGATTGCACAAGCCGAAGCGCTAGACAAGTTTCTAGCCGAAGCCGGAACCGAAAACACGGCCACGATAGCACTCGAAGCCGACGACAATATTCTTGTGGCACGTTTGCTCGAGAGAGGAAAAACGTCAGGTCGCGCCGATGATCAGGACGAGAACGCGATTCGCAACCGCTATCAGGAATACAACGAAAAAACCGCGCCGCTTATGGATTTTTACAAGGCGCAGGGCAAATTCCACTCGGTTGACGGCATTGGCGAAATCAGTGATATTACCGAGCGATTGAGTTCGGTTATTGATAATTTGTAATCGGATGAGTTGCAGTTGCAGAAGCAGTTGCAGTTGCAGAAGCAGTTGCAGTTGCAGAAGCAGTTGCAGTTGCAGAAGCAGTTGCAGTTGCAGAGGCAGATGCGACTAGCAATCCAACAGATGCGAGGCCTTAAAAATTCGTAAGAGTCCGTGCATCCTTGGAAAAAAAAGAAAGTGCAATTTGAACAACGATTCGTGCATTCGTAGCCAGACGTTGCGATTTTGAATTTTTGGCCACAAATTCACGAATCGGTGGATGAAAAAGTTATAAAAATCCTTGGAAACACGCACGCCAAAGCCAAGTGGCAAGGCAAAAAATAACAGCAGTCCGAATCCTGAGCCAATCATTTCTCAAGGATTCACCAACAAATGGAAATATTAATAATATTACTTCTTATCATTCTGAACGGCGTTTTTTCAATGTCGGAAATCGCCTTGATTTCGGCCCGTAAAAACCGCCTTGAAACGGCTGCCAAAAAAGGCCACAAAGGAGCACAGACCGCACTCGAACTCTCGAACGCTCCAAACAAATTCCTGTCGACGGTACAAATCGGGATTACGCTGATCGGGATTTTGACGGGTATTTATTCGGGCGATAAAGTCACGACCGACGTTCAGGTTTTCGTCGAGCAATTCGCGTCGCTGAAACCTTATGCAGACAACATCGCCGTTGGAGTAGTGGTCGTTGTCCTGACGTTTTTCTCTCTCGTTCTGGGCGAACTTGTCCCGAAGCGCCTAGGCTTGAACTTCCCCGAAAAAATCGCCAAGGCAGTCGCTATTCCCATGAAGTGGATTTCGGTTGCGACCGCGCCATTCATCTGGTTGCTCACAATTTCCACCGACGGATTGCTCAAAATCCTCATGGTAAAACCATCGGCTGATGGAAAAGTCACCGAAGAGGAAATCAAGGCAATTATCAAGGAAGGAACAGAAGGAGGCGAAGTCCAGGAAATCGAGCAGGACATCATGGAACGCGTTTTCCACATCGGCGACAGAAAAGTAAATTCACTGATGACGCACAGGAAATCGGTGGCGTTTTTGCCGCTGAATTCGAATAAGGAGCAAACCCGCGAACTGATGCTGAAAGAACTGCATTCCGTTTATCCGGTTTACGACAAAAATTACGACGACATCGTTGGCGTGGTGAACCTCAAGAGCATTTTCGCCCATTTCGAGGAAGCCGATTTCAACCTGTCGAAAATCATGACAGAAGCGCCTTTCATCATGGAACAGACCACCGCTTACAACGCTTTGGAAAACTTCAAGAAAAGTGGTGTTCATTATGCTTTCGTGGCCGACGAATACGGTGTTTTTCAGGGAATCATCACGTTGAACGACATTCTGGAAGCTTTGGTTGGCGATGCATCGGACTTTTACAAGGAAGATTTCCTGTTGACCGAACGCGAAGACGGAACCTGGCTCGTCGACGGACATTATCCGCTTCACGACTTCCTGACCTTTTTCGAACTCGACGAACTCGTCACGGACTACGAGGTCACGACGGTTTCGGGTTTGATAATGACCGAACTTTCCCGCATCCCAAAACAAGGCGAAAAGCTTGAATGGCAAGGCTTCGAACTCGAGGTAATCGACATGGACGGCGTCAAGATCGACAAGGTCTTGGTTACGTCACTTAAAGAGAATTAACAAGTAATAATGAATAATTAATAATGAAGTGCAATAGAATGCTCGGGCAATTATTAATTATTAATAATTAATTATTCATTAGAAAATGACAGAAGGAAATTTCGTAGACTACGTCAAAATATACATCTCGTCGGGTAAAGGCGGGAAAGGCTCCACGCACTTGCACCGCGAGAAATTCATTGAGAAAGGCGGTCCTGACGGAGGCGACGGCGGCCGTGGCGGACACGTAATCCTAAGAGGAAACAAAGGTTTGTGGACGCTTTTTCACCTCAAATTTGCTAAACACGTAAAAGCCGGACACGGCGGTGACGGCGGATCATCGCGCTCGACAGGTCACGACGGGGAAGACAAATACATCGAAGTTCCTCTGGGAACGGTGGTTCGCGACAAGGACTCGAATGAGATCTTGTTCGAGATTACTGAAGACGGAGAAGAAAAAATCATCGCTTTGGGAGGAAAAGGCGGACTTGGCAACTGGCATTTCCGAACCTCGACGAACCAAACGCCGCGATACGCGCAACCGGGTTTGCCGCCAGAAGAAAAAGACATCGTTCTCGAACTCAAGGTTTTGGCCGATGTAGGTTTGGTGGGATTCCCGAATGCAGGCAAATCGACTTTGTTGTCTGTGCTCACGTCGGCCAAACCGAAAATTGCCGATTATCCTTTTACGACGTTAAAACCCAATCTCGGGATCGTGGCTTACCGCGATTTCCAGTCGTTCGTAATCGCCGATATTCCAGGAATCATCGAAGGCGCTGCCGAAGGAAAAGGTTTGGGACATTACTTTTTGAGACACATCGAACGCAATTCGACTCTTTTGTTCCTCGTGCCCGCCGATGCCAAGGACATAGCCGACGAATACCGAATCCTGCTGAACGAACTAGAGAAGTACAACCCTGAAATGCTCGACAAAGAACGACTTTTGGTGATATCGAAAACAGATATGCTCGATGACGAACTCAAAGTTGAGATGAAAAAAGAGCTTGAAAAATCACTCAAAGGCGTTCCATTCATGTTCATTTCCTCGGTCGCCCAACAAGGTTTGGTCGAGTTGAAGGACAAGCTTTGGCAGATGCTGAATGCCTGATCTGCCTTTTGGAAATAACGAACAGACCGTCGATTTGGCGGTTTTTTTGTTTTTACGGATTTTTGATACATCGAACTGATGCCGCGAACCTGATTTTGTCTTTTGTCCACCAATTGAATTGATGATTGGAGCTTCTAAGTTCGTAGACCATGCCGTCCAAAGTTTGGTTCTCTCTGGTCCAGAACCAAGTGCGGAGATTCAGGTTTTGAAAGCCTAGATTAAGATTGTTCTCCACGTCATAGTTCCCGGCGCCGAGAGCGTAGAAGCCGGCGCTGTTTGTCGTCCCCGCGATATCATTTGTCCAAGAGCCGGTTGCTGTCGTTTTCAACGTTTTTCCGACCATCAAATTATCACTTTCCCGATAGTCGAGGATATACTGGCGGAGATTTTCAAAATCAGCCTGACTCGGCACAGACCAACCCACCGGGCTTATCTTTCTGGCATCATTGATAGCGAACCAGCTGTAAAGTTTGCCATACTCGACTCCATTCGACACGCTATTGGCGTAGTTCAAATAAATTCCGGTTTGAGAAGATGTTTGCGATGTCCAATTTGCCTGGCTTGTGGCGGCTTGAATCGCATCTCCGTTTTGATAACAAGTCGCTTTTAAATTTTCGGCCATCCATTCGCGATCTGCCAGGATTACGGTTGGGTAGTTATTGCCGCATTCGTCCATTACGCCATTTCCGGGTATCGCGAAGGGTTTTGTTTGCAACGTCACATCATTTCCATACACTGTGTCAGTCTCGGTAATGGCGAATGCCCTGACATGATAGGAGACGTCAGGTGCTCTTTCTGTAATGATTGTCTCAAAAGTCCCGTTTCCGGTACCTGCGCTCACTTTATTGGTAAGAACTGTAGGATTTCCTTCGATGTTCCAGCAAATCCCGCGCTGGATTGCCACTGTGTTTCCAGTAGAAGTTACAGTTCCTCCCGTTTTGAACGTGATCTGCGAAGTGGTTGAATTGCTCGCGGCGAACGTAGCTACCGTGAGGTTTGGCGTGTTATCGTTTGAATTACTGTCGTCAGTATCGCTACAAGATGAAATTAGGACTGCGAAAAACAGCGAGAGAATTAGTTTTTTCATAAGTAGATTGATTTAAAAGTGTTGATTATGTGTTGTTTATCCAAATATAAAATTCTGTTTTGAAATAAACACTAAAAATGTTACAGTATTGATTGGTCGATACGTGACCGAAAGAAAAGTTACATGTTTGGATTCCTTGTAATCGGCCATAAAATCGACCTCGGCGACACTTTCGGAGTTGCCCGATAGTTTTCGGGAGTGTTCCTAAGTATCGCCGATTCCGATTTCCGGGCGTGTCTCGACTAAACGAATTGTAACGTGGCGAATAATTGAATCAGTGTTTTCGTGGCGTGTAATAGTAGGCAGTAAGTATTGGCTTCAGCGATTAGAACAGGCGACCCGAAAGCCGCCCATCACTACACCTAACTCTAGTTCATTCCGGATGTCGCGGCTTGATAGAGGTAAGCCCTGAGGCGCTTTGTGGCCGCGACGACATCGGCGCAACTGGTCGTAATCGTGCCCGACACACTTACCGAGGCAACACCTACACTCACGGTAACCGTTACGGTCACTGAAACCTGGCAAGCGCCGCCACCGCCTTCAATAGCTCCTTGATAAACTCTTGCCTGTTCGGAGATAAGCGCATCGGCTTTGGTGTCGAGATCTTTAAAGGATGGGAATTTGAAATCGGAGACGGTTTTTCCCGTCGTGATTCTAAGGGTTGCACTCTCGGATTTGCTTTGCGCATTTCCGGTACAGACCAATAACAACATGGCGAACATACTTAAAACAAAAGTTTTCATAAGGCGTATAAATTAAATTGGTTTTGGTTTGTTGGTCTTACTTCCAAACCTGCACACAAACCTTCAATGCAGGCGAAAGGCATTCAACTCCTGGCTTTGGGTGACGTCTTTCCCAAAGCCGTTCGATTGGAAATCTTGATGTAAAATTAGCGGTGTGTTTTGAATGTCGATTACAGAAAATCTGTAAAAAATGTGAAAATAAGGTGTCCGGGATTTAGTTGCAGATTTTGCAGATTTTGCAGATTTTGCAGATTTTGCAGTTGCAGAAGCAGTGGCAGTAGCAGAAGCAGTGGCAGTAGCAGTAGCAGTAGCAGAAGCAGTAGCAGAAGCAGTAGCAGTAGCAGTAGCAGTAGCAGTTGCAGTAGCAGTAGCGGTAGCAGTAGCAGAAGCAGCGGTGAAAGTGGGCGTCGGCGTGGCAACAAATTTCTCGGACACAAAAACAAACTACAACGATATAGTTTTTCCATTCGGACTTTCCTCAACTCGCATTTTCACTTATCTTCGCACGGCTTTAAAAGCGGAAAGTCAAGGTGTAACATTTTGCGCCTTTCCCCGACTAATTCCGCCGTTAACTAACATTAATTTATCTGAAATGAAAAAAATCATTTTGTTCTTCGCCCTCGCCCTGACAGCAATGCCAATGCGCGCCGACGAAGGAATGTGGTTCCTCATGTTCATCGAGAGGCTCAACCACCGCGACATGCAGAAAATGGGATTGCAGCTCACGGCTCAGGAAATCTACAGCATCAACAACAGCAGTTTAAAAGACGCTATCGTGCAGTTCAACGGCGGTTGTACGGCCGAATTGATTTCCAAAGACGGACTCGTCCTGACAAATCACCACTGCGGTTACGACGCGATTGCCGAGCTTTCGTCTCCGGAGAAAAACTATCTGCGCGACGGTTATTGGGCAGCCAACAAAAAAGCCGAAATGAAGCCCAAGTCTTTGTTCGTGCGCTTTTTCGTTCGTATGGACGACGTGTCGAAACGCATTTTGGGAAAGGTCAACGACAAGATGACCGAGGCCGAACGCAACAAGATCATCCAACAGGAAGTCGCCGCTATCGAGAAAGAGAACAGTGAAGGCGGAAAATATGTGGTTTCGGTGCGTCCGTTTTTCCAGGGGAACGAATATTACTATTTCGTGTATCAGGATTTCAAGGATGTCCGTTTCGTGGGAACGCCACCTGAAAGCATCGGGAAATTTGGTGGAGATACGGACAACTGGGAATGGCCGCGTCACACGGGCGATTTTTCAATGTTCAGAATTTACGGAGACAAAGACGGAAATCCGGCAGACTATTCTGAGAACAACGTTCCGATCCATCCTAAAAAACACCTTTCGGTCAACCTGAACGGCGTCAAGGAAAAAGATTTCGCGATGATTTTGGGTTATCCGGGAAGAACGAACCGTTGGATGCCAGCCGGCGGAATCGAGCAGAACGTGAAATTCGCATATCCGGCTTGGGTCGAAGGTGCGAAGACCGGAATGGACGCGATGAAGAAACACATGGACAAAAGCGATGACGTGCGTTTGAAATACGCTTCGAAATACGCTTCCACAGCCAATTACTGGAAAAACCGACAAGGTATGATCGATGCTTTGACCAAGCACGGAACTGCCAAGAAGAAATCAGAACAAGAAGCGAAATTCAACACTTGGGCGAACAAACCTGAGAACAAGGAAAAATACGGGAATGTAATCGCGACGATTGACAATTTCTACGACAAGACGAATCTTAAAGCGCGTCACGACAACTATCTGTCGCAATTGATGAGAACGACGAATTACGCGACTGCGCCGTCCGTTCTTGGTACGGGATTGATCCAATACTACAAAGAAAACGACGCGAAGAAAGCCGAAATGTGGCCGAAAATCCAAAGTCAGATCGATTCTTACTACGAGGAATTTTACGCTCCGGCCGAAAAAGACATCCTGACGGCACAATTGAATCTGTACGCGGCTAAAGCTTCCGAATACGGATTGGTTCCGACGGTCGAAAAACAAAAACACGAGAACAACGGCGACTTTACGGCTTACGTGAACGATATTACGTCAAAAAGTATTTTCGCCACGAGAGAGAAACTCGAGGCATTTTTGAAAAATCCGGAGCCTGCGAAATTGGAAACCGATCCGCTTTATCTACTTTCAGTCGAATTGCTGGGGAAAATGCGCAACATGAGCGACGAGCAAAAGCAGATGAACGACGATTTCCAGAAAGCTTTCCGTTTGGAAGTAGAAGGTTTGCGCGAATCGAAATTGAATCCGATCCAATATCCGGATGCGAACTCGACATTGCGTCTTACTTACGGAAAAGTTCGCGCTTTGCCGGCCGACAAAAAGAACGACGCCAAAATCAACAACTACACGACCTTCGACGGAATGGTGAAGAAGTACAAAAAGGGCGACGCGGAATTTGATTTGCCACAGCGTTTGCTTGACCTGTACAAGGCCAAGGACTACGGTCGCTATGCCGACAAAAAAGGTTACATGCCGGTAAATTTCCTAACGGACAATGACATCACGGGCGGTAACTCAGGTTCGCCAGTCCTTAACGGAAAAGGAGAACTTATCGGGCTCGCTTTCGACGGAAACATCGAAGCCATGGCCGGTGACGTGATCTTCGACAAAGATTTGCAACGCACGATCAACGTCGACATCCGTTACGTACTTTGGGTAATCGACAAATACGCGGGAGCGAAACACATCGTAGACGAGATGACGATCGTGAAATAATTTCCAGACTTTATACGAGAAAACCCTGCTTTACGGCGGGGTTTTTTCTTTAACAAAAAGTACAGAAAATCTGTAATCGGGGAATTTTGTTATGGGTTATTTTTGTAGACCTAACAAATCTTGGAGATTTGTTAGGTTTGGAAAATCAGGCTAGAAAACCTATTACACAAGCACTGTTCAATTTCGGAAATCAAATTGCACAAAAGTGCTAATTCTAACAACAAAACGCTACCGAAACACTCGCCAAACAATAGAAATTCACTCCCGCGAAGATTTTATGCGAACACCTTTCGAATGCGCAGAAAATTCAGGGGCGTACATGCTTTGGACAGTCGCAATCCCATTCGAGAAATCGCCCGAATTGTTCACGCGAACTTCATATTCGAACTCATAGGAACCGGCTTTCAATCTGTCGAAAAAGAAATGCGTCGCAACATCTTTCGTGCTCTCGTAATAACTGGAATTCGGTTTCCACCGATAACCTGAAAGCACGTCGACAGGCTCGAAACAAGCGGCTCTCATGCTTTTCAGATGCACGTATTCCAAATCTTCGGACACTTTTACAGTAACGCGAACCGTTAGCAAATCGCCTACTTTGAGTTTTGCGTCAACTGTTATTCTCTGGAATTTTTCTCCATCCGACGCATCCGTTTTCCTGAGCAACTCCTGATTCACGGTCAAAATGCCTTTTTCACTCCTGACGACCTTGTCCAAATCCTCGAAGTATTGCCAGTAAAAGCCGCCAAATACGGGCACATCGCTTTTGTTCTCGACTTTCAAAGTTGCCATCTCGGGTGTGATTTCGTTCGCGTTCCAGTCGATTTTCATATAACCTGTCTCGGCTTCTTTCTGGGTTTGGGACAATTTCTCCAATAGGATTTTCTCGCTTCCTACCTTAAAAACCACATCGTCTTTCACATTAATCCAATTTCCGCCTTGCAGCAAAAGCGCATAAACGGCCTCGGTTGTCGATTTCGTGGATGGCCAATGCGAACGCTGTTTGTTCTTGATAAGCCAGGCCTTCATGGCTTGCGCCGATTTCTGGTCGTCCGAAACCTCAAGGAATGTTTCGATCAGCAAAGCCTGAGTTTCAATTGGCGCGCGAAACCAATTCCAGCCTTGCGTGTTTTCGACCCAAAACATGCCGTTCGTCTCATCAGTCGCCGACGTTTCCCGCAAATTATCCACGATCTCTCGGGCTTGTTTCGACTTTCCGAATCGGTGCAAAACCAAAGCCGACATCGCTTTTTGATAAACATCGAGTTGCAGTCGATTCGAAATGATCTCGTTCAGATCGCGTTCGATTTCTTCCGAAAGTGTCGGTTTGAGCGGAATTTCAGCCAGGTAAAAACTTCGGGCGTACAAATAATGCAAATCAGAATAAGTGCCGCGCAGGCGATTTTGTTGTGATTTCACTTCCAATTTGCGTCTGATATAAGTATCGTCAAGATAAGAAATCGCCTTTTTCCCAATTTCGGACAACGGATCGTCTGCCTTCGAAATCCCAAGTTTTTTCAAATGCCCGATTCCCGAAGCGATGTGCCTCGTAATGAATTCGTCCTCGATTCCGCCATCGAACCAAGCGAATCCGCCCGATTCCTTCTGTTTTTGCCTCAATTTTTCCAATGTCGCGCTTTTGGAAGATTTCAACTGTTCCAGATCGAAAAGCAGCGCGAGCCGTTTTTTCTTGTCCGATTCGCTCAAAGCGTCGTTAAACCAAGGCGTTTCGTTGACCAAAATCGACTTGAGCTCTTGGTTTTGCTCGAGTTTCCCTTTTCCGTTTTGACGCCATTTTGTAAAAACGTCGGCAATTTTCGGATTGCTTTCAATCACCGAACTCGCCACGGCATTCGCATAAAAACGCGCAAAAGTCTGTTCGGCGCATTCGTGTTCGTACTCGATAAGGTAAGGAAGTGACCCGAGCGCGAGCCATACCGGATTGCTCGTGAATTCGAGCGTCATCTGATGGTTCTTGAGCGTTGACGACTTGTTGTTTTTCAACTGCTCAAACGTCACTTCTTTGGTAGAATGTTCGCGTATCCAAAGCGGTTTGCTTTCAGTGATCAACATGCGGTTCGAAACCACGGGAATGATGTTTTCTTCTCCATCGGAAAAATCGCCAGACTTGGCCACGACCTTGTAATGCACGCCCGATAAACCTTCGGGAATCGCGATTTTCCAGTCGACAACTGAATTTCCCGTAGGACTCAATCGAAAGGTTTTCAGGTTTTTGGAGTTGGCCGAAATCGCATCTATCGGTTGCATCGTGGCCGCGTCCGAAAGTTGCAACATCGCGTTTCCGTCCAGGACTTTCGCGGTCATGTTCGAGATTTTGACAGAGATCACGATGCTGTCTTTTTCTCGTAAAAACCTCGGGAAATTCGGAGTTAGCATCAAACTTTTTTGGGTTACGATCTTTTGTTGGATTTGTCCCGAAACACCTTTTTTATTGTGAGCGAAAAGCCGAAGTTTCCAAGTCGTCAAACTTTCGGGCGAAGTGAAACTGAATAGCACGTTGCCTTTTTCGTCGGTTTTGAGATGCGGGAAAAAGAACGCCGTTTCACTCAGGTTCGTGCGCGTCCTGACATTTCCCAAGTCGGCGAAAGCCTTTTTAGAAGAGACGACTACCACGCCATTCGCACCTTGACTGCCGTACAATGCCGCACCTTGAGCGCCTTTTATCACGCTTATTGAAACGATGTCGTCCGGATTCATGGCCTGGAATTCGGCCATGGACGTAATCTTTCCGTCAATGACCACAAGTGCCGAATTGTCTGCGGACGTACTGCGATTCCCACGAAGCACGATCCGCGTCGACGCATTTACGCCCGAATTCGTCGTTTCAATCTGCAGTCCGGAGACTTTCCCGACCAATTCGAGTGTCGTTTTTGGCGTGTCGGAAGATTCCATATTTTTTACGATCTGAACTACAGACGTCATCGCGCTGGCTTTTCTTTGGATGCCTTTATCGCCCGAAACTTCAACTGCGTAGATAGAATTATCTTCCTCAACCAAATTCACGTCTTTTCGTCCGTATCCAACAGATGTGATTTCCTTGGCGGAATAACCCAAAACGAAATAGCGGAGCGTCTCGTCGTCCGAAGCTTCGATTTCGTAATAGCCTTCGTCGTCGGTCAGCACATATCGGTCTGTGTTTTTTATGCCAACTTTTGCGTTGGCGATCGCGCCGTATTCATCAGTCACTTTTCCGTAGACCAATTTCGCGTTAGACGGTTTGGCCTTGCGCGCCATTTGCGTTTTGTAAAGCCGATTCGCAGCTTCCCGGCGGTATTTGTCGGGATCGTATCCAAATTGCATCAAAACAGGATTTTCCGGACGCCACGATCCGTAAGAATTTGGAAGTTTCGACTTCAGATTCAAGTTCACCGAACGGTTTTCCGAAGCATTTCGCCTGTTGCCGTGATAATAGGAATAGTCAAAAAATTGAGGTGAAACCCATTCCGATTTGGCGAAAACGTCTAGAGAAGCGTCGTACATCGAAGCCAAAACTTCACTTTCAAGCGCGGCATTTTCCGGCTTGATCCGAAACGAGAAAGTTTGCGGGCTTCCGGGCTCGATGAGGTTTTTGTACGAAATCGTCTCCACTTTCAGCTGCGTTTTCACGATCGGCAAAGTTACCGAAGCAGTCTCGCTTTCAAACGCGTTGTCATAGAACGAATCGGCCAATACGGAAATGCCTGTTTTTGCCGTTTTCGGAATTTCCACCTTGAACGCGAATTCGTGGTTTTTGAGCGTGATGTCTTGTTCGAAAAACGTGTTTTTGGCGTCAGATGCGGCGATATGAACGTTCAAATCTGGCACGGGTGAAGTCACGATAAAGTTCGCGAAACTGTCTTTTTCCGGAAATTCGTTGATCTGCCTTATTGTAAAAAGTTTTGACCGATCGATTTTTTGCTTCGGATCGCGAATAGTGAACTGCCGTTTTGCAGAAACCTCGAACCCGAATTCGTCCTCAACCGAAAAAACCACGTTGTAAATTCCGGGTTCGAGCTTGCTCAAATCGGCTTCGACAGACGTTTTGACTTTCGTATCCACGTGAATCGTTTTTTTGGCAAGCGTGTCGTTGCCGACATCCAAAAGGCTTTCGTCGACTTCGTTGGGGAAAAGTTCCGCGAATTCTGACGCAGTGAAACCCGGAATTTCAGGCGCGTTGAAAAATCTGCTCTTGAAGTTCGAGGCAAGTTTTTGGGTTCGGAAAAATTCGAGTTTTCCTTTCGTAGGTTTCGGTTCGCCGTTGAGGTTGTTCGAAACTACCTCGACGAGATTGTCTTTGGAGATTTCGAGTTCGTGAGCCGAAAAATCGAGTGAAAGCGCATGTCTGGCCACATTGACTTCGCGAGTCGCCGTTCTTGTTTCTCCGTTCAGATCAGTTACGCTAACTTCGAGCCTGTAGTTGTAGACAGGAAGTTCGGCTCGCTGGTCATCCTCTTCGTTTTCACTCGGATTCGTTGGGAATTTGATGGTAAAACGTCCGCCCGCGTCAGAAAAAAGGCTGTCTTGTGAAACGATTTCATCTACGGAATCACGTCCGCCGATAGCGTAACTGATGGTTTCCAAAGTCACTATCCAGGAAACTTTCGCATTCGAAACGACGCTTCCGGCAAGGGATTTCGCGTTTCCGGACACGGTCGCCACTTTTCCCAACAACAAAGTTTCCTTTATCGGATCCAATATCACCTCGAATTTTGGGCGTTTGTATTCCTCGACCTTGAACGAAATGCTGGCGTCGAAGTTTGCTATGCGTGACAATATGCCGTTTTCGTCGGTCAAAATGTTTGCCTCTTTTTCTGCAGAAAGCCGGAAATTGCCGGTAAGCAGATCCTTCGGCAAATCGAATGCTCCCGAAAAAGAACCGAATTCGTTCGAGTTGACTTCTTTCGTGAAAAAAGCCTTGTTATTCGCGTCGTAAGCCTTGACGATCAATCTCGCATTGGCGATCACGCCCGATCCCAAACTGTCTTTTTGCATCAGGATGCCTTTGTATAAAACTTTCTGTCCCGGCCGGTAAATCGCGCGATCGAGATAGAATTGCAGCTTGGCGGACGGTTTTTCGATCTGTTTTTCACGAACATACCGATACTGTGAAACGTAAAGCGAATCGGCGCCCTTGCTGATCCAACCCGTAAGATTTCCTGGTTTTGCGGGTTGGCTGATTCTGAGTTTGTTGTTTCCATCGGAGTAAAACTCGAGATCGCGATCCTTGAACGCAGCTTTTACGCCGAAAACGGGTTTCCCTTTGTCGCGGCTGACAACCGAGAATTCCGTATTTCCAATCTTGTCGCTTTTGATGTAGGCGAGATTGGAAACGACAATAACTTGCGCGTCCTTGATGTCCGATTTTCCGTCGATATCTTTGGCAGAAATAACGACGACATAAGTTCCGACGGGAAGTTCGGGCAAAAGGATTTCGGTGGAATGATCGCGGTAATCGCCCGGATTCTTGAGTGCGATCGATCTGGAAATCATTGGTTTCAACCCTGAAATCAACTTCAGTTTTTCGCTTTGGTTTCCATAGGTGTCGATTTCCTGACCCGCGGCTTTTACCTTGAAACACGAGATTGAAATGCTGTCGAGGTTTCTGAAAGCGAGGCGCGCCCGCGAAGGTTCGCCCGGATATCGAAACCGCGCGATCTCGACGTGAAGACTTTTGGCCACTATCTCATTCTTGAGCTTGAGCGCCTTCATGCTGGCGTTCGAATGGCGTTTCGAGACGATCACGCTGTCCAGCATAGCCAAAGCCTTTACTTTGTTTTCACGCGAGTCGTCTTGCTTGTAGATTTGGGCAAGCGCGAACCTTACGTCGTCTATATCTGTCGAATCTTTGGCATCTTTGCGCAAGTTTTCAAGTGCTTTCCCGGCTTCGCGACTTTTTCCGAAAAGCCAATCCAATCGCGAAATACGGTTGGAAATGTCAGGTCGGTTTTGTTCTCTCGACTGCATCAGCTTGAGCAATTCCCGATGTTTTGGCAGTGAAATCGTATCAAAGTTGGCAAGCGAGAATTTGTCTGGATTTCCTGTCAGGAACGGAAGTGTTTCATCGGTTTTGTATAGAGGTGGACGATATTCGTGGAAATTTTCAATTCTGTAAGTGATGTTTTCCGAAATCACCCAATCGAACAAAGTCCGGTTCGAGAATTTATCCGCAAGAACGTAATCGAAAACAGGCTCGTATTGCGACAATTTCGTCTTCTTGAGCAATTCCTTGTTGGCGAGAGAAGCCGAATAAGCGCGCTCCATTTCCGATTCGAAGTTTTCACGCGACCACAACAGCAGATCATCGGGAATCGAATCGCCGACGGTTTCGGTTCGTTGGTTCTCATATCTGGCGAAACGCAAATAATTTTTGAGGCATTTAGCATAGATGATGCAAAATATAGCGCGGTTCGCACCCGAGCTTTTCGCGGACAAATCCTTGAGTCTGACAAGCGTTTTGATTTGGGCTTGCGCATCCAAAGTCTGAAGGTATTTCGACTGATAGAAGAAACACTTCACGAGTTGGGCGTCGTTCTTTTGGCGCTCGGCCTTTTTCGAGATTTTTTCCACAGCCGCGTTTGCCTGCTTGACGAATCCCAAATCCTCGAGTTTCACGACTTTCTCCCACTCTTTTTTGAAATCCTGGGCGAATGCCGATGTGCTCCAGATCAACAGTAAAATCAGCAGTTTACGCATTGGTGTGTCGTTTTTGAATTGGATTCGGATTTTCGTCAGCTTGTCGTAACGCGATAATTTGCACTTTCTGCTTTTCGCACAAACGACAATAAGCCGACAAAGCAATTGATGCACATTTCCTACAAAAGGTTGGATTGTAACAATAAAAAAAGCCTCCGGTTAAAGAGGCTTTTCCTAAAAATGAAATCGGGGTGTTATTTGGCGACTTTCGACTCGAAAAGTCTTCCGTCGGAAAGTTTGATCTTGGCGATGTAAATGCCTTGCGCAAACAGGAAGTTCTCTTCCATGTTGGCCGATTTTGGCTCGTAAGTATGCACTTTTTTGCCCGTCATGTCGAAGATTTCCACTTGGTCGATTTCCTGTCCGGCCTGAACGAAAATCTTGTCTTTCCTGACATAAGCCACGACACCTTCGGTCAACTGATGCTCGCCTGTTCCCAATTGGGAAGTCGTGTATCGCAACACGAATCGGTCGTTGAACGTGCCCGTCGCCGACGCAAATTGGTAAGGCGTCGTCTTGAGGTCGTGTATAACGTTAAGCAACTTGTCTTCTAGATAGACATTCTGGTTTTCGAACAAGCCGTCAAGATGGTCGATCCCGATAGTGAAAGTCGTCGCAATGGTCGCGCTATAACCCAAAGGAACAGTGTCGCTCGTCAGGAATGGCAATGCTTTTCCTTGAACGGTCAGTCTCGTATTTTCGAGCGTAGAATAGAAGGTAACCGAATTGCCCGCGAAAGTTTCCCCGTCAAAATTGCGGTCTTTCGCGTTGGTCGCGCCTTCGACATAGCCCACGAGGATCTGGCTGAAAGCGCCTTGAACGTTGGCTAGATTGAGCCAAACGCGGTGTCGCTCCGGTTGCACGGTCGAGGATGTAAAGGCGTTCGATGATCTGAAGAAGACATTGTTTTGTCCGCGGACCCGCATCGAGTTGTTGACAACGGCAGTTCCGCTGGCCAATGCCTTGATGAAGAAACTTTGTCCAGTCGCTACTTTTCCGGTTGGAGCCACGCCGCCGTAACCCGCAGGTATTGTCGCCGTTCCGCCTGTTCCGGTGGTGTAAGTCGCGTAATCGGAAGCCGTGTAATTGCTTGAGAAATTTCCGTAGAAAGGATCCGCATAAGCCGCACTTGGAGCTGAATGGTGCGTCCAGAAATAAAGCGTTCCGTCGAGCAACGTCGCATTTGTCGCATCCGCAAGGAAAGCATCCGCGTCAAGCGCCGAAGGATATGGGTTTCCGATTAGGTTGAGCTTGTCGTTCACGATCGCCGGAGCCAAACTTCCAATCGAAACCGGAATCGTCAGGTTGCCGTTGTTGGGCGTTCCGACGAAAGTCGCCGTATAAGGTGCCGTGATCGCAGGATTGTTCGAATAGCCGTTTGGCGCTCTCACGATATAGCCGCGGTTCGAATTCATGATCGTAGCGACACTTTCCTGTTTCCAATTGCCGTTTCCGCCTGCAACAGAAGGATTCCAGCTGTAATATTTGTCACCTTGCGTAAGCGGGGAAAGCATTCCAAGGGTGTAATTCGAACCCAAAGTCACAGGCGAATTCCAATACGTGTAATCGAAGCGGTACACCGGAGGCGTAATTCTTTGGATGCTGGCTATTCCGACGTTAGGCACATTGTCGAGTTGCACAAGGCTCGCGTCATCGGACACAAACAAAATTCCGCCAGTATTGACGTGGACGAAATTCGTGACTTCGATTGTATTGCTTGCGTTGACCGAGAGGTTTCCGCCGTTGAGTATCGTCAGATTCAGCGCGAGTGCGACATAATTCGTTCCCGAAATCACTGGATCGTTCGCCACGTTCGGAATCACGACGCAATTCGAAGCCGTAGGAACGCCATTCGGACTCCAGTTGTTCGGATTGTTCCAGTTAGTCCCAGCCGATCCGTTCCAGGTTTTCCCGTTGCTCGAAACGACAATCGTGTTACTCGTGCCTGTACAAGTCACTGAAGATGCCGTCGAGGAAGAAATCACGTGATAATACAACGTTTGTGTAATGGCCGTTGGCTGATACGAAGTTCCCGTTCCGACATTCGTCCAAGGCGCAACTCCGGTCGTGCTGCTTTGCCATTGATAAGTCACCGTGCCCGGACCTGTCGAAGGCGTCGAAACCGTCAAAGCTCCGGGAATTTCCCCAACGCAAAGGCTTTGGTCGCCCGCAATCACGGCAGGTGTGACTTCTTGAACAGTAACGGAAACCGTGTTGGAAACCACCGGACAAGTCGATCCGCCAGAAGTTCCGGTCACCACAACCTGATAATAGGTAGTTTGTGCAAGTACCGGAGGATCGTATGAAGAACCTGTTGTTCCTGCTCCCGAAATATCCGTGAACGGCCCAAGTATGTCCGTGCTGCTTTGCCATTGGTAAGTAAGTGCGCTACCCGCCGGAAGTGTCGTAAATCCGATCGGGGCTGGATTCGCACCCGAACAGACAATGCGGTTTGGCCCGATGATTCCGGCCGTCGTAGGATTGAGCGTGACCGTGACGCAAGTGCTGATCGCCGGTCCGCAGGTCACTCCGTTCAATGTCGAGTAAGCGAGTCGTCGGTAATAAGTCGTTCCCGAAATCGAGAAAGCTTCATAAGTCGAAAGCACCGCTCCGGAAATGTCAACCCAAGGACTTCCCGCGGCGCAACTTATAGTGTTGCTTTGCCATTGGTAGGTAATTGTTCCCGATCCCGTGGCCGGTGTCAATTCCGCGAAAGCGTCAGGATCGCCACCCGAACAAATACTGTGATTGCTGCCAACCGAACCTGCCGTGATGCTGTTCACATAAACAACGATGCAAATGCTTTCATCGGCACAAGCGGCGATGTTTCCGCCAGGAGTCGTAACGCGTTTGAAGTAAGTCGTCTGCGTCAAAGCGCCCGGAGAATAAGTCGCACCAGAACCCGTAGCAACAGGAGTTGCAGTCCAAGTCGCGCTGGAGCAGCCAACCGTATTGAAATACCAGCGATAGCCAATTGGAGCCGTGCCCGAAGCCGGTGTTACAACCGTGAAAGGAGTCGGGATTGCACCGCTGCAAATCGTTTGTTCGCCAGTTACGACACCCGGATCAATCGAATAGACGTTGATCACGTGAGGCGCGGTCTGAGCGGAACTGCAAGTTACTCCGTTAACCGTGGAAATCGTTTCGCGCACAAACCAAGTCGTCTCGGTGACGCTTCCGGCTTCTGGCGTGTAAGTCAAACCGTTCGCGCCTGCAATCGGCATAAATGGTCCGGCGGCCGAAACCGTGCTGCTATACCATTGATAAGTGATGTCCGTTCCCGTTCCCGCCGCCGTCGAATTGATCGTTACAGGATCTTGTCCGAAGCAGATGTTCTGGGAAGCGACAATCGAGCCCGGTTGAACGCGAGGCGCAATCAGAATCGTAACAGAAACCGGAGTTCCGCCGCAATTCGGATTCGTCGGCGTGTAAGCGCCTCTCGGCGTAAAAGTATAAGTAACAGATTGTACGGATGTTGTAGTATTCACAAGCGTCACAGGAAAATTGTACGAGGTTCCCGCAGGAATCGTTGCCGATGTTGTTCCGGCGGTAGCCGTAACGCCAGTTGCAAGTGCCGATCGGGTCACAGTATAAATCGTTCCGGCATCGGTAATTAGTCCATTCACCGCGATGTTGGTGATGCTTCCCGAGCAAACTGTCGTATTGTTGGCCGGACTCGCGATCGTGGCTTTTGCCGTTGGTCGGATGGTTACGTCGACATATTGAGGCGTTATGCTACATTGGAAATCGCCCACAGCCGATGCCGAAACGTAATCGTAAACACTAGGGAGTATTGCGATTTGTGTCGTGACAGTCGCATTGGTGTTGTTTTGGACGGTAAACGGTAAAGTGGCCGATGAACGTCTGTATGGAATCGGGATAAAAATCACCCACTGAATCTGTATTCCAGATGTCGTTCCCGCCAAAGCACCGGGCGCATTTTGTGCTGGCGTGATAAAGTTCGGATCTGCAGTCCATTGAAAGCGAACAGCCGAAGAAGTCGCATGCTCAGACGAAATGCTCGTGCTGAAACTTCCGCCGGGACATTGAATCGCCGGATTCGTCACGCCATCGAAGGTAAACCCGACGCTGCTGATGACCTGGATAAAGACGATATTACTCGTAACCGAACCACAGCTGTTGTTTACGATCAGTCGGTAATAATAATTCTGTGAGCCGAACAACGGAATGCCTGCAGGTTGATAGGTCGAAGCCGTTCCAACGTTCGTCCAAGGTCCGGCAGGAGTCGTGGCGCGCTGCCATTGGTAAGTGTTTGTGCCAGAACCGCCTCTTGGCAAAGTCGACATAAACAAAGGCGAAGGATCAGACAAAATACAGACCGTTTGGTCAGTAGCGATCACGGGAGCCACAAGCGTAGCATAAACAGTAACCGTAAAGGTCGTGGTCGCCGCACAGCCGTTCGCGCCGGCGGCAGTTACGGTAAAGGTCACGATTTGTGTCGTAGTGGTGGTATTGGTAAGTGTTCCCGTTGGAATATTCCCGCTTCCCGACGCCGGAATTCCGGTGACGTTGGTAGTGTTGTTTCTGATCCAAGTCAAAGAAGACAAAGGAATGTTGGTCGACGAAAGACTGATAGCAGGCAAGGTCGCCAAATTACAGAAGGCCGCCGCCGGAACTGAAGTTACTGTTATAACAGGTCGCGGCTCGATCGTCACCTGAAAACTCGAAGAAGTCGCGCAAATCCCGGCAGTGACCGTTGCCGTGAAAGTCACGACTTGCGCCACGTTCGTATTGTTGACGAAAGTTCCCGCAATCGAATTGGTACTTCCCGAATCCGGGCCGCTTACGTTCAAATTGTTGTCGCGCGTCCACGAGAAAGTGCGTCCTGAAATCGCATTCGGGCTCAGGATCGTGACCGCGGGTGAGATATTTCCGCCAGAGCAGATCGAAGTTGGCGTGGCGGAAAACCCGATCGTAGGTTTTGGTCTCACTGTTACGCTCACGGTAAAATTCGCTCCGTTGCAAGTGTTTGCAGTTGGCGTGATCGTGAAAACCACGGTTTGGGAAGCACTTGTCGTGTTGATGAATTGCCCCGAAATGTCGCCGCTGCCCGAAGCCGGAATTCCCGTGACATTGACAGTGTTGCTGCGCGTCCAGTTAAAAGTCGCTCCGGCCACACTTCCAGTTGAGGTGAAAGCGATAGGAGCGATGTTGTCTTCAGAACAGATAATTTGCGCCGTGGGAGTTGCCGTCGAGCCAAGAGCAGGATTTACGGTAACCGAAACAGTTTCAACTGCAGAAGGACATCCGAATTGCGAGGTCGCGACAAGATTGAAAGTCACGACAACAGGATTCGCGGTCGTATTGATGAGCGTTCCCGAGATGTTCGGGCCAAAACCGCTTGCAGGGATCGTTCCGCCAACGATTCCAACCTGGTTGCGATTCCAACTGTAAGTGATAGTGCCGGGAACCGCATTCGGATTCGAGACCGCGATAGCAGCGATCGCCGCGCCCGAGCAAATGCTTTGGGTTGCAGGATTTCCGGTTACGGTAGGCGTAGGACGAACCGTGAAAACGACCGTAAAAGTGCTTTCGTCGCAAGTTCCGGATGCAGCCGTGACGGTGTAAACCGCTTGTCCGTTCACCGAAGAAGTATTGGTCAACGTTTGGCTCAACGCCGATTGGTTCGCACCCGAAGTCGCGCCACTGACACTTCCGGCAGGAGAAATCACGGGCAAACTCCACGAATAAGTCGTCCCGATCGGAACCACATTTCCGCCGCCGTTCGCAGGCGTGAAGTTGAACGTATTTCCGCTACAGGCGATCTGGTTTGGAGGATTTCCGATAATCGCCGCAGGATTCACCGTTACGACAAGAGTGAAAGGAATTCCAGGACATGTTCCTACAATCGGCGTGATCGTGTAAGTCGCCGTTTGCGGTGCGATCGTAGGATTCAGAAGTGTCTGTGAAATCGAGGCCTGGCCGACAGCTTGCGCACTTGCGCCCGTAATTCCGCCCGTGACCACAGGATTTGTCCAGGTGTAAGTCGTTCCTGATGGAATTATCGTCGCGGCCGTTGGGAATCCGTTTGCCGGAGTGAAATCGAAAGCGACATTGCCGCAGGTCGAAGTCACCTGATTTTCTATGAATGGCGTAGGATTTACGGTCAAAGCCGATGCGAGTGAAGTCATGAATCCGCAGCCGTTTGTCACAACGACGTGATAATCCGCGGAAGCGTCAGCCAAATTCGCCGGATTCAAAGTCAGTGTAGCCGAATTCGCTCCCGAAATGTGCCCGCCGTTCGACAGCGAAGTCGCTCCGTTGAACCACTGGTAAGTGAGATTTCCGCCAGTTGCCGAAACCGTGAACGAGACAGGACTTCCGGCGCAGACCGAATTTGTCGTAATAGGTTCGCCAACGATCGCAGGCAAAGAATTCACGACCAAAGCCGCCATGCCGGAATTGAGATTTGCGCAAGGCGATGTTCCGATGACTTCGACGTGATAGTTCGCCGATGCATCCGAAGAAGAAAGCGGATTCAGCGTTAAAGTGGCTGTGTTCGCTCCCGATACATTCCCGGTATTGGTCAAAGCAGTCGTTCCGTTATACCATTGATAGCCCAAAATCGCTCCGTTTGCGAGTACCGAAAAAGTAGCCGTCTGTCCTTCGCAATGCGTTTGGGTAACGACCGGTTGACTGGAAATCGCGATTTGTTGCGTGACCGAAAGACTGGCATTCGTAGAAATTGCCGGCGGAGCGCAAGTGCCGCTCACAACCACGTGATAATCCGCGGAAGCGTCGATCGCATTGACTGGATTTATCGTCAAAGTCTGCGAATTCGCTCCCGAAATATTTCCGCCGTCAGACAAAGCCGTCGCGCCGTTGAACCATTGGTAGGTAAGTCCCGCGCCAATCGCGCCAACGGTAAAACTGGCCGAACTTCCCGAACAGGCCGAAACGGGATTCGGGTTTGCGTTGATTTGCGGCAATTGGTTGACCGTGATGTTTCCTGTAGTATTTGCGCAACCGGAGCCGTTCGTGAACGTAAAAGTTGCCGTTCCGGAAGCCAATCCCGTGACTACGCCCGCGTTTGTGATCGATGCGATTGTCGGGTTATTCGAAACCCACGTTCCGCCGGATGTTGGTGAAAGCGTTGTGGTCGAACCGACGCACACCGAACCTGTCGAAGAAACCGTCGGTCGTGGATTTACCAAAACCGTTGTTGTTGCGTTCGTCGTACAGCCGTTTCCATTGGTTACGCTGTAGCGGATGCTTGCCGTTCCGTTCGCGATTCCGGTGACAAGTCCGGTTGCGTTTACTGTTGCGAGTGTCGGCGCTAGACTTATCCAGGTTCCGCCAGGTGTCGCGTTCGAAAGTTGTACTGTCGCTCCCGGACAAATCGGCGTTGAACCCAAGATTGAGAGAACAGTTGGTTGTGCATTGACCGTGAAGCTTGCCGCACTATTGGCAAATCCAGATGGAATCGTGATGCGAATCGACCCGGAAGTTGCACTAGCCGGAACGGTAGCGACAATTTGTGTTGGGCTAATAATCGTAAATGAGGCGTTCGTTCCGTTGAAAAGAACACTTGTCGTGCCCGTAAAATTCGTCCCGTTGATTGTTACGGAAGTTCCCGGATTTATACAGCCGTTTGCTGGTGTGAACGATGTGATAGTGGGAATGGTGTATGTGATCCGGATTTGTCCTCTCGCTCCGTTTCCGCCGTCTCGCGAAGCGGTAAATGTACCGCCTTTTCGGCCGCCACCGCCACCGCCACCAATTACTGCTCCGTTATTTCCGTCATCTGCGACAGCCAAAGCCGCACCTCCGGCACCTCCTAACGGGCCGTTATTTGATCCGCCTTGTCCCTGGTTGGCTCCGGCATTTCCAGCGATTCCATTGGAACCGTTATTGACCGTTCCTCCTGATCCTGAACCGCCATTTCCTGCTGCTCCGTTGTTTGCCGTTCCGCCGTTCCCGCCGTTGGCCGTGATTCCAAATATTGTTGACGATCCGCCGTTTCCGCCGTTTCCTGTGTTTCCAACTGCTCCTGCGCCAACAGTATAGGGAATTGTCGCAACAACGACTGGTACGTTTGTGGCAATGACATAACCGCCACCGCCGCCACCGCCTCCTCGATTATTATTCGAGGTTGCTCCACCACCGGCTCCACCGGCTCCCCAAACCTCTACCGTAACGGTGGTTACGCCAGCGGGAACAGTCCAGTTTCCACTTGCGGTAAAGATTACGGAGGTTTGTGCCTTGGCGCCAAAAGCAATCAGCAGCAAAAGCATCAGGAAGCTGATTTTGTGGATCATTCCTCGCTTTTTGGGTCGGGCGATATCATCCGGATTGAAGTAATTTTGTTTCATTTGTTTGTTGATTTATTGTTGTTGTCTTTTTGATTGATTAACGCGCAAAGTTATCCCGACAAAACAGCGAAATCGTTTTTTTTGGACGATTGGCATCAAAAGCCGATGAAGTGTTCAAACTGCGAAGTAGGTTGTGCGAAAAAACTGCAAAACGTCCGTAAGCGGCTGTAATTGCGTATTTTAAGACGTGTAATTCATCGGCATTACCAATCCTTTTACCGACTGGAAATCCCGTACACCATTACAATGTGTGAGTCTTTGGAGCTGTGAAAAATCACGGTTCGAATTTAAAACACAAAAACGGCATTGGAAATCCCCATTTTTAGGGATTTTTCTATTTTTGGGAACGAATCTTCGACCTATGGGCAAATGGTTTCTTTTCGCGTTTTTTCTGCTTCCGATTTTGGCATTGGCACAATCTGATCTCGAAAAGGCACGCGAATCGTTCGCCCAAAAACTGTATCCTGAAGCCAAAAAATACTACCTGACACTTTATCGGTCAGACGCGAACGACGCTGAAACCGTTGAACGTTTGGGCGATGTATGCAGTTATTCGAAAAATTGGGAAGAAGCGTCGGTTTATTATCGGAAACTCATTAAACTGCGTCCCAAGTCCGCGCAAGCGAATTACAAATACGGAGGTGCGTTGGCCATGCAAGCGTCCGAAAGCAAATGGAAAGCTTTGGGTTTGCTAGACGATATCGAACAAGCTTTCGAAAAAACCATCGCGCTCGATCCGAAACACGTCGAGGCAAGATGGGCGCTCGTGGAATTCTACCTGCAATTGCCAGGAATTTTAGGCGGAAGCGAGTCCAAGGCCAACAAATATGCCGACGATTTGGCCAGACTTTCGCCCGTCGATCACTATCTTGCAAAAGGTCGGATCGCCGAATATTTCAACCGATTGGAAGCAGCCGAAAAATATTATCTCAAAGCGCACGCCATCGGAAATTCCGAGACGACCTTAAAGAAACTAAAGTCAGTCCGGAAGAAAATGTCGGATTAAAACCAAGGTCAACTCTGTCCATACTAACTATTCATTATCAATTATTAATTATTAATTAAAAAAATGCGTACCCATTTCATCGCCATAGGCGGAAGCGCCATGCACAACCTCGCCCTTGCCTTGCATTCCAAAGGCTATCAAGTAACCGGAAGCGACGACGCCATTTTCGAACCGTCGCGCACGAGGTTGGAGAACAAAGGACTTTTGCCGACCGAAATGGGTTGGTTTCCCGAGAAAATAACGTCGGATATCGATGCCGTTATTTTGGGAATGCACGCCAAAAAAGACAATCCGGAGCTTGCCAAAGCACAGGAATTGGAACTCAAGATCTATTCGTATCCGGAATTCCTTTACGAGCAATCGAAGCACAAAACCCGTGTAGTCATTGGCGGTTCTCACGGAAAGACGACGATTACCTCGATGATCCTGCACGTGATGAATTACCAGAATATAGCCGTCGATTACATGGTTGGCGCGCAACTAGAAGGTTTCGACACGATGGTGCATTTGACCGACGACAATGATTTCATCGTTTTGGAAGGTGACGAATATCTTTCCTCGCCCGAAGATCTGCGTCCGAAGTTCCATTTGTACCATCCGAATATCGCGTTGATTTCAGGAATCGCGTGGGATCACATCAATGTTTTTCCTACGTTCGAAAACTATGTAGAACAATTCGAGATTTTTATCCAAAAGATCACAAACGGCGGTATGCTGGTTTACAACGCCGAAGACGAAGAAGTCAAAAAAGTGTCCGAAGCCGCGACGAACCCGATTAGGAAAGTGCCATACGTCACACCCGATTATTCGGTAGAAAACGGAAAAACGCTATTGCAAACGCCCGAAGGCCAAATGCCGATCGAGGTTTTCGGAAAGCACAACCTGAACAATCTCGCGGGCGCCAAATGGATCTGCCAGGCAATGGGCGTGGACGAAGCCGATTTTTACGAAGCGATTTCCACATTCAAAGGCGCGTCCAAACGACTCGAAAAAATTGCCGAGAACCAAAAAAATGTCGCATACAAAGATTTCGCGCATTCGCCAAGCAAGGTCGCCGCGACTACGAGAGCCGTCAAGGAACAATATCCAAACCGCAAACTCGTGGCCTGCCTGGAATTGCACACTTACAGTTCGCTGAATCCCGAATTTCTGTCGCAATACGAAGGCGCGCTCGATGCAGCCGATGTCGCCGTGGTGTTCTATTCGCCCGAAGCCGTGAAGATCAAACGCCTTGAGGAAATCACGTCGGAACAGATCGCGCAAGCTTTCAAAAGAGACGATTTGGTGATTTACACGAATCCCGAAGCGTTCCGGGAATATCTTTTCCACCTCAAATTCGACACTGAAGGAATCGCTTTATTGCTGATGAGTTCGGGAAATTACGGCGGACTGAACTTCGACGAGATCAAGACGTTGATCTGATTTTTTGCGATGGACGAATCTCAAAAAGCGATTTTCGAAAATTCCGAAGCACTCGTGAACTGGACTTATCCGGGCGCGACTTTGTATTATAAGGATTGCGATCTGAGCGATGAGGTTCGGAACCGATTCACGGTCGGGAAAATCCTCAGGAACGGCTATATGCTTGACGTGAGCAGTCGCGGCGGCGGAATGAAGTACAACACGCGCTTCCTGATCGCCTCGTCAAAAGCGGCAAAACTCTACGAAGTGAATCCCGACAATACCAAATACGGACATTGTTGCCTCAACATCGACAGCTACCTAAAAGTGCTCGATGTCTACGAATTGAATGGAAAAACGCAAATTTTCCTGTTGCACATTCCGTCGAAAGGCGTCGATTTTTTCCGTCAGACGACTACAAATCTAGATACCGAAATCATTGCGAAAGCGCGCGAAGGCTTCGAGAACAAAATCAAATTGGAACCAATTCCCGAACTGCTTGAGAAATTTTGGGTCGAGCGCACGAATTTTCCTGTCGGAATGGACGGTTACGACAAATTTTATCCGTTATCGGAAATCTCGAAATTGCCAGACGCGATCGGTTCTGCCTTTCGTGGCGTGAGAAGTTTGGCAAAAGACACGTCAGATTTGAACATTCCCGAACCGAATTTCAATTTTAGGGATGAATCACCGAAACGCAAAGGATTCTGGAACAATCTTTTCGGTAAAAACTGATTTTAATAATGGAGCCGATTTTTTTTGAAACAACGTCCGATTTTCGCAACTGGCTCGACAAAAACCACGATTCGAAAAAGGAGTTGCTCGTAGGATTTTACAAGGTCGCGAGTGGGAAACCGTCGATGTCCTGGTCAGGATCGGTCGACGAAGCCTTGTGTTTCGGATGGATTGACGGCGTGAGAAAATCGATCGATTCCGAAAGCTATTCGATACGATTCACGCCCAGAAAGCCGTCGAGCATCTGGAGCGCGGTCAACATCAAAAAAGTGGAGCAACTTATCAAATCCAAATTGATAAAACCCGAAGGTTTACAGGCGTTCGCATTGCGATCGGAAGCCAAATCGAGCATTTATTCACACGAGAATCCAACGGCGAAACTCGACGAAAAACTCGAATCGGAATTCAGGAAAAACAAAGTCGCCTGGAACTTTTTCAACGCGCAACCACCGGGTTACAAAAAGGTGATTCTGCATTGGATCACATCTGCCAAACAGGAAAAAACCAAAGAATCCCGATTGGAAAAAGTCATCCGCGAAAGCGAAAATGGGAAGCGGTTACAATGATTTTCGATTTTTAAAGCGTAAGATTTCAGACTTCAGATTTGAGATGTGAGATTTGAGATGTGAGATTTGGGATTTGAGATTTGAGATTTGGTCCCGATAGCTATCGGGATGAGATTTGGAATTTATCGAATGTATTTATAATGCCCAACAACCTCATACCGAAAAAGACAATCTTCCAAGACCTGTCCGCCGCCGACGTTGTGCACGATAAAATGTCTTCCGGTCGCCGTTTTGCGGTTTGTCACGATTCCTATGTGCGGTAATTTTCCGTTGATCATCCACGTCACGATTTCTCCCGTTTTGTAGTCCGATGCATTTTGCGTAACCGCGAGTTTCTTGCCCTTTCGCTCCAGAAATACTTCGAGATTTGGCACGCGCCTGTGGTCGATATTCGTGTCTGGCGTTTTCAATCCCCATTTTTTCGGATACTTCGCGAAGTTTTGGGCCATGTCTTCGTGCACCTCTTTTTGGAGGTCGATCCCAAGTTTGCGATACGACCGAATCACGACATCGGTACAAACGCCTTTGGTCTTTTCGACGTCCCCATTCGGGTACCCGATTTTCGTGTAAGCGCCGTCATACTTGACTTTGGTGTCGATTATGGAAATGGCTGCGTCAGACAATCGCGTCTCGAAATTCTTTTCAGTTCCGACGTGCAGCGTGGCGAGAATAAATAGCAAAGTGGCGAATTTCATACATATTGGTTTGGTCAAAGTTGTAACGCCGATCGCCTGCGATTTATTTTTGTAGGATTTGGATCGGAACCTACATTTAAGATTTTTTACAGATTTTCTGTAATTGGGATCGGTTTGCCCGACGTAATTTGGTCGATGCAAACGCCGAAACACGAATCATAGCCATGTCCGAAACCTCGAATTTCCAAATCCGCCAATGGTCTGAAGACGACAGACCGAGAGAAAAAATGCTGCTCAAGGGCAAAGCTGCGCTAAGCGACGCCGAATTGATCGCGATCTTGATAGGATCGGGAAACCGAAACGAGACCGCCGTCGATCTCGGAAAACGGATTTTGTCGAACGTCGGGAACAATCTCAATGAACTTTCGCGTCTGTCGCTCGCCCAACTCACGGCTTACAAAGGAATAGGCGAGGCAAAGGCGGTGACGATTTCGGCCGCGATGGAATTGGCGAGAAGGAAACGCGAATCGGAATCGCGGGAAATGTCGCAAATCTCGTCCAGCCACGATGTTTTTCAGATCATGCAACCTTTGATAGGAGAATTGCCCCACGAGGAATTTTGGGTGATTTACATGAACAACGCCAATAAAATCCTCAACAAATTCCAGTTGTCCAAAGGCGGAATGACGGGAACGATCGTCGATGTGCGCCTGGTTTACAAAGTCGCGCTGCAACACGGGGCGACCGGCGTGATCTTGTGCCACAATCATCCGTCGGGAACATTGAAAGCCAGCGAAGCCGACCGACAGATCACGCGAAAGCTCAAGATAGCCGGAGAAAATCTCGACATAAAAGTGCTCGACCACATCATCGTGACCGAAACGGCTTATATGAGTTTCGCCGACGAGGGAATATTATGAATTTGCCAACAATTCGTTTGCGCGCTAGTCGTTATATTTGCGGTCATTATGCAAACACTGACTTCCGTACGCGACGTTTTTTTCGACCTCGACCACACGCTTTGGGATTTCGATAAGAATTCGGCATTGGCTTTTGAAACGATTTTTTCCGAATTGGGAATCGACGTCGACCTCAAAGCTTACCTTGAGATCTACATTCCGATCAATCACGAGTACTGGGAAAAGTACAGAAAGGACGAGATTTCGCACGAAGAATTGCGCTACGGCCGATTCCGAAAAGCTTTTGATGTCCTGAAATTTGAGATTTCCGACGAACTTGTGCACCAGATTTCGGTCGAGTACATAAAATGCCTTCCGCAAAACAACCATTTGTTCGACGGCACTTTCGAGATTCTTGACTATCTGGGCCAAAAATATAACCTTCACATCATCACCAACGGTTTTGACGAAGTCCAGAAGCGAAAAATCGAGAACTCCGGATTGCAGCGTTATTTCAAGACCGTGACAAATTCTGAAATGGCGGGCGTCAAGAAACCAAATCCGCTTATATTTGAGCACGCTTTGCAGTTGGCCGAAGCCGACAAAAAACACAGCATCATGATTGGCGATTGTATCGAAGCTGACGTGAGAGGCGCGCTGAATTCGGGAATGGATGCCATTTTCTTCTGTCAGGATGCGACCGCATCGTATGAAGGCGTCAAAAAAATATCGAACCTCATTGAATTGAAAAAATTCCTATAAATGAAAAAACTTTTTACCGTTTTCGCGTTGCTGATTGCCCTGACTTTTCAGGCTCAAACCTCGGACGATGCACATCAGACGCTGAACAACTACAAGTTCGTGATCGTTCCGTCGAAATTCAGTTTCCTCAAGGAACCCGATCAATTCCAACTCAATATGTTCACGAAGATGTATTTTGAAAAATACGGCTTCAAGGTTTTTTACGACACCGATCTTTTGCCTCCAGAAGCTGCGGGAGATAACTGCAACAAGCTTTTCGCCGACGTAATCGCAGAAACCAATATGTTCGTCACCAAACTGACGGTTGTGTTGCGCGACTGCGTGAACAAAGAGGTATACAGATCTGACAAAGGTGCGAGTCGCGACAAAGATTACAAGATTTCATACAGGCAAGCACTTCGCGAAGCTTTCAAATCTTTCGACACTTTGGTATACGAGTACAACGGCAAAGACGGAATTCGTGGTGAATTGGGCGGCGCTGCGTTGCCCGCCTCAAAGTTGAAAACGGCTCCGAATCCTCAAAAGGACGATGTCATTGTCGACAAAAACACGCTATTCGCCCAACCTATAGAAAACGGTTTTCAATTGGTCAACTCTGAACCGAAAGTAATCTATAAACTCAAGAAGACTTCGTCCGACCAAGTATTTTTGGCCGAGAAAGACGGTCAGACCGGAACTTTTATCGCAAAAGGAAAAGGCAAATGGGTTTTCGAATACTATGTGAACGGACAGCTCAAAACTGACGAAGTCTCGGTCAAATTCTAGTAATCGTATCGGTCTTTCCAACGGTTGCGCAAGAACTCACGAGTGGAATTCTCGCGTGAGTTGTTGCCCGGATCGTAGATTTTCGTGCCTCTCAAAGCTTCGGGCAAAAAGTCCTGGTCTATGAAATTGTTCTCGTAGCTGTGGGCATATTTGTATTCTTCGCCGTATCCGAGTTCTTTCATCAACTTCGTAGGAGCGTTTCTCAAAGGCAAAGGAACGGGCAAATCTCCGTGTTCGCGAACCAGCTTTTGCGCGCGTCCGATAGCTTCGTAGCTTGCGTTGCTTTTGGGTGAAGTCGCGAGGTAAACCGCGCATTGGCTCAAAATGATACGCGATTCCGGATAGCCGATCGTCGTCACGGCCTGAAAGGTGTTGTTGGCGATCACAAGCGCCGTCGGGTTTGCGTTTCCGATGTCTTCGCTGGCCAGGATCAACATTCTTCTGGCGATGAATTTCACGTCTTCTCCGCCTTCGATCATTCTCGCAAGCCAATAAACCGCGCCGTTCGGATCACTTCCTCGCATCGACTTGATGAATGCCGATATGATGTCGTAATGCTGTTCTCCCGTCTTGTCGTACAAAACCGTGTTCTGTTGGGCAATTTTGAGCACCATTTCGTTTGTTATCGCAATGGTATCTCCGCCGGTCGCGTTCACTACGAGCTCGAACACGTTCAGCAATTTTCTTCCGTCTCCACCCGAAAGCCGCAACAGCGCTTCGGTTTCCTTGAGTTTTATCTTTTTGGATTGCAGGACGACGTCGGTTTTGATCGCGCGTTCCAAAAGCGCTTCCAGATCTTCTCTTGAAAACGGATTCAGCACATAAACCTGACAACGCGACAGTAAAGCGGGAATAACTTCGAAGCTCGGATTCTCTGTCGTGGCGCCAATCAGCGTAACCCAACCTTTTTCGACGGCCGCGAGTAGTGAGTCCTGCTGGGATTTGCTGAAACGATGGATCTCATCGATAAACAAAAGCGGATTTTTTGCCGTAAACAAACCACCTGACTGTTTGGCTTTGTCGATCACTTCGCGCACGTCTTTCACGCCGGCGTTTATGGCGCTCAAAATGTAGAACGGGCGCTTCGATTCTTCGGCGATGATTTGCGCCAAGGTCGTTTTTCCTGTTCCCGGCGGACCCCAAAAAATAAGCGAAGGCACAACGCCGCGCGCAATTTGCTGCGTGAGCGAACCGTCTGGCCCGATCAGGTGGCGTTGCGCGATGTAATCCTCGAGTTTCTGTGGTCTTATCCGTTCTGCTAGTGGTGCATCCATGTTGCAAAAATACAGGTTTTGAGGCGCAGAGTTTTATAGGATTTGAAGATTTTGGAACGGAGTTGCAGTAGCAGTAGCAGTGGCAGTAGCAGTGGCAGTAGCAGTAGCAGAAGCAGTCGCAGTCGCAGAGTCGGCAAAATGGCGTGCGATTTGCCCCAAAGCTTTGGACAATGGGAATTCAGACGCTACTATTCTCAGGCACTCAGACACTAACTTTCTCAGGCACTCCAAAAAAACCTGACAAAATTTCACCTATCTTGAACTGGCCGCATTTTTGACCATTGCCGTGAAACCAACCGAGCCAAGTCGGTCGACATCGACTTTTGACTTTTGACAACCAAACCATGAACGACAATTACTTCAAATTCACGCCTTCGGTCTTTCTTTTCCCGCTTTTGTTCGCTTCCATAATTTGGGGCATTTATGGTGTCGAGCAGTATTTTAACCTCGATTTGCACTTTCTGGCGATATTGCCGCGGACCGTTCAGGGCTTGCCGGGAATTTTTACCAGCGCATTTTTGCACGGAAGTCTCGAGCACATCGTCAACAATTCGGTTCCGCTTGTGATCCTGATGGCCGCCTTGATTTATTTCTACCGGGAACTTTCGCTAAAAGTGATTTTTTTCGGGATATTGGTTTCGGGCGCTTTTACCTGGATTTTTGGCCGACAGGATTATCACTTGGGCGCAAGCGGACTGATTTATGTGTTGTTCAGTTTTATCTTTTTCAAGGGAATAATCACCAAATACTACCGTTTGGTAGCGCTTTCAATGGCCGTAATATTGAGTTACGGCGGGCTGATCTGGTATGTTTTTCCGGGAATCGAGGAAAGGATTTCGTGGGAAGGACACTTGGGTGGTTTCCTCGCCGGATTGTTGTTCGCCTTCGTCTACAAAACGCCCGAATATCACGAAATGCTCAAGTACGACTGGCAACGGCCTGACTTCAATCCCGAAGACGATCCTTTTATGAGGCGATTCGACGAGAATGGCAATTTCGTTAATCCGCCGAAGCCTGAGCCGGAAGAAGTTGTTTTGGACGAACCTCAGAATGTCGTGAGAATCCATTACACTTTCGTGCCCGAAATCCAGCAAATACCGAAACCTGATTCGGACGGGAGCGAGTTGAAACCGTAATTTTTGTGAATTGAAACCGGAAATCGAACAACGAAAAATGAATAACGAATATTGAATGTTGAACGGGAATAGCCCTGATGCAAGCGGTTAGCTTTTCGCGAAAAACGACTTAGCTTTTGCCCGCTTTGCCAAAGCGACCGGCGGAAGCTCTTGGCGAGCGTTGCAAAACTTGGCGTTTTTAAGAAAACTAAAAGCGGGTCAGCGGGATTTTGCTTCTAAAAATAAATGAACCAGTAAGAAATCAAGCGTATTTCCTGACTCCTTACCGGTTTAAAATAATGGATTTATGGCGGAATTAAAGGGAGCGCTGACGCACGGCTTCGTAAAGAAAAGCGCCGCAAGCGACAGAAACGTTGAGCGACCCGATCGTTCCGAACATGGGCAATTTGGCTTTTTCATCGACGATTTTCAATACCGAAGGATTGATTCCGCGCTCTTCCGAACCCATGATTATCGCCACGGGATCAGTAAAATTGACGTCGTATAAAGCACTTTCGGTTTTTTCGGTGGCCGCGACAGTCTTGATTCCCGAACCTTGCAGGTAGAAAATCGCGTCCTTGATGTGTTCGACCTTGCAGATCGGAACGTTGAAAACCGCTCCGGCCGACGTTTTTACCGTGTCACCGTTTACCGGCGCAGAACCCGCTTTTTGCACGATGATGCCGTTTACGCCCGTACACTCGGCAGTTCTGATGATCGCCCCGAAATTTCTCGCGTCGCTGAGTTGGTCGAGGATCAGGAACAAAGGCGTTTTGCCGGATTCGGTCACTTCGGTCACCAAAGTTTCCATGTCGTAGAATTTCACGGGCGAAATGCTCGCGATCGCGCCTTGGTGATTGAGCTTGGTCATCCGGTTGAGTTTTTCGACCGGCACATAAGAAAAGTTGATGTTGTGTTTCTTGAGCGTTCCGAGCAAATCGCGCATCAAAGTGCCTTGCGCATCTTTCTGGATGAAAACCTTATCGACTTCCTGCTTGTTGCGGATGGCTTCGATAATGGCGCGTATTCCGAAAATCTGGGATTCTTTTGACGGGATTTGTTCTTGTTCGTGTGATTCTTGTTCCATGGCGCAAAGATAGTTTTTTTGGGTCGCAACTGGCAAGGTTTCAAAAACCTTGTAGGTTTGGTAGAATGCAGAGTGCCAAATTGAAATCTATAGTGTTGTGCAGATTAGAAGTTCGCCTTCAAACTCAGATGCACGATTGAATTCGAGAGCTTGATAGGTTGGTCGCCCGTGCTTCCGTTGGCGTAAACGAGGTTCAGAAGTCCGGTTTTGGTTTGGAGTCCGAAGCCGAAACCGAGTCCTAACAGCGAGTCGCGCCTATTCGAGGTTTCATCGACGAAATAGCCGTAGTCGATGATCGAATGCACGTAAAGGTTCGGCGCGAGCACGTATCGGTATTCCGTGAGGATCGAACTCAGGAAATTCGCCTGCAGACTGCTTTCCTGGAAACCGCGGATCGAGTTGATGCCGCCAAAACGGTAAAGTTCATTGATGATATAAGTGTCGCTGCTCAGGTAATAATTGAGACTTTTGACGTTGACGATGTTCTTGTCGTTGAGATAGAAATTGTGGCGCAAATTGGCTTCGGCGAAGAGCTGTGAGTTTTTTTGCAGATTCGAATCTCGTGAACCGATGCCGACTTTGAAGAACAGACGCGTCTTTTCGGGAAATAAAAAGTCGTCGATCTTGTAGTCGATGTAATCGAGGTTCACGGTCGCAAAACGGTTTTCGTAATCGTTTATCGAAAAGTTGTTCTGGTTTTGGATATCGGACGATTCCGTCGATTGATAACCGAGGTAAAGTCGCGTATTGTAGTTGAAATAATAGCCGATGTCGATTGCGGTTTTGGTATTCTGGAAAGTCGAATCCTGCTTGAAAATGTTGAGCGCGGCCTTTACCCCGAAGCGCGATTTGAAAATGTAAGGCAGTTCGATCGAGGCGTTGAAAGTGCGTTGTTCCTTTCCGTCCGATTTCCAGTAAAGCGAAAATTCCTCTCCGGTATTGACGAAATTCACGAGCAGCAAATCGAGATAACCGCTAAAGACAAGTTTGGAATTGGCTTCGTCATTGGCGAATCCGATAAGTCCGTCAAAGCGCGACGGTTTGGCTTTTTCGACGTAGACGTAGACTTTGGTCGTGTCTGTCGTAAACAGGATTTCGGGATATTTCGTCTGGTTCAGGAAGCGGTATTTTCCCACGTCGTTGTAAAGATTCTGCAGCGTTTCCTGGTTGAAGGTCTTGTTTTTGTAAAGCCTGCGGATGTTGCGTTTGTGGCCTTCGGGCATTTTGTCATAACCAGAAAACACGATGTCGTTGACAACCCGCTGTTTTCCGGTGTCGATATTCAGGTCTGCCATTAGCGAATTTCCTTGCTTTCGGATGTTGACCAATTGCAATTTCGCGAGCGAATAGCCTTTCTTTTCCAAAGTCTGCAAAGCGTTGTTCAGAAAGGTTTCGGTTTGGGAAATCTCGAGTGAAACCGTGTCTTTTTCGTTCGGAAAAGCCAGCATTTTCAACTCTGGATTTTTTCCGAGATAAATTCGGACGGTTTTGGTGCGTTGGCCAAGCGAGAATTTGTAGGTGAAAGTTGAATCGTTTGTCTTTGAATTTCCGACGATTTCTGCCGATAGGAAGCCAATGCGCCCGAGTTTGGCCGAAAGCGCTTTTGCCTCGGATTCAATCGCTTTTGCGTTTGCGAAACTTTTGGGGTATCCGATCGAATCGATGATTTTGGTTTCGGATGCGTCGTTTCCGGAAATGACAAGCCCGAGCTGTTGCGAATTCGCCGCAAAGCCAAAGAGCAGGATCAGGAAAGGAATCAGGTTTTTCACGCGCAGTTTTTATGCAAACGCAAAATACGGGCTTTTAATATTGACTCGGATTTTTTGAAGCCACGATTTTCCCGGATGCATTCGATGATGGTTCGTATATTCTTGGCTGAAAACGCTCACGGACAAATTATGCTGCAAATATATATAGGAGAAAAAGTAGGAGTGAGATAGTCGTTCCGTGTTTCCGATTTTTGTAGCGTAAATATAAGTTTGTTTTTCGCGTGGATTTTGCGGCGTGCACTGCGCGAGGGATAGCAGCGGCATCCTTTTGCCGGCCTTTAAGGTTTTAGAAATCTCGAAGGTCTTGGCAAAAGATACAGCGGATAGCCCGACGGCGGCTCCTGACGCAATCCCGGAAGCCAAAACCTGCTATCGCTTTCTGCGCGTTCAGCTGGAAACTGCCGCCGGCGCGCCCGAAGAAAAATTCCAAGGCTCAAATTTCAAATTTCAAATCCCAAATTCCAAATCCCAAATCCCAAATCCCAAATCCAAGTTCCATCCCTATAGCTATCTCGATGAAAATCCAAATGCGTTGTCTTGTAGCTTCACTTGCTTGGTGTTTTCGCTTGAATGAAATGCTACTGATTTCGAGTTGGTTTTTGGATTATTTTCGCGTCGGAAACTTTTTGAGTGCCGCTTTTTTTCAGTGTTGGATTGGACGATGTCTTTTCAGAATAGCCGTGGAATTTGGAATTCGTCATTTGGAATTTTCTGTGAGTTGAAAATTAATGGGTTAAGATTTGTTCCATTAAAATAATTGACTACCTTTGCGACCCCGTAAATAGCGGGAATTAGAATCATAAAATTTTTTTAGTAAACATTATGCCAACAATTCAGCAATTAGTAAGAACTGGAAGAACCCAGATAACTAAGAAGAGTAAATCGGTTGCTTTGGATTCATGTCCTCAAAGACGTGGCGTTTGTACGCGTGTTTACACCACGACTCCTAAAAAGCCAAACTCCGCGATGCGTAAAGTAGCGCGTGTACGTTTGACTAACGGAAACGAGGTGAACGCATACATCCCAGGAGAAGGACACAACCTCCAAGAGCACTCGATAGTATTAGTTAGGGGCGGAAGGGTAAAAGATTTGCCAGGAGTTCGTTATCACATTGTGCGCGGTGCGCTTGACACTTCTGGTGTTGCAGGCCGTACACAACGCAGATCGAAATACGGAGCAAAACGCCCTAAAGACGCAAAAAAGTAATTTAAAAACGTCAAAAGTCTGACGCTGGAAGTTTAACGATCGATTCGTTCTGACTTCGGCTGCAAACCTTTGGCAAAAACTTGAAGAAATGAGAAAAAGACAGGCCAAGAAAAGACCTCTTTTACCAGATCCGCGTTTCAATGACCAGTTGGTAACACGTTTTGTCAACAATTTGATGTGGGACGGTAAAAAATCGACTGCCTTTAAAGTATTCTACGATGCAATTGATATCGTCGAGTCTAAGAAGCAGGACGCCGAAAAATCGGCACTAGAAATTTGGAAAGACGCTTTGACTAACGTAATGCCGCACGTAGAAGTACGTTCGCGTCGTGTTGGTGGAGCTACATTCCAGATTCCAATGCAAATTCGCCCGGATCGCAAGATCTCCATGGCGATGAAGTGGATGATCCTTTACGCACGTCGCCGTAACGAGAAATCGATGGCTCAGCGTTTGGCTAACGAAGTTTTGGCTGCTGCCAAAGAAGAAGGAGCTGCCGTGAAAAAACGTATGGATACTCACAAGATGGCAGAAGCTAACAAAGCATTCTCTCACTTTAGATTCTAATCAGGAAATGGCAAGAGACTTAAAATTTACCAGAAATATCGGGATCGCTGCTCACATTGACGCAGGTAAGACTACGACAACTGAGCGTATCCTGTTCTACACCGGAAAATCACACAAGATTGGTGAGGTGGTCTTGTTTTCCTTTTCTCGGCTGTTGACGGTGTTGAGCCGCAATCAGAGACGAACTGGAGACTTGCTGACCAGTACCGCGTTCCACGTATGGGCTTCGTCAACAAAATGGACCGTCAAGGGTCAAACTTCCTTGGAGTTTGCCAACAGGTTCGCGATATGTTGAAATCGAATGCTGTGGCTATCACGTTGCCAATCGGTGACGAGGCAGACTTTAGAGGAGTTGTCGACTTGGTGAAAAATCAGGCTATCGTATGGCATGATGAAACACAAGGAGCTACTTTCGATATCGTCGAAATCCCGGCTGACATGGTTGACGAAGTGAAAGAATACAGAGATATCCTGATCGAGGCAGTTGCTGACTACGATGAGAACTTGCTTGACAAGTACATGGAAGATCCGGATTCTATCACAGAAGAAGAAATCAACAACGCTTTGCGCGCTGCAACTATGGACATGGCCATCATCCCGATGATCGCCGGTTCTTCTTTCAAAAACAAAGGAGTTCAGTTCATGCTTGATGCAGTTTGTAAATATTTGCCTTCTCCGCTAGACAAAGAAGGTATCCAAGGGATTCACCCTGACGATGCTGACTTGTTGGAAGAAGACCAAACGAAAATCTTGCGTCGTCCGGACGTGAAAGAGCCGTTCGCTGCTTTGGCATTTAAGATCGCTACTGACCCATTCGTTGGTCGTTTGGCATTCTTCCGTGCTTATTCAGGACGTCTTGATGCTGGATCTTACGTATTGAACACGCGTTCCGGAAACAAGGAGCGTATCTCTCGTATCTATCAGATGCACGCCAACAAGCAAAACCCTATCGATTACATCGAGGCAGGTGATATTGGAGCTGCAGTAGGATTTAAGGATATCAAAACAGGAGATACATTGTGTGATGAAAAACACCCAATCATCCTTGAATCAATGAAATTCCCGGCGCCGGTAATTGGTATCGCTATCGAGCCTAAAACGAAGGCTGACGTTGATAAGATGGGTATGGCTTTGGCTAAATTGGCTGAAGAAGATCCAACGTTTACAGTCCGTACGGACGAAGCTTCAGGGCAAACGATCATTTCTGGAATGGGTGAGCTTCACCTTGACATCTTGGTCGACCGTATGAAGCGTGAGTTCAAAGTGGAAGTGAACCAAGGTGAGCCACAAGTTGAATACAAGGAAGCTTTTACGAAAGCCGCTCAACACAGAGAGGTTTACAAGAAGCAATCAGGTGGTCGCGGTAAATTCGGTGACATCGTATTCAAATTGGAGCCAGCCGAAGAAGTTGACGGAAAAGTTCCTGTTGGATTGCAGTTCGTCAATGCAGTTAAAGGTGGTAACGTTCCTAAGGAATATATCCCTTCTGTAGAAAAAGGTTTCCGCGAAGCGATGAAACAAGGTCCTTTGGCAGGTTATCAAGTAGATAGTTTGAAAGTTACTTTGCTTGACGGATCGTTCCACCCGGTCGATTCAGATGCACTATCGTTCGAATTGGCTGCTAAACTTGGCTACCGTGAAGTGGCGAAAGCTGCAGGAGCGATCGTTCTTGAGCCTATCATGAAAATGGAAGTCATCACTCCGGAAGAGAATATGGGAGATATCGTTGGTGATATCAACCGTCGTCGCGGACAAGTGAATGACATGGGTGACAGAAACGGTGCTAAAACGATCAAGGCCGATGTGCCACTTTCTGAAATGTTCGGATATGTAACCACACTCCGTACGCTTTCTTCAGGACGTGCTACTTCTACCATGGAGTTTTCACACTACGCTGAAACGCCTTCAAACATTTCTGAAGCGGTAATCAAAAAAGCAAAAGGTAACTAACGCCTAATCTTTAAGAAAATGAGTCAAAAAATCAGAATAAAACTGAAATCTTACGATCACATGCTTGTTGACAAGTCGTCCGAGAAGATCGTAAAAACGGTAAAGAGCACTGGCGCTGTCGTTACAGGTCCGATTCCTTTGCCAACACATAAAAAATTGTTTACCGTATTGCGTTCTCCGCACGTAAACAAGAAAGCTCGTGAGCAGTTCGAGGTAATGTCTTACAAGAGACTTATCGACATCTACTCTTCCTCATCAAAGACAATCGACGCTCTTATGAAACTCGAATTGCCTAGCGGTGTTGAAGTCGAGATCAAAGTCTGATAATCTGTTTCAGATACCATAAATAAGCAAATGATCGGTTTTGTAGCCGGTCATTTGTTTTTTTATGCCGATTCGGTAAAAGGCGAAAAAGCGCGTTTTTGTTGGGATTTTGAAAGATTGTCTGTCATTGGCCGATAGTTTTTGGGAAATTTCCGAAAACATGCTGATTTCGTTTTGTTTACTGAATGTTAATCTCTATATTTGCACGCTCAAAAAATAGCGTATAGGCTGTTTTGAATCAATTGTTTAATAATTAATTAATTTTTATGTCTGGGTTAATTGGAAGAAAAATCGGCATGACCAGCATCTTCGACGAGAACGGAAAAAACGTTCCTTGTACGGTGATCGAAGCTGGACCATGTGTGGTTACCCAAGTCAGAACCAACGAGGTCGACGGGTATGAAGCGTTGCAACTTGGTTTCGATGACAAATCTGAAAAGCATTCCAACAAAGCTGCTGAAGGTCACTTCAAGAAAGCTGGTACGGTTGCCAAGAAGAAAGTCGTTGAATTCAAAGAGTTCGCAAGCGGGCAGAAACTTGGTGATGTTATCGATGTTACCATTTTCGAAGAAGGTGAATTTGTAGACGTTCAAGGCGTTTCAAAAGGAAAAGGTTTCCAGGGTGTAGTTAAGCGTCACGGATTTGGTGGTGTGGGTCAAGCGACTCACGGTCAGCACAACCGTTTGCGTGCTCCTGGTTCTGTTGGAGCTTCATCTTATCCTTCACGTGTATTCAAAGGAATGCGCATGGCAGGAAGAATGGGTGGAGATAATGTTAAAGTACAAAACTTGAGAGTATTGAAAGTCGTAGCCGACAAAAACCTTATTTTGGTTAAAGGTGCGGTTCCCGGACACAAAAACTCTTACCTAATCATTCAGAAGTAATGGACGTAAAAGTTTTAAATATCAGCGGAAAAGAAACCGGACGTACAGTTAGCCTGGACGCTGCGGTTTTCGGGATCGAGCCAAACAAACACGCCGTTTATCTTGATGTGAAGCAGTATTTGGCCAACCAACGCCAAGGTACTCACAAAGCGAAAGAGCGTGCTGAAGTTACAGGTTCAACCCGTAAGATCAAGAAACAAAAAGGAACTGGTACTGCTCGTGCCGGATCTATCAAGAACCCTTTGTTCAAAGGTGGTGGTACTATTTTCGGACCTCGCCCAAGAAGCTACTCGTTCAAATTGAACAAAAACCTAAAGCGTTTGGCTCGTAAGAGTGTGCTTTCTGCAAAAGTTCATGAGAGTAATTTGGTAGTAATTGAAGACTTCAACTTCGATGCTCCTAACACTAAAAACTTCATCAACGTATTGAAAGCTTTAGGGTTAGAGAATAAAAAGTCACTGTTTGTGTTGGGTGATGCCAACAAAAACGTATATTTGTCGTCTCGAAATTTGAAGAGCTCAAATGTTGTAACTTCTTCAGAACTAAGTACTTACGCTATTTTGAATGCAAATAATGTAGTGCTTCTTGAAGGATCTGTAGAAGGAATTGTAGAGAACCTAAGTAAATAAGAAGGCGATGAGTATCATTATCAAACCAATCGTTACTGAAAAAGTAACCCGTGAAAGCGAACTTGCTAACCGTTACGGTTTCGTTGTTGCTCAAAAAGCCAACAAAGTTGAAATCAAGAAAGCTGTTGAGGCTACTTACGGAGTTAGCGTAGTAGACGTAAACACTATGAATGTACGCCCTGACCGATCTGTGAAATACACGAAAAGTGGTATGATCAGTGCCAAGAAGAGTGGTTTCAAGAAAGCCATTGTTCAGGTTAAGGAGGGTGACACAATCGATTTTTATAACAATATCTAATTAGAAGACTAAGATGTCAGTTAGAAAATTAAAGCCTATTACCCCGGGTCAGCGTTTTAGAGTTGTGAATAGCTTTGACACTATCACAACTGATAAGCCGGAGCGTTCTTTGCTCGCACCGATAAAAAACTCAGGCGGTAGAAATAGTCAAGGGAAAATGACCATGCGTTACACAGGCGGTGGTCACAAGAAAAGGTATCGTATCATCGATTTTCAACGCACGAAAGCGGGAGTTCCTGCTACTGTGAAGTCAATCGAGTATGATCCGAACAGAACTGCGTTCATCGCTTTGTTGGCTTACGCCGATGGAGCCAAAACGTATGTAATTGCTCAAAACGGATTGAAAGTTGGTCAGACTGTAGTGTCTGGCGAGAACGCTCAGCCGGAAATTGGGAATACAATGCCACTTAGCAAAATTCCTCTAGGTACGGTTATCTCTTGTATCGAGTTGCGTCCAGGTCAAGGTGCGGTTATCGCGCGTTCGGCTGGAACATTCGCTCAGTTGATGGCTCGTGACGGGAAGTACGCTACAATCAAGATGCCTTCAGGAGAGACTCGTTTGATTCTTTTGACTTGTTCGGCCACGATTGGTGCTGTTTCCAATTCAGATCACCAATTGGTCGTTTCAGGTAAGGCTGGACGTTCACGTTGGTTGGGCCGTCGTCCTCGTACGAGACCAGTTGCCATGAACCCTGTTGATCACCCGATGGGTGGTGGTGAAGGACGCTCTTCTGGAGGTCACCCACGCTCACGTAAAGGTCTTCCGGCTAAAGGTTACAGAACTCGTGCTAAGGCTAATCCGAGCAATAAGTATATTGTAGAACGCAGAAAGAAATAATAAGACATGGCACGTTCATTAAAGAAAGGACCTTTCGTACACTATAAACTAGAAAAGAAAGTTCTTGAAAACGCTGAAAAAGGCAACAAAGGAGTTGTGAAGACTTGGTCTCGCGCTTCTATGATCACGCCTGATTTCGTGGGCCAGACTATCGCAGTCCACAATGGTCGCCAGTTCGTTCCGGTTTATGTTACCGAGAACATGGTCGGTCACAAACTAGGAGAATTTTCGCCTACCCGCTCATTCCGCGGTCACGCAGGTGCTAAAAACAAAGGTAAAAAATAAGAAGTCATGGGAGTTCGTAAAAGAGAAAGAGCGGAAGCTATCAAAGAAGCTAACAAGTCGTTGGCCTTTGGGAAATTGAACAATTGCCCTACTTCACCTCGCAAAATGCGCCTGGTAGCTGATCTGGTAAGAGGCCAGAAGGTAGGTCATGCACTAAACATCTTGAGATTCAGCCAAAAAGAGGCTTCTCGTAAACTTGAAACATTGGTTCGTTCGGTACTTGCTAACTGGCAGGCGAAAAACCCTGATGCAAGTATGGAAGACGCTGGCTTGTTCATCAAGGAGATCCGTGTAGATGGAGGAATGATGTTGAAGAGACTTCGTCCTGCTCCACAGGGTCGTGCACACAGAATTAGAAAACGTTCCAACCACGTAACTGTTGTTTTGGGACAAACCGATAACACACAAGTTAATTCATAAGTAAGCATGGGACAAAAGACTAATCCAATTGGGAATCGCCTTGGAATTATCAGAGGATGGGATTCAAACTGGTACGGAGGAAACGACTACGGCGACAAATTGGCCGAAGATCACAAAATCCGTAAGTACGTTCATGCTCGCTTGAGTAAAGCTAGTGTGTCTAAAGTGATCATCGAGAGAACTTTGAAGCTTGTAACCGTTACTATCACCACTGCACGTCCTGGTATCATCATCGGGAAAGGCGGCCAGGAGGTAGACAAGTTGAAAGAAGAGCTTAAGAAGATTACCGACAAGGAAGTTCAGATCAACATCTTTGAGATCAAACGTCCGGAACTAGATGCCTTTTTGGTTGCATCAAGCATCTGTCGTCAAATCGAAAGCCGTATTTCTTACCGTCGTGCCATCAAGATGGCTATCGCAGCCTCTATGCGTATGAACGCCGAAGGAATCAAGGTTCAGATTTCGGGTCGTTTGAATGGTGCCGAAATGGCCCGTTCAGAAAACTTCAAAGAAGGTCGTATTCCATTGTCAACTTTCAGAGCAGATATTGACTACGCTTTGGCGGAAGCTCACACGACTTACGGTCGTATGGGGATCAAGGTCTGGATTATGAAAGGCGAGGTTTACGGAAAGAGAGATCTTTCTCCACTTGTAGGTATGGACAAGCAGAAATCCGGTGGAAAAGGTGGAGACGCCCCACGCGGAGATCGCAAGCCTAACGACCGTAGGAGAGATGACAACAAATCTGGAGGTCCTCGTAAAAGAAAGTAATTAACTTAAGGTAAAGTAGAAAAATGTTACAGCCGAAAAGAACCAAGTACCGCAAGGTACAGAAGGGCAGAATGAAAGGTCTTTCCCAAAGAGGGCATGAACTTTCTAACGGTATGTTCGGAATTAAATCAGTTCACGAGACAGGTATGTTCCTGACTTCACGTCAAATCGAGGCTGCGCGTATCGCTGCAACCCGTTTCATGAAACGTGAAGGTCAATTGTGGATCAAGATTTTCCCGGATAAGCCAATCACTAAGAAACCTCTTGAGGTACGTATGGGTAAAGGTAAAGGTGCCGTTGAATATTGGGCAGCCGTTGTCAAACCCGGAAAAATCATGTTCGAAGTCGGAGGAGTTCCTTTGGCAGTTGCAAAAGAGGCACTTCGCCTTGCAGCCCAAAAGCTTCCGGTAAAGACTAAGTTTGTTGTAGCAAGGGATTTCGAAGCTTAATCTTAATCTGTAGAAAAAATGAAACAATCTGAAATTAAAGATCTTTCTGCAGAGCAATTGCAGGAAAAGCTCAACGAAAGCAAGAAATCATACCTTGAGTTGACATCAACTCACGCGATTTCTCCTATTGCGAATCCGCTTCAAATCAGAAGCCTCAGAAGAACAGTCGCAAGACTCCACACTGAAATCGCTAAAAGAGCACAACAATAATCTGCCCGAAAGATGGAAGAAAAAAGAAACTTAAGAAAAGAAAGAGTCGGGGTTGTCACTTCGAACAAAATGGATAAGTCCATTGTTGTTGCTGAGACAAAGAAAGTAAAGCACCCGCTATACGGTAAGTTCGTGTTGAAAACTAAAAAGTATCACGCACACGACGAAACAAACGACTGCAACATTGGTGACACAGTGCGTATCTCTGAGACACGTCCATTGTCAAAAACCAAGTGCTGGAGACTAGTTGAAATCATTGAAAGAGCTAAGTAATTATGGTACAACAGGAATCAAGATTAAAAGTAGCAGACAACACCGGAGCGAAAGAAGTTCTTACGATCCGTGTGCTTGGTGGAACGAAACGTCGTTACGCCTCTGTCGGAGATAAAATCGTAGTTTCGATCAAAGACGCCACTCCAAACGGAAACGTAAAGAAAGGTGCTGTATCGACTGCAGTTGTTGTACGTACCAAGAAAGAGGTTAGGAGAGCCGATGGTTCTTACATCCGTTTCGACGATAATGCATGTGTTCTTTTGAACGCTGCCGGCGAAATGAGAGGAACCCGTGTTTTTGGTCCGGTTGCGAGAGAACTTCGTGAGAAACAATTCATGAAAATCGTTTCACTGGCACCTGAAGTGCTTTAATTTTTACAATGATGACAAAGCTTAAAATTAAATCAGGAGATATCGTTCGCGTTATCGCAGGTGACCACAAAGGTTCTGAGGGCAAAGTCGTTCGCGTTTACCGTGAGAAAAACAAAGCGGTAGTAGAAGGCGTGAACATGGTGTCGAAACACACTAAACCGAGCGCGAAAAACCCACAAGGTGGAATCGTAAAGAAAGAAGCTCCTATCCACGTGTCTAACCTTGCTTTGGTTGACGCTAAGACGAAAACTACAACGAAAGTTGGTTTCCGTACGGAAGGAGACAAAAAAGTCCGTTTTTCTAAAAAATCTAATCAAGTAATCTAATCATGGCTTATATCCCAAGACTAAAGCAGGAATACAAAGACCGCGTTGTCTCTGCCCTGAAAGAAGAATTCGGCTATAAAAACGTAATGCAAGTTCCAAAACTTGAGAAAATCGTTTTGAGCCGTGGAGTAGGTGCTGCCGTTTCTGACAAGAAATTGATCGATTACGCAGTAGACGAACTTACAAAAATCACTGGCCAAAAGGCTGTTTCGACTATCTCTAAAAAGGACGTTGCGTCTTTCAAATTGAGAAAAGGAATGCCAATTGGAGCAAAAGTGACTTTGCGCGGAGAGCGTATGTATGAATTCCTTGATCGTTTGATCACGGCGGCATTGCCACGTGTTCGTGACTTCAGCGGAATCAACGCTACAGGTTTCGACGGCCGCGGAAACTACAACCTTGGAGTTGTTGAGCAGATCATCTTCCCTGAAATCGACATCGACAAGGTGAACAAGATTTCTGGTATGGATATCACTTTCGTGACTTCTGCCCAAACTGACAAAGAGGCTAAATCACTTTTGGCTGAACTAGGTTTACCATTTAAAAAGAACTAAGACATGGCTAAAGAATCAATGAAAGCCCGTGAGGTGAAGCGTCAAAAGACGGTTGACAAGTATGCAGAAAAACGTAAAGCTTTGCTAGAAGCTGGAGATTACGTAGGTTTGCAAAAATTACCGAGAAACGCTTCGCCCGTTCGTTTGCACAATCGTTGCAAATTAACCGGAAGACCAAGGGGTTACATGCGACAATTTGGTATTTCACGCGTTACTTTCCGTGAAATGGCAAATTCAGGATTGATCCCAGGTGTGAAGAAAGCCAGCTGGTAATTTGTTGAAAATTTCCTTTTGTTGTGAGTCAAATCCTACAAAAGGAAATTTTAACATATTTTTAACGAGTTTAATTGGTTACAGGTTCGTCAGTGTGGTGCTGCCGAATACCACAACCGCAATTTTATATAAATGTATACAGATCCAATCGCGGACTACCTCACACGAGTCCGTAACGCTGTGGCCGCAAACCACAAAGTGGTGGAAATCCCTGCTTCGAAAATGAAGAAGGAAATCACTAAGATTTTGTTCGATCAAGGTTATATCTTGAGCTACAAATTCGAAGATGACAAAGTCCAGGGAACCATCAAGATCGCTCTTAAGTATGACAAAGACACAAAAGAGCCGGTCATTAAAGATATCCAAAGAATCAGTAAACCAGGTCTACGTAAGTACGCAGGTGCTTCAAACCTTCCTCGCATCCTCAACGGATTGGGTATTGCCATCGTTTCTACTTCAAGAGGTCTTATGACCGGGAAACAGGCAAAACAACTCAATGTTGGTGGCGAGGTTATTTGTTACGTATACTAATCTTAAATCCGATAGAAGATGTCAAGAATAGGTAAAAACCCAGTCGCAATCCCAGCGGGAGTTACGGTTGACGTAGCAAATAACGTAGTTACGGTAAATGGAAAATTGGGTCAGCTTACACAGAATTTCGCAGATGTTGACGTGAAATTGGAAGATGGCCAAGTAGTGGTTGAACGTTCTTCAAACGACAAAGACCAACGTTCAAAACACGGTTTGTACCGCGCTTTGATCGCAAATATGATCACCGGAGTTTCTACGGGTTTCACAAAAGAACTCGAACTTGTAGGAGTCGGTTACAGGGCTTCAAACGCTGGCCAGAAATTGGATTTGGCGCTTGGATTCTCGCACAACATCGTGCTTGAAGTTGCACCTGAAGTAAAGATTGAGACTATTTCAGAAAAAGGTAAGAACCCAATCATCAAGCTTACGTCTTATGACAAACAGCTTTTGGGAGCAGTTGCGGCGAAAATCCGCGGATTCCGTCGTCCGGAACCTTACAAAGGAAAAGGTGTCAAGTTCGTAGGAGAAGTATTGAGAAGAAAAGCAGGTAAATCAGCTTAATAAGTAGAAGTATGTCATTAACTAAATCCGAGAGAAAACAAAGGATCAAGTTCAGAATCAGAAAGATTGTGAACGGAACGGCCACAAAGCCTAGACTCGCTATTTTCCGTAGCAACAAAGAGATCTATGCTCAGGTAATCGACGACGTGAATGGTGTTACGCTACTTGCTGCATCTTCAAGAGACAAAGGTTTCGACGCTTCGGGAACGGCTTCAGACAAGGCTACGGCCGTTGGAAAAGCAGTTGCTGATAAGGCGTTGAAAGCTGGTATTACAGAAGTTGCCTTCGACAGAGGAGGTAACCTTTACCACGGACGTATTAAATCACTAGCAGACGGCGCAAGAGAAGCCGGGCTTAAATTCTAAGAATCATGTATCATACATATAAAAACGTAGAACTGGTAAAGCCAAGCGGACTCGAATTGAAAGACCGTCTGGTTGCTGTGAACCGTGTAACTAAGGTTACTAAGGGTGGACGTGCCTTCGGGTTCTCTGCTATCGTAGTAGTCGGTGACGAGAACGGTGTTGTAGGTCACGGTTTGGGTAAGTCGAAAGACGTTTCTGAAGCAATCGCGAAAGCGGTGGAAGACGCTAAGAAAAACCTGGTTCGTATTCCACTTGCCGGACAATCGGTTCCACACGAGCAAAAAGGAAAATTTGGTGGTGCGCGCGTTAATTTGATGCCAGCCTCTCACGGTACAGGAGTTATCGCCGGTGGTGCGGTACGTGCCGTACTTGAGTCAGTTGGTATCCACGACGTATTGTCAAAATCACAAGGATCATCTAACCCTCACAACGTGGTAAAAGCGACTTTCGATGCTTTGCTTCAGATGAGAAGCGCCTACACTATCGCAAAACAGCGCGGTGTATCGCTTGAGAAAGTGTTTAAAGGTTAATAACAGGAATCATGGCAAAACTAGTAGTAAAGCAAGTTAGAAGTCAAATCAACTGTCCACTCACGCAAAAAAGAGGTCTCGTAGCTTTGGGACTTAAAAGAGTGGGTCAAGTTGTGGAGCACGAGTCAAATCCTGCTATCCTTGGGATGATAAACAAAGTCAAACACTTGGTTTCTGTAGAGGAATCAAATTAATCCACTGTTATGAATCTAAGTAATTTGCAGCCTGCAACAGGCTCAACTCATAATCAGAATAAGCGCGTAGGTCGCGGTGAAGGTTCCGGAAAAGGCGGAACTGCGGCACGTGGACACAAAGGAGCCAAATCTCGTTCGGGTTATTCTCGTAAGATTGGTTTCGAAGGTGGACAGATGCCATTGCAACGCCGTGTGCCTAAGTTCGGTTTCAAGAACATCAACCGTGTGGAGTATCAAGGGATCAACCTTGACACGCTTCAGGCTTTGGTAGAAAACAACGTCGTTACTGACACTGTAGATTTCACTACGATTGTCGCTAACCGTTTGGCTACTAAAAACGAAGTCGTGAAAATCCTTGGAAGAGGTGAATTGAAAGCGAAACTTAAAGTAAGCGCTCACAAATTTACTGCGACTGCAAAAGCTGCCATCGAGGCTGCTGGCGGAGAAGCTATAGAACTGTAATCAGTCTGGCACGATGAAGAAAATTTTTGAATCATTCGCTAACGTCTGGAAAATCGACGAATTGCGCAACCGTATCACATTTACGTTGTTGTTGCTTCTCGTCTATAGATTTGGTGCGCACGTTACTCTTCCGGGTATCGACGCAACAGCTCTGGACAGTTTGGCTAACCAGACAGATAAAGGTATCGGATCGATCATTGATATGTTCACGGGAGGTGCTTTCTCTAAAGCATCGGTGTTCGCCCTCGGGATCATGCCGTACATTTCTGCCTCTATCGTGGTTCAGTTGATGGGAATCGCTATTCCTTATCTTCAGAAGCTACAGAAAGAAGGTGAAAGTGGACGCAAGAAACTCAACCAGATCACACGTTGGTTGACTATCCTGATCACGCTCGTACAAGGTCCGGGTTACATTTATAACCTTTACCGTACGTTGCCGGCAGACGCTTTCCTTATGGGATTTGATTCGTTCTCCTTCCTTTTCTCATCGGTACTTATCCTTTCGACAGGAACCATCTTCGCGATGTGGCTTGGAGAGAAGATCACCGACAAAGGGATTGGAAACGGTATTTCCCTGTTGATCATGGTTGGAATCCTGGCTCGCCTTCCACAGGCATTCTTTCAGGAATTCACCTCTACGATCACTAACAACAATGGCGGACCGATGATTCTTGTAATCGAAGTCATCGTATGGTTGCTTGTCATCATCTCTTGTGTACTCTTGGTTATGGCGGTGCGCCGTATTCCGGTTCAGTACGCCAGAAGAACGGTATCAGGCGAGTTCGAACAAGATGGAAACCGTCAATGGATTCCACTTAAGCTAAACGCTGCCGGTGTTATGCCGATCATCTTCGCTCAGGCGATCATGTTCATCCCGGCTGCCCTTGCAGGACTTTCACAGTCTGAGACTTCACAGTCTGTAGCAGGAGCGTTCAGCAATATGTTCGGTTTGTGGTACAACCTTGTATTCGGTTTGTTGATTGTACTTTTTACGTACTTCTACACCGCCATCACGGTTCCTACCAACAAAATGGCCGATGATTTGAAAAGAAGTGGCGGTTTCATCCCAGGCGTTCGTCCGGGTCAGGAAACGTCCGATTTTCTTGATCACATTATGTCATTGATTACTTTTCCGGGTTCTTTGTTCCTTGCTTTGATCGCGATTTTCCCTGCGATCCTGGTAAGCGTGCTGAACGTACAACAAGCCTGGGCAATGTTCTTCGGAGGTACATCTTTGATCATTATGGTAGGTGTCGCTATCGATACCATCCAACAGATCAACTCGTATCTTTTGAACAAACATTATGACGGCTTGATGAAGAGCGGTAAAAACAGAAAAGCGGTAGCTTAATTTTATGGCGAAACAATCAGCAATAGAACAGGACGGATCGATTATCGAGGCACTGTCGAATGCAATGTTCCGAGTCGAACTCGAAAACGGTCACATCGTGATTGCACACATCTCCGGTAAAATGCGAATGCACTACATCAAGTTGCTTCCGGGCGACAAGGTGAAACTGGAAATGAGCCCGTACGATTTGTCCAAAGCAAGAATCACATATAGATACTAGCCGTAGGTTTACAGGCATTGAGTAACCACTTAGTGCCTGAATCCTAAAGCATAAAGCAAAAAAAGATGAAAGTAAGAGCATCAGTAAAGAAAAGAAGCGCAGAGTGCATCATTGTGCGCAGAAAAGGAAGATTATACGTAATCAACAAAAAGAATCCTAGATTCAAACAAAGACAAGGTTAATTATGGCAAGAATAGCAGGGGTAGACATCCCAAAAAACAAAAGAGGAGTTATCGCTTTGACCTATATCTTCGGTATCGGTAATAGCCGTGCCGCTGAAATCTTGGCCAAAGCCGGAGTCAGTGAAGACATCAAAGTACAAGAGTGGAACGACGACCAGATCGGTGCTATCCGTGAGGCTGTTTCTTACTACAAGATCGAAGGTGAACTTCGTTCTGAAACGTCTTTGAACATCAAACGTTTGATGGATATCGGTTGTTACCGTGGCATCCGTCACAGAGCGGGACTTCCGCTTCGTGGCCAACGCACGAAAAACAACTCACGTACGAGAAAAGGTAAACGTAAAACTGTTGCTAACAAGAAGAAAGCAACCAAATAATAAGTAGAGATGGCTAAAGCAGCAGCTAAAAAACGCAAAGTCGTAATTGAATCTACAGGAGAGGCTCACGTTAGCGCCACTTTCAACAACATCATCATTTCCTTGACAAACAAGAAAGGTGAAGTTATCTCTTGGTCTTCAGCTGGTAAAATGGGTTTCCGTGGCTCTAAGAAGAACACGCCATACGCAGCTCAGATGGCCGCCGAAGATTGCAGCAAAGTTGCGATCGAAGCAGGTTTGAAGAAAGTGAAAGTGTATGTGAAAGGACCAGGAAACGGACGTGAGTCTGCGATCCGTACCTTGCACAACAGTGGAATCGAAGTTACCGAAATCATCGACGTAACTCCAATGCCGCACAACGGATGCCGTCCTCCAAAGAGACGTCGCGTTTAATAAATTAGAGTAATAAGTATAAACCGGATTGCGCAAAAGGTTATCGGAGGATTTGACCTGAATTCATAACCGCGTGTCCAAAAAAATTAGAAATGGCAAGATATACTGGTCCACAAACTAAAATCGCCCGTAAATTTGGTGAGGCGATCTTCGGAGACGATAAGTCATTCGAAAAGAAGAATTACCCTCCAGGGCAACACGGCCTAGCGAAAAAGAGAGGTAAAAAATCAGAATACGCAGTACAGTTGATGGAAAAGCAAAAAGCGAAGTACACTTACGGTATTCTTGAGAAGCAATTCCGCGGATTGTTCGAAAAAGCATCTGCTTCACGTGGTGTAACCGGTGAGGTTTTGATCCAGCTTTGCGAAGCTCGTTTGGATAACGTGGTTTTCCGTATGGGAATCGCTCCTTCTCGCCGTGCAGCCCGTCAAATCGTTTCACACCGTCATATCACAGTGAATGGCGAGTTGGTGAACATTCCTTCTTATCACTTGAAAGCTGGCGACAAGGTAGCCGTTCGTGAGAAGTCAAAATCTCTTGACGCAATCACGAATTCTTTGGCTGCATCTTCTCATGTTTATGAGTGGATCACCTGGAACCAAGCAACTCTAGAAGGTACTTTCGTTTCTGTTCCTGCACGTCTTCAGATTCCTGAAAACATCAAGGAGCAACTAATCGTCGAATTGTACAACAAATAATAACTGACGCAGTCGAAATTATGGCAATATTTAATTTTCAGAAACCCGATAAGGTTATCATGATTGATTCAACCGACTCAGAAGGCAAATTCGAATTTCGCCCTCTTGAGCCAGGCTATGGATTGACTGTTGGTAATGCTTTGAGAAGGGTCCTGCTTTCCGCACTGGAAGGATATGCAATCACCTCGGTACGCATCGAAGGTGTAGATCACGAATTCTCCACTATTTCAGGAGTTGTGGAAGATGTGACCGAAATCATCCTCAACCTGAAGCAGGTGCGTTTCAAACGCCAGATTGAAGACGTAGACAACGAGTCGGTTACCATTTCCGTTTCAGGAAAAGATCAGCTTACCGCTGGTGATTTCCAGAAGTTCATCTCTGGTTTCCAGGTATTGAACCCAGAACTTGTAATCTGCAATCTAGACAGCAAAGTAAATGTCAACATGGAGTTGACTATCGAAAAAGGACGTGGTTACGTTCCGGCTGAAGAGAACAAAAAGCAAAACGCGCCAATCGGTACAATCGCTACAGACTCGATCTTTACTCCGGTAAAGAACGTGAAGTACGCTATCGAGAACTTCCGCGTTGAGCAAAAAACCGATTACGAGAAACTGGTTTTCGAAATCAAGACAGACGGATCAATCGCTCCAAAAGATGCATTGACCGAAGCTGCCAAGGTTTTGATCCACCACTTCATGTTGTTCAGCGACGAGCGTATCACGCTTGAGGCTGACGAAATCGCACAAACAGAATCTTACGATGAGGAATCGTTGCACATGCGTCAGCTATTGAAGACCAAATTGGTCGATATGGACTTGTCGGTTCGCGCCCTCAACTGTTTGAAAGCTGCTGAAGTGGAGACTTTGGGAGACCTCGTTTCTTTCAACAAGAACGATTTGATGAAATTCCGCAACTTCGGTAAGAAGTCTTTGACTGAGCTTGATGAACTCGTAGCTCAGAAAAACCTGACTTTCGGAATGGATCTAAGCAAGTATAAATTAGATAAAGACTAGTTCGCAGCGCGAATTAAAAAAGTATAACAATGAGACACGGAAAGAAATTTAATCACCTTAGCAGACAGACTGGCCACCGTAAGGCTATGTTGGCGAACATGGCTTGTTCACTCATCGAGCACAAGCGCATCAACACGACTGTCGCTAAAGCCAAAGCGCTTAAGCAATTTGTTGAGCCGTTGGTAACTAAATCCAAAGAAGACTCGACTCACAACCGTCGTATCGTTTTCGCATATCTTCGCAACAAATACGCGGTTACTGAATTGTTCCGCGACGTTGCAGCCAAAGTTGGAGACCGTCCAGGAGGATACACACGTATCATCAAGTTGGGTAACCGTTTGGGAGATAACGCTGACATGGCAATGATCGAACTTGTAGATTTCAACGAACTTTACAACGGAGGTAAAAAAGAAGTGAAAAAATCAAGAAGCCGTCGTGGTGGAGCTGCAAAAGCTACTACTACAGAAGCTGCTCCAAAAGCCGAAGCTGCTCCAGCTGCAGAGGTTGAGGAAACAAAAGCTCCTGAAGCGATCGCTCCTGAAACTCCGGAAACTACAGAAGAAACGAAAGAGTCTGCTGAGTAAACGGAATTCACTCCAATACAAAAAAGGATAAACGCAATGTTTATCCTTTTTTTTGTTTTATAGCCGATGCGACAATCAGTTGAACTCCGAAAGGATCAACTTGAATTTGCCGTTGGTGACATCGATCACATCTGTAGGATCTTCGTCATTGTAAAGCTTGCACGAAAAAGTGCCAGTAACAGTCATCGTCTTTGTTCCGGCAGTGGTTCCCGGCGAATAATTACTTACAGAAAGCGCGCTTCCAGTCTGGATGCCTTCCTTGCTCGAATAGTAGTTGCCATTTGCAGCTTCATAGCCGATTTCTATACCCGGCATATGATTGTCATCTTGCGCCTGCGTCAGGAAGTTCGAAGGAAGCGTACCTACCGTAGTGTGGAAAGCAGCTGTCTCTCCGGATTCGTCTCCGCCCTCGCCAAAATACATGTTGTTCCAGGCGATCGTGAATGAAGGCGTAAAAGACGAATTGAAGGCCGTGGTCATTCCTCCGTAATAATACCAACGATCGAAACCTAGCCCACTGAAACCTGAAATCGGATTGTACAAATAAGTGTCGGTAGCTGTGTTGTTGAACGTGTAGTCGAAAGCAGTTCCGTCCATCTTGCCCTGAATGTAAGCAACCGTATTATTGTTATTGCCACCACCGCCACCGTTCGACGACTCGTCATCGTTGGAGCTACAAGAAAAGAAAAAGGCCGCGCAGGCCAGCATAAGGAATTTTTTCATCATTTATTATTTAGGTTATTGGGCAAATATATACGAATCGGCATTTAAAAAGTGATAGTTTTCAATTCATTTTTGTGAAGTTATCTGAGCTGAATCGCAAATAGAAAAAAAAACAAAAGCGGGCTTTTTTAGACCCGCTTTTTTGTGATAAGATATTTATTTTGTGATCAGTTCTTCACGAACTTTTTCGTCTCCTTCGAGTTCCCCGATTGAAGTTCCACGAAGTAAAGTCCGTTGCTCAAGTGCGCGACGTCAATTTTATGGTTCGTCTCGGCTGTTGGCAAGTTCGATTTGGCAATAAGCTTTCCTGTCGCATCGAAAATAGCGTATGTTTCGATACCATTTTCCGATGCAATGTTCAGCTCTTGGTTGGCCGGGTTCGGGTAAACCGAGAACTTGGAAACCGTTGGCGCATTCACCGAAAGTTCGGCAGAATTGTTTTTGATCCATCCAAATTCTTGGCTGGAACCGTAGAACAAGTCGAGGTCGCCATCGCCATCGATGTCGTAAAGCGCATGTCTGTAAAGTTCGACGGGAATCTGGTTGATCGAAATCGGAATCATGGTCGTACCAAGTTCGCCCCCGGCCGCGCCTTGTTTGTAATAGAAATTACCGTAACGCATGTAGAGCGTATCCATAAAGCCATCAAGGTTCAGGTCGGCGACGTTTACCGTCTCATAATTCATGCAGGTTTGAGTCGTAATAGTGGTCAGGGTCGAATAAACGTCGTTGCCGAAGTTCTTGACCCAGTAGGTTGCGCAGTCAGAACTGTCCATCACGACATCCATCTTGCCGTCGCTGTCAACGTCATAAAGGAAAGATTTGTAAATGTACGGCCAGTTAGGCGCGGTATAGAGCACCGTTTGCACAAGTGCGTTAGTGCCATATTCGAACTTGACGACTTTTTGGGTCGTCGTACTGCCCGAAGAGATGATCAAGTCGGTCTTCTGGTCCTGGTCAAGGTCGCCGAACTCAATCGAGTATACGTTATAATTGGGCGCATAGATCATGCTGTCGTACACAAATGTCCCGTTGCCCGTATTGCGCATGAAATGCACGCTGTCGCCGCTCAATTGGGCAAGCACGATGTCTTGTTTGCCGTCATTGTTCAAGTCGCCAACCTCGAATGTAGACACGGCGGAATTATAGGGCAACGCCTGCTTGCTGCCAAAAAATCCAGACCCCATATTCTTGATCCATGACATTCCGGTTGCCCAGTCTGCCACGACAAGGTCTTTTTTTCCGTCCTCGTCCACGTCAAGCAAACGCACGGTGTTCACGTCGTTATAAGCCGAACTGATCAACGTCTTGGCCGAAAACGTGTTGTTCCCGAGGTTTTTGTACCAAGCCACGTGGTTCGCCGCAGACGAAGTGCTTCCTGTAGTAGACGTGACTATGACGTCGATGTCACCGTCGCCGTCGATGTCGTCGAACGCAAATGAGTTATGCAAGTGAGAGGTTGCATTCAGCACGGTGCGTGAACCGAATTGCTGTGCATTGACAGTGAAAAAAGTTTGGGCTACTAATGCGGCCAGAAGTAATTTTTGTTTCATTGATGCTATTGTCTAGTTTTTAATGCCGCGAAAATAGAAAAAGAAATGAATGAGACACCACCGGATGAATATCCGTTGTCGTTCGTCTAATAAGCGTGGTGCATCGAGACATAACCGTTTAAATGTCCACGTGGAATTTTGCGATACATTCGGTCCAGTAGGAGAAAGCCAAAATCAAACCTGCGATTGGCCATCCGGTATTCGCCACTGTACGTCACTCGCACATAATCCCCGATTCTTTATTTTTAATAGATAGCCTGTTTTTTGGTCGATGCCGATTCGCATCAGGCGACACCAATTCACATAGCGCCGTGCGATAAAGTTTACAGGAATTTGTGTAATAGGATGAGATTTGGCTGTGCGTACCACGAAATGGAACTGTTCTAAGTCTTGTGTGAAATTTCCTGAAAATTTTCTTTTCACACGAAATTTGTGTGAAAACTTTTTCAAACAACAGACTCACACCAAATGCATTTTAGTAAGTTACCAATCCCGTCATTTCTCAAATTGGCTATATTTACAAAACAAACATTTCAATCATGGAAACTCCTTCAAAATCCCATATCGGGCGTAAAATTTCGCGCATCCGTGAACTGCGCGGCATGAAACAGGAAGCGTTGGCGCTGGCTTTGGGCGTGAGCCAACAGACGGTTTCCATTCTGGAAAGGAGTGAGGAGATTGACGAAAAGCGACTGAAAGAGGTTGCCGAGGCGCTTGGGGTTAGCAGTGAGGCGATTGAGAATTTTTCTGAAGAGAACGTGATTACATATTTCAATACGTTCAACGACAATAGTTCAAATGTTGGAGTTGCAGGCACCGCGAATCATTGTTCTTTCAATCCTTTGGATAAGATGATGGAGTTGGTAGAGGAAAATAGAAAACTGTACGAGCAACTACTACATGCAGAACGAGAGAAGATTAGGTATTTGGAACAACTTCTAGGAGAATTTAAAAAATAGCATCCGGTCATTTGCCCGGATTTTTTTTGACTTTATCTTTTGTAGGATTGCTTGCAGATCAAAGCACTAACGTGATTAGGTTTGTGTAGTTTGTCGGGGATTTTTGGTTTTTATGGGATTCCGTAACCGCGGTTAAGTGAGGATGATATATTTGAAATATTATTATAGTATCTGACTAACCAAATCTGTTTAAAATGGGATCAAAAAACATTCACATAGAGCCTTTCGACAACGGAACGATTACCAAACTTGAAATATTTGAAGATTACGCTCAAGCCTGGATTCCAACTTTCGTAATGCAATCAAAATATCCTGAAATTCATATTTTCGATTTTTTCTCCGGACCCGGTTATGACTCGATAAATGTTCCAGGAAGCCCTATTCGGATATTACAAAAAATAGAAGAGCAACTTGGAAACATACTTGCAAAAAAGACTAAAATTGTACTGCATCTTAACGAGTTTGAACCAAATAAAAAGAGACAGGACAAATATGACTTACTTATCGAAAATTGTAACAACTTCTTAGAAAATCATCCGAAGTTTCAGTACTTTCTGAACGTAACTTATTACAATGAAGATGCAGAAGACTTATTTTTTAAACTATTACCCACAATCAAAAAGTTTCCTTCTCTCGTCTATCTCGACCAAAATGGCATAAAGTTCATTTCAAAGGAATATATTGAAGAACTTGATAGCCTAACCACCACGGATTTTCTTTATTTTGTGTCGTCATCGTTCTTTAGAAGATACGGAACCACAGGTGAATTCAAAAAGGTTCTGACAATTGATTCTAGAGAATTGGAAAGTGAAGAATATCGGAATATGCACAGGCTTGTTTGCTCAAAAATAAAATCAAGACTACCACAAACTTCTGACCTCAAACTATTTCCTTTTTCGATAAAAAAGAACAAAAATATATACGGAATTGTATTTGGTGCCAAGAGTTATGCAGCTGTCGACAAATTTCTCAGCATTTCTTGGAAGCGAAATGCCATAAACGGTGAGGCTGACTTCGATATTGACGAGGATAAAGACAAGAATCAGCTAATGCTATTCGATGGGAAAAAAATGACGAAGATTGAAAAGTTCCAAATGGAATTGGAAAATAGACTTTTGCAAAAATCAACTGTTAGTAATAAAGAAATTTTAATTTATACCTATGAATCTGGCCATATTCCAAAACACTCTGTTGAAGTAATCAAAAAGCTTAAAGGCCAGGGAAAACTGGCGTACAATTCAAGATCACCATTTCTGAATTACAAAAACGTTTTTAGAGAAAATAATATCATTAACTATAAGATAGTCAAATAGGATGGCCCAATCTTCAATAGAATGGACAGAAATGACATGGAACCCAACAACGGGCTGCTCAAAAATTTCGGCGGGATGCAAATTCTGCTACGCCGAAATTATGTCGAAGCGTCTCCAAGCGATGGGTGTGGAGAAATATAAGGACAACTTTGCTGTAAGAACTCATGACGAAGCACTAAAGATTCCTTACACATGGAAAAATTCAAAAGTTGTTTTTGTAAATTCCATGAGTGATTTATTTCATGATGAGATTTCATTGGAATTTATCCAAAAAGTCTTTAAAGTGATGAATGACAATCCTCAACATGTTTTTCAGGTACTTACTAAACGAGCCGAAAGATTGCTGGAATTACATAACAAGTTGAAATGGACTCATAATATTTGGATGGGAGTATCGGTTGAAAACGATAAATTCAAAAATAGAATTGATTGTCTTAGACAAACAAACGCAAAAGTAAAATTCTTGTCATTGGAACCCTTAATAGGACCACTTGGTATATTGAATCTTGAAAATATAGATTGGGTGATTGTGGGAGGTGAGAGTGGGCGCAAACCGAGACCTATGGATGCTGACTGGGTTCTCGATATTCAGGAGCAATGTAATCAGAAGGAGGTTGCATTTTTCTTTAAACAATGGGGCGGCAAAAACAAGAAAGCTAGCGGCAGAATTCTAAACGGGCGGACATATGATGAAATGCCTGAAATTGAGTTGCATAAAAATATCTAACCCAAGCGCATATTATAAACGATTTGTCATAGTGGAGTATTTAGAAGTTCAGGGCAACACAAAGCGAAATTTCCCCCAACGAAAATTCCCACCCCATCCCCAAAACCATTTGCCCACCAAAAAAAATCCCGTACATTTGCACCCCGAACAATCGTTTGACATGCCGCATACGGCGTTCGGCCACAGTCCTTCGTCTTCCGTCATTTGTCTTTCGTCCAACTACGCAACAAAATGAAATACAACACACGACAAAAAGCCATCCTGTTACTAGCCGACGGCACCGTTTTCTACGGAAAATCGATCGGGATCGAGGGCACGACTTTCGGAGAAGTCTGCTTCAATACGGGAATGACCGGTTATCAGGAAATTTTCACAGATCCGTCTTACTTTGGGCAGATCATGGTCGCCACGAATGCCCACATCGGCAATTATGGCGTAAACGACGAAGACATCGAAGCCGACAGGATCATGATTTCAGGTTTGGTCGTCAAGAATTTCAGTTTCAACCATTCTCGCGCCAACTCGACTTCAAGCCTCGAAGAGTACTTTACGAAGCAGAATCTTATCTGTATTTCAGATGTCGATACGAGAGCTTTGGTGAGTTATATCCGCGACAACGGTGCGATGAACGCCGCCATTTCAACCGACGGAAAAACGGTAGAGGAATTGAAAGCACTTTTGTCCGACGTCCCGAACATGGAAGGTTTGGAACTCGCCTCGAAAGTTTCCACGAAAGAACCTTATTTCGTGGGCGAAGAAAATGCAACGTACAAGATTGCGGCGCTTGACCTCGGAATCAAGAAAAACATCCTGAGAAACCTCGCCAAACGCGATTGTTATATCAAGGTTTTCCCTTACGATACGTCTTACGAAGAAATGAAAGCGTGGAATCCGCACGGTTTTTTCCTTTCGAACGGACCCGGCGATCCGGAGCCGCTTTTGGTCGCCCAGGAAACCGCAAAGGAAATCCTGAACGCGAACGATCCGGTTTTTGGGATCTGTCTCGGACACCAGATTTTGGGTCTTGCAAACGGAATCCCGACCTACAAGATGTTCAACGGACACCGCGGCATCAACCATCCGGTGATGAACGAACTTTCGGGTCACGGCGAAATCACGTCCCAAAACCACGGATTCGCGATCAACAAAGACGAACTTCTCAAGAATCCGGATTTCGAGATCACGCATTTGCACATCAACGACGGAACGGTCGCAGGCATGAAAATGAAGAACAAGAACGCGTTTTCGGTTCAATACCATCCCGAAGCCAGTCCTGGCCCGCATGATTCGACTTATCTGTTCGACCAATTCATAGACAATATCAAGAGCGCCAATTAAGGCGCTTTTTTTATGTCCGATCGTTTTTGAAAGCGGACAGTTCGGTTGCTAAAACTGAAAATAGATGAATTCGCCAGCACTCGAAAACGCGCCAAGCATCGCGATCCCGACAATGATCAGAACGGCTTTGGCAACTTTGAAGCGTCCGTGAACGGGATGTTCGTTTGTTCGCGAAAACCATTCGATCACAAGGAATAGCGACAACAAAAGCAGCAATTCGGGAGCGTATCGGTCGATCGACAAATACTGCATTCCGCCTTTCGCGTCGAACGAGAAGATGCGTTTTATGTAAAGCACGGCGTCCGATACAGTTTTGGCCCTGAAAAATATCCACGCAAGTGTCGTAAGTGAAAACGTGAGCAAAATCCCGAAAAACTCCCTGAATTTAGGGAAAATCCGGCCTTCGGCGACAATGTGCATGTTGTTTCTGTTGGAGTTCGAAAGCAACAATGGCAGGAAATACAAAGCATTCAATCCGCCCCAAATGAGGAACGTCCAATTCGCTCCGTGCCAGAATCCGCTTACCAGAAAAATGATGAACGTATTCCTGATCTTCATCCACATTCCGCCTTTGCTTCCGCCCAAAGGAATGTAGAGATAGTCGCGAAACCAGCTCGAAAGCGAGATGTGCCAACGCCTCCAGAATTCGGCAATGTCTCGGGAGAAATACGGATAATTGAAATTCCGAAGCAAGTCGATCCCGAACATTTTCGAGGTTCCGAGCGCGATGTCCGAATAGCCGGAAAAATCCCCGTAAATCTGGAAGGCGAAATAAACCGCGCCCAAAACCAACGTGACTGAATTCATCTTGTCCGAATGGTCGAAAATCGCATTCGCATATTGGGCACAACTGTCGGCGATCACGACTTTTTTGAACAAACCCCAAAGCATTTGGTAAAAGCCGTCCATCGCTTTTTTGTAGTCGAAACGGCGTTCTCGTTTTATCTGCGGAAGCAAATGCGTGGCGCGTTCGATCGGTCCGGCGACCAAAAGCGGGAAATAGCTCACGAAAAGCGAGTAAGTGACGAAGTTTTTTTCGGGTGTGATGCGTCCTTTGTAAATATCGATCACATAGGAAAGTCCGTGGAAAGTGTAGAACGAGATCCCGACGGGAAGAATCACCGACAAAGTTGCGAAACTGGCGTGAAGTCCGAAAACAGACAACAATTCGGCAAAAGAATCCGCAAAGAAATTGTAGTATTTGAAAACGCCCAAAAAGCCCAGATTCACGCTAATGCTCAACCAAAACCAGAACTTTTTCAAGCTGCCTTGGCTCGATGCGATCTTGATCCCTGTGAAATAATCGAGTCCGGTAGAGAACATCAGCAGGAACAAAAAACGGAAATCCCAACACGCGTAGAAGAAATAGCTGGCGCACATGAGTACGAAATTCTGTAGCGTCAGTTTTTTCGAAAGCAGCCAGTAAATCGTAAAAACGATAGGAAGGAACAAAGCGAATTCCCAGGAATTGAAAAGCATGTCGGTTTGGGTTATGAAAAATTCAAATTTTGGGATTTATCGGTCTTTGTCTTTGCGCTTGCCAATCAGGTCGCGAATCACTAGGTTCGTGAAAACTTTGGCTCCGTCGTGGTTCAGGTGCGATTCGTTCGAAAAAAAGCTGTCGGTTGCAATGGCTTGAGAATAGTCGTGCAGCTTTGGAATCCTGGTTTTCAGCTTGCCGAAAAAATCCTTGTTTCTCACCGAATGCGCGAAAGGGGAAATGAAATAGACGATGTTGAGCTTGTGTTCCGATGCGAGTTTCTCGAGCTCGTCCACATAACGATTTCGTTGGGCGACGGTCTTGGGAAGTTCGTAGTTGCCAAGCTTTCCGTGTCCTTTCAACATCGTATAACCGCCGCTTAACTCAAGGCTTGAGGGCGATTTTTCCATCAGTTTTTTGATCACTTTGCGGCATCCGAACTGTTGGTCGTAAAAGGCGTATCTGAAAAACGGCACGAATTGGAAGGCTTTGGCCTGTGGCAGATCGGAAATTCTTTGTGCGAGAATCGGTTCCTGATGCAAATACGGCATCGACTCGAAGTTTACGAAACTCGATCCGTCGAGGTGATTGAATCCGTAGTCGACCTGGACGAAAATGGAATCGCAGGTGATGTTGTTGTCGACCAGCAACTTCGCAAAAGCCAGAATGTCGCGCGGCCGGGACGAATTCACTCCAAAATTCACCGACGTTTTTCCGGTCTGTTTTTCGATTTCAGCCGGAATGATCGTATTGTTCACGCGGGACGAACCCAGAAAAACGTAGTTGAATTTTTTGCCTTTGAGGCTTTTCAGCAACGCGATCTTGTCGGTCGGTGCGCTGTTGACAAGGACTTTGGTGTAGGCAAAATCGGCCACGGCCAAAACGAGCAGCGCCAAGACGAGGATCTGTATGATATTTCTAATAAAGCGCTTCAATGTCAATCGGATAAGTTGGAATGTTGCGGCAAAGATAAACGAATATAAAATCTGGAGAAACTTTAAGGAATTACAACGTTTGCGTTGATAAGATGCCAAGTTTTGCGTCTTTTTTAACCTTGATTCTGATTATATTTGCATTATTCATAAACCAAAAATCAACAAAATACAAAATGAGTATTATCGTTAAAATTCACGCTAGACAAATCCTTGATTCCCGAGGAAACCCTACCATCGAAGTTGATGTTGTTACCGAAACCGGAGTTTTGGGCCGTGCTGCCGTTCCATCTGGAGCGTCTACAGGAGAACACGAAGCCGTAGAATTGCGCGACGGCGGAAAAGCCTACATGGGCAAAGGTGTCAGCCAAGCCGTGAAAAACGTAAATACGACCATAGCCGAAGAACTTGTCGGTGTTTCTGTTTTCGAACAAAACCTTATCGACAAGACGATGATCGAACTCGACGGAACGCCAAACAAAGCGAACCTTGGAGCAAACGCGATCCTTGGCGTTTCATTGGCAGTTGCCAAAGCGGCGGCCAACGAACTTGGAATGCCTTTGTACCGTTACGTGGGCGGCGTTTCAGGAAACACGCTTCCGGTTCCTATGATGAATATCATCAACGGTGGTTCGCACTCAGATGCGCCTATCGCTTTCCAGGAATTCATGATCATGCCGGTAAAAGCCAAGACTTTCACTCAGGCGATGCAAATGGGAACCGAAATTTTCCACAACCTCAAAAAGGTGTTGCACGACCGCAACTTGTCTACTGCAGTTGGAGACGAAGGCGGTTTCGCACCGAATTTGGCCGGAGGAACAGAAGACGCTCTTGATTCGATCAAATTGGCAGTCGAGAAGGCCGGATACACTTTCGGGGACGACATCATGGTCGCTCTTGACTGTGCGGCATCTGAATTCTACGTAAACGGAAACTACGATTACACAAAGTTCGAAGGCGAGACAGGAAAAATCCGTTCGTCCAAAGAACAAGCCGAATATTTGGCGGAATTGGCCTCAAAATACCCAATCGTGTCAATCGAGGACGGAATGTACGAAGACGATTGGGACGGATGGAAATACCTTACAGATCTTATCGGAGACAAAGTACAGTTGGTTGGAGACGATTTGTTCGTGACAAACGTGCAACGTCTTTCTACAGGAATCGAGAAAGGCATCGCCAACTCAATCCTTGTCAAAGTAAACCAGATCGGGACTTTGACAGAAACGATCGCAGCCGTAAACATGGCACACAACGCAGGTTACACTTCTGTAATGTCGCACCGTTCAGGAGAAACCGAAGACAACACGATCGCCGATTTGGCGGTAGCTTTGAACTGCGGACAAATCAAAACAGGTTCGGCATCGCGTTCAGACCGTATGGCCAAGTACAACCAATTGCTTCGCATCGAAGAAGAATTGGGAGAAACGGCTTACTTTCCAGGACAAAAAGCTTTTAAAGTAAAGAAGTAATTTTCTTCTGATATAAATTGGAACCCGGCCGTTGCGTCGGGTTTTTTATTGGAACGAATTCTCATTCAGGCCGATACTTTGCCGGTTTTTGTATCCGGATGCAAAAAATTGTGCTACATTTTGGGCACAATTCCAAAATGGCATTTATGAAACAACTTCTACTCCTTTTGATTTTTGTCGGATTATCCGCGAAAGCGCAACAGTTCAGCATTGCCGATTTGCCGTCTTATGAGGTTTGCGATGATAACAACGATTCAGTAGGACAATTCGATCTGGATTCGTATTTCGGACCGATCTTGCTTTCGTCCGCGCCCGGAAATCCTCAGGAGTACGGCTATCGCTTTTTCCTGACGCAAACCGATGCGATGCAAAATATGGAAGTGAATGCGATTCCGAATGGCAATCCGTATTTCAACATAGATCCTTATTCGCAAATACTTTATGTGCGCGTCTACGAAATCGCGAATCCCGATCACTTCGGGATCACTACAGCGACTTTGATCGTGAATCAATCGCCCGTGGTTTTCCCGATCGACGTGCTTTTTGTGCCCGTAACGACGCCGGCGTCGAGTGTCGATCTCGATACGCACGTGCTTCCTTTTTTTGGTGGCGTTCCGGGAATCGCTACCAATTTTTATGTGACCTTGGCCGATGCTCAGGCGGCGCAGAATCCAATTTCGCAATCCTGCTGCTACGTGCCCATGTCAGGCGAAACACTTTATGCTTCGTTCACCAATGCGAGCGGTTGTTTTACGATCGCGGCTTTCGAGATCAGTATGGTCGTCGATCTTCCCGACACGGCTTTGAGACAGCGCATTCTTTCGTCAGTTGCGTCAGGTTCGGTTTTGATCGCCGGCCATTACCAGGACGATTTGATCGTTCCCATAAATGTCGATGCGAACAACGACGGCCAAATTCAGGTTTCGGAAGCTTTGCAGGTCAACTATCTCAACATGACGGGCGATGCTTGGTGGTCGACTCCGGGCGACATTTCGGTGTTGGACGGACTCGAGGTTTTCTCGAATCTCAAATTTTTGGACATTTCCGGAAATGCGATCGCAACATTCGATTTTACGAGCCTTGACCAATTGGAAATCTTGCGCGCCCACGGAAATCTACTCACCGATATCGACTTTTCCAATTTTCCGGAATTGACTTCGGTCGATGTCAGCGCCAACAATTTCACAAGTCTCGATTTCGGCGCCAATACTGAACTTTACGATTTGGGATGCGGCAATAATCCCAATCTGGCTTCGGTCAATGTCAAGAATGTGACGCAGCAGAATTGCGCCGTCGGGGTGATGAGTTTCGACGCTTGGATGGAAACGCCGAATTTGGTGTCGGTCTGCGCCGATGCAAATGAAATTGAGTGTCTGCAGCAAGTCCTGACCTGGAACGGAGCGCATCCGAACACGGTTTTTACGAGCGATTGCAGTTTGGCCGTTCCCGACGTTTCGAAAGCCGATGCGATCCTGTTTCCGAATCCGACATCGTCCACGGTCGAAATCAAGTCTGATTTTGACATCAAAGTCGTGACCGTTTTCGATTCCAACGGACGCAAAGTCGAGGCAAAACGACAGAGCAATGTTTTGGACTTGACCGGATTGTCTTCGGGAATCTATCTGGTGAAAATCGAAACCACGAACGCAATTTCCGTCCAAAAAGTAAGTAAAATCTAGGTTTTTTGCAGTTTACTCACTCACAAACGCCAAATTCTAATCGCTTTACAGAAGTAAAAAGCCAATGCTTACTTTTGTTTCAGTCTTATTGACCATGAAGCAAAACCTACTCGTTTTTTTAGTGCTATTCGCGTGCGTGTTCGTGTCTGCCCAATCGGCGGACAGTCTCGTCGCAAAATTGCCGCAAACGAAAAACGACATAGAAAAAGCCGACGCCCTGAACGCCATCGCCGACGCTTACAAGATCTCCGATCCTTCAAAAATGGGCCAATATGCCGGCAAAGCCTTGGAACTATCGCGCAAGATAAAGTATAAGGTAGCAGAAGGAAATGCCTTGTTGAACCTGGGCAATGCCGGCATTTTATCTGGCGATTATAAAAAGGCGCTGCAAAATTTCACCGCGGCGCAAAATCTCTTCGAGGGCGAGCGTTCGTCTAATGCAGGCGATGCGCAAGTCAAGGCCGGACTGGCAAAGGCTTACGGAAGCATCGGAATCGTTCTTTCGGAACAAAGCAATTACGCGAGAGCTTTGCAGTTTCACCTCAAGGCCGTCCCGCTTTACGAGACGCTCGACGAACCGATGCGTCTGGCGCGTGTATACAACAACGTCGGGATCGTTTACCAATCGCTGCACAACGATTTCAAGGCGCTTGAATTCTTTCTCAAAGCCCAGAAATTGCAGGAGAAAATCGGTGATGTGACTGTCGGGATCACGACGACGAACATCGGCAATATCTACCTTTCCCAAAAGAATTACGCCAAAGCTTTAGAGCACTACCAACGCGCTGCGAAAATGTTCTCGGAATTCCCGAATCCTCGCGGACTTGGCGAATTGCTAAACAACCTCGGCGCCTATTACGCTCAAACCGGAAATGGCGCAAAAGCATCCGAAACCTGGAATCAGGCGCTCAAGGAATTTGCAGCCATAGCAGACAAATTCGGAACAGCCGACACTTACGCACATCTGGCCAATTACCACAAATCGACGAAAAGCCTCGATCAGGCAATGGTTTTTGCAAACAAGTCTCTGGCTTTGGCGCACGAGCTCGAAATTCCCGAACAAGTCGTGATCGCCGAAAAAATGTTGAGCGAAATCTATGTCCTCAAAGGCGATTCGAATCTGGCTTTGCTTCACTACCAGAAATACAGTTCGGCCAAAGACAGTTTGAACGTACACGAGAATATCCGCAAAAGCGTACAGGCCGAAATGAACTATGAATTCGACAAACGCGAGGCCTTACAGAAAAAAGAGCAGGAAAAACGCGAACTGCTTTACACCGAACAAACCAAGCGGCACACGCTTCAAACGTTCTTCATTGTGCTGTTCAGCCTGTTGTTATTCGGAATAATTTTCCTGATCTACAACAGGTTGCAGCTCAAGAAGACCTTAACTTTGGAAAAGGAACTGGCCGAATACGAGCAAAAGGCGCTTCACTTGCAAATGAATCCGCATTTTGTTTTCAACTGCCTGGGTTCGATTTCTAGTTTTATCGTGCAAAACGGGTCAGATGCGGCAATTCGCTACTTGGCCAAATTCTCGAAACTGATGCGGCTCACGCTAGAATATTCGAAGGAATCGCTCATTCCGATAGACAAGGAAATCGAGAGCCTGCGCAATTATCTCGAACTTGAACAACTGCGTTTCAACCAGATTTTTGATTTTAACATTTCAAAAAGCGCTGACATAGAAGACGATACTGCGATCCCGCCACTTTTGTTGCAACCTTTTGTCGAAAATGCCATCATACATGGGTTGGTTCCGAAGAAAGAGCAAGGCAGGATCGACGTGAAATTCGAACTTTCGGGAGAAAATCTGGTTTGCACGATCACGGACGACGGCATCGGAATCGACAAGTCGCGCCAAATGAAAGAGAATTCCGTGTCCATGCACAAATCGATGGCGCTCGACATTACCAAAAAACGACTCGAGATGATCAAGGCGATCACGTCGAGAAAGGCCAATGTCGACATCACCGAAAGAGCGGACGATCTTGGGCACGTGATTGGCACGCAGGTTATTTTGACGCTTCCGATTCAGTATATAACCAATTGATAATTGATAATTAATAATTTCCGAAACCACCACATGATAACCGCACTTTTAATAGACGACGACTCCAATCTGAGAAACGGAATGAGAGGACTTTTGGAAGTTTACGCTCCAGATTTTACCATTTTGGGTGAAGCCGACAGTGTGGAATCGGGGATAAAGGCGATCGACACGCTGCGTCCGCAAGTGGTTTTTCTCGACATCCAATTGGGCGACGGAACCGGTTTCGACATTCTCGAACAGCTCGCCCAAAAGCATGGACGCTCGACGTCCCACATCGTTTTCATCACGGCTCACGAACAATACGCGATCACGGCTTTCCGTTTTAGCGCGCTCGACTTTTTGCTCAAACCCGTCGATCCCGAAGATCTTGACAAAGTGATCGGCAAAATCAGGACGGTCGTTTCCAAGAACGAAGGTTTTGCCCATATCGACTTACTTTTGGAAAACATCCGCAAAAAAGTCGACAATTTCAAAAGGATCGCGCTTTCGACGTCCGATGGCATCCATTTGTTTGAGATTACCGACATCATCCGCTGCGAAAGCGAAGACAATTACACCAAGTTCTTCATCAGGAACAACAAACCGATCCTGATTTCCAAGACCTTGAAAGAATATGAGGAATTGCTCACCGAACACGGTTTCGAGCGCATCCACCAATCCCATCTCATCAATCTTTCGTACTTGAAATCGTACATAAAGAAAGACGGAGGTTACGTAATCATGAGCGACGGAAGCCATTTGCCGATTTCCCAACGGAAAAAAGAACGGCTGCAGGAACTTTTGAGAACGATCTGAAACAACTATCGCCAACGACATTGCCCAAGTTTTTGCTTAACCGACAAAGACACAACTAAAATTACCGACCATGAAAAAACTATACTTCCTGATTTTGCTTTGTTGCGGATGGGTGCACGCCCAACCGGACATAAACGCGAATCCGTCGCCTTTGGTCCAGTGCGATACCGACGCCGACGGAATTGGCACATTCGATCTCACATCGGCCATTCCGGCGATCCTTAACGGGATAAATCCGGGTGATGTCGCGGTGAGTTTCCACCTGAGTTTGTCCGATGCGCAGAACAATTTGTCGGAAATCACGCAGACGACCAATTACAGCAACACGAACCAAACGATTTTCGTCAGGGTAGAAGCGCTTTCGGATGCGACTTATTCGGTGGCCAACCTAAGTATTGTGGTGAGTTCGGTACCATCGGCCATCATTGTCGAACCTTCGCAGAACATCTGCCAGGGCAATCTCGCGACGCTGACTTTTCAGGGCAACGGCGGATCGATTCCATACATATTCTCCTACCAGATAAACGGCGGAACAATCCAAACTGTCGTGTCGGCTTCGGGCGTTGCGACGATCAACTTTCCAACTTCCCAACTCGCTACTTATAACGTACAATTGGTCGGAATTTCAGGTGCGAACGGTTGTTCGGCCGCGTTGAACGCTTCATCGGTCGTAACCGTTGTCGCGCCAGCGATCGCTTTTCCGGCATCGAATATCGTTGTGGAAGCCATTCCGAATACAGGTGTCGCGACTTTCGATATCACTTCGAACGAGTCGACTTTGATCGGGTCGCAAACCAATGTCGAAGCCGCTTATTACATTTCCGAGTCGGATGCGATTTCCCAAACCGAAGCCATCGTTTCACCAACGACTTTTGTCAACACCCAAAATCCGCAGCAAATTTGGGCTGTCGTCAGTTCTACGCTTAGCAATTGCAACGACATGACGAGTTTCAGTCTTGTGGTTTCCGATCCCGGAATCGTCTTTATTCCCGATATGGCTTTCAAATCAGCACTTATCGCAGAAGGCGTCGATACCAATTCAGACACGGAAATCCAATTTACCGAAGCCGCGGCGATCACGACTTTGAACGTCGATTACCAAAATATCAACGACCTTACCGGAATCAAGGCTTTCACGAATTTGCTAAGCCTTTACGCTGTAGGAAATTCGCTTTCCACACTCGATTTGTCAGACATGCCGGAATTGCGGCTTGCGTATTTGTCAGGAAACGAGTTGACTTCGATCAACGTGAATGGCGTAAGCACGCTCCAGGATTTGGTTTTGGACCAGAATCAGCTCACTTACCTGAACCTTTCGAACAAGCCGAACCTCGATCGCTTCTCGGCGATTTACAACGATTTGACGGGAATCACATTGAGCAATCTTCCTTTGTTGCGAGAAATCAACGTCTTCGGAAATGATCTTGTGAGCCTTGAAGTCGCTTCATTCCCGAATTTGCAGATCCTGACGTGCGCGAGCAATTTGCTGACGTCGCTCGATGTCACGACACTTTCGTTGCTCAAGACGCTCGATTGTTCGAACAACGCGATCAGTGCGGTGAACGTTTCGGGATTGGCCAATCTCGAGACGCTATATTTCAACGACAATCCGGTGAGTTCACATTCGTGGACCGGACTTTCGTCCCTGAAATTCCTGAAATTCGGAAATACGAACATCAACGCATTCGATTTGCCGGTTTCGGCCACGCTCGAGACTTTGGAATGTCGCCAAAACGGGATTGCGACGCTCGACTTGTCGGGATTTCCGGCTTTGACCAACATCGATTGCCGTTTGAACGCGATCCAGACGCTTGACGTTTCTGGACAAACCGAACTTCAGTTGCTGAACTGTTCGAACAACCAACTCGAGACGCTCGATCTTTCGGCGAATACGGCTTTGCAGGCGGTCGCGATTTTCGGAAACGCTATGCAGACGCTTTTCGCCAAGAACGGCGTGAACGAGCAATTCAGTACGGGCGATTTCACTGACAACGCGTTCAGCTACATTTGTGCCGATGAAACTCAGGTTGCGTCCATCCAGACTTTGGTCGGAAGTGGCACCCAAGTCAATTCCTACTGTACTTTCGTTCCCGGCGGACAATACGACACGATCATGGGAAGCGTGAGTTTCGACGCCGAAGGAAATGGGTGCGATGCCTCAGATTTGATCGGGCCGTTGGTCAAGATCAGGATGAATGACGGATCGCAAGCGGTCGATGTTTTCACCGATCACACTTCGGTTTACAAATTCTACGTCGGAACAGGAAATTATACGATAAATCCCGTTTTCGAGAACAATTACTTCGCGACCGCGCCACCAAATGCCGACGTTGCTATTTTGTCGGTCAACGGAGCTGTTTCCAATAACGACTTTTGTCTTTCGGCAAACGGAATCAGTCCGGACGCGGAGATCGCGATCGTGCCAATCGTGTCGGCCAGGCCAGGAAACGATGCGGTTTACCAGGTCGTTGTTCGCAACAAGGGCAACCAGATTTTGTCCCAGACTTCGGGCGTTTCGTTTTCATACGACGAGTCGATCATGGACCTGGTTTCGGCCACGACCGCGCCAAGCAGCACGGGAAGCGGTTATCTCACTTGGAATTATTCAGATTTGCGTCCGTTCGAAACCCGCGTTTTCACGGTTACTTTGAGCGTGAATTCGCCCACCGATACGCCAGCGGTCAACATCGGCGATGCGATTTCTTTTTCGGCCAACGTGAATGCGGCTGCAGATGTGGTTCCTGTTGACAATGACTTTGTCTTGGCACAAACCGTCGTGAGCGATTACGATCCCAATAACAAGGAATGTCTTCAGGGCGATGTTGTGAGTGTTACGCAAATTGGAGAATATCTGCATTACGTGATCAATTTCGAAAATACGGGAACCGCTCCGGCCGAAAATATCGTGGTCAAAGACGTGCTCGACCCGACGATGTTCGACCGTTCGTCCTTGCAGATCTTGAGCAGTTCGCACAACGTTGAAGCCAAAAGTTCAACAGACGGTATTTTGTTCGTGTTCAAGGCAATTGCGTTGGATTCGGGCGGACACGGAAACATTTTGCTTCGCGTGCGCAGTCTTGGCAATCTGCACGAAGGTTCGGTGGTTTCGAACAAAGCCGATATTTTCTTCGACTACGGCGCTCCGATCACGACAAACACTTATCATACGACGTTTGAGAATCTGTCGATAAACGATCCGAAAGACGGTCTGGATGTGCAACTTTATCCGAATCCCGTGAAAGATTCGTTTACGGTCACGTCGAGCGCCAATATCAATTCACTCGAGATTTTCGACGTGAGAGGCAGATTGCTTCAGGTGCAGACAGTCGGAAACCTGACCTCGAAATTCGAGATGGCAACGAGAGCGGCCGGCGTTTACTTCGTGAGAATCAACACCGAAAAAGGATCGAGAACAGAAAAAATAATAAAACAGTAAATGGGGTAAAACCTGTTTGGCCTGTTTAAGAAATGTGGTAGTTACAGTTTAGTTAGTTTTTAATTCCCGAGAGCCTGCGTAAATCGCGGGCTTTTGTTTTTTAGTGGTGCGAAGCCGAGACGATTTGGGAATTTGTCGGTGGCGATTCCCATGCGATTTCGGTGTCGCTTTATAATTTTTATGGAAGCGATTTGCCGTTGCGGAAAGTCGCGTCCGAAAATGCCCGGATCGATGTGTTAGAAAAACAATCCGGAACTGATTTCGCCAAACTACTTTCAGCTGACGGCAGTAAAGTGATGAAGTTCGTCAAGCAATAAAAGCAATCGGCACAAAGTCATATCGGCTTCCTTTTCGCGTTTGGGAATGTATATCAATTTAGTAATTATTAACGAAATCGTTACCGCTTCGATTTTTTAAATCCTTTTAAATTACCTAGTTTTGTTTTTCTTATTAAACTTCCAAACATATCATGTCTAAAACTGCAATATTAGAACTCGACGGCAAGAAGTATGAGTTCCCCGTGTTTGTGGGAACTGAGAACGAAGTTGCCATCGATATCAACAAACTGCGCGATGTGAGCGGTGCGATCACTCTCGATCCGGGATATAAGAACTCGGGTGCGTGCAAAAGCGAAATCACTTTTCTCGATGGGGAAGAAGGGATTTTGCGCTACCGCGGATACGCGATCGAAGACCTTGCCGAAAAGGCGAATTTCCTAGAAGTCACGTATTTGCTCATCTTTGGTGAACTTCCAAAAAAGAGCGATCTCGAGCGTTTCGAGACCGATATCCGCAAATACACGCTTGTCAACGAAGAGATGAAAAACATCATCGACGGTTTCCCGAAAACAGCTCACCCGATGGGCGTTTTGGCGGCCTTGACAAGTGCTTTGACGGCTTTCAACCCGAAATCTGTCAATCCCGAAAACGAGAAAGATCTGTATGAGGCGATCTGCAAGACGATCGGGAAATTCCTTGTCATTGCCACTTGGACGTACCGCAAATCGATGGGTTATCCGCTCAATTATTACGACAACACAAAAGGTTATGTGGACAATTTCATGAACCTGATGTTTTCTTTGCCGACAGGTCCGTACAAGATCGATCCTGTTGTAGTGAATGCGCTCGACAAGTTGTTTATCTTGCACGCCGATCACGAACAGAACTGTTCAACGTCTACGGTACGCATGGTAGGTTCATCACACGCCGGACTTTTCGCCTCGATTTCTGCCGGAGTTTCGGCACTTTGGGGTCCGCTTCATGGTGGTGCGAACCAAGCCGTTCTCGAGATGCTTGACGAAATCAACAAATCCGGTGGAGACGTAGAGAAATTCATCCTAAAAGCCAAAGACAAAAACGATCCTTTCCGTTTGATGGGCTTTGGACACAGAGTTTACAAAAACTTCGATCCGCGTGCGAAAATCATCAAAAAAGCCGCCGATGAGGTTTTGACGGCGCTTGGCGTGGAAGATCCGCTGCTCGACATCGCTATGAAACTCGAGCAAGCTGCATTGAACGACGAATATTTCAAGGCACGCAGCCTGTACCCGAACGTGGATTTCTACTCAGGAATCATCTACCGCGCACTTGGAATCCCAACCGATATGTTCACGGTAATGTTCGCCATAGGACGTTTGCCGGGATGGATCGCACAATGGAAAGAAATGCGCCTGAACAAAGAACCTATCGGGCGTCCGCGTCAGGTTTATACCGGAAGTCCTTTGCGCGACTTCGTGGATATGGACAAGCGATAACCGATAATTTAAAATAGAAAGCCTTCCAATTGGGAGGTTTTTTGTTTTTGTCCGATTTCATATCCGATGTAAAAAGCCAAGCTTTGATCGGGCCGACCGCATTTCCGGAATTCCGGTTAAATTAACACGGAATTTCAAAAAAACGACCAAAAAATAATGGCAACTTATTCACAATCGATAGGCTGACAATTGCCTTTTCCTATCTTTGCGCCCGAAACGAAAACGTTTTCTATGATTTCCCCTTCCGTAAAAAATGAATCCTCACGCCTTCGCGCCGTTGTGCTGGGAACGGCTGTGAGCAATGGCCCGACGCCGAAAGCCGAAGACGCATATGACCCAAAATCTCTCGAACACATCTTGGCCGGAACGTATCCGACCGAAAAAGACATGACAGCCGAAATGGAAGCTTTCAATGCCGTTTTCGAGAAGTATGACGTCAAAGTCTATCGTCCGCAAATCGTTGAGAACGAGAACCAGATTTTCACGCGTGACATCGGTTTTGTGATCGACGATGTGTTTTTCAAGGCGAACATCTTGCCTGATCGCGAGCGCGAATTTCCGGCGATCCAGTACATAATCGACGAGATCGATCCGAAGAAATTCGTGGAAATCGAAGACCAAAGCATTCACATCGAAGGCGGTGACGTCATTTTGTGGAACGATTATATTTTCATCGGAACGTACTGCAAACCGGATTATCCGGAGATCAAAACCGCTCGTACGAACCAGAAAGGCGTGGCATTTATCCGCAATTATTTCCCGGACAAGAAAGTTGTCGATTTCGATTTGATCAAGTCGACGACCGAGGCGCGCGACAACGCTTTGCACCTTGATTGTTGTTTTCAGCCCGTCGGAAACGACAAGGCGATCATCTACAAAGAAGGATTTTGCGACGTCGAGGATTACGAGTATCTGCGCGATCTTTTCGGAGTTGAAAATCTATTTCACATCACGCGCCAGGAAATGTACGACATGAACTCGAACGTGTTTTCGATTGCGCCAGACGTGGTGGTTTCCGAAAGGAATTTCACGCGCCTGAACGCCTGGCTGCGCGAAAATGGATTCACGGTAGAAGAAATTCCGTACGCCGAAATCTCGAAACAGGAAGGCTTGTTGCGCTGCTCGACTTTGCCTTTGATCCGCGACTAATGTTGAAAAAGCTCTTTCTGTCGTTGGTTTTAATCGCTGTTTCTTGTCAGAAATCGGATACGTCCGCGAAAGCGAAACAAACTCAAAAACCGGAATCGGAACCCAAAAAAGAACTGACTTTCCCATTTTGCTCTGACAATCTCGATTATTCGAAAAAAGACAAGCAAGGTTATTTCGTTTACACGGATGATTTCCGAAAGTCTGGGTTCGGACCCAAATCGGCAAGGGAATTCGGCAGTTTTTCTGTCGGAAATGTGTTCGTGACTTTTCTCGAAGTAAAACCGATCGGAGACGAAAATACAGAACCGATTGCCATGCTTTACACAAAAGTCGGCGGCAAACTCAGCGATTCGCTGTCGATACACGAGACGATCGATTGGGAAGGCAATTACGAGAAACGCTTTTGTATTTCGAAAGATAAAACGATCGAAATTACCGAGGCATCGAACGCCCCAGATTTGGAACAGATCGACGCCCAAGGAAACGCTCCGGTTTACGAAGCATCCGCGAAAGCGACCTATCGCATTGAAGCAAACGGAAAATTCACGAAAATCAGCTCGTCAGGAAGTATGGACGATTTGAAGCGCGTGCGGTAAATTTCCCGAACTTTGCCCGAAATCCGCGTGAGCGAAATAGTTAGCGCAACGAGCAACGAATCACCAGGTTTTTTAAGCGAAACGATAGTACGAAGTCCGAGAATCAAAGACAAAACCCGAATGTGAATCAGAATTCGAGCTGAAAAACCTTAATGACCTTAACGATCTTAATGGTTCAAAAAAATTAGGTGTGAAAGGTATGATCCGCGGAAGCGACAATTTGAATGACCACAACGAATAACCAAGTTTTTTTCGGCAAAACAATAGGACGAAGTCCGAGAATCAAAGACAAAACCCGAATGTGAATCAGAATTCGAGCTGAAAAACCTTAATGACCTTAACGATCTTAATGGTTCAAAAAAATTAAGTGTGAAAGGAATTATCTGTGGAAGCGACGATTTGAATGACCACAACGAATCACCAAGTTTTTTTCGGCAAAACAATAGGAAGAAGTCCGAGAATCAAAGACAAAACCCGAATGTGAATCAGAATTCGAGCTGAAAAACCTTAATGACTTTAAC